>NZ_FNYS01000006.1:0-33005 GCF_900109075.1 Myroides marinus | reverse complement strand
TTAGGAGGGGAGATACTCAAGCGGCCAACGAGGACGGACTGTAAATCCGTTGGGTAACCTTCGCAGGTTCGAATCCTGCTCTCCCCACTAGAAAAGAAAGCGACCAATAGGTCGCTTTTTTTGTTTATATACTATTTCATTCTTTTCCTATCCCTACTCTATTTCTTCTATTGAATAATTTTTAGTTCAGATATTTCAATTAGTTTATCAACTTAGTCTAATTATTCTAAAGAAAAGAATTACATTCGCGCAATCATTTTTACGGCATACATCTATCTATATTCTTTCATCTAGAAACAAGTCTTAAAGCACGTAAAAAATCAATGTAACATCTAAAGTAAAAAGTAATCTAAAAAATATGGCAGTCGAACTTTGTTCTTGTGAAGGTTTAAATCCTAATTGTAAAATCTGTTTTGGAAGTGGTTATGCTCCATCAGCAACTCAAAAAAAATCTGCTCCAAAGCAGGTAGCTAAAAAACCAGTAAGCAAAACAATTCCTTATAAAGAAGCTGAATTAGTTTATCATCTTCCAAAAAAAACGGACGCTTTAACAAAGCAAGAGATTGAACAAATTACAATAAAAATCATCAATGCTCTAGATTCTAAATCGAAGAAGCAACTACAACTTCTAAACTCTATTCCTTTTAATACAAATACTTTTAGAAGAGACTTTAAAGATAAATTCCACAATTTGACTATTCTTGAAACTGAAAAGAGACATTTAAGAAAAGAACTAATGGTAATTGATCAAATAATTGTAGACAAAAAATACGATAGTCAATTTAGCTTTAAACACTTCTTATCTGATAAAGATTTAGATATTACATCTAATAGACAACTTAAAGAAATACTTCGCGAGTATAAAAGACTAAAAAACTAAACCTAGTTGATTACATCTCTATGGTGTCATCAAAATAAGCTACAGAGGCAGTACTTTACAAGTACTGCTTTTTTTTACCTAGCTTACTTAGTAAAATATGAACTAAAAAGCGATAATAGAACTTATAGCTCTATTATCGCTTTTACTATATAACAATTAATTAGAATAAAAAGTATTAATCAAATGCCCCCATTGCATTTAACCTATACACCATTCTTTTTGCTAAATCATCTGTTACGATTTTATTAAAGCTAAACTTAATACCGTATAAAGCATTCTTTTCTTCTCCTACTTCTAGGCTTACTCCCCCATTACTATTATTCAAATTCTCTGCCTCATAAAAGAACACAGATCCTATTTGACTATTCTTAGCATTATAGACTACATATTCATAAGAAGGAACTTGTGCATTAACTGTTACTTTTTTATAATACCCCACTTTTTCACCATTCTTTTTAATATTTCCACTACCATCTATTGTTAGTTTTTGATCTATTGCTAGCTGGCTTTCTTTTTCTATCTCTGCTAATTTCTCCTCTATAAACTTCTCCCATTTATCAGAAACACTTCTATCGGAAGACTCAAAGTATTGTTTTACCTTTTCCTTATTCATTCCTTCCCCACCTATAAGTCCTACTCCACTTTTAAGAAGAGCCTCTACAGTCCATTTCTCTTTACTAAACGAGAAACCAACCCCTTCATATTCACTCTCGCGAATATTTCCATTATTCCCTGTTAATACTAACCAATACTTTGGAGCTACTTTTCCTTTTGGTGTAAGATTAGTTGCTAAAGCTACAAAGAAACTTGTACCATCTAAACTGCTAATCTTAAAACCTTCTTTCTCTTTCTCGATCTTAGCAACAGATTGTTTATCAATCTGAATCTCTCCTTTCTTGATCTTGAAATTTTGAGCTAAAGTTGTACCTACTGAGGCCACAATAGCAATAACTGTAAATAATTTTCTCATTTTTATCTACTTTTAAATACTTTAACCGTATAGCTCCGTTATTTTCATAAACGCAAGCGATCAGCTAATTAAGAATAAAATTAACAAAAATTAAGATAAAATCATATTGAGTTATAAATAAAAAAGCGACAATAGAATACACTATTATCGCTTTTATTTCGTTTAGAAGTCTTAATTACAATGTCATCTGTTTCCCATCGCGTACTACCACAAGTTTAGGAGTAGTTTTACTGCGTTGCAGATATTTTCTGTATCCACATAATTGCTCAATAGGAGTTCCGTCAATAGAAACAACTATATCACCTAAACGTACATTTTGTTCTTTTTGATGAATAGCAGCCACCATATATTTCCCATCTATATAGGCAATACCATATCCTACTTTCTCTAGGGTTGACACAACAGGATTATTCTGAACTTTCTTTAAGTATATTAAGTTAAATGAAGGTAAATAGTAAAAGTGAAACTGCTTAATAAATTCCACTCCCATTTGATAGGTGCTATCATTAGCTGTAAAAGTCAATTCTTCATTATCTAAAGCTAATTTCCCCATCTTAATTTTACCTTCTTGTGTGATAAGTGTTCTATTTACACTTTCATTCAACCCAAAGGCTCCTATACTTCCTACACTGATATAAGAGTTAAACTTTAAACTTGCCAAATAAGCAACTAAGGCTCTATCTGCACTCATCGTTAAATAACCATTATCTCCGGTATCAAATAAGAAAAGACGCTTTATACCTGCTCCAATCTCAGTTGGCACAAGAATTCTAGTTCCTCCTTCTACTGGATAAGTAGGTACTGAAGTAAACTTATTTTTAAGAAGTGTATCGACAAGTTCTGGAGTGAAATCATGTAGTACTATCTCTTTCTTTATAGGGTCTATTTCTAGAATCTTATCTTTATAAATCACGTTGCCAAGTACCCCATCTATTTTATAACAATTAAATATAGGATCATTAATCATCGGAAAAGATTCAAAATCTGTAAATGGTAGTTTCGAAAAAGTATAATTTCCCACTTTAAGATTATCCACTGTAAAAGTAGGTATAGCCTGTACTACATTATTAGCATCTATAGCCGCTATCTGCTCACCATGGCTATATTCATCTAATAAACTAGCTCTGATAGATAGACCATCCCAGCCTGTATCAAACAAGAAGGTCATTGGTTTTTCATTTACCTTTAATTCCACTAACATCCAGCCAGAGTCATCATTATATGGCAGACGAATAGTCTGTGCATAACCAATAGATACTGATACTAAAAAGAGAAATAATAATACTTTTTGGAACTTCATAAAACAGTGTGTGTTTATAACTTTAATTATACTTGTGCTCATCACCCCACTTTTTACGCAGGTTTATTGCAGTAATCTAAAATAGATAATTTATTATTCACTTTTTTATATTTAGGAATAATATTGACTTTTTTTAACAGATAGACATCATTAATATCAACCTTGTAAGACTACATGATATAATATTTTAAATTATGCGAATCGTATTGAGCTTATACAACCTCATTTCAGACGATATAAAACCTCTTTCAACACAAAAACAATCAATTGAACAACAACAACATACCTCCGTTTTTAAAATTATATAAACTCATTATGAATAAGCATTCAGTAGATTAAATAATTGAAAATAGGTTTACTTTTGCGGCATGAGTAGAAAAAGAACAGAAAGAATCGTATTCGAAAACGTAGAAGTCCTTGATGCAGGTGCAAAAGGCGTTTCGGTAGCTAAAGCTCCAGATGGGAAAGTTATATTTATTCCTAACGTAGTTCCGGGAGATGTGGTAGATGTGCAAACATTCAAAAAACGCAAAGCGTATTATGAAGGTAAGGCAGTTAAATTCCACAAATTTTCTGAACAAAGAATAGAGCCAGTATGTGAGCACTTCGGAGCATGTGGTGGATGTAAATGGCAAAACATGAACTATACACAGCAGTTGTTCTATAAAAACCAAGAGGTTTTTAACAACCTAAAACGTATAGGAAAAATAGAATTACCTGAATTCGAACCTATCTTAGGTTCTGAAGAAACTTTATTTTACAGAAATAAAATGGAGTTCTCTTTCTCTAACGCTCGTTGGTTAACACCAGAAGAAGTAGCTAGTGGAGAAGAAATGGGTAAAGAAAATGCATTAGGATTTCACATTCCTAAAATGTGGGATAAGATCTTAGACATCAAAAAATGTCACTTACAACAAGATCCTTCTAATGAAATCAGAAACGAAATCAGAAGATTTGCTAACGAGAATAACTTAGCATTCTTTAATCCTCGTGAGCAAGAAGGTCTATTGCGTACATTAATGATTAGAACTACTTCTACAGGAGAAGTGATGGTAATGATCCAGTTCTTCTATGACAACAAAGAAGAGCGCGAACTATTAATGGACTTCTTAGCAGAGCGCTTCCCTATGATTACTTCATTACAGTATGTAATCAACGGAAAAGCTAACGATACTATCTATGACCAAGATGTAGTACTATATAAAGGTCGTGATTATATCTTAGAAGAAATGGAAGGACTTAAATTTAGTATCAATGCTAAATCATTCTACCAAACTAACTCTGAACAAGCTTACGAATTATATAAAGTAACTAGAGATTACGCTGGTCTTACTGGTAACGAAGTAGTATATGACTTGTACACAGGTACAGGTACTATCGCTCAGTTCGTATCTAAAAAAGCTGGTAAAGTAATCGGTGTAGAAGCTGTACCAGAAGCTATCGAAGATGCTAAGGTAAATGCAGAACGCAACAATATTACTAACTGTGAGTTCTTCGTAGGAGATATGAAGAATGTGTTTAACGATGAGTTTATCGCTACACATGGTCAACCTGATGTAATTATCACTGACCCTCCTCGTGATGGTATGCATAAAGATGTAGTAGAGATGTTATTAAAAGTAGCTCCTAAACGCATCGTTTATGTAAGCTGTAACTCAGCTACTCAAGCACGTGACTTAGCCCTTATGGATGTTAAGTACAGAGTAGTTAAAGTACGTCCAGTGGATATGTTCCCTCAGACACACCACGTTGAGAACGTAGTTTTATTAGAACTTAAATAATACTAACAACACAATAAGCAAAGGGCAGTCTTTTAGATTGCCCTTTACTTTATACTTGATATAATCATGAATCAAAACAACAACAATAATATTCCTGCTGAAAAGAATTTAGTTGGAGACATCGGTTTTTGCCTAGCCTCTGGTAAGATTATGATCTTAGGAGAGAAAGTAGATTATATGTACAGAGAAGAACCTAACTCTGATACGGATAGCGGATGGAGGTTCTTAAGTAACACGGAGGATGAAGAGTATCTAGACAATCCTGAAAACTCTCAAATCTATAGTGTGAATGCTGTAGCGCATAATGATATGGCTATTATCCCTTATCTAAAATCTCCTGTGGGAAGCGAATTAGTTCGCGTAGAGGGTACAGACGAATTTGAGGCATTAGATTAACTCTTTTGTCATTTTATATGCTAAAAGCTACTTCATATGAAGTAGCTTTTTTATTTCAAACAATCTACCTTAAAAAAGACACTTACACAATTCAAACTCATTTAACTTATAACTAGCAAAACACCCCGAAAACACTTTTATTAGTGACAGTATTTCTATACTAGAATTCCTAATTTTAGTATAGTTATAAAACAAAAGCACTATGAAAAAGTTAGCTATTACATTTATATCATCTCTACTCCTATTCTCATGTAGTACAGACGACAATTCTTCTGTACCTAATCAAAAAGGGCAGCTAGTAATGGAAGTCAATACCAAAGAAACCTATGTAAATAAACCTGTTTACTTTATAGTGAAGGACTTAAGAGGAAACTATAGTACTCATCTGGCTAAAATTACATCTATAGATAACAATGATCAGACTGTAGCTATCAATGGTCGCTATAAACCATCTAAACCAGGGGAATTTACCTTTGTGGCAAAAGCCACAATAGATGGTTTTGTGTATAAAGACTACTGCAAGAGTAACCTTTTTACTTAGAAATGAAACCGTTAAAACAGAATATGGTAATATCATCAGTTATGATAAGCGCATACTGCCAAACCAAGTAGAATCAACTATTATTAGACAAATAATCACAAATCAGTCTGATGGTCCAGTAACTGTTAATAATATTTATACTTATCCAAATAACGATTTAGAGTTTTATTATCTTGACAAACCTAAAGAAAACACCCCACTTCAAGTATTGTCAAAAAGCTATTTTGAATTAAAGTTTAAAAATACTACTATTGATTATATTGGAGATTTGACTCTTGGAGAAATAATAATAGAGAATTAATTCTATTAGATTACTAGTACATCGTGCTTTATTCACTCTAAACACTAGCAAGATGAATAAATCAAACTATAAAGAATAAGAGAAAAGACAACATTGACATACACTGTCTTAATTTTATCTTAATTATAAGTTACATTTACCATAACTTAAAACAAGCTTAAAAATGAAAAAAATCCTAATTGCATTGTTACTACCTATTTTAATCTTAACGTCATGTAATAGTGATGATAATGGTTACAAACCAAAACCTGCAGAGACTCTAACATTACACTTAACAACAAGACAGACTGAGGGATTTGTGAACAAACCTATTTACTTTACACTAAAAGATAGTAAAGATACTTATGGTATCTCTGGTGCAAACATAATTAATCTTGCAGATAAAAAAGCGCTAACAAGTAATGTGTTCAAGCCTACGATTGCAGGAACATATCAATTTCAAGCCAAAAGTAATAATTCAGGTACTCCATATAAGGATAGTGAAATAGTCACTGTAACAATAACTGAGCCTACTAAAAAAACAATCACGTTAAAGAACACCCCTTATCGAGCAGATAATGCAATTTTAAAGATTAAGAGAATAAATAGTAAAGATAAAAATGGCAACAATAATGTAACTGATAAATTAGTAAGACTTGATAATACGTACTACAATGAGTATGTCTTAGAGGTTAATAATAAGGGAGAGCATTTTATAGAGAATCTAATCGAAATCACTTTCTTAGTTGTTAATAAATCTGTTAAACACAATAATGGAGTAATTACAGATTACGGACAACGTGTTTATCCAACTGCACTTACTGAAATTGTTCTTACACAGGTTATCTCACATAATAAACCTAGCACTCGCATAACTACTTTTGACCAACTTAGAGAATCTGATTTATTAGTATTTTACAAAATAGACATACCTAATGACAATTCACAAGTAATAACAAAAAGTTACTTTGAATTTAATCTTAATGATATGGGGATAGACTATGCAGGAGATTTAAATTTTACGGAATTTATAGAGCAATAATATATAGAATACTAAAAAAGGCGAGAGAATACAGTATTCTCTCGCCTTTTTTAGTATTCTATTGACCAATTACAACTTTACTTTAAGATAACAGTTAGCCCCTTCGGACCATGTGCTCCCACTACAAGTGCCTGTTCAATATCTGCTGTCTTAGAAGGTCCTGATATATACACCCCAAAGCCTTTCTCACTAGGACTTATTAATTTATAGCCTTCGTGCATATTATTAACTAATTTAGAGCGATCTAAGACGATAACTAAATACTGAGTGACAAAGTATAACGCCTTGTGTTTTATTTGCTGAGGGAGCCATATACAGCCATTTTCACATACTCCAAATGATCCTTCTATTATCGCAAGATCCACTGCTTCCAATTCTTTAGGACTATTCACTTCATCTGGATTAAGTGTAGTTAATGTAATACCCTCTACTGTAGAAGCAATCTCCTTAGCGTCTGGATATAAAGATCGAATCACTTGATTAATATCCTCTCCTTCTTTTAAAACTACTGCATCACCTCCTACTGCCTTAGAAATCTCAATAAACTGCGCAAGTTGATCGTCAAAACGGATTGCATTCAAGTCCATTTGAGGCTTGTCAAATACCTGTCTTGTATTTCTTCTGATATTGTTTAATATATAATCTTTGCTACTCATAATCTTCTTATTTCTTTTTCACTTTTCCTTTCTTCCACATCTCTGTAAACGACTCTTTAGCAAACGGAGGTAAGCTACGCCCGTCTTCCCACTCTTTTAACCCAAAGGTCAAAGAACGAGGTGCATACTTCGCTAAAGAAGAAAACTTCAAGCTTGTTCTAAACAAAGCTGGGTGAGTAAACAAAAATTGCATACCCGTAGAGATAAGCTTCTTAGATGAATTAGCTTTTCCAAGTGAGTCAAGATCTTGTCTCCATTTATAGATTTGATCTGCTAAGTCTATCTTAACAGGGCATACATTATTACAAGAATAACATAGCGAACAAGCAGATAGATTCTCACTGTGTTTAACAGGATCTTTTAGCATACCTAGATTAATACCGATAGGACCTGGAATAAAGTAAGTATAAGAATATCCTCCACTGCGTCTATATACAGGACAAGTATTCATACAAGCTCCACATCTAATACAGTTAAGTGACTTGATATGTTCCTCGTTACTCAAGATATCACTTCTACCGTTATCTACTAATATAATATGAAATTCACCACCTTCTACAGGCTTGCGGAAATGTGAAGTATAAGTTGTCGTAGGTTGTCCAGTTGCTGAACGCGCTAATAATCTCGTTAACACACTCAAGCTCTCGTAATCAGGTATCAGTTTCTCTAACCCCATAGAAGCAATGTGTAACTTTGCTAAAGAGGTTCCCATATCCGCATTCCCTTCATTAGTACATATCACAATCTCCCCTGTAGCAGCTATTCCGAAATTCACTCCTGTCATAGCTGCATCAGCAGTTAGGAAGTCATTTCGCAACGATACTCTAGCTGCACGAGTTAGGTATGTAGGATCACTATTTCCCTTTTCTGTATTTAACTTCTCCGAGAACAATTCTCCTACCTCTTCCCTTTTCATGTGGATAGCTGGTAATACGATATGTGAAGGCGCAGTCCCGTTTAACTGTAAGATACGCTCCCCTAAGTCACTCTCTATAATTTCTATTCCCTTTGCTTCTAAGTAATGGTTAAGATCACATTCTTCTGTCAGCATAGACTTACTCTTCACTACTTTCTTAGCATTGTGTTTCTGTAATATCTCTGTAGCGATGGCGTTGTGTTCTTCAGCATCTTTAGCCCAGTGGACAATAACTCCGTTTGCCTCTGCATTAGCTGCAAACTGTTCTAAATAACTCGCTAAGTGACTAACGCTATGTAATTTTATCTTTTCACCCAATGCTCTAAGCTCTTCCCATTCAGGTAAAGTCTTAGATATTCTATCTCTCTTCTCTCTTACAAACCACAATGCATTATCATGCCAAGTAGCTTTCTCTTTATTTTGCTGAAATACATCAGCATTCTGTGCATGTTTTGTACTACTCATAATTATAATCCTGCTGCTAATATTTCGACTACGTGAATCATCTTAATAGGCATTTTATTCTTATCTACGATACCTCCCATGTGCATTAAACATGAACTATCAGCTCCTGTAATATATTCCGCCTCAGTATCTGAGTGACCATTTACTCTATCATTACCCATTCTGATAGAAATAGCAGGTTCTTCTATGGAGAACATCCCCCCGAAACCACAGCATTCATCTACTCTAATAGGTTCTACTACTTTTACGCCTTCTACTAGATTAAGCAATGCTTTTACTTTAGAATAAGGCTTAATATTAAGTTCACTTGCCGAACCTAGTTTAAGTTCTCTAAGTCCGTGGCAACTGTTATGTAAACTCACTTTATGAGGAAACTTCCCCGGTAATTTATCTACTTTCAAGATGTCGTAAAGGAATTCACATAAGTCATATACCTTACCACTTACTTTACTTGTACATCCCTCTTTCTCCATTAAGCGCGGATAAGTATCTTTTACAAACCCTGCACAGCTACCAGAAGGAGCTACTATATAATCAAACTCTTCAAATAAATCATTAAACTGCTTTGCTAATGGCAATGCTTTACCTTCAAAACCTGCATTGGCCATAGGCTGACCACAACAAGTCTGATCTACTGGATAATCAACATCTACTCCAAAATGTGTCAACAACTTATAACTCGCTAAAGCCACTTCTGGATAAACTGCATTCACATAACAAGGGACAAACAACCCTACTTTCATATTTCTATTTATTTAATTCTTAACTTCCTAAATACACTACTATTCCCGCAATTAGAATATACAACAAGGCAAAACCAACTGCTTTCTTCAGGATTACTCCTTCATTACCCTGCTGTCCACAGGCTGTAGTCGCTACTGCTATACTCTGAGGCGAAATAATCTTACCGCCTGTAGCTCCTGTAGTATTAGCTGCTGCTAGCCATCCTTTATCAGCTCCTATCTTATCCGCTACTGTAGCCTGAAGCTTACCAAACAAGATATTAGACGATGTATCACTACCTGTTAAGAATGTTCCTAATGCTCCAATAGCTGGAGCAAATAATGGATATAACGCTCCTGTAGCTGTAGCTAATGCTAGGCCTAGAACCGTAATCATCCCCGAAAAATCCATTAAAGTAGATAGTGATATTAAACAACAAACTGTAACTACTGTCTTTTTTAACTGTATGGTAGTTTTGCCAAGTAAACTAAACAAACTACCCAATGATAATCCTTGTATCAGACCTCCTACTAAAGAACTTACAAAGATTAATACTCCTGTATCGGTCAACCAATAGATCCCTACAGTATGTAAAGTACCTGCTACATTAAAGTTAAAGTTAGTCTGGAATATATCCCAATTCGCTTTCATAAATGCAGTAAAAGGGAACAAAGGACTAGTTAATAACACTAACAGTAAAATCAAGCCATATACACTCCAAGCCTGAAATATTTGATTAAAGCTAAAATTTAAATAAGAGCCTTTAACTTCCCTATTAGCAGTTAGTTTACCGAATGCAATTATAACAACAACAGATGCGATACTACCTAAGATGGCTGGAGTCTCTGCTCCTATATATACTGCAGCATAATACTGTACAGCTAATGTTACAGTACCTACTAAAACACTTAACAAGATATTCTTTAGTATTGACTTAACTGACTTCTCTGCTAAGGTCACAATTAGAAAAGGGACTAAGAACATCAGAACAGCCAACTGCCACACAACGTGAGAACTAATCAATGTTATTTGATCTGTCATTTCAACTTCTCTCGCTAATACAATAACAGGAATTCCGACTGCTCCAAAGGCTGTAGGTACACTGTTAGCAATCAAACTCACTACAGCAGAAAACATAGGCTTAAAACCTAAGCTTATCAAAATAGCTGCAGGTATAGCTACTGCAGTACCAAAGCCTGCCATCCCTTCTAGCAATCCTCCAAATCCCCATGTCAATAGTAAAACTTGAACTGATTTATCCTTTGATATAGCCGAAAACTGTTGCTTAATGATTTCTATCTTTTCAGATTTGACTTGTACATTATAGCTATAAATAGCCATTAGAATAATAACAAGAATAGGGAATACTGCTTTAGTCACCCCATATCCTATAGATAAAGCCGTATCTCCAAAAGATAAACTAAAACCAAAAATAGCTATTAATATTGTAGCCCCTAATGTAATTAAGGCACTTTTCTCTCCAGGTAATTTTAAAAATCCAAGTAAAACGATTAGGAGAACAACAGGTGTTGCAGCTAAGATAATCTGCAAACTAGAAACTGATTCTAACATTTTATACCTTTTTTATTTCTTTTTCTCCTTAAAGATACCACCAAATTTAGTTTTATCACGTAAAGACAATGTGTAAATAACATTTTCTTTAATCTATTTAGAATCTCTTTAAGAAAAAATCACTATTTACACGATAAATGAAGTAACAGAAAATAAAAAGAGAACCTTATTAGATAAATAACTTTTTTAGAGAGTTATAAATTAGTTTTAGTATTTTTGACATCTTATATACAGAGATAAAAAATCTATATGAAAAAACTAATATTAGCAGCTTTTTGCCTAGGTATTGGAGGCTTAGTTTTTAGTGCCTGCGAGAAAGATGATATCTGTGGTGCTGATGAGCCTACTACACCTAATTTTTTAATTGAGTTTTACAGCTTTGATGACCAAGGTATTCCTAAAAATGAATTGGTAGAAGCTTTTGTTGCTGGTAGAGAAAAAGATTTAGTAAAAAGTAAAGGTAATAAATTGTTGATTCCTTTAAGATTAGATCAACCTGAATCTACATGGATCTTAAAATCAATAAAAAGAGTACAGAATCAGACAGACACTTTATACGATACATTGACTTTTAAATATAAAATCAATACTAGATATTTAAACAAAGCTTGTGGATATGTATCTACATTCTCTTTGAGTCAAGACGGAACTTCTCCTTCATTAAATGGAAATGCAGAACAAACTAGTGGTAATTGGATTAAATACTATACAACTGAGACAAATGAAATTCAAAATAGCGAAAAAGCACACTTCAAGATTTATTATTAATTGTGGTATTTTACTTCTAGCTTTTTCTTCCTTTGCTCAAGAAAAAACTACTAAAGAAGTAACTCCAGTTTTAACTGATTCTACTGCACAATCTCCACACTATTACCCTCAAAGGTATGGTATCAGAGTAGGAGTTGATTTGTTTAGAATAACACGTTCTTTTTATGACAAGACATACCAAGGTTTCGAAGTTGTTGGGGATTATAGACTAACTAAAAACTGGTATGCTGCAGCAGAGATTGGACATGATAAAATGACTAGAAATGAGAATAGTTATGGTTTTACAACCACAGGTAGCTATATCAGACTAGGAGGAAACTATAATTTACACGAGAACTGGTTAGATAGAGAAGATTTAATCTATGTAGGTTTTAGATATGGTTATTCTAATTTTTCGCAAACCCTTAATTGGTATCAACCTTATACAACTGACCCATACTTTCCAAAAGAGAGAATTGATGTTAATAAAAAGCAAAACGGCTTAAGTGCGCATTGGGTAGAGTTTGTAACAGGAATTAAAACGCGAGTATTTAGCAATGTGTTTATGGGATTCACTATGAGATTAACAGGTCTTATCTCTCAGACACAACCTGATGATTTTGAAAATCTTTATATCCCTGGATATAATAAAAAGCACAGTGGTAATATCGGTGTTGGTTTTAACTATACCATCTCTTATCTTTTCCCATTGTACAAGTCCAAAAAAGACAAAGTAGTTGTTCCTACACAAGAGTCAGAGAAGTTTGACTTAGAAGGAAATGCAATAGAGCAAAAAGAGGATCTAAAAATGATTCAAACTAATAAGAAAAGTAAATAATAATAAAGCCCTAAGAAAATATCTTAGGGCTTTTATATTTTTATAATCTGTCAAATAACTTTGGGTAATGTGTCACTACTCCTTTAGAATCTACTTCTATTGTTGATTCAAAATCACTCCATAAATTCTTATAATGGTAAGTCGTCTCTGATAATCTTTCATAGCGTTGTACTACCCTAGTGAATCGCTCTTCTATAGGATTAATATACAATACTGCAAGTTCTTTAGACTCTCCCACTTTTAGTTGTAGTCGATTAATAGGTAAAGAGTTGGTAAATGGTGTTACTGAAATATCAATATCTAAACAATCATGTAATTCTGGATGCTCTTGTTCATCTATAATCCATTGATTATTTAGCTTATACCCATGTATAGCATAGTTCTTATGCCCTACTTTACAAGTAATATCAAAGAATCGAGTCTCCCATTTCTGGTCAACTACTACTTGATATTCTACCCCATAAACTTGGTTGTTTTTGTTCCCAACTAAATCACCTTTACTGTGAATAGTTTCACCTTTATCAATCAAGACACACTTTTCAATCGATAAACTATCGATACCTGTCCAGACTATGTTTTGCTCCATATTATTGAAGTTTAATTGCTACTGTTGCTATAAATGTAGGCAGATAATGATCTACTACAAACCTTGGATTGGGTTGAAAAGCTTCTTCGTATTCTTTAATTAAGAACCCCGCTTTTAACTGTCCTCCTATTAAATCCTGAAGACTATGCCCGAAAACAAAGGCTTCATCTCTATTCTGTTTTTCCTCTACCTCTTTTGAAGATAGATCTCTTAAATCTGCATAAGGAATCTTATACTTAGGTTTGATGACTCCTTCGGCGCCATATTTAGAATCCTTATCGTGAATAAACACTACTGGATTATAAAAGCTACTAATAAGCCTTCCCCCATTGTTTAAGACGCGATAACACTCATTCCATACTAGAGTAACATCACTAACATATAGATTAGATATAGGATGTACAATAATATCAAAACTATTGTCTTGGAACATCTCTAGGTTTGTCATGTCTCCTTGAACAATAGTTAAATGTAAATTATCTCTATCCGCTACTTGCTTATCTTTGTTAAGCTGTTCCACAGACAAATCCATTACAGTTACTTTAGCTCCAGCAGCAGCTAAAATAGGTGCTTGTTGCCCCCCAGCTGAAGCTAGACATAATATCTTCTTCCCTGTTACATCTCCTAGCCAAGTTTTATCTATCGGTGTTGGCAATACAAATAAGTCCCAATCCCCTTGTTTTGCCTTTGCTACTAGTTCCTCACTCACTGGCATAGACCATTGCTGATTAGCTAATGCTTGTTTATCCCATGCTTTTTGATTGTGCTGTAAATACTCTTTTGTCTTTGTCATAATAATACTATTAAATAATTAGACCTCCATTGTTTAAATATTGATTAAACAATATTCCGCATACTTTAGCATCACTAAGAGCATCGTGGTGATTAAGAGATAAATTATATTGTTCAGCTAATTTGGCTAATCCTTTTTTATACAATTTATAAGTACAATGCTTCTCATACTCAGGCACAGCCAGGTTATAATACTCTAATGTCTTCTGTAAGACTGGAAAGTCAAAACCAAAGCCATTATGCGCTACTACATCTTGAAATTGTATAAAGGGTAATATCTTATGCCAAACTTCTTCGAATGTAGGCGCAAACTGTGTATCTTCTGGTGTGATACCGTGTACGTCAATAAATTTACTCCAATAAACATTCTGAGGAGGTTGTACAAGAATGTTTAAGGAATCTACTATAATTCCGTTTTCAAATACTACTAAGCCCACTTGGCAAATACTATTGCGCTGTGGTTGAGCAGTTTCAAAATCTATAGCGGTAAATTTATTCATCGAAGTATTGTAATCATAATAGCTAAGGTACTATAATTTTGTCTCAAAGTGTAAGTATGTTCTTAAAAATTATCATTTTGCTAACTATTTTAGCAAGCCTATTCCACTTAATAAACTCAGTTATACATTGTAATAGTAAAAAAGCGATTATAGAACAATAGATCTATAATCGCTTTTTATTAGTTCATTTTCTTGTGAATTATTTCTAACCAAGTCTTCCTATCATTTACCACAAACACGCATCGAGAATCATAAGTCTGTACCTCTATCCCATTATTCATAAACCACATCACTCTATATGGTTTTAAGACCGTCATCTCATCAAAAGGAATGCGAATAGTACTTTTCTGTATATTGAACTTATGTGAGTGAAATACTAATGTGTCTTCTGTTATTCCTAACTTTCCTCCTATAGCTTCTTTTCCTAAGAACATATTAGCCATTCCATAAGCTTCTAGCTCCTCACCTGCTACTAGTGGTATTTCTAATTTCAGTTCTACTTTTTTAGTAAGTTTATTGATTGACACATATATCAATACTGAAAACAATATACTATATATCAACCCCTTTATCAGATAGTTATCCCAAGTTTTTAGACTACCATCTAATAGCCAATCAAATAACATTATCACAGCTACGTATACAGCAAATATAACAGCCAATAATTTGATCTTATCTGTATTACTTATACCTATTGAGTCATTTCCTATTTTCATATTATTCTAATTTTGTCCTATACAACATTTAATATCTATAATAAATATACAAAATAAACAGTATCTGTATACCTACTAACCCGTAAAACAACCACAGTGCTGGCAATAAAGACAAAGGATTAAATCGAAGTGTAGTTAATTGTTGTAAAAGACTAGTCGGTCCATTACTTAATTTTGCCTTAGATAGAACATAATGAGTCGTTTTACGCTGTATCATCCCGGCTACGTGATTATCATCATTCAGGGCTATTAATTCGCGTTGTATAGCTTCTTTATTTGGCTTTTCTCCAAATAGATGTGGTTTATTCTTACTTAAGTAATTCCATAATTGTTCTACATATCCAGCGATAAACCCACTTCCTTGTTTTTCCCATAACATAGCTATGGCTTTTTGTATAGCATATTTATTAGCTACGATAAAATAGGCGACAATCATTACAAGTTGCAAAACGAAGATAATAATAACAGAGTAGTTGATATCACTAAAGAATGCTGTAAAGTTATCCCAGAAACCCGTTGCTTCACTCCCTTTTCTGAGTTGGTAAATCTTACTCATCGAATAGAAGAATATCCACACAGACAAAAAGGTACCCACTAGCATCATACCTATCCATCGGATCAAACAAGAAAAAACAATACTAAAAGACTGTAGTCCTTGTTTTCCTATCTCAACACCTTTATCTAGTACCTTCTTCATTTTTTATTTTAAAAGTACGGAGTAATCAATAAAACACAAAAATAATTATAACTTATACATGCTAAAAAAAGTTAAAAGACCTAAACATATTATCTCTAGTACACTAATAAATATTCAAGATACAGAAACTAGAATTCTAGTTACAATACCAGAATACTGAGCGAATAATAGATCTATAATACCTCTAT
Source organism: Myroides marinus (assembly GCF_900109075.1). Lineage (GTDB taxonomy): Bacteria > Bacteroidota > Bacteroidia > Flavobacteriales > Flavobacteriaceae > Flavobacterium > Flavobacterium marinum_A. The sequence goes on along the minus strand of NZ_FNYS01000006.1, from coordinate 16,419 downwards.
TAAAACACAAAGTTCTAATAGAGGCACTATGGACACTCTCACTTTTGTATAAAAAAGGCCACCTAGTCACCTAGATAGCCTTTATATATTATCGCTATAGCAATAGCTTATGTAAGCATCGCGTATTAGTTTTTTAAGGATTTAATTCTACAATTTTATCCCCTTGTCTCACAATAATCTTACTTTTTTTCTCTTTTTTGAAAAGAATCATATTTTGGTAAGCTAATTCAAGCCCTTTAAGGATCTTTTCTTTTCTTTCGTTTCTCTCATTTCTTTCTTCTACTGTCATAACACTGTCTTAAAAGGTTATACTTCTCTTCATTGTACACTAACATTTCCTCTTCTAAGTTCTTTTCAGCCATTAGAATATGGTTCCCTTCTGAGTTATCAAAGATAAGTATTTGATCTACTATATTTATATAAATATCAAAAAGATTAACAATCCCATTAATATATCTTCTTTCAATCACATCAATAGGGATATTATGTCCCCCTTCACTAACTCTACTTCTAACCCTTTTCTTGGCTAGTTCAAAACTATCAAGCCAAAAGAACAATAAGGTTACGGTATATCCTTGTTCTTTTGCCAAAGCTATTCTTTGCTTATAGCTTTTTGTTGCCAATGTAGTTTCAAAAGAAAAGTTCTCATCTGCTTTTAATAATTCATCTATTCTATTAAGCATTATTCTTCCTGCTTCAAAAGCAACTTTCTCAGGTTGAAAAGGAGATAGTCCCTTAGCAATTTCATCTGCATTGACAAACTCCTTACATTCTAAAATTTCAGGTAAGATAGTAAAGGAAGCTGTCGTTTTTCCGGCTCCATTACAACCAGATATAATATATAGATTTTTCTTTTTCATCATATAAAAACTTATCTATCAATATATAAAGATACGTAATTATAAACAAAAAGGCTACCTAGTCACCTAGATAGCCTTTATATATTATCGCAATAGCAATAGCTTATGTAAGCATACCACCATCTACATTGATCACTTGACCTGTGATGTAAGCAGACATGTCAGAACCTAAGAACACACAAGTATTTGCGATATCCTCTGGAGTACCTCCACGTTTTAAAGGAATAGCATCTCTCCATCCTTTTACTACATCTTCTGGAAGAGCACCTGTCATCTCAGTTTCGATAAATCCTGGAGCAACAACGTTACAACGGATATTACGAGAACCTAATTCTAATGCAATAGATTTAGAGAATCCGATAACTCCTGCTTTAGAAGCTGCATAGTTAGCTTGTCCAGCGTTACCTTTTACTCCTACTACAGAACTCATATTGATGATAGATCCTTTTCTGTTCTTAAGCATTGTACGTTGTACTGCTTTAGTCATATTAAATACTGACTTAAGATTTACTTCGATTACAGCATCAAAATCTGCTTCAGACATTCTCATTAATAAGTTATCTTTAGTAATACCAGCGTTGTTTACTAAAATATCAATGTTTCCGAATTCTTTTAAAATCTCTTCTACCAACTTCTCTGCTGCTTCATACTCAGCTGCATTTGATTGATATCCTTTTGCTTTAACACCTAAAGCTGCTAATTCTTGTTCTAATTCTATTGCTGCTTGAGCTGAAGAACTATATGTGAATGCAACACTTGCACCTTGTTCTGCAAATGCCTTAGCTACTCCTCTACCGATTCCTCTTGTAGCACCAGTGATAATAGCGATTTTACCTTCTAATAATTTCATGTGTAAATCCAATTTTTGTATTTGAACCGAGGACAAATATAAACATTTTGTATTTTCTCAAGCTCCTTTTATGCTGTTTGTGCGTTTTTTCTCAAGAAAATCATATAAACAAGTGTGATAATCAACAGAGCAACAAAGTAATACGAATACTTCATCAAATCTAAATAATCTATCTTGCCATTAGTAAAACTAAGTAAAATCAAGATCTGCGCTCCATAAGGCAACACCCCTTGTATAATACAGGCGAAGATATCTAAGATAGAAGCTACCCTTGGTCTGTCTAATTCGTACTCTGTAGCAATATCTCTAGCTAAGTTACCCGCTACCAAGATAGACACCGTATTATTAGCTAAACACACCCCTATAGATGATACTAGACCTGCAATACCAAACTCTGCTCCCTTAGGAGACTTCATCAGCTTTTTCATCTGTTTTAACAACCACTGAATACCTCCTTGATCTTCTACCATCTTCGCCAGACCTCCTGTTAGCATTGATAATAGGAATATCTCATTCATTGATACGAACCCTTCATACGTTAGATTAGCAAAACCTAGTACATCAAAGTCATGCTGTACAAGACCGATAATTCCTGCCACTAAAATACTAATGAATAAAGCTACAAATACCTGTACCCCTACTAAAGCTAAGACAATGATTAATACATAAGGAAGAATAACCCAAAAGTTACTTGTATCACCTAACTCAAGAACTATATCTGTCGTTGATCCGCTCATGAAAAATAAAGCTACTATAGTTAATAATGCTGCTGGTAAAGCAAGCTTAAAGTTAGCTCTAAACTTGTCCTTCATCTCACAGCCCACTGTTTGCGTTGCTGTAATTGTAGTATCTGATATAATAGATAGGTTGTCTCCAAACATTGCTCCTCCTAATAGAGTACCGCATAATAACCCCATAGAAGTACCAGACTTCTCCGCTAGACCAACTACAATAGGTCCTAAAGCTACGATAGTTCCAACTGAAGTTCCAATAGCTAGAGATAAAAAACAAGCAATAACAAATATCCCAATAGCAAGATACTCTATAGGTACAACACTTAATCCCATATTGACCATCGTATCTACGCCACCAATAGCTTTAGTAACTGTAGCAAAAGCTCCTGCTAGTAAATAAATAATACACATGGTGATAATCTTACTATCTCCACATCCTTTGATTAAAGAGATAACTTTATCATTCATAGGAGTCTTATAGAATATCAAAAATGCTGATACTACACCAACAGATATAGCAATGGGTGAAGGCATCTTATAAAAGTCACCTAATAGAATACCACAGCCTAAAAAGATGGCTATAAAAATAAAAAAGGGAATAAAAGTGTAAAACTTGTTCTCTGACATAGTCCTAATTTTAATAATAATGTTATTACAAATAAGTTGCCAGAAATTGTAGAAATAAAACTTACTAAGAAAAGTAAACAACATTTTTTCCATCTCTGGCCTATCGATTGCAGCACCTTGCTTGTTGTTGCAGGTTGCTATTTTTCTACAAATCTCATTTTATGCAGAAAAATTCTTGATAAATATGACGCAAAGATAGTTTTTTTTATGCCAAAAACAACAAATCACCTCAATTTTATGACATCGACATTGATTAAGGAGTAATCTATCCCTCCTCACAAGAAAGTAAAGGCTTAAAAATAGAATAGTATTCGTCTAAAAAAAGCCAACTAGTCTTACTTACTCTTTTATATTATTTGAATTTATTCAATTCCCTTACTTAAAAATCTCTATTCTATTTTAGTACAAATTATAAGATATTCATTTTTCCTTTCTTATTTCAATAAAGTATTACGCTTCAAAAGCTTACAAAGTATCAATCTAATAATAATTATTTGTAATGATTCCAAATAAAGTCATATTACCTAATTTTACCATAATAAACACAGTATAAAAATAGGCATATGAATATCAAACACTACACTTTAGGATTAATGCTATCAGTTGCATATCCTACCTTTGCTCAAGAGCAAGTAAAGCCTAATAAAGAAGATGACACTCATTTAGAAGAAATCATTGTTTCTACTACTCGCCTTCCGGAGGTAAAACGCAATACTTCAAGTTCTGTAATTGTAATCACTCAAAAAGAAATAGAAAGTTATGCTCAGCTCAACTCTGATATGTCAGTAATATTAGGATTAGCTGTACCTTCTATTGGATTAAGTTCTAATACTACCAGTAATAGAAGTCAGACCTTAAGAGGTAGACAAATACTAGTTTTAATAGACGGTATACCACAGAGTACTCCACTTAGAAACACAGATAGAGATTTGCGTACTATAAGTCCTTATGCCATAGAGCGTATTGAGGTGATAGAAGGTGCGACTTCCTTATATGGAAGTGGAGGTGCTGGTGGTATCGTCAACTTCATTACTAAAAAAAGTAACAAAGACAAAGCTTTTAGTGGCAGTACATCATTAGCATTAACTGATGCCTTTATATCAAAAGGTAAAAACACAAACGGTTATAAGCTAAACCAACAGTTTAATGGTAAGATTGATAACTTTGATTATTTAGTCAATGCAGGGGTCATTAAATCAGGAAGATCTGTTGACGGTGAAGGAGAATATATCTCACCACGTTATGGATTAGGAGAAGTAACTACTCAAAACTTATTAGCAAAAATAGGATACGATATCAATGCTAATAACCGTATTGAGGCAATGTATAACTTCTATAGCGCTTTACAGAACACTGACTTGGTTGCCTCTGGTGGAAGATACTTAGAGTCTCCACAAATAGGAGTTATTGGCAAGAAAGATCCAGCAGCTAAAAACGAAGGAACAAAATATAATCACAACGCTTATTTAAAGTATACTAGTAAAGAGATTTTTACCAATACTGATTTAGAAGCTTCAGTTTTTGGTCAAAAACTATATACTCTTTTCGATTACAGAGCTCATAATCCTAAATCTCCTCGATGGGAAGAAACAGGTGGACAGGCTACTATTAAAGCTGAAAAAATAGGCACTCGAGTGAGTATTCTATCTAAAATAGACTTTACAGAAGATATTAAAACAAACTATATAGTTGGTGGAGATTTCTTATTTGATAAGACTAGCCAACCTCTTGTAGATGGCAGACTATGGGTGCCTGAATTAAAAGCGTACAACAATGCTGCATACTTACAAACACGTACTGTATTTTATAACAATCTAACTCTTAAAGCAGGTATTCGCTATGATAATATATCAGTAAAAGTACCTGATTATAAAACGATCCCTCTTAAAAAAGACCAAGAATGGCTTGCTATTCAAGGAGGTAATTTAGATTATAGCAAAGCTTCTTTAAATGCTGCTTTATCTTATAATATTATCAACGAGTTCAATCCTTATGTTTCATTCTCTCAAGGTCTTTCTATCTATGATCTTGGGCGTATTTTAAGGGATGCTAAGAGCGATGTCGTTTCTAAGATTGAGACTGATCCTGTAGTTACTAATAATTATGAAGTAGGGTTTACAAGTAAACTAGATAATAACTGGAACTTTAGAGCTGCTTACTTCTGGTCAGTTGCTAAATTAGGAAGTGATCTACAAGCTGGAGAAGGTGGTTTCTGGCAAGTAGTGAGAAATCCTCAACGCATTAATGGTATAGAACTAGCTTTAGATGGAAAACCTATTGATTGGGCTACTGTGGGAGGTAGTTTCTCTAGTTATGAAGGTAAAATGAAGTCAGATAATAGTTCTTCTTATGATACTTATATGAGTGGACTTAGCATAGCTGCTCCTAAATTAAGTTTATTTACAACTATAAATCCAATTAAAGATTTATGGGTTAACCTATACTATACGCATACTTCTAAGAGAAACCGCTTCACTCCTACTCCTAACAAAACAGGTGTGCTTACTTACCAAGAAGGCGAAGGAAAGGTCAGTCCTATAGATTTATTTAACTTGCATACCTCTTATCAGTACAATAAAAATATCCAATTATCATTAGGAATCGAAAACCTATTTAATAAAACGTACTATACTAGTTCATCTATGCTTGTAGCGAGAGATGCAGAATATGCAAGAGGTAATGGAAGATACTACACTTTATCACTTACTTTTAACTATTAATTCTAAAAGGGATAAAGTCCTATTTTAAACTTTATCCCTTTTATTAATTTCTTCTTATACCCCCTTATTTTACTAGTAAAATAATTTACTTTAGCCTATGTAACATAACATTCACAACTATGATTAAAAAACACTATCAAACCTTACTTGCATTAACCTTTTCGCTATTCTTCTTTTCTTGTTCTACTTTAAAAACTGTAGATGGTAACAAGAAGATAGATACTGCACTTGTGGGTATCTGGGGTGGAGAAGAAACAGACCAACAAATAGAAGGTGTTACTAAGAAATGGAAGATGACTCGTAAAGATGACGGTACATTCTCTTTAGAGTTCTTAGTTCAAATGGGAGATCACAAAAGAGAGAGTATAGAAACAGGTAATTGGTGGGTAGAAAAAGATGTATTCTATGAGTACCACAGCGTTTCGGGAAAAACAACGACTTATAAATACAAAGTTTTAGATAAAAACAATATTGATTTCAAACTTCTTGATGCTCACTTTAAGTTTAATGCTGATAGTTATACTTTTATCGATAAAAGATTAACAGAAGAGAAAACAGTAAAAGAACCAGGGCTTACAGTAGAAACAGCTATTAAAGTAAACAGTGTGACTGAAGAGTATCAGTACTTAAAGAAACACTATCCTAATTCTCAATTCTTAGGTCAAGCTTTAATCAATTCTGATAGAGATAAATACTATGATAAGTTAACCTTCAAAACAAAAGAAGGAGAAACTAAAAGTTTATACTTTGATATTACTTCTTTCTTTGGAAAAGGTTTTTAATAATAACAAAAAAAAATAGCTCCTGCTGAGGAGCTATTTTTTTTTAGATATTTTAAAATTTCAAGTTCTTCTGTATTTGAGCATTCTTTTCTAATGCCGCTTTATACTCTTGCTTAAGCTGACTTACTAGATCTTTTACACTTACCACTTTATCAATTCCAGCAGTACCATGTCCTGCAGACCAGATATCTTTCCATGCTTTAGCATTGTCTCCACTTAATTGAGAGAAATCCTCCTCTTTTTTATGAGACAAATCAACTCCAGCCTTTTCAATACTCGGCTTTAAGAAGTTAGCATTCACTCCTGATACTCCATCTGTATAAATGATATCATCAATACCAGAATCTACTAACATCTGTTTGTAGTCTTTAGAGGCCACACATTCATCAGTAGCGATAAATCGAGTTCCCATATAAGCGAAGTCTGCTCCCATAGTTTGAGCAGCTAACACATCATTTCCTGTATCTATACTACCTGCTAAAAGTACAGCTCCTTTAAAGAAACTCTTAATTTCAGATAACAATGCAAATGGGCTAGCTGTACCAGCATGTCCTCCTGCACCTGCAGCTACACAGATCAGTCCATCTACACCTGCCTCAGCAGCTTTCTCAGCATGTCTTTTCTTTACTATATCATGAAATACTAATCCACCATAACTATGCACAGCATCCACTAGATCTTTGACTGCTCCTAAGGAAGTAATGATCAAAGGAACTTTATACTTCACACAAAGTTGTAAATCAGGCATTAATCTAGGATTAGTTTTATTCACAATTAAGTTTACTCCAAAAGGTGCAGGTTTTATTCCTGTTTCTTTCTCAAAAGCATCTAGCTCAGTAGTTACCTCAATTAGCATCTTCTCAAAATCTTCAGAACTTCTACCATTTAATGCAGGAAATGTTCCCACTATTCCATTCTTACAACATTCGATTACTAACTTCGTTCCTGAAACAATAAACATTGGAGAAACAACAATAGGTAATGTCATTCTATTTTTAAACTCTTGTATATTCATAGTGATATAGTTTTTTCTTTTAGATCAATCTTTGATAATGAATGTAATTTACTCTAAAAAAATGACTTATTGAGTCTAATCTACTATATTTAATACCATAGTTAGTGTTATCACACTATTTTTTAACACTTTTATACTAATCACATCTTACTATCTCATCTCTGTTTTAAAAAAAACACAACCTTAGTATATTACATTCTAAGTAATTACAAAAAACTCTTAAAAAAATATCTTTAACAGAGTAGTCAAAACTTTACAGTAAATGCTAATATTTTGACTATCCTTTTATTTTACATTACTTTTGAAGTGCAAAAAAATAATATATTACAATGAAAAAATTATTGCTTTCAGCTGCTCTTGTACTAGCAGTAGCTTCTACAGCTCAAGCTCAAAAAGGACCTAAAAACGCTATTGGATTGCGTTTTGGAGGAAACCACGGTTTAGGAACAGAAGTTTCTTATCAAAGAGATTTATCTAAAAATAACCGTTTAGAACTAGATTTAGGTTGGAGAAACAACAGCGATTACGATGCTGTTAAAGTAACTGGTCTTTACGAATGGGTATGGAACATTGAAGGAGGATTTGATTGGTATGCAGGAGTTGGTGCCGCTGTAGGTACATGGAATTCTAGCTACTACCACGATCACAAAAAGCATTCTGACAGTGGAGCTTTTGGTTTAATCACTGGAACTATTGGTCTTGAATACAACTTTAAAGAAGTTCCTTTACAAGTAGCTCTTGACTTGCGCCCAGAGGTTTATTTAAATGACAGCTACCGAAATGGTATTTATGCTGACTTAGGTATCGCTGTAAGATACAGATTCTAATTTTTTTGCACCTGAAAACGACTTAAAACATAAAGCCACCTCTTTTAAGGTGGCTTTACTATTTCTACTTAATTGCTTTTAGAGCCTTAATTATTTGTTCTAATTTCCCTATTTTCTTAGTACTAGACTTTTTGTTCCAATACATATTTATTCCAGCCCATATCCCCAATACTGCGTAATAGCCGCCAATTAATGAAGAATCAAGTTTTAATATAAACGGATAAGAATATATCCCTATTCCCACTATAAAAAGCAGTAAATACACATTCATCCATACTTTTGACAACTGTAGTTGCTGTTTCTTTTCCTTTGTCAACATCTTAATATAATCAGTTGTACTCTGTGTCAATATCGAACTCGGTATTAATACATTTAAACGATAATAACTAATCATAAACATTGAGATAGCCACGATACAAATTACGCTTCCTAACACTACCCAAATAGACTCATAGAATACAGTATCTTTTAATAGTACATTAACTCCGATAATCCATCCCAAAGAGAATACTCCTATTATAGCCAGAATCCAATTCATCTTTACCTTCTTAAGTCGATAGGTATCTATAGACTTAAACACCTCTGCGATATTGCCTTGTTCTATTTTAGGAGTAGCCCAAAGCTGTTCTAAATTCACTTGATTACTTTCCATAATTATTAAGTTTTTGATACAGTTCTTCTTTAATACGATGTACTCTAGTACGCACATTAGCATGTGTAATTCCTGTTACATCAGCAATCTGTTTTTGATCCATCCCCTCTAGAGTCAGCGAAATAATAATTCTATTTATTTCTGTGAGCTCACTAATAGACTTGTATAGCCTTTGGGTATTTACCTCTTGGTACTCCTCCTCTACAGATTTACTGCGTTGTACCTTATCCTGATCAGAGACTACCTTTTTACTCCGCTCTATTTGCCTTAAACAAATATTTACAGCAATACGATAGATCCAAGTATTATACTCTGCCTCTGCTCTGAATTTGGGCAATTGATTCCACACATTGACAAACGTCTCTTGTGCAATATCTTTTGCCCAATCTGCATCATTGACATACCCTAGAGCCAAACGATAAATACGCTGCCAGTACTGCTGATATAATGACTCAAAAATTGCTTTATACTTACTCATCTAATTTGGGTTATTTATCATTTAGATACACAAGGTTTAAATATGTTACATGAATTTACATTTATAGAACAAAACCGCCTAAATTTTCTACAAACTAATTTTGAACACATTAGCACTTTAAGGGAGTAAAACAAAAAAGCATAGATTATAACAACCTATGCTTAAAATATTTCAAATCTGATTTCTTTACTTCTAATAGATAAACTTTAGAGCGCAGTATCTCTAATTGTTCTAAGTATTCTAACTCATTTACCTCTTTTATATATCTGATAAGATGATCGATAAGATACAAAGCCTTAGCTCTATATTTGATGACCTCCCCTACAGGATGATATACCTTGCTCTCTAGATATAAATCAAGATTAAACTTAATCATTTCCTCTTTTGTAATAGTCGAAAATTCCTCTTCTGCTCTTACTAAGACCTTCAGCATATCCTCAACCGTAAAGCGAATACCTCGTTCACATAACACCTTAAGAGCTAACACCTCATTCTGCTTAACAAAATACAAAGCTAAGGGCTCATTAAACTCTTCATAGCTATACCATCCGCCATGAGCACACGATATAAGCTCCTTATATCGTTTATCCTCTTGCCACTGTGTGATGATAATATCCCGAACCTCATTATGTGTTATTAAGTTTTGCTGCTGTTCTTCTACAGTAGTTTCTAAAGCATTATAATAATAAAACATACCATGCTGCTTATAGTACTTCTCTATATCTTTAGTCAACTTAGTATAACTCATAATTAGGCAAAAGGATTTAAATTAAGAAGTGTTTCATAATCTACCACTAAATCCGAAAGAATATCCAACTCTATAAAGTCTTTATTATCTATAGGTGTATTATCATCTACTATCTGTAATAGTTCTTCTATCCGCTCACAAATGGCTTCATAATCCATTTGATGTCTAATTCCTTTCATTCTTATTTTTGTTTACGCTGCAAAAATAAAATTATACTTCAGAAGATAAATACTTTTCTATGTTTTTAGTTTACTTGTTCATCTCCCTTAAGTAATAGATCTCGAAATCAGCAACATATAGTATAACTAGTTTTTCATATTATACCTGTAGCCATACTAAGATTATTCTTCACTTCTTAAATCACCGATTTCGCTTACTAGTTTTGGATAGTGTACTTGAAGTTCTTTACCTATATACGCAGGGCGATCCCACTGTGTATCAATTAAATCATAGTGCTCTATATCAGGATAAAGTTCATCTGTGGTATCAGTCACAAAGCTAGAGTCTTCTTTTCCATACTTAGCATCATACGCTAGATCACTTACATATAATAGTCCTTCTGCCCATGTATCACCTATGTCAAACTCATACTTGCCACTCACAAATACATTAATGTCTTTAAGAATATCATAATAAAACTCTTTCCCTTTTAGAATTAACCAACAACGAAAATAAATAAACCCATCTGTAGACATACAATCATCAAAATCATATATTCCATCCTCTACTTCAAAGTTATTTTCTAAGATTATACTGAGTTCAGCTATCTCTACTGTATCTAAAGCATTTATTTTTTTTCTCAACTCCATCTCAAACAAAATCATTTCGTCTGATTCTAGTTCAGAAAGTAAGGCTGTTAACTCATCAATGTGTTCATCTATATCATAGGTTTCCCAACTATTACTAGTATCAGCTTTAGCTATTAATTCCCAGAAGAATTGTTCATTCAAATCTATATTCATAACTACTCTTTTTATAGGTTATACTAAGATACGCTTTATTATATGGGGATTACTTAACTATAGAAAATAAAACGCCCCAAAAGCATGAGCACTTTGGGGCGTTTCCAGTTAATAATCCGACTTATTTAGATTTTATTCTACTTAAAGTCTCCTGAGAAACATTTAAGTAAGAAGCAACTATTTTATTAGGTAATCGCTGTACGATCTGGGGATTTTGTTTGAGTAGTTCATTATATCGTTCTGCTGCATCCATGGTAACCATAGCATGTAGCCTATTAGTGTTGTTGATATAAGCAAATTCTAAATACTGTCTGTAGAATTTCTCCCATTTAGGAACAAGCTCTAACAAATTGTAAAAATCCGAATGTGTAATAGAATAAACCTCGCTTATCTCAAGTGCTTGTAAATATTCAGATGAAGCAGAACTATTAATAAAACTCACAAGAGCTGTAGCAAACTGATTTTCAAAAGCAAAGAATCTCGTAGCATCCTGCCCTGCCTCATTAATATAGAAAATACGCAGACAACCTTTACACACAAAATATAGCTTCTGTGAACTAACTCCTGAAGAAGATAATTGTTCCCCTTTTTTCAATTTCTCATAGTGAAAAAAGGAAAGAATAATATCTAACTCTTCTGTAGTCACTTCTACTCTATCCTGTATATAATCAATTAGTTGCTTCATTTACTTTAATTATTTTCTGTTACAAAAGTACGGTAATAAACTAAGTCTGCTATGCTTAAAACCATCATTTTATGTTCTTTTGCAAACTCTAGTACCTCTGGTAATCTAGCCATTGTACCATCATCATTCATTAATTCGCACAATACTGCTTCAGAAGGAAGCCCTGCTAGTTTCATTAAATCTACAGCTCCCTCTGTATGGCCATTACGTTCTAATACTCCACCGTTCTTAGCTCTTAATGGAAATATATGTCCTGGACGAGCTAAATCAGTTGGTATAGCATTCTTACCACTTGCTGCGCGCACTGTAGTTAAGCGGTCAGCCGCTGATAATCCAGTAGTAACTCCTTTAGCTGCTTCTATAGTGATTGTAAATGGCGTTTGGAAACTAGAAGTATTCTCTGTAACCATATAAGGTAAATCTAATTCATCTGCTTTATCATTAGTCAGACAAAGACAAATAACACCGCTGCAGTAACGAATCATCATAGCCATATCTTGTTGTGACATTAAATGAGTTGAAAAAATTATATCTGCTTCATTCTCTCTATCTTGATCGTCTAACAGTAGAACTCCTTTACCACTTTTTAGGTAACTAAGCGCCTGATTAACTCTTTCTTGACTATCCCCTCCGAATTGACTTAGGGCTTTTTCTAATGTATCCATAATTTATTCTTTAATTAATCTTTCTGCATATTTACGGGCACGTGGAATAATTAAAAATGCTGAGGCATAAGCAACTGGCAACATCACACTCCATGCTTTTAGGAACATGAAGAACCATCCATCACCAAAACCATAGTTTCTAATTAAACCTACAAATGCCATAATTAATGTCATCGGAATGACAACAAATAATGTATTTACATACTTATAATACTTTGTATTCATATCTTTCATTTTTTAACAAGACAAAGTTCTTCTTCCTAAGCCTCTTAAACATTGACATAAGTCAAAAAATGAACAATGAGAAATGAGGAATCTGAATAGTGTGGATTTATAATCTATACTTTTAACAATAAAAAAAATAGAACCACTACACATCGAATGTAGAGACACAACACTTTGCGTCTAACATCCAGTATATCCACCTAATATGTAAAGTAGGGGCAACAATTTGCGTCTACCACAAATAAATAGAGCTACTGCACACACAGTAGCTCTATTTTGATAACCTTATTCTTTTTTATAAGTGAGAGTCTAAATCACATACTAAGTCTTAATCAGCGATAAGGTTATCGTTTTTTTATAACTTGATAGGGCAAAGATCTAGCCTTTAAACCTCCAAAACATTGACTTAAGTCAATAAATACCCCATATAAAAAAAGAAGGGCAAATAATTCCAATACAAACAAATAGAGCCACCGCATACGCAATGGCTCTATTTACACAACCTAAATTTATAAATGTTTACTTCACTCCTTGTTATAGTTCAAAAATTTATCTCATAGTTTCTAATGTAAATCAAGTGATGTCGAAGATAATCCGTGACAAAAAACGAAATCACAAAACAACAAAAAACCTATTCCTGATGAAGCGTCTGAGAAATCTTCTCTAAGTTAAGGCTATTCGCCATCGCAGAGAAGATATCATAATAAGTACTCTTATTCTCATAAAGTTCTTCATGCTTCCCGTTTTCCACAACTTTTCCCTTCTCCATTACCACAATATCATGCGCATCAATAATCTGGGAAATACTATGCGAAACAATTATAACAGTTCTATTTTCCTTAATCGCATCTAAGCTCTTTTTGATTTGCTCTGTAGCGATAGCATCTAAGCTCGCTGTAGGTTCATCTAAGAAGATAATAGCTGGATCCTTTAAGAACAATCTAGCGATAGCTATACGCTGTTGTTGGCCCCCTGATAAAAGTCTAGCATCAGATTCATACCCCTGAGGAAGTTCTGTAATCTGCTCGTGTATATACGCTTTTTGAGCAGCTAATTCTACTTCTTCTATCGTTGCATCAGGATTACCATAACGGATGTTCTCCGCTATACTGCCTTGAAAGATATGGTTCTTTTGAAGCACCAATCCTATATGTTTACGCAATTCCTTAGTATCGTATTCTCTCAAGTCTACACCATCTAGAAGGATTTGTCCAGCGCTAGGAGCATAGAATTTGTCTAACAGATTAATCACCGTACTCTTACCCGCTCCACTAAGTCCAACTAATGCTGTAGTCTGATTAGGTTCTATAGTCATAGACACATCCTTTAAAGCACTAGTTCCATTAGGATAGTCAAATGATACATTCTTAATTTCTATCTCTCCTTTGATATCAGTAGGAATATAACTTCCTGTAGTCTCTACCTCGTGATCAGCCTCGATAATTTCAAAGAAAGTCTCTGAGTAAATCATCGCATCATTTACATCGTCATAGATACGGTGTAGTTGGCGAATAGGCGCGGTAACGTTGTTAAACAATAATACGTGAAACATAATAGCCCCTACTGTCATCTGTCCTTTAAGAACAAAGTAAGCTGTCATTAAGATAATCACTACTAAACCAAACTGTTCTATAAAACCTTTTACTGCATCAAACACAAAACTCATTCGTCTAGTCTGAAGTTGATTCTCAGTCATATCATACTGAATTTCCTCATGTTTTTCAGCTTCCAGAGGTTCTCTTACAAAGGATTTAATAACCGTGATAGAATTAATAAGCGAGATAATACCGTTATTCTTATTCTCTCTATAGCTACGCATTTTTCGTCTAAACCCTTTTAGTTTACTTGCCTGAAGTTGACTCACATAAAAGTAAAGCGGTATCATCGCTGTACTTACCAGTCCCACATACACATTAGCTGTATATATGAAGATAAGTGCTACAATAGCATTGGCAAACAAAGGCAAGATATCAATAAAGAAGTTTTGTATCAATCTAGTGATACTCCCTATCCCTTGATCTATACGAGTCTGAAGCTTTCCACTGTCATTCTCGTCAGAGGTATAGAACGCCATGCGATACGTTAGTATCTTATTAACTACTAACTGTGATACGTCTCTAGAAACATAAATACGAAGCTTCTCTCCAAAGAACTTTTGCCCAAATTGAATAAACGCATTTAAAATCTCTTTAACAATTAATACAACGCTGCTAAACAATAGCATCTTGTATCCCCAAGCCAAATCCTTTACCCCGCTTACTACCTCATTTAATGTATCCACCATCGAGCGAATAATTAAAGCATTGACTTGCACAGCAAAAGAACCTATGGCAGTAAGAACTAATGTTCCTACTATCAACCTTTTATAAGGCATTACAAAAGGTTTTATCTTTCTAAGTATCTGTATTAAATTCATAAGGCAAAGATAGAATTGTTCTAAATAAAAAGCTTTGATTTATGTCAATAAATCTATTTTTATTCCAACCCAAAAACACGAATTGTTTAATTTATCTTAATAATACCTTATCTCATTACTACCTGTTTATAAACAGTTAATTTTACCCCCTTATTTATAAAACAAACAATATGAAAAAAACAACTTTATCACTAATTACAGTACTAGCCTTAGGCTTTACTGCAAATGCTCAAACTCCTGATGTAAAAATTGGAGTTAAAGGGGGATTAAATATCTCTAACTTAACCAATACAACTCACGGATCATCACTTACAGGCTTTCATATTGGTGGAGTAGCTGAGATTTTCGTTAACCAAAAATTCTCTATCCAACCAGAAATACTATTTTCTTATCAAGGATCAGCTTATGACGGACCATATATGTTGGATAATAAACTTGTGAATATTGACTCTAAAACAGAGCTTGGTTATATCAATATTCCTGTGATGGCTAAATATTACATCGTTAAAGGACTAAACCTACAGGTAGGTCCTCAATTCGGTTTCTTAACTAATGCTAAATACAAAATAGACAGTGCTACTTTACTAGGTCACCCATTACCTATTGAAGACAGTAGTGTATCTGTTAAAGATGCCTATAACACATTTGACTTTGGTATCAACTTCGGTGCGGGTTATGAGCTTCCTGTAGGTGTATTCTTTGACGCTCGCTATAACGTAGGTCTTACGAATGTAAACAAATATGGCAATAGCTCTAACAATGGAGTATTCCAACTATCTGTAGGATATAAATTCTAATACTAAATAAGGTTCTTATCAGTTGATAAGAACCTTATCTTTTATATCTAACTATTGAGTTATCTGTTTAGCTTCCGTTAATCATATTTAAAGAAGTTGGTTTTGCCTTAACCATCTTAACAATTGTGTTATGAAAAATTGTTTCCTTAAATACGGATCTATTTAATCTATATACGAACTCATTAAAATAAGCTTGGATATATTTCTTATTGATATGTGAAGGTACTGTCCTAATCCACGACTTAAGTTGGTGAATTATTACATGTAGTTCTTTAAAATTAGCTCCTTTATCACTTTCTTTTTGAGTAATATTATATTTCTTTTTCAAAGGATTGTACCCTCTCCATTTATCTGTAACTACATTAGCATCTTGTGA
>NZ_FNYS01000040.1 GCF_900109075.1 Myroides marinus | reverse complement strand
GAAGTTGTCATTTCAAACACAATCATAAATGCTTTTTGCAAACCAAATTTGACTTTGTGAAATAAGGTATTAGCCGTTGAACTCTCAACATGTTCACAATTATAACAATAGTATGAATGATTAGTTTTTAAACAACCTTTTTGGTGACCACATTTTACACATGTAAAACCGTTTGACCACTTTATTTTGCTTAAATAAGCTTTACAAGATTCGTCATCTGGTAGTTCTTTTACTAAGTTCAGAAGGTTTTGACCCTTAAAAATTTCCATACTATTGATTTTAAGATACTAAAATACGGAAGTTAATTTAATAACTCAATAATTTTAATCTCTTTTGACTCCTCAAAATAATAATTAAAATCGTTGTTAATTAGACAAACTTTCTCATCCAATAACAAATTTGTGACATTTATTGTTGGAATAGATAATAAATTATGCCTTAATAAATTACTCCTTCTTAATTTGACAGCAATATTATTGACTTCCTTAAAAAAATACTCTCTCTCTTCAAAGCTTAAATATTCTATTTTTAAAGTAGGATTAAAAGCCAAAGCACTAGCTAAAGCTACTCGCAAATTTGACACAAGAGTTTCTTTCAATACTCTTTCTTTTTTGCTATCTGTTTTTGTGATTTTGTTGATTGCTTCTTGAATATTTCTCGTAAATTTAAGTAGTAAATCTCCTCTATTACTAATAACAAAATAAATTGCTACTTTCTCCCAAAGTGTATAAAGCTTTATTGCTATTTCACCTTGAAAAAAGGTTAATATTTGTTCATTAGTATATTTATCTTCATCTTTAGTACCAAAGCTTTTAGCAAAAATTTTCTTTGCTAAAAATTTTGACGCACCATACTTATTTTCAGCAAAATCACTTATACTACGAAATTTATTAATTGAATCATTATATTTGATATCAAAAGCTTCTTCATCAAATTTCTCACTTATCTGATCTTCATCAGGTAAAAAACGAAACTCACTACGCTGCTCTTCTATTTTTTTCTTAAATATCTTTATCAAAGCTTTTGATCCTTTATAATTAATAGAATGAATAACAACCTTTGACCCTTGTATTTCTAATTTAGAATAATCTTTTTCATCTCCTTCACAGTTAAAAATCTGATTAGCAAAAATGTATTCTATATCACTCTCAGCATAACATCTTCTTTCTTTTTTAGTTTGTGATTGTTTCTCTTTTAAAATACTTTTTTTAACAAATAGTTTATCTAGGATTATCTTCTTCCTTGATTTTTCATCACATTGATCTAAGTTATTCACATCTTTAAATACAAATATCAAATCATCAACATATCTCCCATAAAACAATGGATTTACATTCTCAATTACTGCCTTATCTAATGCATTCAAATAATAATTAGCTAGAATGCCTGATGGTAAAAACCCTATTGGCAATGAAAACAATTCCTCCTCTATTAAATCACTTTGCATTTCATATTTACAATAAACCTTTTTATAAAAAATGAAAATCGATTTTAGAGCTTTATTCAATAGTTCTCTTTTTCTAGAATTAGAATTAGAATTATCATCTACAGTCTGGCTTTTTGAATCTAAAGAACTACCTTGGAAATAAATGAAAGGAAAAACATCTTTATCTAAATCTATCCTTACAGAGTGAAAATAATTCTTAATATCCAAGCTTACCATAGTTACATCATGACTTTCATCAAGACATGATTCTGCAATATCTATAGCTCTATCTCTCCACTCTTGATACTGCATGAAATAGGGCTTAAATAATTTTAAGCTTTCTTTGTTTTGAACTTTATTTTCAAAGAACAAAGTACTATCTAATCTATTGGCATAACTATATTTAGTCACAGAATCATCTAAGAAACGACCACAATACATTATCCAAAGCACTCCTATAATATGGAGTTCAATATCCATATCAATAAAAAACGTCTCTCTCTCGACTACTATTTCCTTTAGATTAATTGCATTTGTAATAATATCAGTCTTAAAAGGTTTAAAGCTTTTGGGCAATAAAACCACATCAATCTTTTCAGACATATCTTTATCTTCCTCAAGATCTGAAAGATAACCACAAACCCTTTTACTTAATCTATCAAAAATTTCTTGTCTACTCAATTCTTTAACTTCTGAAGCCCTGTTTTCTTCTTCATTATTTAGAAATACTTCACCTTCAAAATCTGCAATTTTATTACGCATTAAAATATTAGTATTATCATAATAATAATGATGTTTAAGTTTCTTATATGCTAAAAAAATTTCTTCCTTTTTAAATAATTGTTGTTTCATACTTTTAACTTATTAGCTGATAACAAATATACCTCCACTCTTCATAACTTTTTTACGTAATTCCGTAAACAACAGTATTTAATGAGTGAGATATCAATGAGAAATGAACAATATCTACTTACGGCATAAAGTGCATTAACAAGTTTGGGTGACACGCAAGGTATTGCGTCTGTACCTTGAAATAGAAGGGTCAGCACCAAATGCATATCTTATAAATCGTAGAATCTTATAACAAAACCTGCAGACATACATAATCCGTCTCTACTTTGATATACGAGATGTGCGCCTGTAATTAATAAGTGATGTACTAATCTACGAGTGAGATGTCTCCTATCGTCGACATGACACCGAAGGAAAAATCAATGAGGAATGAACAATATCTGCTTACGGCATGCAAACATACACTATGTGACACGGATGATAATCCGTTTCTACTTCGATATACGAGACTTACATAATTTCTCATTCTTCATTCCTCATTGTCAATTGTTAATTGCCCATCACTCCTACTTTCAGGGTGTATTGCATCTGTATTTTTTTCCCTTTTAGAGAAGCAGGTTCCCAGGCGTTCATCGTTACCTTATCGATCAGTTGGATAAGGTTGATGTGTTCGCTCTCGTCGAAGTCACTGCGCATTACCTCCGTGTATGACGCTGTCCCATCAGGCTCTATCATAAAGTCAAATATTACCCAACGGTCATAGTCCACGCGCTTATCAGCGTACTTCTCATTATACGCCTTAGTGAAGTTGCGAGAGAGTTGCTCTAAGCTGATTCGTGAGCGCACTGGAGTAGCCTCCTTGCTATAACTCTTTGTCGTTTGTTCGCGATTTTGAGGAGTGTTAGACTTCTTGTCTTGTGCTATACCCTCAGATATAGACAGCAGTGATAACACACCTAACGTTAGTAGTAATCTCTTTTTCATAAGCAATTTATTAATTTGAGTATTAAACGCTTAGTGCTGCCTCAATATTGTTTATATCTGGAGACCATCCCCTCCTCATCACAATTCTTTTGCATAACATTGTATTAGTATCCTAAAGATGCATTATCTTTAATCTAAGACACTTAATCAACTATAATTATGAAGCGACTTATACTACTAACAACATTGTTATTAGCTACGACTAACTATGCACAAAAGATAAACAAGGTTCCCTTATCTAGTATAGAGTCATTATTTATAGATGTACAGGCACATTACGCAGAAGTCCATTCTAATCAGCTAAATCTCTATGTGAATTACGGGCAAGAGTCTAACTCTCTACCTCCCTCTGTGGAGTATCTCTTAACGGATGATGACAACACTGCCTTAGTGTTTGATAGTGAACGACAAATCACTACTTATTTTCGCAAGTTGGGTTATGACCTGATCAAAACGTATAAACACGAAAGGTCTCCTATAAAGGGATTCAAGTTTAGCAAGGTGAAACCAAGTGCTAACAAATCTACAAATCAAGATACCCTTACTAATCAAAAACAATAGTATAAACGAGGCATTGTGGTCTCGTTTTCTATTTAGACTTTCTTTGCTTCATTATGACCTCATTTGGAGATAATGCCTCAACCTGGTTTTTTTGATCATTTTTGCACTTTGAATTAAATCATAAAACATTAATATTCAACATATAACAATATTTAATTTTCGATTTGTTTTGATACTGTTCGGTAATTCCCTGTGTTTACTTGGGTTAGAAGGCTGTTTTCAAAACCGTACCCAACTCGTACCCAAAGGATCTACTATCTAAACACAATTTTGAAACGAGTCAAATCTACCTCAACAAACAAAAAAAGAACGATACAGCTCACCTCCCATATCGCTCTAGTACACGTCTAGTATCTACTGATAGCCTCTAGTACCTCCTGTTCGTCCAGATTAGTGTATTCACAAAACTCTATATAGCTCACATACGCCTCCTTCGGTTTGCGGTAGACTTCCTTAATCTTGCGCAACAATCTCAGTGAGGTACTATAACTCTTACCTGTGATAAGCATTACGTCTTTTGGGTAAATGCAAAATCGGATTGGTTTTCTTCTCATAACAATTTCTATTTTTTATTTGATAGCAATATAGCATAAGCGGTCAAAAACTTCATTCTAGTCCACTTCTAGTCCATTTATTGAACACTTACTGACGCTAGATTAGCAACACTACCCTAGTATCGAAACAAAGTAGAGATAAAATGCTTTCTAATCTTATTTGAATTCTGTCATTTTGGAGCTAAAAAAGATTACAATCAGTATAAACACAAAAACATTATTCTCAAAAAAACGAGTATACATCACACCTTAAACAAGCTTACAACTTTGTACATTTAGAAACTGAACAGTATCGAAACTTTGTTTATATTTTATATTTATTACTCAAACATCTTTCTTAATTTTGAAATCATTAGCGAACGATATATCCCTAAAAAAATAGACTATGAAAAACATTAATTACATCAAGCATCTCAACTTTTGGTTCGAAATACTAAAGGATAATCCTGCTGTAAGACCTACACATATCAGCCTATATATGGCTCTTTTTCAACAGTGGAACAGCAATCATTTTGCTGAATTCTTTATTATCTATAGAGCGGATATTATGAGTATTAGCAAAATAGGTAGCAAGACTACTTATGCGAATTGTCTGAAAGATATGCACGACTGGGGATGGATAGTCTATCAACCTTCACAATCTAAGTTTGGGCAGTCCATGGTTAAGATTATCTACACTGTAGATATTGTCAACTTACACAACAAGGTTAAAGGGACAAAAACAGATGTAACTAGTCCCAAAAGTGGGACACGATACGGGTCCACTTCTAGTTCCGAAAATGGGACACTAGGCGGTACCACTTCTAGTCCCAAAAATGGGACGCTATCGGTACCACTTTCGGAACACCTATATAAAACTAATAAACAAAAACATTTAAATATAAATAATTCAATAATTTCAAAATATGATGAGTCTCTTTAAAACGAATTTGGAAGACACATACAACTTGGTCAATACAACTAAGCAGTATAATTTTAATACTTGTCTGTCATTCATCCTCGAGAGAGGAAAGAAGTTGTACGGAGACGAGTTTATCATTAATCAGTTTCACAAAGATGCCTTGTACAAAGTGCTTATTTATGCCATCGAAGACCCTGCTACACTAGACCGATTAGACATGTCTCTAGACAAAGGCTTGCTACTGATGGGTGCTCCTAATAGTGGTAAAACTGCTGCATTGCAGTTGGTAAAACCTTTCTTTAGCCGCAAGAAGCAGTATGATATCAAGACTTGTCGCTCACTAGTACACGACTTTATGCAAAGGGGATTTGATGCGACTATCGGTTTTGAGAACCTCAACGCCAAGCCATTTTGCTTAGATAATCTGGGTAAAGAACAACTCGCGAAGCACTACGGATACTCTTGTGAAGTGGTGAATAATATCATAGAGAGTCATTACGAACAGCGTTTTGATCAGAGCTATCCGCGTATACATATCACTACATCCTTATCTCCTACTGAGATAGAGGATAGGTATGGACAACACTTTCGCAGGATGCTACAGCAGATGTTTAATGTCGTGGTGTTTAAGTGAGGGATAGTTGACGGTTGACAGTTGACGGTTAACGGTTTTGCCTTCGGCATGAGGAATGAACAATGAGGAATTATGAAAGATGATTATCAGGAGGGGTTAATCCGTGATATCGAAGACACAATAGTTATCTTCAATAGTTATCTTCAATAGTTATACATTGTGGTAGACGTAAAGTCTCTACTGTATATTCTCAACAACACATTCTTCATTGTTCATTCTTCATTGTTCATTCCTCTTATTTTCCTTATCGGAACAGTCACAATTCTTGTCTTGTTTAACGAAGAAGTGATATTCAAGATTACGAGAGTCCTCTGGTTTATAATAACTCTTTACATGAGTATATCCCTTTGTGTATAAATAATTATATAATGCCAGTTTAGAATTAAATATCATAAGTATATCTGCATCATCTGTAAGATAGAGCTCATTAAGAGAGTAGTATTTTTTTCTATCTTGTCCGTAGTCAACTATGACATTAAAACTAGGTTTAAAATTGATAGGAATCATAGCTACTTCTATATAGCCTGGATTTACATCTACTAAAGGTATTTTATTTATACGTTGTGCCTGTATATACAGACTTATAAACATAAGAAAGATGGTAAGTATCTTACGCATAATTATTTATTTTAATTATTAAAAATATAGAATATCAGTCTCCGCCACCTCCACAGCCACCACAGCTACTTCCGCATGAACTATCACTTCCGCATGAGCTTCCTGAATCACTACTACAGGAATTAGTAGAACTATCTGATGATGAGTCTAAGTTGCTCTTTTCGGCATACTGGGTATTGGCTAAGATCACTAAAGAAAGTAAAGAGACTTCTAAGGCAGTATTTCCACCTAGAACATAAGACCACTGCCAGTTCTCTTTTTGTTTCTTAGGAATAATGGTTTCACTATAAAACTTGGTTATTCCCTTAGGTATATCTATCTTCATTAGGCTACCAATAACACCTACTGCACATAAAGCAATAACAACAGTCAAAATACTAATAAATAATATGGGTTTATCTCTACTTATCCCAATAATAACACGCATTAGTGTCAAAAAAGTTAGCCCTCCTAAAACAAGTATGTTGACAATCAAGACTTGATTAAACTTATTAGACATAAGCAAATAATCAAGGAGCTGTTGCATAGAGGTCTTTTGGTTTGTGAAGACTGTTTTTCTCTTAAGTATATCTATTAACTGTAGATAGCTTCTTACGTCCGTATCTCTTAGCTCCTTTAATACAATAGCTTGTTCTCTATTCTGAATAATCTTATCGTGTATATACTCAATATTTTTAAATGCTCCTATTTTTATATTTTTCTGCTCAATTAATTCATTAAAGGTTGCTATGACTCCTTCTTTTACATCTTTATGATTTAAGTAAAGCAACTCATAAGGGTGCAGATCAAAAATAAAAGAGGATGAACTGTTGTACTTAATTATATCGTAAATCTTAGATTGATTATAACGCTGTATTAATACAATAGCGGCTATAAAAGCAAAAATAAAGAAGAACATAAAAGCCGTACTGCTAATATGTATATACACGGGACGCAAAACAAAGAATGCAAATGGAATAAGTACAAAAAAAGTAATAACGCTAGAGCGTATAATACTCATGGGAGGTTTATTAGCCTTCTTAAGTTTTAAGGTATCATACATCGTGCTATATTCCCATATAGAGGCAGGCTGTTCTCCGAATGTTTCGTTATAGAGCTTAGTAGTTAGCTCTTTAGCTTGTCTAAACTTCTCATAGTCGCTTCGATTATGTGTAGAGGGAATATGCTGTATGTCTTTGCCTAGTAATTTACAGAATTCATTATAAGACTGGGTGAAGATAAGATGCTGATGCCAGACTATATCTACAATCTCTGATGGTGATACCATCTGATTAGAAGTAGCTGCTAGATACATGAATTTCTTATACTCTAATATAGCTAGTGCTGTGAAGTTCTTTGTCCATAGGTTCTCTTTAGCTAGACGCAATACAAATCCGTATTCGTCTGTCCATTTGTCTAACTGAAAGGCTTCGACTTTATCCCAAAGTTCTTTGTTCATCTTTATACTATTTCGATTTATAGAATTGGGGAGTTCTATTGAATTATAAATAAAAATACGAAAAAAGACTATTGAAGCCCTAAAATCATCTGGGTTATTACTAATTTATATCCACAATAATTATACGTTGTGGTAGACGTAAAGTATTATGTCTATACTGTATGTTCTGAACAACACATTCTTCATTCCTCATTCTTCATTGTTCATTCTTCATTGTTCATTCCTCATTCCTCATTGTTCATTCTTCATTCTTCATTGCCCATTGAAAACGTTCTACTTTGTTAATTATTAATCGTTACTTTGTGTAGGCTTAAAAAAACAGCGTAAATAGTATGGCGAACAAACCTCGTATAGCGTTATTTATAGGAATAATCTGTATCTCGATATTCCCTGTGATAGTAAAGTTAAACTTGACTCCGAGTCTTATATCTGCCTTTTATAGGATGGCGATAGCGGCAGTATTCGTAGTGCCTTATGCAATCTTCACTAAGCAGATGAAGCTATATGATATGAAGACGATGATACTGATTGTACTATGTGGGATATTCTTTGGGTCTGATATCGCTGTGTGGAACTATGCGATACAGGGTTCTTCTGCTACACAGGCTACGCTACTGACTAATCTAGCTCCAGTATGGGTGGGTGTAGGTAGTTATTTATTCTTAAGCACTAAGCCTACGTCTAACTTCTGGATAGGTACTGTATTTGCCATCACTGGTATGGTAGTATTGATAGGTGTAGATGTGTTCTTAGACCTATCTTTTGACTTGCCTTTTGCGTGTGGGATACTATCAGGGATATTATATGCGTGCTATATTCTGATGAGTAAAAAGGTGCTGTCATCTGTGAGAGTAATTCCGTTTATGACTTATAGTTTATTGGTTTCTTCTGTGTTCTTAGGAGTAGTTAATATCTTTGCGGGATCTCCATTTACGGGATGGTCTAACGCGGGGTGGACTACACTAATCATACAAGGAATCATCTGTCAGCTGCTAGCATGGCTGCTAATTAGCTATTCTACTCAGCATATGCGTGCTACACGTGTATCTCTTAGTTTACTCAGTCAGGCGTTATTAGCTGCAATACTGGCTTGGGTATTCTTAGACGAAAAGATTACGTTACAAATGATTGTGGGTGGGGTAATAATCTTATTAGGAATAGGAATTACATTTATAGAAAAACCTATTATCGGGAAAAGTAAGGGTTAAGATAGCCTTCTGTTGTTGAGGTCAAAACTCTAGTATTTCAGTTGTTTATTATCGTGTATTTTCATAACTTTCAGGTAGTTAACTTCTAATATATTATAGTTATGAAAATAGATTGGTATACTAAAGCTGTTCTTACTGTTATCGCTACTTGTCTAGTGATATTAGTGTTTAAAGATGTCTCTATCATCACTCCTGCTCAGGCGAACACTCCTGCTAACTTAGTTCCAAATACTAACTATGGATTAGTTCCGCTGAATGAAGATGGATCTATGAATGTGCGTGTAAATAACTTCGATGAATATGCTAATGATGTCAATGTTCGCTTTAATGATGAATTAAAGGTGCGCATCACTAACTCTGAGATAAAGACTCAAGTAACTAGTGGATTTAGAGAAACGTTTAAGGTTAAGATAGAGAAATAAAATAGTTAGGCTTAAAACCATACTTTGCTATTTACCCAGATAATTCTAATACCTAGTCCGATAAATACTAATGAAGCTATTACCTTGATAAAAGTAGAGGCTAAAAAACCTATAAAAGAACCTACAGCTGCTTTAAATGCTCGCTGTACATCATCACTTTTATAAATAATCTCCCCTATAAATGCTCCTACAAATGGGCCTATCAAAAAGCCTAAAGGGATAGGTGTGATTATTCCTAGTACTAGTCCGATATTAGTACCCCAGACTCCATACTTGCTCCCACCGAACCTCTTGGTTCCTTGGGCAGGAATGATATAATCTAATATCGATATGGCAATCATGACAATGAAACTTGCCCATAGGATATAATAGTTCATCTCTACTCCTGATGTTAGGTATAGACATAAGATACCTACCCAACTAACAGGTAGTCCTGGAAGGGCTGGTAGTACACTTCCTACTAATCCTCCTATCAATAAAACAATAGCTACTATTAATAATATATATTCCATCTGTATTTTTCGTATTTTTGACAATTAAAGATACAATAAACGGTGTTATGAAAAAATTTATATTGTCTTTCTTCTTTGCAACAGCTCTTATCGGCTGTCAAACTAAATCTAATCCTAGAATGGATGAGGAGATTATGCTTAAAGAAGAATTGGACAAGATAGATTGGACTAAAGTGGATACATACCCTACAGTAGACTTATGTGATACTATCACAGATATACAGCTAAAGAAGGAGTGCTTCTTTGATTATGTAACGCAAAACTTACAGGTGAGACTTAATCAAGATACGATAACGGGGAACTTCGATAATCTGGATACACTAAAAATACTAGTGACTGTACAACCTGATTCTAAGGTAAAATTCCAATTATACGAAATACCTGATAGTTTACAAGGAATGACTAAGGCTATCGATGAGTTCTTACAGAGACAGAGTAAAGACTTCTCTGTGGTACATCCTGCTCTTAAAAGAGGGGTACCTGTAAAAAGCCAATTCGTAGTACCTGTACAGTTGAATAAGCAATAACTATTTTTTTGTGATTTCGTTGTTTTGTTTTTTTGTTGTTTGTGAATTCGGGATAGTTACACCTTTCCCTCAAACAACATTAGAATAAAATAGCTCAAGATCGGGAGACTTTGCGCAGCGTACAACCGCTATAATTATATCTTACTTCAGACAATATTAGAATAAAATAGCTCAAAGTCGGGAGACTTTGCGCAGCGAACAACTACTATAATTATATCTTAC
>NZ_FNYS01000019.1 GCF_900109075.1 Myroides marinus | reverse complement strand
ATACTTTTTGTAGAAGTTGTCATTTCAAACACAATCATAAATGCTTTTTGCAAACCAAATTTGACTTTGTGAAATAAGGTATTAGCCGTTGAACTCTCAACATGTTCACAATTATAACAATAGTATGAATGATTAGTTTTTAAACAACCTTTTTGGTGACCACATTTTACACATGTAAAACCGTTTGACCACTTTATTTTGCTTAAATAAGCTTTACAAGATTCGTCATCTGGTAGTTCTTTTACTAAGTTCAGAAGGTTTTGACCCTTAAAAATTTCCATACTATTGATTTTAAGATACTAAAATACGGAAGTTAATTTAATAACTCAATCTAACTATACTGCTTGCTAATTTTTTCTTCTAGGATTTACACAAAACAAATACCAACTAATAAGGAATATCCACTCTAACGGCTTCAAAGAATTCCTTTGATTAAAACTTAGTCATAAACTACTTCCGTTGTACTTTTTATTTATTATCTACACTATTATACTTAAAAACATCTAATAAAGAACCTTAAAAAACTCTATAAAAATACATTTAATATTAATTTTACCAAAACCACTTATTTGAAAAACAAATACTTACAAATATAAAAAACATAAAAATTAACAGTGGGATTTTATTCTTTTAAACCATAAAACAGTTTTAAAATTTATATTTGCACAAAATATATCCTTATAAAAATTACTCTTTTATTAACCCCACACCACAATAAAATGAATAAAACATCTTATAACTTATGGTTAGATATCATAAATAATGAGAAAGGCAAAAACCTGCATCATACAACTGATGTAGATAAACGAACCACTTATACATTTATATATGACTGTATAAATAACTCTTTTACTTTTATGGACTCTACATTTAGTGCTATTACAGGCCATAAGGTAAAAGCAATAACTCCGGGAGCTTATATTGATTTGATTCATCCTGATGACTATGAGTATTTTATTGAAAAGGAGAAACAGATTCAAACATTCACCAATGACTTAAGATTTAATGAAGTTTTTAGATATGTCATTAAGTATAGTTATCGATTTAAAAAATCAGACGGAAGTTATTTTCAGGTTTTACAAGAATATCAAGCCTTTGAAATTAATGAACAAGGTTATTGGGCTAAATCCTTAGTTAGACACATTATAGTAGAAGATTCTCGTACAGTGTCATTAAATACGGATTATCAAGTCTATGATAAAAAGAAAAGAATTTATTTAGATTTAAACAATAAGTTAAACTTAACGCCAAGAGAATTAGAAATTGTCGAATTAATTAAAAACGGACTGACAAGTAAACAAATATCTCTAGAATTACACATTAGTATAAATACTATACTTACTCATCGAAAAAACATCCTTTCTAAAACACAATCTAATAGTTTTATCGAACTCTTTCATAAAATGACAGGAATTACTAGTCAATTGTAATTTCTAAACCTTTCCTTTATTCTGTTTTTTATCAAAATATCATTTTATTATCTTCTAAAAAACAAAAACAGTCTTTTTTACTGTACTCAAAATGAAGCAAATATTTTACTAAGAAAGAATCAAAAACAACTAACAAACTCAATAAAATCAAGACCTAAAGAAGTTTTGTTGCAGTCTGGTTGCTGTTTTGTTCCCAAATCACTCCCAAAATAGGCTCTCCCAGGGACAACACCCTATAAACACTGGGATAGAAGGAGGTTTTTATAAAAAAGATTTTTGATAAATGACAAAATAAGAGTTAAAAACACTTGAAGAATATGGTGTTTTTTACTTAAGCAAGAAAGAAGATTTTTTTCGCTTTGATTAGTATACTTTTTCACTAAAAGACAGACACTTATAATAAAAACACCTTGTTTTACAAAAGTACAAAAAAATATAGAATAAGGGTTAAAGAAAGTTCTACTTCCTCTTTAACCCTTTTATATTATGTATTTACTAGGCTTAAACCTTAGATTTTTCCTAATACCTCATATACCATTAACACTCCAGGTACTTGTATTTCTTCACGTCTATATTGCTCTAGACTAAAGTACTTCACAGCTCCTATCTCATTAGTTGGCTCTATGACATCTTCTTCAAGATCATAACTATAACAGTCCTGTTGCATCATAATATTTAATTTCTCACCGTAAGCTGGTGCTGTAATATGATGTAAGAAATTTACTCTACTCGGGTCTAGCTTTAAGCTCAACTCCTCTTCTATCTCTCGGATAAGAGCTGTCTTACTGTCCTCTCCACTATCTATCTTTCCTCCTGGTAAGTACCATGCATTCTTATTATTACTATAAGCTAATAGTAACTTGTAATCTTTGACAATGACAAGTCCAGCCGTATCTAGATTTATCCACTTCTCCTCTACTACTGGCAGATGGTAAATCTTCATCATTCGCCCAGGCACACTCGTTAGAATCTGTTTTACACACTCTCCTCCCATTTTTTCATAAAACAGATTTGCATTAGGCTCGGCATAGACTTCGAGATATTTATATCCTTTGCCCTTAGCACGTCGTTTTATCTCAGCAGTGATTACACTTCCATAACCTTTATTAATAAACTCTGGTAGTAACCAAAAATGATTAATACATCCATATGGAGTTTTGTCTTCTAATTCAAAGAAACCAATGTACTGATCATCTATAAAACACTTCACTAATTCAGATTTTTTAAAATTTAGATCTATAATAGTCAATTGATCTGTCCAGATTGCGATAAGTTCTTCACTGTATCCCCAATGTCTTTTAGAGGTAAGTGCTGTTTCTGTAAGTAGATTACAATCTTCTATAGTTGCGTTTAGATATGATATCTTCATAGTATAAGGCGTATTGAAATAGGCTCAAATGTAATATTCTTAAACTAAGAAAAGAGTTTCTGCGTTGAGATAAATTATCACAATCTGCCTATATATCTACTCTAAATACAAATAACTATCAGACTATCAACTTACTCCTAGTAACAAAAAAAGTCTTTTACCATATACTATATAAATTAAATATTCGTTTTAAGTATAAACCAAAAATGCTGTTTATCATATAAATAGTGCCTTTTATCTTTAAAAAATGTAAATCTGTCAAGAACTATACGATAAACGCACTGTAGTTTAAGTTTTTATTTAACTTTGTCTAACAATAATAAAAAACATTAATAGAATGAAACACATTGTAAAATTGCTATCTGCTGTTGCTCTTATGTTTGTAGGAGTATCTACTTATGCTCAATCTCCTTCTCCATTTCATGTAGGGATTAAAGCTGGGGCTAACTTTACTAATATTTCTACAGACCTTAAAGACTATAGTAGTAAAACTGCTACTGGGTATGGACTAGGTGCTATGGCTAGATTTGACATCAAAAAAACATACATTCAGACTGAACTTTTCTTCTCTGAGAAAAACTCTAAGTTTGAAGGGGACCGTCATGGTAGTTTTGAAGTTAAAGCAAAACAAATAGAAATCCCTGTAGTGATTGGTCATAAGTTTGTAAACTTACCATTATTCAGCTTAAGAGGATTTGCTGGTGGAGTTTATACAAATACTTTTGACGATAAATTCACTGGTTCTAAAGTAGAAAGCGCTGTAAAGTTTGAGAACTTTGACAAGAATAATATCGGATACCGCTTAGGTGTAGGTGTTGATGTTCTTAAATTTACTTTAGATGTTTCTTATGACGGAAGCTTCAGCAAAACAAATAAAGAAATTGGTTCTAAACCGAATACTTGGATGGTATCTTTAGGGTGGTTCATCCTATAATAGACCATTTATAATATAGAATTAAGAGTTGTGCTAGGGTACAACTCTTTTTTTGTGCAATAATATTAGATACACTTTAAAAAATTGTTATTTTTGTCCTATGCAAAAGACAATAAACATATTAAACAAAAGGGCTAAGTTCGAATACGAAATACTGGATAAGTACACAGCTGGTATTGTATTAACAGGAACAGAAATTAAGTCTATACGTTTAGGAAAAGCAAATATCGCTGAAAGCTTTTGTGAGTTTCAAGGACACGAATTATTCGTTATCAATAGTCAGATAGAAGAATACGCATATAGTAAACACTTTAATCACAAAGCTAAGACAGAAAGAAAGCTTCTTTTAAACAAAAAAGAGCTAAAGTCTCTTCTAAAAGATGTACAGAATAAGGGATTAACGATTATTCCTCTACGCCTATTCCTTAACGATAAAGGTAGAGCTAAATTGGATATTGCTCTAGCTCGTGGTAAGAAAAACTACGACAAACGTGAAACTATCAAAGACCGCGATAACAAACGTGATCTAGATAGACTTAAAAAAGCATACTAAATTAATTACTAATTACGTCGTCTTCGGCTAATTACTAATTACGATATACTGTATAGAAACACCCTTTTCGGGTGTTTTTTTGTTTATTGTGTTTGGGTGTAGAGTAATCGCCCGTACTACTGGGGATATAGATTGGTGATATTGTTTGCCTATATGGGCTGTGGATGTTGTTTATTTATTCTGCTGTGACAAAATCACAGAAAACAAAAAAACAAAATCACAGAAAGCGACAATAATTTATTTTACTTTCGCAGAAACAACAATAAAAACCTATGAAAAAAGTACTATTAACTATCCTAGCTGTAGCTTGTCTTACATTACCTGTAATGGGGCAAAAGAAAAAGAAACCTCTTCCTCCTCCCGTTGAAGTTAAGTATATTACACCAAAAGAAGAAGTAACACAACTTCCTGTAATAGAAGAACTACCTGAGATACATTCCGCTCCTACACGCCCAACAGAATCTCAAACTAATTCTTATTCTAACAATAAGATATTAACCGAGTACGATATGGTTATTGGCGAACAATTTAAAACAGTAAAACCTGTAGAATTGGATAAAGATGCTATGATTATCTATGATTATGACGGTTCTTTAAAATCATTTAACCTTAAAACGAATACTATTAATTGGACCTTTAAGGCAAAGGACAATGATGTCACTTACAGTAGAAACAAGTTTACGCTAGAGGATGGAGTACTATATGTTCCGTTTATCAACGGGGAAATGTATGCTCTAGATCACAAAACTGGTGAGAAGTTCTGGGAACTGAAAGCAGGACTAAAAAATAGTCAGTACTTTAAAATATGGATTAATCAAATCCCTACAATCAATAAGGATTTAATCTACATCACTACACAATATGAAAATAGTAACATCTATGCTTTTAACAAGAAAAACGGACAGATAGTTTGGAACTATAAACTCGTTTATCCATATAATCATTTGCCTGTAGTATATACTAATGATAAAGTATATACTCAGAATGCACCTTATGTATATGCCTTCGATGCAAATACAGGACGTGAAATAGCAAGACGTGATTTTAAAAAAGCGATGTACTCTAAACCTATTAGTGACGGGCAAAGACTATACATCGCTAATGAGAGCAAAACACTCTATGCACTTAATCTAGATAATCTAGAAACGATATGGGAAGTTGATTTACCTGAGAGTTCTGTAGATCAAAGAATAGTAGTAAAAAACAATACCTTATACCTTACTACTAATCATATGTTTTATGCTATAGAATCTAGTACAGGAAAGATAATTTGGCAAGTAAAACCAAAGCAAGATTACAACCATTCTATTCAGCAATTAGAAGAGTATAACAACAAAATTTATGCTTATGATAATGGAAGTAACTTCTTTGTAGTAAACCCTAAAAACGGAAAAATAGAAAAAGAAATTGCTCTAAGTAATAAAGCTATTTCAAATATTGAAGTTCAGGATCAAAACACTGTGTTTTTCTATTGTGAAGCAGGTTTAATCAGACTTGACCTTACTTCTAAGAAAGAAGAACTTATCTATATGCGCAACTCTATTAATGAGGATGCTCGTGAGAACTATATTAAGTTAATAAGGTGAATTAGATAGATTTAAAAATCAGATAGAAATGCCCCAAAAGACTATAGTTTTATGGGGCATTTTTACTTACTGTACAATTATAATTCCTCTTTTTAGTTTTCTAACAAAAACAAAAATTCTGGATCTAATTGAACTATTTCCATACCATTACCAAGGTCTTTTCCATTTGTTCCCACTACACGAATAACTCTCATTGCAGGACTATATTCTGTTATCTTACCTAATTCACAAATCTGCTTTTCTACTCTATGATGATAAAATGAAAAGATACCATGACCACTAGGGGCAGATATTAAAAACTCTAACTCATATCTTTTATACTTAGGATCTTGAATATCTACAATACTTTTTCCATTTGCATCACAACTAAAAAAAGTAAACTCTTTCCAATACTCCACTTCTGGTCCATTAGGATCCATTGGATAAAGTGGCCCTCTAGAGCTCATTACTTGTGAAAAACAATTTAGCGAGAAAAACACTAACAAAAGGCATAATAATTTTTCATAATTATAATATTTAAAGTTTAAATACTAAAGTATTAATTATTAAAACACCTTTAATTGATTAACATAAAATTATGTTAAAAATACAATTAACACATCTAAACAAAAATACTGATCAGCATTGTGTTAAAAACAAAACAAACTAATAACTAAAATACCAAAAATAAAAAATAAACAACTAAAAAAAAGTCATCTAACAGATATGCTATTTTTATAAAAAACACAATAATAAAAAAAACACCCTTAAAAGAATCCTATTAATATATTTTCAAACTAGTTCTTATTCTCTAACATAGGTACAAACTTAAAGTCGCCATGTTCATGCTTTTCGAATTGTTTTTCATTGATACGGATTAGTTCTGTCATAATCTGTACTTCGTCTCCAATAGGAATGATAAGTCTTCCTCCAACTTTTATTTGTCCAAGTAATGCTTGAGGAATAAATGGAGCTCCTGCTGTAACTATAATAGCATCAAATGGGGCGTAATTAGGAAGTCCTTTATACCCATCTCCAAAGGTCATCAACTTTGGTCTTATTCCAAGTCTAGGTAATAAAGCAGAGGTTTTTTTATACAGTTCATTTTGTCTTTCTATACTATATACCCTTGCTCCCATAGCTACAAGTACAGCTGTTTGATACCCACTACCTGTACCTATCTCTAGGATTTTGTCCTCTTTTTTGACCTGAAGTAACTGAGACTGAAAGGCTACCGTATAAGGGTGCGAAATAGTTTGGCCAGCACCGATTGGGAAGGCTTTGTCTTGGTAAGCAAAATCTTCGAAGCTAGAGTCCAAAAATAAATGGCGTGGTACGCGTTTTATTGCATCTAAAACATTCGAATCAACAATTCCTTTTTGCTTAAGCACTTCAACCAACTGGTTTCTAAGACCTTGATGTTTTGCAGAATCTCTCACTATTAAATTGTTATTTACAGCAAAATAACTACTATTTTATTACAAAAGCAATCTTAATATCTCTTGAGAATGCAATTGAACAAAAGTTTAAGGATGATTATTGAAAGTTTAGATAAATAAATTATATTTTTGTTTTCAAAATATAGTTTTATGCTTAAAGTTGGAGTATTGGGAGCAGGCCACCTAGGTAAAATTCACCTACGTCTACTTAACCAATCTGAAAAATATGAACTAGTAGGATTTTATGATCCTTTTAAAGAGAATGCTGATAAAGTTGCAGCAGAATTTGGCTATAGAAAATTTGACACTATAGAGGAATTAATTCAGGCAGTAGATGTAGTAGATATTGTTACTCCTACCCTTTCTCACTTTGACTGTGCTAAACTAGCTATCGAATCTGGTAAGCACGTATTCTTAGAAAAACCTATCACTACTACTATTGAAGAGGCTGAGACAATCATTGCTCTAGCTGAGAAACACAATGTATTAGGACAAGTAGGACACGTAGAGCGCTTTAACCCAGCCTTTATTGCGGTACGTCCAAAAATAGAAAACCCAATGTTTATCGAAACTCACCGTTTAGCAGAGTTTAATCCTAGAGGAACTGACGTACCTGTGGTGTTAGACCTTATGATCCACGATCTAGATGCTATCTTAAGTGTGGTTAAATCACCTGTAAAACACGTTAGTGCTAGCGGTGTAGCTGTACTTAGTGAGTCTCCAGATATCGCGAATGCTCGTGTGGAATTCGAGAATGGATGTGTAGCTAATATTACAGCTAGCCGTATTTCGATGAAGAATATGCGTAAATCGCGCTTCTTCCAACGCGATGCTTATATCTCTGTAGATTACCTAGAGAAAACATGTGAAGTAGTAAAAATGAAAGAAGCTCCAGAAACTCCTGGTGACTTTGACTTAATCCTGCAAAATGCAGAGGGAGTTAAAAAACAAATTTACTATGACAATCCTGAAGTTTTAGCGAATAATGCTATATTAGACGAGTTAGAAACTTTCCACGATGCGATTGTAAATAAAACTACACCTATCGTGACTCTTGATGATGGTACAAAAGCGCTTCGCTTAGCTTACCAAATCATTGAGGCATTTGACAAATAATATTATACAACAACATTTATAAAACAACCATTATGAAAAAAATTGCTGTTATCGGAGCTGGAACAATGGGGAATGGTATTGCACATACTTTTGCTCAAAAAGGTTTCACAGTTCTTTTAATTGATATATCAGAGGCTGCTATCGAAAGAGGAATGACTACGATTGTTAAAAACTTAGATCGTATGCTTGCTAAAGGAAGTATCACTGAGGCTGACAAGAAAGCAACTATTGAGAATATCATTACTTACACAGACATCAAAGATGGTGTAGCTAATGCAGACTTAGTAGTGGAAGCTGCTACAGAAAACGTAGAATTAAAACTAAATATATTCAGACAACTTAGTGAAGTATGTGGTGAGGATGTAATCTTAGCATCTAATACTTCTTCAATTTCTATCACGAAAATAGCTTCTGTTGTTAAAAATCCAGAACGCGTTATCGGTATGCACTTTATGAACCCAGTGCCTATCATGAAATTAGTAGAAATCATCAGAGGATATAACACTTCTGACCAGGTTACTAAAGCGATTATGGATATGAGTAAAGCATTAGATAAAGTTCCTACAGAGGTAAATGATTACCCTGGATTTGTGGCTAACCGTATCTTAATGCCTATGATTAACGAGGCTATCGAAACTCTTTACAACGGTGTAGCTGGTGTTGAGGAAATCGATACAGTAATGAAGCTTGGTATGGCTCATCCAATGGGACCATTACAATTAGCTGATTTTATTGGATTAGACGTATGTCTATCTATCCTAAATGTAATGTATGACGGATTTAAAAATCCTAAATATGCTCCATGTCCACTATTAGTAAATATGGTAATGGCTGGTAAATTAGGAGTTAAATCTGCAGAAGGATTCTACGATTATAGCGAAAGCAAAAAAGCGGAGAAAGTAGCAAAGATGTTTGCTTAATCCTGATTTAGAAACTAGTAAATTATAAAAGGCAACCAAAACACAATTTTGGTTGTCTTTGATATTTTTGAAACCATAATCTAATGGCTAAAATTATTCCATTTAAAGGCTTACGCCCTACCCGAGATAAAGTGAGCTTAGTCAGCTGTAGATCATTCGAAGATTACAATGCTGTTGAGATTGCTTATCTATTAGACTACAATCCATTTTCTTTTATACACGTATTGAACCCTGCATATGTCAACCAATCTAAGGTAACCTATGACAAGCGTTTTAAGATGGTAGCTGCTAAATTAAATGACTTTAAAAAAGAAGGTATTTTAATTAAAGAAGAAAAACCTACATACTACTTATATCAAATAAGTACTAAAACCTGGAGTTTTACAGGTATAGTAGCGGGTACTTCTATAGAGGACTATCAGAGTAATGTAATTAAAAGACATGAAGACACACTAGAATACCGGGTAAGACTCTTTAAGGAATACTTATACCACAGTAAGTTTAATACTGAACCTGTACTTATGATGTATCCTGATCAAGAAGATATAGAACAGTGGATAAAGATCAAAAAAGATGAAAAACCTCTTTATGATTTTAGTACAGTTACAAAAGAGAGACACACAATCTGGAGAATAGATCAAGAAACAGATGTAGAATGGTTAACAAACCAATTTACAGATATACAAGAATTGTATATTGCGGATGGACATCACCGCTTTGCCTCTGCAGAACTATTGCAGACTGAACATGCTGATGATGGCACACTACGTCCTCACAATTCTGTTATGACTTATCTTATAGCAGAGAGTAATATTAAGATTTATGAATTTAATCGTATTATTCACGATTTAAACAACCATACTAAAGAGGAGTTCTTAGGTTTATTACGTCAAAAATTTGAAGTAGTAAACAAAGAACAACAGCTCTGGAAACCTTCTAAAAAAATGGAATTCGGAATGTACTTAGATGGTGATTTTTATGCTTTAACTTTAAAGGATAAAAAACAAAGTGATAGTATCTTACAGCAATTAGATGCTCAAATACTATACGACGAGGTCTTACATCCTATCCTTGGATTAGATGATTTAAGAAATGATGCGCGTATAGATTATGTTCCAGGTAATGAGTCTATCGTTACAATTAAGGAACTAGTAGATGATGGAGAGTACGAAGTAGGATTTATGCTTTATCCTACCAATGTAAGTGAGATAAAAAAAGTAGCAGATAACGACCTTATCATGCCACCAAAAAGCACTTATATAGAGCCTAAATTTATGAATGGCCTCTTTATATATGAAATTTAAAAACTAGAAAATTATGTCTATTACAGAGAATTTAAAACACATAAAGAATACACTACCTACACATGTTACACTTGTAGCGGTTTCTAAAACCAAACCAAATGAGGACATCGTAGAAGCCTATGAAGCTGGGCAAAGAATATTCGGTGAGAATAAGATTCAAGAAATGACGGATAAATATGAGGCGCTACCTAAGGATATAGAATGGCATATGATCGGTCACGTACAACGCAATAAAGTGAAGTATATGGCTCCTTATGTATCACTTATTCATGGGGTGGATAGCTTTAGACTACTAGAGGAAATTGACAAACAAGCGAAGCGAAATAATCGTGTTATCTCATGTTTATTACAGATGTTTATCGCTGAAGAAGAAACTAAATTTGGACTTGACCAGACTGAATTAATGGAAATTCTAGCTAGTGAGGAGTTTAAAGCCCTTAAAAACATTAAAGTAGTTGGCCTTATGGGAATGGCTACTTTTACTGATAACCAATTACAGGTAAAGAAAGAATTTACACAACTAAATGATATCTTTGCAATGTGTAAAAAACAGTTCGGAATACAAGATAACCTAGACTTAAACACTGTGTCTATGGGAATGAGTAATGACTACTCATTAGCAATAGAGTGTGGAAGTACTATGGTAAGAATAGGAAGTAATATCTTCGGAAACCGTAATTATTAATTAATTTAAAGTAGAAGTTGTACGCAGTTTTAGATATAGAGACCACTGGTGGGCAGTTTAATGAAGAAGGAATCACAGAAATTGCTATATATCGATTTGATGGAAATCAAGTCGTGGATCAGTTTATTAGTTTAGTTAATCCAGAAATGGAGATTCAACCTTTCGTCGTAAAACTAACGGGGATCAATAATGCTATGCTACGGCTAGCTCCTAAGTTCTACGAAATAGCTAAACGCATCATAGAAATAACAGATAATTGTGTAATAGTTGCTCATAATGCTGAGTTTGACTATCGCGTACTTCGAAATGAATTTAGACGTTTAGGCTACGAATATAGTCGCAATACACTGTGTACTGTAGAATTATCTCAGAAGTTACTACCTGATATGCCTTCATATAGTTTAGGTAAATTAGTACGTTCACTAGGTATTCCTATTGCTGATAGACACCGTGCTAGTGGTGATGCTATGGCTACAGAGAAGCTATTTGAACTCCTATTATCTAAAGACAAGGAAAAAACGATTCTTACCTCGATGATTAAGTCTGATATTAAGACAGGCATTAGTCCTAAGTTCTTAGATATTGCAGATACTCTACCTTCTACTGTGGGAATATATTATATCCACAACCAAGAGGGACAAATCATCTTTATCGGTAAGAGTAAGAATATCAAGAAGAAAGTAATGCAACACTTTACGAGTAACTCTCCAATATTCAAGAAAATACAGCAAGAGACCTACACCGTTACTTTTGAAAAAACAGGTACTGAACTAATCGCTTTACTAAAAGAAGCTGAGGAAATTCATACCAATAAACCAAAATACAATAAGGTTAGTAAAAAAAGTGTGTTCCCCTACTCTATCTATATCAAAACAAATATAGAAGGGTATCTATACTTATCTGTTGAAAAGACAGATGGTAGAAAGAGAAACATTATGGCTTTTACTTCCCCTAATGAAGCTAAAAAGTTCTTGCATAAGATTTTTCACGGACAAAGTGAATTACCTTATGTGGACTTTATCTATGAGAAAAAATCAACGAAGATTACAGCAGATAATTTCTTTGCTAACTTTACACAAACTAGAGAAGAATTCAACGCTAAATTACTTGAATTACTAGTTCCTTTTGACATTGACAAGGATCAAGTCCTTATCCTAGATAAAGGACGTAAAGTAGACGAAAAAAGTGCTGTAGCCTTAGAGAAAGGAAAACTCAACGGATATTGCTTCTATAACTTAAACCACCAAATCAACGCCCCAGAACGAATAGCAGCCAATTTAACGCCAATTTTATTTAATAGAAACAATAGAAATATCATTCTTAATTATCTAAATAAAAAGACCGGTTACAAATTAATTCACTACTAAAAAACAGTTTTTGTGAGACGCAGATTAAAAAATAAATGGGATATATTAAAGCAGAAGATTTATATCATTATCTATGGTTCAAATACTTTTGCTGGTAAACTATTTGACTTAGCGCTATTAGCAGTTATCATTTTGAGTGTGCTATTAGTTATGCTTGAGTCAATAGAGAGTTATGATATGAAACACCACAAAGGATTAGTAATTTGTGAGTGGATTATCACTGTATTCTTCTCAATAGAATATATCCTAAGAATATTATGTAATAAAAAACCCTTAAAGTATATCTTTAGTTTTTATGGTTTAGTGGATTTAATCTCTATCCTACCGATGTACTTATCGTTCTTTATTCCAGGCTCTAGAGTTCTTACTGTAGTGAGAGCACTTCGTCTATTGCGTCTATTTGGTATCCTTAATTTGGTACCTTACTTAGGACAACAATCACACTTAAAACTAGCATTGAAATCTAGTAGAACTAAGATTATTGTATTTGTTTACTTTGTCGTGGTTGTTTCTATTTTATTAGGTGCGTTGATGTATGTAATTGAAAGCAAAGAAAGTGGCTTTACGAGTATCCCTAGAAGTATCTATTGGTGTATCGTAACACTTACTACTGTAGGTTATGGAGATATTGCTCCACAAACTACGCTAGGTCAAATGATAGCATCTTTTATCATGATTATGGGGTACGGTATTATCGCCGTTCCTACTGGTATTGTGACAGCAGAATTCTCTAATATCAAACGAGGAAATCGCCTTGATGCAAAGAGAAGAAGAAACTGTTCTACTTGTACTACTACAATCTATGATGACGATGCAAACTACTGCTATAACTGCGGTCAAAAATTAGGAGATGTCTACGAAAAATAACAATTATCTTATTGTTGTGGTTGGTCCTACTGCTATCGGTAAGACTGCATTAGGAATCAAAATAGCACAACACTTTAATACCCATATTATATCATGTGATAGCCGCCAATTCTACAAAGAAATGGCTATTGGAACTGCTGTACCTTCTAAAGAAGAACTAGATGCAGCTCCACATCACTTTATTCAGAATATCAGCATTCACGACTCTTACTCTGTAGGAGATTTCGAAAGAGATGCTCTAACTAAACTAGATCAGCTCTTTAAAGAGAACCCTGTCCAAGTAATGGTAGGTGGATCTGGTTTGTTTGTCAATGCTATACTAAATGGACTTGATGATTTCCCTGATGTAGATCCTAGTATCAGAGAAGGATTAAATAAAGACTTAGAAGAAAAAGGTCTTCCTTACTTGCAGAATATGCTGAAGGAACTAGACCCAATACACTATGAAAAAGTAGCTATAGATAACCCTCAAAGAGTTACTAGAGCTCTAGAAATTTGTATTGGTACAGGTAAGCCTTATTCTAGTTTCTTAAATATCAAAAAACATATACGCAACTTCACTCCTATCGTTATTGGCCTAGAGGCTGATAGAGAGAAGATGTATGAACGCATCAATAAACGCGTGGATATTATGATGGATAATGGTCTTTTAAAAGAAGCTGAAGCATTATATCCTCACCGTGCCAATAATGCATTACAAACAGTTGGCTACCGTGAATTGTTTTCGTATTTTGACAAAGAGTTCACACTAGAGTTTGCTTTAGAAGAGATTAAAAAGAATACACGTCGTTTTGCTAAACGCCAAATTACTTGGTTTAAACGTACTCCAGATGTAATGTGGTTTGATTATATGACCGCTTCAGAAGAGATTATGTTGGCCATTGAAGAGAAGATGGGGTAATGATGTTGTTTCGTTTTTTTGTTTTTTGTATTTATGAAACTTAATTTTCTTACAGAAAGACAAAATAACGAAATCACAAAAAGACAGAACAATAGAATAACAAACCACAAAAAACAAAGCCATGCCTATATCACCAGACTTTACATCTATTTATACACAGAGTTTTGACATTGATTATTTTGATTGTGATACCAATGCACAATTAAAAGTTGTTGACTTGTGTAAGATGATACAGATGGCTTCTTCTACACATGCTGTATTAGGAGGTATTAGTTTTTGGGATTTACAAGAAGCTAACCAATCGTGGGTAGTTTATAAATTTAGAGTAGAGATAGCTAGAATGCCTAAATGGCAAGAACGCATTGATATCACTACTTGGATAGAGACACTAGATGGTATTCGCTCTGTGCGTAACTTTGAGGTACGTTGTAAAGGAGAACTTATCGCAAGTGCTAGTTCAATGTGGGTGATTATGAATACAGTAAGACGTCGTCCTGAGATGATGGCTATCCCTTCTGAGCACTTTACTAAACACGAGGGTAAAACAAGTATCAGTGGAGAGTTTTCCACATTTGACAAAAAGCCTGAGACTAACCACCTTGTAACAGATACCGTAAGATACTCTGATTTAGACATGGTTAATCACGTGACTAATATCAAGTACCTAGAATGGGTTATTAATGCCTTAAAAGCTAATAATACAGCTCCTGAGAGTATCTCTATTATAGATATGCACTTTAATAAAGAGCTTCGCTTTAATCAGCAGTATTCTATTGAACAATCTACTAATCAAAATAACCATTACTTAATTAGTTCAGAAGAAGGTAACCTTAGCTTTCAGTGTGTGATTGAGTAGTTCTAAATATAAAATCGCCTTAGTGACAGTCACTAAGGCGATTTTGTTTATATCTATATTATTACATAAACGATGGTTTATCACCATATACTCCTGGTTTATGTACACCAACATTAATTCTTAAGTCTTTCTTGAGTAGTCTCATAACTATCTTCTCCTTTAACTGAATTCTCATAGAAACATGGTAATAAAAGGATATTATCAATGCTATATATTTCATTTATTTAAAGCTTATATTTTGATTTTCTCTAATGGGTAAAAAACGATCCTAAAGCTCTTTTACTCACTAAAAAGTGATAAATATTTAAACAATAGATAACCTTTTAAAAAAAAGACATTAAACGGCATAAAAAATATTACTCAAAATAACTAACATCAAGCTATTAAAAATAAAACAAATGTTATTTAAATAACATTTGTACAAACATTTTTCATTTCTAAAGAATGAAAAG
This sequence comes from Myroides marinus, assembly GCF_900109075.1. Lineage (GTDB taxonomy): Bacteria > Bacteroidota > Bacteroidia > Flavobacteriales > Flavobacteriaceae > Flavobacterium > Flavobacterium marinum_A. The sequence continues at coordinate 54,938 of NZ_FNYS01000019.1, read as the reverse complement.
CAAAACTATTTTATGCTTTTAAAATTAAATATTATAAGTATAGTTGAATCAAATATTCTTTATTTTTAAACACCTAACTAATACTTTATTAATGAATTATAAATACATACAAGGATTTGTACTAAATCTTATAGTATTCATTTGTTTATTAACAACGTTAAAAAACCATGCACAAGTACCTTCGGTCAATCAAAAACAAATTGAATCATTAGTTTATCGTCCTTTAGAAAATAGCAATCTACATATAGCAACAGACTCTTTAAACAATACTTGGATTAGAGGTCATTTTAACCCAAATCAGTTACACTCACCAATTATTTTTCAAATACCAAATGCTCATATCTACTCTTACGATATGTATATTTACAATTTTGAAAAACTCCATCTAATACAACCTAATTTAGACAGTAGTGGTAACTTTGTAGAAACACGTTTCGCTCAACATTATATTATCACTGACAATCTGGTTTATTATTTAAATCTTCATCAAAACCAAGAAGATCATTTAAAGATATTAATTGCTGAGAGAGGTCAATTTGGAGCTCAAGAGGCTAAACAGCTATTGTTTTTAGGGCTTTACTATGGTATAGCATTCTTGTCTATTATCTTTAATATATTGTTTTACTTTATATTCAAAGACAAGCGCTTTTTATTTTATTCATTACTACAGATAGGAATATTTATTTCCTTATTCTATGAGGATGGAATGTTTTACTATATATCAGATGCTCAATGGCAAATGAAATATCTTCTTGCCTGGAATATGCCTTTAACTTCAATGCTAGCCTGTTTATTTACTATCCATTTTTTAGATATAAAATCAATCTATCAACATTATAAAATAGTTTTTGTCTCATTATTTATATTTAGTTTTTTAACCTCTTTACTATATACCTTCTACCCTAGCTATATTGTTTTTAGTATTACAATAGTACTTAGCTTTATTGCTCCACTATTTTGTTTGATACTTTCAGCTACACAGTTTAGAAAAAATATCTATGCCCGTTTTTTACTAATTACTTTTAGCGCTATAGTTATATTTGGTGTAGGTTATACCTTACAGGTAAATACAAATATTGATCAATTTAGCTATTTTAGCATTAATGTATTTAGACTTATCAGCGCAGCTGAAATAATCATTATTACTTTTGCTATTATATACAAAGTAAGGGATTTACAAAACCAAAACTCGGAATACCGTTTAGAAATAGAAAACTATCTACAAATCCTAGATCAGAAAAACTCTGAGGAGCTAACCCAAGAAAACATAGAATACAAAACAAAACATACTAATACATTAAACTCACTAAAAGAAAAATACAATCTTACCACAAGAGAAATAGAGGTTTTAGAATGTCTATGGCAAGGGTTAAGTAATAGCCAAATATCAGAAAAGTTATTTATTTCACTCAGTACTACTAAATATCATGTTAGTAATCTTTATACCAAACTAGAGATAAATAGCCGTACAGAAATCCAACAACTAAAAAAAGAAACTATAGATTAACCTCTTAATAAAGGTAAACCCCATATCAACCTTAGAGTAATGACTTAAAAAAACTAAAGTTATAATGTTTTAAAAAATCATTACCAATCAAACATAAAAAACTAAAAACCAACATAATAACCAAAAATTAATAGTGATAAAAAACTCCCTAAAGAGGCACTTTTAAGATAAAAAATCATAATTTTTTCTAAAAATCACCTAAAAAGGGTATTTCAAGAAATGATTTGTAATCCCAAATTTGCATAGTATCAAAAACGTATTTAATGTTTCGGTACAGTAAAGCATTTTAAAACAATCATTTTTTTAATAACACTTATTAATTTTTTTATTTATGAAAAAAGTAGTTTTAAGCCTAGCTGCGCTAGCAATCGGACTTACTGCAAATGCCCAAGAGAACAACAAGGCAACAGTAAAACAAAAAGGAGATACTAACTTATCTACAGGTATTCAGTTAGGAGAAAGAAATAGCCTTGAAGTTACTCAAACTAACGACAGAAACGTAAGTATGGTTTCTCAATTAGGTAATGAGAACACATCTACAGTTGATCAAGAAGGTGATAAAAACTTAGTAGGTAATGTTATCACTGGAGATTCAAACAGAACAATTACAGAACAACTAGGAGACGATAACGCATCTTTCATTGATATAAATGGAGATAATAACCTAAGCGTTGCATTTCAAAATGGTGATAGTAACACGGCTGTTGCATCAGTTAATGGAGGATCAAATGCTTCTCAAGTAGTTCAAGTTGGAACATTAAACGAGGCTGAGATCACTCAAGATGGTAATTCAAACTATGGTGTTACTTATCAAATTGGAGATGAGAATAAAGGTTTAACAGTACAGTATGGATCTGAAAACGAAGCTATTGCTTTCCAAACAGGAGATTCAAACAACTTTATAGCTGCACAAAATGGAGAAGCAAACTCTAATAATCTTACTCAAAACGGAGATTACAATGGAGCATATGCGTATCAATCAGGTACTGAAAACGTTATAGAAACAACTCAAACTGGAGAATACAACTATAATGTAACTGAGCAAGAAGGAGAAAGATCATATTCTTGGGTTAATCAAGAGGGATTCTTAAACATCAGTGATGTAAAACAAGAGGGAACAATCAACTATTCTACTATTAGTCAAGCAGGTGATCTTAACCAGGCTTACGTTGATCAATCAGGAGTAAGAAACATCTCTACAATTGACCAGTTAGGAGACGATAACTACGCTAAAGTTTCTCAAGCTCATGGTAGTACTTCTGATATCAAACAATTAGAAGGTGGAAACTACGCTGAAGTTACTCAAGTTGGACTTGGAAATAACAGTACTGTTAGACAAGAATCTGAGAACTTCGCTTTAGTATCTCAAAATGGTGAATTAAACACTAGTTTAGTAGATCAAAGATTATCTGGAAACTTTGCTAATATCGTTCAAGAAGGAGGTAGAAATAACTCTGTAGCATTACAAACTGGTGCTGAAAACTTGGTAGATGTACTACAAGATGGTATGGCTAATACAAGTGTAATTTCACAAATGTCTAACCAAAACAGTGGTATTGTTTCACAAATTGGAAACCATAATACTTCAGTTGTTGTACAAGGTAGATAATTACTATATACTATTAGTTGTCGCTACTTTGTTAGCGACAACTTCTTTTATTTTTTTAGAGATAATTTTATTGTTTACAAGATGAAAAACACAGTTTTATTATACATCTTATTGTTTTTAACTCCTTGTTCATTTATATGGGCTCAGAAAGAAAGAAACAATATTGTTCGTGATGAAAATTCATTTTTGATTAATCAAATTACAATCAGAAATGATAAAGCTATGCTTCAAGATCAGAAACAAGTCTATGTCACACAAATAGGAGATGATAATATTCTTATGTCTAATCTTTCAAACTCTACTTCAAGTGATGTCAATTACATGCAAATAGGAAATCATAATAATATAGATATCTTAACTAAAAGTCAGGAGTCAAACCAAACAATAAATCAGATAGGAGATCAAAACAAATACTCTAATTACAATTACAATTCGACGAAAGTAGAAAACATTAATATAATACAAAAAGGAAACAATCAAAATATAGATGTCTTTGGACAAAACTCAATGTCACAAGACTTAAAAATTACAATCATTGGTAGTGATAAATCACTTATAATAAGAAATTACAACTAGTATCTTCATTATGAGAAAGCTTGGGCAATCACATTTTCAGACTCTTTTGTTAGTTGTGTGCATTTTACTTACTTACTCTATAAATGCTCAAATCTTAAACACTAAGATTAAAGCTGATTTGAGTATTCAAGAAATCCCTGAGGATATAGTAATTACAGGTATTGCACATAATAAAACAGAAGTAACACAGAGTATTTCTTATAAGCTCTCTGTTATAAAATCAAATCTAGAAGATCCTAATGCTAATAAAGCTACCAATGTTCAAACAGGTCGAAAAGTATTAGAGGGATTTCAGACGATGAATCTATCTACAACTAGAATAAATAGAAATACAAAAGACAGGCTTATTATTTTATTACTTATCTATGATGAGAATGAAAAATTAGTAGGCACAAATAGACATGTTATCAATGATAATAAAGATAAGGAATTAATCAAACAAGAGTTTACAACCATGCTTGACTCTGATCTTGAGCAAGAAGATATTTCTTACAATAAAATAGAGCTCAAAGGAATAGTTGTTGATCAAACAAAAACCAAAGCAGGTAGAGATTTTTACCAAATCTTTTATTCAAACTACTTATCTTATAACATAAACTCTGAACATATTATAACTATTTCAGAGCTTATCACTCTTGGTAATAATACTAAAATCAATGTCAGTATTTTAGATCAAATCATTTTCACCTTTTTCGTTAAAACTCAATATGATTACTTAAGATCAATGAGCGATAGTACCTTAAATAGAACTATGAGGTACTTAGAAAGCTTAAAAAGAGATGAACAACGAATCAAAACATTTTAAAAATCATGAAAAATATATTCTATATAATTATACTGCTAGTCTCTACTATTTGTAGTGCCCAGCAATTAACCTATAAACCTATGAATCCTTTCTTTGGAGGAGAGGTGTTTAACTATCAAATGATGCTTGCTTCTGCCTCAGCTCAGAATTCATTCAAAGATCCTTCCGCTAGTAAATCAAACTCTGGTTCAAGCTTAGATCAGTTCTCAGAACGACTTAATAGTCAACTTCTGAGTCAAATATCAAGAAAAATATTCAATGATCAATTTGGTGGCGATCTAAAGGAAGGTACTTTTTCCCTAGGAAGTTTATCTGTTGAAATCTATGAGTCGAGTGAAGGAATGGTTATAAATATTCTGAACACTCAAACCGGGGAGCAAACACAAATTATAATGCCTACTTATTAAGCTAGCTATGAGTTTATTAAGATTCGCATTTATAGCACTCCCGGCTAGTTTACTAATAACTAGCTGTGGAGCCTACTTAAATCAACCGTATGCCAAACAGGTGGCAAGAACTGGTGAGACAAGTAGTACAAATAAGAACTTAAAAAATCTACCTAAACCATTAGAGCCTATTGTAGCTGGAATCTATAACTTTAGAGACCAAACTGGGCAATATAAAAATGTAGATGTTGGTAGTTCCTTTAGCACGGCTGTTCCTCAAGGAGGAACAACAATCCTTGCAAAAGCATTAGAAGATAGTGGTTGGTTTACAATTGTAGAGCGAGAGAATTTAGGCAATCTATTAAATGAGCGCAATATTATAAATACAACTCGTGAACAGTTCAGACAAGCAGGAGATAAGACTCAATCAGCACTACCTCCCCTATTATTTGCAGGTATTTTACTTGAAGGAGGTATAACCTCTTATGATTCTAATATTATCACAGGTGGAACTGGTGCTAGGTATTTTGGTGTAGGAGGTTCTACCCAATATAGAGAAGATCGGTTAACAGTTTACCTAAGAGCAGTTTCTACCACAAATGGTAAAGTATTAAAAACAGTATATGTATCTAAGACAATACTTTCTCAGGCCGTATCTGCTAATTTATTCAGGTATGTGAACTTTCAACGTCTCTTAGAGGTTGAGACTGGTTTTACATCTAATGAGCCTGTTCAATTAGCTCTTAAAGAAGCTATCGAGAAAGCTGTAGAAAGCTTAATTATAGAAGGTATCGCAGCTGATTTATGGAAATCTAAAGAAGAGAAATCTATCGATGATCAATTAGTTACTCAATACAATAAGCTTAAAGAGCAAGAAGAGTCAACATTATTATACAACAGAGAGCAATTCAACAGGACACAAAAAAATGAAGTTAGTGCTTCTAGTGGTGTGAATGTCCTTTTTGGAGATTATAAACAAAAAAAAGCAGGATACTCTTTTAGAATAAGCTATGCTAGAGAATTATCTAAGATATTTTCTGGTGAGATAAATTTCAATGCTTTTGAATTAGTAACTGGTAAAAGTTTTAAAAATCATGCCTTTAGTTTAGATCTTAATCTAAGAGCTAATCTACTGCCTAATGATAAGATATCTCCGTATGTTTATTTAGGCCCTGGTATGATTGGAACAAATACCTTGTTTGAAAGTAAAAGTGAAAAAGACAATCCAATATTTTGGAAAATGCAGTATGGTTTAGGACTAAACTATAACATCTCCAATTCATGGGGAGTGTTTGGTTTTGCTGAGCACAATCTTAGTTTTACCGATAAATTAGATAATTTAAAACTAGGAAAAAGAAACGACTACTATTTTAATTTTGGATTAGGTCTTAAATACTACTTTTAATACAATTGATAGATGAAAAATGTACTAACTAAATTTATATATTCCATTGCGATACTACTCGTATTTTACTCTTGTCAAGAAGATTATTTACAAGAAAGTACAACAGGAATACTCATTGGTAAGGTAGTTGCTTCTGATACCAACATACCTCTTGCTAATGTAAAAATAGAAACATCACCAGTATCTACTACTGTATTTACTGATGAGAATGGAGATTTTACAATTGATCAAATAAGTGTAGCTGAGTATTCGGTAAAAGCTGAATTAAAAGGATATACTACTTTGTTTAAACCTGCTGTAATTTACCAAGATAGAAAAACAAATATCGTTTTTGAACTTAAAACAGCTAAGGGCAGCGTAAAACCACCATCTAAACCTGTTCTTATAAGTCCATCAAGTAATGAAGTACTCAAAGGTATTGTCACTACTTTTAAATGGTCAGTAGAGAATCCTAGTGAATCAGAGCTTACCTATACTCTTAAACTTTATAATGACAAGGACTCTAATGTTGAGATATATGATAAATTAACGCAAAATTCATTTACGCATGAAAATCTAAAACTAGGAGTAAAATACTTCTGGCAAATAATAGTTGATGACAGTCATAATACACCAGTACAGAGTGAGGTAAGTAGTTTTCAAGTTTATAGTGCACCTAAAAACAATAGATATTTTTATACAAAGAACATTGATGGAAATTTTGCTATTTTCTCTTCGGATGAATCAAATACAACCGAATTTCAATTAACTAGCGAAAAGGTAAATAGTTTCAGACCTAAAAAGAATCCAACTGCTAACAAGGTTGCGTATTTACAAACCTCTGGATCTTATACCGACCTTTATACCATGGATACTGATGGGACAAACAAACAAAAAATTACATCAAATGTAAAACCTGGAGGTTTTAACTTAAATGAGTTAAGCTTTAGCTGGCCTGCAAATAGTAATAAAATCTATTTCCCTAGCTTTAATAAACTATATAGCATAAGCTCTAATGGTCAGGATTTAACTCTAGTGTATCAAACACCTGATAACTCCTTTATCTCAGAGGTAGATGTAAATATTGAGTATAACACAATAGCCTTAAAAACAAATAATGCTAATGGATATGATATTGCTATTTACTGTATAGACCTTAAGGGTAAATTCTTATTCAACGTCTTAACTAACGTAAAAGGAGCTAGTAGTGGTTTACATTTATCTAATGATGCCACAAAGATTCTGTATAGTTTAGATGATCAAGGTGCTCAAAATATGGAGTACAGAAGAATTGATTCCAATATCTATTTATTTGATAAGGCAACTAACAAGCACACTAAAATCTCAAGTGATAAAGAAAAAGGTACCAATGATTTAGATCCTAGGTTCTCACCTAATGAAGCCTCAGTTATCTTTACAAATACCTCTAATGACAATAGATCCGCTAAAAACATTTATACAAAGGAAACAAATACTGCAACAAAAACTAGGGTTTTAAAATATTTTAATGCGTTTATGCCCGAATGGATTTAGTAGGATAAAAATGTGATGCGAATCACACTATATTTTGATCACGATTTACACGTTTCCTATTTATAATGTAAATCACTTTCAAGTGGAAGGGCCGTCTTAAAGACGGCTTTTTCTATTTTAATAAATCTGCTTTTCCCTTTATCTGTAATATCTCATAGATAATTTTCAAGTGGTACTTTACTGTATTTTCTGAAATAAACAATGTCTCCCCTATTTCTTTATTTGTTTTACCTTTTTGAACTAAGTCAACAATCTGTTTTTGTCTTTCAGATAATCTCCAATATCTTTATAATAACGGCCTAATCCAGCATACATATTTAGTATATAGATATCCATATTGTGCTGTTTGGCGTAAGACAACCCCTTTTGAAAGCTCTCTAAAGCTTGCTCATGCTTATTCATCTTTTGATATAAATCAATCATCTTACTATATACCAAGGGTAAATGCTCCGAATCTTTCTTAGTTAATACCGCTATAGCATTATTATACACCTTCTCTGCTTCTTGAAAAAGACCTTCTCTGGTATGCATTGTACCTTTTACGATAAACCAAAAGGCAAGAGTACTTGAATCTACAAGTTCTAAATCCCTATCCTTGATAAGGTGTTGAAGTTTAGCTACTTTATCAAACTCCAATAAGTCAAAAGCAATAAATAACTCTTCAAATCTAATTTGAGCAATTATTTGTTCTTTATATTCAGTTTTAATTCCCTCTTTCAAAGCCAGATGTAAGTTATCTTCTGCATCCTTATAACTAAACACTCTTTTATAAGTAAGGTACTTTAAATAATAAGCACTATATCTATCATATGATGTTGATTGTTTATCTAATAAAACAGATTCTAAAAAAACAATGGTCTTCTCATACTCTGCTTGATTGTTATATTCACTAACCTTACTTGATAACTTTTTGTAATCATAAGCCTGAGCTATAGTTACAAAATATGATAACAAGCATAGCAAAAAAATACAATTATTGAGAAGTTTTTTCTTCATAATTTCTTAAAACTAGACTCAAAGTACTACTTTTTACTGTCAAATAAACATGTGGGGGTAAATTATCCCCTACCTTATGCCATATACTATTTAATAATGTAACAAATTGTCCACTTTATTATGTTAACATATCAAATAGCTTAATACATTTTTAAAATTCAAACCTAAACCTTTCAATAAATCACAAAAAAAACAAAAGCATTAAAAATCAATACATTACAATCAAAAAAAACTAAAAGTATAGGTAAAAGTATAGGTAAAAACAAGCGGGTAGGCACAAGGTAGGACAGCTTAATACTAGGGGACAAAAATCTCACTACCCATAATACTACCTGTCTTAAATTGTGAACTTTTTGGGGTTTTACACATCTTTGTAAATGACAACCAATAGCTTTTACAAGGCCCTGTATTTGTTAAAAGCTAACCTTTTTAACAAAACTCAAAAACTCAAAAAGTATGGAAACCATTAAAAACACCACATGGTTAAATCTGTATAATAACCATAGTACAAAAAACAATGTAAAACATAAAGAAACAGAAGAGCAATCTGTCTATTTCTTTATTTTGGATTATTCAAAAAATACTGTATTATTTGTTAATTCAGCTTTCACTACTATTACAGGTTACAACAATGAAAATTTTGATTTGAATTTCTTAACTGAGATTATTCATAAAGATGACTTGGACTATTTTTTAGAAAAAGAAGAGCAAGGAATAAATTTCACTAGTAAGATTCAATACAACGATCATTTCAGGTATATCAAAAAATATAGTTATAGAATAATTAAAGCTGATGGTAGTAGTGTAAGAGTCGCTCAAGAGAGTCAAGCTCTAGAGATAAATGAACACGGAAATCTATCAAAAGCTCTTATTATGCATAAGATTATTAATCCAGATGCGTTTTGTAAACATACGGACTATAAAATATTTGACAAGGTTCAAAATATGTACTTAGATTTAAATAACAATTTTAATTTAACAAATAGAGAATTAGAAATCCTCACTTTAATCAAACAAGGACTCTCCAGTAAACAAATTTCAGATTTATTAAACGTTAGCAATAATACTATTCAAACACATCGCAAAAATATACTAGCAAAAACTAATAGTAATAGTTTCATAGAACTAGTAAAAAAACTAAGTTATTCTGACTACTAATGACTAACTGGCTAAATAAAATTAAAACTGATAAATTCATTAAAAGATTCTGTATGCAAAAAGGGTATTGGTTATATCTGTTAAAACAAACCCTTATCTTTGTAAAACTAAAAAAACAAACCCTATAATGCCTAAACAAAAGATTGTAAAAGCTGAGCAATTCGACAAGGATGTGCCTATCGAATTCTTTATGATAGAAGATAATATCGAGCTATTTAATCTTGATTATCACTATCAGTGCAACTTTTATCAAATCTATTGGTTTACTAAGGCTAATAATACCCTGCAGCAAGTTGACTTTAAATCCTATGAGATCACTAAGGATCAAATCTGGGTTATCTACCCTGGTCAGATGCACAATATCAACCCTACAGGGGTAGAAGGATATTTCCTATCTATTAATAAGGATTACTTTAATCGAATCATTACACAAGAATTTAAAGAGCAATCCTTTAGGCTTAATCCTCCACTATGGTTTGAGTTATCCGAAGATAAAAAAGAGCTCTTTAAAGCGATAATGTTTTTGTTTAAACAAGAGTGGGATTCACAAAAACGCACTTTGGTATTAGAGAAATACCTAAGTATATACATCACTCATATCCAAGATCTAAAAGAACTTTCTAAAGAAAATCCACTGATAGACACTAGAGTGCACAAACTCCTTGAGCTTGTAGAGAAACATTACGCTAGTCACTCCCCTACCTCTTTCTATGCGGATAAAATAGCCCTATCAGTAAAACGCATGAATGAATTAGTAGTAAAGTCCACTGAATCAACACTAAACCAACACATTCATAATAGACTACTCTTAGAAGCCAAAAGGTTAATAGGATATTCTGAACTAAATATTCAACAAATCGCAGAGGAATTAGGCTATAGCGAGGTCAACTACTTTAACCGTTTCTTTAAAAAGAACAGTGGCCTTACTCCTCTTGAATTTAGAAAACAGGTGAAAAAAGTCCAATAATATACTCTCTTAAGATAATGTTTTGACCAGACTAGCAAACTACTTTTGCCCCTGTCAAAACAAGAATATGAATAAGTTAACAAAAGCTCAGTTTATAGTAGTGATAATATTGTCGTTACTATCTGCTATAGAACCCTTTAGTATTGATTTATACTTACCTGGGTTTCTAAAGATTTCACAGACCTTTAATACGGATCTAAAAAATGTCCAACTATCCCTTTCTTTCTTTTTAGGGGGATTTGCTGCTGGACAGTTATTTTGGGGAATTATCTCAGACCGCTATGGTCGTAAACTCCCTACTATAGCCTCACTGATCATCTTTATACTAGCTTCTGTAGCCTGTATTTACTCTGAGACTATCGAACAATTCTGGACAGCTCGTTTCTTTCAAGCCTTTGCAGGATGTGCAGGTGTGGTTATCGCCAGAGCAGTGGTAAACGAGTACTACTCAGCAGATCAGAGTATGAATGTATTCTCACTACTTGCTATTATCGCTGGTGTAGCACCTATTGTAGGCCCTGTAGCTGGTAACTTCTTAATTAGCCACTTTGTATGGCAATCTACTTTTGTAACACTTGTGGTCTTAGGGATTATTTGTTTGCTAGCTGTTATTTTCTTCTTACCAGAAACGCGTATTGTTACAGAGAAGGTAAACACTAATCTAATGGCTGACTTTAAAGAGATAGTAAAGAACAGTATTTTTGTTAAGTATACTCTTATCGGGAGTTTAACCTATAGTATCTTAATGATTTATCTAGCGAATGCTCCTTATCTGATTATGGAATACGGAGGTCTTTCTTCTAATACCTTTAGCTCTATATTTGCCTTTAATGCCATAGGGTTAATCTTAGGAGCATGGCTTGCCAATTCTGTATTATCGCGTTGGTGGACAGTAGAGCAGATTATTAAATACACTATCTATTTTGGTTTAGCTTGGACAGCAGCTTTTGTAGTAATGTGTCTACTTAAAGAGCCTATACAGGCATTATTAGTACCACTATTTTTTATTGTACTAACTCTAGGAGTGTTATTCCCTACTACGACTAAACTAGCACTAGCACCATTTACTACTAATAGTGGGTCAGCCTCTGCTCTTTTAGGAACCTTACAACTGTTATTAACCTTTATTATCTCAGCAGTGACTAATCTTATCCCATCTGATATTATGAGCTTAACAGCTTACTCCTTGCTAGCTTGTCATATATTATACTTGGCTTGCTACTTTATCAAAGAAAAGAAACAGAATATTTAATAAAACAAAAGGGCTTAACTGTGATGGTTAAGCCCTTATTCTTTTAAATAGTACTATGTAATAATAAGCTATACTTTCTTCAAGAGACTTCTTATTTGAACATAAAGTGTATAAATAAGCACATTCAAACCTATCTATTTATACATTTTTGTGCCTAATAAGCTTTTTTTATATCTATTTACTGCTTATTTATACATCACGTACTCCTACTATTGTTGTTTAATAACTTGTTGACTTCATTTTTAAGGTATTCTCTCCAATATTATATGCATAAACTGAGGCTGGCAGAAATGTAAGGCTTACTTCTCCTACTACTTTTTGTCCTTGTTTGTCTATTGAAGTTACTAATGCACTATTGAATTTATTTGCTTCACAGAATTGTATCAAGCTTTTCAACTCTTGGGGTTTATCGTAGTATCTATTACTCCATTTTATTTCCACTCCCCATACAGGCTTAAACTTCTTATCATCTACTAAAACTAAATCTACTTCTCCCTCAAACCTACCGTCTTTCCATCTAGCATAAGTTAAATCTAAATTCTCACGGTGCATCCATTGAGACAAAATAGCAGTCTCAACCATATTTCCCATTTCACTATCTAATTCTTTCACAGGAGAAAAAAGAGCAGTTCTCAAAGAAGGATTAGTTAGATATACTTTAAAACTTGTAATACGTTTTAATCTTTTAGCAACGACATCTACTTTGTTTAATACTTTAATTAAAAAAGCTGCCTCAAGATATTCGAGATATCTTCTAAGTGTCTCTTTTTGTATGCCACTTTCTCTAGACATTGTCTCATAAGAAAACTCATTACCTGTATTATAGGCTATGTAAGAAAAGAATCGATTTAACTCTTGTACATCTTTTACTCCATATAAACTTGGTAAATCACGCAATAGCACTTTGTCTACAATATCATTTTTTATATACCTTCCCATATCTTGTTGGATCTTCTCAGACATCACCACCTCTGGATATCCCCCAAAGTTTAGATACTGTACAAACTCTTTATTTAACTCTTCAATATTATGTGTTAAACAATGAGCTACTTTCATATCTCCATAATCAACCGTCCCTTTATGTATTAAATGATCTTTTGATTTTAGATGAATAAACTCTTGAAAAGTCAATGGTGGCAACATAAAATCTGTAAATCTACCTGCTCCACTCTCGGTACTATGCCACTTTAATGCTGCTGCTGCAGATCCAGATACAATGAATTTGGTATCAGAATAAGAATCAACCAAAACTTTAAGATGTCTTTCCCAATCTTTTAAATATTGTATTTCATCAAAAAAAACGTAACAATCTTCTAAACTCTCACTTTGTAAAGCCTCTTTACACAAAGAAAGAATCTCGTCTAAGCTTAAGTGAATATAGATAGGGTTATCTATACCAATAAAGAAAATACGTTGAGGATCTACCCCTTCTTCGATTAGCTTATCTATGCTATGAAACATCATCACAGTCTTTCCTACACGTCTAGGTCCCATTAATACTACAGCTCTCTTTACATCATGCTCTACAATAAATGGATAAAAGAGATCAAAATATAATCTCCTTGACATATCTTGATAAACATGAGGTATTTCTCTAGTCACCCACCAAGGGTTCTCAAACTGTAATCTCTCTATAATTTTATCTGTCGGAATAAGTCTTGATTTGTTCATAAAACTTCTTATTTGTACAAAAATAGTAAAAATAAGAATATCATAACATGCTTATTTTTACATTTTTGTACCTAATAAGCTTTTTTCATATCTATTCACTTCTTATTTGTACATAATTAAAAAGGGTTATTTCATCTATTTAAAAAAAGGGCTTAACCATCACAGTTAAGCCCTTTTGTTATATATAATGCCTTGTAATAATAAGCTATTTTTTATTCAAAAAACTTCTTATTTGAACATAATATGTACAAATAAACACATCACAGCATACTTATTTTTACATTTTTGTACCTAATAAGCTTTTTTTATACCTATTTACTGCTTATTTGTACATACTAAAAGAAGTCTTTACTTTTCTACTTCTTGCAACTGCTTTCTAAACAAGATAGCTAAGAGAATAAAGAAGATTAAGTAAGACAGATTAAATCCTGCTGAGATAAGATACCCTCTAAGTTCAGATTGAGGTAATGCCATGCGAATAGGCAATTGAAATATCGTTAAGAATACTGGTGATAACAGCCCCGCCCATCTTGGAAGTTTTGTCTTATTCATAAACACCAAAATAGAAAACATCAACCATCCTGCCAGCAATACAATAATAGCTGTTCCCCAAGCGATGTATAATACCTTAGTAAAACCTCTAGACATCTCAAGTAAATAAGGATGAGCAATAGGATCTGTATGATAGATTGCTTTAAATAACTCTCCACTATAATAAAAGTCAGAATGTCCTAAAGGCATTAATACTACACTTATAATTAACACAAAGTATGTAATCCATGCGTAAGGCTTAGTTTGATCTTTAAAATACTGAAACGCCAACCACACTCCTGGCAAAAACAAGAAAGCCGACATAGAAGCTATTAATCCTCCAAACATCAATCGATTGGTTGATCCCTCTAACATAAGCACTGCTAAATTCACATCTAACTCATTGGCATAAGTCTCAGAAAACAGCGGATAATCTGCTGGATTCACATCAAATCCTGCTACAAAAACATCTCCAATAACCCATAAAATGGAAGCAATAATACTTGAAATAAAAGACCATTTGATCTTCGTCGAATAATTCATTTTAAAATTTATTATGTTTAACTTATTTACTTTATATATAAACTCCTAACAACAAGCCTCCTTAGCTAACTGCTCTTAGTTTATTTGTACTTCTGTACACAGCATATAGAACCATAGCCAAAACTACCCAGTCAATAATTGCACTGGCCAAATAGATACTGCGAATACCATACAAAGAAGGTACAATAAGCATCACTGGAATATAAAACACGACTTGACGTAGAATACTAATTACAGTAGCTGGTTTGGCTTGTTCTACAGCTGGAAACCACACCATAGCCATAAACACAAAGGGCAAGCCTAAGAGTACACTCATATAGATTCTAAAGTCCATTAGTTGTGTAGGTAGAAACGTAACATGTGGTATCATCACTGAAAGAACACCTGAAGGATAACACATCACAATAAACCAAAACGGCAATAAGAAGGCTAAACCTACAAGAGAAAATAAGCGATATGCACTTATACTACGCTTGTATTGTTTGGCACCATAATTCATTCCTGCCACTGGCTGTAAAGCGCGCATTAACCCCCATAAAGGAGTATTGAGTAGAATATAAAAACGATTAACTGCAGTAAAGAAAGTAATATCCGAGGCTGAACCATATTTAGCTAAGGCATTAAACACTACAATATTCTGAATCACAATCATTACCATCATAATAAAACCTGGCATTCCTAAAGAAAGTGTCTCTTTTAAGATAGCCTTATCGCGTTTTAAAGACCAAAATTTAGTTTGAAAAGAAGCTTTTCCTTTTGCATAGTACCACACTCCTAAAGCAGTGTAAATTACCATCGAAATATTAGTCGCCCAAGCAGCTCCTGCCACTCCCCATCCTAAAGTATCAATAAAGACAGGTTTTAAAGCTAAATCAACTAATAAACCTACTGCTATCATCCAAGCCGCTGTTTTCATTCTTCCCTCAGCTCTAATAATCATATTTAAAGCCAGTCCATGAATCCAAAAGAAGCTCCCTATAATAGTAACCTTAAAATACTCTACTCCCGTAATTAGTATCTCATCACGCCCTCCCATCATATAGACTAATTCTTCTGCAAATACATAACATGGGACAGTAATTAACAAGGAGAAAACAAGAGTTAAGAAGTTAACCGTTCCAAAGGCTTTGTTTAGTTTTTCGGTATCCTTTGCTCCTATCCAAATACTAATAGCAGAACCTATACCTGTACCGATTAACGTCCCGAAACCTTGAGCGAACTGAGCCAAGGGATAAGCTATACCTACTGCTGCCAAAGCCGTATTACTTATCAGATGCCCTACAAATATTCCATCCAAGAAATTGTTTAATCCGTATAAGACCATCGCTACAATGGCAGGCCAAGAAAGTTGCCACATCACTTTGGGCAATCTATCGTTTAATATCATTTGCTTTTGCTGATTCATACAAGTAGTTACATTGAGTTTTATTTAGCTTATTCTAATATTTGTCCTTTTTTAAAAAGAAGAAAAACGCACACTTATTAAGAACAATTCTAAACAATTAATATATTTGTGCAAATGTAAACGACTCATTGTCTATCAATGTCTGTTAAACGGAGTAAAAAGTCCGCATAAAATGTTTTCAATACAAGAGCTATGAATTTACGATTATATGATATCAAGCACCAATATACCTTAGTAGATAAACAGTATCCTACTTCTTATTTTGACACAGATAATCTCCCTGTAAAAGAGAGCACAACTTATCTGGATACTTTTATGGGAAAGGGATATTATAAAGAAATATACTTTGAAGGCGTACACATTGGCTTTGGAGATGTCTCGTTAGCTAAGCCTATACTATTGGGGTTTGAAAGTGATTTTCAGACTATTGAGATGCATTTTACCTTAAAAGGAAAAAGTACAGCTACATCAACTAATTTCAATAAGGATATATCTTTTGGAGCACATTCTCATAATATTATTTATGCCAATAATATGACAGGTAAAATGCAATGGGAAGCTAATGATTTTCAGCTTTGTGAAATCAACTTAACCCCTACTTTTTTCAAAAAGTTCTTACCTTTAGATAATCATTTATTCGATGCCTTTAGAAATACAATAGAAAAGGGTAACTCTAGTCTGCTGCATCCAAATCACCAGTTTATTAGCCAACAGATGTATGATATTGTGCACCAGATTATCAAATGCGAGCGTCAAGGTCTTTTCAAAAAGATGTTCTTAGAAGCCAAAGTCATTGAGTTATTGCTCTTACAATTAGAGCAATTTAATACTGACACAACACCGAAAAGCACTATAAGCAAAAAAGATATAGATAAAGTCTATGCTGTTAGAGACTTTATATTAAACAATATAGATAGCACACATTCCTTAGCCGATTTAGCACATCAGGTAGGTACTAATGACTTTATTTTAAAGAAAGGTTTTAAAGAGCTATTCGGTACAACAGTATTCTCTTTTTGGGCAGATCAAAAGATGCAACACGCTAAAGAGTTACTTGAAAACAAAGAACTAAACATTAGCGAGATATCTGATATTATAGGATATAAAAATCCTCGTCACTTCTCCTCTGCCTTTAAAAAGAAGTATGGAGTATCTCCAAGTATGTGGATGAAGTAAAGTATTAAAGCCGTAATACTATTTCTTACATGAACACTATTAACAGATTTTGAGTAAGTTTCTCTAATTTTTCTAACCAACAATATATTACTACCTTAAGTAGTTAATATACATAACACAATTAATTAAATCTGTTATATGAAAAATCTACTATTGAGTATCACAGCCTTATTAGCTATTTGTTTTAGTTCAAAAGCTCAAATAAAAGAATTGGAAAAGAATCCTAACTGGAAGAAATACACTACAGTAATAGAGAAAACGCCTTATGGCAAAGATTATTGGAAAACGGAGTATACTTTAAAAGATGGACAAATTGATACCTTTAAGACTTTCTCTAAAGAAGAGTTAAGAGGGACTTTTAAATATGTTTATGATCAGCATGCTAACGTTTCACAAATGATAGTTATTGATACTGACAAAAAAACAAAAACTGTCGACATAGAAACAAAATATAATAGTGAAGGACTAAAAATAAAAAGTCAAAATACTAAATATAGCTATAACCAAAACAAGCAAATAGCTAAAGAAACTTCTAAAGAGTTTGAAGAATCTATTGGCAAAGAAGGTTGGTCAGTTTCTTATCAGTATGATGATAAGGGAAATATAGCACGCGCTGAACGCACAAGTTTTATAAAGAATAACAGACAAATAGATGTCGAAGAATTTACTTATGATAGTTGTGGTAATGTCTTAACTATAGATAGAAGTTCTACTCCAACAAGAAAATATCCTCTTATTGGGATTGGAGGTAGAAGTTTAGACCAACATGAAACATTCGAATATGAATACAATGATGACTGCCTTTGGACAAAGAAATACTTAGTCAAAAAAGGTAAGAAGATTCTACTTTTTGAGAGAGAAATCAAATAATATACAAGAGCCTTGGTTATACATCAAGGCTCTTTTTATTCACTCCTATTTCTATATGCTTTTTTAGTATCCTTTAGATTTACTACCTTGCCATATCTAAACCTACCCTATGATTCAAGGAGATATCGCGGCAGCTAACGCATCATTTATACACGTACAGATCTATGATCAACAAAACATCTTTGATCAGGCTAACTTTGGTCACCCTTATAGACCAACGCGCTCGTCATTCTTATTTGTCAAAAAAGGAAGGTTAAGAGTTAGAGAGCAGATTAATGAGTTTGAGATTATAGAGAATTCAATATTTCTTATTGATGTCAAGTATGTATATGAAATTATCGAGATTACTCCTGATGCAGAACTTCGTCTTTTGAGTTATGATAGAAACTTCTTAGAGACCTCATCCTTTAAGCTACACCGCCTAAAGGTATATAGAGATCTAAAAACGCAATTGCAACGCAACTTTCACCTTACTCAATCCGAGATAGATATCTTCTGGACTAACGTAGAGTCATTAGGTTACTATCTAAAGAACTTTAATGATGTAGAATACGGGCAATATATCATAGAAAATTACTTTAATATTATCTTATACCACCTAGTAAGTGTTGCCACACCTAGAAATGAGGAATCTATCAATCAAATGACCTCTCAACAAAAGATTACCTATAAGTTCGTCATGCTTGTCTCTGATCATTATCTAGAGACCAAGTCTGTACAGTTCTACGCAGATAGCTTACAGCTTTCTATCAGACATTTAAGTAGTGTGGTTAAAGAGACCTCTGGAAAAACCCCTAATGAGATCATCAATGAGTTTATCTTTAACGAGGCAAAAGCCCAGCTTTCTACTACCACTATTCCTATCAAACAACTGGCTAGTAAACTGAATTTCAGCGATCAATACGCTTTTGCTCATTTCTTTAAAAAACATCAAAGCATCAGCCCAACCCAATACAGAGGAATGTTTAAACTATAAAATCGTACTTTTAAACATCTTATTTGTAAATATCAATCATTTTATACCGTGTACTACTGACCTAACTTTGTCCTTTATAAAGTACAAATAAAATGAACAATACTATTCACAAATACTTCTGTGGATTAGGCTTACTTCTACTCTCATATACCTCAATGTATAGCCAGGTAAACCAACAATCTCTTAGTATAGAAGAAGCGGTAAACTTAGCCATGCAGAATCACCAGCAGCTAAAGGTTACTGCATTAAACAAAGATATTAGTGAAGGACAAACACAACTATTAAAACAACAAAGACTACCAAACCTTGCCTTTACAGCAAATGCCTCTTATATCGGGGATGCTCTTATATTAGACAAGGACTTTAGCAAGGTAATGACTAAAGACATGCCTCACTTTGGTAATAGCTATGCCCTGCAAGCTTCTGAGCTTTTGTTTAAAGGTGGTGCTATTAACAAGAATATTGAACTTGCCAAGATTGGAGAACAACTTGCTTCTTTAGACCTAGTGCAAGATCAGCAATCGATAAAGTTCTTAGTCGTTTCTAACTACCTAGACATGTACAAACTAGTGCATCAGGAGCAAGTATATCAAAACAATAAGAAACTCGCTCAAATCCGCTTAAAAAACGTTAATCGATACTATAAGGAAGGAATGATGACACGCAACGAAGTTATAAGAGGAGAATTAGTCTTGCAGAACATGGATCAAGCCTTATTAAGTGTAGATAACAATTTGTCTATCCTAAACTACAATCTTGCCATTGCCTTAGGACTGCCTACCTCAACAAAGATTGCCCCTAACGAAGCCTTAATACACAAAGCTTTAGAAGGAGATTATGCCTACTACTTAGACCTTGCTTATGCACAGCATCCTATGGTGCAAAAAGTAGAGAAAACCGTAGAAGCTGCTCAAAAAAAAGTAGAGATAGCTAATACGGACAAATACCCAAGTCTTGCAGCTGTAGGTGGATATAATATGGCAAGACCTATTACCACTACTAATCCTGTGATGGATATGTATTCTAACGCTTGGCAAGTGGGAGTTTCGCTTTCTTACAATATAGACAACCTATACAAGACTCCTAAAAAGGTAAAGCTGGAGAAACTGCAAAAATCAAAAGCTAAGGAAACACTAACTCTTGTAGAACAACAAATAGAAATGGGAGTTAATGCTGCTTATACAAAGTATGATGAAGCAATACAAAACGCCAATCTATTAAAGAAAAGTCAACAGTTAGCACAGGAAAACTACAAAATCATAGAAGCTAAATACCTCAACCAATTAGCTATACAAGCAGAAATGACTGATGCTACCAATGCAAAGCTTGAAGCAGAACTTCAATACGCCAATGCAGAGATTAATGTATTATACCAATATTATAATTTACTAAAAGCAACCGGAACGCTATAGTTAATTACTAATCTCAAATTACGCTACAGCTTGTGTACGCTCTTTGTGTGACAGTGCATATATGTAATTGTGTAAGCGTAGCAAGTACCCCATCATTACCTTACTAAAAAGTACAACATGGAAAATAAAGAAAATACAACCACTGAACCTCAAACAGTGCAGGCTCCAACTGAGCCAACAGCTACTGATAAAGCAAAACAAGAAAAGAAGAAGAAAGCAAAAGTGCTTTTAGTAAACACACTTACCTTTTTAGTAATCGGGATAGCCTTCTTTTGGTTATTAACCAAATACTTTCACATCAATGATAAGGACTATACCGAATCTGCACAAGTAGAAGAATACATCAATCCTATCAATACTCGTGTATCTGCGTATATTAAAGACATTCGCTTTATAGAACACCAACAAGTCAAAAAAGGAGACACTTTAGTTATCCTTGACAACAGAGAAATACTAACTCAGGTAGAACAAGCCGAGGCGGCTTATCTAAGCGCTTTAGCGGCTAAGAATGTTACAGCTTCATCTGTACAGACTGCCTCTAATAATATCGGTGTGTTTAGTTCTAATATCGAAGGAGCTAAAGCAAGATTGTGGAATGCAGAACAAAACAGCAAAAGATATGAGAACTTGCTTCAAGCTGAGGCAGTAACTCAACAACAATATGATCAAGTAAAAACAGAATACCAAGCAGCTAAATCTGCTTATGAAGGTCTAATCAAACAACAAAATACAACTAAACTTTCGGTATCAGAGATTCAAACTCGTATTGCGTTAAATGAAGCAGATATCAAACGTACCAAAGCAATGCTTGATATGGCTAATTTAAACTTGTCTTATACGATTATCACTGCTCCTTATGATGGAGTAATGGGAAGACGCTTAATTAATGAAGGTCAACTTCTTTCTCCAAGTCAACAGATAACAACAATCGTAAGAGATAACGAAAAATGGGTAACAGCTAACTTTTTGGAATCTCAGATGAACAATATACAAATAGGCGCTGTGATAGAAATGACAGCTGATGCGATAAAAGGAAAGCGCTTTATCGGTAAAGTAACTGCTATCTCTGCCGCTACAGGTTCGAGATACTCAAGCGTTCCTACAGACAATTCTACAGGAAACTTTGTCAAAGTACAACAGCGAATTCCTGTGCGTATCGAATTTACAGAAGAAAACGCTCAAGGAGATATCGCTGAACTTAAAGCGGGAATGAATATGAATATACAGTTAGCGAATTAGGAAACAGGGAATATAGGTAATAGGGAGCAGGAAGCAGAGAACGGGAAATAGGAAGTGCTGAGCGTAAATAAAATATCCATTGGATATTTTTAGTGATGGAACCAAGAGACGTATAAGGGCTTCAAACATAAAACCAGATTATCTAAATCTCCCTCTCTCCCTATTCCCTCTAAAAATGTAAACTCAAAAATGTACAACAAAGGACTTTTTCACTCTTGGGTACCTAAACCTGTGATGCTTTTGCTCATAGTGCTTATAGCAGCCTTATACTGTGGTATAAGTGGTATATATACTACTAATATCACTTATATAACAGGAAGTACTGGTGCGATGACAGAGTACTACCTATGGGCAAACTATGCCTATGCTATAGGTTTAGGTACAGTGATGCCGCTTATTGTAAGGATAAAAGCGCGCTTTAGAACCAAGGAACTACTTGTCACATCATTAACTATGTGTGGCGTACTGTTTATTATACAAGGAACTTCATACCAACCTTTTATCATCATTGCCTGTTCTTATTTGATCGGGGTATTTAAGATGATTGGGATGATGGAGGTAGTATTACCCCTAATGATGTTATTAAGCACAGGGGGAAACAGAGGAATATTCTACAGTATCTACTACTCTGCCCTACTGGTTATTACTCAACTATCAGGATATTACGTAGCGAAGATCTCTCATTTATACAACTGGCAAATAAGCTATATGTACATCGCGATGATTTGCTTTGTAGGAGCGATGATCTGTATTATCTTTCAGCATAATCAGCGCTTTATGCGCAAGGTTCCGTTTATCTATATCGATTGGATTAGTGTATTGCTATTCAATACCACATTTATGATCCTAGCCTACATTTTAGCCTTTGGGAAACAACAAGCCTGGTTTGAATCAGAGACTATTGGGTATGCCGCTCTTTCATTCTTTATTCTATTATTTGTTTTTGTGGTCAGACAGCAACTCATTAGAAGACCCTTCTTGCCCTTAAACGCATTTAAGAAAAACAATGTAAGACACGGAACCATTATGCTACTCTGCTTAGGTATGTACTTAGCCACAGCTACGATACAAAACATCTTTGCGGTAGGAATATTAGGTTATAATCCAGAGACAAATGCGTCTTTAAACCTACTTTTAATACCAGGACTGGTCTCTGCAGCTATTGTCTGTTATAAGTGGTTTAAGAATGAGATACCACTGCGCATGCTTGTTTTTTCTGGTTTCTCAGCCTTTTTGATGTACTCCATTATGATGTATTTATCCATGAGTACTACATTTAGCTACTCGATGTGGTATCTACCTATGTTCTTTAAAGGCTATGGTATGGGAGTCATCTTTGTTGCTACGTGGTATTATACCTTAGACAAATTAGACTTAGCCAGTATGCTTGGGCTTATCGGGTTTGCTATCCTTTGGCGTACGTTTATCGCAGTAGGGATATTCAGCGCTACTTACTCTTGGGTACAGTACCAATTCCAGATCCAAAGCTTAAACAACTTAGCGGTGTATTTAGACGACGCCATGCTATTAAGAGCAGGATCAGGTATTAGTCTGCCATTAGTTCAGCTAAACGGTGTGCTATCTGCTACTAAGTTAATCTATGGATATATCAACATAGCTGGTATAGGAGTATTACTCTATGTACTGTTCCATCACTACGGTAGAATACGCACCCTAAAAACACGTGTGTATATCAATAAACTCGGAACATTAATGATGAGCAAAAAAGACAAGGAAAGTATTGAAAAACAACTTCCTGATCATATATAAGGTTTGTACTTTTGAATCTCTAGGAACTTGGTGTTAATGGTTTAAGTGAGGTAACAAACCGTATTCTAACACATCGAACCCCTAGAGATTCTTTCTTAATAATACAAAAGGCCTTACACTAAAAATAGTGTAAGGCCTTCTATTTACTGTTAGTAATTTTGAATTAATACCTCTGAAGAAATATGCATTTTTTCTGCTATTTTTCTAATCATGTCAAGAGATAATTTTCTTTTTCGATTTAGAACCTCACTGGCACGACTTTTCTGCCCAATGATTTCTGCTAAATCATTTTGAGAAAAGCCCATTTGATCCATTCTAAATTTAATTGCTTCTATAGGATCTGGAAAATCAATAAAAAAGTGTTCATTCTCATATTTTTCAATTAAAACACCTAAAATCTCTAATTCATCTCCTTGCTCCGTACCTGGAATTGCATCAAAAATATCCTCTAATCTAATTAGAGCTTCTTGATAATCCTTTTCTGTTTTTAATAGTCTTAATTTCATATCTCTAAATATTATTTGCATCTATTTTATCATACTCAGCATGAGTTCCTATAAACCTAATCCACATCATTTGATAGTTAAAATTAATTCTAACAATTAACCGATAACTATTTCCTTTTATATTAAAGCAGATTCTATTAGTAGCTAAAATACTTGCACTAGGGTAATCTACTTTTAATTCATTAATATTTTTCCAAGTGCCTTTTTCACTTTCAAGATACCATGACTTTAATTGTTGTTCACAATCACCATGTTTTTCCCAAAAATCTCTTAGTATTTTCTTAGCTATAACCCTCATAATTAATTATTTCTATGCAAATATATGATTTTATTCCCAATACGGGAACTTTATTTATTATTTATCATTAATAAAAATCCTACTAAGCAATATTTGGACTAAATGGGAGTAAATGACCTAAATTCGGACTGTAGTCAAATCTAAAAAAACAACATTAAAATACTAAATACCAATACATTACATTGAATTAATTTCACTCATCTTTTACTTTTGTTTCCGAGTTCTTCCCAAAATCTCTGTATTTGCGGAACCTAATGGGATAAAAATGGGATAAAACCCGAACAAGACTCGAACAAGACTGCAACTGAGACAGAACAGAATTTTAAAAAAATACCTCGTTTTATGAAGATAATCTTCTATAAACATATAAGTATCTACCCTATTAATTTAGTATGTTAAACTAGATACTATTCTTTACTACCTGTTCGTTAAAGTAGTCCTTTAAATGGTATTCTCCATAAGTAGGAGCGATATTATCACTAGCCATCGCCGTTAAGAAAAATTCATAAGGGCCATAAGTCTTAGATGAGGTAAACAAGCGCAATAAAGCTATAATCCAAACTCTTATAAAGTCTGGCAAACACACTATCTTTTCCTTCTTATTAAGTGCTTTTAACGCTAAAGTAGCAAGTTCTCTTTGGCTCATCACATCAGGACCTCCTACAGAACATTCCTTCTTGTTACCTTCCATTTTATCAATACACACTTTGGCTAGATCTCTACCATCAATTGGGTTTAGTTTTTTATCTCCTTTCCCAAATAGAAACACTCTACCAGAGTTAGCCATCTTTAAGAAGTCTTTCATATCAGAAAAGAAACCATTGGGTCTTATCACTCTATAATCTAACCCCGATTCTTTTAGTTTGTCTACAAAACCTTCCTTAGCCTTAAAGATCTCAAGGTGACGGAGTTTATCTCCACCAATAGCTGATACATACAAAAAACGCTCTACATCTGTAATACACGCTTGATGAAGAAGATTAAGATTTCCCTTATAATCCACATCCATATACGTCATCCCTTCTTTCTGTCTAGTGATACCAATGGTAGAAAATACGTAATTTATACTAGCCATGCATCCAAGTAATGTTTCTGGTTTAGTCACCTCTGCGATAAAAACCTCATCTGCTAGAGATATTAATTCCTTTTGTTTTTCTGAACGAATAAGTGCTCTTACCCAATATCCTCTGTATTTTAACTCTTTTACTAGTTCTCCACCTAAATATCCTGTGGCTCCAGCCACTAGTACTCTCTTAGTCATAATCTTACTGCTTTATTTGATTAAGACAAAGTTAGAAGCTGTAATGGGTAAACACACTTGACAATCGTCAAGAAAACTTATTTGAACACTCTAGCTTTAATACGACTAAGCGTCTCTGGGGATACTCCTAAGAAAGTAGCAATATACTGCTGAGGTACTCTTAAGAACAAATCTCCTTGATGGGATAATAAATCTTTATATCGCTCTTCTGCTGACTGGGTTACAAAAGAGGCAATAATACGCTGAGCAGTCAAGAGTTCATTCTCTACTGCTATACGAGCAATAACTTCAAATACTGGTGATATAGATAATAGCTCTTCTATGGCTTCTCTAGAGAGTACACAAATCTCTGTATCTTCTAGTGCCTGATAATTCTCCTTAGCGGCTACCTTATAGGTGTAACTCTCTCCCGCACAGATAAACTGTCCTTCAGTATAAAAGAAAGCTGTTTTATCACTCTCCTCTACATTGTAATAAAGTCTAACACACCCCTTGATGACAAAGTATATCTCATTAGATATACTCCCACTAGAGAATATTGTCTCTTGTTTTACAAACTGCTTATACTGAGCTAATCTTTTTAGGTGTCCTTCTTCTTCTAAAGTTAAGGCTGTATATTGCTTTATATGATGGATGAAATTGTCTTGCATAATAAAAGATAACATTTTGAGCACTTAAGATAAAAAAAGCTACTCTAAAAAGAATAGCTTTTTTTTGTTTTATACAGACGGCATAGTTAGGGTTGGCGTCTTTATAAATGAAAAGAAAAAAATTTGTCTAGGCTACTTGATATTCATACTACTATAAATAGTAGTTTATAAATACTTATAGAAATGAAAACGAACTATAATGCATTGCTTATCACACCACCTTTAAACTTGATTAAAAATAATATTAATTAACATAATTCATTATGATATATTTACTTATTGTTTATTTTTTGATTTAATTTCATATAAAATACTTCAATCAACTAAATAAACGTATAATATTATTCTTTCATTAACAATTAAGCAACAATCAAGGTACTTTATTATTGCTTTTAATTTCTCATATTGTCACTTAGTAGCACTTTTTACCAATACCTATTAAAAAGCAACAACAATAATGACAACTATTGTCTTTTTCCCTTAATTAATCTTTCATATTCCCTTATAAAATAGTAAATCTTATAGACTATAACAAAATACTATTACCTCCCTTATTATAAAATAAAAAAGGGTGACCTTCTCAGGACACCCTCTTTATAGCTTTAATTATTCTTAAGCGAAGCCATATCGATCACAAAACGGTATTTTACATCCCCTTTTAACAAGCGATCATATGCTTTATTAATATCCTGCATTTGAATAAGTTCAATATCTGAGGTAATATTGTGTTTACCACAGAAATCTAGCATTTCTTGTGTTTCTTTAATACCTCCGATTAAAGACCCTGAAAAGCTAATTCTATTTAATATCAAACTAAAAGCAGATACAGGAAGTGGATGTTCAGGAGCTCCTACAAGAGTTAAACCTCCATCTCTTTTAATCAGTGATAAATATGCGTTAATATCATGCTGAGCAGATACACAGTCTAGGATAAAATCAAGCGTTCTAGCATTGTTTTTCATTTGATTTGCATCTGTTGATAGAACTACATCATCAGCACCAAGACGTTTTGCATCTTCTACTTTCGATTGTGAAGTTGTAATCACAACTACATAAGCTCCCATAGCTTTTGCAATCTTTACTGCCATATGTCCTAAACCACCTATTCCTACAATACCTACTTTTTTTCCTGGCCCTACATTAGCATGTCTAAGTGGTGAAAAAGTAGTTATCCCTGCACATAAAAGTGGAGCTGTTGCAGCTAAATCTAAATTACTAGGTACACTTAAAACAAAATCTTCATCTACAACTACACTCTCTGAGTATCCCCCAAATGTTTGCATATTTAAGTGTTTATCATGGCTATTATAGGTTTGGATATTATCGTGTTCACAGTACTGCTCTAACCCTTCTTTACAACTAGCACACTCACGACAACTATCTACCATACATCCTACTCCGACTAAATCTCCTACTTTATACTTAGTAACTCCACTACCAACCTTCACTACTTTTCCTACAATCTCATGCCCTGGAACATTAGGATACTGTGTTCCTCCCCACTCATTTCTTGCTGTATGAAGATCAGAGTGACATACCCCACAGTATAGAATATCAATCTCAACATCCTTAGCTGTTACTTCTCTACGGCTAATGCTCATTTGTTTTAAATCTGCCTCTGGTGCTTCTGTACCAAATGCTTTTACATTTTTTGTATTCATCTTTTTAAAGGTATTTTTATTAATATTGTTTTTACTATAGATACATTATGTATAACTCTTGGCAAAAGTAAATTATCAGTTAAACAAAGACTTTACTAAAAAGTTCAATTTACTTTTTTAAGAAGCTCATTATCTATTACACTTCCGTAGGAGAAATACCGAATTGCTTCTTAAAAGCTGTTGAAAAGTGAGAAGGGTTTTTAAAGCCTACTTCCAAATAAACATCTTGAACTTTTTCTCCTTTTTCTTTTAGTTTCACATAAGCTGATTCTAATCGCTTTTGTATAATCCACCTTTGTGGGGTTAGATTACTTATCTTCTTAAAATCTCTTTTAAAAGTGGCTAGGCTTCTTCCTGTATAGATTGCTATCTCATCCATGGTTAACTCGTCCATATAATGATCATTTAGAAACTCCATTATATCTATCTTCCAAGGTTGGGTAAAATCAAATAATAAAGGATAGAATATATCAGAGTTATTAAGTAGTGCATAAATACCTTCAAGTAATTTTAAGTGAATTACCTGATCCGAAGGTTTAACATTCTGATTAAAATAAGGAGTTAAGGATTCGAATAGACTAGTTATATCAACTTTCTGTTCAATCGGGAATACATTTTTATCAGATACAGCTACTCCCTTGGGAATATCACTCTTTTTTAATTTACTATAAAACTCTCTTAGTACATTTCTATTAAAAGTTAGTGATATTCCCTTATAGTTATCTTTACCCTTACCATTTTTGTACATTGTCAATTGGTGATTACGACGTATAAAAACGCATTGACCTGCCCCAACCTTTATTTTCTTATTTCTATCTTCAATGATTTGTTCACCTGAATACACATATACTAAGACATGCTCAGGAGTAGCATGAATACACTTTTGATTATTATCTGTGTAACAAGAAAGAAAAATACCTGAGTAACTAATAGTTTGCAAAGTATTGTTTGTTTTCATTTTCTATTATTTTCTAAAGATAAAGATACAGAACTACAGTCTTATTACTTTGCTATAAAGCTCATTTATATTTTCTAAAAAGCTCATTTTAATATTAATTATACTTAAATGATTATTTAGTCAATAAGAAAATACGCTATGCCTATGTCCCTAATTACCCTAAAGTGATTAATTATACAACAAAAACAAATAATTGTATAAGTGATTAATTAAAAGTGCTTTTACCTGCATAAAAAACCTTTAAAACTATAGTCTAGGTGTAAAAAATAAGTATCTTTGTCACATCAATTAGAACAATTCAGACATTAAGTGAAGAAATATCTATCCATATTACTTTTATTACTATCTACTTTAGTTACAGCCAGTCCGATTATAGAATGGACTTGTACTGAAGAGGTAATGGTATGTGGTATGGAGATGAGTGGCAATAGTAATATGTCATGCTGTTCAGGTGAGATGGAGCAAAACTCACGCAGTATGGATCTAAATATGCCATGTTGTAATGTAGCTTCTCGTGTATTAGTTACTTCTACTGAATTAAAAGTTCAATCACCAAAGGTTGTTCAAGATACAAAGGCAAAAACAGCTAACATTAAATCGAGATGGTTTAACTCTAATTACTTAGAGAACTTATCATCTATTGATTTAGTTTCTGTAACTCCTCTATCTGTATCTTCTTCTGGATTTAAGTATAAAGATATAGATCCCTTATCTTATATCTGTATTTATCGTATATGATACCCTTTTAAACAAGTAACTTGCTAATACACCTTATTATCTATATGTGTATTGATCTTATATAGTTACTTTGTCCTAACCGTATTTTTATTGTCTATAGTCATTACCTTTCTTATATAATAAGGTATTGTTGTGATATAAATTACACTATATCAAATAGCTAAAAATCATATACGCTTAGGTCTAATGATGATTACCTATTTATTCATCATCGCTAATCTTTTTATTTATCGTTTATGCACTAATCCTGGATAGAATAGGATTACAACTTATTGTTGTATCCCTTTAGGATGTGGCATATAAGTTGTGGTTCTATCCTTATCCGATCGATAATAGTAAAGTATTAGCAGGTGTCATTTTTTAATACAGAAAAATACTTCTTATGCTTAATAAAATCATTAAGTACTTCTTACACAATAGAGTGATTACTCTATTGCTGTTGGGTGTTGTGATTATTTGGGGACTTGTAACAGCTCCATTTAACTGGCATCAAAACATATTGCCGAGCGATCCTGTACCAGTGGACGCGATACCTGATATTGGTGAAAACCAACAGATTGTTGCAACTGAGTGGATGGGACGTTCGCCTAAAGATATCCAAGAACAAATCACTTACCCCCTTACTACTTCTCTACTTGGGATACCAGGGGTAAAAACAGTGCGTAGTAGTTCTATGTTTGGGATGTCATTTATCTATATCATTTTCGAAGAGAACGTGGAGTTCTACTGGAGCCGTTCACGTATCTTAGAAAAGTTAAATTCACTACCTGCAGGGACACTTCCAGAAGGAGTTATTCCATCACTTGGGCCTGATGCTACTGCTTTAGGGCAAGTGTATTGGTACACCCTTGAAGGGCGTAATCCAGAAACAGGAGAACCTACAGGTGGATGGGACCCAGATGAATTGCGTACTATTCAGGACTTCTATGCCAAGTATAGTTTATCAGCAGCTGAGGGAGTATCTGAGGTGGCTTCTATCGGTGGATATGTAAAGGAATACCAAGTAGAGGTAAATCCTGATGCTATGCGCGCGTATAACGTTTCTGTAATGGATGTAATGTCTGCTATACAGAAGAGCAACTTGGACATTGGAGCTGAAACGATAGAGATCAACAAAGCTGAATACTTAGTTCGAGGTCTTGGATATATCAAGAATGTAAAAGACTTAGAGGACGCTGTGGTTACTGTGCGTCAGAACGTTCCTGTAAAGATAAAAGATGTTGCCTTTGTAAACCTTGGTCCTGCTACACGTCGTGGAGGATTAGACAAAGAAGGTATAGATGCTGTGGGAGGTGTAGTTGTGGCTCGTTATGGCGCTAATCCGATGCATGTGATTAACAATGTAAAGGATAAAATAAAAGAAATGGAAGCTGGTCTTCCGCAAAAGACTTTAGCTGATGGTACTATATCTAAAGTTACAGTTGTACCCTTCTATGACCGCTCTGGATTAATCCAAGAAACTATTGGTACCTTAGAAACGGCCTTAGCTCATGAGATATTAATCTGTATTATCGTAGTGATAGTACTGGTTATAAACCTTCGCGCTTCGGTAATTATCTCAAGTATCTTACCTATTGGAGTACTGGCTACTTTTATCATTATGCGATATATGGGTATAGAGGCTAATATTGTAGCTCTATCTGGTATTGCCATTGCCATTGGAGTAATGGTCGATGTGGGAGTCGTCTTTGTCGAGAGTATCCTAAGGTACATGGAAGAGGAAAAAGAAAAGGGGATTCAAAGCAAAGGAATGGCTTTTGTCAATCTTATTACTAAAGCGGTATCAGAGGTATCAGGAGCTTTATCTACGGCTATGCTTACCACTATTATCAGTTTCTTACCTGTTTTTGCAATGGAAGCGCAAGAAGGTAAACTGTTTAAGCCCTTAGCTTATACCAAGACCTTCGCCTTATTATCAGCATTTATCTTGGGAATTATCGTACTTCCGACTATTGCATACTACGTGTATTCTATTAAAATAGACGGTAAGAAAATGCGTAAAATAGCTAATTATATATTAGGCGTTTTAGGTATTGGATTGTGGATCTATACAGGAGAGTTTATAGCAGTTACTTTAACTTTAGTAGCTGTAAATAACCTATTTACACCTTTGTGGAAAGGAGAAAAAATAGCCAATTATATCAATGTAACTTTAACTCTATTTGTCGCTTTATACTACTTAACTGTAGAATGGCTACCTCTGGGGACTGGGCAAAGCACAGGATTAAACTTCGTATTTGTATTCTTAGCCATTGGTTCTATTTTAGGTGTTCTGTGGCTGCTTGTTATCTACTATGAGCAAATCCTAAGATGGGCACTTACTCACCGCTGGAAGTTTATGAGTATTCCGATTATCACTTTGCTATTTGGTATGCTGGTATGGTTAGGTGTGGATAAGAGTTTTGGATTTGTAGCTAAAGGATTTGAAACTGTTGGATGGAAATCATTTAGAGAGACTGCTTTTTGGCAAAAATCAACTACTACCTTCCCAGGTATTGGACAGGAGTTTATGCCAAGTCTTAATGAAGGATCTTTCCTACTTATGCCAACAAGTATGCCTCACACAGGTATTGAACAAAACTTAAAGTTCATTGGTACGTTAGACAAGCGTATTCAAAACATTCCTGAGGTGGAAATCATCGTAGGTAAATGGGG
The DNA here is from genome assembly GCF_900109075.1 of Myroides marinus. Lineage (GTDB taxonomy): Bacteria > Bacteroidota > Bacteroidia > Flavobacteriales > Flavobacteriaceae > Flavobacterium > Flavobacterium marinum_A. The sequence continues at coordinate 22,445 of NZ_FNYS01000019.1, read as the reverse complement.
ACGTGTAAACTCAGCCCTTGACCCCGCTCCTACTCAAATGTTTGAAAACACGATTAACTATATCCCTGAGTATATCTTAAATGAAGATGGACACAGAGAGAGATTTAAAGTAAATAAAAATGGAGAATTTGAACTAATCAGCGGTAAAACTTATAACCCTAAAGAAGGTTTTAGAAAAGTACCAAAGGATAGTTTAATCACAGATAAAGATGGTAAGTTCCTGCGTCAATGGCGTCCAGAGATTAAAAAAGCAGATGATATCTGGCAAGAGATTGTCAATGTATCACACTTACCTGGACTAACATCAGCGCCTAAATTACAACCTATCGAGGCAAGACTTGTGATGTTATCTACAGGTATGCGTGCTCCTATGGGACTTAAAGTATCAGGACCAGACCTTGAGTCTATCGAGGCAGGTGGTAAAGCATTAGAAACAGCGCTAAAAGACATTCCTTCTATTATGCCTTCGACTGTGTTTTATGATCGTGCTGTAGGTGCTCCTTATATTGAGATTCATCTAAACCGTAACAATATGGCAAGATACGGTATTACTGTATCTGACTTGCAAGATGTAATCGGAGCAGCTATCGGTGGTATGGCTTTAACTACTACAGTAGAAGGACGTGAGCGTTTCCCAGTAAGATTGCGTTATCCACGTGAGCTTAGAGATAACCCTGATCAGCTGGCTAAAATGCTTATTCCTACTGCTACAGGAGCTCAAATTCCTCTTAGTGAAGTAGCTGATATCGAATATGCTAAAGGATCACAGATGATTCAGAGTGAAAATACGTTCTTGTTAGGATATGTAATCTTTGATAAAATAGAAGGAAAAGCAGAAGTAGATGTAGTACATGAGGCAGATAAGCTATTACAAGCTAAACTTGCCTCAGGAGAACTAACACTTCCGAAAGGAGTGACTTATAAGTTTGCAGGTAATTACGAGCAACAAGAAAGAGCTTCACAGCGATTACTATATGTAGTGCCGATGAGTTTACTAGCTATCTTACTTATTCTGTACTTCCAGTTTAAAACAATAGCAGCATCACTGATCCACTTCTCTGGAGTATTTGTAGCCTTTGCAGGAGGATTTATCCTATTGTGGTTATATGGCCAACCTTGGTTTATGAACTTCTCTATTGGAGATATGAATATGAGAGACCTATTCCAGATGCACAACATCAACTTAAGTATAGCCGTCTGGGTTGGGTTTATTGCCCTGTTTGGATTAGCTACCAACGATGGAGTACTGATGGGAACTTATATTCACGATACCTTTGAGGCAAGAGATCCTAAGACTAAAGAGGAAATTAGAGAAGCAGTAGTTTACGCAGGACTTAAACGTGTAAGACCAGCGGCTATGACTACAGCAACAGCTCTTATTGCACTTCTTCCGGTTATGACCTCGACAGGAAAAGGAGCTGAAATTATGGTACCAATGGCTATTCCTACTTTCGGAGGAATGCTAATTCAGTCCATGACTATGTTTGTGGTACCAGTGTTCCAATGCTGGTGGAGAGAATGGGCCATTAAGAAAGAAAATAGTAAAAAGGGGAATAAAGAGCACGAAACTCAAAATGTGGAATTGGAAGTAACTTCACTAAAAACTACAGATAATGAACAAGAATAAAAGTAACATGTATATATATTTAGCTTCAGCGTTCTTAGCAGTGACTAGTTTCACTGCTACAGCTGTAGCTCAAGAACAACCTAAGGATTCTTTAGCTCATTACTTAAATGTAGCTTTAGAGAATAACCCTGGTGTGAAATCTCAAAAGCTTGCCTATGAAGCATTCCTTCAGAAGATACCACAAGCTGGAGCTTATCAAGACCCTGAATTATCTATGGAGTTTTATACTAAACCTATGGATATTGTAGGGGGAAGAAACATAGGTAATGTAAGTGTGATGCAAATGCTTCCATGGTTTGGAACACGTAAATCTGCTCGTGTTGAGGCTAATCACATGGCCAATATGCAAAACGAACAATACAAAGAAACTATAGATAATTTAACCCTACAGGTTTATACGCAGTGGTATAACTTGCAAAAGTTAAATGAGCAGCTTCAAAATAACCAAGAAAATAGAAAACTATTACAACAGTTAGAACAACTGGCTATACGCAAGTTCTCTGCTCCTTCTAATAGTGCTAAAGTAACTGCCACACCTAAGGTAAGTAGCAATACTGCTTCTGGTGCAACAGCTTCTGCTTCTTCTGGTATGGGAGGTATGAGCATGGGAGGCGTGGCTAAGGCAAGTGCTACTCCATCAGCTTCGATGTCATCCATGTCTTCTGGCTCAGGTATGAGTGAAATGGGAAGCTCAAGCGCTTCGGGAATGTCTGATGTACTTCGTATTGGACTTGAACTAATCGAGATTGAAAACAATATCGAAAGCTTACACTCTCAAATCAAAGCAGAGAAAGCTAAGTTTAATGCCTTATTAGACAGAGATGCTACTAAGGAAGTAGTGTTAGGTCAAATAGAGAAAGTAAACTTTCTTTATAGCGAAGAAGATGCTCTTTTGGCCATAGAGTTAAACAACCCAATGCTTGGGATGATAACTGAAGAAGGATTAGCTTATAAGGCTAAAGCTGAAATGGACAGAAAGATGAGCTATCCGATGATAGGTCTTGGAGTGCAATATATGATTATTGGTAAGACTAATGATATGATGCTGGCTATGGGAGATATGAATGGTAAGGATATGATTATGCCTATGATGACAGTAAGTCTACCTATTTTCCGCAAGAAGTATAAAGCTCAACAAGAAGAAGGTAAACTGTGGTGGAAATCAAGTGATAACAAGTTTCAAGAAACTTATAATACTTTAAAAAGCGAGTATTATGGATATAAAAGCCAACTTGATGATGCTGTGCGTGTAGTGACCCTTTATGAGAAACAAACTACTCTTGCTCAGACTACTTACAACCTTATCATTAAGGAGTTTGTAACAGGTAAGAGTGATTTAACTAATGTTATCCAAGTACAACGACAACTACTGGATTACCAGTTAAAAAAAGCAGAAGCTATTGCCAATTACAACACGATGGTGGCTTCTATCAAGAAATTATTAGCAGTACGTGACAACACACAAAATATTCAGTAAAATGGACAAACTAAAAAATATATTCAAGAATAATATGGTACGCTATGGCGCTATATTATTAGTAGGTTTACTATTAGGATGGATGGTATTCGGAGGAGCAGGATCACATGAGCACAACGGAGAACCAGCCACTACAGAAGAAACAAATACAGTATGGACATGTTCTATGCACCCACAGATTAGAATGGACAAACCAGGTAAATGTCCACTATGTGCTATGGATTTAATTCCGCTTAAATCTGGAGATGGCGGTGATGATGCTATTGATGACCAGGCTATTCAAATGTCTAAAGAAGCTGTAGCACTGGCTAATATTCAGACTACTAAAGTAGGCCATCAAGACGCTATCAAAGACATACAACTCTACGGAACTATACAAGTGGATGAGCGATTACAACAATCACAAACTTCACATGTTAATGGACGTATCGAAAGATTATATGTAAATTTCACTGGGGAGTCAGTAAAACAAGGACAACTAATTGCTACTATCTACTCTCCTGATCTATTAACGGCTCAACAAGAATTATTAGAAGCAGCTAAATTAAGAGACTTACAACCTTTGCTACTTGATGCTGCCAAAGAGAAATTGCGCATCTGGAAGATGTCTGAAGCGCAGATAAACAAAGTGCTAAGCACAGGACAAGTATCTCCTTATGTATCAATACACGCGAATACTAGTGGTATAGTGGTAGAGAAAAGCGTAAACCAAGGTGACTATATCAACCAAGGAACAGTACTTTACAGCATCTCTAACCTATCTAAGCTTTGGGCTGTATTTGATGCTTATGAGAATGATCTTCCGTTTATTAAAGAAGGAGATGTATTAGAATATACACTTCAGAGTTTACCTGGTGAGGTATTTAAAGGAAAGATTGCTTTTATCAACCCAATTATAGATGCTACTTCAAGAACAGCTAAAGTAAGAGTTGAGACAGATAATAGAAAGAACAACTTAAAACCTGAGATGTACGCAAGCGCTAAAATCTCTGCTCCTTTAAAACAATACAACAAAGAGATAGTTATCCCGAAATCAGCAGTACTTTGGACAGGTAAGCGTTCTGTAATCTATGTAAAACAGCCTAATACCTCTACTCCTGCCTTTATGCTAAGAGAGATTGTTTTAGGGCCTTCACTTGGAGAGAACTATGTAGTGATGTCTGGATTAGAGAACGGTGAGGAAATTGTAACTAACGGGGTATTTACAGTAGATGCAAGTGCTCAGTTAGAAGGTAAACGTAGTATGATGAATAATGATGAAGCACCTGCTGCAACAGGACATGCTAACCACGGTGGTGAGCATACAACTACAGCCAATGCTAACTTAGAACACACTATGCTTAAGGTAAAAGGAAACTGTGACTTATGTAAAGAACGTATAGAAACAGCAGCTAAAAAAATAAAAGGAGTATCTTCTGCTACTTGGGATGTAAAAGATAAGGTATTACACCTTAACTTTGATAAAAAGCTAACGTCTAAAGCAGCGATCTCTAAAGCCGTAGCTAAAGTAGGTCACGATACAGAACTTGACAAAGCTACAGATGCTGATTACAAAGCGTTACACAGCTGTTGCCAATTCGAGAGATAAGGTTTTGGTTCACTGTTTACGATTGTAGGGGTAGGACAGAATGAACAATCCCCTGTGGACATTAAAAATGATGGGCCAAAAGATGCAGTGGACATTCACCCACACAAAAACACGATAACGCGGATTTGCAATCTGTGCTTTTAAACGAAAAAACAAATACAAAAAATAACAATCAAATGAAAAAAGTAATTTTAAGCTTTGCAGTATTAGCTCTTACACTTACTGCATGTAATGACAAAAAACAAGACACACAAACTCCAGTTGCAACAGAAGAGCACGCAGGACATGACCACGGTGACCATACTACTGCAGCAGCTGCAGAGAAAGTAACTACAGTAAAAGAATCTAATTTATTACAATCAAGTTTAGATGCTTACTTCTTAGTAAAGAAAGCTCTTCAAGAAGACAACTCAACTGAAGCTACTACAGCTGGTAAAACACTTGTAACTAACTTAAAAGCTATAGTAACAGAAGACGCTGCTGCTAAAGAATTAGTAAAAGAGTTAATCGAAACAGCTACTAAATTAGAATCAACAGATATCAAAGTTCAAAGAAGCGAATTCGAAGACCTTACTGAAGACTTAGTAAAACTAATCAGCATCGTAGGTACAGACAGAGTAGTATTTGAGCAATACTGTCCTATGTTTGACAATGGTGAAGGTGGTAAATGGTTAAGTGATGTAGAAGAATTATCTAACCCATTATATGGTTCTTCAATGCTTAAATGTGGTGCAAACCAAAACAAGATAGCTTTCCAAGCGAAGTAATTAGTCTTTAAAAGCTAAGAATAACCAAACAGGGCATAAAACTTAATTGTTTTATGCCCTATTTTATTTTAATAGTTTCACACAAATAGAATAAGTACTTTCTATATACAGATTTCTAATTATATGCTCTATCCAAATTAAAAAAGCTGTTACCTAAAAGATAACAGCTTTCTTTATAATTTACTATTTCACGTTTACAATACATACAGAAACATTTGTGCTAGGTAACCAAATCACTTCTACCCTTTATTCATTTCATTGAAAAAAGCTTGTTGAACACTCTGGCTTAGAATTGTATCTTATAAACTTTTTCTTTCTTTTTTTGAAATATAAAATGATACCTATATCTAACTATGGGAGTAATTCGATATCCTTTAGCGATAAGTTTATTAATTAATATCTCTGGTAGTTCTTCCATAATAAAAGAACTCTTGCCTTCACTAGCACATTTTTTCAAACTCGATATTATTAAATCATATTTCTCTTCTAGCGCCTTCTCAGCAATAGAGTTAAGTTCATTAGCAGTCATTATTAGTAATAATTATGTTTTTATATAAAGTGTTTTTTACTTTTTACTTCTGATAACATATAGCCTTATTTATGTCTTCATAGCACAATAGGTAAGTATTTATAGGCTATTTTAAACTAGCTAAGCTTCAGTTATAAAATCAAAGGACTGTCTTTATAAGACAGCCCTTTTTTATTGTTTTTTATTACTTGTATTATAACTCTATAATAATAAACTCACTACGTCTATTTTGTTGATGTTCTTTTTCTAAACAAGGAACATTATTCTGACAATGATTAATAATATTGGTCTCACCATATCCTTTTGATTTTAACCTAGAAGGATTAATACCTTGATATATTAACCAATCAACTGTTGCCTGAGCTCTACGCTCAGATAGTCTCATATTATAAGTATCAGGTCCCGTGCTATCTGTATGCGAACGAACCTCTACTTTGATAGTCGGATTATTTTTCATCATCATCGCTACTTTAGCTAGCTCAAACTGAGCATCTGTTCTAATTACAGCACTATCGTGATCAAAGTAAATAGGTGCAAGTGCTAAGCGTTTACCAATATCCTCTCCTTTTTGTATTTCTTTATAAAATTCTGTTGTATCAGAGTTTTTATGCGCTTTAGCAGTATCTGTTGTTACATCATTTAAAAGCTTAAAATTTACAACTATGGCCTCATTAATAACAACATCCTCTACAGATACTTCTTCTGACTTATATCCTTTAGCTTTTACTGAAACGAAATAATCTTTATTTACTTTAACATCCTTAAAGGCATACTCCCCTCTTTTATCTACTTCTATCTCCTCAATTAATCTATGCTTACTATCATATAAGAATACAAAAGCATCTAAAATTGGTTGGTTTGTATTTCTATCAGTAACTTTTCCTCTTATCTCTTGAGCGATATTAAGTTCTGTACCTAATTTCATTCTCACATAATAAAGATCATCTTTCCCTTGTCCATTAGGTCTATTAGAGGTTATAAATCCAAACTTCGCTTCTGGATCTAAATACATAGCAAAATCATCATAAGGACTATTAATTGAGTTTCCTAAATTAACCACCTCTCCAAAGCTTCCATCATCATAAATCTGTACTCCATAAAGATCAAGTCCTCCAAGTCCTGGATGTCCATCTGAGGCGAAGTATAATACATTATCAGAACTCACAAAAGGAAAACTCTCTCTACCTTCTGTGTTTATCTTATTTCCTAAATTCTCTGGAGTACCTAAAGTACCATCTCTAAAAAGGCGTACTCTATATAAATCTGATTGCCCATACCCCCCTGGTCTATCAGAAGAAAAATAAATCCAATCTTGATCTGGTGTTAATGCAGGCGAAGCTGTATTGGCGTGATCGACATTAATACTTAACTTCTCTACATCACCCCATTTTCCTTGTCCAAAACTATAAGCTCTATATAGATTAACCAGTAGTGTTCCATCTTTATACCTTACACTTTTATCCGCTCTGTTGTTACTAGAGAAATACATCGCTCTGCTATCGGCCGAGAAGATAGCATTTGCCTCGTTGTAATTTCCTTCTAACTTTTTAGCAAAAGGTTTGGCCTTTCCTATATATCCATCTATTCTTACTGGAGCTGAATAAAGCTTAGTATAAGGGTCGTTAGTCCAAGAGTGAATCCCTTTTTGCTTTCCTTTTTTAGCAGAAGACGCATAAACAATTTCTCCTTTATATAAAGCTGAACCATACTCCGATCCTGGAGTGTTCACACTATTAAGCTGTTTTACTCTATAGCCATCTCTATTGGTATTAACCTGTTCCAAATAATTAGGATTACTCAAATACTTCTTTACTCTAGAATCATTTGGTGCTTTTTCAGCCAAGATATCCATCTTTTGATTTGCCAAGATATAATCCCCTGTTGTTCTAATGGTCTGAATATATCTATAAAAAGCTTCTATATCCTTTATTTGTTCAGGTGATGTAACTTTAGCAAACAATTTATTGTACCAATGATTAGCCTCTAGATACATACCATTTTCATAATATGCTTTTGCTAGATTCAAAAGGATATCATCTGCTTGTTTCCCCTTTGATATAGCTTTTTCGTAAGTTCCTATAGCCTCAGCATAAGCCATTTTCTCAATCTGTTGATTTGCTTTCTTGACATAACTATTCTGAGCAAAACCAGTAAGAGAAAACAAGCCTAAACATGTTATAAATCCTATTTTGTAAATATTTTTCATTCTTTTTCTTAGTTTATATTGATGCTTTTTTTTAGAAGAAACGAGCCGTAGCTACTCTATTGTACTTATTGAAAATATCAAACCTTAAGAACACCTCGTGAGATCCAGAATTATATCTAGCTAACTTACTTGTATCAGCATCATATGAATACCCTATAAAAAGTCCTTCATTCACTTGGAATCCAGCCAGTGCACTCACTGATGCATCCCATCTGTAAGAAGCTCCTAAAGTAAACTTATCCACAATTAAGAAGTTAGCCGTTAAGTCCACCTGTACAGGTGCTCCAGATACCGTTTTTACTAAGAAAGCAGGCTTAAACTTCAAACTTGGATTAAGCTCAAATACATGTCCTCCCATTAAATAAAAGTGCATTTTTTGACGCATTAGTTTTGTACCATCATGCTCTGATCTATCTGTTGTCATAAAATTAGGAACAGACACCCCTAAATAAGACTTCTCTGAATAAAGAAATAATCCTGCCCCAACATTAGGATTAAACTTATTATTTACATTCTCCCCAAAGGTTGGGTCAGAAGGATCATATATATCAAGTTTTGTGTAATCAACATTTAATAGGTTTGCTGTAGCTTTTAAACCAAATGATAATTTATAATCATCATTTAAATCTACTGCATAAGCAAGGTTTACCGAAAAGTTGTTCTCAGACATAGCTCCTATACGGTCATTTGTATAATTAATACCTCCAGAGAGTCCATTATTTCCAAGTGGAGTATCTATCGATATATTAGCTGTTTGAGGAGCCCCATCAAGTCCTACCCACTGTGCTCTATACATCCCAAAAACATTAAGCACCCCACGACTACCAGAATAAGCGGGGTTAATATTTGTGGTATTATACATATAATGCGTAAACTGAGGGTCTTGTTGAGCGTGCATAGTTGTAACACATCCTAAAGTCAATAAACTCACTCCTATTTTTTTAATATCTACTTTTATTTTCATAACCTTTTGTTTTTTTATTACTAGTATTTACACATAAACAAATAACATACCCAATCCTTATTTTCAAATGTTAAAAAGACAAATAGGATTACTATTATTCTCATTACTTGCCAATACTTTTATGTAAAACAAAATAACAACAAGACTATAAAACAAACAATTAGCTTAATATTATTCAATTAAAAATTACCAAAAGACTTAAAAACAGAAGACCTGAAAAAAAATTACAATATTTTTAGAATAATCACTAATTGACCGCTTTTTCAATTAATCACCAAACATCACAAACACCAAAACACTAAATCACACTAACAGATATTCTTTAAAAAACCAATCCCTTAAAAAAGCTAATATCGCAAACTGCAGAAATTCGCTTTATGTACATATTTTAAAGTATTCTCATCTAACTTTTACTAAATACTATAAGCACTCCCACTAAAACAAGAGAGGTTTCGTCGTATTTTGATTTTATGGGTTCTATTTATTTTAAAAAAGCCCCTTTACTGATAAAAGACTAAAACAAAAAAAGACCACCTAAATCTAGGTGGTCTTTTGTCTTATTTAATCACAATCATCATGTTTGTGTTTGTGATGCTTCTTGTGATGTTTATCCTTGTATTTATTACTCTTTCCATGGTGATGATCATGTTTACGATCATAGTGGTTATGTTTATAATTGTAATTATTCCACTGCTCACGTTGAGATACAGTTAATACATCTCCAATTTCTATACGGATTTCTTTATATAGTTGTTCTCTTTTTCTATTTAGCTCATAATCACTATAACGCTTATTGTAAGCCCAATCATTATAAGTACGCTCATAACGCGCCTGACAATCATTAATCTTTCTCCACTGACTCTTACTTAAGCCTAAAGCTGAAGTATCGTCGTATACCACAGATACAAGTCCCCCAAGGTTTATACCTATACTTGTACTACTAACCCTACTTTGTGCATTAGCAAATGAAGCAATTAATGCAAATGCTCCAATTAAAACTCTCTTTTTCATACTGTTGTTATTTTCTTTGTTTTCTACTTTTGTTAGTAAGGCAAAAAAGTGACAAGAGAAAAACAATCTTTACTCATGTACCATTTTAAATAAAAAGTACGCAACAAATGAAAAGAATTAATAAGTAATTTCCAATTATCTTTAATAAATATTAACAATCTATTTATAAACAAAAACCTAAAGTAACTGAGTATGAACTAGATTAAAACAGTAAAAGCTGTTACCCTAGAACAACAGCTTTTAAGTAATTAACATTATTTAATCTAAACACCTATTTCTTAGCGATACGCGTAGTTTTAGAAGAGTCAAATGTTTTGACCTCTACTATATACACATTAGCATTATGTCCTTGCATATTAACTGATATAGCACCTTGTTCTGCTATCTCAGAAGCAGTAGATACTAGTCTACCATTAATATCGAAAATACGTACATTAACTGTTCTACCATTATACTTTTTACCAACAGTTATAAATAAATTATCCACCACAGGATTAGGCCATAATTTAATATCTGTTGACTCATCATTTTCATCTTCTTTATCCTTCATCTTTCTAAGCTTATCAAACTCTCCAATAGTTGTGATTAATGAATAAGCCTGTGGTTTAGCTCCTTGAAGAGATTTAGAATGTCCTATTTCAATAATATACTTACCAGGTTTAACATCGAAGATTTCTATCTTCTCAATATTATCTACATCATTAACCCCTCTAACAGCTTTTAAATCGTTAAAGTTCTTATTAAGTTTCCATGGAAAATAAACTTCCCCATCTTTTCTAACCACTAAATCAAGATCATTAATAAGAAGAGGATTAGTCTTCATATATTCTTCGTCTGTATTTTTAATAGACACCCCTGCCATTGGATCTGTCCATGCTAGAGTAACCACCATCTTAGTCATAGGTTCTGTCACCTTAATCTCTTGCACATATTTTTGACCATTGTTTAATATATTTTCAGATATATATGCACTTCGCTGATCTTTAGCAGCTAACATTACATCTACACCTGCTTTGGCATTAATTAGTCCCCACCCAAACTTGTGATCAGGGCCAGGGTTAGGGCCAGCTTCATCAGCTGTATGAGCCATTAATGCGCGTATAGTTGCTGATTTATAAGGCATTTTCTTTTCGTTAGCAAATTTAGTAGCCCATTCTTGCCAAAGAATAAATACTCCTGTTATAGCAGGAGCTGCCATTGAAGTACCACTTATACTACCATACACATCATTTCTAGGAGCTGCAGTTATAGGATAAGGTAATTCATAGGCTAAAGAAAAAACGTTAAACCCTTTAGCCGAGATATCAGGCTTTATCCTAAAATCATTAGTAGGGCCTTGACTACTAAATCCAGCAATCTCCACACTAGATGCTCCTGTATAAGAAAGAACATCTTTTACAGCTGCAACCACAACAGTATTTTTAGCTATACTTCCCCCATTTAGCATATCACAATCACAATTAGCCTTATCCGAATTTCTATAAGTCTTACGCTGATAAGTTCCATCATTTCCTGCAGCAAATACAGGCAAATAATACTCATATTCCATTGTTAATGCGTCATAAGATTGACTTGTTTCATCATAAGCTCCTAAGTCTTTTAACCATTCAGGATTTTTAATGTTACCATAATCATCAAAAAAAGCATATCCATATGAGTGGTTACTAGTTAACACTCCTTCAGAAGCCATATAACTCATCTTTTGAATATCATCTTTCCAAGAATAACTCCATATTTTTGCTTTTGGAGCAATTCCTTTAGATTCTTTTTTGACAAAACCACCAGACCCTATAGTCCCCCCAACGTGTGTAGCGTGATAACGTCCATCGTTTAAAAATTGCATTGGAATAGACTCAAGTGGTGGCATAGCCTCTTTTAAAGTTACCCTTGAAGCCCCATTTGTCGCACTAATTCCAAATTCTTGATGTGTATCAAGCATTGGTAAACCATCAATAACACCAACCTGCATCCCCTCTCCTTCTAAAATATCACCAGAGTTTACACCTGATCTAAGATTCTCAGCCCTAGCTGTAACTCTTGAACCTTGGTTAAGAGTAATTTTATATCTTAAAAAACCATTAGCATCCACACCATCTAGCTCAAAGTAATTTCCTCTAGCATTCACCCCTACAGTAGGTAGATTATCTTTAGCAGCAATTGCATAAGCTCTCTGTCGATTCTCTTGAGCTCTTATTGAAAAAGAATTAATTATTTTCGAAGACTTATCTAAGTCATAAGTAGATCTAATAGCATTTCGAGTAGCCATAGTCTGTCCCATAGCATTATGTCCATAAACACAGCACATTACAAGAATAGGGAGTAGTAATTTTTTCATATCCTTAACAGTTTATGAATCTAAAAGTAATAATAATTTAAACTATCCATAATTGATTACTTCATTTACATAACAAATAGTCAGTTTTATTTGAATAACTTCATCATTTTGACAATTTACACTCAAAAAGGGAGTAAAAAAAAGGGATTAAGAAACAGGAAATGGTGGACAGTTGACTGTTAAGGATTGTTGTCTTACAAGCATTATGTATATCACGCTACGCAATAGTCTCCTGACTTTGCATAGCGTCTTTTTGTTGGTGTCACTGATTGCAAATCCGCGCCATAAGGAAAGAGCAGGAGTGTTACCTCAATATTACCATACAGGATGTATATAATGCCGAAAGCAAAACTGTTCCCCGTTTCCCAAAACAACATCACCGAAAAATAAAAGCACAAAAAAAAGCCATAACCTTAAAGTAACAGCTTTACTACATAACGACAATTTTTGTTAATATAATTGATTTTCTTACCAGAAGAATCTTTTCTATATTTTAATTATATGATTAATTAAATAATCTAAAATCCATTGAGGAACAATTTCTTTGTGAAATTTAACCTCTTCTCCATTTTTTTCAAACAAAATACTCTGTTCTTCCCCTTCAATAGAACTATCACATATATATGCTCTATCCACTGCTAAAAAAGCATCTTTTAACAAATCTAAAGAAGCATAATATCTTTTTTCTATCTTATCCTCAGCCACATCATGACCTCCCTTAGATACTCTTAATTTTACTCTACTTTTATTTATCTCAGGATCACTTGTACAAATAAAATAAAGATAAGTTTTAAATCCTTTCTCTTTTGCTTCATGTAAAAAATTCACTTTAGAAGAGTGTGACATTACAGTTTCGAAGGAAAAAGATTTTTCAAGATTTAGAAGTTGATATCTAAAAAATTCAGCAATAAAAGCGGCTACATAGCTATTCAACTCTGTTGATAATACATACAATATATTATTTTTGATAGTTACTTTTGCCGATTTAATATATTCATATCGCATATCGCCTTTATTAGCAGTTATAAAAGTATCCCAATTAACCTGACTAATTTCTTCTGGAATAAAACTACTACAACATAAATTACCTTTTGTCTTTAATAAATACTCAATATCATCTGCATTAATATAAAAACCAATAGAACATTCTTGTTGAATCGCCTTGATAAAAGTTGATTTACCAGAACCATTTGGTCCTGCGAACATTCTAAACCTTTTCATTATTTACCTAATATAAATGTACGATTAACAATATTCAACTTCACTGTCTTAAATCTAGATTGACGAAGTACAGTACGTTTTCCATCCACACCTATCTCTACCAAATTATCATCTTCCACAACTCGATAACTTAAATTCAACTCCTGATTCTCCTTTACAGCATTACTAAAAGCTTCTCGCTGAATAGAGTTCAATTCCTTAATTTTAATATCTACTACTTTCATATCACTACATTATTAATGTATTTAAAGATACAAATATAATTAACAATCAGCAACTTTTACGCACTTCCCTTTTTCCTAGCCTTTTAATATCCTAAAATATCTTTTATAATTATTATCCCATTCTTAAGTTTCCTAAACAAAAAAAGCCATTACCCCAAAGTAACAGCTTATCTATATTTTAATCGTTTACAGTGAATCAGTTGATAGCCCCCGTAATTAGTAATTATTTTTCTATTTCCTCGCCGAAGGCATTCCAGTTCTTTGTTTCCTTCAAAAGCCCTCGCGCGCCTTTTGGCTCCATCATTAAAGATGTCAACAGGACGTTTTCTTAACACTCGGCCCTCTGTTCCCGAATATCAGTTTTCAATTCCCTACAAAGAAACCTATCTTGACAATAAAGACGCAGCCTCACTATCTAAGATATACTCCACATTATTTAAGCGCTGTAAGAATGTAGCAGGAATATCAGCTGTAATGTCCCCTTGTAGAGCTTTCTGGATAATCTCAGCCTTGCGCTGGCTAAGAGCCATTAAGATAACCTCTTTAGCCTGAGTGATTGTTTGTACCCCCATCGTAATAGCCTGAGTAGGTACTTTATCTTTCCCTCCGAAGTCATCCTTAGCGTCCTCACGAGTAATATCGTTTAAAGTAACCAGACGAGTCTTAGACTCTAGCATTGCTCCTGGCTCATTAAAGCCAATATGCCCTGTACGCCCGATACCTAAAAGCTGAATATCAAGACCTCCGAAGTCAATAATCTTCTGCTCATACAAATCACAATAAGCTTGAATCCCCTCTAAAGATAGAGTCCCATCAGGAATATGAACATTTTGGTGATCAATATCAATATGATTAAACAAGTTGTTTTTCATAAACGACACATAACTCTGATCATCCACAGGAAGGATAGGGTAATACTCATCAAGGTTAAAGGTCACTACATTTTTAAAACTCAACCCTTCGTCTTTATGTAAACGGATAAGCTCTTTATATACTCCTTTGGGAGTAGACCCCGTTGCTAATCCTACAATAGCACGCTGTCCTATATTTTGTTTATTCTTGATTATCTTGGCAATTCTATCAGCTACATAAGCCGATGCAGCATCCTTATGCTCATACACCTTTACAGCATCCTTTCTTGTATAAGTTTGATCCTGTATTTTAAATAGTTCGTTCATTTACTTTCTTTCTCTAAAATAGTCATATAACTCCTTTTTCGTGCTATCATCAATTCACATTAGAATCCCCAAGAGATAGCACTACAAATTATAGCAATCAAAAAAACCCCTTATCATTAAAGGGGGGTTCGTTACACTTTGCTAATTTTGTTTTGTAAATATAGCAATTTATAAAATGCGAACTACACCCAATGGGTGAAAGTCTTGCTTTATTGAGTAAAATGTAGAACGATTAACCAAAGACTAGCTTCTAAACAATGTACATCTAAGAAAATGAAACGTCATATTCTGTAACTGTCCCACAATAATCATTAAACATATTAAACTAGTATACAATTAACTACAAAAAAAGAGCTTCCATCACAGAAGCTCTTTTAATACTTATAAGTCTATTTTATTTATTGTGTTTTTGTTCTTGTGCATAGTCTATTGACCAGTGTACTAAGTTTAGCAAGAACCATGCATTATAAACATCTCCTCCATCGTAATTAGTTGTTCTAGGCGTAAAAAAACCAGTAGATTGTACAGGGTGTGTATTACTAGATGAACCACTTCTATATCCACCCATAAAACCAGCACCTCCTACTCCTACAAACCCATATTCATTATGGACAAAACTAAATACATTAGTATTAGCATTAGATGAAGTATTATTCAGATATGCAATTGTTGTGAATCCTTGAGGTAATCGATCTAATGTAAATAATTGTCTTCCATTATATCCTTGACCTAATAACTTATTGTTCAGAGTCACATTTCCATACTTGTAGAAGTGCTGACCTGCTTCCCCTAAAATTAATTTAGTAACTTCAGAAGTTGTTGCTACAACCCTATTTGCACTCTTATTTTCTACACTTCCTCCTGCTTTTGTTGTAGCTGATACACTTTCATTGGTAATTAACTTAATTAATGTCGTCATTTGATTGACATTATTTCCATCCTCTCCATAAACAACAGCTCCTTTTTTCTCTTTGATATAATTTGCTAAGCTTTGTAAACTATTCAAATCCTTACCAAAACCACTTCCATCATTAGCTCCTATAAATACCAAATCAGCTTCTTTAAGAGTATTAGCAAAAGTGCCATTTGTCATATCTCGATAATTATTAAGTCCACTACCATTACTTTGAGGGTTAGACAATCCTATAATTTCCAGTTTATCTATCCTTACTATACCATCCCAACCAAAGTTTTCTAATGCTCTTACTAAAGATGATCCTGCATCCCAAGAAGCTCCTTTATTTCCACCTGGGTGCCATGATTGTCCTCCTGATCCACCAATAGAATACATCTTCATTGACTGATAAACAAAATCTACTGGTGCTGTTAAGGCTGTAGTTTGTCCATCCATATACAATCTATATGTTTGAGTAGGCATATCTACTAGTGATTTCCCCTCTGCATCTAATATGATATCTTGTTGACCTGTCTTATCAGTATACCCTTTTGCAACGAATTTAATACCATTGATCTCCTGTGTTGTAAAATCGTACTCTCCTGCAGAAGTAATATTAATATTTAATACTAGTTTCACTCTACTTTTATTTACTCCTACAGATACATCAAATTTAGGAGGGAAGTAATTCTTACTTGTACTAGTAGAAATAAAATGACTCGTGAAGTATAGTTTACTACCTGTAAAATTAACTTCTGCCTTTCCTTTGATGTTCACTACGTATTCTGGACAATTCAGTGCCTTGCTTACTTTCTCTATCGGATAACTGATATCATAATCACGTCCTGAATTAGACTCAAAAGTTACGATAAGTTTTTGCTGTCCATACACTTTCGGGTTCGGTGTATTCTTCTCAGGTCTTAGTACAACATAAGACATATTATCAGTCTGAGCATTAAAATTTAAATCTACAAGATCTGAGGTAAACACCACATCTCCTGTTCTAGCTTTAAAAATCCCCTTACCTGGAGCTGTCACCCTTATAGGTAATTCTATACTGTGATTATTAGTAAAAGGTTTGTTCATTTCCCACTCACCATTAACTTTAAAAGTATAATAAGGATTATTACACAGAGCATCAATATTTACTAGTTCAACGCGAATGTCGTGTTTGATTATTGTCTCTTTTTCTCCTTTTCCAAAATCAACAAATGAATTAGACTTAAAACTCATCGGAGTAGTCATAGCTATGTTAGCCTTGCCCTCTGCAACTAATTTTAAACTAGCCTTTTTAGTAACAATCTCGTTCTCTGTCAAGTATCTAGACCCCTTAAACTTCATTCCATTTTCTAGTACTCCTGTAACCTCTACTTTACCAGCCGAAGTAATATTAGTCAGTTCAGCTGTTAACAGATCTTCTCTATTTGTTATATCATTTCCTTTATAAATTTTTTGAGAACTCTGATTAATCGTAAAGTCATATTTAAGTCCTACTTGATTTACAAAATTACTTGCCACACAAGTTGAACTCACACCATTTAAAACAAATCTAATATCATCACCAGCTACTGATGGTGCTCCATTAATATTTCTAGGATATCCCTTTTCTGGAGTTCCACTTCCTTTTAAGACCACATTATAAATCCCCGCAGATGGAAAAACTCCACTAGCATAAAACGAATACCCATTGCGCTTATTAGTTCCCATCTGAAATGCTTCTGCTTCTATTTGATAAGATCCTGCCACAGATACATTCACTTGAATATTGATTGTATTAGCACGAGGTTGTAAGAATACCTTCTCAGCATAATTCCCCGTTATTACAATACCTGAACATCCAGCATTTGTAATTTCTACCTCTGCAGGTTCATTTTCATCTCCACATAAACTTAACCACAACTGACGAGTAGCACTAAAAAACTCAACACAATCAATAGTGGTATTAAACACCATTAATCCCGGTTTTATATCCTTCAGAGGTATGGCAGAGCGCTCCTCTGTACTTAATCGTGGTAATACAAATCCCCTTTCTGCAGAACTCAAATCTAGAATACTAAAGCCTAGAGGGTTTAATGTATTAGTTAACACCGTACCATCAGATATCTGTGTCCCTTTAACTGTTTGTTTCTCCTGAGCTAACATATCTACAACTGGTAATAACCATAGTAGACAAGTAAGCAAAGACCACAAACTATATTTAAATATTTTTCTTTTCATCATAAACAATTCTTTTTAGAAACAAGCTAGAGCGTTACCACTCTAGCTTATTTTTCTATTATTTAATTGGTTTATTCACTTTTACATATTCTATAGCCCATGCCATAAGGTTAGCATATAGTACACTGTTATACACTTGAGAACCTCTGTCATAAGGTTTCGCAATAGGCGTACCATCAGCTGTGTATTTAGATGGCCAAATACTAGTATTAGTATTAGTCATCGTTCCTACTATCCATCCACCATCTCCAAAGAATGCAAATCCTAAAGATTTATGTTTTAGTCCCCATATCGCACCTGATCCATCATTTCTAGCAATAAGTGGTGTTAATTGAGAATTATTACTCACACCATCAAAATACCAACCATTCGTTGCATCATTACCGATATACTTGCCTTCTAGATCACCAAATGGTCCTTTTATAATAGACTCATCTTTAGCTGAGTTTAACACAGGATTAATCATTGTAAACTTACCACTTGCACTACCCACACTCTGACCTGTTAGTGATTCTATAAATTGTTTACTAGAGGTATGCACTGTATTTTCATCATTAATAATCAATACTCCTTTTTCTGTTTTCACAAACCAATCAAACACGCTAAGAGTAGCCTGATTAGCATTATAACCAATCACATTAAGGATAATATCTACCTTGTTATTAATAATATAATTTCGCAAATGTTCTCCTTGATATCCCGTAGTTAATACTCTTATACTATTTACATTTACTATTCCATTAGGACTAAAATTCTTCACACTATTTAGAATAGCACTTCCCGCATATGTATTACCTGATGGGCTTGCTCCATAGTTAACATGACCTAGAGTCAACACTACAATATCTCTATTAACTACATTAACTGTAGTCGAACACACAGTGTTTCCTGATTGACTATCTGTACTGATCATATAAGTTAGACGTCCACCTTGTTTGTAATTACCTGATGGTTTTAACTCTACAACGTGTTGACCTGCTCTATCAAAAGTTCCACTAGCAGAGAAACTCACCTCGTTTAAGGTATTTGTACTAATAGAGTACGCACCTGGATAATCTACATTTATTTTTAGCGAAATACTGTTTTGACTAATATCAGTATTTACTAAGTAATTTCCATTTACTACTATACTACTACACTGTACACTATATCGAACTAACTGTTCTACCACCTTAATTTCAGGGAATACATCCCCACACCATTTAGCAGAAGCAGGCGTAATACCAGTAAACTTAATAGAAGTCACTCCTTTTTGAATTATCTGAGTCTTCTCAGGATAAAAAGCTACATATTGTATATCATTTCTAGCGCTATTAAATGTTAGTGTAACATCCTTAGCTACATATTTTATATCTACATTGATACCATTTCCAATAAGCTTTCCATTTAAAGTCATCTCTGGTACAACTCCAGGAGCCTTTACTTTTATAGGTAATAGAATAGCATTGTTTCTATTAATCTCTGTATCTTGTTTGTACTCTCCTCTAAACTCTACAGGATAAGCCGCATTATCACATACCATTTCAAAATCTACTGGCAAGACATGTACTTTTAATTTAAAGGTAGGATTATCTCCTGTAGTAGAATTGGTTTTAAACGAAAACTGCGTTGGTTGATTACTTGGAGTATGCGCCTTAGGCGTCCCTTGTCCTATTAATTCTATCTCGTGTTCTCCAGCACTGTTAAACACACCCGAACCACTAAAAGACATTCCATTAACTACAGAAGGCTCACTCGCTATCTGCCAATATCCCTTATTCGTCACATTCACCTTAACCTTTATCGTATTCTTAGCCGCTGTAAGTGGCACACCAATATATGCCTTCCAACTCGCCTCTATATCTTGACTTACTATTGTAAAGTCTAAGGCAGAAGACTCCACTAAGATTCTAAAGCTATTACATACTGTATTCTCCGTACCATTGATAGTAAACTTCACTAAATCCCCTATCGTTTCATTAGCAGCTAATGGAGTTCCGATACCTTCTAAAGAAATTGTAAAAACACCTGTAGTATTAAAAGTTCCTGATCTTGAAAACGAATATCCGTTATCAGTTCTAGCACTAATGTTATACGTACCTGCTTCCTTTACTGTCACAGTCATATACAGAAGATCAGTATCCTTAAGATATTCACCTTGCTTCAGTTTTTTGACATTAGATCCAGTTTCTAAATAGATATTAGTACAATCCACAATATCTACTGTTGCAGGAGGCAGAGTACCACATAAGCTCAACCATCTACTACTCTTTTTACTCCAGTAATTCACACAGTCCGTGTCAATATTGTAAATAGTTAACCCATTTCCTCTTTCCTTATCAGCGATAGAGATTGCGTTTCTTTGACTGTTTGTAAGCCTAGGTAATAAGAATCCCTTATTTACACTTTCTAACTCTAACACAGCCGTTTTAGATGCAGTTACCTCACTATTAGGCACACTACCATCTTTTATCTTAGTCGTATTTATTCCTCCTTGCCCTAGAGCCGTAGCTATGCTAAAAAACATAGCTACAAACCATAAGACTGCAGAACAATTCCATACTTTATTTAATATTGTATTATTCATCAATATAGTATTTGATTAATATTTAACTACTTTAATAATGCTTCCAATGCCTCTAGGCGCTTAGTAAGATCATTAACATCCTTTTTAAGATCCTTAATCTCGCTATCTTTTGCATTAAGCTCTTTTTGTTGATCAATCACGTGTAAGAATAACTCTTCTGTTTTTTCTAATAATTGAATTGACAACTCAGAAACATTAAATGAATACCCTGTCTCCGTTTTCTCTAGATCACTAATTGGCGTAATACCAGGCAAGTGTCTATTTGATTTGATATAACTATCAACAGAGTTCAAATCATTAAACTTATAATCGTATTTTAAACTAGAATACCCGTCAAAGTAGCTCTCGAACACATAATCCGCATAGTAACTATTCGTAGCAGTAATACTACCATTCACACGTAGTTTCTCATTAGGAGCAGCTGATTTCTCTTTATAACCAATACCTACCCATCCCATAGTATAGATATCCTGATTATTCTTAGTCGCTTGTTGATCCTGACCTGTAAACCAAGGTTGTTGAACTAATACATCATATGATATAAAGTGTTTATTCTTATTTTCATCTATATAGATCAACTCTCGTGTATCAGCATTAGCCTCTAGAGACGTTAATGTTTCAGACGATTGGAAGATTTGATCAATAAAAATTGGCGAAACGTTCTTCTCCTCATCCTTGTACACTAAAGCAGGTCTTCCTACTTGTCCAGTATTTAGATCTTCACCATATTTTGCATCAAACGATAATGTAGTCAATGTCTCTAGACTTGTTGATCCACCGCCTGTTGCTCCAAATAGCTCACTCCCTTTTATCTCTTTCTCTTGCCCTAACTCATTTGTATACACATACTTTGTAGCCTGGTATTCTCTTAAAGCAGTTTCTCCCTCACGCTTAACATCCGTATGCTCCTCTAGAAACTCTCCATTAACCTCCACCATATACACATACATATCATACTTCACCGCCTCTAGCGTAGTCTTAGTCTCTTTGGCTCTGATTTCATTAGTAAGGTTAACCTCTACATTAGACTTATTGTCTTTAATCACGATATCCTCACCTACTTTGATTACAGATACATCACCTGCAGCACTAGAAATAAACTGATTTAAAGTATTCTTCACATTATCAAACTTCACTAGTTTGTCAAACTCCTCTATAATCGTTTCAGAAACCTTGATAATTACATCATCTCTTTCTCTTGTCTCGTCAATAAAGTAATACTCTTTTAAATCAACTTTCTCTCCATTTACATCATGTGTGCGATAACCTTTTTCTAATTCAGTTAAAGTTTCTGCAAACACAACTTCAGCGTTATTTTTTCCATCTTTAAAGACAAACCCTGCTTTAACATCATTAGCATTTCCAGTATCTTTAAGTACTAAACTAGCCACAGTAGAGTTCTCCTTAATTAAGTCAATAAGACCTTTAGTATGCTCTTTTCCGTCTGCATCTTTCCAGTTAAAGATAAAGTCTCCGTCTTTCTCAACTACCGTTACAGTTCCAGGAGCGGCCTCTTTCTCTATCTCTTTGATAATCTCTTTAATCACAGAGTTATCCTCAAAGATCGTTTTACTATTATCAATAACTGACTGTACTACATCTATCTGAGTAACTACATCCTTCTCATTGGTATAAGTGTA
>NZ_FNYS01000009.1:46038-144966 GCF_900109075.1 Myroides marinus | reverse complement strand
CTCCTGTTTGTTTATCTGTCCAACGACGACGTTGTACATGTAGTTTAACTGATTTACCTCGTAATGGAAAGTCTTCAATGGTAATCATACTATGAAAGCCTTTGGAAATTAGTTGTCTTTCAGGACATTGATTCCCATAATTATTCTTTTCTTCAAAGTAGATATGTAGTTTGGTTTCTAATTCTTCTATTTTAGTAATATTGAAGTGTTCTACTAAGTAAGCAGGTAAGATTAGTTTTAGTATTTCTGTGCTATCCATCATAAGACAAAGATATTATTTTACTATTTCCTCCCCAACTTTTAACTTTGATCCGTATTAACCCTTATGTATTAGTACCTAATGAGGTACTTTTTTGTTTTATGAGGTTTTTTTAAGTATTGAATTGTAAGATAGAAGATTGTTTATTTACTTATCACTCAATTTGAGGTAAATAGGTTCGCTTTTTATTCTTTATATTTGCACTAGTTAATAAAAGTAATATGAGTTTTTTTAAGAAGTTATTTTCTTCAGAAAAGAAGGAAACTTTAGATAAAGGTTTAGAAAAATCTAAATCATCTTTTTTCTCAAAGCTTACTAAAGCAGTAGCTGGTAAGTCAAAAGTAGATGATGATGTACTTGATAATCTTGAAGAAGTATTAGTGTCATCTGATGTTGGAGTAAATACTACATTAAAGATTATAGAACGTATAGAAGAGCGTGTTTCTAGAGATAAGTATGTGGGAACAGATGAACTTAATCAAATCTTGAGAGATGAGATTGCTAGTCTATTGTCAGAGACTAAATCTGGTGAAGCTACTGAATTTGAAGTACCAAAAGATAAAAAACCATATGTGATTATGGTTGTGGGGGTTAATGGCGCAGGTAAGACTACTACTATTGGTAAATTAGCTTATCAGTTTAAGAAAGTTGGCCTAAATGTAGTTTTAGGAGCGGCAGATACTTTTAGAGCAGCTGCTATTGATCAGTTACAGGTATGGGCAGATAGAGTAGGAGTGCCTATTATTAAACAACAGATGGGAAGTGACCCTGCTTCTGTGGCTTTTGATACATTACAATCTGCGGTGACTCAAAATGCAGATGTTGTTATTATTGATACTGCAGGACGTTTACATAATAAAGTTAACTTAATGAATGAGTTGACTAAAGTTAAACGTGTAATGCAAAAAGTGGTTGCTGATGCTCCACATGATGTTATGCTTGTATTAGATGGTTCTACAGGACAGAATGCTTTCGAACAGGCAAAACAGTTCACTGCGGCTACTGAGGTTAACTGTTTAGCAGTAACTAAATTGGATGGAACAGCTAAAGGTGGAGTAGTGATTGGTATTTCTGATCAATTCCAGATCCCAGTTAAGTATATTGGTGTTGGTGAAGGTATAGAAGATTTACAAGTGTTTAATAAATATGAGTTTGTTGATTCATTCTTTAAATAAAATTATTAGATATGAACAAAATATATAAAGTACTATTTGTTAGTGTTCTATTCTTACTAGTTAGTTGTGGTAAAGAGTTTACTGCAGAGGAGATCAAAACGATTAATGGATACTGGGAAATTGAAAAAGCTCAAATGCCAGATGGTGAGGAGAAAGAATATTCAATTAGTGAATCTATTGATTACTTTGAAATCAACGATAAAGGAGAAGGTTTCCGTCAAAAGGTACTTCCTCAAATTAATGGAGAGTATTTAACTAATGAAGTACAAGAGAAAGTTACAGTAGCAAATGAAGGAGGGAAGACTTGGTTAAAATATAAAACTGAATATTCAGAGTGGAAAGAGGAGGTTGTTGATCTAGATGAAGATGAATTAGTAGTTAAGAATGAAAATGATATTATCTATCATTATAAAAGACCTGTTCCTTTTACCCTTAAATAATATTACGTGTTGAAAAAATATGATGTAAATAAACGTATCCGAGAAGAGAGTAGTATACAAGATCTCTTGAAGATATTTATCAAAGAGAATAATTTAGACAAAGGGATTGACAATCTTGATGTACGTGCTGCATGGAAGAATCTGTTAGGACCTGGAATAGCAAATTATACTCTTGATATACTTCTTAAAAGAGATGTACTGTATGTAGCTTTATCTTCTCCTATTGTTCGTGAAGAATTAACTTACGGTAAGAGTAAGATAATCAGGATGATTAATGAGGAGTTAGGTAAGGAGATAATCACTGATATAGTGTTTAGATAGGTTATTTATCATTGAGTAGATATAGGAGTGATGTTAGTAAAAACACTAACATCACTTTTTTTATAAAACAATAAAGGATAAAAAAGTCTTTTATGTAAATAAATGTTTTATATTTGTATCAGATTAAATCCAAGATATGTTTTCTAAAGCCTGTGAATACGCAATTCGTTCAGTAGTTTTCATTTCAGTATCATCACTGAAAGGGGAGCGTGTGGGTTTTAAAGAAATAGCAAAAGAAATAGATGCACCTGAAGCTTTTACAGCTAAGATTCTTCAAAAGCTTTCTAAGAGTGGAATTATAGAGTCAGTAAAAGGTGTAGGTGGAGGGTTTGAGATCCCTATTTCACATTTAGATAAGGTAAAGCTATGTGAAGTAGTGAATGTGATAGATGGAGATTCTATATATAAAGGATGTGGATTAGGATTAGCAGAATGCTCAGAGACACACCCGTGTCCTGTACATTTTAAGTTTAAAGCAATCCGAGAAGGATTGAGAAAAATGTTAGAAACTACTACTATAGGAGAGTTAGCCAATGGTACCAAGTCTGGTGATACTTTCTTAAAGGTGTAATTATACGTGGGAAGTTACTTCCCTTTTTTTATAAAACAATAAAGGATAAAAAAGTCTTCTATTTAAAAGTATGAAAAATAGACAAAGAAAGTTATGGATAGCATTCACGATAGTAATGCTGTTCTCGTTTGGGGTACTCGGATATTTTGGTATTGAGATTTATCAAGAAGCGCCACCGGTACCTACAGAAGTTAGGACAACTAATGGTAATGTAGCGTTATCTGCAAGTGATATAAAAGATGGTCAAAATGTTTGGCAGAGTATAGGTGGTCAGGAAGTAGGTTCCATATGGGGACATGGAGCCTACGTAGCTCCTGACTGGACAGCTGATTACTTACATAGAGAGGCATTGTATTTATTAGATTACTATGCTAATGAGAAATATGGTAAGAATTATGCTGATACTACTGTAGAAGAACAAGCATATTTAAAAGCTCATTTACAAAGTAATATAAGACCAAATACTTATGATAAAGCAAGTGGAGTTTTGACAATTACAGAAGAAAGAAACCAAGCGCGCTTATATCTACAGGAGTATTATAGCAAACTATTTACTGATGATGCAGAGTTTGCACAATTGCGTAAAGACTATGCAATACCTAATAATTCGATAACTGACCCTACTAGACTAAAGCAAATGAATGCTTTCTTCTTTTGGGCAACTTGGGCAACAGTTACTAATAGACCTGATAGCGATGTCAGCTATACACATAACTGGCCAGCAGAGGATCTAGTGGGTAACGTAGCTACTACACCTTTATTAGCATGGTCAGGAGTCAGTGTTATCTTATTAATTTTTGCAGTAGGTGTATTGGTTTATTATCACGTTGCTTCTAAACAAGATGAAGAAGATATGGTACCTGTAGAAGATCCAGTATCTAATGGAACCGTAACTAAGAGTATGACTATTCTGAAGAAATACTTCTGGGTAGTATGTTTATTGATGTTGTTACAGGTAGGATTAGGAATTCTTACGGCTCACTATGGTGTAGAAGGGCAAGGTCTATATGGTATTCCATTAGATCAAATTCTACCATACTCAGTAACTCGTACTTGGCATACACAACTAGCTATTTTCTGGATTGCAACAGCTTGGTTAGGTACAGGACTTTATATTTCTCCAGCAGTAGGAGGAAAGGATCCTAAGTTCCAGGTATTCGGAGTGAACTTCTTATTCGTAGCCTTGTTGATTATTGTACTAGGATCTATGATTGGACAGTGGTTTGGTATTATGCAAAAGCTAAATCTAGTACAGAACTTCTGGTTTGGACATCAAGGATATGAATATGTTGATTTAGGACGTTTTTGGCAAATCTTTTTATTCGTTGGACTATTTGTATGGTTAGCACTAATGATTAGACCGTTAATACCGGTATTAAAAGAAAAAGGTAGTCACCGCAATCTTATTATCTTATTCTTAATCTCATGTGGTGCTATCGCTTTATTCTATGGAGCAGGACTAATGTGGGGAAGACAAACTAACTTAGCAATAGCAGAATATTGGAGATGGTGGGTAGTGCATTTATGGGTAGAAGGTTTCTTTGAAGTATTTGCTACTGTTGTATTAGCTTTCTTATTTGTGAGAATGGGATTAATCAAAACAAAGACAGCTACTAATGGAGCATTGTTCTCTACAATAGTATTTATGTCAGGAGGAATTATAGGGACATTCCACCACTTATATTTCTCAGGAACACCAACTGCTGTAATGGCATTAGGAGCTACGTTTAGTGCATTAGAAGTAGTGCCATTAACCTTAATAGGATATGAAGCGTATGAGAATTATAAGATATCTACTCACAAAGGATGGTTACAAGATTATAAATGGCCTATCTACTTTATGATAGCCGTTGCTTTCTGGAACTTCTTGGGAGCTGGTGTGTTTGGATTTATTATTAATCCACCAATAGCCCTATACTATGTACAAGGGTTAAATACAACTCCTCTACACGGACATACAGCTTTATTTGGAGTATATGGAATGTTGGGGATAGGATTAATGCTATTTGTACTAAGAAGTATTTATAGACATGTACAGTGGAATGATAAATTATTAAAGATAGGATTCTGGGGATTAAACTTAGGTTTATTACTAATGGCTTTATTGAGCTTATTACCGATAGGTATATGGCAAGCTATCGAAAGTATCCAACATGGAATGTGGTATGCTAGATCTAGTGAACTAATGCAATTACCTGCGATGGTCACTTTAAAGTGGCTTCGTACTATAGGAGACGTAATCTTCACAGTAGGTATAGTTGCCATCGTCTTATTCGTATTCAAATTAACATTTAAAAAAAGCAATCATGAAAAATAGAACAGTAGGCTCATTTGTAGCAGAGGATTTTAGAACAGCAGCGATATTTAATAGATATGGAATAGATTTCTGTTGTAAAGGAGGACGTACCATAGATGAAGTATGTGAGAAAAAATCAGTAAATCAAGAAGAGTTAATAAGCGAATTAGAACGTTTATTGGCTCATCAAGCAGAAAATAATATTGACTTTAGACATTGGCC
This sequence comes from Myroides marinus, assembly GCF_900109075.1. GTDB lineage: Bacteria > Bacteroidota > Bacteroidia > Flavobacteriales > Flavobacteriaceae > Flavobacterium > Flavobacterium marinum_A. The sequence goes on along the minus strand of NZ_FNYS01000009.1, from coordinate 139,682 downwards.
ACTTGATTTACTAGCTGATTATGTAGAGAAGACACATCACAGATATGTAGAAGAAAAAATACCAGTGCTATTACAGTTCTTAAACAAATTAAGTAGAGTACATGGAGAGAGACATCCAGAGTTACATGAGATTAATGAACTTTTTATTGGGTGTGCAGGTGAGTTGAGCCAACATTTAAAAAAAGAAGAATTAGTGCTATTCCCATTTATTCGTCAGATGGTTGCTGCAACTATAAGTGGCCAACCATTAGAAACACCACATTTCGGTACAGTACAAAACCCTGTAGCCATGATGATGCATGAGCACGATGGAGAAGGAGAACGCTTCCGTAAGATAGCTGAGTTATCAAATAATTATACTCCTCCAGCAGATGGTTGTAATACTTATAAAGTGACTTATGCTATGCTAAAAGAATTCGAAGAGGATTTGCACAAACATATCCACTTAGAAAATAATATATTGTTTCCTAGCGCAATAGTACTTGAACAAAAATTCGAGTAATCTTTTTCAAATTTCATAGAAGTGCCTTACCTTTAGTATAAGGCACTTCTTGTATCAATATATATGAAACCAATCTACTATATCATACCACTTATCAATTTCTTTGTAGCAGCTCTATTCGGACTGTTGCTTAGAAGTATGTTTGTGTATCCTTTAGAAGGAGTGACGTTTCTATATATCTTACACACTCACTCACATATAGCTTTATTGGGGTGGTTGTATTTATTGGTTTATGTATTATTTGTACAGAAGTTCGCAGTAGACTCAATTAAAGAAACGAAGTTTTATACACGACTTTTCTGGGTAACACAGTTGTCTGTAATGGGAATGGCATTGACATTTCCATTTATGGGATATGCTGCACCATCCATTGCATTTTCTACATTGCATATTATTTGTTCTTATGTATTTGTAATTCATTTGTGGAAACACAATAATGTAATTGGAACACAACAAGGTATTTTGCTGAAGACATCTTTGTTCTTTATGGCATTCTCTACTTTAGGAGTATGGTGTTTAGGGCCTGCAGTTGGTATGATGGGAAAAGCAAGTGCTTTTTATCAGATCTGCATACAGTTCTTTTTGCACTTTCAGTTTGATGGATGGTTCTTAACAGCTTTCTTGGCATTATTGTTTGCTACTGTATTTAAAGGATATTCATTAGCTAAGTTTACCCCATTTTACTACGCATGGATTATCTCTGTATTATTGACTTATGCACTGCCATTAAGTTGGTATATAGAGTTTCCAATACTTCACTATTTAAATGCATTAGGAGTTTTATTACAATTTTATGCTGTAGGATATCTAATTAAGCCTATTTATAGCGCATTTAAGCAAGAAAGTAACCGTATAGGTAAAAGTGTATATCTTTTAGCAATACTTGCTTTATTCTGCTTTATAATGCGAATAGGAACACAGCTATTAACAATGTCAGAAACTATAACTATTCAGCTCCAAACTTTGCGCTCATGGATTATTGGGTTTATTCATTTGAATATGCTAGGCGTCCTGACGGCTTTTGGTCTGTGGTTAATGATCAGAGAACAGAAGTTAATTGTAAACACCTGGACTAAGTCAGGTATAGGTATCTTAATCTTAGGTTTTGTATTGACAGAAGGAATATTACTTCTACAAGGGCTTCAAGGTTTTATGTCAGTGAATTGGATATCAAATACACCAATGTTATTATTTTGGACATCTGTATTATTACCTATGAGTATTTTATGTTTTTTATTATCGTATTTAAAAAAATAAGAGATTATGAACGAATTACATTTATTACTAATCCTTCATCTATTAGGAGCTACTATATGGGTAGGAGGTCATATCTTACTTAGCGTAGTTATTTTACCACAAGTGTGGAAAGAGAAATCAGTAGATAAATTGTTTAACTTCGAGAGTAGATATGAGTGGTTTGGTATGCCAGCACTTTTGGTGATGTTATTAACAGGTGCTCGTATGGCTTATTTGTACAATGTTAAGATAGATACTTGGTTTGCCTTTGAGACTCCTATTGAACGAGTGATTTCTTTTAAACTAAGTTGTTTAATTGCTATTGCATTATTTGCATTAAGCGCACAGTTTTATGTATTACCTCGTCTCAAAAATAACATTGAGAAACTACCTCTAATGACTTTTCATATTCTATCAGTAACAGTGATTAGTATTGTGATGTTGATACTAGGGAGTTTTGTTAGATATGGAGGAGTTTAGGTAATTAGGAATGAACAATGAGTAATTAAGAATGTTTGTCTTTCAGTATTATATGTTATTCTACTTTTTTATTCTGACAGCAAGAAGGATTATATTATAAGCAGACACAGAATATCGGTTATTTGTTTTGTGTGACACGGATAATAATCCGTCTCTACTTTGATATAAAGTGTGTAGTCTATAGGCAAATTGTAATTTGCCTATACATGGACATACAAAGGGCATTCCTCACTGTTTATTGACTATTCTTCATTTTCTTCGCTAACTAAAGCGCGGTGCTTCTCAGCCCATTGTTCTAGAGCAGGCCATATGGGTAATAGCTCTTTTGTGATATCCGTCAGGGAGTATTCCACTCGAGGAGGTACTTCAGGGAATATCTTTCTTACCACTAGACTATCTGCTTCTAATTCTTTTAGTTGCAGGGTTAGCATTCTATCTGTAATCCCTTGTATATGATCTCTTAGTTCATTAAAACGCAATGTTTCATATGTACTTAATGTATATATGATCTTCATCTTCCATCGACCACTAATCTTACACACTGTGTAGATAGCATCACAGTTAGTTGTTATATATTCTCTATTGATACTGTTGGTAGAGTTTTCTTTTCTTTTGGTCATTACTTACATAATTATTAGTTACTCACAACAGTCGTTTGACTGGTATGGAGGAAGTATGCTATATACTTTTGTTGAAATTAATAAAACGAGCAAGGTGACTTGTCATCTGCTTTAATAAAACAAAAGTATAAAATTTTACATTATGAAGAATTATGCATACGTGGGAGCATTAGGGTTATTGAGCATCATTACCACCGAATTTGGTGTGATAGGAGTATTGCCACAGATTGCGTCTCATTACCAAATATCAATTGATAAAGCCAGTTGGTTACTGAGTGGCTTTGCTTTAGTGATCGCTTTGTTAGGACCTTTTATGACGCTGTTTACAGCTAAGATGGATAAAAAGAAAGTGATGTTATTAGCGATCTTCTTGTTTATTGCCTCTAGTACGATATCTGTGTTTTTACCTCCTTTTTGGTTATTACTTACTTTGAGATTACTGTCTGCGGTATTACAACCTGTCTATATAGCTAATGCTTTATCGATAGCCGTTAGTTTTGCTGATAAAGAAAAGGAAAGCCAAATGATGAGTATTGTCTTTAGTGGAATCACAATAGCTTCTTTTACCACTATTCCATTAGCTACATATCTGACTAACCTTTATGGATTAGAAGCTATATTTATTATTCAAGGCGTTGTTAGTACACTGGCTTTTATAGCTATCTATTTTGTTTTACCTAATGTCGAAGGAGGCGGAAAAGCCTTTGATATAAAAGAATTACATATTTTTAAAGAAGCATCTTTCATTAGAAGTGCTTTAGTGAATCTCTTTGTGATTGCCATGTGGTTTAGTGTATATAGCTATTTTGCAGATTATCTTAATAAAGAGAAAAATATGTCTGGCCTTATGGTTGGTAATATGATTCTATTATTTGGTGTTGTAGGATTGTTAGCGATGTATGTAGGAGGGAAGTTGCTTAGTAGAGGTGTTGTTTTTAGTAATATGGTGTATGTCACAGGTGCTATTGTCTTAGCTATAGCTCTTTATTTTAACGGAAGTGATGTGGTGATTACTACAGGAATAGTGATGATATGGAGTATGCTATATACACCAGTGTATCTAAATGCTGTAGCTTTTTTACAACGCACTACTTCTGTCTCTTTTGCTTTAGGAAGCAGTCTATCTACCTCATTTGGTAATTTAGGAATTGCTTTTGGAACATTAGTAGGAGGCAAGGTAATAGCAGGATATGGAATGCATTATCTGCCAATAGGTATGTTTTGTATTGCGGTGGTGACTCTTGTGTTAATGTTTATTGTCAAACAGAAGAATAAGATACAGGCTTAATTCCAAAGTTATAAACCAACCTTGGATATAAAAAAAATACTGCTCTATGTCAAATTTGACAAAAGAGCAGTATCTACTTTCAATAACTAACTACTTTATAAGGGATAACTGTCGTTCTATTTCTGTGACAGTAGGAGCGTAGTCTATACCTAGCCCTTCCTGTTGATAATCTAATTCACCTTTTGTGTTAAATACACTGATGATATTAGAATGAGAGAAATCTATAGGAGAAATCTTTTTATAGTTCACTGCTAGAGTAGCTGCAAATTCGCGAGTATTCTCTTCTGTAGAACGCAAGAATACCCATTGCTCACCATCCATTTTATTTTCTTTAGCGAACTCTTTTAGACGTTCAGGAGTGTCTACAGTTGGATCTATACTAACTAAGACATATTTAACCTTGTCTAGATTTTTACCTTTTACTCTTTCCTCTATATTACGCATATCGGCTACTAATCGAGGACAAGCTGCTTTACACGAAGTATAAATCATGACCATTACTAATACATTACCTTGCAGATCTTTTAGTTCTATGTCTTTTCCATCTTGTGTAGTCCATGTAGAAGGAAGGTTGTATATAGATAGGTCTGACACCTCTTGTGAAGCTGTAGTTTGTTCAGTTGTTTGAGGTTGTTCCTCTGTTGTTTTAGTTTCTTTACATCCTATAAATAGTAATGAAGCAAAAACGGATAAGGTTATAAGTGTTTTTTTCATAATTGTCGTTGTTTTTATAAGTCTTGTGCACATCTAAAACCTAAGTTTTTCGTTGTGAAGTTAGCTCTAAGACTACCTCTAAAACCATAACGCATAAAAGCTGCATAGTCCATTAGATCAGAAGCATTAATAGAAGCACTACCACAGAATAGGTTTTCATCATTCCCTTTGTCTTTACGGCTTTCACCAGATAAGAAGATAGAGTTATAGTCAGACACCCATTCCCATATTAGTCCATGCATATCATATACACCCCAGTAATTTTTAAATGTACTACCTACAGGGTTGACATAGGTTTTAGGTGTTTCGTACCACGCTAATATATACTTGTTATAAGCTTCTTTTTCTCTTGCATCCATATTCTTAGCGTCAGCCATGGCTACATATTCCCACTCATCCATAGTCGGAAGTCTTTTGCCTTGTACTTCACAGTATTTTTTGGCAGCAAACCAAGATACATTAGTCACAGGAGCATTAGGTTTTAAATCACCATAATCTAAATCGCTCTTCCAATGTGATAAGTAACTCTTATTAGCAAACAATCCTTTTATTTGAGAGCGTTGATAAGTAGGGTTTTTCTTTAAGAACTCAACATATTGCTCATTAGTTGTTGCATATTGATCAATCTTAAAGGAAGCTACTTTTGAGATGCCCTCTTCTGTACTACCATAAAGTGGAACAAAAGTTCCACCTTTGATAGTGACCATCGGTGTTGCTTTCTGAGCATAAGACACTGTGAGTGTAAATACGCTCAGAAGACACGCGATGATATTTGATTTATCAAGAAAAAACATTTTATCTATTTTTTTGAACCATTTGAGGAGTTACCACAGTTTTATTGTTACCCCAACTGTTGTACACATAAGTTAGTACATCCGCTATCTCTTGGTCACTTAAGTTCTGACTAGTCATAATAGAGTTGTATTTTACATTGTTTACAGTAATCTCTCCTTGTAGCCCGTTAATAACTGTTTTGATTGCTCTGTTTACATCTTTATTTAAGTAGTCAGATTTCGCTAGAGGAGGGAATATCTTATCGATACCTTGTCCTTCAGACTGGTGACAAGCAAAACAAGTTCTTGTGAATACACTTTTACCATCAGCTATTTGTTGAGCTACAGTTTTGTTTTCTATCACTTCTTTTTTAGCTGATTCTTTAGGCATATTTTGGATAGTACCTCCTTCAGGTAAGTACACACCTTCTTTTATTTTACCAGCGAATACTTTAGTATTCTCATTTCCTTCTACTTTTAGCATACCTAGAGCCCCTTTGTTAAACGCTCTGAAGATTGAGTGGTCTACGATTACGAATGTACCAGGAGTATTTACTTTAAACTCTAGGATGGCAGCTCCACCAGCAGGGATTAGCGTAGTCTGAACATTCTCGTTGATTAGATCGCCACCTTCTACGTGTACTCTGTCGAATATCTCACCGATAACGTGGAATGAACTCACTAAGTTAGGACCACCATTACCTACGAATAGACGGATAGTTTCTCCTACTTTAGCAGTAATAGCATTCTCGTTTACTAGCCCATTTACATGTCCATTAAATACTACGTAATCAGGTTGTTCTTTTAAAGCTTTATTCATATCAAAAGGTTGTACACCTTTCTCTCCGTAAGCTCCTTTAGTATAGAAATCCCCTTGCATGATGTAGTATTCTTTATCTACTGGAGGTAATCCACCTTCTGGTTCTACTAGTATTAATCCGTACATACCATTAGCGATGTGCATACCTACAGGAGCTGTAGCACAGTGGTACACATATAGACCAGGTTGTAATGTTTTAAATGAGAACGTTACCTCGTGTCCTGGTGCTACTAGTGATGAAGCTGCCCCTCCTCCAGGACCTGTCACAGCGTGCATATCTATATTGTGTGGCAGTTTATTGTCTGGGTGATTCTTAAGAGTAAATTCTACTTCGTCACCTACACGAGTACGGATAAAGCTACCAGGTACTGTACCACCGAATGTCCAATACATATATTTTACACCATCTACCATTTCACCTTCTTGCTCTAAGATTTCTAAGTTTACTTTTAACTTAGCAGCAACTCTGTTTCCTACTGGTTTAGGTACTAGAGGAGGAGAAGTAAGTTCCGCTTCTAAATTACCTGTTGCCACTATTTGTTCTGCCATGTCAGCATTCATCTTCGTTGTCTTATTGTCTTTCTGAGAACAACTACCGATAGTTAATAAACTCAAAGCCAACGCTAAGACTCCAAGTTTGTTTTTTAAAGAGTGTGTTTTTGTATTCATAAGTATGTGCTATGTTAGTTCATTTTTGTATATCAAATATAAAAGACAATTTTGTCTTCTATATTGATATTTATCAGTTTTATTTAATAATTCGAACTTTTTTTAGTGATACTTATAAAATTGTAATATTGTTGATTAATACAAGGATATTGTGGTTAATCTTTTGGTTTTTAGAGTATAAGTTATTTAATTATTTGATTTTAGTAATTGACATTAACAAATAAAAAACAGTAAATAAAGTAAAAAGTACTGATATTAAGTTTTTTAGACTTTAAGAAGACGTCAGATGAGTATAAAATAGTATTGCTATCCGTATCAAATAGGATAGAGGTTAGATTAGATAGAGAAGTTCTGATCAATCTGTTTTAGGATGATTTCTGCCAATAGCTTTTTAGCACGCATAATCTTCACCTTTACATTGTTCAGAGGTTCGTTTAGCGCTTCTGCTATTTCGTTATAAGACATCTCTTGAAAGAATCGCATGTCTATTACCTCCTGATAGTGAGGTTTCAGTAGATTGATATAGCTTTTAAAGATTACTAGATTTTGCTCTTGTATAAGTTCGTCCTCCTTATTCATAGAGTCATCTATAATATTGTGGTATTGTTGGTTTTCTTCATCGTTTATATCTAAGAAAGACATGTTTTTTCGTCTTCTTATCATATCGATATGTACATTTTTAGCAATGCTAATCAACCATGTATTAAAAGCAAAAGTAGAGTCATATTTGCCTATACTAGTAAAAGCTTTAGAAAAAGTTTCAATAGTGATATCCTCAGCGTCTATTTCATTCGCTGTTCTTTTAAGCATAAAGTTATAGACTTCAGCCCAATAGTGATTCAGTAAGAAAGTAAATGCTATTTGGTCGCCTTTCTGAGCAGCGAGGATATTTTCTTGAACTAAAGTTTTCAAATCTTTTTACGTGTGATAAAGTGTATAGATGAGTAATATGTAGTTATAAAAATATGAATAATTTCTAAGAAAGGCAGTGTCCATATTAAATCTTTATCATCAAATACTTTGAATAGTTTATAATTGTAGATATAGATAATTAGGTAGCGGAAAGCAAATAACCCTAATACGATCTCCCAATTAAATAAGAATGACATCAATACAGTAAAAAGTGCAAAGAATAATAGGTGACATAAGTTAAAGAATCTCAACTTCAACTGAGAAAAGAAAGAAGAAGATCTAAACAAAAGATCATAAGTCTTTACATTGTTAAGCCAAGTAGAAGTCTTACTCTCTACCTGTAAATTAACGAAACTATCCTGATCATAAGCCACAGCGACATTATTGCTAGTACCTATCTGATTGATGAACGAGTATTCATCTCCATAAGGAACTCTCATCTGCTCGATAAAACCATTTACTTTAAAGAATAACTCTTTGTTATACCCTTGATTATAAGCATTACCGTGAAATGGTTTACCAAAATTAGCCCACGAGAATAAATCAATAGATTTATACGTGTTTTGAAATCTTATTAATTGATTGATAAACGATCTTTTCTTTTTATTGATACTAGTGTGCCCTAGTACAATCTTTTTAGAAGTAGAGAAGTTTCTAGTAAATGACAATAACCAGTTCTCTGATCTAGGAGTTACCACAGGCTCTATAAATACGAATCGCTCATACTTAGCCACTTTCATCCCTAGTGTTAATGAGTATTTCTTGTTTCCCCAGAAGGTCTCTATGTTTGCTACTTTTACTAATCTAGTATTAGCATGTTTAGCACAGAATGCTTCTAGTATTTCTAGATCATCATCATCAGATTCATTATGGATAAGTACTATCTCGTACTCAGGATAATCTTGATTGATTAGTTGAGTTAAGAAGTTATCTAGTTTATCTTGTTGCTCTTTTATATATACGATTACAGATACAGGTTCGAAGTCTACATACTTTTTAGTAGGTAGGCTAGTAGTCATAGCGATAGGGCCATATATGATAATGTACTGTAATATCTCAATTACTATAACAGCAATAAAAATGTAAAATAAAAGTGTTAGCATAGTGATAATCTATTCCTGTAAGGTCTGCAAATGTACGATTAATCTGTTAAAGCTCTGTAAGAGCGTATTTAAAATTCATTGAATAATTTGATTAGCCTTATTTTTCTTGGTATACGGCTTGTATTGTTTATATATAAGAGGTTATATTCTTAAAATAGAATGCCTTTTTCTATTAAATTTAGTAATCCTCCTAACTAAAATAAACAGGTTATTAACCTGTTTAAAATATATTAACCTCTGCCTGTATAGACACTCCGAATAAGTTATAAACTTCTCTTTGTATTGTCTCAGATAACTTTTTGATTTGACCTCCTTCAGCCTTGCCATAGTTTACTAATACTAAAGCTTGCTTCTCATGTACACCAGCATCTCCTAATCGGTATCCTTTAAAACCGCTAGTCTCTATCAGCCATCCTGCAGGTATCTTTACCTCTTCATCACTTACTGTATAGAAAGGCATCTTAGGATAAGCATTCTGTAATCTTAAGAATGTTGCTTTATCTACTATAGGATTTTTAAAGAAGCTACCACTATTACCTATCTCTTTAGGATTAGGTAATTTACTCTCTCTAATCTCTATTACAGCATCACTGATATCTTTAATACTCGGTTCAGTGATATTCTTTTCTTCTAATTGACCTTTTATCGCACCATAATCTACTTTTAAGACATGGTTCTGCTTCGTTAGTTTAAAAGTGGTAGATATAATAATGTATTTATCCTTCAGTTCATTTTTGAATACACTCTCTCTATACCCGAATTGACATTGAGCATTCGTAAACTCTACTATCTCTAGCGTTTTCATATCTAATGCCTTACAGCTGTGCATCACATCCTTAATCTCTACACCATATGCACCTATATTCTGTATAGGTGTAGTCCCTACATTACCCGGTATTAGAGATAGATTCTCTACACCACCATAGTTGTGCTCTATACACCATAAGACGAACTCGTGCCAGTTCTCACCAGCCTGAGCTTCTACTAATACATAATCATTAGTCTCTTCTAGGACAGAGATGCCCTGTAGATCTAACTTGACTACGATCTTATTGATATCCTTAGTCAGCAGCATATTACTACCCCCACCTAAGATAAATAGCTTATCACTTTTATTCGCTTTTACTATTTCTTTTAAGTCGTTTAGCTGTTTTATTTCGATAAAATATTTAGCATTTACATCTAGACCAAACGTGTTATATGGTTTTAGAGATACGTTCTCGTGGATATTCATTGTCTATTAGCGGTATTAGTTTATTCTTCGTTTTGTTGTATTTTAAATATTTCGTAGTCCTGGTGTATACTGTTTAGAAGACTCTCTGTTCTATCAGCATGGGTATCCGAAATAAATAGTTGACCAAAGGTATCTAGATTTACGAGTTCTAATATTTTTCGCACTCTATTTTCATCTAGTTTGTCAAAGATATCATCAAATAATAAGATAGGAGCTACCCCTCTCTGTGTCTTTAGAAACTCAAATTGAGCTAACTTCAGTGCTATTAAGAATGACTTCTGTTGACCTTGTGATCCAAACTTTTTGATAGGATGTTCTTTTAACTCGAATGCCAAATCATCTTTGTGAATTCCTACAGAAGTATATTGTAGTATACGGTCTTTCTGTAAGTTCTCTTGAAACAACTCTAGCATTGATTTACCTTCTAGTTGTGTTTCGTATTTTAGAGAGACATCGTCTTTATGGTCCGTAATCAGGTTGTGATAATGGGTAAATATAGGAGTAAACTCTTCTAAGAACTGTTTTCTCTTCTCATAGATAGGCTGAGCTAACTCTGCTATCTGCTCATTATATACTGCTAGAGTCTCTCCGTCAAAGTACTGATTCTGTGCAAAACTCTTTAGCAATGCATTTCTCTGACTGATTAGTTTTTGATATTGGATTAGCAATTGTAGGTAATTGCTATCCATCTGAGAGATTACACTATCTATAAATTTTCGACGCGTCTCGCTTCCTTCTGTGATCAGATCACTATCAGAAGGAGAGATGATTACTAGGGGAATAAAACCAAAGTGATCTGAGAATCTATCGTAGTTTTTATTGTTTCTTTTTAGGATCTTTTTTTGTCCTTTTTTTAGACTACATACGATGTGTTCATCCTTGTCTTCTCTCACAAAAGTCCCGTCTATAACGAAGAAATCCTCATCGTGTTTTATGTTCTGAACAGCCACTGGATTAAAGTAACTCTTGCCATAAGCCATATAGTAGATAGCATCTAATATATTAGTCTTTCCCACACCATTTAGACCAATAAAACAGTTTATTTTTTGATTAAAAGTGAAGGTATTATCACTAATATTTTTGAAATTTAATATGTTTAATTTTTTTAAATACACGTTGTTACAAGTTATTTTAACGTTTTAGAGAGTGCTTTGTGAAATTTTGGTGCAAATTATCAAAAATATAGATAGAAAGCACTTTTATATTACAATAAAAATCCTATTTTTGCGACTCATTAAACTTTGTATAAATGGCAACTTATAATAAAAGAGGTTATAAAGCCCCTAAACCTGAACAAGAAAAAGAAGATAATGAGTTCGATCAATATACTAATATTGATTCATCAAATAGTAAAACAGCAGAAGTATTTGATTCATTAGACCAAGGTGCTAATAGAATGGAAAGCTGGGTAGTACGTAATCAAAAAGTTATTTTTGGTTTAGTAGGTGCTGTGGCAATAGCAACTTTAGGATATGTTGGTTATGACAAACTTATTGTTGAGCCAAAGAACGATGATGCTGCTAACGAAATGTTCCAAGCACAGAGTTACTATAACAATGCTTTAATGAATACTACTGCTAAAGATTCTCTTTTTAATCTTGCTCTTAATGGAGGTGAAGGTAAATTAGGATTTTTAGGAATTATCGAGAACTACGGTGGTACTCAATCTTCTGACTTAGCTCATTACTATGCAGGTACTGCATACTTACATATGAACAAATATGAAGAGGCTATCAAACATTTAGAGAAATTTAAAAGTAATGATATTGTTATGGCATCACAAGCTTTAGGTGCTATCGGAGATGCATTCTCTGAATTAAAGCAATATGATCAAGCTTTAGAATACTATAAACAAGCAGCTTCTAAACACCAAAACGATTTTACTACTCCTAGATTTTTAAATAAAGCTGGTTTAGTAGCATTAGAATTAGGTAAAAAAGAAGAAGCGCTTAAGAACTTCAACGAAATTAAAAATAACTATCAAGGTTCTGTAGAATACAGAGGTGTTGACGCATTGATAGGATTAGCACAATAATTATGGCAACAGCAAATAAAAACTTATCTGAATACGATAAATCTACGCTTCCTGATGGGAAAGACTTCAGAGTAGGTATTGTAGTATCGGAGTGGAATGACCAAATTACTAATGGGTTGTATTCTGGAGCAGAAGCAGCATTATTAGACTGTGGTTTATTAGCTGAAAACATAGTTCGCTGGAATGTACCAGGTAGTTTCGAATTAATCTTCGGAGCGAAGAAAATAATAGAAGTAGATGAAGCTTTAGACGCAGTTATCGTAGTAGGATGTGTGATTAAAGGGGAGACTATGCACTTTGACTTCGTATGTGAAGGTGTTACACATGGTATCAAAGATCTTAACTTAATATCTGATATCCCTGTTATCTTCTGTCTATTGACAGATAACCATATCGAGCAATCTATTGCACGTAGTGGTGGAGAACATGGAAATAAAGGTACAGAAGCAGCTATAGCAGCTTTAAAAATGATAGAATTAAATAGAAAAGCATAATAGCAATCTGTTTATCAAACATATAGAAGAGGGTTCCTGGTTATAGGAATCCTCTTTTTTTGTATTTTATATTTAGCTGATAGCTCTTGTCAAAATATTTTCTTGATTAATGAAAAACAAGTTTCTTTATTCCCCTTCTTGTTTCTAAAAACTTGCCTTGTTTTTTTGTAAATACCCCCTTAGATCATCGTTTTAAACTAGTTTTTAAGCAGCATTACTCCCATTTTTTTGTAAAACTTCTTGATTTAGGGCTTTATTCAGCTGCTTTCTAAAAAAAAATGTATTACTTTTTTTATCAGTATTTTTTATTTAAAGTATTGATTATTAGTTGTTTGTTTATTATTCGATATATTCCATGTTAACTATTGACATACTCTAAAGCCTTATAGATACTGAATTGGTAGTATTTGGTTCGACATTTCGAGGACAATACCTCGAGTTTAGTTGAGTAGAGAGCTGTTTTGTCGAACAATACTCCTTTTATACTTCACTCATTGTCCTCTGATAAGCATATTGTACGGTTTTAGGAATTGATGAGAATCCTGTGGGGGTTAGTAGGGCGAAGTAATAGGTGCTTTTGATTACTGGCTTATTGTTCTAATTGTCCATTAGGTATTCTTCTTTTTTGCTTCTTATTGCTCACGTGATTGCGGATATAGCTTATGTATTATTGAGGTCTCCACTGATTTATATAATGGTTTCTATATTTTAGAATAAATTACAATTTTGGAATAGTAAAGGAGTTTATATTTCTTTAAATTTGTAGCTTAAGTGAAATTTATCTAAATAATTAGATTAAAAATATAGGAGCAAATAGATGTCAGATATTATTCGTTTACTACCAGATCACGTAGCGAATCAGATAGCAGCTGGAGAAGTAGTTCAGCGGCCAGCATCTGTAGTTAAAGAATTGATAGAGAACTCTGTCGATGCTGGAGCTACAGAGATTAAGCTGATTCTAAAAGAGGCTGGTAAAACTTTAATACAAGTAATAGATAATGGAAAAGGGATGAGTGATGTCGATGCACGTATGTCATTTGAACGTCATGCTACATCCAAGATTTCCAAAGCGGAGGATTTATTTGCATTAAGTACTAAGGGGTTTAGAGGAGAAGCACTTGCTTCTATAGCTGCTATTGCCCATGTAGAACTAAAGACACGTCAGCACGATGTAGAATTAGGAACGCATATCGTGATAGAGGGAACTAAACTCGTTAGCCAAGAGGTAGCAGTGACACCTGCTGGAACTTCTTTTTCAGTAAAGAACTTGTTTTTTAATATACCTGCGCGACGCAATTTCTTAAAGTCAGATAATGTTGAGTTAAGAAACATCATTGATGAATTTGAGCGTATTGTATTAGTGCATCACAATATCCACTTCTCTTTAATACACAATGGGAGTGAAGTGTTTAATTTATTACCTACTAATGCGCGTCAGCGTATTGTCAATGTATTTGGGACTCGTACTAACGAAAAGTTAGTGCCGATTAAAGAGAATACTGAGATAGTTGAGGTAACTGGATTTGTTGGAAAACCTGAGTTTGCCAAAAAGAGTAGAGGGGAACAATTCTTCTTTGTGAATGACCGTTTTGTGAAGAGTGGTTATTTACATCACGCTATTATGGCTGCTTATGAAGGACTTCTAAAAGAGGGAACACACCCTAGCTATTTCATTTACTTTAACGTACCACCTGATAGTATAGATATCAATATTCATCCTACTAAGACCGAGGTAAAGTTCGATGATGAGCAGGCGTTATACAGTATTTTGCGCTCTATCATTAAGCATAGTCTAGGACAGTTTAATGTGGCTCCTGTATTAGACTTTCAGAGGGATGCTAGCTTAGATACTCCTTACGACTTTGAGGGCAAAGAGGCTTCTACACCTACGATAGAGGTGGACAGAAACTTTAACCCGTTTCACAGAGAGATAAGTGTCAATACAGATAAGTTTGAGTACAATCCGTTTGACAATAATGCGGCTATGTTTATTGGGAGTTCTGATAGTAGTATTGAGAACACTCGTTTCATAGACGAATTAGAAAATAACGAGACGTATGTGTCTATGAATCCTTTTGGAGATAAGATTATCAATAAAGGCAATGATATAGAGAACAATCGTTTTATAGATGTACTAGAGAGTAAGAGTAATGTGTCTGGAGATGTTTCTTTAGGAGAAACTCTAGAAAGCAAGAGTAATGATGTGGACACTTTCTCTTTAGGAGAAACGTTAGAGAGTAAGAGTAATGATGTAGATGCTTTCTCTTTAGGAGAAACGTTAGAGAGTAAGAGTAATACAGCGAGTGAAGAAGACTATACTAGTAGCTTTTATAGTGATAGTGATGTCTTAGAAAGCAAAGGAAATAAGAGTAGCAGAGAGGACTTTAGTGAAGGGATGACTTTCGGATCTAAGGTGAACAAGAAGTCTGATGTTATTGAGTCTAAGGCTAATAAATCTACATATAGTAAAGGATCGTATTCGTCTAAAGGAACGTTATCTTCTAAGAGTAATATAGAAGGATGGGAAAACTTATACGAGGGATTGCGTTCATCTAGTGAGGATTTAGATGTGTCTGGCATAAAATTAGAGAGTGATTTTGTGACAGGTAACTTATTCGAAAATAAACAAGAAGAAGCTACAGGAATTAAGCGTTTTCAGATTAATAGAAAGTATATCGTTAGCCCGATTAAGTCAGGGATGGTTATTATCGATCAAGGGAGAGCACATCAGCGTATCTTGTATGAGAAGTTTATGGAGAGTATTCAGAATCATACAGCATCCTCGCAACAGTTATTATTCCCGTTGACATTATATTATTCTCCTTACGAGGTAGAGATATTGAGAGAATTATATCCGATGTTACAGCAGACAGGATTTGGGTTTGAACACATGACACAAGAGTATGTGGTTATCTCAGGACTGCCAGTTAATATATCAGAGAGTGAAGCTTCTATCGTATTAGAAGATTTGATTAGTGACTTCCAAGATGGAGTTCCTAAGACAGCAATGGGACAGAGTGACCGTATTGCAAAATCATTGGCACACAGTTTATCAGTAAAAACGGGTACTGTGCTAAATGAAGAAGAACAAGAGAGTATCGTGAATTCTTTATTCGCGTGTAAAGAACCTAGTGTATCACCATTTATGAAACCTACTTTTATTACAATGAAAGTAGAGGATATAGAGAAAAAATTCGCATTATAATGAGAATAACAGACACCGTAAAACATTTAATTATAGTAAACATCATCTTCTTTGCAGCAAGCTTTTTTGTGCCTGCAATACAGCAATTATTTGCGATGTATTACTTTGATAATCCTAATTTCTATGCTTGGCAACCATTAACGCATATGTTTATGCATGGTGGGCTAATGCATATATTCTTTAATATGTTTGCCTTGTTTTCTTTTGGAACAACGTTAGAGTCTATATGGGGAGGTAAGAAGTTTTTTACCTTTTACCTTTTATGTGGATTAGGAGCAGCTTTATTGCATACGGGAGTAAATTATTATAATATTCATTCTGCAGTGTCTACTCTAGGAGAGAACGGATATAATGCAAGTGAAGTAATGGATCTTTTGGCTCAAGGAAGATATGATATGAGATGGGGAGGAGTATTAGGTAATGATCAATTAATGAACTTCTTATCTGCATACAATACACCTGTGGTAGGTGCTTCAGGGGCTATCTACGGATTGTTGGTTGCTTTTGCATTTATGTTTCCTAACGCAGAGTTGATGATGATGTTTATTCCTGTGCCGGTTAAAGCTAAGTATTTTGTACCTGGAATCTTATTACTGGATTTATATGGAGGAGTAGCAGGTAGCTTTAGTCTATTCGGTGGTGGTGGAGGTATCGCCCACTTCGCTCATATTGGTGGAGCATTGATGGGATACTTGATCATGGTTTATTATAAAAAAACACAGTTTAACCGTAACCGTTGGGATAGATAATGAGTAAGTTCATAGATGATTTGCGCTTTCAGTATCGTACTGGAGGTGTTGCTCAGAAGCTTATTTTTTGGAATGTAGGGGTATCAGTACTAATCTTTATCCTACAGGCATTCTTTTCTGCCCTAGGTAGTGTAGTAGTGGGGTGGATAGCTCTTAGTAGTGATTTAGTGTCTCTATTATATAAGCCATGGACACTGTTTACATACGCTTTTGCTCACGCAGGGCCTATACATTTAATCTTAAATATGTTAGTCTTGTTCTTTGTGAACAGGTTGTTTAGTACCTTCTTCAGCGATAAACAGTTTTTGACTTTATACATTTTGGGCGCTTTATTAGGAGGTGTCTTTTTCTTAGTAGGGTCTCAATTCTTAAGTACAGGAGGAGTGCTAGTAGGAGCATCGGCTGCGACTATAGCTCCATTAATTGCTGTAGCAGTACATGCACCTATGATGCAAGTAAAACTTGCTTTGATAGGAAATGTAAAGATGTGGCATATAGCAGCATTTATTATTTTATTAGATGTGATACAGCTTACAACTAGTAATGTAGGTGGACATTTAGCTCATTTAGGAGGTGCAGTGATGGGATATGTATATGTCAAGTTATTAGAGAATGGTTCTGATTTAAGTAGTATATTTGATAAATTATCTAATCTTTTTAAAAGAAGTCAAGGCACTAAATTCAAGAAGGTTTACGTTAATAATAAAGTTGTTAAGGAAGAGAATGTCGATGCAGATAATGCAACTCAAAGACAACAGAAAATAGATAGCATATTAGATAAAATCAGTAAATCTGGATATGAGAGTCTAACTAAAGAAGAGAAAGACTTTCTGTTTAGAGCTGGCAAATAATAAGAGATGAAGAACCTATCGTGGTTTAATAAATTGGTATACGGAGCAAATGTACTAGTGGCTATCATGTCCTTAGTAGGTTATTTTTTGCCGTTTTTGGCACCTAAGTTGTTTCCTCTTATGTCTGTGTTTACACTGATATTACCTTTCTTTTTGATTATAAACCTAGTCTTTTTATTCTATTGGCTGATACAATTAAAGAGACAGATATGGTTGTCGATAATGATATTGTTGTTGGGAATTACCTTTATCAATAAGTTTTATAAATTCACTGGTAGAAGTGAGGAAGTAGGGGAGAATGAGTTTACATTAATGAGCTATAATGTTCGTTTGTTTAACTTGTTTAATTGGATACCAGATGAGGATATTCCACAAAAAATAAAAGAGTTTGTAGACTTACACGATCCTGATGTAGTTTGTTTCCAAGAGTATTCTAAGAATAATAATATCAAGTTTAGCCAATATCCTTATAAGTATGTTACTTCTCATGGAAACAAGATTAAGACAGGACAGGCTATATATTCTAAGTATAGAATTATAGATAAGGGAGAGATTAACTTACCGAGTTCGAATAATAATGTAATCTTCGCTGATATCTTAAAAGGACAGGATACGATACGTGTATATAGTATACACTTACAGTCTATAAGTATTAGCCCTGATATACATGAGAATATAGATGAAGCAAAGTCTAAGATGATTGTTAATCGCATTGCTAAAGCGTTTAAAGAACAGCAGGGGCAATCTGAGTTAATACAGTCTCATATGAACGATGTATCGACTCCTAAGATTATCTGTGGGGATATGAATAATAGTGCATTCTCTTATGTATATCGCAATATTAGAGGTAACCTGAATGATGCGTTCGTAGAAGGTGGAACAGGATTTGGAAAGACGTATGACTTCTCATATTATCCGATGCGAATTGACTATGTATTCGTAGATCCACGTATTCATGTGAAGTCGTTTAATACTTATTCTGACTTTAGAAATTCAGATCACTTTCCATTGATAACACGTTTAGAGTTGACTAAACCGAATGAATAAGAAAATAAAAAGAGCTTAATGACAATCATTAAGCTCTTTTTGTTTGGTCTACCAAAATATGGGAGTTTATATTAGTTCAAGAGATCTTTCTAGTGCTATACCTCTAGATCCTTTTATAAGTATCAATTTGTTTTTGAAGATTTCATTTGATGTTTCTTCGATATGTTTTTTGAATATGTCAAAAGTTTCGAAGAAATAGATATCTTTAAAATTAGTGTTTATAGAAGCTTTAGAGAACTCTTTGCCGATAAAGTATACTGTTTTATTAGCTACTTTGTCAAGTCGTTCTACAATGTTCTTGTGCTCTTTTAGACCTTCTTGCCCTAACTCTAACATATCCCCTAATATGAATATCTTATTGCGATCATCTTTTAGTTGATCAAAGTTAGTTAAGACAGCATCCATGCTACTAGGATTAGCATTGTATGCATCTAGAAGTATCATAGATTGGTCTTTAGTAATCCACTGAGATCTATTGTTAGTAGGGATATACTGTGTTATAGCATCCTTGATATCACTGAAGTCAACATTAAAGAATTTACCAATAGTCAATGCCGCTGCTATATTAGTAGCATTGTAGATACCAGTAAGGTTAGAGTTGATGATATCGTTGTTGTAATAAACAGTAGCATTTGGTTGTGCTTCGAATTTGTCAATTACAACATCTGCAGATGAGTCACTACCAAAGGTGAAACGGCTAAATGTGATCGTCTTAGCATCCTGTCTAGGGTCATCTATATTAACAAAAGCTGTTTTATGATTGTCTTCTAAGTAGTCGTATAATTCGCTTTTAGCTTTTATAACTCCTTCAAAACCGCCAAATCCTTCTAGATGGGCTTTACCAAAGTTAGTTATATAACCAAAGTCAGGATCAGCCAATTCACATAACATTGCTATTTCTTGTTTGTGATTAGCTCCCATCTCAATAATACCTAAATCAGTCTCATCAGTGATAGAAAGTAAAGTTAATGGAACTCCTATATGATTATTAAGGTTTCCTTTAGTAGCTGTTACTTTATATTTTTTGCTTAATACTGTAGCGATAAGTTCTTTCGAAGTCGTCTTACCATTACTACCTGTAAGAGCTATGATAGGCAATCCTAATTGTTGTCTATGGTATTTAGCTAATTGTTGTAGCGCACCTAATGTATCAGATACAAATAACATTTTCGTTGGATCAGTTACCAACTTTTTATTATCCATAACTACATAAGCAGCTCCTTTATTTAAAGCTTCTTGTGCAAATTCATTAGCATCAAAGTTATCTCCTTTTAAAGCGAAAAAAAGAGAGTTAGGATGTATGTTTCTAGTATCGGTAGACACACCATCACACTGTAAAAAACATTGGTAAAGTTCTGTAATATCCATAGCTCAAAAGTATAAAAAAAAGCCCTAATGCAATTAGGGCTTTTGAAAAAGAATATTTTAAAATATGTTAATTCTTTGTTTTGCGTTTATCTGACTTAGGACCTACTTTAGTCATTACTAATCTGAATCCTATATAGTCTGTAGCTTGATCTTCTGGGTAGAATCTTCTAGTAGCTGGATCTAACCAGTACGCTCTGTCTTTCCAAGAACCACCTTTAATAACTCTTGATTTTTCATCATATAGAGTAGCTTTTCTTAAAGGTGTAGGAGCTTCTCCTTTAATTCTTCCTCCTAGACCACTTTGTACATTGTCATCTAATAGAGAAGGATCAAATACTTCTTGAGATACTTGTCCAGGTAAGTTGCGTATTCTTAGTTTTCCTGTACTTAAAGTATCAAATTTCACAGTTTCATTTGTAGTCACTACAATTTTACCATCTGCTCCAATTTTGTTTTTGTAGTAAACGTTTCCTTTGTAGAAGTTAAAGTCTGTTTCGTTTTGATCAATAGAAGGATCATAAACGTCAGCAACCCACTCAGCAACGTTACCTGACATGTCATATAGACCAAAGTCATTAGGAGGGTATGATTTTACTGCGTTAGTAATATCTCCATTGTCAGTAGACCATCCAGCTATACCACCGTAGTCTCCACGACCTTGTTTGTAGTTAGCATATTTAGTATTCTGAACGATTGGTTTTCCTTTTTTACGTTTGCTACTTTTATCCCAAGGATATTTCTTACGCCCTTTATAGTTATTGTATTCGCGGTTACCGATAAGACCGATAGCAGCATATTCCCATTCTGCTTCAGTAGGAAGTCTGAACTGAGAGGTAAATAACCCAGAGTTTTGAGTAGCGTATAGGTTGCGGTCTCCTTCTTTAGCTTTGTTTCCTTTTCCTTTATAAGCGATATCGCTATTTCCTCCATAAACAGATTCAGGAGAAACAAGGTAAGTATCTGTACTAAAATGAGAGTCAGATGCAGCATCTAATATCTTAGAGTCTTTCTTAAGATATCCTGCTTTTTCAAGAGCTAATTCGTTAACACGGTCAGTTCTCCACTTCGCGAAATCATTTGCTTGTAACCATGTCACACCAACTACTGGATAGTTAGCATAAGCAGGGTGTCTTAGATAACTACTAATCAGAGATTCGTTGAATCCAGAAGGACCTCTCCATACAGTAGTATCAGGAATAGCACTCTTATAAATTTCTTGGTATAATTCATTGTTTTGAGGGTACACTGTGCGCAACCAATATAAGTATTCGTTATACATTATATTAGTAGTCTCAGTTTCGTCCATATAAAACGATTGTACGTACATTTCTTTTGGATTGTTATTCCAGTCAGCTAGGATGTCGTCTTGTACACGTCCCATTGTAAATGTACCACCTTCTACAGGAACCATTCCGTTAGGAGTACGTTGCTCGTATTTAGTGTTGTACTGGAACCCTCCCTTACTATCATTGATTTTCCAACCTGTAGCTGTTGAAACGTTGCTGTTTGATTTTCCACAACTTGTAATACTAGCAGCAACTAAAATACCTGCAAGTAATCGAAAGTTTAAAAGCTCTTTAATCTTCATCTCGTTATAAATGGATATAAAATTGTACGCAATTTAATAATTAACGTTTAATTAGCAATGTGAATACTTTCATTTAATCGAAAAAGTATCAATATTTTTTATTTTTTAATACGCAATTACTTCTATAACGTTTAAAAGTATTTAGTATTGTTTACTTTAAAAATAATTGTATTCTGTCTCGCTTTTTATTTGATACAAATGTAATCTCTTTAAGTAAAATTAAGGAGTTTGTTTGAATAAAAAAGCATAAAATGCGTTAGTATATTAATTTCTTAGGAGACTCACCTAATAAGGAGATTATATATTCATATTATTAGATATATAATGTAAACCTCTAATTGTAATATAGAATTAAAGGTTTATGTGTTTATTATGATAAAATGAGTTAAATGTTGTGCTGTTTTTATTGAGTATGATTTTAATAAAAGGGTTAAATGATAAGTTTTTGTTATCAAATGTTTATATTTTGTAAGAACAATATTGTTTTGTTTGAATTGTGCTATGAAAAGTAAATTGATGGTAAGAAATAAATATTAAGTTTACCATATCTAAAATAAACAACGATATAGTCACTTATTATTGAATGTTGTATCTACGGATTTTAGTGAGTTTTAAACAAGGTTATACAAGCAGTGTTATTTTGATGCAGTATTGTTAGAAGGCTTTGTTTATAGAAATGTTAAAAAGCTTATATTTGTTGATCTTAAAGAATTAAAGATGAGAAAAGTTACGGCCTTATTCCTAACTGTGTTAGCGGGACAATTTATAAATGCTCAAGAGGTGGTTAGACCTATAACTACTGGAGTACCATTCTTATTAATAGCTGGAGATGCTAGATCTTCTGGTATGGGGGATATGGGAGTAGGTACTTCGAGTGATGTGTTTTCACAACAGCACAATGCTGCTAAATACGCGTTTGCTACACAGGCACAAGGTTTTTCGTTAAACTATAGTCCTTATATGTCTAAAGTAACTAGTGATATGTCATTAGGACAGTTAACGTATTATAACAAATTTAATGAACGAAGTGCTATAGGTGCTAGTTTGCGTTATTTTGGTATGGGGGATATGGAGTTTAGAGATAGTTATCAATCTTCATCAGTTACTAAAAAGCCAAATGAGTTTGCTATAGATGTATCATATTCGCTTAAGTTAAGTGATCGTTTTGGTATGGCGGTTACAGGTAGATTTATCAATTCAAATTTACGTATGCCTGAAGTAGATAATTCTAGTTCTATGGCAAGTCAAATTGCAGTTGATATCGCCGGATTCTACGAGTCAGATATGTTGAGTTTTAACGGATTTGACGGTAGATGGAGAGCTGGTTTTAATATTCAAAACTTAGGTCCTAAGATAAAGTATGACGATGAACAGTATGGAGCATTCTTGCCAGCTAATTTAAAACTAGGAGGTAGTTTTGACTTTATTATAGACAGAGAAAATACTTTGACTGTGGGAGCAGAGATTAATAAACTATTAGTGCCAACACCTCCTGCAGATAGAACAGATGCTGAAGAGACAATGAAGTATAACGATATGAGTTGGTTTAAGGGAGTGTTTAAATCATTCGGAGATGCACCTGGAGGGTTTAGTGAAGAGATGAAAGAGATTGCTTGGTCAATGGGGGCAGAATATTGGTATGATAACAAATTCGCTTTTAGAACAGGATACTTTCATGAGAGTAAAGAAAAAGGTGCTAGACAGTATGCTACATTAGGAGCAGGGTTTAAATATAGTATGATGACTATAGACCTATCATATTTGTTCTCAACATCTAAAATCAATAACCCGATGGAAAATACATTGAGATTTTCACTAACATTTGATTTAGGTAGAAAAACTTACAATAGAGGATAAAAAAATTAGTATATTTGTATAACAATCCAAACCATCCCCACAGATGCGTTTGGATTTTTTATCTCTAATAGTCAAGGATTATGAAAAAAATCGAAATTGTTACAACTTTTTTGGAGTACGATTCGCTAGCAGAATTAGCAACAGCAGATCAAGAATTAATGAATAGAGCAGTAGAGGTTCGTAAACAAGCTTACGCACCATACTCTAAATTTAGAGTAGGAGCTGCTATTTTATTAGAGGATGGAACAATAGTAGTGGGGTCAAACCAAGAGAATGCTGCTTTTCCTTCTGGATTATGTGCTGAACGTACAGCTATATTTTATGTAGGAGCAAACTATCCAGATAAAAAGATCCTTAAAATAGCAATATCTGCTTCGTCAGATTTAAAAGTAACAAATACTCCAATTCCACCATGTGGAGCTTGTAGACAGAGTATTTTAGAATACGAGACAAAACAAGAATCAGCAATCGAAATGTTCTTTATGGGAGCAGAAGGTAAAGTATGTTATTCTCCATCATTGGTTAATATACTACCATTCCACTTTGATAAAGACTCAATGTAGTATTTCGTAGAAAAAGCTTTATTGCAGATAAATTGTTAACTGTACTTCATTTTAGTATTAAAAAAAGTGAGGTAGGATGACTATTTTTATGTGCTTTGTCATATTTTTAAAAAATTAGTAAATATTGATACTTATTGTGTTGATTTAATTATTAATTTTGATACGTGGTTTTTAAACTCAATAGTTTAGACCATAAGCCATTAAAAAGATTTAACATTGGCTTTTCTTAATTCATAAAATGGATACATACGCCCAGATCATTACAATGTTAGCTAGTTCTAGCATTGTACACGAAGAGATTTCAGTAGGTAAGTTATTGCTTACCTTATTTTTAGTATTGTTGAATGGATTTTTCGTTGCAGCTGAGTTTGCAATTGTAAAGGTTCGTACTTCACAGATAGAAGTTCATCAAGAGCTAAATTCAAAAGTAGCAGGTGTTGCTAAAGGTATCGTTGGAAACTTAGATGCTTACTTAGCTGCTACGCAATTGGGAATTACGTTAGCATCACTTGGTTTAGGTTGGGTTGGAGAGAGCTCATTAACACCAGTGATTATGTATCTGTTTGAATTTTTTGGCTTCACAGGACCTGAATGGTATGGTGTAGCTAAAAGCATTTCTTTTCCAGTAGCATTCGCTATTATTACTATTTTACACATTGTTTTTGGAGAGTTAGCACCTAAGTCATTAGCTATTCACTTCCCTACTAAGACAACGTTTACAGTAGCATTACCACTTCGTATTTTTTACTTTGTATTCAGACCAATCATTTGGTTAATGAACGGTTTAGCAAATGGTATTTTGCGTATGATGGGGATTAGCCCTATTCACGGAGCAGATATACATACAGAAGAGGAATTAAAGATGATTATCACAGAGAGTCAAGAAGGAGGAGCGATAGAAGAGACAGAGAGAGTTCTTATTCAGAATGTATTTGACTTTGATGACAGACGTGTAAATAATATTCAGAGCTTGCGTAAGAATGTTTCTGCTATTGAGATAGAAACTAGTGTTAGAGAAGCTATAGATTATGCGATTAGTGAAGGGTATTCTCGTTTCCCTGTATATGAAGACAACCTTGATAATATTAAAGGAGTTATCTATACTAAAGACTTGATGAAAGCAATGATTCAAGATAAAGAAACAGATATTGCATCTTTATTACGTGAACCAATCTATATCTCAGAGAATGCTTTGATTAAGAATGTTCTGAAACAGTTTCAAGCAAAACACTTACAGATGGCTATAGCTACTAATGAAGTAGGTGAATTCACAGGTATTGTTACGATGGAAGATATTCTAGAAGAATTAGTAGGTGAAATCCAAGATGAATATGATAATGAAGAGCCTGTAGTAATGAGTATTGGAGAAGGAAAGTATGTAGTTAGTGCACACTATAACTTATCGGATATTAATAGATTGCTACCTGTGAAGTTTGAAGAAAGTGAGCATTACGATACACTTGCTGGATTGATTAGTGAAGAGTGCCCTAATGAAGAGTTTAAAGTAGGTGATATTATCAAGCTTTGTAACTATGAAGGTAAGGTACTTAAGATGTATCGAAACTCTGTAGAACAAGTAGAGTTATCTCTGCTTAGAGAGGATGAAGAAGATAATTCGGATAATAATTAATATAGAAAAGACAGTTTTAACGAACTGTCTTTTTTATGTCTGCTAGTGAACAGTGTATATGTGAGAGTCGTCAAAGCATTGCTACAATTTATCACATAATGATATATCCATTTGGCGGTCGGGAGAAGCTATAATATATTTGTTCTTATAAATAAGCAATAAGAATTATGAGATATATAGTTTCGTATGATTTAATAGAACCAGATGATTATATAAATATGCGTGTGACATGTGGGTTGTCTTCTAAGACTACCATGGCTGCTGTTATAGGTATTGCTAATTCACTGTGCTGCGTGTCTATTTATGATACTGAGAATGATAATAAGTTTATCGGTATGGGTAGGTTAGTAGGAGATGGAGGATGCCACTGTCAAGTAGTGGATATTTGTGTGCTACCAGAATATCAGGGACAAGGATTAGGTAAACTAGTAATGACTAAACTAACTGAGTTTATTAATGACAATCTTCCTGAGTCTTGCTACGTAAATCTAATAGCTGATGGAGAGGCACATAAGTTATATGCACAGTATGGTTTTAATGATGTGTGGCCTGCATCGAGAGGTATGGGGTATACTAAGAAGGGTTAGTCCTATACTTTTAATTAATAGGCGATAATAGAATAAGAATTAAGGTAAAAAGCTCTTTATAGTTATCTATAAAGAGCTTTTTGTATTTTTAATCAATAAGGATACAATCATAGCTATAACAGAGAAAGTAATCATCACTACTGTGATATTAGGCATAATACTACTGATGTATAGTCCTGTACCAATTAATATGTAATACAGTAATCCAAATAAAGCACTTGCTGTACCAATAGATGATTTATATTGTAACAGAGCCTGGCTTAGAATATTCGGTATTGCAATTCCAAAAGCAGTTACTATAAATACCATTGGAATTAGGAAGTATAAGGTGTTCCCTACAAGTATTAAGACTAAAGTATTGACTATGGCTATAGTTGCTGCTATCTTCATCAAAGTAATAGGTTGATACCCTTTTTCTAATAATCTTTTGTTTAAGGTACTTCCTATGAATGATCCTAAAGCTAAGATTACTCCACTGTATCCATATACTGTTGGGCTTAAACCTTGTTGTTCAAATATGAAAGGAGCAAATGAGTAGTAACTAAACAACAGAACATTGTATCCCATTACCAATAGTGCATACTTCCATAGTAGAGAATCAGTGTACATCTTCTTTGCTAATTCTACAATCTTACTGAACGTTATTTTGTCTGTGGTTTGTTTGGTTTCGTTTAAGGAAAAGAACGAAGTTCCAAATAGTAATATTGATAGTGTAGCTAGAACTGTAAATACTCCCCAATAACCATAGTGATTAGATAATACACCACCAGTTAATAATCCAATCACAGGGCTTACAGAAAGGGCAATTCCCATAATAGAAAATACTTTAGCTAATTCTACTCCAGTATAACTATCTCGCATCATTGTCTGAGTGATAACAGATCCTACTGCTATTCCAAAGGCTGCAATAAAACGTGCAATCAGTATTGTTTCAAAGTTAGTAGCTAATAAAGCTAAGACTGATGCTAGTGTGTACGTAATCAGTCCGCTTAACATAGCCTTTCTTCTTCCAATATAATCACTTAGTATCCCCCAGAATATAACACCTAGTGCAAAAGCTATAAAGTATATACTAATGGTTAGCAGTGTTGTTTCTTTAGGTACATCAAAAGCTTTTGCTAGATGCGTAAGTGCTGGACTATAGATGGTCTCCACGAATTGAGGGAACATCATTAACACAATCATTAGACCTAAGCTGTTTTTTGTTTTCATTGTTTTTAATTTTTGACAAAGGTCTCTAGAATAAGTACTATCTTTATAATACTATAAACTCATTAAATACCAATATACGGACAGATGGCTTATCTACATTCAGAACAGTCTTTTCATCCAGAAGAACTCAATCTACCTGTGATCGGGTTAGCTTCTGATCTAGTACAGCACGATTCTGGTTTTCATCAGCACGATGAACATCAACAGCTACTTTATGCTCCTAGTGGATGTATGACTTTATTGACAGAAGATACACAGGTTATATTACCTCCTACGCGTATGCTTATCATACCAGCAGGATTATCTCATCGCGTATTCTTTAGAAATGTAGTAGCCTATCGTTCTATTTATTTTACTGCAGATGAGAAGATATGGAATGCAGATAGTATCAAAGTATTAGAAGTAAACCCCTTGTTAGAGCAGTTAATAGAGCGGATATGTTTTTGGGAATGGAAAGCTTATACTAAAGAACAATTAGCTTTAGTCAAAGTATTTAGCAATGAGTTGAAAGCTGCGAATGTAGAAGATTATCATTTAAAGATACCTAAGGATAATCGACTTATAAATACAATCAATCAGTTTATCATAGATAAGCGAGTACCTCCATTTTTAAAAGAATTAACTCAAGAAGTTGGAGCAAGTGAAAAGACTATTTCTAGAGTATTTAAAAAGGAGACAGGGATGGTCTATCAAGATTGGCGATTGCAGTGGAAGTACTATCGCTCTTTAGAACTATTAGCAGAGAGTATGCCTATTGCTCTAGTTGCTGATGAATTAGAGTTTTCTTCAGATAGTGCCTTTATAGAGTTCTTTAAGAAGCACTCAGGTAAGACTCCTCATAAGTATTTAACCCATATTCCGCATTAGCCCAAAACTATGAGTAAATTCTACTTTATATCTCTATCACTTCTTCTAAAACCATACTATAGTATGCTTTTTTCATAAGTTCAGAGCTATTTTGTATAATTTACTCTCGTTAATCGGTCTAAGGCTGAATCTGGGTTAAAATGAATAATTATAATAGTAGTATGAATAACTTTGATCAATTACTTATAGATATACGCAATTGTAAGCTATGTGATAAAGAGTTGCCTTTAGGGGCAAGACCTGTTGTATTGTCTAGTGTTGAATCTAAGATTGTTATAATAGGTCAAGCACCAGGTTTAAAGGTACATCAGTCAGGTATTCCGTTTCATGATAAAAGTGGAGAACAGCTTCGTCGATGGTTAGGAGTGACAGAAGAGGAGTTTTATGACACAGCTAATTTCTCTATAATTCCGATGGGGTTTTGTTACCCAGGTAAAGGAGTTAGTGGAGATTTGCCACCTAAGAAGATTTGTGCTCCTACCTGGCATCCCCAGTTATTAGAACAATTGACATCAGTTAAGCTTATCTTGTTGATAGGAAAGTATGCACAAGATTATTACCTTAAGACGAATACTTCACTAACAGATAATGTACAAGCGTTTCACGAGTATTTACCTACTTATTTTCCATTGCCACATCCTTCTCCTCGTAATAATATCTGGAAGGCAAAGAACAAATGGTTTGAACAGGAAGTAATCCCTGTCTTACAGCATCAAGTAAAGGTGATTTTAAATAAAGAATCAGTGTTAAACTCTTTTAGCGAAAGAGAGTTTGTTTCTAAAAAACATGTAGATTAAACTCAGTACGATTACTATAGCACTTGCATACATGATAGTAGGTATATGTGTTATATTATCTTTATAATACCATCCTGCTAAGAATGCACCTCCTCCTACACCAGCTTCTAGAGCGATGTACATAGTAGATACAGCACGTCCTCTCTGATCTGGCTGACTGAAATCGATAGTCCAAGCGTTTAATGCTGGAGATAAGATTCCTAGTGATATACCATAGACGAATGCACCTAAGTACAATCCGTTAGTGGATTCATAGAACCCAATGATGGCTAGAGAGATAATTAGTAATACTAGTCCTATATTAATAATCAGTACACGGCCATATTTATCTGATACTTTACCTGCTATGAACCTTACTAATAGAGAAGAGATCGTAAATATCATAAAGAATATTCCTTTATTCTCTAGTCCCAAGTGGCCTGTCCAATCTGGTATAAGAGTTAGTATTACTCCATAAGCGATGTACGACATAAAAGTCACAAAGGCCGCTGGAAATACTCCTAGGTCAAAGATGTCTTTACCTGATATTTTAAGTAGTTTGAATGAGAACTTCTCTTTGATCTGTAATGTCTCTTTCATATTCATTAAGATCACGATAGATAATAAGGCAAAAGCAGATGATGTATAAAATAGAAAGTCTATAGACGTGTACATCTTTATAGTACTACCGATAGCGGGGCCTATAGCCATACCTGTACTAAAGCATATACCATGTAGGCCTAATGCTTCTCCCCAGCGTTCTCTAGGGACAATATCTGCGACATAAGCAGCAGTAGCAGTAGGCTTAAATCCAGTAGAGAACCCGTGTAATAATCTCAAGAATAAGAAACCTGATACAGATGTAAGGATAGGGTAGAGTAGACTACATACAAAACATACTATGGAACCTATAGCCATAATAGGCACACGTCCTATCTTATCAGTTAGCTTACCACTAAAGGGTCTAGATATACCAGCTGTGATTGTAAATAGACCTATGATTAATCCTTTATATTCAGCTCCTCCTAAGCTAGATAGGTAATCTGGTAACTCAGGGATAAGCATATTAAAACTAGCAGAGAATAATAAAGAGCTAAGGCATACTAGTATAAACTGAGTATTATATATAGGATGTGAGTTAAATCTAGACACGTATTGTATTTTTATAAGTGCACAAAGTTATTGGTTTACATTGTGATGTACAATATTTATTGCTTTTGTCAATTGCACCAAATAAAAAACTCTCCATATTTTACTAAATATGGAGAGTTAGATATAAATGTTATACTATATTATTTCTCTTTGTGATAGATAGCGTCTGCTGTTTCGAACTTTTCTATCATTTCAGCAGATGGTTGTTTACCGTATTTAGATACTAAGTAGATCGCTATTGAACTGAATGCAAAACCTGGAATGATTTCGTATAAAGCATTTCCAAATAAGATAGGCCATAAGATTACAGTTGCAGCTCCTATTAGTACCCCAGCGAAAGCACCCATTCCTGTTGTTTTCTTCCAGAATAGTGTGAATAGAATAGCTGGACCAAATGCAGCACCAAAACCTGCCCAAGCGTGTGCTACTAGAGCTAAGATTTTACTATCAGGATCATAAGCAATAAAGATTGCAATCAACGCAATTAATAGTACAGCGAATCTACCTGTCCATACTAATTCTTTCTGACTAGCTCCTCTTCTGAAGTAAGCTTTGTAGAAATCTTGTGTTAATGTACTAGACGACATTAATAATTGTGCACTTAATGTACTCATTACCGCAGCTAATATCGCTGATAGTAATATACCTACTACCCAAGGATTAAATAATTGTTTGATCAGTTCTATAAAGATCATCTCATTGTCTTTTGTCACTACACCAGCTACTTCAGGATGTTTAAAGTAGTAGCTGATTCCTAAATAACCAATAGTAACTGCACCACCTAGACATAAGATCATCCAAGACATTCCTATACGTCTAGCGCTTTTCATTGTTTTTACACTGTCAGCAGCCATAAAGCGTGCTAATATATGAGGTTGGCCGAAATAACCTAATCCCCATGCCGCTGCACTTATCACTGCTACGAAACTTACTTTATGTGTAAGACTAGAGTATGATATATCATTAGCAATAGCAGCTTCATTAGTATAAGCAGTGATAGCATCCCATCCACCCATATATAAGATAATCATCACAGGTGTTAAGATTAAAGCGAATAGCATTAACGATGCTTGTATTGTATCACTCCAGCTTACTGCTAAGAATCCTCCAATGAACGTATATGCGATAGTAGCTAATGCTCCTAAGTATAATGCATTGATGTATTCCATGTGGAATAGCGTTTCGAATAATCTAGCTCCAGCTACCATACCAGAGGCACAGTATATCGTGAAGAAGATTAAGATTGTCACAGCAGATACTGTTTTTACTAATTGTCCATCTTTACCAAATCTGTTGTGGAAAAAGTCTGGTAGGGTTAAGGCATTGTTATTGATTTCAGTGTGTACACGTAATCTTCCTGCTACTAATTTCCAGTTATAGTACGCACCTACTGTTAACCCGATTGCAATCCAGCTTTGAGATAAACCTTTAGCAAAGATAGCACCAGGCAATCCCATTAATAACCATCCTGACATATCTGATGCTCCTGCTGATAACGCAGTCACCAATGGGCCAAAACTACGACCTCCTAAGATATAATCAGAAAAGTCTTTTGTGCGTAAATACGCAATTACTCCTATTCCTAACACTACCACTAGATATATGGTAAATGTTATAATAGTTGGATCTAAATTCTCGAACATTATGTTGTTATTTTTTTATTAAAAATATGTAAATAAATTAAATATCCCAATAATCAAACAAAATAATGGATTTAAATGAGGTTTTTTCAATGGCAAGGTGGTTTGTAAATTGGGTGTTTTTTGCCAGAACTATTAGTGATGTGATATAAAATAGGTGGATATATAAGTGGTAGAAGTTATGAAATGTTAATTTTTTTAAGAAATTAAAAATAACATTTGCCCCCTTTAGAATAGAGTACATATTAACTCAATATCCTAAGTTAGTTCCTGTTTATTGTAAGATCACTTGTTTTAAAAAACTACTAGAGTATGATGTTATTCTGTTTTTATAGATTGAATGTATAATCTAAGGTTTGATAACATTTGTTATCGTCTCTGTATTTTGATGACTATAGCTTTGTACTCATTAATAAATAGATAGTATTATGACAAACAAAGACCTAGTTAAAAACTGTTTTTTAGCCTTATTTGAACAATCTAATTATGACAGTGCTGTCATAGAGAAGTACTTTTCGGCAGAATATATTCAATGTGTCGATGGAGTAATATTTGATTACTTTAAATTCATGACACATATTAAGAAGTTGAAGGAGTTAACGAGAAGCCTTACACTAAAGTTTAACTATATAATAGGTGAGGGAGATATCGTCTTTACTAATCATACTGTGACAGTGGTCAAAAATGATGGTAGTGTGAGTAAGGTGAAAGTCATTGCTACATTTATCATTAAAGATAATAAGATAGTGTATTGTGACGAGTTAACTAGACACTTAGAAGGAAATGAAGATGATGCTAACTTCGGTTCGGTTGTTTAAATAAAGGACAAAATAAAAGCCCTATACGGGGGGGTAAGGTGTATAGGGCAAAAAAAAGTAGTATGAAAAAAAAGTTTATAATAATGTTTTCAATAAGTGTGCCAATGACCGTTTTATTTTGAGTAAAGTACTTGTTTTATAACGAATTACTCAAATAGCGAATAATATATTGAAGTATAAACTTATTTTGAGAAATACTATATTCAGTGTTCTAAGAGATAATAAAGTAGTCAGATAAAAATGGGTTAGAGATGTAATTGTTCTGATTTGTAATAGAATGTCTTAATGGAGTAAAAATAAAAAGGCGAAGTATCTTAAATACTTCGCCTTTAATTTTATAAAAGGTAATCTTTATTCGATTATTGTTTACTTGTCATATTCTTAATAATAGACAATAAAATATAAACTAGAATAATAATAGGAATAGCTAGATACTGTAATGTGATCAGCAATACTAATGATAGAATTACGAAACCTATCTGTAATTTATATGCTCCTAGATTATTCGGTTTTACTTTTAATGAGAACAGAGGTAACTCAGCATTCATAATAATAGCACTCAGAATACTGATCACTACTAATAAATATGGATTACTAAGGATATCTATGATTGCTTGATTTGAAGTAGTAGAGATAATCATCGGGATACTCAAGATAAATAAAGCATTACCAGGAGTAGGAAGACCTATAAATGAGTCAGTCTGTCTCGTATCAATATTAAACTTCGCTAATCTATACGCAGCCCCTAATGTGATGATAAAACCTAAGTATGGTACTACACCCATATAGTATGTCTCAGGAGTAAGATTATATATCTCTTGGTTCTCTTGTATATTCGCTAACATTTTATAAACTACTAATCCAGGTACCACACCACTAGTGACCATATCAGCTAGTGAGTCTAGTTGTAATCCCATTTCGCTTTTTACGTTTAGGATACGCGCTACGAACCCGTCCCAATAGTCAAAGAAGATTCCAATACATACCCATAAGAAAGCCATATGTATATTATCGTCAAATGCATACACTAACGCAATTAACCCTGATAATAAGTTTAATAAAGTGATAGCATTAGGAATGTGTTTTTTCATAACTGAAATTTGTTTGTTTATATAAACCTTATAACGGTTTATTTGTCTTTATTGGTACAAATGTATCATAAAGTTACTAAAATTTATAGTGTTTAAGGGGATTACTTTAGAGAATGTAATTACAGAATGTGTTTAGCGTGACTAAATGAGTGTACTATAGTCATAAGTAGATCAGTTATCTATCTGTATAGTAAATAATAGGATTATTAACTATAGTTGTACAGTTATAGTAGGGCGTGACAGATTAATAATGATTTTAGTTGGTGTGAGTTCATAGTGAGTCCATGATGAGTCCATAGTGAGTCTATTAAAACATGGGATTTTAATAGACTCATTATGGTTGTATTATTCTATCAATATTGATTTACCCCATAGCAATATGTCTCGATATTAAAAGTAAATAGGTATTAAGTGACTGAAAAACTATATATAAGAGTAGATAACGAGACAATAAAAAGGAATGTATGGTATGCCCATCTTTTTATTGTAAATCAAAGATTAGTAAAGTATTTTTGTAAGTATAAAATTAAGCATTACGCTATAAACTGACTAAAGTAAATGACAAAAAAAATAATATATCTGTTTTTCTGTTTATTCATAGGGCAGATGGCTTTTTCGAATGAACGACCACTCTCTGATAGAGCAGAGATTAGTGTGATCACCTGTGGAGTGGGGGATCAGTTGTATTCACTATTTGGCCATACCGCTATCCGAGTGAATGATCCGTTTGAAGGGATTGACAGAGTGTATAACTATGGAATGTTTGACTTTAGAACTCCTAATTTCTATGGGAAGTTTGTAAAAGGGGATTTACTGTATTTTGCAGATTACACGACATATCGAAATTTTATAGCTAGCTATGTCTATGATAATCGTGCTGTGTATGAGCAACCTCTTGACTTGACACAGGCTCAGAAGGAAGCAATTTGGAATAAGTTAAACAAGTCTTTAGAAGAAGATAATAAGTATTATGTCTATAAGTTTATTGATCAGAACTGTACGACTAAAGTAGTTGATATTGTTAATGGTAGTATATCTAGTCCTGTGAAGGTAGATGTAACAGGTAATACGAGTACATACAGATCTATACTAAATTCATATCTGAGCAGTAGATATTTTGAGATGTTGGGGATTAACTTAATCTTCGGATCTAAAGTTGATGCAGATAATACGCTGTTGTTTTTACCAGACAAGTTTATGCAAGGGCTTGCTGAAACTCAGATTAATGGCAAACCTTTAGTGACAGATACTATTACAGTATTTGAACCAGAAGGGACAATAGATGTTCCTAGTATGAGTTTTAACTCTCTGTGGTTCTTCTGTGTCGTAGTGCTAGTATTATCAATATTGATGGCTAGGAGAAGTGTAAGAAGTGTGTATTTTGTTTTATTAGGACTCTTGGGAGTATTCTTTTTTGGAGTAGGGTTTTACTCTTTACACGGAGAGTTATTGAGTAATAATACAGTATTGTTATGCTGTCCTATTTTCTTAGTATTGCCATTTATAAGAAAGAAAGTAAAATTAGCAAGAGGATTACAAGTTCTAACCTTAATCAGTGTGATCCTTTATATTCTATTAAATATTACTAGTCAGAAGTTATTAATTACCTTACCTTTAGTGCTGTTAACGATTATTAGTTTAGCTATTGAGATGAGGTTAATTAAGGGTCGTAACAGTTAAGAAGAATAAGAATTCAAAAAAACACTATAAATATATGTTCGGATTATTCAAATCTAAACCTGAGTTAAAGAAACTGATTCCTAATAATTATGTGGATATACATTCACACTTAATGTTTGGTATCGATGATGGAGCACAGACTAAAGATGATACGAAGATTATCATCGAGTCTATGAAGTCATTAGGCTTTGAGCAGGCTATAGCTACTCCACACACTACACCTCTAGTATGGGATAATACTAAAGAAGGTATCTTAGCTAAGTATGATGAGGTACTTAATGTATTGCCTACAGAGGCTGAGTCACTACAGTTAAGAGTAGCATCAGAGTATATGATGGATGAGAGTTTCTTACAGCGTTTACAATCAGAGAAGCTATTGACATTAAAAGATAATTATGTATTAGTAGAGATGTCATACATCAATCCACCTATACAACTGATGGATATCCTGTTTCACTTAAAGTCTAATGGATACGAGATAGTCCTAGCACATCCAGAGCGTTATAACTTCTATCACAAGAATACAGAGATGTATAAGAAATTGAAGAAGGCAGGGTGTAAGTTTCAGATGAACTTATTATCTACTACTGGATATTACGGAGGGCATGTATTAGAAGCGGCTAACTATCTATTGAATAATGATATGATAGATTTCGTAGGATCAGATATCCACCATACAAAACACATAAAAGGATTTGAAGCTAAGATCCAAATCAAAGCAGTAAACAACTTTGAGAAAGCGATAGCTAATAATGTGTTCTTTAAGAAGTAAAAAAATAACTCGAAAAGAGGTACTAATAAAAAAGGGATTGCATTTGCAATCCCTTTTGTTTTTCTGTCTATTTTGTAATTAGTTGTTTACAACTTCACCTTTAATGCGTAATGCTACTACACCGTTAGTATAGTTAACCGCATTAGACTCTACAGTAATAGTTCTGCTGATCTTACCAGGAGCCATATTATACTGTACGTCTATTTTACTTTTTTGACCAGGTAAAATAGGTTCTTCTGGTTTAGAAGGTACTGTACATCCACAAGTAGATCTAACTGCTGTAATGATTAATGGCTCATCACCAACGTTAGTAAACTCAAAAGTTCTAACTCCATTATCTTTTCCTCTTACAACTGTACCGTAATCGATTGTGTTGTTTTCTGCCTTAAACTGAATTTTAGGTCCTTTTTGTGCGAATGTTACTGCACTTGTCAAAACCAAAACTAATAATGCTAAAATGTTTTTCATTATTTTTCTATTTGTTGTTTTGTAAAATTAAAAACTTTAGGATTACGTGCAAATAAAAATAAACATTTAAAGTAATGTGTTATCTTTTGTAATTACGTAGTAATCCATATTTTTGCATATAACAAAGATACGTAAAAAGAAGTAGTGCTTAAATTAAAATTTGATTAAAGTATTGTTATCTTTGATTACGTCTTTAAATAATGTTAAAAACAAGTAAAATTAATAAGTAAATGACAATTCCTGCACAATTTGACGCGAAGCAAGTAGAGCAAAAATGGTATCAGTACTGGATGGAAAACAACTTTTTCCACTCTACACCTGACCACAGAGAGCCTTACACGATTGTAATCCCTCCACCTAACGTGACTGGGGTATTACACATGGGACATATGTTGAACAATACGATTCAAGATGTATTAATACGTCGTGCTCGTTTAAAAGGGCTTAACGCTTGTTGGGTACCTGGAACGGATCACGCCTCTATCGCTACTGAAGCTAAAGTCGTCGCAAAATTGAGAGAGCAGGGTATCAATAAAAACGATTTAACACGCGAAGAGTTCATGGCACATGCGTGGGAATGGAAAGAAGAGTATGGTGGAGTAATCCTTGAGCAGCTTAAGAAGTTAGGATGTTCTTGTGATTGGGATCGTACGAAGTTTACCATGGACCCAGAGATGTCTGAGCAAGTGATAAAAGTATTTGTTGACCTATATAATAAAGGATTAATCTACAGAGGATACCGTATGGTAAACTGGGATCCTGAGGCTAAGACTACTTTATCTGATGAGGAAGTAATCTACGAAGAACGCCAAGGGAAACTATACCACTTAAAATACCAAATAGAAGGAACTAATGACTATTTAGTTATCGCGACTACTCGTCCAGAGACTATCTTAGGAGATTCAGCTATCTGTATTAACCCTAATGATGAGCGTTATGCACACTTAAAAGGGAAAAACGCTATCGTACCGATCTGTAATCGTGTAGTGCCTATCATCTTTGATGAATACGTAGATATGGAGTTCGGAACAGGATGTCTTAAAGTTACTCCTGCTCACGATGTGAATGATAAGGATTTAGGAGAAAGACATAATTTAGAGATTATCGATATCTTTAATGCTGATGCTACTCTTAATGAATTAGGATTACACTATGTTGGTAAAGACCGTTTCGTAGTTCGTAAAGAGATCGAGACTGAGTTACAATCTATAGGAGCTTTAGATAAAGTAGAAAACTACGTGAATAATGTAGGAACTTCTGAGCGTACTAAAGCTGTTATTGAACCAAGACTTTCTGACCAATGGTTCCTTAAGATGGAGCAATTGGCTAAGCCTGCTCTTGATGCTGTAATGGAAACTGAAGATGTGAAGTTATATCCAAGTAGATATAACAATACTTATAAAAGCTGGTTAGAGAACATCCGCGACTGGAATATCTCTCGTCAGTTATGGTGGGGTCAGCAGATTCCTGCATATTACTATGGTGCTGGTAAAGAGGACTTCGTAGTAGCAGAGAATATCGAAGCAGCTGTAGAATTAGCGAAAGTGAAGTCTGGTAATGCAGCTTTAACAGCAGCTGATCTTAAGCAAGATGAAGATGCGTTAGATACATGGTTCTCTTCATGGTTATGGCCTATGTCTGTATTTAACGGAATTACACAGCCAGATAACGAAGAGTATAACTACTACTATCCAACAAATGACTTAGTGACTGGTCCAGATATTATCTTCTTCTGGGTAGCGCGTATGATTATGGCTGGATATGAGTACACTGGTAAGAAACCATTTACGAATGTTTACTTCACAGGTATTGTAAGAGATAAACAACGTCGTAAGATGTCTAAGTCATTAGGAAACTCTCCTGATGCATTAGGATTAATCGACAAGTTCGGTGCTGATGGTGTACGTGTAGGATTATTATTATCTGCGTCTGCTGGTAATGATATTATGTTTGACGAGGAGTTATGTGCTCAAGGTAAAGCCTTCACTAATAAAGTGTGGAACGCGTTCCGTCTAATCAAAGGATGGGAAGTATCTGAAACATTAGCACAACCTGAGTCTGCTAAAGTATCATTAGCATGGTATGAAGCTAAGATGCAAAGTGCATTAGTAGAGATAGAAGATCACTTCTCTAAATACAGAATTTCGGATGCGTTAATGACTATCTATAAATTAGTATGGGATGACTTCTGTTCTTGGTTCTTAGAAATGATTAAACCAGGATACCAACAACCAATTGACAAAGCTACTTTTGACAAGACTATCGAGTTATTAGAAGCTAACCTTAAGTTGTTACATCCATTTATGCCATTCTTGTCAGAAGAGATTTGGCAACATATTAATGAGCGTACAGCTGAGGATGCATTAGTAGTATCTTCTTGGCCAGAGATGAAGTCATTCGATGAGAACTTGATTAAAGAGTTCGAATTCGCAACTGAGGTTATCGCTGGTATCCGTACAATCAGAAAAGACAAAAACATTTCGTTTAAAGAAACGATTGATTTAAAAGTAATCAATAACGAGAAAACGTCTTCATACTTTGACAGTATCATCTCTAAGTTAGGAAACATCGTTTCTATAGAGTATGTGACTGAGCAAGTAAGCGGGGCGCTATCTTACCGTGTGAAATCTAATGAGTACTTCATTCCTGTAACAGGAAGTGTAAACTTAGAAGAAGAAATCGCTAAGTTAGAAGAAGAGTTGAAATACTTAAAAGGATTCTTGAAATCTGTACAAGGGAAACTATCTAACGAGAAGTTCGTAGGTGGAGCTCCTGCTCAGGTTATCGAGAACGAAAGAAAGAAAGAAGCAGATGCTTTAGCTAAAATAGCTACTATCGAACACAGCTTAGCTGGACTGAAATAGTAAGTAATCTCTCAGATATAAAGCTCCTAATTAGCAATAGTTAATTAGGAGCTTTTTTTATTCATAGTATTAGGCTAATGTGTTATCAGGTTTTATCTTCGTATTTATGAAAATCAATGTACACACACATCATCCTAAAGGACTGTCAAAAGGAGTAGAGA
This sequence comes from Myroides marinus, assembly GCF_900109075.1. Taxonomy (GTDB): domain Bacteria; phylum Bacteroidota; class Bacteroidia; order Flavobacteriales; family Flavobacteriaceae; genus Flavobacterium; species Flavobacterium marinum_A. The sequence goes on along the minus strand of NZ_FNYS01000009.1, from coordinate 99,856 downwards.
TCGTTAATCAGTACCTTGCTACTTTAGACAATAGTTTGCCTGCATATTCTGTAGGTATCCATCCATGGTATATCAATGAAGATACAGTAGAGGAGGAATTAGCCTTATTAGAGCAGCAGATACAACAACCTAATTGTATAGCGTTAGGGGAGTGTGGGTTAGATAAGAAAACCAATATTTCGTTAAATCTTCAAGTAGAAGTATTTAAGAAGCAATTACTACTTGCAGAGAAGTATAAAAAAGCAGTAATTTTGCACGTCGTTTCAGCTTATCAAGAAGTTATAGCTATAAAGAAAGAGATGAATATTACAGTTCCTCTTATTGTTCATGGCTTTAATAAGAAGGAGCAAGTAGCAGAGAGCCTTTGGAAGAATGGCTTTTACCTGTCTTTTGGTAGGCATCTGATTTATAACGAAGGATTGAGAAATACCTTTGTCAATGTTCCGAGAACACAAGTGTTCTTAGAGACAGATGATACAGAAGATATAACCATAGATGAGGTATATGTGGTAGCTACTTCTTTAGACAGAGAGATCGAAGCGATTATAGAGCAGAATTATAAAACAGTATTTAATAAATAACATCAGTCTTAGATTGATATAAAAATAGAATTAATGGCAATTTGGCAAGAAAGAGCAGAATTACTTTTTAAAGAAGAAGGATTGCAAAAATTAAAAGATGCAAAGGTATTAGTAGTAGGATTGGGAGGAGTAGGATCTTTTGCAGCAGAGTTTTTAGCAAGAGCAGGAGTAGGAAATATGACTATCGTAGATGGAGATACGGTAGATATAACGAATATCAATAGACAGTTGCCAGCATTACATTCTACTATCGGAATGCCAAAGGTGAAGATAGTAGGAGATAGACTGATGGATATTAACCCAGAGCTTAACTTAATACGTATAGAAGAGTTTATCTCTCCTGAGCGTGCACATGAGATCGTAACAGAGGACTTCGATTATGTGTTAGACTGTATCGATAGTATCACACCTAAGATTAATTTAATCTTAGCGGCTAAACGCAAGAGAGTAAAAGTAATCAGTGCGATGGGTGCAGGTGGTAAGATGATGGCTAATAAGATAGTGGTAAAAGACATCAGTAAAACAGATGTGTGTCCATTAGCTAAACAAATCAGAAAACGCCTAAAGAAAGAAGGTATTTCTTCTGGAGTTAAGGCAGTATTCTCAACAGAGAAACCAGATGAGAGTAGCTTAAAGATGACGGATGGTACTAACTTTAAAAAGTCGTTCTTCGGTACGAATAGTTGGATGCCAGCATTGTTTGGGTTAAACTCAGCAGAACAAGTAGTGAGATATATTATATCTAAATAAAAAGAAAAAGGCTGTATCGGTTAGTGATACAGCCTTTTTTAGTAAAGGAAGAATTGCTATTATTTGTTGTTGATATGTTGTTTCCTTATGTGGGGACTTATTTGTTGTTTTCTTTTATGGGGACTTAGTATATATTTATTAATATCCTATTGTAAATTGTCTGTTTAAGAACTGACCATTCTCTACTTCATCTGCGATAGTTACGGCTACGTCTTCCACAGATACTCTACTTCTACACTCACTATCGTATACGGGAGCATTAGTACCTAATCTGAAGTGTCCTGTGCGTTTACCAGGGTTTAAATAATTCATCTCTATAGCAGGGCTAAAGTATGTCCAAGCAAAGCTTTCTTCTTTGCTTAGTATATTCTCAAAGTAGTCTCTTACTGCTGTAGCTCCGGGTTTTATAAACTCAGGAAAGTCCGCAGAGTCTACTAGTTGTAAACCTGGTTTGATATACAATGTTCCCGCACCACCTATAACGATTAATCGCTTCACTTTAGCTTCTCTTACAGCATTGTGTATAGTTTGTGCTCCCGTTGTAAAGTCATCGTATAAGTTAGGATTATTCCATCCTGCGTTAAATGCACTGATGACAACATCTGCACCTTTTAATGCTTTTACTAGTTCTGCTTGATTAGTGATGTCTAATGCTAACTTTTTGACTAATGTATTATTGGTGATAGATGAAGTATTTCTTGCAATAGCAGTTACTTCATTTTGGCGGTGAATTAATTCGTTTAATATAGCTGAACCTACATATCCAGTTGCTCCAATCAAAACTATATTTTTCATATTTCGTTGTTTTATAGTACAAATGTACTGAGGAGTAACGCTTTAAAATAAGAAAGCCGACTTAATCTAGAAATTTCTTAATCTAGATTAAGTCGGCTGCTATATTGTATATAGTTGTTTTAAGCTTAGTATGCTGGTATAATCTCAGCTACCATAAGACCTTGAAGTAAAAATATAAGAGCAGATAGAGCCCATAAGAATAAGAAGGCTATTTTCTGTGTTATAGGTTGTTTTACTCCTGCTTGTTTTTGAGCTTTAGAGAGCATTAGCATAGGCATAATCAACGCTAATACTACTAAAGGAACAGAGGCATACCCTAGAGCTATGACAAAACCATCAGGATAGAATATAGCAAATACTAAAGGTGGAATAAACGTCAACAACATTGCAGAGAAAGTGTTTTTAATTAATGGTTTATTCTTTCCTAAGTCTTGTATATAATCTTTTAAGGCCATTGCTACTCCCCAGAAAGAAGTTAGTAATGCTGCAGAGGCAAATAGTGTAAAAGATACGCGTATCATATCAGAATCATTTACCTGTCTTACTGCTTTTACTAAACCGTCTAATTTAGAGTTTTCGTTAAGTATAGTTACGAATGTATTACTGTCTAGATTACCTAAGAATGTAAGTTCCCATACTAGGTATAAGATTAGAGGAGTAATACTTCCTATCAGAAATACCATTTTTAGCTGTTTAATATTACCCTCTAAGTATTTCACTAAGCTTGGTATTACAACGTAGAACCCAAAGCTAGTAAAGATAACAGGGATAGTCGCTAGTACAGGAATACTTGTGCTAGGCATATGTTGTAAGTGTATAGCTTCTATTTTTGGTAATAGTAATGCCATAACAATACATAAAAAGAATAGCTTGATAGAGAAAACAATCTTATTACTAAAGTCAACTACTCTCGTACCAAAAGCAATAATACTCCCAAAGACAGCAGAGAATAAGAAAGCTGATATATGAGAAGAGATCTCTATATCTAACCAGTTCTCTAAATTTGTTCTAAGTATTTCACCTCCTCCAGTGATATAAGCACTTACTAAAGCGTACATTAATACTAACATACTGATTGCCGTTACTACTGCACCTGAGTTACCTAGGTATTTTACAGTAAGTGTATTTAGCCCATCAGTAGGAGGGTTATATTTATAGACATCTACCAAAAGTATAGCAGTATAATACATAGCAAACCAGATACAGAACAAGATAAAGGCCATAAAGGTAAAGCCTACACTTGCTGAGATAATTGGCATTGCTAACATTCCTGCTCCAATTGTCGTACCTGCGACAATTAGGATACTTCCGATAATTTTTTGCATTTCTATTTGTTTAAATTTATTTAATTCGTTGAATTAGTTTTTGTTTCATTAATCTAAGATTGGGAGAATTCCCGCTGTCATTAATACTTGTATTACCAAGATGCTCGTTCCAAAAGCAAAAATCAGGCTAAAAGCTATCTTTTGGAATAAAGTTATAGATTCTTTTCTCTCTTGTTTTACTTTAATGTACATCAGTACAGGAATAAATAGAGACGTGATCACTACAGATATCGCTGCATAACTAAGAGCTATTACAAAGCCTTTTGGGTAGTACAAAGCAAATAGTAAAGGTGGAATAAATGTGATTAGGTATATAATCACTGTGTTTTTTCCAAATGACTTTTTCTTACTCAGGTCTTTCACATAATCAAATAAAGCCAGTGCAACTCCTAAGAATGAAGTAAGGATAGCTGCTGCAAAGAATATGTTTAATGGTATATTCATCCATTTAGATTCAGATACTCCATTTACAGCTATGATTACAGCTTCTAATCCTTTAGTCTCTTTGATAATAGTGAAGAACGTCTCTGGTTCTATACTACCTAGGATTGACAATTGCCAAATAACATATACGATAAGTGGTAATAAACTTCCGTAGATAAAAGCCTTTTTCAGCATCTTGATATCTCCATCTAAGTATTTTACCATACTAGGTACAACAATATGAAAACCAAATGAAGTGAATATAACAGGAATAGAAGAGAAGAACAGCTTACTCTCTAAGGGCATTTGTAATAAATTGTCTATTTTGACATGTCCAAAGATTACCACAATTACCACAAATAGAAATAATAGTTTGATGACAAATATCCATTTTGTCGCAATATCTACTATACGAGCTCCAAGACCAACAATACCTCCAAATAATACGGTGAATATAAAGGCTGTTATCTGTGGGCTAATATCAGCACCTAGCCATTTGCTTAGATTTAATCGTAGAATATCACTACCTCCGGCAATATAGGCACTTACTAATGCATACATTAACGTTAACATACTAATTCCAGTAACTATAGAACCTGCTTTACCTAGATATTTATATGTCATGGTGCTTAGTCCATCTTCGGGATTATTGTCTTTATAAGTTTCTACTAATAGAATAGCGGTATAACACATCGTTAACCATATTAGTATCATTACTATTGTGATGCCTATAAATCCTACACCTGATGATATAATCGGCATGGCTAACATTCCACCACCGATTGCTGTACCTGCTATAATAAGGGAACTCCCTATAAGTTTACTATTCACTTTGAGTTTATATTTTTAGTTTGATTGTTGTGAAAAAATAAATATATGTTTTTATTTTCTACTATAACAGTCAAATATGTTTATTTTGATTAAATAATTCTGATTGTATTTAAGCTAAGATGTTGTTAAATAGAATGTCGGTGAGATAAACTGCACAATCGATAAACAATGTTTATCTTTGTTATTACACAAAATGAAATAAAATGAGTACACTTAGTTTAGAGCAAGAATTAGAAGCTAAAAAGATTAATCCTACTGCGATGCGTTTATTGGTGCTGAAGTTTCTGAAGAAACAAAAAGGTGCAGTATCACTTGCCGATATAGAAGCAAGCTTTGAACAATCTGATCGAGTGACTTTATATAGAACAGTAAAAACCTTTGAAAGCAAAGGACTGCTTCATAGTATTACGACTAATAATGTTACTCAATATGCATTATGTGCTCAGGAGTGTGATGAAGATCATCATCACGATACTCATTTACATTTTGTGTGTAGCAATTGTAAAAAGACAATCTGTCTAACACAAGTGTCTATTCCTAAAATAGAAGTTCCAGCTGGTTTTCAGCTAGATGATATAGACGTTGTAGCTAAAGGAGTGTGTAAGGAATGCAAGTCCTAAAATCGACAATATCGATACTTAGAGATGATGTGTGTAAGAATGGTAACAGCGTGAATTCTAGAGTTCTCAATAAACCAAGTGTGCGTGTTTAAACCACCGCATACTACACCTGCTAAATATAAGTTCGTCACATTTGTTTCCATAGTTTCTGTATTGTAAGTAGGAGTTCTATTCTCATCATTAGAAATAGATACACCTAATTGTTCTAAAAACACAAAGTTAGGACGATATCCCGTAAGTGCAAGGACAAAGTCGTTTTTTATTGTGATTTCTTCGTTATTATTGTTGATTACGACTGAATTATCAGTTATTTCTTTAATATTACTGTTGAATAGAGCAGTGATACTTCCTTCTTTAATTCTGTTTTCTATATCAGGTTTTACCCAATATTTAACGTGTGAACTAATCTCACTATCTCTGACTACCATTGTTACTTTAGCTCCTTTGCGGTAGCACTCTAGTGCAGCATCCACAGAAGAATTACTTGCACCAACTACGACTACATCCATACCAGCATAGTAATGAGGATCTGTATAGTAGTGTGATACTTTAGGAAGGTTTTCTCCTGGAATGTTTAGCGGATTAGGAATGTCATAAAAACCAGTAGCGATAATAACATCTTTAGCTGTATAGCTATCCTTAGACGTTTTTACGTGGAATATACCTTCTTTGTCTTTTTGAGTTTCTATAACAGCCTCAAATAAGTTGATGTTAAGCTCATTTGTAGTAACTACTCTACGGTAGTATTCTAAAGCTTCGCTACGACGAGGTTTGTTCTCCTTGCTGATAAAAGGGATTTTATCTAATTCTAATAGTTCAGAAGACGAGAAGAATTGCATATTGACAGGATAGTGATAAAGTGAGTTCACTAGACATCCTTTCTCAATGATAAGATAAGACAATCCGTTTTTCTTTGCTTCTATCCCACAAGCTATACCTATAGGGCCACCCCCTATAATTATAATGTCAAAATGCTTCATAATATTTAATCTCTATTCAGATTATCAAAGTTACGGCTTTATTCTTTTAACCGTTTTAGAATTAGCAATAAAAAAAGAGTTACTCATTTGAGTAACTCTTTGTATAGTATGTTTTAGAGTAATTATTCAGCTACTTTATCAGCTACTAAATGAATACCAATTTCCATATCTTTACTGATAGCCCAATCAGCTGGGTTAAGAGCTGCACCTGAATCTTTATCAGTAGTACCGAATACTAATCCCCATTCTGTACGGTCAGCTACGAATGAAGCATCCATAACAGCTTTACCGTTTTCTACAGTAACTTTAGCAGGGAAAGTGATGTTTACAGTTTTTCCTAAGATAGTTAAGTTTCCACTTACTACTTTGTTAGCTCCTTCTACTTTGCTAGTATGTTTAGCAGCGTCGAAATCTTCTACTTTAGTGATTTTAAAATCAACAGTAGGATTAGCTTCTACGTTAAAGAAGTCAGCACTTTTTAAGTGTCCTTCTAAATCTCCTTTTTTAGTTGCGTCATTATCTACAGAAGCGATATCTGCATTGATCGATGTCATATCGATAGTGTAAGAACCAGCATTTAACCCATTAGCATCGATAGCGATATCACCAGCTTTTAAAGTTAAAGTACCATAACGAGGATTTACTCCTCCTTTGTGACCTACTTTCCAAGTTACATTACTCTCAGTTAAGTTGATAGAGTATTTATCTCCTTGTTCTACAGCAACTTCTTGTTCAGTAGTAGTTGTTGCCTTATCTGCATTTTTGTTTCCACAAGATGCAAGAGTCAACGTAGCGATTACAGCTAATGACAATACAATTTTTTTCATTTTATATGCTAATTTGTTGAACACAAATATACACGCTTAAATAAGAATAACCAATTAGTCAGAAAAATATGACTGCATATTTTGAGGTAAAATGACCTTAAATCGTCATATTTAACATATTTTATGCTTTTTTATAGTAGAATATAGGGTATTCCTATTAAGAGGAGAAAGTCGCACTCTAAGAATAGGGTAATAAAAAAGGAGCTGCCCATTGAGCAACTCCTTCTAATATTGAATGTGATAATACTATTCAGCGATTAATTTACCTTGCATCATAGCGAAGTGAGCTGGGAAAGTACATAAGAAATCGTAAGTACCAGCTTCAGTGATTGTGAATTCTACTGTAGTAGTTTCTCCACCACCGATAGTTTTAGTATGAGCAACTACTTTATCTGCATCTTTAGCAGCGATATAATCTGTATCAGCAGCTTGAGAAGCGTCAGTAGCAAAAGCAGTCATATCAGTACCTGGTTTTAATAATACCCAGTTGTGTCCCATAACAGCTTTGTCCATTTTACCTGTGTGTTTTAAAGTTAAAGTAACTTTTTCTCCTACAGGAACTTTGATTTCGCTTTGGTCAAACTTCATATCATCACCAGCATTGATAGTGATTTGTACACCAGTTACTTCTTCTGGAGCTGCAGGAGCCTCAGCAGGAGTTTCTGTTGGAGTAGTTGTAGTATCTGCTTTTTTCTCACCACAAGAGAATAACATAGTACTTGTTGCTAATACTGCTAAAGCTAAATTTAATTTTTTCATAATATTTTGTATTTAACTATTTAGTGCTTTTAAGCACTCATTTTGAGTACTATAAAGGTACAACAAAAGCCATCTGTTAATGTTTAAACTTTGTTAAAATATTATTGTTCTTTAAAAGATGCTAAAGTATTTAAGAAATTATCTTTTTGAGCTTGTCTGTTCTCTCCAGTTGTCCAAGTAATATATTGATAATTAGCTTTTTTACCGTCTAGCATTACCTGTATCATATACATCATATCCTTTTCTTGAGACATTTGTATTTCATAGCGTTTACCTGCTATCCCATTTATGCGCACATCCTCTTGATTGATGATCTCATAATTAGGTCTTTTATTATATCCAGCTAGACTCTTCGTTACATACTCATCGAAGTTAGCAGTTTTAGATTTATCTTCATGTGTAGTTACTAGATACATTTGTTTAAATGTATTTCCGTATTGTATATCTGCATTAGGATATAGTTCTTGCATTGCTGCAAATGTACCAGGTACTTCTATAGTATATAGGTCTTGAACTTTTACATTTTGAGTAGGAGCTACTTTTTGGTTACAGCTAACTAATGTAGTTACTGCAAGCGCTAACATGGCAATTTTTGATTTCATAGGGATGATTGTATTTTAAGTTGTTCTTGATTTTGTTTAAAATTACTAAAAAGTATGAGTGAATAAGCATTTTTAGCCTCTTTTTTTAGAATGATAACACAGAAGATACATTTAAATAATTATCTTAGAAGCATATTAATCAAAAAGAATAAAAATGGCAAAATCAGTTTTAATGTTAGCAGGTGACTTCGTAGAAGATTATGAAGTGATGGTACCTTATCAAGCACTATTATCAGTAGGTGTACAGGTAGATGTAGTATGCCCAGGTAAGAAGAAGAATGAAGTAATCGCTACAGCAGTACACGACTTCGTAGGATTTCAAACTTATGCAGAACTAAGAGGACATAATTTTGTGATTAATAAATCATTTGACGAGGTGAATATTTCAGATTACGATGGACTATATATCTGTGGAGGAAGATCATCAGAATATATTCGTCTTAATAGTAAGGTGATTGACTTTGTAAAGTACTTCTTTGAGAAGAACTTACCAGTAGCAGCTATCTGCCACGGAATACAAGTATTGACTCCTGCAGATGTATTAAAAGGAAGAACCTTAACAGCATATCCTGCAGTAGGACCAGAAGTAACTCTGGCAGGTGGCACATATAAGGAAGTAGGCGTTGATAAAGCAGTAGTAGATGGTAACTTAGTGACTTCTCCAGCTTGGCCAGGTCATCCAGATATCCTTAGAGAATTCTATAAAATGTTAGGAGTAACTATCGGATAATCTCATAAAATAATAGTTAGGATATACATAGAATCCCAACTACTCAACTCATAGTTTGCGATGTTCTATAATAAGATTTGGTAAAACATTTCTTATTTTAGCATCGCAAATTTTTTTTAATATGATTTCAGAAGAGCAATTTAAAGCAGAACTAGATATAATTATAAAGAACGCTATACGCGAAGATGTAGGAGATGGAGACCATAGCTCATTAGCATGTATTCCTGCTACAGCTACAGGTAAAGCGAAGTTATTAGTAAAAGAAGACGGATATATAGCAGGTGTAGAGTTTGCTAAGATGGTATTAGCTTATGTAGACCCTACTTTAGAAGTAGAAGTATGTATAGCGGATGGAGCAGAAGTGAAAGTAGGAGATGTTGTACTATATGTATCAGGATCGTCTCAATCTATCCTTAAAGCAGAACGTCTAATGCTTAATGCTATGCAACGCATGAGTGCTATCGCTACGAAGACACGCGTATTCGTTAACTTATTAGAAGGAACAGGTACTAAGATATTAGATACACGTAAGACTACACCAGGTATCAGAGCTATAGAGAAGTGGGCAGTGAAGATAGCAGGAGGTGAGAACCACCGTTTCGCTCTATACGATATGATTATGCTTAAAGATAACCATATTGACTTCGCTGGAGGGATTAAACAAGCTATCGATAAGACGAATCAATACTTAAAAGACAATAATAAAGACCTAAAGATTATCGTGGAAGCACGTAGCATCGATGAGGTAAGACAAATCTTAGCATGTGATAATGTACACCGCATTCTACTAGATAACTTTGATTATGAGATGACACGTGAGGCAGTAGCACTTATCGGAGATCAATGTCAGACAGAGTCATCAGGTAATATCGATGAGAGTACGGTCAGAGAATATGCACTATGTGGAGTGAACTATGTTTCTTCAGGAGCATTGACACATTCAGTACACAATATGGACTTAAGCCTAAAAGCAGTTCTATAGTAAAACAAAAGCATGGCCAAAACAATCAAGAAAATAGTATGTCCGCAGTGTGGTAGCAATCAAGTCGATGAGACTAAGAAAGATCACTATATCTGTAGGAGCTGTAATACACAGTTCTTTTTAGATAATGATGATATTACTATTAATCACAATTACAATAAAGGAAGTTATAACCCAGAGCAAGGAGTACAAGTAGCGAAGAAAGCAATGATAGGATTATCTATCGTTATTTTTGTCTATTTTGCTTATCAGGTAACTTCTTTCTTAATGACAGATTCAACACCAGAGAACGTTAATTCTACTGGTTATAATACCACTCCGCCGCCAGCGAGAGACGTAAGATATGTAAATGCTTCAATTAATGAAGTAGATATGATAAAAGACCCTAAAGGGAATGAAGTTATTGTTTACACAGGATGGTTTAATGATATTTTTGCAGAAAAAGGCAAGGAGAATAGTGTGATCACTGTCATCTTAGACGCTAAGACAGGAGAAGAAATAAGTCGAAAAGCAATAGAAGTAGATTTATCAGTTATAGGAGCAGGGACACAGAGTACTAGGCTAGACTATTATAGAGGAGCGAATGATGAATTATTCTTAATCGTTAACCACTATTATTTATTCTTATACAATCCATCACATAAAGTGTTTGAAAATGTAACAGATACTTTCTTTGTCAAGTATCCAGAATTTGCTGGAGGTGTAGCAGCTGTTGAATCTAGAAATTTTGACGGATGCTTAACAGTAACTAATAATAAGGGAAAACAGTATGTATTGTATGATTCTATAGGAGTAGTGCTACCTATAGATAAGGTGTCTAATATATATGACAGACAGTTACCAGATCCTGAGAAGACTACTTCGTATAAATTTTCTAGCGTGAGTCATGATTTTCCAGATGAAGAAATACAGTTGATACAATATGAGCATATGACTCAGCGAGGATATCCACAGTACAATGTCAACTTTGGATGGAGAAAAGATTATGGAGGATCTGGAATATTCACAGAGAGATCACCTTATAAAAAAGTTTTGGTGATGCCTTATACTAAAGCAAAGGCTAAAATAGTTTCTATAAAAGACCTAACACCTAATCACACTTATGTAGATGGAGGAAAGATATTAGCAAGTGATGCAGAGTCTGTAATCATCGCTATCAAGATGTCAGTTTTAGAAAAAGAGACTATTACGTTACAAAAGATTAGTAGCTTAGATGGAAGTGTCATATGGACTAAGAAGACAGACTGGACACAAGTGCGTTCTTCTAGTGTAGAAGGTGATAATATCTTAGTCAGACTAGATAGTACTAAGATTGTAGTTGTTAATAAAGAGGGAGACATACAGATGGCTTCTGATTTATACGAAATTAAGACAATAGGTAAAGAGTTATAATATGGGAATATTCAATCTTTTTAAAAAGCAGTTAGCATCAGTTATTGAGTGGAAAGACCAACAATCTAATGTGTTGTGGTATCAGTTTCCATCGCCTACAGATGAGATTAAGAATGCCTCTAAGCTAATCGTAGCACCTAGTCAGGGATGTGTATTAGTCTATGATGGTAAAGTACAGGATGTACTGTTAGAAGAAGGCGTGTTTAGCCTATCTACAGCTAATCACCCTTTTATTACTACGTTATTAAATATTCGTCAGAACTTTGAGAGTGAGCATAAGTTGAAGATTTATTTCTTCAGACAGTCACAAGTCTTAAACCAACCTTGGGGTACACCATCTGCTATAAAGTATGTAGATAAGCAGTATAATATTCCAGTAGAGTTAGGAGTTAACGGAACTTATTCTTTTAAGATACAGGATATTAATTTCTTGTACCGAGATATTATTAGCAATGCTAGTGTATTTACAGCAAATGATTTTAAAGAGATAGTTACTAATCGCATTCCGCAGATAATTACGAGTTATTTGTCTTCAGTATCTTTTGGATATACAGAAATAGATAGTAACTTAGATACAATATCTGTTGATTTAAAGAGTAAAATAAACGAAGAGTTTAGTGCTCTAGGAGTAGTATTAACGGACTTTAAAGTGATAGGAACTGTATTCGATAAGCAGACCCAAAAGCGAATAGCTACTGTGTCAGATATTACTTCTGATGTCAAAGCTGCTGAGGTGGCAGGTCTATCTTATGAAGAATTAGAGAAATTAAAAGCTCTAAGAGATGCAGCACGTAATCAAGGTGGTTTAGCAGGAGCAGGAGTACAGATGGGAGCAGGATTAGAATTAGGAAAGCAACTGAGTATGGCTTCTAATCAAGTCTTGTCTCAAGGAGATACAGATGGTTTAACAACACTAAAGAAGTTAAATATCCTGTTGCAGGAGGGGATTATCAGCCAAGAAGATTACGATAGTAAGAAAAAAGAAATCTTGTCTAAACTTTAGTATATGAAGTATATAATAGGATTTATCGCTTGTGTAGTCGTATTGACTACTGCACTATATATAGTATTAGGATTCTGGGATATTTCACTTTTTGATCCCCAATATTTGACTAATACTTATAAAACGATTGGAGTTATAGCAGTAGTGGCTATACTTTTAATTTTGATTATCAGCTTTTTTTTTAAAGCTAATCACAAGGGATATGATACATCAAAAGGAAATGTAGCTCATCCTCAAAAATAATATGAAATAAGAAAAGAGAAGTAATGTCGCAGGAAATTGAAGAAAGACTAGATAGAATACCAATTATAAGAACGATAGTTAGAGCGCTAAAATGTGTTCGATTTAAGGTTTTAGAAGGGTATTCTCTTTATGATCTCGTAGAGTTGTATTTGTTAGGTATTATTAAAGGAGCGTTCTCCTACCGAGCAGGATCTATTGCTTTCAGCTTTTTTATGGCCTTATTTCCCTTTGCCTTATTTATCCTTAACCTTATCCCATATATTCCTATTGATAACTTTCAGGTAGACTTTATGCAGTTTATCGCTAGTTCGGTTCCTCCGAATACCTTTGATGCGATAGAGTCCATCCTGAGTGATATTATGAATAACAGTTATCGTTCCTTACTATCATCCGGATTTTTGTTATCCATTTTCTTAATGACTAATGGAGTATTTGCTATTATCGGAGGTTTTGAGTCTTCTTATCACATTACCATTTCGCGTAATTTTTTTAGACAGTATTTAGTAGCATTAGTGCTATCCGTGTGTCTAGCAGTTATGTTGATTTTCTCAGTAGCCTTCTTTGTAATACTAGAGATTGTGATGTATAAGTTTCATATCAATTTTATGTTGATACAGTGGTCTAGAAGTATTTTCTTATTACTAGTTGTACTATTCACCACATCTGTACTATATAAGTTCGGAGCTAAGGAGACTAAGCAGATGTCGTTTATCTCTATCGGGTCAGTATTCACGACTATACTCTATATTTTGACTTCTTATTTCTTTGGTGTTTATGTACTTCGCTTCGCTAGATATAACGAATTATATGGATCTATCGGAACTCTATTAGTAGTAATGTTCTACTTGTGGATTAACTGTATGATTCTATTATTAGGTTTTGAATTAAATTTAGCTATAAATAAATTAAAGTCAAAAAAATAGCTATATTTGGAGTATAACGACTAAAATAACTCCAATCTATGAAGAATTTTTTAACAGCAATTGTTTTGGTATTAGCAGTGTCTATATCAGCACAAGCACAGAGTATAGTAGGTAAGTGGAAAACGATAGATGACAGTACTGGAAAGGAAAAATCTATTGTCGAAATTTACGAGAAAGACGGTAAGTATTACGGTCAGGTGAAGAAGTTATTAAATCCATCTAAGCCAAATCCTAAATGTGATAAGTGTGAAGGAAGCGATAAAGGGAAGCCTATCGAAGGACTTGTAATCATCAAAGGTTTAGAGAAAAAAGGGGATGAATATACAGGAGGTAAAATCACAGATCCAGAGAGTGGAAAACAATACAAATGTACTGTGAAGCTTAATGGAAAGGATAAACTAGATGTAAGAGGTTATGTAGGTATCTCATTAATGGGGAGAACACAGACTTGGAAAAAAGCAGACTAGTGTTAGGTTCACAGTGTACAGTTAACGGTTCACAGTTTTTTGCCTTTACAGGCATTAATATACATTGATTAAGGAGTTCTGTTTGAATTAGTTCTCAGTTAACAGTTCACAGAAGTGTAACAGTATAAACAGAAAACATTCTTAAAAAATATAAAGGTCATTAGCAGCAGCTAGTGACCTTTTTTTGTGTCTTTTCTTTTGTAATATTTTAATCTCAGTCTAAGTTTAAGTAAAATCTACAGAAATATTTATAAGAAGTATAGAGTGTTTTTAAGTGTAATATGTGTGATAGTTTCTTCCAGGATAGTTCCATAGTTCTTTTACAGTTCTTTCACAAAACGCCTCTCTAGTAGAGCAAAATGGGAGAATCATGGGAGAACTGTGAAAGGAATTGCTTCGAAAGCCTGTGGTTACTGGGATAAGAGAGCGTTTAGTGTTTTGGAGTATTTTGATTTTATTTTGTATAAGGTGTTGTTGTTGAGTGTTTTGTGTTGTTTTTTAGTCTTTTAGTGCGAGAAAAAAGTGAACTACTTTTTTACTTTTTGGACGTGTAAACCCCCTTTTTATTTAAAAAAAGAGGTGTTTTCTCCATTTTAGAGATACACAGTAAGTAATTAAGAGTTTAAAATAACGGTTAGTAGGTGAAGATACGAGTGAGATGTTTCTTTCGTCAACATGATATAAGCGCGTGAAAAAAGAATGTAGAGACAGATGATAATCTGTGTCACGCAAGCTATATCTATATGTTTTTTTGCTTTTATGGAAGGAGTATGAGTTTTTTATGAGTTGTCTGTTTTTAATTTGATAATTATTGTTAAATAATATTATTTTTGTTATTTGAGTATGTGTGGTTTTTTGAAGTTTTAAATTGTTTTTAGACTTGGAAGGCATAAGGAATAGTTAATTAGGAAATATTGAAAAGTATAAAATCTAGAATAGGTCAATTATTGATCATTAGTAGTTGGCTCTATTTTTTCGTGTTGATGTTGCAAATAACATTAGCTTATTTTCCGATTAAGGATGATGTAGCTTTTCTAGCGATTAAGCAAGAAGAGGTTCATGAATTATCTCCTTACTTGACCATCTTTTACATACATGTTATCACTTCCATTTTTGTACTACTGATAGGATTCTTTCAGGTATTTCCCAATTGGAAGTTGTATCCGATGAGGTGGCATAGAGTGTTGGGGTATATCTATGTAATCTTATTGTTGTTTTTTGCAGGGCCTTCAGGGTTGTATATAGGGTATTATGCCAATGGAGGGCTGTTAGCACAGATAGCCTTCTTATTATTAGGAGTTCTTTGGTTGTTCTATACAGGGCGAAGCGTAAGAAGAATATTGAATAAAGATATTGAAGGACATCAGTATGATATGTGGCGTAGCTATGCTCTAGCCTTATCTGCTTTGACATTGCGTATGTGGAAAGTGGTTATCGTGTATCTGTTTCAACCTAGACCATTAGATGCTTATATCATTGTTGCTTGGTTAGGCTGGGTACTTAATTTGATAATGGTAGAATATTTAATAAAACGAAAAAAAGAAAATAGATGAAAAAGTTAGGTTTAGTAATGTTGTCGTTGATATTATTGACTTCTTGTAAGAAGGATAAGGTCAATCAGTTGGAGACAAATGATCAAGAGGAAGTTTATGCAAAAGAAAGTGATTTAGGGATTATATCAGATTTTGACAAGAAGTATGGGCTTTGGTCAGGTGATTTTGAAGCAGATGTTGTGAATCATGAGAACTCTGGGGTATATTCTTCGTTGAACATTTTTACTATTGTTGTTCAGAGCATTAAAGGTAAAAAAGTAGAAGGATATAGCGTTTCTGCTGGTAATGTTAGACCATTCATAGGAGAAGTTGTAGAGACTACAGCTGCTGGACAATACATTGTAGTTAAAGAACCTGGAGATCATAAGTATGATGGAGTATTTAAGTTTACGATTTCTCCTGACAAGAGTTCTATTAAGGGTAATTGGTATTCTAATCGTAAGGACTTACCTGTTATCTCTAGAAAGTTTGATATTAAGAAGAAAGATTTTAATTATGATCCTACAGTGATGTTGAAACCTTATATAGAAGAAGTAGATGGATATGAAGAGGAATCGACTATGGTAGATTGGATAAATGATAGAGAGAAAATTATAAAATACGATGGAGGAGAGTATGTAACTAGTGTAAATAGAGCTGCTTCTGAAGAGATTTATAGAATCAATGCTTCTACTAAAAAACTTAGTGAAAAGGAATTAAAGAATTTACACAAGTTAGATTTAGAAATTATCCGTAATACTATCTATGCTCGTCATGGCTATACTTTTGCTAACAGAGGAGCTCGTCAGTTTTTTAACTATGTAGATTGGTACATTCCTTTATACAATAATGTTGAGAATGAGTTAACTGATGTAGAGAAAAGCAATATTAAATTAATTAAGAGATTAGAGAAATATGCTGAAGATTATTATCAGCAGTATGGAAGATAAGATGAAAAGACCCAATAGGGTCTTTTTTTATGTATTTAGGTGAATAATGGAGATTTAGGATAATTCTTACTAGGTGGAAATATGAGTGCGATGTTTCCTTCGTCAACATGACATAAGCTATATCAACAAAGGTTGTTGTTTTTATGGATGGAGTGGCTCACTGGAATCTACGTTAATTATATCATTAAATATAAAATGATAAACATAATCAAATAGGATATCTGTCTTGTAATTAATGTATTATAAAAATAAGTATCTTTAAATGAATAAAAAATAAAGAAAGTGAAAATAGAAAACGAACAAGAAAATAAAGCTGTGATAACATCAAGAGATATTATTAATGGTAAGTCATTTATTAGTTATGTATATTATGATGAGGATGGGGATTGGCAATTCTTTGACGGAGAAACTATAAAAGAACAGGATGCTGCGGTAATATCTATACAACAGATTTTGACATTGGATACCTCATTACGTAATTTGCCAGAAATGGAAATAGATACTTGTGTTACTCGTAATAGTGTTGGTGATACCTGGCAAATAGGATAGTTTGTAGATGGAAAAAATACATGTATGGATCGGTACCTTTTCTGGAACAGAAGAAGAGTTTAACGCCTATTTTGAAATAGATAAAAAACGTGTGGAATTGGGAATAGGAGGAAGTCAGTTTGATCGTGATATTGGGATAAATTGGTATGATGATGATCACATAGGTGTTTATTGGACTTCTGATCACAATTTATTACGGCATGTTGTGGATGAGGTTATTGGATCAAAAGAGACCTTGGAAGAAATATATAAAGATTGTTTGAGTAAGGGATTGGTATCAGCGAATGCAATGATATATTATTTTGATGATGATATTGATGTTGTTAGTGATAATTCATTATCATTAGGACTTTTCTATATTGGAAAATATGAACTTTAGGGTTCTGACTTCAGGAATATATTAAATTACAATATTTAAACATTTAACTATAATTAAAATTAGATACATAATCAATGGATAAATACATTTTTGCAAATCTAAATTTAGATGAAATAGGTTTTGATTTTTCTAAGATTGAAGATTTTGATTATGCTGGTATTAAAGGAAAAGCTGATGTAGTAGGTTATCATATAATTCTATTCTACAGAGATGGGTTAGAAGCTTTGTCTTTAGATTGTATAGATGTAGGATTAAGAGTTAAAACAATTTCTAATCAAATATTGTATCATTTAGAATGTGATTTAGAAATTGGACAAACCTATTTATTAAAGAGTTTGTCTGATAAATTTAATCAACATATATACAAAAATAGTTTGTTAGAGCATAATACGCAGTATTATTACTTACATGATAATTTTCTGTATGTGTTAGGTCTTTCAGATTCTAATGTACTGGAGTATGTAGAGATTATAGGAAATAAAGAAATTATCCAGAGTAAATTAAGTATATTTAAGTGATATGTGTTGAGAAAATAGATTGTAGAATGAAGGAAAATAGATTTACATATGAGGTTTATAATACGTTATCTGATTTGGATAAGGTAGAATTTATAACGGATTTAGAATGGGAAGAGGGCGACTCTAAATGGGAGTTGTATAATATAATTCTTTGTGATGAGAGTGATTTTGATTTGGCACGAATTGAAGTGTTAAAGATCATGGAGGTAACACCAATGCCTATATTGCTAAAAAACAAGCTTTCAGATAGTTTAGCTGAGGTTATACAAAATACTACAGATGAAGATGTGCTAGAATATGCAGTGATGTGTGCTAGTAGCTTTATCACATATCCTTTAATTGAGGAGTTAGTTATACTACTTTTATTAGATAATACTAGATATAGTAATTTAAGACACTGTGCTTTGTCAGCTATTGAAAAAATAGAAAATAAGGAAAAGAGAAAAAGAATATTAGAGCAGTTGATAGATGATCCAGAGTTTGCAAAATATGCTCAGCGTCTATTGGAGAAAATCGCTAGTGATTAAAAATATGCTTACTACCCTTAATTTCAAATTAAGAATTCAGAGTTACGGTTACGAGAGGAAAATACGAGTGAGATGTTTCCTTCATCAACATGACATAAGCGCGTGATAAAGACAGATGATAATCTGTGTCACGTAAGCTATATCTAAAGGGATTAAGAATGTGTACAATGTTTTATCTTAGATATGTGATACATACTTCAAGTTTATTTACTAGTCAGTAGATACTTCCTTTTTGCGATAAATAAGGGCTAATCGCAGGGTGAGATATAGAGATAAGTTTTAAACCACTTATCTTTGTATTTATTGATTTCTAAAAATAGTATGGTTAGTATGAATTACTTTGTTGAGGTTATTGTTCCATTGGCTTTAGATCCTACGTTTACTTATGCTGTAAGTGAGGCAGAATACGAGTTTATCCAAGTGGGTATGCGTGTAGCTGTTCCTTTTGGGCGTTCTAAGGTATATACGGCTGTGGTAATAGAAAAGCACAATAGAATACCTCAGTACTATGAAGCAAAAGAGATTAATGAAATCATCGACCTGACACCTGTAGTGACTGAGAAGCAGATAGCACTGTGGAAGTGGATAGCGGATTACTATATGTGTACAATAGGAGATGTTTATAAGAGTGCAATGCCTTCTCAACTCTTGTTAGAGAGTGAGACGCTAATACAGTATAATCCTACGAGTAAGATAACTCCTGACGAATTAGACGATGCTGAGTATTTAATCTATGAGGCGCTGCAAGTACAGTCCATCTTAAAGGTAGAGGAAATTATAGCTGTATTGAATAGAAAAAAGGTATTTCCTGTTATTAATTCTCTTTTAGATAAAAAGGTAATCTTCTTACAAGAAGAGATGGTGGAGAAGTATAAGCCAAAACAGATTAGATATGTGAAGTTAGCTGAGCAGTATCTAGCTGAGAATGGGTTAACTGATCTGATGGAGATAGTCTCTCGATCTGAGAAACAGAGAGAGATGATCTTAAAGTATTTTCAGTTGCAGGCTGTACACAAGAAACCGATTACTGTAAAGCAATTAGTGGAAGAGTCTGAATCTACTTCTGCTGTGGTGAAGACTTTGATTGATAAAGAGATATTTGAAGATTATTACTTAAATCAAGACCGCGTAATTTTTGGTGATGCAAGTCAAGATATTATTGAGTTAAGTGATGAGCAGAGTAAAGCACTGTGGGAGATAGGGCAGTCACTTGAGACGAAGGATGTGACTTTGCTACACGGAGTGACTGCGTCAGGTAAGACTGAGATTTATATAAAGTTAATCGAGAAGTATATAGCAGAAGGCGGGCAGGTATTATTCTTATTGCCAGAGATTGGGTTGAGTACACAGCTAGTGATGAGGTTGACGAGTTATTTTGGTAATGAGGTGGCAGTGTATAACTCTAAATATTCTCACAATGAACGTCTAGAGGTGTGGGACCAGGTATTGAACCAATCTGAAAAAGCTAAGGTTATTATTGGTACGAGGTTATCAGTGTTTTTGCCTTTTCAGAATCTGCAGTTAGTTGTGGTGGATGAAGAACATGAAGGAAATTATAAACAGCACGATCCTGCTCCGCGTTATCACGGTAGAGATAGTGCTATTATCTTAGCTAAACAACACGGGGCTAAAGTAGTGTTGGGTTCAGCTACTCCTAGTTTAGAGACGTACTACAACGCTACTCAAGGTAAATATGGGTTAGTAGAGCTGACTAAGCGATATACAAATGTGGTATTGCCAGAAGTTGTTTTAGTAGATGTAAAAGATAAATATAAACGAAAACAAATGACAGGGCATTTCTCCGATTATTTAATCGATGAGATTAATATGGCGTTGTCATTAGAAGAACAGGTAATCTTGTTTCAAAACAGGAGGGGATTTTCTCCTGTGGTAGAATGTATGACTTGTGGAGCTGTACCTGAATGTCCGCACTGTGATGTGAGTTTGACTTATCACAAGTATAAGAATGAGCTGAGATGTCATTACTGTGGATTTACATTGCCTATGCCTAAGCAGTGTTTTCGCTGTCATAGTGTAGATCTGAATACGAAAGGATTTGGTACAGAGCAAGTAGAAGAGGAGTTAAAAGAGCTTTATCCTAATAAGCGTATCGCTCGTATGGATCAGGATACGACTCGTGGGAAGTATGGTTTTGAGAAATTAGTAGAAGCTTTTCAAGCACGGCAGATAGATATTTTAGTAGGGACTCAGATGCTGGCGAAGGGATTTGATTTTGACAATGTGAATTTGGTTGGAATTATGAATGCAGACAATAGTTTGTATCATCCTGACTTTAGAGCACATGAACGTGCGTATCAGATGATGACTCAAGTAGCGGGTAGGGCTGGAAGGAAAGAGAAAAAAGGTAAAGTAGTCATTCAAACATTTAATCCTTATCACAATATTATACAGCAGGTGACTACCTATGATTATATGGGGATGTATAAGGAACAGATGTATGAACGCTATAATTTTAAGTATCCACCGTTTTATAGATTGGTAAAGTTAACTCTGAGACATAAGGAGTTTGAGAAGTTGAAGGAGGCATCTTTTTGGTTATATAACAATCTGAAGGAACAACTAGGAATACCTGTATTGGGGCCAGAAGAACCTGCGATTAATAGAATACGCAATCAGTACATTAGAGTAATCCTAATTAAGATTCCTCAGAATGTACCCTTAGTAAAAACAAAAGAAAACGTAAGAAGAATATTAAAAAGCTTTGAGGCAATAGGAGCCTATCGCTCAGTAAAGGTGGTGGCTAATGTTGATTTTTATTAATTCAAAGTTTGTAAAGAAAGAAAATTATGGAGTTGAAAATTGTAGTTTCAGAAGATTCATTTAAAAGTGCAGACGCATATGATATTGTTTATTCAAATATCTCATTTATTAACTTGGTAAGAGACGAAGGTGGAGTAATGGGAGAGGTAATTCACCCAGATGCTATCATGAGTTATTATCTAGATTATTATTTAGCACAATATAAAAATGGAAACTTCTCTCAGATCGTTTGGAACACACAAGCGGACTATGAATTCTTTGATGATATTGCTAAAGGATTAGAAAAGATAGGAGCTGTACAAAACTTAGCATTATTGAATAAACAAGTTGAGGTATTAAAAGGATTAGATGAGACAGTGCTAGAAGCGTTCTGCGAATCGGATTATTTTGGTACTAATCCAACTAGAGATCTACTGAAGAATGATGATTTTTATAACCTAGAAGAAGACATAGTAGAACTAAATGCAAAATGGTTAAAGAACCATCCTGATTTAGAAGTGTTGTCTATAGAGGAAATGTTTGTGAAGGCAGAGACTTTGTTGGATAAGAAAATTTCTAGGGAGTAAGAAATAGGCATGTAGTTCAAAAAAAGTTCATTAAAGAACAAATTAGTTTTGGATAGTATGTATAAAGTTGTATTTTTGCACCCAATTTTGTAACAAATAAAATTTAGTATTTATGAATCATTATGAAACTGTTTTCATCTTGAATCCCGTTTTATCTGAAACTCAGATAAAGGAAACAGTAGAGAAATTCGAAGAATTTCTTACTTCTAGAGGAGCTGAGATGGTAGCTAAAGAGGACTGGGGCTTAAAAAAATTAGCTTATGAGATCCAACACAAGAAAAGTGGATTTTATCACTTATTCCAATTCACAGCACCAGCTGATATCATCATCAACTTAGAGACTGAATTCAGACGTGACGAAAGAGTTATGCGTTTCTTAACTGTAGCTTTAGACAAACACGCTGTATCTTGGGCTGAGAGAAGAAGAGAGAAATTAAAATCTAAAAAAGCTTAATTGTTATGTCAAGTATAGAACAATCTGCAAAAGGAAAAAAAGACGGAGATATCAGATATCTAACGCCTTTAAACATTGAAACAAACAAAACTAAAAAGTACTGTCGTTTCAAAAAATCAGGAATTCAATACATCGACTATAAAGATGCTGATTTCTTATTAAAATTCGTAAACGAGCAAGGTAAAATTTTACCACGTCGTTTAACTGGTACTTCTTTGAAATTCCAAAGAAAAGTATCTGTAGCAGTAAAAAGAGCACGTCACTTAGCTTTAATGCCATACGTAGCTGATTTATTAAAATAATAAAAAACTAAGGTTGTTGGTTTTCACTCGTGAAACCTAACTTCTTTTAAAAAAGGACATCAACAATGGAAATTATCTTAAAACAAGACGTTCAAAAGTTAGGATTTAAAGATGACGTAGTAACTGTTAAACCAGGATACGGACGTAACTATTTAATCCCTCAAGGAATGGCTGTATTAGCTACTCCATCTGCTAAAAAAGTTTTAGCTGAGAACTTAAGACAAAGAGCGCACAAAGAAGCTAAAATAGTAGCTGATGCTAAAGTTATCGCTGAGGCGTTAAAAGCTTTAGAGATCAAAATCGCTGTTAAAGCTGGTGGTGAGAAATTATTCGGATCTGTAACTAATGCAGATATCGCTGAAGTTTTCGCTAAAAACGGTCAATCAGTTGACAAAAAATTCATCACTTCAGGAGTTATCAAACGTTTAGGTAAATATACTGCTAACGTTCGTTTACACCGTGATGTAATCGTTGAAGTTGACTACGAAGTAGTTGCTGAGCAAGAATAGTCTTAAAAGATTATATATAGAAAAGGCCTTCCGTATGGAGGGCCTTTTTTTTTGCTATATAATTTAGCTAAATAAAATATTGGAGCTTAGTTTGGTTAATAGTCTTTTTTGTATCTTGGATGTGCCTAATAAAAGAGTTTAGTTGTCTTTTATATAGATTGTCTATGAGATGTTTACGTTCTTTTTGATTAGGTGTGAACGATAAATAAAAGAAAAAGATATGAATAGAGTAGTAAAGTTTTTAGGAGTTTTGGTTTTAGGGCTGTCTTTGTTTAGTTGTAAGGATGAAAAGAATACAACTGATGGTGAAGGAGAGACTATAGAGAATGTAACACCAGAAGAAGTGCCAGTAGAGTCTATAGATGGTGGTGATTTAAAAACTACAGAAGGTATTGCTCCTTGGGAAAACTTATATGTACAAGAACCTACTATTTTAAAAAATACGACTAAGATCTTAAAAGTAGATCAAAAGAAAGCGGTAGAGTTAATGAGTGAGGCTAATAAGGTAGAGGTTAGTAAGGATGGATTAGAGACTGTTATCGCTGCACTTAAAACTACAGCTGCTAAGGATTACTTAAGTGACGAGTTTAATAAAGCTATTATTGAAAATGGAGGAAAAGGTGTGGGGTTAAGAGTTGATGTTTCTCCAAATGCTAGTGAGGATGGTTCTGATAAACGTGGTAATTACTATCAATTTACTGTTTATGAGAATTACGAGGATCGCATTGTGACTGTTGGGACATTTATCTTTGATATTAGAACTTTATCATTCTATGAAATGGATGTGGTAGAGGCTGATTATGTTCCTCTAAAATATGCAGTGGCTAAGAAGAAAGAGTTAGCAGCAATTATTAAGAATTAATTTATCGAATTATACGAATTGGAATGAAGGTATTATCTTTGTTTCAAATGCAATTTATATTATGAAATACACTAGGCTTACTAAAGAGCAGTTTGAAGAGTTACATCCTGAGTTTATTAATTTTTTGGCTTCACAGCAGATAGATAAATCGGAGTGGGATAAGATAAAAGAAGAAAAGCCAGAAGTAGCAGAGCAAGAGTTAGATATATTTTCTGATTTGATTTGGGAAGGTGTTCTAAATACAGCAAAATACTTAGAACATTATTCTAAAAACTATATATTCTTGTTTGGTTTTGATGATAAGGAGATTAAAACTATCGTTATCAAAGCAAAACAAGCTGATATTGACTTTTTGACTAAAGAAGGGTTACAGTGGTTATCAGATGCAATATTTACTGATGATGTTGAGGTAAGACATGGTGGTAAGAACTTTGGTACAGATAGAAACGAAGAGATATTTAACTTAATCCAACAGGGAGCTATCTTAAGTGAAGGTCATCTGTATAATCAGTTTAAAGAAATGCTTAAACTATAAATTAGTTGTTTTCAATGGAAGTTAAAGGACAAATAGAGTTATTGCGAAAAGAGTTAAATGACCATAATTATAATTATTATGTGTTAGATAACCCTACTATTTCTGACTTTGAGTTTGATCAAAAACTAAAAGAATTAGAAAAATTAGAATTAGCTCATCCAGAATATTTTGATATTAATTCGCCTACGCAAAGAGTAGGTGGCGCTGTGACAAAGAATTTTGATACAGTAGTACATCGTTATCGCATGTATTCTCTTGATAACTCTTATTCTAAAGAAGATTTATTGGATTGGGAGCAACGTGTTCAAAAGGTTTTAGGAGATGTACCTGTAGAGTTTACTTGTGAGTTAAAATACGATGGAGCTTCTATTAGTATTACTTATGAGGATGGTGTGCTAGTGAGAGCTGTGACTCGTGGAGATGGTGTGCAAGGTGATGATGTAACGAATAATATTCGTACGATTAAATCTGTTCCGATTAGACTGAAGGGTGATTATCCTGGTACATTCGATATTCGTGGAGAAATTGTATTGCCTTTAGCGGGATTTGAAAAAATGAATCAGGAACTAATCGAGATAGGTGAAACGCCTTATTCTAATCCTAGAAATACTGCTTCTGGAAGTTTGAAGTTACAAGATAGTGCAGAGGTTGCTAAAAGGCCTTTAGACTGTTTATTATACTATGTAGTAGGAAGTGATTTAGGTGTAACAACACAATATGAAATTTTAGACAAGGCTAGAGAATGGGGATTCAAAGTTCCTACTATCTCTAAGCTAGCTAAGAATATAGATGAAGTGTTTGAGTTTATTTCTTATTGGGATATACATAGACATGAATTACCTTATGAGACAGATGGTGTAGTAATTAAAGTGAATTCATTACATTATCAAGAGGAATTAGGGTATACATCAAAAGCTCCTAGATGGGCTATTGCTTATAAGTTTAAGGCTGAGCAGGCAGAGACTGTATTAAATTCTATTTCATATCAAGTGGGACGTACAGGAGCTATTACTCCAGTGGCAAATTTAGAACCTGTACAATTAGCGGGTACTATAGTGAAGAGAGCCTCTCTACACAATGCTGATCAGATAGCGAAGTTAGATATTCGTGTGAATGACTCTGTATATGTAGAAAAAGGTGGGGAGATTATACCAAAGATTGTCGGTGTGAACTTAGATGTTAGACCTGCTGACTCTGAACGTACTGTGTATATCAAAGAGTGTCCTGAGTGTGGAACTAAGCTAAAAAGAAATGAAGGTGAGGCTCAGCACTACTGTTCTAATGTATATGGATGTCCTCCTCAAATAGCAGGAAGAATACAACACTTTATCTCTCGTAAAGCTATGGATATAGATGGCTTAGGAGAGGAAACAGTTGTATTGTTATACAAGAATGGTTTGGTAGAGAACTATGCAGATCTATATGAATTAAAAAGAGAACAGATTCTCGGATTAGAACGTATGGGAGAAAAGTCTGCTGATAACTTGATCAAAGGAATAGAGGTATCTAAACAGATACCATTTGAACGTGTTCTTTATGCTTTAGGTATTCGATTTGTTGGAGAGACTGTAGCAAAGAAATTAGCTAATCACTATAAGACAATAGATGCTCTATCTGTAGCTCCTTTAATGGAGTTAATCATGGTAGATGAAATCGGTGAGCGTATCGCACAGAGTGTGATAGATTTCTTTAGTAATGATATAAATAAAGAAATTATTGCTAGATTAAAATCTTATGGCTTACAATTTGTTTTGGAAGAAAAAGAATCTACTGTTGTATCTGATGTTCTATTAGGAAAGACCTTGGTGGTGTCAGGAGTATTCGAACAGTTGTCTCGTGATGAGATTAAACAAGCTATAGAAGATCACGGAGGAAAAGTTGGTAGTTCTATTACATCTAAGACTGACTATGTGGTAGCTGGTGATAAAATGGGACCATCAAAGTTAGAGAAAGCAACTAAATTAGGTGTTACTATCTTGAGCGAACAAGAGTTTTTAGATCTTATTCAATAATTCGATGTTAAAAATGGTATTGCCTATTTAGCTATTTGTTTATCTTTACAAAAACAGTAACTTATATGTGGTTTAATACTTTAAAGAAAAGATCACTCAAAAAAGTAGTAGAAAAGGCAAAGTTAAATGCATTACCTGTTGATTTTAAATATGATTTTAAGGAGATAGGTATAGTTATAGATAAAGCAGATGCTCGTTTTATTCCTGATTTAATCAAGGCATTTGAGAAAAGAGGGGTGAATAGTCATAAAATAAAGATTTTAATTTATACTTCAGAAAATAAGAAGAAGTTGGATCAAGGTCATTTTGGATTAAAGGATTTTACTATTTCGGGTGGCACGGAGAATATCGAGGTACTTGACTTTATAGATAAAAAGTTTGATTTATTAATTAGTTATTACAGTGTAACTACGTCTCCATTAACCTGGGTGACAGCTAAGTCAAATGCAATATTTAAAGTAGGTGTATCGGATGAGAATACAGAGCTAAATCACTTTAGCTTGACTTTAAAAACACTTGAAGTCGAAGGTTTTATAGAGAATTTATTTAAATATATAAACGTTTTTAAACATTAATAATTAGAAGAACTATGCAATCACTTATTGGTACGGGAGTGGCATTAGTAACGCCATTTAATAGCGATTACTCTGTAGATGTAGAGGCATTACAGAATTTAGTAGAATATACAATAGCAGGAGGGGTAGAATACTTAGTAGTATTAGGAACTACAGGTGAGTCTGCAACACTTAGTAAGGAAGAAAAACAGTTAGTCAAGCGTACCGTAATAAAGGCTAATAAGCAACGATTGCCATTAGTGTTAGGAGTAGGAGGAAATAATACACATGCTGTATTAGAGGAGTTAACAGAAGAGAATTTAGAAGGATTTGATGCTATTTTATCAGTATCTCCATATTATAATAAACCGACTCAAGAGGGAATCTATCAACATTTTAAATTGATAGCGGAGAAGAGTCCATTGCCTATTATTTTATATAATGTTCCAGGAAGAACAGGAAGTAATATGGCTGTAAGTACTGTAGTTCGTTTAGCGAATGAGTACAGCAATATTATCGGAATTAAAGAGGCAGCAGGAAGTATTGTACAAGGGATGGAATTAATCCGTCAAAGTACTCGTAAAGATTTCTTAGTGATATCTGGTGATGATGCTATTGCATTACCATTAGTATTAGCTGGTGGTGCAGGTGTTATCTCAGTAATAGGGCAAGGAACACCACAGAAGTTCACAGATATGATCCGTTTAGGGTTAAAAGGTGAAATAAAAGAGGCGTTTGAATTACAATATCAGTTAATGCCCATTATTGATATGATTTTTGAGCAAGGAAACCCTGCAGGAATAAAAGAAATTCTAAAGGTAGAGGGAGTAATGAAAGATACTTTGCGTTTACCTTTAGTAAATGTAGATGCGGATCTAGCTTCTAGATTAGAGAAAGAATACAAATCGCTTAAATAAAAAAGAAAATTATGTTATCAGAAAATTTAGTAAAAGCGCTTAACGAGCAAATTAAAATAGAAGGGGATTCATCACAAATTTACTTAGAGATGGCTTCTTGGGCTGAAATTCAAGGATTTGAAGGAATTGCTACTTTTATGTTTGCTCAATCAGATGAAGAGCGTCAACATATGTTGAAGTTAGTAAAGTATGTGAATCAAAGAGGGGGAGAGGCTGTGATACCAGCTGTAACTAAACCTGAATTAGACCATACTTCGTTTAAAGCTTTGTTTAAACAATTATTCGATCACGAAGTTTTTGTTTCACAAAGTATTAATGAATTAGTACACGTAGCTTTACAAGAGAGAGATTATGCTACGCATAACTTCTTACAGTGGTATGTAGCTGAGCAAATAGAAGAAGAGGCTACTGCACGTACTATTTTAGATAAGATAAACCTTATCGGAGATGATAAAGGAGGTTTATATTTATTTGATAATGATATCAAAAACTTTAACCAACAAGCGAATACTAACGCTGCAATTTAATCGTTTAAGATATAATGATTTATAGAAAAAGATGTCATTTTAGACATCTTTTCTTTTTAATATAAAAAGCTTTTTGTATAATGCAATTATTAATTTAAATTTGCATTTGCTTTTACAGGACTATCTTGGAAATGCTTTTGTCAAAAACAACGAAAAACATTTATGAAAAAATATATTGGTTTATCTATTCTGATGCTTTCAATAGCAAGTTGCGGTCCTATGCAAAAGGCTTTGAAAACTGATGATCACGAGTATAAAAAAGAAGTTGCGAATCAGTTTTATGAAAAGAAAAAATATAGAAATGCTATTCGTTTATATGAACAATTAGAAACTGTTTATAGAGCAAATCCAAAGGCAGAAGATATGTTTTTTAATTTCGCTATGGCAACTTATATGACAAAAGATTATGAATTGTCTTCGCCGCGTTTTAAAAACTTTGCTGCGACATATCCAAGAAGTGAAAGAAGAGAAGAGGCTTTGTTAATGGAGATTAAATCTGGTTTAGCTATGTCTCCTGTGTATTCTTTAGATCAAAGAGTTACATTAGAAGTAATAGAGAAGCTACAGAAGTTTATCGACCAATATCCTGGTTCAAATTATGTGTTCGAAGCGAATACTATCATGTTAGATTTGAATAAGAAATTGGAGAAGAAGGCTTATGAGAATGCAAAACAATTAAATACAATAGGGGAGTATACAAGAAATTATAATGCGGCAATTGTAGCATTAGATAATTTTATATATGATTTCCCTGGAACAGAATATAAAGAGGATGCTCTATTTTATAAATTTGATTCTGCTTATAAATTAGCAATGAATAGTGTGAGATATAAAATGGAAGAGCGTCTTAAAACAGCTAAATCAATGCATGATGTATTAATTAGATTTAACGCTGAGACAAAATATAAAAATCAAGCAACTAGTATGCTTGAAAATATCAATACAGAATTAGCAAAATTTTCAAAATAACTTAAGCGAAAGAGATGGATTTAAAGAAAACAAATGCTCCAGTAAACACAATTACTTATAACAAAAGTAAGATTGAAGAGCCTACAGGAAATATTTATGAGGCGATTACTATAATTGCTAAGAGAGCAAACCAAATCAACACAGACATCAAGAATGAATTGGTTGATAAGTTGGAAGAGTTCGCTACTTACAATGATAGTTTAGACGAGGTATTTGAAAATAAAGAACAAATTGAAGTTTCTAAATTTTACGAAAAGTTACCTAAGGCTCAAGCTTTAGCTGTAGAAGAGTGGTTAGAAGGTAAAGTTTCTTATAAAGAAGTAGAAAATTAATAATACTTAGTGATGTCAGGTCTAGGCGGTAAAAAAATAATACTAGGTGTAACTGGTGGAATTGCCGCGTATAAGACGGCACACTTAGTACGTTTACTTATAAAAGCAGGTGCAGAGGTTCAAGTAATCATGACACCTGCTTCTCATCAATTTGTAACTCCTTATACATTATCTACACTATCAAAAAAGCCAGCGTATACAAACTTCTTTAATGATGCTGGTGAAGGAGGAACATGGAATAATCACGTAGATTTAGCATTATGGGCTGATATTATGGTAGTAGCTCCTGCTACTGCTAATACGTTAGCAAAAATGGCTAATGGTTATTGTGATAATCTTTTAATGGCTGTATATCTATCTGCAAAATGCCCTATAATGGTGGCTCCTGCAATGGATTTAGATATGTATATACATCCAACAACTAATAGAAATTTAGAGTTATTAGAAAGCTTTGGTAATATTGTAATTCCTGCAGAGGATGGTGAGTTAGCAAGTGGACTTATAGGGAAAGGAAGAATGGCCGAACCAGAGACTATAGTTAAGTCTGTGAGAGATGTGCTTAATACTGATCTTCCGCTTAGAGGTAAAAAACTTCTAATTACTGCTGGTCCAACATACGAACCAATAGACCCTGTACGTTTTATAGGTAATCATTCTTCTGGAAAGATGGGGTATGATATCGCATTAGAAGCAGCTAAGAAAGGAGCCAAAGTAGTATTAGTCTCTGGTCCTTCTAATCAAAAGATTTCTCATGAGAATGTAGAAGTTGTGAAAGTGTTGTCTGCTTTAGAAATGTATGATGCTTGTCATAAGGTTTTCTCAGAAGTAGATGTTGTGGTAGCTGCTGCTGCTGTAGCAGACTATAGACCAAAAGAAGTAGCTACAGAGAAGATTAAAAAAGATAGTGAGGAATTTATCATTACAATGGATAAAAATCCAGATATCTTAGCTTCATTAGGCGCTATTAAAAATGAACAATTCTTAGTAGGTTTTGCATTAGAAACACAAAATGAAATAGAACATGCTAAGGCTAAAATCAAGAAAAAAAACCTTGATTTGATTGTTTTAAATTCTTTAAAAGATGAAGGAGCAGGTTTTGGAAAACCAACTAATAAAGTTACCTTTATAGATAAAGATTTTAATATAGAACCTAAAGAATTAAAATTAAAGGAAGAGGTTGCTCAAGATATTATAAATAAGATAGTGAAACATTATGAATAAACTTATTTGGCTTTTCGGTTCGTTTTTTATAGTTCTTAGTAGTTATGCTCAAGAACTTAATGCAACAGTAACTGTAAATTATAGTCAAGTAGGTAATACTCATCAGGCTTATTTTAAGTCTTTAGAAAAATCACTAAAGGATTTTATTAATAATACTAGTTGGGGAACTAAGAAGTTTTCTCCTCAAGAGAGGATTGAATGTATGTTTTTTTTGACTGTGACTACATATGGTAATAATACCGTATCAGGTACATTACAAGTAAAATCTTCTCGACCGGTGTATAATTCTAGTTATTCTACTCAAGTTTTGATGTTTAATGACAAGGATGTTACATTTAATTATGTGGAGTTTGAATCTTTATATTATAATCCTACATCATATGAATCAAACCTTACTTCATTACTAGGTTTTTATGCTAATCTTATAATTGGATTAGATGCAGAAACTTTTAGTGTAGGAGGAGGTAATAGCTATCTTCAAACAGCTAATTCGATAGCTTCATTAGCTCAACAAGGAAATTATCGCGGATGGAAACCAGGAGATGGTAGTAATACACGTTCTACGTTTATTACTGATCTTTCATCTGGAGTTAGTACTCCTTATAAGGAAGCATTATATAAATATCACAGGGTAGGATTGGATAAGATGAGTGATAATATAAATGAAGGAAGAGATGGAATTCTTTTAGCTCTAGAGGCTTTAGATGTTCTTAATTCTTCTAGACCAAACTCTTTCTTAGGACGTGTTTTTTTTGATTCTAAAACAGAAGAATTAATCGGTATTTACGGAGGAGTAACAGATAGGAATAAAAGACGCGTGATAGAATTATTGAATAAATTATCACCTCTTAATGGATTAAAATGGAATAGTTTGTAGTTATTAAACTAGAGTATATGCTTATATCATTAACAATCAGAAATTTTGCATTAATAGATTCGTTAGAAATTGATTTTTCTAAAGGATTTTCTATTATTACTGGAGAAACTGGTGCTGGTAAATCTATTGTTTTAGGAGCGCTTGGTTTGTTACAAGGAAAACGTGCTGACTTATCTTCTCTAAAAGATAAGGAAGTTAAATGTGTTATTGAAGGACATTTTAGCGTTGCAAAATACGGTCTGAATGAAGTATTCAAAGATCTTGAGATAGAGTATGAGGATATTACTATCATAAGACGAGAAATATTGCCTTCAGGTAAATCACGTGCTTTCGTTAATGATAGTCCAGTAAATCTATCAGATTTGCAGAAATTGACAGAGCATTTGATTGATATACATTCTCAACATCAGACTATGGAATTGTCTGATGAGAATTATCAAATGCAGATCGTAGATGCTGTGGCGAATAATGAAAATGTATTGAGTAAATACAAGGAGAATCTAATTGTTTATAAAAAAGCGCAATCTCAATTAAAAGAACTTATTCAGAAGCAAGCTGATTTATTGAAAGAACAGGATTATAATGCGTTTTTGTTAGAGGAATTAGTTCAAGCTAATTTGGACAGTTTAGATCAATTGGAATTGGAGCAAGAATATGAGAAGCTTAATAATGTTGAGTTTGTTCGTGAAAGCTTTGGCCAGTCTATAGGATTGTTATCTGATGACGAAGTAGGAGCTGTTCATCGTCTTAAAGAAGTAAAACAGATTTTACAAAAAACGAGTGGTATTTCTAAAGATTATGAAGAGTTATACAATCGTATTATAAGCGTTGAAATAGAACTAAAAGATTTATCTGATGAGATAGAGAATCAATTAGAAAGTGTATCTGCTGATCCAGAACAATTGAATCTAATTAATGAACGTCTTCAACTTTTGTATAATTTGCAAAGAAAGCATCAAGTGACAACTGTAGAGGAATTATTAGTTATAAGAAGGGATTTAGAGGAACGCGTTGATTTAGCTAGTGGTATAGATGATAAGATTGGTACTTTAGAGAAGGAAATTATTAAAATAGAAGAGATTCTAAATAAATACGCAGGAGAATTATCTGTATCTAGAGAAAAAGCTGTGCCTACTTTAGTAAAACAAATTTTAGAAATACTTTCTTTAGTAGGAATACCAAATGCAAACTTTAAGTTTGACTTTACTACTGCTAAAAGCTTTTTAGCAAACGGAAAAGATGAGTTACAACTGTTGTTCTCTGCTAATAAAGGAATGGATTTTGGAGTATTAAAGAAGGTGGCTTCTGGTGGAGAATTATCTAGAATTATGCTTGCTATTAAAGCTATATTAGCTAGATATTCGAATTTACCTACTATCATCTTCGATGAAATCGATACAGGAGTATCTGGTGAGGTAGCTGATAAGATGGGGGTGATTATGAAAGATATGAGTGAACATATGCAAGTATTTGCTATTACTCACTTACCGCAAATTGCTGGAAAGGGTAATCAGCATTACAAGGTATTTAAAACTTCTGATGATGAAACGACCACATCACAATTAGTATTATTAAACTATGAGGATAGAGTGCGTGAAATAGCTCAGATGTTATCAGGAAAAGATATAAGTGATTCGGCATTAGTACATGCTAAAGAATTATTGTCAAAATAGAAAAAGCCATCTCATTAGAGATGGCTTTTTTATTTAAGGTTTCGGTTGTTCGTATATGGTGTGAATTACTGTTTGTTTTTCTGTAATTCTAAAGTAACCTAGTGCTTCTTTTTCTGGTCGTGTAAGGTTTTTTACATTTCCTTTTATTTTTGTAATTGGCGTTTCAAATGGCCCGCCACCGTTGTTTATTGTACTAATAAGTAAGGACATATAATCGTAGTAATTTCTTGATATTTGATGTAGGTCAATTAATACTTTATCTCCTACTTCAAAGTCTTCGTCTAGAAAGATAGATTCTATTATTTTGTTTTTACTATACTCATTAGTTTGAATTTTTAACTCAGGTTTCTCATTGTTTCTCTGAGAGAATGAATAATAGTAGTTTAAGTTTGAACTTGGTCTTGGCGTATCTTTATAATAGATGCGGATAGTATAATAATCTTTGTTAAAGAACTTCTCTCTTCTTTGTTCTACTTGTTGTATTTCAGGTGTTGATAAAAGTACATCTGTAGCTTCGTAGATATCGTTATCATACTCAATGTGAAGTTTATATTGATTTTTAACGAAGTCTTTCTTTACTTTAGTGTTTATATAACGTCCAGTATTTTTTATCTCTTCAAAAGGGTATCTATTACCTTCTCCATCTTCTACCCATACAATAGCATTGTGTACTTTAGGTGTAGTAGGATTATAGAAATCAGTAGTTAGTGATAACTTAACACTTAATGTATCAGGAGTATTATCTGTATTAAAGTCAATGTTACCTTCAACAACAAGTTTAGGTGGCGCGGTAGGTAATTCTAAATCAATTACTTCTTCACATGATGTAAAGTACATCGCTAAAGAAAGTATACCTATATATTTTAATGTTTTATTGATCATTTTTCTTAGAATTTGAAATTGTACGTTACACTTGGTACTAGGCCAAAAATAGACATCCTAACTGCTTCGTTTTGTCCTCTGTAATCTTTATTCTCTCTAAAAGAAATTGAAGCAGCGTTAGCTCGTCCATAAAGATTGTATATACCAAAAACCCATTCACTTTGCCATTTACGGTTACTGTTTTTAGTAGGAATATAAGTAGCTGATACATCTAAATGATGATATGCAGGTAGGCTATAAGCTCCTCTTTCTCCAAATTTAGGAACACTCTGACCTAAATAGTCATATCTGCCCTCAGGATATGAGGTAGGGCGTCCAGTTTGGTATGTGAAACTAGCACTTAGACTCCATTTCTTGTTAAGCTCATATATTCCAGTGATAGAAAGGTCATGTGTCTTATCATATGGAGTTCTGTACCAATCTCCATTATTGATTCCTGGTTCATCTGGAGTTCTGCCAGGAGTGCGTTGCTCTGATTTAGATAAAGTATAAGATACCCATCCTGTTAGGCGTCCTAGATTTTTTCGCACCATTAACTCTAGGCCATAGGCTCTAGATTCTCCGACTAAGACAACTCTTTCAATAGCATCGTTACCTATTAATTGTGCTCCATCAATATAATCTATTCTGTTGTCTCCTTTTTTATAGAATACTTCAGTTTCTAAGCTATATTTCCCTTGTTTGAAATTTCTAAAGTAACCTAATGCTACTTGATCAACTATTTCTGGTTTAATGTACTTGCTACTTGGTGTCCATATATCTAATGGAGTAGGCGCTGCTGTATTAGACATTAAATGAATATACTGAGCCATTCTATTATAACTTGCTTTAATAGATTGATCATCGTTGATTATATATGCAATTCCTAATCTTGGTTCAAAGTTGTTATAGTTTTGAATACTCTTTCCGCTATTATAAGATTCAGTACCGATAATATCTGCCATCTTATAGACTCCTAAAGTAGCATCGTAATGTACAGGTTGGTTATTTTGGTATAGATTAATAGTCTCTTTTCCTAAATTAGAAAAGGTAGAGAATCTCGCTCCATAATTTAAACTTAAATGCTGACCGATGTTTTGCTCTGCTTCTAAATATATACCTCCTTCAAAAGCATATTTGTTGTCAATTTTTTTATAGTTTATTGGAGAATCTGGTCTTGTAGGTTTGATTATTCCAGGAGAAAATACATGGTAGATACCACTGATACCATATTTTAGTTGAAAATCAGGGGTAATATCATGTGTAAAATCATATTTCAATTGAAAGTTTTTAATATCAGAATCCCATTTAAACTTCGCTAGTTCCATATCCAATCCATAAACATAATCACTATAGCTCAATGTAAGCTTAGACGAAAGTGTCTCGTTGAATAAATGATGCCATTGTGTATTTATTACTGTATTACCAAAGTTATTTTTTAGTAAATCAGCAAAACTAAATACATCTCTACCAAAATATCCTGAGAATGTCAACTTGTTATTGTCGTTTAGATTGAAGTTTAATTTAGTATTTAAGTCGTAGAAATAAGCTGAATTCTTATTATCAGAAAGTTTTAAGAATAAGTGAGCATATGAAGCTCTACCAGCAACAAGAAAAGATGACTTTTCTTTCTGTATTGGCCCTTCTGCCATTAATCTACTAGATATAACACCAATTCCACCAGTACCGTGATATTCGTTTATATTGCCATTTTTTTGGAACACTTCTAAAACAGAAGAAGCTCTTCCTCCATATCTAGCAGGTATTCCTCCTTTATAAAGTTTTAGATCTTTTAAAGCGTCTGAGTTGAAAACTGAAAAGAAACCGAACAAGTGCGAAGAACTAAATACATTAGAGTCATCAAGAAGTACTAGATTCTGCCCAGCACTACCTCCTCGAACGTTAAATCCTGCAGCACCTTCTCCTGCATTAGTTACACCAGGTAACATTAGTATAGACTTAAGTACATCTGTTTCGCCTAGTACTACAGGCATTTTCTTTACATCTTCGACAGAAAGTTTGTTTACACTCATTTCAGGTGTTCTAATTTCTGCTTTAGTAGTGTTTTTGATAATAACTAGCTCATCTAGTTGTGAATTATCTTCTTTTAGGGAAATATTTAGTGTTTTATTATCCGTTAGAGTTACCTTATTATTTTGAGTAGTATAACCTAGGTAGGAGATTGATATAGTATATGTTCCTTCAGGTAGACTAAAAGAGAATTGTCCGTTCTCATCTGTCATATCTGCTTTAGTAAGTTCCTGAATAGTGATGGTAGCTCCTATTAACGGAGTGCTTTTATCTTTTACAAAACCATTCAGTCTGTAATTTTGTTGTGCATATATTAGTGTGTTTCCTAATAGTAAGAACAACATACAAATAGAGGAACGTGCTTTAAGTTTGAATTGTATTAACATTTCTTTTTTATCATTTTATGAGACAAATGTAGTTAGGATTATAACGTGATTAGTCGTAAAATATTTATTGCGTTACAGTTATTATGTAAAAGGTATTAGAATAATTTTTTTTCATGTACTTTTAAGTAAATCTATCTTTACACAATTAATTATTTTTTCAATGAAATGGTATGCTAATTATTGGATAAGAAATGTTACCACTGTCTTTTTTCTAGTTAGTATTTTTACTTATGCTAACTATGTAAATACGGAAGGAGAGAGGACTATGGTAGGTGCTTTAATTGATATGTTACCTACTTTTTGTCTTGTGTACTTTTTTATTAGTGTACATAACATATGTATGGTTAAGCGTTATTTATTGACCAAAAGGTATGAGGTATATTTTTCGTTAGCACTCGTTTTTTGGAGTATTGTTGTAGTTGTTTGTGGGAAGCTAGCTCAAGTCTATGATGAGTTCGTTTCTTGGCCTATAGAAGTAGTAAATGTCTTGTTTCTTGGCTTTTTAGGGATGGGAGCTTATTTCATCCACCTTTGGATATTCAATGATATTACTGTCAGAGAAAAGAGACTAGTAAATACCGAAGCAGAATTAGATTTTTTAAAGATGCAGCTAAACCCTCATTTTTTGTTGAATGCCATGAATAATTTATATGGCGAAGCTTTAACTAATCCTAGTGAAACACCTGAACGTATCCTTCAATTATCCTTACTACTTAGATATCAATTAGAAGCTACCAAAAAGGAGTTTATAACATTGGATCAAGAAATAGAATTTTTAAAAGAATATTTTAATTATTATAAATTTCGTACTAATAGTTTAGTAGTTGATATTAAGTATGATGGAGACACAGGAAACTATAAAGTACCTCCATTGTTGTATTTTAGTTTAGTGGAGAATGCTGTAAAGTTTGCTATTCAAACGGAGTTTCCTTATATCAAGTTAAGAGGAAATATAGTGGAGGGGCATTTGTATTTTGAACTTGAGAATAGTTGCCTTTCTGATGAATTGATACAAAAGGGAACAGGGTTAGGCCTTATTAATTTAGAGAGGCGCTTAGAAGTCTCTAGTTTGAAATATAGATTTGAGAAAAACAAAACAAAGAATTATTATAAAACCACTTTAGAATTATGGGAGTTACCTACAAATGTTTAATAGTAGATGATGAAAAACCAGCGCATCAAGTGCTGTTGAGCCATATTAAACAATGTGAGGATTTAGAATGTATAGGCAATGCCTATAGCGGAAAAGAAGCATTAACTTTTTTGCAGAATAATGAAATAGATATCTTGTTTTTAGATATTAATATGCCACTAGTATCTGGATTAGAATTATTAGAAATGTTACCAGTGAAACCTTCTACAATCGTTACGACGGCTTATTCTGATTTTGCTTTAGAATCCTATCAGAATGATGCTATAGATTATTTATTAAAACCTATTTCTTTTAGTAAGTTTTTGAAAGCAGTAGAAAAAGCAAAAATATTCTGTAAAGACAGAAAAGAGAATAAAAAGAAAAGTGTTCCTCAGAGTGTATTGATTAAAGAAGATGGCTTTGACTATTACATAGATATGACTGATATTATATATGTAGAAAGTGCAGGTAATTATATTAAGATTTTTACAAAGAGTAGACGTAAGAGTTATTTTGTATATGGTTCTTTAAGCGGTTTTAAGACCGAATTAATCGGAGATAACTTTGTACAGGTACATCGTTCTTTTATTATTAATAAAGAGTGTATAAAAGAACGTTTTATGAGCAAAGTCGTTTTGATTAACGAAGACGAAGTTCCTATTGGACGTAAGTATCAGATTTTATTAGATCAGTAATGTGTATAAAAAAGGTCATCAGTTAATGATGACCTTTTTATTTTTCTATCTATTCTATTATTAAATAGCGTCGATGATATTGTTTAAAGTTGCACTTGGACGCATAGCTTTTGCTGTGTTAGCAACATCTGATTGGTAGTATCCACCGATGTTTTGCTCTTTTCCTTGTGCAGCGATTAATTCTTCATTAATCTTAGCTTCACCTTCAATCATAGCTTTTGCTATTGGAGCAAATGTAGCTTTTAATTCAGCATCTTTAGATTGATTAGCTAAAGCCTCTGCCCAATACATAGCTAGGTAGAAGTGAGAACCACGGTTGTCAATAGAACCAACTCTACGAGCAGGAGATTTATCATTGTCTAAGAATTTAGCAGTCGCTT
This sequence comes from Myroides marinus, assembly GCF_900109075.1. Taxonomy (GTDB): domain Bacteria; phylum Bacteroidota; class Bacteroidia; order Flavobacteriales; family Flavobacteriaceae; genus Flavobacterium; species Flavobacterium marinum_A. The sequence goes on along the minus strand of NZ_FNYS01000009.1, from coordinate 60,592 downwards.
CATCTAAAGTTTCTGCTAATACCATAGCTTTTGGATTATTTTGAGTTTGACTTAAGTGTTCGAATGAAGCTCCTAAAGCTAAGAACTCTCCTAATGAATCCCAACGTAAGTATCCTTCTTCTATGAATTGCTCGATGTGTTTAGGAGCAGAACCTCCAGCACCAGTTTCGAATAATCCTCCACCATTCATAAGAGGAACGATAGATAACATCTTAGCTGATGTACCTACTTCTAAGATAGGGAATAAGTCAGTTAAGTAATCACGTAATACGTTTCCTGTTACAGAGATAGTATCAAGACCTTGACGAATTCTTTCTACAGATACTTTTGTAGCTTCTACAGGGTTTAAGATTCTAATGTCTAATCCTGTTGTATCGTGATCTTTTAAGTAAGTGTTTACTTTAGCAATGATTTCTCTATCATGAGCTCTGTTTTCATCCAACCAGAAGATAGCAGGAGTCTCAGATAAACGAGAACGGTTTACAGCTAACTTAACCCAGTCTTGGATAGGAGCATCTTTAGTTTGACACATTCTGAAGATATCTCCAGCTTCTACGTTTTGTTCGAAGAAGATGTAACCTTTATCATCAGATACACGGATAACACCATTTGCTTCAGCTTGGAAAGTTTTGTCATGAGAACCATACTCTTCAGCTTTTTGAGCCATAAGACCTACGTTAGGAACAGATCCCATAGTAGTAGGGTTATAAGCACCATTAGCTTTACAGTCTTCAATTACAGTTTGGTATACACCAGCATAACAACGATCTGGAATAATAGCTAAAGTATCTTGTGATTTACCTTCAGCATTCCACATTTGACCAGAAGTACGAATCATAGCAGGCATAGAAGCGTCTACGATAACGTCAGATGGTACGTGTAGGTTAGTAATTCCTTTATCAGAGTTAACCATTGCGATAGCAGGTCCATTAGCAATAGCAGCATCGATAGCAGCTTTTACTTCTGTTTCTTGAGCGTGTCCAGCTAATTTAGCGAATAAGTCACCTAATCCATTGTTAGGAATAATTCCTAGTTCAGCGAATAAAGTAGCATATTTAGCATATACCTCTTTGAAGTAAACCTCTACTACAGCACCAAAGATGATAGGGTCAGATACCTTCATCATAGTTGCTTTTAAGTGAGTAGAGAATAAGATGTTTTTAGCTTTAGCTTCTTCTTTACATTCAGAAACGAAAGCTTTTAATTTATTTACATTAAGAACAGAAGAATCAATGATCTCTCCTTTTAATAATGAAGCGAAGTCTTTTAATAATTTAACTGCTCCATCTGTTCCGATGAATTCAATTTTGTATTTACAATCATTAGCAACAGTTGCTGATTTTTCAGTTCCATAGAAGTCACCATCAGTCATAGTAGCAACTCTTGTTTTAGAATCTGCAGACCATGCTCCCATAGAGTGAGGGTGTTTCTTAGCGTAGTTTTTTACAGCTTTTGGAGCTCTACGGTCAGAGTTACCTTCACGTAATACTGGGTTAACAGCAGAACCTAAGATTTTAGCGTATTTAGCTTTGATTGTTTTTTCTTCATCCGTTTTAGCTTCTGCTGGATAATTAGGAACAGCAAAACCATGTGCTTGCAATTCTTTAATAGCAGCGTTTAACTGAGGAATAGAAGCAGAGATGTTAGGAAGTTTAATGATGTTAGCTTCTGGAGTCTTTGCTAGTTCACCCAATTCAGCTAAAGCATCACCGATTCTTTGCTCTTCTTTTAAGAATTCTGGGAAGTTAGCAAGAATACGACCTGCTAGTGAAATATCTCTTGTTTCAACGTCAATATTTGCTGTTTTAGCAAATGCTTGTACAATTGGTAAGAACGAATACGTAGCTAACATAGGAGCCTCGTCAGTAAACGTGTAAAGGATTTTAGATTTTTGTGTCATTTTTTTTCTACTTTAAATGAAAACAATTTTATCGTTATATATATTTTGTTTAAACCTTGAAATTTATATAGCAAATATACTAAATATGAATGTTAATGCTAAAGCTTAATAGTCTTTTTAGAGTTGAATTATGAATTTGATAATTCAGACTTTGTATATTTCTGTTTTGGTATATTTTGCTATAATATTTTATCATATTAATGAAAAAGGTCACCCCTATTAGGAGTGACCTTTTCTATATTAGTTTATGTTTAATAGTTTTTTCCACCAAGGACGTTTATCCTCTTCTGCATCTTGACCATATCCATAACCGTATCCATATCCATAACCATAACCTTTGTTAGTTTCCGTGTCATTTAATATGATAGACATATTTGGAAGTTTACCTTCTTTATGTAGATCATTTGGAAGTTTCAACATACGTTTGTCTAGGTAATTTGCTCTTGCTACATAGATAAATGTATCAGCATATTTAGCTATTAATAATGTATCTGTTACTAAACTTACTGGAGCTGTATCCACAATAATGTAATCATATTGTTTTTTCAGTTCTTCGAACATATTACCTATTTTATCACCCATTAATAATTCAGCAGGGTTAGGTGGGATAGTACCAGCAGGAAGAGCATACATATTTTCGTATCCGTCTATTTTTACAACATATTGATTAATATCATCTTCTTTTTTCAATAAGAAATCAGATACCCCTTTAGTAGGTAACATGATATAATCATCTAATCTAGGATTACGTATATCTAATCCGATAAGTAATGTTCTCTTACCTGATAAGGCAATAGTAGCAGCAATATTAACAGATGTAAATGTTTTACCTTCTTTAGGGAAAGTCGATGTTAAGAAGATCATCTTAGCATCACCTTCTTTTACGCGACTAAGCATAAATTCAAGGTTGGTTCTGATAATACGAAGTGCCTCTGCTGTACTTGTTCTACTCGCAATATTAACAATTTTAGAATTGTCATTAGAGTGTGGAATATCTCCAAGGAATGGTACAGAAGTATTCTCTTCGATATCAAATCTACTCTTAACCTTAGTATCCAATAATGAACGTAAGTAGATAATAGCAAAAGGAATTAACCCACCCATAATTAAAGCAGCTAATAAGATAATAGCTTTTTTAGGAGCTACTGGTTTATCAGAGCTTTTAGCCATATCTATTACTTTAGCATTTTGATCTGTAGCAGCTAATGCGATAGCTGTTTCTTCACGTTTTTGGAATAAGTATAAGTAGATAGCTTCTTTTACTTTTTGTTGTCTGTCTATAATTCTAAACTCTCTTTCTTGTTTAGGTACTAGTGATAGTTTAGACTTTAATTCACCTTCTTTAGCTGCTAGTTCTCTATGAGTAATTTTTAAATTACTTTGAGCTCTTAAAAGACTTTCTAATACAGAAGCTTTCATAGAGTTAATCTGATCATCTAACTTTACTATAGTAGGGTTCAGTTTAGTTGTACTTGTACTTAGTTTGTTTCTGTCTAATACTAATTGGTTGTATTGATTGATTAAGCTGTTAGAGCTAATATCAGTTGATACAATGTTACCAGGTAGTAATTCGTTTGGCTTGCTATTTTTCAAGAAATCAATTAGAGAAGAGACAACCTTTAATTCTGTTTCATTCTCAATAATTTGTTTCTCGTAAACATTAGCATTTTCTAAGTGAATTTTTAATTCAGTAGGAATATCAGTAATACTATTTCTAGCTTTATATCCTTCTACATTTTTCTCTACATCACCTAATTCTTCTGTAATAAGAACTAAACGAGAGTCAATGAATTCTGATGTCTTTTCTGATACAAAACGTTTATCAGCGATAGCACCATCGTTGTATAAAGTAATCATTGTATTAAGGTAATCAATAGCTTTAGCCGGAGTAGCATTTAGCAATGATAATTCTAATACAGTTGAAAACTTATCAGTAGGAGCAATTTTAACTTCTTTTACATAGTAATCAACTACTTTTTGGATAGGAGCAATTTTTACTAGTATTTCATTTACGTTTTCATTAGACACTTTTTTCTTTAAGTCATCTAATGTTCCTTTTTTCTTAGGTGTATTTTTAGTAACTATAAGTTTACCTAAGATAGTAGTTACAGGTTCATTGTATTTAAATGTACCTATTTCGTTTTCTTCTTCATCTAATAAAGTAAATGAAGTATCTGTTCTATCTTTAATATAAAACTCATAATCTAATTCGTCAAAGTCAAAAACTCTTTCTACAAAGTTGATTGAAATAGGACTATTCTTATATAAATCAGATTTTACAAATCGATCATTGTTGATATAAGAAATGTTTAATTGTAATCTTCTAACTGTTTTTTCTGCTAGACTTCTTGATTGTAATACTTGTGTTTCGTTCTCTACGTTACTTTTTCCTCCAGAGAACATACCTAAGTCTGCGAAAGCTGCCATTTCAGAAGCAATACCACCACCTCTTTTTTCATCTTTTACAATGATTGATGTACTGATAGAGTAGATCTTTTGGCTGTAACGCAAATAAACAAATGCTAGTGCTACAGTGATAAAAACACTTAATACAAACCATCTCCAGTGAACTAAGTATTTTTCTAGTTCCTCTCTGATGTTAATATTAGAATTTTCTTGATTGTCAAATTTATTTTCCATTGTTCTATTTTACAGCTAGGGCAATTACAGTTACTAAAAGTGATAACGCAGAAATAGCTAAACTTAAGTTAGGTCCAACTACAGATGAGTTAATTTTAGTTTTATTAGGTTCTACATATACTATATCGTTTTGATTTAAATAGTAGTACGGTGATACCATAAAATCAGCTTTAGTCATATCTACGCGGATAGGAACTCTTCTTCCATCTATTTCTCTTATTAGAAGAATGTTATCTCTTTTACCATACACTGTTAAGTCTCCAGATAAAGCGATAGCTTCAGCTAAAGTCAATCTTTCGCTATTAATAGTGTGTACTCCTGGTTTGTTAACTTCACCTTGAACTGTCACTTTGAAGTTCATGATTCTCATGTTAACAATAGGGTTTGTGATATATTGGCTTATTTGTTTAGTCAATAGACTAACGGCTTCTTCTTTATTTTTTCCTCCTAATTTAATAGTACCTAATACAGGAAACTCAATATTACCATTACCATCTACTAGATATAACTGTTGTGTCATCGTTCCACTAGCTGCAGGTGTATTAGGGTTCGTAGTCATTGTATTCATTAAGTTGAATGGAGCTGCTGCTTCAGGATCTTCAGCAGAAACAATAATCATTAATAAATCATCTGCTCTTAAACGAGTCTCAAACTTATTGTCATTAGATTCTTTAAGTAGAACATCTTCCACATTCTGGTAGTATACAATCGTTTTCTTGTTAGCACATGATCCTAGAAGGAACATGCAACCTAAGATAAGAGATAGTTTTAGTGCGATTTTATTTTTCATTGTTTTTTTTGCAAATATATAGTTTCTACATAGTGAATAAAAGGCATGCCTTTATTAAAAGTGCCAAATATAACTTTTTCTGAGTATAGCTAAAATCAAAGATTTATAAAAATCAAAGTAATTGTTACTAAAAGCTGTTTTTTTATAAGTTAAAAACGAGTAGTTTTTACTTTTTAAAACTAACAGTGTTTTTTATTTAGTAAATCTATAAAAGTGATTAAGCTATGGTATTTAGAAAATAATCTTCTTTTTACGTAATTCAAAGTTTTGTCCTAAATATACTTTTCTTACCATTTCATCTTCTGCCAACTCTTCAGGAACTCCAGCTTTAAGGATGCCTCCTTCAAACATTAGATATGTCTTATCAGTAATTGCAAGGGTTTCTTGTACGTTGTGGTCAGTGATTAAGATACCAATATTTTTATTCTTAAGATTGGCTACAATTCTTTGAATATCTTCAACAGCAACAGGGTCAACACCTGCAAAAGGTTCATCTAATAGAATAAACTTAGGGTCAGTAGCTAATGCTCTTGCAATCTCAGTACGTCTTCTTTCACCACCTGACAATACATCTCCTCGGTTGGTACGAACGTGATCTAGATTAAACTCACTAATCAGCGATTCCATTTTTTCTACTTGCTCCTTTTTAGAAAGGTTAGTAAGTTGTAGTACACTTAAGATATTATCTTCTATACTAAGTTTTCTAAAGATAGAAGCCTCTTGTGCTAAATAACCAATACCGTGCTGTGCACGTTTATACATTGGGAAATCTGTAATATTAGTGTTGTCTAGATATATATTACCACTATTAGGTTTTACTAGACCTACAATCATATAAAAAGAAGTGGTTTTACCTGCTCCATTAGGACCTAATAAACCAACGATTTCACCTTGATTAACCTCTACAGAGACTCCTTTTACTACTTTTCTCTTTTTGTATATCTTAATAAGATTTTCTGCTCTTAATTTCATAATTGATTAAGTAATAAATTATTGAACTTCTTTATTTTTTCCTTCAGCTATTTCTTTATTTTTCTTCTTAGTAACGAAGTATGAAATATAAATACTCACTTCATATAAGATAAGTAGAGGTATAGATACGATAATCTGGCTTACTACATCTGGAGGCGTAATGATTGCTGCAATAATTAGAATAAGTACTATAGCATATTTTCTATATTGTCTTAAGAACTGTGGAGATACTAAACCTAATACAGATAAGAAGTAAATGATAATAGGAAGTTCAAATACTAATCCACACGCTATCGAAGTTGTTTTTACTAATCCTATGTAAGAGTTTATATCTATTTGATTTTTAACTATTTCACTAACTTGTAGGTTTGCTAAGAAGTTAATAGATAAAGGTGTGATTACATAGTAACCAAAGATTACTCCTAAGAAGAATAAGAATGATGATACAACTATAAAAAGTCTAGCATATTTCTTTTCGTTTTTATATAGTGCTGGGCTGATAAATTTCCATATTTCCCATAAGATAAAAGGAACTGCAATAATGAAACCAGCCGAAATACAAGTCCAAATTAACACAGAAAATTGACCATCCATCGTTCTGTTTTGAATCTCGAAAGGAAGGTCTTGTAAACAGAAACTACGATCAAAATTAAACTTTTGCGCTAGTTTACAGAAGAATTGATAAGTAACGAAATCACTTTTCTTTGGAGCGAAAATTATCTTGTCAAAGATGAAATCGCTAAAAATAAAAGCGACTACACCACCACTTAAGATAAATATTGATGATCTAACTAATAACCATCTTAATTCTTCTAAGTGGTCAAGGAAAGACATTTCCTTGATAGATTTCTTTGAGTCTGCCATATTATACTATACCTTCTTTTAATATATCATGTAAGTGGATTACACCTACATATTTGTTGTTTTCTGTTACTAATAATTGGGTGATTGAGTTGTCTTCTAATATTGATAAAGCTTTAGAAACATGTTCGTTACTGTCAATAGACTTAGGGTTGATAGACATGATGTCTTTGGCCTTATACTCATTTAGATTAGCACTTTTTTGAAGCATACGACGTAAGTCTCCATCAGTGATAATTCCAATTAATTTGTCATCTTCTACTACAGCGGTTACACCTAATCTTTTTTCTGAAATTTCTACGATTACGTCTTGAATTGTAGATTCAGGAGAAACAGAAGGTTTGTTTTCGCTTTTTAGAATGTTTCTGACCAAAAGTAGTAATTTTTTACCTAAAGCCCCACCTGGATGATACATCGCAAAGTCTTCTGCTGTGAATTGTCTCATCTGAATTAGACAAGCAGCCAAGGCATCACCTAGTACTAATTGAGCAGTAGTGCTATTCATTGGAGCTAGATTATTTTGTTCTGCTTCTCTGTCTACTTTAGATAGCAAGATATAGTCAGAACTCTTCGCTAAAAATGAATTTTCATTAGCAGTAATTGCTATAAGTTTATTACCGTGTCTTTTTAATATTGGAGCTAGTACTTTAATTTCTGGGCTATTTCCACTGTTAGAAATACAAATAATACAGTCACCAGGCTGTATTAATCCTAAATCTCCATGCATAGCTTCAGCAGCGTGCATATAGATAGAAGGAGTACCAGTTGAATTAAAAGTAGCTACTATTTTCGCTCCAATTAGTGCACTTTTGCCTATTCCTGTCACAATTATTCGCCCATTGCAGTTATAAATTGCTTCTACTGCTTTCTCGAAATCAAGTGTTAAGTAGTTTATAAGTTTTTTAATGCTCTCACTCTCAGATAATAGAGTGTTTTTGGCGGTTTCTAATATGTTGATTACTGTATTCAAAATGAGCGAATGTTAAATATTATGTTTGAACTAAAGAAATTTTGTACCTTTAGGTACTGCAAATTTATGTAAAATACCATACAAAAATAATGAAATCAACTGAAATTGACTTGCACAAAGAGTTAAAGAGATATTTTGGATTTTCACAATTCAAAGGTCTTCAGGAAGATGTAGTCAAAAGTATAATCTCAGGACACAATACTTTTGTAATTATGCCAACTGGAGGAGGTAAATCTCTTTGTTATCAATTGCCTGCATTAGTGTTAGAGGGAACTGCGATTGTTGTATCACCATTGATTGCATTGATGAAGAATCAAGTAGATGCTATTAGAAGTTTATCTTCAGAGCATGGTGTAGCGCATGTACTTAACTCTTCTTTAACTAAAACTGAAATAGCTCAGGTAAAGGAAGATATTAAAAGCGGAGTCACTAAGTTACTTTATGTAGCTCCTGAATCTTTAACTAAAGAGGAATATGTTAGCTTTTTACAAGGAGAAAAATTATCTTTTGTAGCTATTGATGAGGCTCACTGTATCTCTGAATGGGGACATGACTTTAGACCAGAATATCGAAATCTACGTAATATTATAAGAAGTCTTGGAGATATACCAATTATAGGACTTACTGCTACGGCAACTCCTAAAGTACAAGAGGATATCTTAAAGAACCTAGAAATTCCAAATGCCAATACATTTAAAGCGTCTTTTAATAGACCTAACTTGTTTTACGAGATACGTCCAAAGACTAAAAATGTAGAGACAGATATTATTCGTTTTATTAAACAACACCAAGGTAAGTCAGGTGTGATCTATTGTTTAAGTAGAAAGAAAGTTGAAGAAATTGCACATGTATTACAAGTGAATGGAATTAGTGCTGTTCCTTATCATGCTGGGTTAGATGCTAAGACTCGTGCTAAGCATCAAGATATGTTCTTAATGGAGGATGTAGATGTAGTAGTAGCTACTATTGCTTTCGGTATGGGAATTGACAAGCCAGATGTACGATATGTAATACACCATGATATACCTAAATCATTAGAGAGTTATTATCAGGAGACTGGTAGAGCTGGACGTGATGGCGGAGAAGGACATTGTTTAGCCTATTATTCATATAAAGATATTGAGAAGCTTGAGAAGTTTATGGCAGGTAAGCCTATAGCGGAACAAGAGATAGGATTCGCATTACTTCAAGAAGTGGTAGCTTATGCAGAAACATCGATGTCTAGAAGAAAGTTTATCCTACATTATTTCGGAGAAGAGTTTGATGAAGTTAATGGTGAAGGAGCGGATATGGATGACAATATTCGTAACCCAAAAACTAAAGTTGAAGCTAAAGATAGTGTTGTTGAATTATTAAAAGTAATTAGAGACACTAAACAAGTATATAAAACGAAAGAAGTAGTCTTTACTTTATTAGGTAAGGTAAATGCATTACTTAAAGTAAATAAGACAGATACTCTAGACTTCTTTGGATGTGGTAAGTCACATGAAGAGAAGTATTGGGTTGCTTTAATAAGACAGGTTCTGGTTGCTGATTTATTACGCAAGGATATTGAAGCTTATGGAGTACTAAAATTGACAGAGTCTGGGCTGAAGTATATTGATAATCCATCGTCATTTATGATGACAGAAGATCATGAATACTCTGATACAGAAAATGAATTAGACGTTGTCGCTAGTAAAGCAAGTCTTGTGATAGACGAAGCTTTGATTAGTATACTAAAAGATTTGCGTAAGAAAGTTGCCAAAAAATATGGTGTACCTCCTTTTGTCGTTTTCCAAGACCCTTCATTAGAAGAGATGGGACTTAAGTATCCTGTTAACTTAGAAGAGATGTCTAATATAATAGGTGTAAGTGAAGGTAAAGCGAAAAAGTATGGTAAGGAATTCGTAGATGTTATTAGTAAATATGTAGAGGATAACGATATTATTAGACCAGATGATCTAGTCGTTAAATCTACAGGAGCTAATTCTGCGTTAAAACTTTATATTATTCAGAGTGTGGATAGAAAGTTATCTTTACCTGATATTGCTAGTGCTAAAGGACTAGATATGGATGGGCTACTAAAAGAAATGGAGCAAATCGTATATTCAGGGACTAAACTTAATATATCATATTGGATAGATGAAGTATTAGACGAAGATCAACAGGAGGAAATCTATGATTACTTTATGGATTCGGAAACCGATAATATCAAGTCTGCCATGGCAGAGTTTGATGGAGACTTTGATACCGAAGAATTAAGATTAATGCGTATTCAGTTTATCAGTAAAGAGGCAAACTAATATTAAAGTATATATAAGAGAAAAAAATCCTCAGTAGAAATCTACTGAGGATTTTTTTATGCGTAATGATAATTGCATTTATAATGAAATTTAGTTCAGTTTTTAATCAGAGTATTATTGTTAGGATAATTGTTGGTATTGTGCTTATTGCAATTATTGATGTTGTTTTGATAAGTCTGTTTTTTATGGTCTCAAAAGGTATAATACAGGCGACGAGTATTGAGTCTGTTATACTAACTATAACCATCATGACACTGTTATTGATTTATATCCTTAATATTAGTTATAAATATCTTAATCATATAAGTATAGATAAAAAGGAGATTATAATAAAAACCGTATTAGGAAAGCGCTTTGTGTTTAATACAGAAAGTAATGAAGTCAGGATACATTTTAGTACGCTGTCTATAATTGGAAGTGATAAAGAAGGCTGTATCACTATTAGTGAAAGAGCAAAAAAGATTGTACTCTTAGAAGGTTATTATAAAAATTATGGAGACTTTAAAAGCGAATTATTAGCTTTAACTAAATAGTGTTATAAATAATATGTAGATGTCTATAAATGGCATCTTTTTTTATGTCTTTTTTTTGGAAACTATAAAGTTTACAAATGGAACTCACGTAGTAACTTATAGGAGAATAAGTGAAGTATACAAGGACAATCCATGGGCAAACATAGTCTTAGGTCAACTAATCTCTAGCTATTGTCCAAGAATTGTCCAAGGAAAGGCATTGAGCCCTTATAAATACTGGGTTTAGAGATGTAACTATATTTATAAGGTTATCTGTTTTAAACTGTAAGTTGTTGTTTTTTAATATTATATGTTCTTTTGGTGTTTTTGAATTTAAAAAAAGTGGTACACATTTTTTTGATCTTTATTATGAAATACACTTTATATAGGTTAAATAAGGAAAAAGTAGATAAAAATGTGTCTGTAAAGACTTTTGAAGTATAGTAAAATGTGGATAAATTAAAAAAGCAGGAGTTGTTTTTTTATAACAAAGGAAGTAGTGGTGTTTTTTAAGAAGATGTTATTATAAAGAGATAGTTATCACAGTGAAGGTGCAGAAAAAACAGAGGAGATATAACTTAAGTTGTTGTATCTCCTCTGTTTCTTGTTATTAGTAAAGCTTATTCATAAAGCTCTCCTCTATGCGGTTTTAAGATATCTCTTAATAGTCTCATTTGTTCATCGTTTACCACCATATAAGCGATAGAATGCTCAGGAGCTAATACTTTATATTCTATTATAGTAATAGGTAGTTTTTCGATAGCTACATATTCTTTTAGATGGATGACATGATGTTCTGCAGTTCTTTCTCCTGCAGGCCCCTTGAAATCCCATATTAGTTTTATTTGTCTTTCCATTTGATAATCATTGTTTGTACAAAAGTAGTTAAAAATAATATGGGCTAGAATAAATGTAGAGAAGGAAGAGAGGGGGGAGTATTGATTTTTGGGTATATATATAATTTGATATATAATGTAGAGATAAATTTTTGATGGGAAGAGTGTTGTGAATCAGTTAAGTAGTTCGCATATTTGATTATAGTTAATGGATATGCTAAATGGATTAGTAATCCCATATCTTTTTTGTATTTTTGAGGTTGATATAAATTTATAGGTATGAAAGAAGAGTTAGTGATATTAGTAAATGAACAGGATGAACAAGTAGGAGTAATGGAAAAAATAGAAGCTCATAAACAAGCTTTATTACATCGTGCTTTTTCTGTTTTTATATTGAATAAAGACAATGAGGTAATGTTACAACAACGTGCCTCTGAGAAATATCACTCACCTTTATTATGGACTAACACATGCTGTAGTCATCAACGTGTAGGAGAAACTAACGTAGAAGCAGGTAGACGTAGATTGATGGAAGAGATGGGCTTTGAGGTACCATTAAAGGATGTATTTAGTTTTATATATAAAGCACCATTTGACAATGGACTTACTGAACATGAATATGATCATGTGATGATTGGGTATTATGATGCTGAACCAAAGATTAATTTAGAAGAAGTAGAGTCTTGGAAATGGATGTCTATTGAAGGTATTAAAAATGATATGGAAGCACATCCAGAAGTATATACAGCTTGGTTTAAAATAATTTTCTCTAAGTTTTATCATTTTATTGAAGCACAAAAACAATAGTGTTATGAGATTAACCGTTAGTAGAAAGGCCCATTTTAATGCAGCTCATCGTTTGCATAGAAAAGAATGGTCAGATGAGAAGAATCAATTGATCTTTGGGAAATGTAATAATCCTAATTTTCACGGTCATAATTATGAGTTAATTGTTCAAGTAACAGGAGAACTAGATCAGGAAACAGGGTTTGTGATGGATTTAAAGGAACTATCAGATTTAATAAAATCGGAGGTAGAAGAGCGTTTTGATCATAAAAATTTAAACCTAGATGTACCAGAATTTTTTGAATTGATACCTACTGCCGAAAACATAGCTGTCGTAATATGGCAGTTACTTCGACCTTTTATCCCTAGTGACAAAGAGTTAGAAATAATCTTGTACGAAACAGCTCGAAATTTTGTTTCTTTTAAAGGAGAAAACTAATTATAGGGAATGCTAATAGGAAAAGTCGTAACTTGCACCCTCGTTTTTTTAAGTGAAAAGGAAAGATAAAATAAGTCTAGGCTTATTTCTAATAGAAGTGATTAATATATGAGTTTTAAACAATATCCGATACTATTTCATCCAATTCTGAAAGATAGAATATGGGGAGGAACTAAATTAAAATCAATATTAGGAAAAGATATTGATTCGAATGAGGTTGGAGAAAGTTGGGAGATATCTGGTGTATCTTCTGACATTAGTGTAGTGGCTAATGGAGTGTATGCAGGACTAAACTTAAACGATCTAATTCAGAAATTTCCTGATGAGATATTGGGAGAGGCTATAATAGCACGCTTTGATAAACAGTTTCCATTATTGTTTAAATTCTTAGATGCTAAAGATGACTTGTCTATACAGCTACACCCAAATGATGAATTAGCACAGAAGCGTCACGGTTCTTTTGGTAAGACTGAGATGTGGTATGTGATGCAGGCGGATGAAGGAGCTAGAGTAGTAGTAGACTTTAAAGATGGAGTAAGTCAAGAAGACTATCTAAAACATCTAGAATCAAAAACATTGCCTTCAATCTTAAAAGAAATCCCTGTTAAAAAAGGAGATGTGTTTTTTATAGAGACAGGAACTGTACATGCTATAGGTGGCGGAGTATTATTGGCCGAGATCCAACAAACATCTGATATTACCTATAGAGTATATGATTGGGATAGATTAGATGCTCAGGGTAACTCTAGAGAATTACATATAGATTTAGCTTTAGAGGCTATTAACTATGACAAGAAGAATGTAGAGATAACATATAATAAGGTTGTTAATACAGATAATCATATTTTAGAATGCCCTTTCTTTAATGTAAATTATATACCCTTATCTGATATGTATACTAAAGTTAAAGATAAGAGTAGATTCTATTTATATGTATGTACAGAAGGAGAAGGTGAGATAATAATAGGAGAGGAGAAGTATGAGCTACACTGTGGACAGACTATCTTTATTCCTGCTGTGGTATCAGAAGTGATACTAAAAGGAGAGGCTACTGTATTAGAAATATTTGTTTCTTAAAAGAGTAGTTTACTCTATTTTTAAATTGTAGATTTGCGTAAAATTAATAATAAATAAAGGAAATTATGGCAAGCGTAAAAAACCTTAAGAAAGATATTCACTATGTATTAGGTGATATTATTCAAGCGATTTATATTCAAGAAATGACAACAGGTGGACCAACTCCAGAGACTAATGCATTACTTGAAGAAGCATTCGTTTCATTCGACGAATTGATCGGAGATGTAAATGCAAAGAATGTTGAGAATAAAAAAGCACATTTTAAAGGAGTTTATAAAAAACTTGAAGATGTTGCTGGTCAATTAGTTGAGAAAATCAACGCAATGTAATTGAAAAAAAAGTAAAAAAAACATACGTTTTGTGTTGCAAGATTGGAAAACCATGCTATCTTTGCACTCGCAAAATGAGTCGCCGGTGTAGCTCAGCTGGCTAGAGCAGCTGATTTGTAATCAGCAGGTCGTGGGTTCGAGTCCCTCCATCGGCTCA
>NZ_FNYS01000009.1:0-45868 GCF_900109075.1 Myroides marinus | reverse complement strand
GCCGGTGTAGCTCAGCTGGCTAGAGCAGCTGATTTGTAATCAGCAGGTCGTGGGTTCGAGTCCCTCCATCGGCTCAAAAGTCTCCCCTTAAAGGGAGACTTTTTTGCTTTTATACACTTTGTGAATCAATTCTTCTATTAACTGCATTTTATTTTTTACTTTTAGGTATTCTAGTCTTTCTTATAAAAAGAGTAGAAAAGGTAATTAAAAGAGATTTAAGCAATGTTTTTGAGAGTACAGTCAGATTGGTTTATCTATTTAGAAATCGTTTATTTTATTATAGCTATAGCTGTAGCTGTAAGGATAATCTATGATACGGACTCTATCTCTAAGACATTATCGTATTTATTACTGGTGTTTTTTGTACCTATCTTTGGTATGATATTTTATTTTTCTTTTGGTATTAATTATCGCAAGAGGAAGATGTACTCTAAAAAGCTTAAAGTAAATGATGAGTATAGTAATAAGTTGACTAAACGACTAAGCGATATTCATCTCAATCAAAAACAACAAGGCAATGCTGTAATAGAGAGAAATAGTTCTTTTATAAAGATGCTCTCTAGTGCTACCATGGGGGATGGCCCTCTTCTGACTAATAATAAAGCTGAAATACTAGAGAATGGTGAAGAGTTTTTTCCAAGGCTTTTAGAGGACTTAAGAGCTGCTAAAAACACGATTCATATAGAATATTATATCTATGAGAATAACGAAATAGGTAAACAGATAGAAGAAGTACTGATCCAAAAGGCGAAAGAAGGGGTGAAGGTGCGCTTTATTTATGATGATTTTGGTTGTAAGAGCATACGAAAAAATATAGTGCGTAATCTTAGAGCGAATGGCATTGAAGCTTTTGCTTTTAATGAGATTATATTATTAGCCTTTGCTAATAGAATGAATTATCGAAATCACCGTAAGATAGTGGTTATTGATGGTAGAATAGCTTATACTGGTGGTATTAATATCTCTGACCGATATGATAATCGAAAGAAAGATTCTAATGAGTACTTCTGGCGTGATACTCATATGCGAATAGAAGGTTCAGGAGCTTATAGATTACAGTATATTTTCTTAGCAGACTGGAACTTTTGTAGCAAACAGGATTTGGCTTTTAATGAAGAGTATTTTCCTATTCTAGATAACGAGGAGATAGGAGAAGTTCCATTACAAGTGATTTCTTCTGGTCCAGACTCAGATGTACCATCTATCCTATATAGTGTGTTAAAAGCAATTCAGACTGCGGATAAAGAGATTTGTATCACTACTCCTTACTATATACCTGATGAATCGCTACAGTTAGCTATAAAGATGGCTTCATTAAGTGGAAAGAAAGTGAAGATGATATTGCCTGGTATTACTGATTCTAATATTGTGAAATGGGCATCAGAATCTTATTTTCAAGAACTATTAGAGTTTGGAGTTGAAATATATTTGTATAAAAAAGGCTTTATACATGCTAAGACTTTTGTAACAGATTCAGGTATAAGCTCGATAGGTACTTGTAATCTTGATCATCGTAGCTTTGACCTTAACTTTGAAGTCAATGTAGTGGTATATGATGAAAGCTTTGCTAAAAAGATGAAAAGTATGTTTGATAGAGACTGTAAAGACTCTATTAAATTAGAATTACACAGATGGAATAAAAGATCGTGGAAACAACGCCTTAAAAATAGTTTTATTCGATTATTTTCTCCTTTATTATAATTGTATTTATTAAAAGATATAAAGGCGTTAAATAGGCTGAAAATAGCTTTAAATAAGATGATATGAATTTACATTTGACTTTTGATAAATATATAACGCATCAACATCCTTTTGATAATGATTATGAAGGTAAGGTAGTGACAACCTTAATAGAATCTAGAGGTAACAGGAAAGAGAATAAACAGACTGTGTTTTATATTCACGGATTTTGTGATTACTTCTTTCAGTATCATGTGATGGATTATTTTAATGAGAGGGGAATTGACTTCTATGCAATAGATTTACGTAAGTATGGGAGATCATTGCTAGGGCACCAACACCCTAATTATTGTAAGTCAATGCGAGAGTATTTTCCTGATATCGATTATGGTTTAGAGTTTATTCTAAAAGAAAAACCGAGTACTCAAGTATTTTTGTTAGGACATAGTACAGGAGGATTATTGGCTACATACTACAGTATGTTTGGATTGCTTAAAGAACGTTTAGGAGGTTTGATATTAAATTCTCCGTTCTTTGATTTTAATATTCCTTTTTATGTAAAACCTTTTATAGGTTCTGTTGCTAAGAAGAAAGTCTCTAAAGATATATTTGCTTCTAATGATCAGATGTCAGATGTGTATGGTAAATCTTTACATAAATCTTATGACGGTGAATGGGAGTATAATACGATGTGGAAACCTGTCAAACCTTTTGAGGTGTATTATGCTTGGATTTTAGCTGTACAACACGCTCAAGAATTAATACAAGAAGTGGTACTACACAGTGAGTTTCCTATTCTGCTAATGTACAGTGATAAGTCAGGACATACATCTAAGTGGACATCTCTATCTCAGTCATCAGATATTGTTCTGAATGTAAAAGATATTGAGAGGATAGGAGAAAAATTAAGTAATACTGTTGAGAAGGTTTGTATAGAAAATGGAATGCACGATTTGTTTTTATCAAGTACTGTTGTGCGCGAAAAAGCTTTGATGAGTGTATTTCAGTTTCTAGAGAAATATAGAAAGTAGGTTGAAAAACTTAATGATAGTAAAAACAAAAAAGCTGTTATCGATATTTGATAACAGCTTTTTTTAGTAATAGTTGAAAAAAATAATTTGTTAATTGGTGGTTGATGTTTTTTAGAATAATCCTCCTCCAGTACCTCCGCTTTGTTTAGTGTTTGTGTCTCTTGATTTTCTTTGAAGAGCACGTCCTTTTCCACCTCCGAAGATATAGTTTACACCAACATATACAGATCTACTCTCCCAAGAGAATTGACCATTAGAAGCATATGGATATTGAGAACTATATTTAAATTTCATAGTATTGAATATATCATTAACTCTAGCGCTGATACTTAATTTGTTTTCTAATAAAGAGTATCTAGCTCCAGCGTCTATCTTATACATTTCTTTAGAATCCATAGTGATACCATCTACACCACCTCTATAGAACCCAAATAAGTTAAATCTTAGGTTTTTAGAAGCTTTGAAGTTACTGTTTAAACGAGCGTTAAAAGCACTTGCAGTAATATTGCGCTCTACGAAGTCCATTTGGTTAGTAGCGTTTAGCTTAGATACAAAACCAGTTTGTTTAATACTTGAAAAGTCAATAGCTGGTTGCATATCCCACCATGGAGTTAATTTAATGTTTGCAGAAAGTTCGAACCCATATGCATCATTTGATTTGTAGTTATCAAAAGTCATTAATAAAGCATTAGGATTGTCATTATCTGGATCATCATAAATCACGTGATTAATCTCTTTATTTATTCTTCTGTAGTAAACACCTGCTGTTATGCTACTCTTGTTGTTAAACATTCTAGTGTAGTTTAACTCAACAGAGTTAGTAAATTGAGGTTTTAACTCAGGGTTACCTACCATTGTCATTAATGGAGTAGAGAATTGTCTAACAGGGTTAGTTTGAGAAATACTAGGTCTGTCAACACGTCTACTGTAACTTAAGTTAAACATGTCGTTATCACTCATCGTATATCCAAAATAAACAGATGGATATAATGTTACATAATCATCTTTAAAGTTAGTTTTACCTCCTAGTGTTGATTCTACTTTATAGCTTTCTAATCTTGTACCTACTTGGTAATTAAACTTACCATACGTTTGTCCAAAAGTTACATAAGCAGAGAAGATATCTTGATCATATTTGTTATTGATCACTCTGTTTTTTTCAGGAATAAGAGGGTTGTTAGAATCGAAGTTGTTGTCAGCTCTAGAGATTCTAGCTTCAGCTCCTACTTCTAATTTAGTATGGTCATTTAAAGGATTTACATAGTCAACATTAATAGTCGTAAGATCACTAGTATTATTGTTTCCATCTTTATATAATTGATTAGGACCTTTACCAATTAAAGTATTGTAGTTACCATCATTAGTCGATTTATTACGACTAAAGTTTCCTTCGATATCTAACGTGTGTCCTTTTTTCTCAAATAAGTGTTTGTAAGCTAAGTTATAAGCACTGTATTTATTATCTCCATTATAATTAGTCTTTTGGAAGATATCGTCGTATTTACCTTGTGGATATGTAGTTGCATTTTTCATATCCATATCACTATTATTTGTACTTTGGTTAGTATAGAATGATAAAGTGTTGTTATCATTGATATAATAATCCATACCTATCTTATACAAGTAGTTCTTGTTGATAGACTTCATACGTATTTCAGTAGGTGACATGATATCAGTACGCATCATATCTCCTTCATTTTTGTACTGCCCATAAGAGTAACTACCATTTCCGAAGAAGTTTAGTTTACCTTGTCTGTAGTTAAGGTTTAGAGAGTTTGTGTTCTTAACATAGTGAGAGAATGTAGCTCCTGTATCTACAGAACCATTAAATCCATCCATAGTGTTTTTGTGTAACACGATGTTGATAATACCAGACATTCCTTCAGGGTTATACTTAGCACTTGGGTTAGTGATTAACTCAATGCTTTTGATAGAAGTAGAAGGGATTTGTTTTAATACCTGTTCAGAAGACATATTAGTAGGGCGTCCATCGATAAGGATACGCACATTCTCATTTCCTCTAAGAGATATCTTACCGTCTTTATCTACGTTAACAGATGGAATATTGTTCATAATCTCACCAGCAGTAGCACCAGCAGTAGTTAAATCTTTACCTACGTTGATTACTTTTCTATCTATTTTTTGTTCTATAGTTGATTGTTCTGCTATGATATTTACTCCTTCTAAAGTTGTCGCTTCAGGAGTTAAATAGATTGTACCAAAGTTTTGAACAGCTTCTGTTAATTCGAAATCTTTTGTAAAAGTTTGATACCCGATAAACTGTACTTCTATTGTATATTTATTTAGAGGAGCAGTTAATTCGAATTTACCATTGTCTTCTGACATAACACCAGTTACAATGTTTTCTCCAGATTTAAGAGAAACAGTCGCATAAGGAACAGACTGATTTATCGTCTTATCAAAAATGATTCCTGTAATCTTTCCTTTCTGTTGCGCATAAATGGAGCAAACCATCGTAAGGAAAAGCAATGTACTTAATTTAAATTTCATAATAGTTATTTCGTTAAGTTTATTTTATTTTGAATTCTAATTGAGGTTTACATAATAGTCATACATTTGATAAAAATGTTACAACAAAATATCTTTGATTTTTTAAATATTTTTTCATTTATTTTGTAATAGGTTGATTTATATAGTGGTTGTGGCTAATTTAAAATTATTATAAATGAGGTATACAGTGTTTTGTGGTTCGAGTTCAGGAACAAAAGACGTCTTTTTTGATCAAGCTTTTTTATTAGGGGAGTATTTAGCTAAGCAGAATATTGGCCTTGTTTATGGAGGAGCTAAAGTTGGTTTAATGGGAGCTGTAGCAGACGGGGTGTTGAAGTATGATGGAGAAGTAATAGGAGTATTACCTACTTTTTTAGGCGATGTAGAGTTAGGACATCGTGGCCTTACTGAACTAATTCTAGTAGAGACAATGCATGAGCGCAAAGCTAAAATGGATGAATTGTCAGATGGCACCATAGCGATGCCTGGTGGATATGGAACGTTAGAAGAATTCTTCGAAATGCTTACTTGGGCACAACTTGGACTTCATAAAAAGCCTGTAGCCTTATTAAATATAGATGGTTTCTATAATCCGTTATTACAGATGGTAGATAATATGGTGAGTTACGGTTTTTTAAAACAGGTAAACCGCGACATGATTGTAGTAGCAGATAATATAGAAGAATTATTAGAAAAGATGAGAGCTTATAAAGCTCCTAAAGAAGGTAAGTGGATTAAAAAAGAAAGATGATGAAAAGAGCTTCATTAATAGATAATCTAGAACGGAAGGGAGTAGTACTAACTGACCAAGAAAGAGAACTTATATTAGCTTCTTTCGAGACTGTACATATTAAAAAGAAGGAATATTTATTAAAAGCAGGTGAAATATGTGATTTCCAGGCTTTTGTTATTACTGGTTGTTGTAAAGTTTATATTTTAGATAGTCAAGGACAAGAACATATTATTTACTTTGCTGTTGAAGATTGGTGGTTAGCTGATTTAGAAAGTTATCACACTAATTCGCCTTCTAAGTTTTATATACAAGCTTTAGAGGACTGTGAAGTATTACGTATATCAAGAGATGTAAAAGAACCATTATACGATAAGATACCTGCTCTAGAACGAATCTATAGAGTAATGCTAGGGCAAGAATGTGTAGCATTACAACGTCGTATTATTAATAAGTTAACGATGGATGCAGCTATGGAGTATGAAGACTTCTGTAAGCGTTATCCTTCCTTATTACAGCGTTTGACTAATATACAGATAGCTTCGTATTTAGGAATATCTCAAGAGTTCTTGAGTAAGATCCGAGGTAAGAAGAAAATATGATTTATTGAAGTAGTTCAATGTTTTTTTGTTTTAACCTATTTACTTTTGCCTACATAAATAGGAAAACAAACAACAAAACTATTTTCGTCTTTTTATTATCTAGTTCATTAGGTAAAACTTATAAATAAAAAGAAACGAAAAAATCTATTTAAACAGAAATAATATATAGTACTGGTGGTAGCCACACCAGTACTATAATCAAAATAACTTCCTATTAATACCTACCTTTCTATTCAACTATTTCTTTTTGAGAAAATATTCTTAGGTATTAATTAATTTCAAGAATTTCTATAAGTAAATAAGCAACTAAGTACTAAAAGTAGAGTTGTGATTTAATTAGTCTCCTTATTTTTGGTTATACGAAGTATTTATTAACAGATGTTTTGGTATCAATTATCTTTTAAATAGCGCTATTTTTTGTATTTTAGAGCTTTCGAAAAGGAAAATATGATGGAAAAACAAAATAACAACATAGCAATATTAGTAGATGGCGATAATGCACAGGCTAAATTGTTAGATAAGATTTTAGAAGAAGTTTCTAAATATGGGAAGGTGACTGTCCGTCGTATTTATGGAGATTGGACAACACCGCAAATGAATAGCTGGAAGGATTTATTAAATGACTTGTCATTTTCGCCTATACAGAAGTTTAATTATACAAGTGGAAAGAACTCTACAGATAGTTCTCTGATTATAGATGCTATGGATATCTTACATGCTAAGATGGTAGATGGATTTTGTATCGTGTCGAGTGATAGTGATTATACAGGGTTAGCTAAGCGTATTAGAGAAGAAGGTATCTTCGTGATGGGAGTAGGAGAGAAGAAGACGCCTAATGCTTTCGTTCAGTCATGTGAGATATTTACATACTGTGAGACGTTAATGCCTAAAGTAGCAGCAACAGAAAAAGGAGAAAATGGCAATGCTAAAAAGACAGAGTCTAATGACGATGATGATATCAAAGCATTGACTAAGAAAGAATACAAGTTGATAGATAGAGCCTTTGATATGTCAGTGGATGAAGAGGTCGAAGCTTATATCGCAACTGTAGGAGGCAACCTTCGTAAGCTAAATCCAAGTTTTGATGCTAGGGATTATGGCTTTAGAAACCTAACTGAACTATTTAAACATCTGAAGACTTATGAAGTCATCAACAATAACGTAAAAGGATTAAATCATCCTTTAGTAAAGAAAAAATAACCTTCGGGTTATTTTTTTTGCCTATATACTAAGTATCTCTTCGATATGGATTACATTGCAGTAACAGAATAAACTTTTACAATATAAAACAACCTAAAGGATGAATATAGAAGATATAAAAGGAGTACGTACTCAGTTTGAGTATTATAGAACTCTTGCAGACAAAACTATTTTGATTTTTTCTCAAGACGAATTAAATCACAAAGTAAGCGATGGGAGTAATTCTATAGCTATGATTATGCGTCATATTACGGGTAATTTACTTTCTCGTTTCACTAACTTCTTTACAGAAGATGGAGATAAACCATGGAGAAATAGAGATGATGAATTTCAAGATGGTATATATGATAAACATGAATTGATTACTAATTGGGATAAAGCTTGGAATGTATTATTTCAAACGTTGGATAGCATTACTGAAGAAAATATTAATACAGTAGTTAAGATTAGAAATCAAAATCATACTGTAGCAGAAGCATTATACAGACAGTTAGCTCATTACCCTTATCATATTGGGCAAATAGTGTTTATTGGTAAGATGATACGCAATACAGAATGGCAATCGCTAAGCATACCTAAAAATATGTCTAAAGAGTATAATAAAGAAGTGTATAATTATACAAAATAACCTTTCTGCGTTAGTATAGCATTCTCTTTTAAAAGGGAAATAGTATAATTAGGTAAAGCAATATTTATATATTTGTCTACACACAATATAAAAACTACAGTATGAAATTAAACACAATGGCCTGTATTGTAATGGCTTCCGCAATGTTATTGTCTTGTGGAGATAAAAAAGAAACTGAAAAAGGAAAAGAAGGAGTGACAGAAACAGAACAATTCGAATATAGTGTTGACCACTTTGGAGATATTGAGGTATTGAGATACCAAATACCAGGATGGGACAACCTTACATTAAAAGAAAAAGAGTTAGTGTATTATCTAAGTCAAGCTGGATATGCTGGACGTGATATTATCTGGGATCAGAATTATAAACACAACTTGACTATTCGTAAAGCATTAGAAAGTATTTACGAAAATTATAAAGGAGACAAAGAATCAGAAGATTGGAAAGAGTTTGTTACATACGTTAAACGTGTATGGTTCTCTAATGGTATTCACCACCATTATTCTAATGATAAGATTAAGCCTGGTTTTTCTCAAGCGTATTTCTCTATTTTATTAAAAGAGACAAATACTACACTTGACCAAAATATCTCGAACATCCTATTTAACGATGTAGATAATAAGAAAGTGAACTTAGATTTAGCTAAAGGACTTGTGAAAGGTTCTGCTGTTAACTTCTATGGAGAAGGTATCACAGAGGATGAAGTAGAAGCTTTCTATAATGCAATGAAAAGCCCAGATCCAGACCGTCCACTATCTACAGGATTAAACTCTAAAGTAGTTAAAGAGAATGGTAAGTTAGTAGAAAAAGTATGGAAAAGTGGTGGAATGTATGGAGCAGCTATTGATCAAATCATCTTTTGGTTAGAGAAAGCTGTAACTGTAGCAGAAAACCAAGAACAAGCAGATGCGCTAAAACTATTAATTAAATATTACCAAACTGGAGACCTAAAAACTTGGGATGATTATAACATCGCTTGGGTGAAAGCTACTAAAGGAAATATCGATTATAACAATGGATTTATCGAGGTATATGCAGATCCATTAGGACATAAAGGGTCTTATGAAAGCGTTGTTCAAATCAACGATTTTGATATGTCTAAGAAGATGGCTGTTGTTTCTAAAGAAGCTCAGTGGTTTGAAGACAACTCTCCATTAATGGATGCTCATAAAAAGAAAAATGTAACAGGTGTTTCTTATAAAACAGTTATTGTTGCTTCTGAGGCAGGTGATGCTTCTCCAAGTACACCTATCGGAGTAAATCTTCCTAACGCAGACTGGATTAGAGCAGAACACGGTTCTAAATCTATTTCTTTAGGTAACATTATAGATTCTTATAACCATGCAGGTGGTTCTGATAAGTTAAAAGAGTTTGCTCATGATGAAGAGGAAGTTCAATTAGAAGAGAAATATGGTGAGTTAGCAGATAAGTTACACACTACTCTTCACGAAGTAATCGGACATGCATCAGGACAAATTAACAAAGGAGTAGGACAACCAAAAGAAACGCTAAAAAGTTATGCTTCTACATTAGAAGAAGGACGTGCTGACTTGGTAGGACTATTCTATTTATACAACCCTAAATTACAAGAATTAGGATTAGTAGATGATTGGAAATCGGTAGGTAAAGCTGCTTATGATGGGTATATCCGCAATGGATTAATGACTCAGTTGGTTCGTTTAGAACAAGGGGCTGATATCGAAGAAGCTCATATGCGTAACCGTCAGTGGGTAAGTGCTTGGGTATTCGAAAAAGGGAAGAAAGACAATGTAATAGAGAAAGTAGTAAGAGATGGTAAGACATATTACAATATTACTAACTATGAAAAATTACATGATTTATTCGGACAATTATTAAGAGAGACTCAACGTATCAAATCTGAAGGAGACTATAACGCAGCTAAGGCTTTAGTAGAGACTTATGGTGTGAAAGTAGATCAAGCAATTCACAAAGAAGTATTAGCTCGTAACGCTAAGTTTGACTCTGCTCCATATAGAGGATTTGTTAACCCATACATTGTACCTGTTAAGAATGATAAAGGTGAAGTGACAGATTATAAAATCGAACAACCTAAATCATTTGAAGAACAAATGTTGCGTTATGCTAAAGAATACTCATTCTTACCACTTGTAAATTAATTATAAGTATATCATATAAGAAAGTCGGTTTATCACAAACCGACTTTTTTTGTGTTTAAGAATTAGATATATTCACCAATTATATTATTTGAATTAAATTGATATGGAGAATTTAAATAAATATGTTTCTATTTATAAAGAACAACTACAGAAAGGCGATATACTCATTGCATATAATGAATTAGTAAAATTTACGATGAGGTTAAGGACAGACCTTATAAAATCTCTTTCTAATCAATATTCCTTTGCAGGTATCCTTCATGGGTATATGGACTTTACTTATTTTTATTATTCAAATGATTTTTTGAAGGGTAAGAAGTTAAAGTTTGGGGTAGTATTAAATCATGTAGAAATGAGGTTCGAAGTTTGGTTGTTAGGTAACACAATTCCAATCCAAGAAAAATACTGGGAGTTATCTAAGAACTCTAAATGGAATAAAGACAAAACAGAAATGCCTAAATACTCAATTTTAGAAGCAGTCTTAGTAACTAACCCTGATTTTAATAATCTTGATGTATTGAGCAAAGAGATAGAAGAAAAGATGATAATAGTCTCAGATGAGATAATAGAATATTTAAAAACTCTAGATTGAGTCAAACGAAGAAGTCGGTTTGTCATAAACCGACTTTTTTTATTTTTTGACAATGACTAAATCCCCCATACACATCTCTATAGCTTTATTATTAGGAGTGTACTCTACCCAATCATTAGGATCACTACTCTCACAGTCTATCATAAGATGAAAGAATGACATTCCATGTGACGTATCAGGGAGTTGGTGTATATCATAGTGCTTAGCCGTATCTAACTGATGTTCTTCTACTGTATTTAACCATGATATAGCCTTGTCTAATTGGGAGATCAGACCTTGTTGAGATGTATTACCTTGTTTTAGTTCAGTTATAACTTCTTGTTTTTTATGTTGTAGCAGTGTGATGATATCTTTCATTTGCTATAGGTATTCGATTAGATGATT
The DNA here is from genome assembly GCF_900109075.1 of Myroides marinus. Classification (GTDB taxonomy): domain Bacteria; phylum Bacteroidota; class Bacteroidia; order Flavobacteriales; family Flavobacteriaceae; genus Flavobacterium; species Flavobacterium marinum_A. The sequence continues at coordinate 34,372 of NZ_FNYS01000009.1, read as the reverse complement.
AAACTTTGTTGAGCAAAATCAGTAGGGCGTTGTCCCATGAGTTTTGTGAATACATTACTATAAGATTGAGCACTGTTATACCCCACCTGTAGAGCTATTTCATTGATAGTATACTGTCCTTCACTTAATAGTTCTATGGATTTAATGATACGTACCATCTGTATATATTTAGCTATACTAATACCTGTTTCTTTTTTAAACTGACGTTCTAAAGTACGAATACTCATAAAGCACAGTTGAGCCAACTCATCTATAGTGATGGTTGATTGATAATGCTTGTGAATATAAGCTGTAGCGTCTAACAACACCTTAGTGCGAGGTACAGGTGTGATAAGAGGTATCGCATTTTTTACAAAAGAAGGAAGTTCTAATAAGATAGCTCTTAGGAATGTCTGTTCACTCTCATCGTTATCCATATTCATAGACCACTTTTCAGTGTACATAATCATTTCTCTTAATACACTTGGGATAGCGAATAAGTAAAGCTCTTCATAGAACGGTGGCAAATCCTCTACATCGAAGTAAAGTGTACGCAGAGAGACATGCTCTGAGGCATGTGTTGTCTTATGAGGAACATTAGAAGGAATGTAAGCAACGTGATTTTGTGGTAATAAGAATTGACAAGATTCTACGTGTAAATATTGATAACCTGACTCTACGTAGACTAATTGAGCTTTCTTGTGATGATGAAACTCATTGTTGTGTTTCCAATACTCTGCATGCCAAGAAAAACCTCTTTTCCCAACTTCATCGACTAATTGTGGCTTACTCATACTTGTCGTTTTAGATATGATTTATGGCGAATATAATCATTTATTAGCACTTAGCTTTGTACCCTGAAAGAACAATATGTAATTTTAAAAACAAACAACAATGGAAAATCATATAGAAGAAGTATCTAAGATGAAAAAAATATTGATGCTATTAGGTATCATATTCATCGCTTCTAATTTAAGAGCTCCACTAACATCTGTAGGACCAGTAATATCAGAAATAAGCAAATCTTTATCTCTGTCTAATACTACAGCAGGATTAGTGACTACTATACCGCTAATGGCATTCGGATTTTTATCAAGCATGGTGCCTAAGATTTCTCGTAGATATGGAATGGAGATAGTACTATTAGGTTCATTGATCTTATTGAGTATAGGATTAGTGATCAGACCTTACGGTAGTCTTATCACTCTGTTTTTAGGAGCGGCGTTAGTAGGTATTGCTATTACAGTAGGTAACGTATTAATGCCTGCTTATATCAAAAATAATTACCAAAAGAATGTAGGGACAATGATGGGAATATACTCTGTAGCTATGAACTTAACAGCAGCATTAGCAGCAGGGTTTAGTATTAGCTTAGGTAAATTCACAGAGATGGGATGGAAAGGATCTATCGGAATCTGGTTAGTATTAAGTATAGCAACTATCTTAGTGTGGTTACCTCAAGTAAAAAAGAGAAGAGCAGTACAAGCTACAGCTTCCTTAGGACAAGATGAGGTAAAAGTGAATATGTACAAGTCTAAAATAGCTTGGGCTGTCACTGTATTTATGGGAGTACAGTCATTACTGTTTTACTGTCTAGCAGCTTGGTTACCTAAAGTAGCTATTACATGGGGTATCGCGAGTGAAGATGCAGGGTGGTTATTATCATATATGCAGTTCGCACAGTTACCGATGACTTTTATAGGAGCTATTATAGCGAGTAAATTACCTAACCAAAAGCTGTTAGCTATAGGTACAGGAGTATTATTTGCCATAGGGATAGCGGGGTTATTGATATTTAAGGTAAACTTTATAGCACTATGGTGTGTGCTGATAGGTACAGCTAGTGGATTAGCGTTTAGCTTGTCTATGCTATTCTTTGTATTGCGTACTAGTAGTACAGTACAGGCAGCAGAGTTATCAGGTATGGCACAGTCTATCGGATATCTGATTGCAGCTTGTGGACCACCTATCTTTGGTGCTTTATTTGACTTATCAGGATTGTGGTCATTATCATTAGGATTCCTATTAGTGATGTCTGTAACCTTGATTATTTCTGGAGGTATCGCTGGTAAGAATGATTGGGTGAAGTAATCATAACTAACTAAAGAAACGTCTATATAACCATAACAGTCCGCTACCTACTATTGATATGATGATCATAGAAGTAATCGGCATAAAGAATGAAAAGCCTGGACGCTGTATGTGAATGTCTCCAGGTAGCTTGCCAAACCAATTTAGGTTAAACGAAGTGAACTGTATTAATAAGCCGATGACAACGACTATACAACCGATAAATATGATAGGTTTTCCCATAGAAGTAAAGATATAAAAATAGGTGTACTTTCCTTTTGGATACTATTTAATTAATGTTAAGGAATAAAGCATTGGGGAGTTTTCGTAGTATCTTTGGGTATAGAGTTAGTGAAATGATTCACTATTAAAAGAAAAAACGTATGAAAGTAGAGATATGGTCGGATGTAATGTGTCCTTTTTGCTATGTAGGTAAAAAGAACTTTGAGAATGCCTTAGTTCAGTTACCGTTTAAAGATAAGATAGAAGTAGAGTGGAAGAGTTTCCAACTTGATCCAGATTTACCTGTAGAAGGATTAGATATGTCAACAGCCGCGTATTTAGCTAAGCGCAAAGGTATGCCTGAGCAACAAATACAAGGAATGATGGACAACTTACAACAAGCAGGTAAGGCTGTGGGAATAGATTTTAAACAAGATCAATCTATTCCTGTTAATACCATTAGAGCACATCGATTAAGCCACTTCGCTCAGTCTCACGGAAAGGGGAATGAGATGGAAGAAGCTTTATTCTTAGCTCACTTCACAGATGGAAAGAATGTGGGAGATATAGAAGTGTTAGTTGGATTAGCAGAACAGGTAGGTCTAAATGCTGCTGAGGTGAGAGCGTTCTTAGCTACTGATGAAAAGGTAGACGAGGTAACAGCAGATATCACAGAAGCTCGTGCTTTAGGTATATCAGGAGTACCTTTCTTCGTACTGGATAGAAAGTATGGAGTATCAGGAGCTCAACCTACAGAAGCATTCGTAGAAGCATTGACTCAAGCATTCCAAGAAAGCCAACCTCAATTCGAGATGAAAGGTAATAGCGATGTTGGAGCTTGCGGACCTGAAGGATGTGAGATATAATAAGTTAATAATAACAAGACCCCATTAGTATAGTGTATTAATGGGGTGTTTTTTATTAGATGTATTTTAATCGAAGTCAATATGAACATAATAATCATACTTGTCCTTAGGTTTTTCGTTTTTCTCTAAACCATCTAAGTATAACTTTGCAGGTGTATCTTTATTGAGAAATTGCTTATGAAGTTTATATAATAACTCTAAGGCAGGAAAGTTTTGGTTATTATCAGCCTTTAGTGTTGCGTGAATAATACCAACATATCTTTCTTCTTCTTCTCCCATTTCTTCAAATGGAGGAAATGTTATGATTTTTATAATCTCTTCATTATCATATTTGTCATCTTTTGAAAACAATATAGCTTGGTAACAAAACACAACCTCAGGCTGATCTATTATAATCTCATTAGGATCCCAATTATCTGCATTTCCGAAGTTTCTGATTTGTTTAGCGATTACCTCTTTATTAAACTCTTGCTTATCTTCAGATAAGTCTTCGAAGAAGTCCCATACTACCTTGTGGAATATTCTATCTGTCATATTTTTTACTTTAAATATAACTAAATATTAGGAGGATTTAATGTGATTGTTAGTTTGTTGTAAGTAATACTTGATTTGTATAAGTAATAAAGGGGTGTTATAAATTAGAAAAATCTAATTATGACTTATAATGACCTTATTTGGAGATAATGGTCTAATTATCCCTTTTTGACCTTATTTGCTCTTTTGTTTTTGTTTTAAAGTGCTTATTTTTACTTGTTTATGATTTTTAAAAAGAGTTTTGTTTGGATAGTGTTCGGAAACTTCCAGTGTTTACTTGGGATAGAAGGCCGTTTTCAAAACAGTACCCAACTCGTACCCAAACCATCTACTATAGAAGTGAGTAGATATAATTAAATATAAAGTAGAGTAAAGATAATCTTTATCATTCACAACTAAAAAAATGGCTAAGCTAATCTTAAAATAGGCCGATAAACCTTGAGATAGTTAGTATCTTTGAGCCACTAGAAAACAACGAAAGATACATGGGATTGAAGATTCTACATACAGCCGACTGGCACTTAGGAAAAAGATTAGATAACTTTAGTCGTATAGACGAACAGCGCGAGGTACTTGACGAGATCTGTGAGATAGCAGAGCGCGAGGCGGTGGATTTAGTCCTAGTCGCAGGGGATCTATTTGACACGTTTAATCCTCCAGTAGAGGCTGTAGAATTATTTTATAAAACACTAAAACGCTTAGCCAAAAATGGCGAGCGACCTGTAATAGCCATAGCAGGTAACCACGATAGTCCAGAGCGTATAGATGCTCCAGATCCATTAGCTAGAGAGTGTGGTATCATACTGATAGGTCTACCTAATGCTGAGGTAACACCTTTTGAGATAGAGAACCAATTTAAGGTATCTAAGTCAGCAAATGGATTGTTAGAATTGCGATTAGATAGATTTAAGCAGCCTATACGCATACTGCATACTCCTTATGCGAATGAGATAAGATTAAAGAAAGCGCTAGATACAGAAGATAAAGGTACAGCGTTAAATGAAGCGTTAGGAGAGAGTTGGCAGTTATTAGCAGATAAGTATTGTAAGACTAAGGGAGTGAATCTTTTAATTTCTCACCTGTATATGATGAATCGCAATGGTGAGATATTAGAAGAGCCTGATGGAGAAAAACCATTAAAGGTAGGTAATGCTGATATTATATACAGCGACATCATCCCTGAGCAAGTACAGTACACAGCACTTGGACATTTGCACAGAGCACATCAGATAGGAGAAGAAGAAAGACCAGTGGTATACTCAGGTAGCCCACTTAGTTATAGCTTTAGTGAGGCTGGGCAACAGAAGTATGTGATGCTATTAGAGGCAGAGGCAGCAAAACCGATTACATACACTAAAATTGCTTTAGAGAAGGGAAGACCTCTTTCTCGAATGAAGTTTATAAGCGTAGACGAGGCAGTAGAGTGGTTAACGGCTAATCCTACACATTTAGTAGAGTTGACGATAGTGAGTGATACATTCTTAAATGCGGATGATATCAAGAGATTATATATGGCACATGATGGGATAATTACGATTATTCCACAAGTGACATTGTCTGATAAAGGTGATCAAGACAAGGTAAAACAGGTCAATCTAGAACAGGATATGCAAGGGTTATTTAAAGATTACTTTAAACAAAAGTATAAGGGGCAAGAGCCTAATGAGGAGTTAATGGATTTGTTTAATGAGATTTTAAATTAGTAAGAGATGATACCAATTAAGTTGACCATAGAAGGACTGTATTCTTATCAAGAGAAACAAGTCATTGATTTTACTAGTTTAATAGAAGCTGGGTTATTTGGAATCTTCGGTAAGGTAGGATCGGGTAAGTCATCTATATTAGAGGCGATATCTTTTGGGCTTTACGGAGAGACAGAGCGTATGAACTCTAGAGATAACCGTGCTTATAATATGATGAATTTAAAGTCAGATCGCTCAGTGATAGACTTTGAGTTCTATAATTTTAAAGATGAGAAGTATCGCATCTATAGAGAGTTTAGGAGAAATGCTAAGCGCTTTGATGATGTAAAGAGAGGTGAGGCTACGCTTTATAAGGATGAAGATGGTATCTGGGTACCTCAAAAAGAGTTAAATATACAGGAAGTAGTAGGACTGAGCTACGAGAACTTTAAGCGTACAATCATTATTCCACAAGGAAAGTTTAGAGAGTTTATAGAACTAGGAGGAAAGGATAGAACGAAGATGATGCAAGAGATCTTTGGGTTAGATCGTTTTGATTTAGCTGATAAGACAAAGCGTATCTATAGTTCTACTAAAGAGAGTCTGAATCTTATAGAGGGAGAGTTAAAGAGCTTTAGCCAAGTAACCACTGAGGAGATAGCTCAGAAGAAAGCATTACATGTACAGGAGAGTGAGAAGAGTAATGAGCTGGCGAAAGTGTTTAAGCAAGAGAATGAGTGCTATCAACAGTTAAAAGGGCTTAAGGATGACTTCGAAGCTCTAACTCAGAAGAAAGTAGAGTTAGGTCAGTTAGAAGAAAGACTTCCTCAAATAATAGAACAAAAGAAGGAGTTAGTTCAATACGAACAATTAGATAAAGCGTTCTCTACTGTGTTAGTAGAGCAAAAGAATACTGCGGATAAAGTAACGAATAGAGAGGCTAGATTAGCTGTTGTTACTAAGGAGACTACAGAGTTAGAGAGTCAGTTTAAGAAAGTGACTGATGAACTTAAAGTAGCAGAGCAGCAGTATGCTGGGTTAGAACATCTAAAGGCAGAACTCTATGAACTTAATCTGATTAAGGAGATTAAGCAGGCTCATATAGCTAAGAGTGCTTTACTAGAGCGTTTTCAGAAAGGAAAGACTTATGTAGTAGAGGCAGAGAAGGCGTTAGAGGGAAGTAAACAAACTTTAGCAGCTAAAGAGTCAGAGCTTAATACGATTAAAGCTAGTCGAATAGATATGACTGTGCTGATGGCCATAGATGCGTGGTTTAATCAACAAGCATTTATTCATAATAATATTCAGGGAGTACAGCAGACATTATCTGTATTAAATACGGATATACAGGCTGTAGATCAGGATATTGCAGGATTGAAATTAAAGGATATTAATCACTGGGAGCAGGAGTTAGAGAACTATAGAAATCACTTTGAGAAAGAGATTAATGATATAGAAGTAGAACTTCGCAATCATAGAGTGGCACAGCAGTTGGCACAATATGCTAATGAATTGCACGATGGGCAACCTTGTCCTTTGTGTGGTTCTGCTCATCATCCTCATATCTTACAGGGTGGAGATGTATCTGTAGCTATACAGAAGTGTGAACTTCGCCTTACTGATATAAAGGATAAACAAGATCGTCTAAAGAAATACGAGCGTAAGACTGTGGGATTATTCGATAAGAAGAAACTTCTTATGACTCAGTGGCAAGAGAATCAACAGAAAGAACAAGACTTGAAACTTCAATTAGATCAACACAAAAATAACTTTGTTTGGACAATTATAGAGAAGGCTAATGAAGTACAGTTTATCGAATTAAAGAAACAAGCTGAACTAGTAAATCAGCAGATAGATACACTAGAGAAGCAATATAATACTTTAACTAAAGAAGTAGAACAGCACAGAGGTCAGGTAGATAAGTTTACTAAAGAGCTTAGTGTAATAGAGGTAGAAGGAGCAGGATTAGAAAGTGAGATACAGTCTAAGAGTACTCAGATTATAAGGCTGCAGATAGATACTTATCTAAGTTTAGAAGAGACGTTATTAGCACAACAGGTAAAACAACGCGAAGCCAATGTAATGTTGATAGAGCAGCGTTATAAAGACTTGACTAATCAGTATCAGATATTATCTCCTAAACTAGCTAGTGTACAGGCTGAGATGAAGGTGATACAGGCAGAGCTAGTAGAGTTAAGAGCAGTAGTAGAGCAATTACAAGAGCAAATCAAGACCTTGTTAAGTACACATCAACTACAATCTCTAGATGAGGTATTAGCTGTATTAAATAAACAGATTAATGTAGCTGATCGAAGAGAACAGATACAGGCTTTTGAGGTACAGTTAGAGGTAGTGAGAAGTGCTGTGAATGCACTAGAAACAAAGCTAAAAGATATTGCTTTTGATCAAGAGAAGTTTGCTAAGCAGCAGGAGATTATCACTCAGTTAGAACAGCAGGTAAAAGAGGCTACAGAGTCTGTAGCTAAGTTAGCTGGTGAGGTAGAGCGCTTAGAGAAAGATTATGCTAAGAAACAAGAGTTACAGAAACAGTATGATGCTATAGAAAAACGAGCTACTAATCTTAGTACATTACTCAATATGTTTAGTGGAGCTGGTTTTGTTAATTATGTGTCTGCTATCTACTTAAAGAACTTATGTGATATGGCTAATGCTCGTTTCCATAGATTGACTAATAATCAATTGAGCTTACAGTTAAATGAAGCTAATGAGTTTGAGATTATTGATTATCTAAATAATGGAAAGGCGAGAAGTGTGAAGACTTTGTCTGGAGGACAGAGCTTTCAGGTATCGCTGTCTCTAGCATTAGCACTAGCAGAGAGTGTGCAGAGTTTGTCTAAGTCTGATAAAAACTTCTTCTTTATAGATGAAGGCTTCGGTACTCAGGATAGCGAGTCTGTTAATATTGTGTTTGAGACCTTGAGTAATCTGCATAAAGAAAACAGAATAGTTGGTATTATCTCTCACGTAGATGAGCTACAGGAACGTATCCCAATGTCTTTATCAGTAGTAAAAGATGAAGAGAGAGGGAGTGAAGTAGTGATGAATTACTAGATATAATGATATAGTATATACAGCCCAGTCAATGTTGACTGGGCTTTTTTTGTGGCATTGTTTTAGTGGGTAATAAGTTGATATTTAAGTGATTTTGGTATCTTTGTGACTGAAAAAAGAATAAATCATGAGTATAAAAACTTGGTCAGAAGTAAAGGATGAGGTGTTTGGACCTATTGGTGATGAACAAAGAGATGAAGTAGAGAGAGAGGTAGCTATATTTAAAGAAAGACTACTAAAGAGAAAAGCAAAAGAGGAGAATTCTATAGAGTAAAATATACAGCCCAGTCCATATTGACTGGGCTTTTTTATTGGGTAGTGTATCAAGTACAGACAATGTTATTTACATTTACCTAAAATAACCAAACTATGAAATTAAAAGTGAATAGATTACTTACAGGCCTATTATTAATAGGTAGTATAATGCCTGTATTTAGTCAACAGAAAATAAAAGATAGAACAATTACATACGAGGGGAGTATCGATAAATATCCTATAAAAGCTTTTATACAATATGGATATAGTAACAAAGGAAGTGTTTATGGAAAGTATATTTACACCAAATATCCCAACAACGAACCAATTATGTTAAGTGGGGATGCACCTAAAAAAGCATTTACTTTTCGAGAAGAAGTTTATGACCCTAAGAAGGGAGCATTTAAAACAACTGGGAAGTTCTCTATAGAGAGCTTTTCTCAATATGATAAATTAGAAGGGAAATGGCAGAATGCTTCGACAAGTAGTATTGTAGATTTTCATTTAAAAGCAGTAGAAAAGAATGCTGACGTTGTTTATTATTATGAAGTAAATAGGCTGACGTGTGAAGAGGAAGACTATAATAAATATTACTACAGATTTAATAGAGTTAAGATATTCGATGAGAATAAAAAACTAATCCAGACAATCTCTTTACCTGATTCATTTGCATATAAAGAGTCACCATTGTCAATAAGTTTAGAGGATTATAACTTTGACGGATATTTAGATATTGTTCTTTCTCATGATTACCCTTTTGTTACGAGAGGAGACTATGGGCAGTACTATTTAATTTATACCCCTACAAGTAAGCAGTTTGTGTATAATAAAAGCTTTAATATGGCAGAACCGAGTAAAGTCATTTTATTAAATCCTTTAAAACAAACATTATCTACAGTTACAGCTGATGGCAATGGGAACGAGAGTGAAACTACGTATACTGTTATTGACAATAAACTTTATAAAATAGCATATTGGGAATCAACTGAAGAGAATGATTTACTAGAGATAAAGTATAAGGTAATTAATGGTAAATCAGTTGAGGTTAGTAGAAGGACAAAATAAATAACGAGAAGAATTTATAAAAATATTAAGTCTATAAACACCTATATTTGCTGTGTACTAAACGAGTAATACTAGGAATATCACTATGACTTTAAAATATTCAAAAGAAGAAAGAACATCTATATATCTGACAGTAGGCGTAGCAATACTACTATTTGTTACTCTTTATTTTATACGATTTATAGAGACACAGACTGCTCATAGCTACTTCGGAGGAGGAGGAGGAGGAGGTACTGGTGTTGAGATAGCTCTAGAGGGGACTCCTGCTCCTTATGCTACAGAAGAACACACTCCTGCAGTAGAACCTGTAAAAGAGATAGTCCAACCTGTAGAGACAGTTAAGGAAGAGCCTGTAATCGCTTATGAGAAGAATAATGATGCTCCTGTAGTGATTAATAAAACTGAAAAAACTAAGGCTGATAAAAAAGTAGTAGTAACTGATAAGCCTGTAGTAAAGAAAACAGAGGTTAAGGAAGTAAAGAAAGTAGAACCAGTGGCAAAGAAACCTGATGTATCTAGTTCCACAAAGGACGCACTTAGCAGTTTAATGAACGGTAGTAAAGGAGGTACAGGTAACGGTGGTAATGGCAACAACCCTAATGGAGGATTATCTGGTAGTGGAGGATATTATGGAGTAGGACATGGTAGTGGTACAGGATTGGGAACTGGAAGTGGTGTAGGACCTGGTACTGGTTCAGGAACAGGTGGCGGCTCAGGTAGCGGAACTGGGACAGGTGTAGGTGGTGGTATAGGTTATTCTCTAGAGGGAAGAGCGGCTATAGTAAAGCCAACACCTAAGTATTTATGTAATGAAGTAGGTAAGGTAGTAGTCGAAGTATGGGTAGACCAATCAGGTAATACTGTAGACGCACGTGCTGGAGTGAAGGGATCGACAAATACTGTAAAATGTTTAATCGACCAAGCTAGAATAGCAGCTATGCAAACCAAGTGGCAACCAAATCCTAAAGCTCCAGAAAGACAAGTAGGAACGATAGTATATAACTTCTCATTAAACTAAGAAGTCTAAAAATAAGAAAGGGCTGAACATTTGTTCAGCCCTTTTCTGTTTATAAGGTTATAGTCTATTTTGCTTCTGTAGCGATAACGAACTTAAGATTGTTCTTTACACCTATTTGTAGTACATCTACTAGTTCTTGTATCTGAGAGTTAAAAGGTATTCTTACAACTACAGCTTGATCTGTATGTGTACCCATTTCTGCTAATAATTCTCCTTCTAATTCTGATAAGGCTACCTCCTTCTTATTGATGAAGTAGCGTTTATCTTCAGTGACAGAGATACTGATATGTTGAGTCGTAGTCTTTTCGTTATTAGCAGCTTTAGGTAACATCATCTTAATAACATTAGGATTAGCTAAAGTCGAAATAATCAAAAAGAACAGCAGTAAGAAGAACATGATATCACTAAGTGAAGATGTAGCTACTTCTGCTTGGAATCGTTTGTTTCTTTTAATTGCCATTTGGTCGTTGGATTGCATTTATAAAGTCAAGAATAGCTTTCTGTGTCTTTAATAAATAGTTGTCAATAGATGAGTTCATCAAGTGATATACAGCATAAGCTATAATACCAACAACAAGTCCTGATCCACTACTAATCATCTTCTCGTATAATCCTCCAGAAATATTAGAGATACTGATGTCTTCTGAGATAGAGATATTATAAAAAATCTTAATAACTCCTAAGATAGTTCCTACGAAACCTAAAGTAGGGGCAATACCTGCGATAAGTCCTAAGTGACTTAGTTTCTTCTCCATTGTACCAATCTCTATAGTAGCTACGCGCTCCATATTAGATTCTATCTCTGATATAGGTCTTCCTATAGACATTGTTCCTTCTTTGATAACGCGTGATATAGCACTGTCTTCATTGTCTAAAGTCATCTTTACAGAATCTAGTTGTCCTGTTTGTAATAAGGCAACTACATTTCCCATAAGGTTTTTATTAGACTTTGTCTCTTTTGAGATATATAGGTAGCGCTCTATGGATACATAGATAGTATATAATAATAAAAGGATAATAGGAATCATAAATACTCCTCCTTTTAGAACAAAGTCTAAAGCTGATATTTCAGTTTGTTGGGTAGTTGTTTCAGCTAGATTTGTAGCAGCATCTGTAACAGCATTAACTGGTACTTGTAAGAATGTAAGCATTGTTTGTGTATGTTTTTATCGTATCAAATATAGAAAGAAATTCAATTTGCTATAATAGCTAAGTCTTCCTATGTGTAATTTTATAGAAAGTATAACATTGTATTGCGAAAAAAGTATCTAATAGCTACTCCATTTGACTGTTAGACTCTATTACAATAAATCTACTTAACACGGATATAGCTAATCCAAAGAGAGCAACGATAGCAAACGCTGTCTTTAAAGAAGAGTGTTGTGCAATAAACCCAATAACAGGTGGGCCTAAAAAGAACCCTATAAACCCAATACTCGTAACTAAAGTTAAGGCTTGCTGAGGTGCCATAGATTTATTGTGCCCAGCTAAGTTATAGCACATAGGTACCACTGCTGATACTCCTAACCCTACAATCATAAAAGAGATAATAGTAGAATAAACACTTGGGAACAATACAGAAGCTCCTAATCCGATAAAGAGTAAGATACCACAGAATAGTAATGTCTTCTGTTCTCCAAATCGTCTAACTGTAAAGTCAGAGATAAATCGTCCACTTGCCATCGCAAACATATAAGCAGTCAGTCCATAACCGACTAACTGAATAGGTGCAAGAGTAACGTGTTTCATATACTCACTTGACCAATCTGTCATCATACCTTCTGCTACCATTGCAAAGAAAGCTAATAGACCAAGCATCGCTAAGTTTTTATCTGGTAGTTGGAAACCTTTCTTGCTTTCTTTAATAGGACTGTCTGTCTGTGGTGTCTTATCTTCAGGTACTAAATGTTTAAACAACAAGATAGAAAAGAAAATACCTACAGAAGAGTAGTAAATAAAGTGATTAATAGGAGGGACATAACTACTGATCATTTCTGCTCCTAACCAAGAAGCTGCAAAACCTCCTATACTCCAAGTACCGTGTAATGAACCTATGATTTGTCCTTTATATTGTTTAGAAACTTTGATAGCTTGTGTATTGATAGAAATATTAGTGATATTACTGATTGCTCCAAACATGACTAAGTTTAACTTTAATTGCCACAGTACATCCCAATAGCCTATACCTATTAGTAAAACGAAGTAAGTTAATAAGAAGATTAGAGTTGCGTTCTTACTTCCTAATTTGTCTATGATCTTACCTGCAATAGGTAATGTGATTAACGTTCCGATAGAGATATAGAGTAATACAAATCCCCAAGCAGAGTCATTTACTCCAAAAGCTTCTTTGATAGTAGGAATACGCGATGCCCATGAGGCAGAGATTCCACCAAAGAAGAAAAATAAGATAGTAACGGCTATTCTGGCTAAGTGTTTTGACATAAAGTAATGCGGTGTATAATTTTAGAGGCGTAAATGTATAAAGAAAAAGAACGGCCTGTATAAGTTACAGACCGTTCTTGTGTTATTATTTTTTGATAGCCTTGGCTATGCTTTCTAAGTTTTGGTTGAAGTCCATTAACTGGCCTAATACTTGAGCGACTTGGTTATCCTTACCAGCCATACCGAGTTTGTTTTGTTTGATGAAGATATCTTTGATGTCTTCCCAGCGTTGACGCTCTACATCTGTTAGTCTATTAGCAAGCTCTTTTAGTTTTAGTAAGTTTGCCTCTGTATCAGAAGTAAGTGTCTGTGACTCGTTCTCATAATGAGTTAAGATTAATTCATCTATTTCACTGTCGTTCATTAGCGGAACTATTCTACTCATCATCTTATTCATATCTCGGTAAGAACCTTGTAGCTTAAAGGCAGGCTCTGTTCTATACGCATTGTCCATACTGGCACTTAAGATATATTGTTGATTTACCTTTAGAACAATATCTCTTACTGTTATTGATTTCTTTAGCACAGCAGTAAACTCTTCTATCTCTTGATTGCTAAAGTTACCTTCAAGAGCTAAAGCTTCTTCAGACTTAGTTTCTATGTGATTAATCAGTTTATAGAAATCGTCTAATGAATTACTACTCAATTTCTGTAAATAGGTATTCTCAGCAATAGCGTTCTCTAATAAACTTAGTTTGAACAAATGCTCTGTACTACCGATTACATCTCCTAAGTTATAAGTATCTGCACGGTTAGCTAACATATCAGGTATCTGAAACTTCTCTCCAGATTCTGTATACGGGTTACCAGCCATAATAATACAGAAGCGCTTACCTCTTAGGTCATACGTTTTACTCTCTCCTTCAAAGATACCATCCATCTTACGCTGTCCATCAGCAAGAGAGATGAACTTCTGTAAGAACTCAGAACTACAGTGTTGTATATCGTCTAAGTATAGCATCACGTTGTCCGCCATCTCGAATGACAAGTTTATCTTTTTCAATTCTTCACGAGCACCAGATGTCTTCGCCTCTGTTGGATCTATAGATGTAATAGAATGCCCAATAGTAGGTCCGTTAATCTTAACGAAGTGTAGACCTAAAGCATTCGCTAAGTATTCCATTAGCGTAGTCTTACCATATCCAGGAGGAGATACTAATAATAACATTCCCATACGCGCAGTACGTTTGTTATCACCATATACACCTATCTGTTTGGCTAAGTTATTTCCAATTAAAGGGAAGTACACTTCATTAATCAATTTATTACGAACAAAAGAAGTAAGTACACGAGGTTTTAACTCATTAACTTTTAATGATTTCTTGTATTCGCTTAGTAGCATATCTTTAGTAGAGATAAAGTCTGTAAACATAGGTACACTTTCAGTCTCGAATACTTCAAGCTTGTACATATACTCGTGATAGTCCAATGTGTACGTATCTTTAACGATTAAAGCGTGATTACCTTTTAAGTTGCTTAATATTATAGTATCATTATTCTCTTTTAAAGTATAGTTGTATTGTTTTTCAAACAGTAACAAACAGCAAGCCTCGTCTATGTATTTTTTATACATAGCTACTTTGGGTTCATTGTCTATATAAGAGTACAGCCAGTTCTGGATCAAATAGAACGTATCTAATGTAGATAAGGCAGTATCGTTAATGTCATTCTCGAAGGTTACACTCGCATTCTTCTGTTGTAAGAAAGAGACAAACTGTTTCTTTAATTGAGAAGCTTGTTCTGCCTTAGTAAAGAATACACCAGTAGAGAACTCTTCATATAAATATTTCGCTATGTCTTTTTTCAGTGATAACTCTCGCAATGGAGACTCCCACTGAACATATAGTTCCTCCAGTTGATTAAGGATATACTGATAGTTTGCACTATTAGGGAATACCTTTTGTACAGCTGCAGCACTATTAATACTCTTTAATAACGTATCTCTTATTTCTGTTTCTAATTTATACCAAAACACTTGAGCCGAAACACGTGTCTGAGGAGCATAAGTTAGTATACCTAACTCAGCCTTTAGCTTTAGTAACGCCTGTGTTATTTCTAATCCATCAAAGTCGTGTACACCTTTTAAGTACCCTTCAGAGTAGTTCTGTTCAGTTCTAAACTTAATAGCTTCATTAATATCTAAAGAAGGGGTAGTCTGTAACTCTTTTACTATTTGATAAGCTAAGTACTCTGCTCTATATACTGTGTTGTTCTCAGAGATGATGTCTTGATTCCATATCTCTTTATAAGCATATATCTTATCGTTAGTAATAGGATAAGTAAAGCTCGTACCTGTTAAGTGATAGTACAGAATATCATTACGTCTAATGATTGTTAGATCTAATGGTTGTTTATTCACTAAGAACTTATGAGTACCTAAGCTAATCACATTCTCTCCATCAGCGAATAAGTCTTGCTTATCTCTAAGTGTACGCAGAGCATCTTCTTGACTGGTCTTAACACTGTTCTCTAAGTTTTCAGCCTTAGATACATCGCCTAAGTCTTTTAGCTCGATAACTAATTGACGTACTTTATCGACCATTAGGTCAGTAGAGAAGAATGCAAGTATCTCCTCTTTCGTTTTAAACGAAGAAGACTTGTTCTCTATATTCTTTAAAATACGAAGACCTATCTGTTCTAAAGAACTTGTACGTCTATTGATTTGTTCTACTAACTGTGTTTTACGCGTATCAAAAGCTTTAGAAACTTCTTCTCGCTTATCAGCTATCTTTAAGATGAAATCATCAAAATCAGCAAACTTACTCTCCAACTCTTCTACCTGAACACTAACCTTAGAGTGATACTCATCACACTTTTCTGGAGAATTAGATAGTTCTAAGAAGTTAATAATACTCTGATCAAGTAAAGTTAACTGAGCGTGAAACTCAGCGATAGACTCATTCGTACGAAGAGAGTCTATCTTTCTCTTCAGTTGCGAGCGCACTTCATTTAGCGAAGCAAATATTACAGATATCTTCTCTATAATCTTTGTCGCCTGGGTAGTGTCTTCTATTTTTAAGCTGTTCAGTATATCGATTAGTAGTTCTAATTCACCTGATATAGCTTTACAGTTTTCGTCTATAACATTAGCATCGATTACCTTGACTACTTCATTTACTTTAGCCTTTTGATCGATTACTTTTTGTTCATAAGGAACCAAAGCTTGCTCTTGTAGTAAGAAAGCAATCGTCTTATCAGATAGAGATTCATTCGTCTTACCTAACTGTTCTTGATAACTATCTAAAATAGTTAAATCAACATATTTAGTCTGACGAGCACTGATTACCTCACCTAATAGCTTTCTGTTCTCAGCCAATAGATGTACTAATCCTTCAAGGGTATCACCTTTAGCATTCTTAACATTAAATAGCTGTCTATCTACCTTAGCCTTTAAATCAGTTAGTAGACCAGTAGCTCTTTTGCGTTGTTCTTGAACTTTCTCGAACTCATCTATTGCTGTATTAGCAATACTTCTTATCTGCTCTAATGGCTCGTCTAAGTTCTTAGTCTCTTTTGTTCTTATCCAGAAATAAGCATCTATAATGTCATTTGCTTTCTTGGCAATATCACCATATAACCCTTCATACGAATCTTCTTTATCGATGAGGTGGATGATTTCTTGACACTCAGCCATCGCCTTCACGATGTCTTTGTTACCTATTTTGTATAAGTGATTTTCTTTTTGCTCTTTATTTTCTATCAATGTAGCAGCATATGGAGTTTCCCATATCTGTACTACGTGATGTCTTACAGCTTCGTTCTCCGAACGGAAGTAGATTAACTTACCATCGTTAAACAAAGTAAAACCACTACATACAATAGGAGTTTCTACTTGCTGTTTGATGATGTTATAAGACATCAATGAATAGATATTATTCTCTGCTTGATAGAACAGATATAAGTAATCCTCTCCGTTATGAGAAGGAATAGTTCTGACGAACTCTAAGTTTTGAACGCTGTTATCAAATATCTTATAGTCCCCATTCTGTAGATAATACCCATTAGAGAATAAGATACCTTGTCCATCAGGAAGTAGAATACCTGTCTCGTTTAAAGCAGGTACATTGATAACTTGTTTGGTTCTATTGTTAAAGATAAAAGCACGGAAGTCCTCTTGATAAGGTTTAATGCGTATAGCAATAAAGTTGCCTAAGTCTGCGTAGAAGTAGTCAGCATCATCTAATTGTTGATCTATATTCTTTACAGGCTCAGAGTATATTCCTTGTCCATTATCTGTATTGTCTTCTATTTTAAAAGTAATATCACCACCTACAGCTTCTATAAACACTTTGTCTTGTATAGAGATATGAGGGTGTACTCCTAAGCGTCTGTTCTCAAGGTTAGTCTTAACCCAGTTGAACTCAAACTGAGGGCTTTTTACTACTTCGTGAATGCTGCGGTCATCTTGATAAATAAGCTTATTATCTTTGATTAACCACTTAAAAGCTTTTAAGTTATCCGCATTCTTACTTGTTTGGAATACCATATAGAGGTAATTCTCAGTCTTCTTAAATCTGCTGAAGATGGAGTCTCTATAGTATTTATATAAGTTTTTATAATCGCTGATGAAGTTCTCATCATAGATAAAGTCTAATGGTTGAGGTAAGAACTGATTATCCTCAAAGCGGTATATACTAAATACATCACTTAATTGAATATCAGTCTTAAGCCCAAAGTGTACGTTATAGGCAAAAATACAAGTAGTGTCAAAGGCAATAATACCTCTGGCAGTACAGTTGTTTTCTGTCGTAATACGCTGATTGGCGATAAGCTTTAAGTCAACAGAAGTAAAGACATCTTTACGGTCGTCATTTAGCGCATTTAATCGTTGGATTAAATCACCTTTTTGACTCTGTAGTCTCTTCTGTATAATCTCATAAGTATTAGAATCTAATGATTCTATATGTTGGTTTTCTAATTCAGCCATATATAAAAGATACTTTGTATTAGAACAACAAGTCTAATACGTAGGTAAGTTGAAAATAGAGTAGGGGTAAATAGGAGAAATCACCCTTTTCTATTGAGAAGGGTGATTAATATGTATTAAGATAATTTCTTATTTCCTATACCGAAACTCTGAACAGCATCTGCTATATTACCTAATAAGCCCATATTGTCCTCAGTTGCGTTTTGTTGCATCTTAAGCACTAATGAAGCTATACTAAGGTTCTTTAAGTCTTCAGTAGTAATATTAAACTGACTCGCGTAGTGTCTGATGTTGTTAAATAATTCGCCTTGGCTAATTGTAGAACCGTCTCCTAATAAAGCAAGTTTAATATCTTGTGCATTCTGACTCTTGTCGATTAATTGATCAAATCCTTTAGCACGAGTTACTTGGTTAACGATGTTTTCGAAGAACATAGTCTCTCCACCTACGATATCAATCTTAGCAGTGTGTAATGCAGAAGATAATACGTCTGCTTGAGATTTAGCAATATCTTTTTGAATAGTTAAAGCAGCTAATTCTACTTCTTTCTCTTTTTGAAGTTGTAGTTTGAACTCTTCGTGTTCTTTTCCTACACCATCCATTTTTTTCATTGCTTCAGCTTTCTCTTTGATTCCCTCAGCATCTGCAATAGCTTTTTCTTTGATAACTTCAGCTTCAGCCAATCCTTCTTTTCTCTTAGCCTCTGCTTTAGCTTCGATACCTGCAGCCTCTGCTGTTGCGATACGTTGTATTTTCGCAGCATCTACGATACTTTGTTGTTCTACAGCTTCAGCTTTTGCTTTGATTACTTCTGCCTCAGCTAATCCGATAGTAGCATCTTCACGAGCCTTAGCGTCTGCAAGTATTTTACGAGCCTCAGCTTGTTTGATAGACGCTTCTTTTTCTGCTTCAGCTTCGATTAACATCTGTTGAGAGATTTGCTCTTGTGCAAATTTCTTCGCTTCAGCTTCTTTAATTGTTCTGATTAAGTTCTCTTCAGCTTGTTTACTTGCTTGAGTGATGCCTACTTGTTTCTCTCTTTCTACTGCACGTAGAGCCTCCACATCTTTAATGTTTTGTTGCTCTTCTACCACACCTTTTTCTAGTTGTACTCTCTCGCGGATTACATCTTGTATAGTCTTTTTCTCTTCCTCTACAGCTTTCTCTTTATTGATTTGAGCCAGAGTTACGATACGCTCTCTTTCTGTTTGTTCTAACGCTCTATCTTTTTCAACTCTTTCAGTTTCTACAGCATCAGTTCTCTCTTTATTTTTAGCAGCAATGATTACTTGACGTAGTTTATTCTCTTCTAATACAGCCAAGCTCTCTTCTGTAGAGATGCGTACACTCTCAGACTTAAGACGCTCTTCTTCGCGTACTTTGTGTATTTCAGCCTCTTCACGAGCACGGATATTATCTACCTCTCTACGTTGTTTCTCTTCTTTTTCTGACAATTGTCTTTCTAATTCTAAGATAGCCTCACGAGCTTCAACGTCTTGTTTTTTGATTACTTTTTGCTCATCTCTACGGATAAGGTTAGCATTGATGTTTTGTAATGCAGTAAGTTCTGTAATCTTCTTGATACCTTCAGAGTCTAGGATGTTCTGAGGGTCTAAGTAAGAGATATTAGTCTGTTCTAAATAGTCAATAGCACAGTCATCTAAGATGTACCCATTTAAGTCTCTACCTATGATATTAATAATCTCTTCTCTGAACTCTCTACGAGCTTCGTATAATTCGATGAACTCAAATTTCTTACCTACTGTTTTTAACGCTTCAGAGAATTTAGCTTCGAATATGTTTCTAAGTGTTTCTACATCACTTGCACGCTCACACCCTAAAGTTTGAGCCACATTAATTACGTCATCTATAGATTTATTAACTCTGATGAAGAAAGCTACTTTGATATCTGCACGGATATTATCTTTACAGATAAGACCTTCGTTTTGCATTCTGTCAATCTGTAATTTTTTCACAGAGATATCCATTATCTCCATTTTATGGAATACAGGGATTACATAAATACCTTTGTTAAAAGCTACTTTAGTTCCTCCAACCCCTGTTCTTACTATAGATTTACCTTGTGGTATCTTTTTATAGAAAGATGCAAGAATTGCAAAAAATAATAATACTAATAGAAAAAGTGCGCCTATAATAATAGCTATTAATGTTCCTAAGCCAAACTCACCCATAGATTTTAGTGTTTATAGTTAATATTTAATGTGTTTTACGTACCAGAAATACATTGTCTTTATCCGATTTATTAATGATAATGACCTTATCTCCATATTTTATTGGATTGCCATCCGTACTTTCGACCAATATCTTTATAGGATCTTGATTGATGACGATCTCCATATTACCGTGTTTATTTTCTGTTATGCTAGATAGCATAATACCCTCTTGACCGATAAAGTCTATAGCTTTCTCTCCGTGATATCCGGTGTCTTTTAAAAACTTTACCAGTGGAAGAGTAGCATAGTGTGTAAGAATAATAGCCACAAAGGAAAGAGGAATTAAGATAACTACAGACCAAAAGCCCATATTCACCACCTTAGGTATAGTAGTAGTTAATAAGGTACCTGCCCAAGTAAAGAATTTAAAGATGGTCAAGATTATCATAAAAGGTATCTTGCCCACATTCATAAACTCTAAGATCTGCATAAACACGCTTGGCTGTCTTACATCGACATGATCAGCTACGTCTACTTCTTTATCATGAGAGATGTCTACATGACTCTGATGAAGGTCAAAGTCAGTATCTACGTCCATATCTACATCGACGTCTATCTCAGGGTTGACATCCATATCTATATCAAAACCGTCAAATCCTCCCAAAACAGCAGAGAATATCCAATAGAGAAATGAGATACCCATTAGGACACTCATAATAGCATTAGGTAGCGGATTAAATAAGTGATGTAGTATTTCTGTCATTATTAGAGATGTAGTAGTATGTTATTTTGTATTAATTTTTACATAAAATTAGCATATCAAATATAGTTTAAAATTTTCTGTTGTTAAGTATAATATTCGAATATTATGCGGGATTATTCGTATTTTATCCCTTTTAGATACCTCATATTAACAAAAAAAGCGAAACTTTTAAAAGTTTCGCTTTTGACATTTTATAACAGTATTAAGGGTAATAAACTTAGATTGACTAGCTTAAACCTTCTATTAATCCATCAACTAAATCAATTCTCAAGGCTTGTGGCGATTTAGGTAACCCTGGCATACGCATAATATCTCCTGCGATAGCCACGATAAACTCTGACCCTCTATTAATAACTAAATCGTTTATAGTTATCACAAATCCTTTAGCTACACCATAAGCAGTAGCATCCGCTGAGAACGAATACTGCGTCTTAGCGATACATACTGGGTATTGATCCATATTTGTATTCTTTAGTTGAGCTAACTTCTTTTTAGCAGTAGAAGAAAACTCTACACTATCAGCTCCATATATTTTCTTCGCTACATTCTCTATTTTTACAGCTATAGTCTCATCGTCCTGATAAGGGAACTGAAGAGGTTTGCTTGGATTAGTAGCTATTGCATTCACTACTACTTCTGCTAAAGCTTTAGCTCCTTCACCACCTTCTACGAAAGCGTTGTTGATAGCAAAGCCGATACCGTTGTCTTTACAGTATTGTTCTACTATCTGAAGTTCTTCTGTATCGTCCGTAGCGTATTTATTAAAAGCTACCACGATGCTTTGACCATAAGATTTGATATTCTCTACGTGTTTAGCTAAGTTCTCTAGTCCTTTGCGAATACCTTCTACATTTTTCGTTTTAATCTCTTCGATAGCTACACCTCCATGCATTTTTAACCCCTGAGCAGTAGCTACTACAACAGTAAGCTTAGGTTGTAAGCCAGATTTTCTACATTTGATATCAAAGAATTTCTCAGCTCCTAAGTCTGCTCCGAATCCAGCTTCAGTAATTACATAATCACCATAACTCATCGCCATCTTAGTAGCGATAACAGAGTTACACCCATGTGCAATATTAGCAAAAGGGCCTCCGTGTATAAAGGCAGCTGTATTCTCTGTAGTCTGTACTAAGTTAGGATTAAGTGCATCTTTAAGTAGTACAGTAATAGCACCTGCTACACCCAAATCTTTAACGGTGAACATGCTGCCATCATAGCGATAACCTAACAAGATATTCTCTATTCTACGTCTTAGATCTTCAATATCAGTAGCAAGACACATGATCGCCATGATCTCTGACGCAGGCGTGATATCGAAGCCTGACTCCTGAGGTACACCATTAGCACTACCTCTTAACCCAGTATTGATATAGCGTAAGCTACGGTCATTTACATCTAATACTCTCTTCCACAGTATTTCTTTGATACCATTTTCACTGGCTCTATTTTGGTAGATATAGTTATCAAATAGCGCACTGATTGTGTTGTGAGCAGAAGTTATCGCGTGGAAGTCTCCAGTGAAGTGAAGATTGATATTCTCCATTGGCAATACTTGTGCATATCCACCTCCTGCAGCTCCACCTTTCATCCCAAAACAAGGGCCTAATGATGGTTCTCTAAGTGCTACGATTGCTTTTTTGCCTATTTTATTTAACCCTAATGCCAATCCTATAGATACAGTTGTCTTTCCGATACCTGCTTTAGTAGGAGTGATAGAGGTAACTAATATTAAGTTTGATTTATTGATATTCTCAGGATTCATTTCATCTAGAGGAACTTTAGCCATATACTTGCCATATGGTATTAGCTCTTCTTGATTAACCCCTATAGATTGTGCTACATCTTGTATTCTCTTTAGCTCACTTTCGCGAGCGATTTCGATATCTGTTTTCATTTATAATGATAGTTTGTGTTATTGAGTAGTAAAGATAAGGTTTTTTGTATGGGGGATTATGCTCGTTTGGTATTATTAGAGTGCCTCTTGATATTATGACGAATTGTGTAATGAAATAGGAATCATTTAAATTGAAACCATAATTCTAAGAACCATTTTTTAAATTGCTTCTAAAAAATTAAGTGTTTTATTAAATTCATATCTGTGTGATAAAAATGGTTTAATTACTGAAGTGTTTTATTATTTTTTATATCTAAATAATAACATATATCTTTACAACCTTAATAATATATTGTTTTAATAAATGAAAACTGAAGCACAATTAAAAGAAAGAAGTGGTAATAAATGCGAACTATGTGAAGCAACAGGACATTTAAATGTGTATGACGTACCACCAGCAGCAGCTAATGAAGCAGATAGAGAAGTATATATATGTGATACTTGTTTAGAGCAGATAGAGAAGAGAGCGGAGTTAGATGCTAATCACTGGCAATGTCTTACTACATCTATGTGGAGCGAATTTCCAGCTGTACAGGTAGTAGCGTGGCGTATGCTAAATCGTTTCCGCAATGAGAGTTGGGCTGCAGATAGTTTAGAGATGATGTATTTAGATGATGAGTTATTAGAATTCGCTAAATTATCAGGAGATCATACAGGTGACGGAAGTGTAGATTTACACAAAGACTGTAATGGTAACGTATTAGTAGGTGGTGATACTGTAACATTAATTAAAGATCTTGATGTAAAAGGATCTACTATTAACGCAAAAATCGGTACTGCTGTTAGAAATATCCGTTTAGTACACGATAATACAGAACAGATAGAAGGAAAGATAGATGGTCAACAGATCGTAATCTTAACGAAGTTCGTAAAGAAACAAGCTTAGTCTATAGACTATAATATATAAGCCTCTGAGTTGGATACTTAGAGGCTTTTTTATTGCATTTTCGTTGGGGTGAGTCCATAGTGAGTCCATAATGAGTCCATAGTGACTCCATTAAAACAGGGGGTTTTAATAGAGTCATTATGCTGGTATGATTCTCTCACTGTGCTAACATTGCAATCAAAGTGGTTACTTTTTGCAGAGCTAATATGAACTGTATAGTCTCTTATAAGATATTTTAAGGGAAAAAGTGAAGTGTTTAAAAAGGATTAAAACAGGCGTAACCATATAGGAATACTAAACTCTTCTAATAGATGTGCGAGTTTAGTCTCTTTGTAATTTTCTTGAGTTAGCCATTTAGCTTCTGCTATTTCTGCGGATACTGTGATATCCGTATCGTCTATTGCTAGATGGTAGATATGTGCAGTGACTATAGTGTTAGCTTCATTTACAGCTTTAGTAGAATGCGTACCTAATAATTTAATATCTTTAGAAGTAATGATGAGATGTAATTCTTCATTAAGTTCTCTGATCAGGGCTTGTTCAGGTGTTTCTCCTAATTCTAGTTTACCACCAGCCATCATATAATAGGTAGAGGTCTTCTTGCGTACAGTCAGTAGACGATTGTTTTTATCTGTTATTAGTGCAGAAGCTAGATAGATAGTGTTAGGCGTATTCATACTTATCAAATTTAATGAGTCAAAGATACGAGCTAACTTATAAAGGCAGAGGCAAATATTCTCCTTAATTAAGGCTATTAGTGAGCTAGAATGATTCTTATTAGTATAATAAGTACTAGAGAGCCTGTTTTGAATTAAATATATTTTAATATTTGATTGGTTAATATTTAAATAATTAGCTTTTTATTTAAGGAAGTTTATTATTTTTACCGCGATATAAATGAATAAGACAGTAGGACAATTGAAAACTTTGAAAAAGTATAAGATTGTTATAAAAATATGTTTTTCATTAAAAAAATATTTTATCTTTATTGTATCAAAGAAATGCTTCTAATTATAATAAAGAACGGAAGTATGGTATTAGTTTAATTTTTTAAAATCCGTAAGCCTGATAAGAGGCGAAAATGAACATCACAATGGTAAAAGAAGAATTTACTGCATTATTTAAAGGGTATAAAGTACCTAGTGAAATTAAAAGTCTTTTGGAATTTCAACTATCAGAGACTATTCCATCTTATTATTCTAACGCTATCTATTTAATAGATGAGGATCCAGGAATCATTGAGTCTGTTTCGGACAATGAAGACTTTGTAAATTCATTTATCCCTTTTGCTGAAGCAAATAGTACTGGTAGTATTTATGCTTTCTGGGTACAAAATAAAGAGGTTAAAACTCTAGATGATTGCCCTATTGTAGTTTTTGGAGATGAAGGAGGAGCGTTTGTTGTTTCAAAAAACGTGAAAGAATTACTTCAGATTTCTGCTTATGATGTAGAACCTGTAGTGTATATGGATGAATTCTATTTTTCTGATAAAGAAGAGTTGATAGAAGAAGGTGAGTATGATGCTGCTGAGTTTAATAAAGAATACTTAGATTGGCTTCGTACTGATGCTAAATTAAAACCAATACTTACTGTTGAAGCTATTGATGATGTTATAGCAGTTGCTCAAGATCAATATGGAGATGCTTTAGAACAATTTGTAAACAAATTCGTAGGGTAATAATAGCCCTTTTGGAATTAAAGTATAGATGAAAGAGAGGATTATTCCTCTCTTTTTTTGTTTTATAGAATTAAAAGGAAGTATTTTGTCAATTATAATTTACAAGAAGGATGGAAATAGGAGAACAGAAACAAGTACAAAACAATGAGATCATGCCAAAGAATAATATGGGTTTAGCTGTTATAGCAACTATAATAGGTGTTTATTCATTTTTATTTCTTGGTTTTTTCTTAGGTCTAGTAGCTGTTGGATTTGCTAAAAGATCTAAGTATAAAAGCATGCATGGTGATTATGCAGGTGCTGTATCTGCAGCTAATAAGGTTAAGAGACTTAGTTATATAATCTTCACATTAGTACTTATCGCAGTTATCTACACGGTGTATGTTATTAATAAAGAAGGTGGGATAAATGTGATTATGGAAAAGCTTCAAGAGCAGAATGCTATAAGTGCTTAATATTATCACGGCAGTATGAAGAATTGGTTAATCCGTATATTATTATATATTCCTTTATTGGGGATAGGATATTATTATAAGGAGGCTTTCGGTACTGCTGATAGCAGTGGTCTGAGCTGTATGGTATACCAAAAGACAGGATGGTTATGCCCTGGATGTGGAGGGCAGCGGGCATTACAGTCTTTATTGAGAAGGGATGTTTTAGAGGCTATTCACTATAATGCATTGATATTACTCTTAATTCCTCTATTATTGTTTATCTACATTTCTTTGATAGAAGTATATGTTGTAAAGAATCAGAAGTATATAGGACGTATAGTTCTTCCTAAATGGTTCCCTTATGTATTAGTATTAGTTATTATTGTTTTTTCAGTGATGAGAAATATATAGATATAAAAAAGCCCTTAAGATAATCTCTTAAGGGCTTTTCTTATTTATTAATCGATGATTAGTTTACTTTGAATGTTCTTAGTTCATTGTTATAAACGTAATAGATACTTCCTGTAGCAGGGTCTATTTCATAAAGTGGTTTATTATTGCTAATAGCAATTTTGTCTACTTCTTTACCATCTTTTTTTCTCACTTTTACTAGCTGAGTAGTTTCTCCTTCAGTTCCTCTAGCGAATACATAAGCATAATCTGCAGTTTGTTTTAGAGCGTTAAATCTCTTTTGTACTAGAGGCATAATCTCTGAATCTATACCTGACATTACAGCTTGTTGTGCTTCTAATGTTCTCTTAGCTTTAGCTCTATCTTCTTCACTGAAGACATAGTTAGTACTCTCTACTAGATTTCCTCTACTATCTCTGTAAGACATGGTATATGTAGAATTAGCGATAACATTTTGTCTAGCTGCATTGATGTTTCCAAATGTTTTGGCAGCGATAGCAGCTGATTTTAATAAACGTCGTCCTGCTTCTCCTGGTTCTTTATAAGTGTTGTGATAGATAACATTACCATCTGGAGCAACTCCTATTACGTCGTTTTGTCCCACAATACAGATAACAGAACCATCTATAACTTCTAAACTAGTGATGGCTTTGTCGTTTTGTACGTCTATTTTATCTCCGATAGGTTCTGGAGCATCATTAGAGTTTGGGTCAAATTTGTAAATCTTTCTATGGTTATATGCTAAGAATACATTGTCTTTTTCGTTATGTCCTACTGCGATAGGTCTTTTTTTGCTAAACTTGATGTTTCTCTTCCATATCTTCTTACCTGTACTGTAGTCTACCATATTACCGTATGTATCGGTAAGGTATAATACTCTATTGTTATCTACTTTGTCTAAAAAGTATATTTCATCTTCAGAATTATCAGCAATTTCGATAAACTTCTTCCATTGAGGAGCACCTTCTTGATTAACTAAGTTCATCTCTGTGTCTGCTATATATAGGTAGTTATTTTCGACAGGGATAACTCTTTTGATAGCTTTACCTTTAGCATCTTTTTTCCACATCTTCTTACCATCATTATATGAGTAGAAGTTGAATCCTGTGTTGTGTGCTATTAATATTCTATCATTCCAGTCTTCTATGTAAGTAACGAATTTAGTAGTGATATCGCTTTTCCACAGTTTAGCACCTGTGTCTGTATTAAGGATGTTCACTGAAGTTTTTGAACTTATTAATGAGCTAGCATCACTAATAACAATCATATTTTTTAAGTTTTGAGAAAGGAAGAAGTCTTGGATTTTAAAGTCAGTTTTCCATTTAATCTCTCCTGTCGTAGTATTTAAGTTAAATAAGAACCCCTTAACAGTGATGTATAGGTCGTTATTTACTTTTAATATTTTTTCGTTCGCTTCTTGCCCTGCACTAAAGATAGATTTGAATACAGACATTTTTTCTTGTGTACCTACTTCTGTCGTCCATTTGATTTTGTTTTCAGTAGGTGATAGGTATAAGAAGTTAAAAGCTTTCTCATCAGCTGTAAGCATTAAGATAGCATTATCTTCTACGATAAAGTTTGTTTTGATAATTCTAGATTTGGCTTCTTTAGAGTTGTACAGTACAGTACCATCTAGAATATTGATGATAAGATCATTGTTGTCTAATGTAATTCTAGCGTAAGGTGATCTAGGTAATACCTCAATTTCTGTAACTACTTCTTCAAAGTAAGACATAATACTACCAAGTGTAGTAGATCTAAAATCACTTTGATAATCTTTTTTGTTGATAGACCAAGTCGTTTTGTTTGCTATGGGGTTGTAGTTTGTAATTGTGTTTTTATCTTTTACAATAACATCTCCTGTAGCAGGTACTAAACTGATTGACTCTATGTCACTTCCAAATTTAGTAATAATATCAGCCTGACGCTGAGCATAACTTATACTTGCAGTAAGTGCAAGTATCATTAGTAGGTTTTTTTTCATGTTATATTTTTTAGCAAAATTAACTTAAAAATATGTTTGATTAATAAAACACTAAGGAATTTTGTTCTTTTAATAAACATTAGTGATTCTTTGATTTTTTTATAATAATTAAAGGTGTGTTAAGAATTATGGTTTTGACAGAATAGGTGCTGTTAATGTGACAAATTTTGAGATTTTATAAATTAGAATGATTTATTTATTATTACTTGTTAATGTTAAAAATAGTTGTAGATTTATGAAGGTTTTGTAATATTTCCGATTTAAAGTATTATTTGGTGCATTTTGAGTGTTTTATTTTTCATAATTTTAATAGGTTTATATTGCTGAAAAAGCAGTTATACAGAATAAGATGAATAGAAAAAATAAAATAAAATAAGATAATTATCATGTTTCATATTATTTGATTTTATGAATTTTGATATGAAATAATAAAGCAGAAATAGTTGATTATTAATGCTTATTAATGTATTTAATTTAAAAGTGAAAAAATATGAAAAGTACTAGAAAGGAACACGATTTTTTAGGTGAGTTAGAAATTCCTAATGATTTATACTACGGTGTACAAACATTTAGAGCTGTAGAAAACTTTAATATTACAGGGCTTACTTTAAATAAAGAAACAGAGTTTATAAAAGCTTTAGGTTGGGTAAAAAAAGCAGCAGCTTTAGCTAATAAAGATTGTGGTGTTTTAGACCCGAAAGTAGCAGATGCTATTTGTTTCGCTTGTGATCAAGTTATCGCTGGTAAATATAATGACCAATTCGTAAGTGATTTAATACAAGGTGGAGCTGGGACTTCAGTGAATATGAATGCAAATGAAGTTATCGCTAACGTAGCATTAGAGCACTTAGGTCACCAAAAAGGAGAATATCAATATGTGCATCCTAATAACCATGTAAACTGTTCGCAGTCTACTAATGATGCATATCCTTCGGCTTTCCGTATAGCGCTTTATAATAAAATAGAAGAGTTTTGTGTGATATTGGCAAAACTTCAAAAAGCATTTGCAGCTAAAGGTGAGGAGTTCGCTAAAGTTCTAAAAATGGGACGTACTCAATTACAAGATGCAGTGCCAATGACATTGGGACAAGAGTTCCATGCTTTTGCTACAACAATAGGGGAAGACTTAGCTCGTCTAAGAGAGGTGCAAAAATTAGTGTTAGAAGTGAATATGGGAGCTACGGCTATCGGTACTAAAGTAAATGCACCTGAGGGATATCCTAGTCTATGTGTAGAGTATTTAGCAAAAGAAACAAAGTTACCACTTACACTATCTCCTGATTTAATCGAAGCTACTAGTGATACTGGAGCTTATGTGCAAATTATGGGAACGCTAAAACGTGCGGCTGTTAAGATTTCTAAAATCTGTAACGATTTACGTTTGTTAAGTTCTGGACCTCGTACAGGATTAAATGAGATTAACTTACCTGCTATGCAACCAGGATCTTCTATTATGCCAGGTAAAGTAAACCCTGTTATACCAGAAGTAGTTAACCAAACTTGTTTTTATGTAATAGGACAAGATTTAACTGTGACAATGGCTGCTGAAGCTGGTCAATTACAGTTAAATGTGATGGAACCAGTTATTGGTTTTGCAATGTTTACATCACTTGAATATTTAGGTAAGGCTATTCAGACTTTAATAGATAAATGTGTAGTAGGAATTACTGCTAACGAAAAACACTGTGCTGAGTTAGTGATGGGAAGTATCGGTATCGTTACTCAATTAAATCCATTATTAGGATATGAAGCATGTGCGAGTGTGGCTGGTGAAGCTTTATTGTCTGGAAAAAGTATTCATGAAATAGTGGTTTTGGAACGTAAATTGATATCTCAAGAGAAATGGGATGAAATCTATTCATTAGAAAACCTGATTAACCCAAAATTGATTAATTCTTAATTTAATATAGTAACGATGAAAAAGGTATTTAGTTTAGTAGTTGGAGTTTTATTAGTATTCCAAGTACAGGCTCAAACAAAAGGAGCAACAAACACTTCAAAGGATGAACCTCGTGTTATCATTTTAGCTACAGGTGGTACTATCGCTGGTTCTGGAGAATCTTCTACTAAAGCTGCTTATACTGCAGGTAAAATTCCAATCGAGAATCTTTTAAATGCTGTACCAGAGATGCATAAGCTTGCTAAAATTAAAGGTGAGCAAATCGCACAGATAGGTAGTCAAGATATGAATATTGAAACTTGGTTAAAATTAAGTAATCGTATCAATGAGATTTTTGAGAATAACGAGGCTGATGGTGTTGTAATTACTCATGGTACTGATACTCAAGAAGAAACTGCATATTTCTTAGAATTAACTGTTAACTCTAATAAGCCTGTAGTATTAGTAGGAGCTATGAGACCTGCTACAGCTATGAGCCAAGATGGTAACAGAAACTTATTAGATGCTGTAATGGTAGCTGCTTCTCCTAATAGTAAAGAGGTAGGTGTGGTAACAGCAATGAATGAAGCTGTATTCGCTGCTAGAGATGTGACTAAAACAGTAACAACTAATATAGCTACTTTCCAATCTAGAAACTTTGGTCCTATCGGATTAATCTATGATGGTAAAGTGAGCTACTACTATAAAACACTTAGATCTCCTGAGAAAAAATTCAATGTAAAAGGATTGACTAAATTACCTCAAGTAGAGATTGTATATGGTTATGCTGATGCTAGTCCTAAAGCTGTGAAAGCTGCTAAGGAAGAAGGTGTAGCTGGTATCGTGTATGCAGGTATGGGGAATGGTAACTTTAATGCTCCTGTAGGAGAAGCTTTAGCTGATGCTGCTAAGTCTGGTATCCTAGTGTGTAGAGCTGCTAGAGCAGGTGCAGGTAGAGTAACATTGTTTAATGAGGTAGATGATAAAGCTTTAGGTTTTGTAGTAGCGGATGATTTAAATCCACAAAAAGCTAGAATTTTATTGATGTTGGCTTTAACTGAAACTAAAGATAAAGCTGCTGTTCAAGATATGTTCTTCAAGTATTAATAATGAATTGTAGTAACTAAATATGAGGAGCACTTACTGAATAATTTAATGAAGTTTGTGCTCCTTTTTATATTAAACTACAATTTGTATGTATTAGTAAAAAACATTTAAGTTATGTTATTACTTCAATTTAGTATCCTGATAGGAATGATTCTTGTCGGATCGCAAATGAAAGGAATCGGTCTAGGGGTAATGGGAATGGTAGGTCTAAGTATTTTCGTATTCATTTTCGGTATGAAACCTGGAGATCCACCTATAGATGTAATGTTGGTTATTATGGCTATTGTATCTACAGCTGCTACATTACAAGCGTGTGGAGGACTTGATTACCTTGTGAAATTAGCAGAGAAAGTTATTCGTAGCAATCCTTCTAATATTGTGTTTATTGCACCATTTACAGTTTATTTCTTCTGTCTATTTGCAGGAACTGCTCACTTACTTTACTCTTTATTACCTATTATTTCGGAGGTAGCTGCTAAAAAGAGAATTAGACCAGAGCGTCCACTTAGTATATCGGTTATCGCATCTCACTTAGCTATTACTGGGAGTCCAATGAGTGCTGCTACGGCTGCGTTTGCTGGAGCTGGTATTTTAGCATATCCTGGAGCATTGATTGATATTATGAAAGTGTGTATCCCTGCGTGTATTATTGGAATCTTTTTAGGATGTCTATCTGTGATAAGAAAAGGGAAAGAATTGTCTGAAGATCCTATCTTTTTAGAAAAGATGAAAGATCCTGAATTTGCTAAGAGTTTAGATTCGAATGACTCTGCTGGGGAACAGAAACCTCTGAGAAAAGGAGCTAAAACTTCTGTTGTGATTTTCTCTATTGCAGTATTGATGATTGTACTTGCTGGAGCATTTCCTCAGTTGTTACCAACTTTTGAACCTGGTGCCGCTAGTTTAGTGTTAAAAGCAAATGGTGAGTTACAAATGGTAGCCGTTATTAGTATGGTTACGTTAACTGCATCTGCTTTAATGATGATTGCTACTAAAACTAGTGCGGTAGATGTAACTAAAGTTAGTTTATTCAGTTCTATGGCTACTGCTGTAGTATCAGTATTCGGAGTGGTGTGGATGAGTTCAACTTTTATGGCTCATAATGAAATAGTGATTAAAGGGTTTATGACAGATATCGTGTCTGCTCACCCATGGACATTTGCTATCGCTGTGTTTATTTTAGGAGCATTGATGTTTAGTCAAGCAGCAACTACTAAAACAATGATGCCTTTAGGTATGTCTTTAGGATTATCTAATCCAGCATTGATTGCTATTTTCCCCGCAGTGAATGCAGATTTCGTATTGCCAGGGTACCCAACGTTATTGGCAGCAATAAACTTTGATAGAACAGGAAGTACTAAGATTGGTAAGTTCGTAGTTAATCACAGTTTTATGATACCAGGATTGGTGGCTATAGGTACAGCTATTGCGGCAGGTTTTTTACTTGGAGCTGTATTGCTATAAAAAATGAAAGACAAATAATAATTATATAAAAATAGGCGATGAGAAAAATTATATTAGCATTGATGCTGACTTCTCAAGTGGGAATGTTTGCACAAGAACCACAGACAGCTTCGGATAGTATATCCAAACCTGTAATATCATTTAATAAGCAAAAGTTACTAAATGATGTAGATGTTATTTTTAATACACGTTTTGGATTTGATAACCATTTTAGTGATGGGACATTTACTAATTCAGAATTTAATAATAATCAGTTTCGTTTAGAGATTAAGGGTAAGATTCATGATAGAGTTTATTTTAGATTCCGTGATAGATATACACAGCAATCAGAGATAGGTTCTCGTGACCATATTACTAGAGGAACAGATATGGCGTTCATCGGTGTGTATGTTACACCTAATACTAGAGTTGATATTGGTAAGATGAGTGCTGATTGGGGAGGGTATGAATTTGATATGAACCCTATCGATATCCTTGAGTATAATGATATCCTAAATAATGCGGATAACTTCTTAACAGGGGTGGGGGTTACACATAAATTGAAAAATGGACATTCTTTTGGGCTACAGGTTTTAAATTCACGTACTAAATCTTTTGAAGAACAATATGTAGGTTATGATATCTCTGAGTTAGAGAAAGCAAAAGCTCCTTTTGCTTTTGTAGGTAACTGGAGAGGAACTTTCTTTGATGGTAAATTCGAAACAAATTATAGTTATAGCTACTTCCAAGAAGCGAAGGATAATGCGATGAATTATGTTTCTCTTGGTAATAAATACCAAGATAGTAAACTTACTTTAATGTATGACTTCCAATATAGTCATGAAAATATCGATAGAAAAGGGATTACTTCTCGTATTATTAATGCAAAAGCAGATCGTGATGTATTAGATTATAAAGGAGATGTACTAGCGAAAGATGTTTCTTATATGGATAACTGGTTTAGAGCTGATTATTTGGTAACACCTAAGGTTAATTTATCTCTTACTTTAATGACTAGTAACGCTTATGGTAAAGATATTGCTGGTGAAGGAAGTGGTACAGATAGATTAAGTACTAGTTATGGATTTATTCCAGCAGTACAGTATCTTCCTTTTAAAGATATGAATATTAGATTTTATGTATCTTATGTAGGTAGATATTATAACTATTCATCTTTAGCAAAAGATAAGTTTGGATTAGAGAACTACAATACAGGGCGTTTGACTATTGGATTTATAGCTCCTTTATTGATATTATAAGAAGATACACTACTATTATATATGAAGCACCTAATATTTAGGTGCTTTTTTATTGATATAAGTTGTTTGGGACTCTTGTAACAGTGCTTTTAATCTAAAACAATGATTTAGATTAGTTATATGCGTAATTCTTCAAAAAAACTTTCATCTCTAAAGCGACGTGTAATAGGTAGTTACGAAATACTTTAAAAAAACCTTCAAAAAAGACTAGCTAAAGTTTGCGAGTAAGGAAAAAGGTACTACTTTTGCATCCGCATTAGAGAAGTAATAACGCCTCTAGAGGCAGACGATCATAAACAAAAAGTGAAGCAAGAATTACTTAAAAATA
>NZ_FNYS01000001.1 GCF_900109075.1 Myroides marinus | reverse complement strand
GTTGGAGATTACAACGTTGATAGGCTATAGATGTAAAGACAGTAATGTCAAAGTCGAGTAGTACTAATAACCCGTAAGCTTATGTGAGTCTCCCCTTGATACCTCAAGGGGAGGGCAACTTTCTAAAGTATTCTAGATAATAGGAGTTAAGTGATTATTGATATAGTTAAAAATATTAGTTACGTAAAGTAACAACCGATTTAAGGTGGTTATTGCAGCGGGGCTCACCTCTTCCCATTTCGAACAGAGAAGTTAAGCCCGCTAGCGCAGATGGTACTGCTAACCAGTGGGAGAGTATGTCGCCGCCTTTCTTTAGAAATCCCCAATCTCATTAGAGGTTGGGGATTTTTTGTTTTTATTAGGTTTATGCTATTGGTTTAGTGCGTACATTTAAGAATTGTACTTAATAAGGTAAGTTATGATAAAGTACATGTTAGTTGTTTTAAACGTGTTTTAAGTAATGTAATTGAACGTTAGGTGTCTCCGTTATAATAGAAGTTTTTCTTGTTTTAAATGGCCTTTATGGATTTATATAGATAAAAAAAAGAGTCTCAATTGAGACTCTTTTTTAGTTATGATATGTTTTTTAATTCTTCTATTTTGTCTGTAATGTATTCCATTTCATAGCCTTTGCGATGTAAATAACCAATAAGTTTTTGAGTTTTTTTAGTGATGTCTGTATCTGTTAAAGAGTTCCATTTCTGAGCAGCTATTCTATCAAGTGTTTCGAAATACATTTCATCAGTTATTTCTAGCATAGCTTTCTTTATTAGAAAAGAAGATATCTTTCGAAGTTTGAGTTCTCCTAGTATTCTATTCTTTCCCCATCCACTGATTCGATGTTTTCCTCTTGCAAAACTACAAGCAAAACGTTCTTCATTTAGGAATTTATGTTCTATTAGGTGAACAATTACTTCATCATGTAATGATGGCGTTACTTTTAGATTATAAAGCTTTGTTACTACTTCAGCATGACACCGATCTTGGTATGCACAGAAATGTTCTAATTTGTTTTTAGCCTGTTCTAGACTTAAGTATTTTATTTTGTTTTCTTCCAATTTATTTAATGCCTAGTTTTTTGTGAGTTTCAGTAATTGCTCTTTCATTTTTTTTATCTATCCAGGTTTGTCCTTGGATGCGACGCATAAAATTATCAAAAAATCTCATTATTGTAACATTGTAAAATGCATTTGTTAAGTTAGTAAACTTACTAGGAAAAGCTCTTAAACTCATTGAAATACTTGGTGTCAAATATTTCATATAATGCCAATAACCTTCAGGCATATACAGCATTTCCCCATGTTTTAGATTGCATACGAAACCTTGAGCATATTGTAAGGCAGGCCATTTGTCAAAATCGGGATTGTCAAAATCTATATCTTCTCTGGAGATTAAGGCATGTGGAATTTTGTACATGTATTTAGATTGGTCAGGTGCAAATAACATACATTGTTTCTCACCATTAAAGTTAAAATGAAGGATGTTTGAGTAGTCGATATCAAAGTGCATAAAAACTTTTGAATTTGTGCCTCCAAAGAATAACATTGGAAGTTGTTTTACTAACCTTAATCCAAGTTTAGGCCATTTGAAGTCCTCTTTTAGACTAGGAACTTCTTTCATGATATTGTAAAGAAATATTCTATAGTTTGTAGGTGTACTTTGTAGTAAGTCAATATAATCAGACATTTTCATTGTAGCATGAGCTTCATTGAAACCATCTTTATGAGATACAGGTCTATCATCATATAGGGGAACGATTTTATCTCCAGCAATTTCTTTTATATAGTTTAAATGCCATTTAGTATAAGCAGGCCAGTCTTTTGTTAGATTCTCAATTACGACTGGTTTTTGTTTCTTGAAGTAATTTTCAATGAAATCTTTTTCTGAAATAGATTTCACCCTTTCTATCTCCTGAAGTTTTAATTTTCCCATAACATTTTCATTAATGCCACAATCGAATATGTATATTTAGTTTTGTGTAAAGTCAAATTTACTAAATCATTATCTTAATATTACTTTGATATTATTGTATTTAACTAATTTTAAATATTCTTTAGCGATTGTTTGTAGTTATAAGCTGAGGAATAATAAGGGATTTTAGTAGATTGTATATGTATGATTGGATTTTTTATGTGTATATTTAAAACAAAAAACATGGGAATATCAAAGAGCTTTTTATTAGAATTAGGGCATGAAGTTAATAGTACAAAGAAGATTATAGCTTGTGTGCCAAATGATCAGTGGGGCTGGAAACCTCATGCAAAATCTATGAGTCTTGGTGATTTATCTAAACATATTGTAGAACTTACAATTTGGACAGAGAATATTTTGACTAAAGATCATTTGGATTTTCAAACAGATTATAAAGCATTAGAAGCATCTACTAAAGAGGAGCTATTAACATTACTAGATAGGTATGAAAAAGCTGTTATATCATCTTTAAATATGTTTGATGAAGGGAAGTGGATGAATGATTGGAAACTGAAATCAGGAGAGCATGTGATAGTTGAAATGCCAAAAGTAGCAGCAAATAGATTTATTGTGAATAACCACATTTATCATCATAGAGGACAATTATCAGTATACTTACGTTTATTGGATGTTGCTATACCAGGCATGTATGGACCATCAGCGGATGATGCGCGCTAGAAGTTTCTATTAAGATCTTAAATAAAAAAAGCCTAACTCATTGAGTTAGGCTTTTTTAGTGCCCGGAGTGGGAATCGAACCCACACTCCGAAGAACACGAGTTTGAGTCGTGCGCGTCTACCAATTCCGCCATCCGGGCGATGACTTATTGTTTGTGAGTGCAAATGTAGATAAAAAAAATTAGTTACAAAGAAAAATGCTTAAAAAAAATCGTTTAGTCAATTTATATTTTATAAATTTGCAGCGCTTAACAATCATGGTTAAGTTCTAACTCACAACATAACAACTAATTATACAATGTCATATTTCGAACCAGACGCAAAGATTTTTGCATGCGCTCAAAGCACAGAGCTTGCTGAGAAAATTGCAAAAGCATACGGAGTAGAACTAGGAAAAGTAACTTTATCACACTACAGTGATGGAGAGTTTCAACCTTCATTTGAAGAGTCAATTAGAGGAAGAAGAGTTTTCTTAGTGTGTTCTACATTCCCATCAGCAGATAATCTGATGGAATTGTTATTAATGTGTGATGCAGCTAAACGTGCATCAGCAAGACATATTACTGCTGTAATTCCATATTTTGGATGGGCAAGACAGGATAGAAAGGACAAACCAAGGGTTCCAATTGGAGCTAAGTTAGTTGCTAAATTGCTTGAATCAGCTGGAGCAACACGTATTATGACGATGGATTTACATGCTGATCAGATTCAAGGGTTCTTTGAAAAACCAGTAGATCATTTATATGCTTCTACTATCTTTTTACCATATGTAAAAAGCTTAGGTTTAGATAACTTGACTATTGCTTCTCCTGATATGGGAGGATCTAAAAGAGCATATGCTTACTCTAAATTCTTAGAGTCTGATGTAGTAATTTGTTACAAACAACGTAAACAAGCTAATATCATCGACAAGATGGAATTAATCGGAGATGTTACTGGTCGTAATGTAATCTTAGTTGACGACATGATTGACACAGGAGGTACACTTGCTAAAGCTGCTGATATGATGATGGAAAGAGGTGCGTTAAGCGTAAGAGCTATATGTACTCACGCTATCTTATCAGGAAGTGCATATGAGAAAATAGAGCAGTCGGCTATTGAGGAATTAATTGTTACAGATTCAATTCCATTGAAGAAACCATGTGATAAAATTAGAGTACTAAGTTGTGCTCCATTATTTGCAGAAGTAATGCACAATGTACATGCTAACGAGTCTATTAGTAAGACTTTTGTAGTGTAGAATTTATTAATTTTTTAAATATATTTAAATGAAATCAATTACGATTAAAGGATCAGAAAGAGAAAGCGTAGGTAAAGTATCAACTAAAGCCTTACGTAATGCTGGAATGGTACCTTGCGTGTTATACGGAGGAACTGAAGCAGCTGTGCACTTTTCAGCAGAAGAGAAAGCATTCAAAAACTTAGTTTACACTCCAAACGTACACACAGTGGTAATTGAATTGGAAGGTGGAAAAACTTACAATGCAGTATTGCAAGATATCCAATTCCATCCAGTATCTGATAAAATCTTACACATCGATTTCTATCAGTTACATGACGACAAAGAAATTACATTAGACGTACCAGTTAAAATTACTGGAAACTCTAAAGGTGTAATGGCTGGAGGGGTATTAAACTTAAACTTACGTAAATTGAAAGTTAAAGCTTTACCAGCAAACTTACCTGACTTCGTAGAAATTAACATTTCTGACTTAGAGATGGGTAACAAATTATACGTTACTGATGTTACTGTTAACAATTACAAATTGTTACATGCTGACAACACTGTAATCTGTCAAGTAAGAATTTCTCGTGCAGCTATGAAAGCAGCTCAAGAAGCAGCGAAAGCAGCAAAAACAGCTACAAAGAAAAAATAATTCTTTCGAGAAGATATTTTCAAAAGCATCTGTGTTTACACAGGTGCTTTTTTTTGTGTCTTAAAATAAGGTTACTTGTTAGCTTTAATGTACTTTTGTACAGCAATTAATTATGTCATTAATAGAGAGATGAAGAAGTTTTTAATTATCGGATTAGGAAATATAGGAGCTGAATATATAAATACACGTCACAACATTGGTTTTAAAGTTGTAGACGAAATAGCTAATGAACTTGGAGGAGATTGGCAGACTGTTAAGTTAGGAAGCCTTGCAGAAGTAAAAGTAAAGGGAAGAACGTTATTACTTCTTAAGCCTAATACTTATATGAACCTTAGTGGTAAAGCAGTACAGTATTGGATGGAGAAGGAGAAGATACCTGTAGAGAATATCTTAGTTATTACAGATGATCTAAACCTTGCTTTTGGAACGATTAGAATTAAACCAAAAGGATCTGATGGAGGACATAATGGCCTTAAGAGTATACAAGCTACATTAAACTCTGCAGCATATCCTCGCTTTAGATTTGGGATAAGTGATGAATTTAAGAAAGGACAGCAAGTTGATTATGTTTTAGGGGTATGGGATGATAAAGAGAAAGAACTTATGCCAGAACGTCTTAAAATGGCTTCTAAGGCAGTACAAGAGTTCGCTTTAGGAGGATTAAATAATGCTATGAATACTTATAACGGAAAATAAGCAAAGTATATAAAAGCAAAAAGGGAGTTACTCAATGAGTAACTCCCTTTTTTATTGTGATTACTGTGGTTGTACTACAGTAATGTGTAATTCTTCTAATTGTTCTGGAGTAATTGTCGCAGGAGCGTCAATCATAACGTCTCTACCAGAGTTGTTTTTAGGGAACGCAATGAAATCTCTAATTGTTTCTTGTCCTCCTAATATAGCTACTAATCTATCAAGACCAAAAGCTAATCCTCCGTGAGGTGGTGCTCCATATTGGAATGCATTCATTAAGAAACCGAATTGTTTTTCAGCTTCTTCTTTGCTAAATCCAAGGTGTTTAAACATCAACTCTTGAGTAGCTTTATCGTGTATACGAATAGAACCTCCTCCAATTTCGTTACCGTTTAATACCATATCATAAGCATTAGCACGTACTTTACCTGGATCAGTGTCTAATAATGGAATATCTTCTACTTTAGGCGAAGTGAATGGGTGGTGCATAGCGAAGTAGCGTCCAGCTTCTTCGTCATACTCGAATAATGGGAAGTCAATTACCCATAGAGGAGCGAACTCATCAGACTTTCTCAATCCCATACGGTTACCTAACTCCATACGTAGAGCACTTAATTGCGCTCTTGTTTTGTTAGCAGGACCAGATAGAACTAAGATTAAGTCACCAGCATTAGCACCAGTTACCTCAGCCCATTTTTTAAGATCTTCTTGGTCGTAGAACTTGTCTACAGAAGATTTGAATGTACCATCAGCTTCGCATTTACAGTACACCATACCAGAAGCACCTACTTGTGGGCGTTTTACCCAGTCGATAAGAGCATCTATCTCTTTACGAGTGTACGAAGCAGCACCAGGTACAGCAATACCTACTACTAATTCTGCACTGTTAAATACACCGAAATCTTTATGTTGAGCAACAGCATTTAATTCACCGAACTCCATACCAAAACGGATATCTGGTTTGTCATTCCCATATTTGCGCATCGCTTCTTCGAAAGTCATACGAGGGAATTTTTCCACTTCTATACCATGAATAGATTTTAGTAGGTGTCTAGTCATTCCTTCGAACGTATCCATGATATCCTCTTGATCTACGAAAGTCATCTCACAGTCTATCTGAGTAAATTCAGGCTGTCTATCAGCACGTAAATCCTCATCACGGAAACATTTAACTATCTGGAAGTATCTATCCATACCACCTACCATCAACAATTGTTTGAATGTTTGAGGAGATTGTGGCAATGCGTAGAATTGACCAGCGTTCATACGAGAAGGCACTACGAAGTCACGAGCTCCTTCAGGAGTAGAACTGATTAAGTAAGGTGTTTCTACCTCACAGAAATCTTGAGCAGAAAGATAATTTCTCACTTCTTGAGCAACCTTGTGTCTAAACAATAAATTGTTTTTAACTGGGTTTCTACGGATATCTAAGTAACGGTATTTCATACGTATATCTTCACCACCATCAGTATCATCTTCGATAGTGAATGGAGGTACAGCAGACTCGTTTAATACTGTAAGAGTGTGTACTAAAATCTCGATATCACCAGTAGGGATATTAGGGTTTTTAGACGCGCGCTCTATTACTTGTCCTTTTACTTGAATAACAAACTCTCTTCCAAGGTTTTTAGCTGCTTCGAATACTGCTTTATCAGTTCTCTCTGCATCAAAGATTAACTGCGTGATACCGTAACGGTCACGTAAATCAACCCAAATCATAAAACCTTTATCGCGATGCTTGCTTACCCATCCTGATAGGGTAACTTCTGTATTTATATCCGAAGCTCTTAAAGCTCCACAATTATGCGTTCTGTACATTGCTAAAAATTATTTCCTACAAATTTATAAACTTATTGTGAATGATTGACTAAAAAGCACGTACAATGTCGTATAGTTTTTTATTAATCAACTCTTTTTTAAGCAGTAGCTTTCTTTTTCATTTGAATAAAAACGTAAGCCAATAATGCTCCACACAGTGCTAGACCAGCACCTACCCATTCTGGAGAGTTATAGCCTAATCCCATTGTGATAGGAATACCTCCTAAAGAAGCACCTAATGCATTACCGATATTAAATGATGCCTGTCCAGCAGAAGCAGCTAACATCTCAGACCCTTTAGCGTTATTGATTAACAACATTTGCAAAGGCGAACCAATAGTGAATGCAATTAATCCCGTAACTAAAGACATGGCATAAGCCATCCATTGAATATGTACCGTATAATACACGATAATCAAACAAGTAGCCATCGCACAGAATGAAAAGATAACAGCCTTAGCTGGAGGGAAAGTATCTGCTAATTTACCTCCAACGAAGTTACCTAAGAACATTCCTAAACCAACCAAAGTCATAACAATAGGAATGTTAGCCTCCGCTATATTAGCGATATTCGTCATCATCGGAGCGATGTAACTAATCCATGCAAATAAACCTCCTGTACCAATAGATATTAATGCTACTAATACCCATGCGATAGGTGTTTTAAAGAAAGCAGTTTGCTTCTTTAAGTTAGTATCTTTATCTGCCTCCAACTTAGGAACCCATAACAAGATTGTCAATGCTGAGATAATACCTAACGAAGCGATTAACATGTACGCAGTACGCCATGAGTACTCTTGTCCGATATACGTACTAAGTGGTACACCTACTAAGTTAGCTGTAGTAAGCCCTGCGAACATTATAGCTACAGCCTGAGCCTCTTTACCCTTTTGTGCTAATCGAGTAGCTACTACAGATCCTACCCCAAAGAATGCTCCGTGAGGAAGACCAGACATAAATCTTGAGATAATAAGTGTTGAGTAGCTTGGTGATAAGACAAAAAGTAAGTGAAAGAAAGAGAACATCACCATTAGAGCCATAAGTACCTTGTGGGGTGCGTACTTATTAGACGACATTACTAATAGTGGAGCACCTACTACCACACCTAAGGCATAAGTAGAGATAAAGTTCCCCGCTTTCGGAATACTTATTTGTAAGTCATTAGCGATATTAGGTAGTAGTCCCATCATTGAGAATTCTGTCATACCGATGGCTAATCCACCTACTGCTAATGCTATTAAACTTTTGTTCATTGTTGTTTTACTGAGTTTTAATTGTATTAAATATTATATTGTTTCTTTTCCTCTTTCGTATTGATTAGCCCAGTCGATGTTTACACCCAGTTCGTGAGCCGCTCTCATAGCGAAGTGAGGATCTCTTAATAATTCTCTACCAAGTAGGATACAGTCCGCTTGTCCCGCTTCTAATATCTCTTCAGCCTGTTGTCCAGTTTTGATTAGACCTACTGTTCCTACTAATATATTTGTTTGTTGTTTTATTGCTTGAGCGTAAGGCACTTGATAGTTCTTCTCTACTTTTATCTGTTGGTGTCTAACTAATCCGCCTGTGCTCACATCTATCAGTTCTACTCCTTTATCATGTACTATTTTAGCAAGTCTGATACTATCCTCTAAAGACCATCCGCCTTCTGCCCAATCTGTAGCTGATATTCTCAACCAAAGACTCTGCGTAGTCAATACTGACTTGACAGCCTCTATGACCTCTATTAAGAATCTAATCCTGTTCTCAAAAGAACCGCCATACTCATCCGTACGCTGATTAGTCAGAGGAGAGAAGAACTGGTGTATTAGATACCCATGTGCACCATGAAGCTCTATAATCTCATATCCAGCCTCTATAGCACGTACAGCACTTGATTTAAAAGCATCTATTATTCTATTAATTTCTGCTTTATCCATTGCTATAGGCAAGTTCTCACCTTCGTTAAATGCAATAGCAGAAGGAGCTATAGTTTGCCAACCATTCTTAGTATCAGGAGCTATCTGAGCTCTACTTATCCATGGTTTATCACAACTGGCCTTTCTACCAGCGTGTGCTAATTGGATTCCTGGTACAGAACCTTGACTCTTTATAAATGCTGTAATCTGTTTTAGTTTTGTTATATGCTCGTCAGACCATATTCCAAGGTCTGCATAAGTTATCCTACCTTCAGGACTTACAGCAGTAGCTTCTTGTATAATTGCGCCAACTTTACCTATCGCAAACTGTCCATAATGTACGAGATGCCAATCTGTAGCCAAACCCTCTTCAGCAGAGTATTGGCACATTGGTGATACAATGATTTTATTGTGTAACGTGTTGTCCCTTAGTTTTAAAGGAGAGAATAGAGTTTTCATAAGTTGTGTGTTGTTTGGTGATGCAAAAGTATTAAATCCAAAATAGAATAGAAGGTCTTTTGTCCTAAATGCACTTTTTAAGGTATAAAAATTACAACTATTCTTTTAGTTCCTCGATTATGAACCCTATATTTGTTATTTATATTTAATTTAAATAAATACAAAATGAGAATGACTTCTAAGGTTATCACTAGTACAGTACTAGCAGCGATGCTATTCGTAGGATGTAAACAAGAGAATACTAAAGTATCTTCTGATGAGACTATTTCGATAGAGAATATGGGCAGAACGATCAGCTTTAATAAAAAGTTAGACAATGTTGTGGTTTTTGATGTGGGAGCTATGGATAATATGGCAGAATTAGGCATACCTTTTAAGGGAATGGCTAAGGTATACAGTCCTAACTATCTATCTAAATATGCTGATGATACGAATATCGTTAATGTAGGATCTTTTATGCAACCGAATTATGAAGAAGTAGCTAAGGTCAATCCTGATTTAATCATTATGAGTAACTGGTTTGATAAGGATTATCCAGAGTTTGCTAAGATAGCACCTACGTTATCTTTAGGAATTTCAGGGAGTAACTATTTAGCGAGTACTAAAGATAATCTGAAGACTATAGGACAAGTATTTCAGGTAGAAGACAAGGCTAATGCACTAGTGGATAAGATAGATGCTAAAGTAGCAGACATGAAAGAAGTCATTGGTAAAAGTGATGCTAAGGCATTATTAATCTTGTATAATAATAAAAGTTATAGCGCATTCGGAGTGGAGTCTCGTTATGGATTTATGTTTAAAGATTTAGGAGTTAAGCCAGCTGCACCAGAATTAGAAGGAGCTAGTGACCACGGTAATATTATCTCTAGTGAATTTATTATGGAGCACAATCCTGATATTATCTTCATCATCGATAGAGGAGCAGTGATGGACAATACTATAGCTGAGAAGTCTGAAGTAGAGAATCCTTTAATTCAGAAGACTAATGCATATAAGAATGGAAAGATAGTGTATCTAGATCCTAACGCATGGTATTTAGCAGGTGGAGGATATATCTCACTTAATATAATGCTAGACGAAATAGCAAAAGCATAT
This sequence comes from Myroides marinus, assembly GCF_900109075.1. Classification (GTDB taxonomy): domain Bacteria; phylum Bacteroidota; class Bacteroidia; order Flavobacteriales; family Flavobacteriaceae; genus Flavobacterium; species Flavobacterium marinum_A. The sequence goes on along the minus strand of NZ_FNYS01000001.1, from coordinate 496,196 downwards.
AAATAACAAACTAAAAAAGCTTCTCACTCGAGAAGCTTTTTTGTTTTTATTGTTTTTTCACGAATAGATTACTTGCTATCTTCTTTGTAATCGTGATATTGTGATTATCCACTTTGATCACATATGATTGGTCAAAAGGTTCTATTTCTATTATTTCTAGTTTAGACCCTAGAGATATTTTTTGTTTATCTAAGTATTGTAAGAATTCTGTAGAAGAATCTTTCACTCCTACACAGACTACTTCTTTATTAGGCTCTATTTCTGACAAGAGCTTTTTATCTATCTGTTTTATTTCTCCTTTAGCGTTAGGTATCGGGTCACCATGAGGATCTTCTGTCGGGAAACCTAAAAAAGAATCTAATTTATTAATTAATTTCTCAGATTTGATATGCTCTAATTCTTCAGCTACATCGTGAACCTCATCCCAATTAAAACCAAGTTTTTCTACTAAGAATACTTCCCATAGACGGTGTTTACGCACGATCATCTTAGCAGCCATTACTCCTTTTGGAGTAAGAGTAACTCCCTGATATTTTTGGTATGTTATTAATTCTTTGTCATTTAGCTTCTTTATCATATCAGTCACCGACGAAGCCTTAGTTTCGATTTTAGCAGCTATGGCATTAGTCGATATACCTTGAGACTGTCCTAGTGACAAGTGGAATATTGTTTTTAAATAATTCTCTTCTGAATAGGTAAGCATGGAATGTTTTTTTGTTTAAATACAAAGTTACTATTTTTTTAATTACAAATTAATTTTTAGCTTTGCCTAAATTTTAAGTAAGTATTAAGGTAAAAATATATTTATGCGTATTGTAATTAGTTTTTTGTGTAGCCTTGTTTTTGTCGGAGGAGTGTACGCTCAGAAGATAAAAGGAAAGGTAAGCTCAAAAGGGGATATATTATCCTATGCAACTGTTGTGATAGAGAAAACTACTATCGGAACTACAACAGATGAAAATGGAGAATATTTAATAGAAGGTCTTAAAGAAGGAAGTTATACAGTCAAAGCTGATTTCGTAGGTTTTGAACCTCAAAGCAAAAAAGTAACTGTAAAAGAAGGCCAAGAGGTAGTAGTAAACTTCGATATAAAAGAGAATTCTAACTTAGACGAGATTGTAATATCAGGAACATTAAAGCCTGTATTAAAGTCAGAAGCTGTAGTACCTGTTGAGATTTATACTCCAGCTTTTTTTGAAAAGAATCCTACAGCCAGTCTATTTGACGCAGTACAGATGATTAATGGGGTACAACCTCAGCTTAATTGTAATGTGTGTAACACTGGAGATATCCATATTAATGGGATGGAAGGACCTTATACTATGATCTTAATCGACGGTATGCCTATCGTATCTTCTTTGTCAACAGTGTACGGATTATTTGGTATTCCGACTAATATGATAGAGAGAGTAGAAGTAGTTAAGGGGCCAGCGTCTTCACTATACGGTACAGAAGCGATGGGTGGTATTATCAACGTAATCACTAAAGACCCTGAGCACGCTGCGAAGTTGAGCGTAGATGCGTTTACTACGACTTGGTTAGAAAATAATATAGATTTAGGAGCGAGCTATAAATTAGGAAGTAAAGTGAAAGGACTTTTCGGAGGAAACTACTTTAAGTTTGGAGAAAAGAAAGATAAGAATGGCGATGGCTTTACAGATGTGACACAGCAGGATAGAGTATCTCTATTCAATAAGTTCTCTCTAAAGCGTAAAGATGATAAAGTAGCTAGCCTAGCTTTGCGTTATGTATACGAGGATAGATGGGGTGGTGAGACTAACTGGAAACGCAAGCAACACCGTGGAGGAGAAGATGTATATGCAGAGAGTATATTCACTAACAGGTTTGAGGCTATAGGTATGTACCAATTGCCAACTACTGAGAATATCTATACACAGTTCTCTTATATCTATCACAAGCAAAACTCTATGTATGGACCAGAGTCATACGACGCTAAACAACAAGTAGCATTCGCTCAGGCATATTGGGATAAGAGTTTAGGTAATCATAGCTTACTATTAGGAGCGTCATTTAAATATACTTATTATGATGACAATACTCGTGCTACTGGTATCTATGACGAGAATGGATTAGTGAAAAACCAACCTCAAGAGACTCCAATACCTGGTATCTTTATTCAAGATGAGTGGAAGTTAAATGACCGCAACAAGTTATTATTAGGATACCGCTTTGACTACGATCAGAAGCATAAAGCGATACACTCGCCTCGATTAGGGTATAAGTTTACTCCTACTAAAAATCAAGCATTGAGAGCGAGCTTTGGTACAGGATTCCGCGTAGTGAACGTATTCACAGAAGATCACAGAGCGCTGACAGGGGCAAGAGAGGTAGTTTTCGCAGAACAATTAGATCCAGAGAAGTCGTATAACGCCAATCTGAACTATACGTTAAAAGTACCTTCTAACTTCGGAGTATTTAATTTTGATATCAACGGGTTCTACACCTATTTTACGAATAAGATAGACGCAGATACAGATACGGATCAGACTAAGATTATCTATGCTAACCTAGATGGACATGCTATATCTAAGGGGGTATCACTTAATGTAGATGTGACTTTTGATTTTCCATTAAAGTTGATGGCAGGAGCTACATATATGGATGTATATAGAAAAGAAGATGGAGCACGTGAGCAAATCTATCACTCTCCTAAATGGTCAGGTAACTTTATTGCCAGTTATAATTTCGGTAGTGGATTTACAGCAGACTTGACTTCAGACTGGAAAGGCCCAATGCGCTTACCGAGAGTGGAGAATGACTACAGACCAGAGTATTCGCCATGGACAGTATTGGCTAATATCCAAGTAACGAAGAAATTCAACAATGGATTTCAAGTGTATGGAGGGGTAAAGAACCTATTTAATACACTACCTAAGGAAGACACTATCGCGAGATGGTGGGATCCATTCGGAGAACCAGGTAATGGCGTAGCTCCACCTCCAGGTAGAAATGATGTAATCTTCGAACCAAATGATTACAGTTATACTCCGTTACAAGGAATAAGAGGTTTCTTAGGAGTTAGATATAATATCTTTTAATTAGTTAGTGGGTAAATGAGTAGAAGTTTGTTATTTTTCATGTTGAGTTATTTCTTTGGGTTGGGTGCTATTGCTCAGCCCAAAGAAATTAAGTTCTCTGAGCTTGAGTCAGCAGTGGCTAGTAAGCCTAAACCTGTAGTGATATTCTTACATACAGATTGGTGTAGCTATTGTTCACTGATGGAGCGAAAGACGCTAAAAGATCAGCAAGTGGTGCACAAACTGAATAACGATTTTTATTACATATCATTTAATGCAGAGCGAGATGAGACCATCACTTATAGAGGAAAAGAGTATTCGCTAAAGAAACTTGGGATTAATGCTAAGCAACATGAGTTAGCCAAAGAATTAGCCCAGTCTAATGCTTATCCAGCTATGATATTCTTAAACGAAAATTTAGAAGTACTCTATAGACACTTCGCTTATGTCAAACCAAATGATATGTACCAACTATTAAAAGCAATCAAACCGACTAGTAATGATACATAATACGAGTAGTTGTCCTACATCTAACCGAGTTTTTATAAGAAGTTAGTTTTCCCGTACTAAAATGTAGAACATACGTACTTCTTGCTTTTTGTATTAATCATTAATAGTAGCATAATTAGTTATGACTATGTTTCTAAGCCTTACACATTCACCGTTGTGTAAGGCTTTTTTGATTCTAGTATCTTTTGTATTTATTAGGAGATCGATGCGGGTGATAATATGATGAATGAATAATGTGTGTATAGTGACTCCATTAAAACATTGTAAAATAATGGAGTCACTATGGACTCATCATGGACTTACTATGGACTCACTCCAACGAAAACCCTTATAACTATTAGATGAAATAGAAATATATGCTATAGAGATGATTTTAGGTATATCATACATAATAACCTTAAATCCGAGATAACATCTAATGTTTTTCAAAATATTTTTTCCTTATAAACAGTGGCTTTATGTCGTGTATGCATTTGATTATTATACTTTTATTTTATTGTAACTAAAACTTTAGTTTGAAAACTAAAAAAATAGTTATATGTTTGTTGTATCAAATTACAATTATGGAAAAGCTAACAAACAAAGAAGAAGAAATCATGTGTATCCTTTGGAAACTCGAAAAGGGATTTGTCAATGATATTTTGGAACATATGCCTGAGCCTAAACCTCACTATAATACACTATCTACGCTTGTGCGTATCTTAGAAGAGAAGGGAGTGGTATCTTATAAGGCTTATGGTAAGTCACACCAGTATTATCCATTAGTAAAAAAAGAGGATTACAGAAAGATGTTTATGGAAGAGACGATGGAGAAATACTTTGATAATTCGTTTAGTAATCTAGTGAGTTTCTTCGTGAAGGATAAGAAATTATCTAAGACAGAGCTGGATGAACTAATGGAGATTATAGAGAAGAATAAAAAATAGTTTGATTATCAACCAACCAATCAACTGATTTATGACACCCATTCTTATTTATATATTAAAGACGAACGGACTACTGTTAGTCCTATATCTATTCTACAAGTTGTTCTTGCAGAAAGAGACATTTGTACACGCTAATCGTATTTACTTCTTAGGAGGGATAGCATTGAGTTTGCTACTGCCTTTAATCACTTATACTTCTATAGTACAGGTAGAAGTAGAGCCTTTAGATACTATGGCATATGCTTATCTACTAGATGATACAAGTTTAGAAAGTATAGCTGTCGAGGAGAGTATCTGGACAGCAGAGAATCTTATTACTTCACTTAGTTATTTATATATCAGTCTGACAGCGATGAGTATATTGTGGCTAGGATATAAAGTGATAAAACTCGTACGTCATATCCATAATTTACCTGTTAGTCAGGTGAATGATAGCTTGCGTATAGATGAGCAGTCTAGTGATGCTTATTCGTTTATGAACTGGGTAGTACTACCTAAAGATTATGAGACTATGGATCAGGTAGATGTAGTATTAGCCCATGAGCAGGTACATGTACAGCAGAGGCATAGTATTGATCTAATCATAATAGAGGCACTAAAACATCTGTTTTGGTTTAATCCTGCACTTTACTTTTTACAGCGAGAGATTAACCTTAACCTTGAGTATATCGTAGATGAGGAGATTACTCGTCATGCGGATACCTATACTTATCAGAGAGCTTTAGTCTTATATGAGACAAATAAGCTAGACTGTGTACCTATCGTGAACACATTCGGGACATCTGATCTGAAGAAGAGAATAATTATGCTTAACAACCCAAAATCAACTAATATGAAACGTTTAAAGTATTTATTGCTAACACCTGTGTTAGGAGGTTTTTTCTTCTTGTTTCAGACAGAAGTTAAGGCTCAGTATATAGAAGTATCTGGTAAAGATAAAAGTAAAGTAACTAGTCAAGATAACACTACTCCAGAGGATATTAGTAAGATAAGCGAGGAGGCTAGAAGACTTAGTGAAGAAGTAGAACGCTTAGGAAAAGAAGCTGAAGCTCTAGGAGTAGAAGCAGTAAATGTAGGTAGAGAGGCTAAGAATATCGGTGAAGAAGCTAAGAGTGTAGGTGCAGAAGCTAAAAAGATAGGAAAAGAGGCTAAGGCAATTAGTAAAGAAGCTAATAAAATAGCTAAAGATATACCTTATGTTGTAAATGGACAGGTATATACTTATAGTGAGTATGTAGCATTAGGTAATCCAGTGTCTAGTATAGCTAATGTGGACATATTAGATGCAAAGACTGCAACTGCACGCTACGGAAACATCGGTAAAGACGGAGCTGTAGAATTAAAACTTAGACCAGAGACAGAGTGGACTGGTAAGGGAAGCTTTATGGATAATGCTGTTAATTATGGAGGAAATGCAAAAACGTCTTTTAGTGTAGCAGTAGTAGATAAAGATGGAACTAGGGTAGTGGAAGGTACTTCTTCTAAATCTAGTGCGGATGCTGAGAAAGATTTAATGAGAAAATTAAAAGAGAAAGAAGAGGCACAAGCTAAGTTGCGTCTAGCATTGCGTGAACGAAGTGACGCTGAACGTCAAGTGATTTTAGCTAAACAAGAGAAACAACGTGCTGAGATAGATAAGAGAAGTGCTAATGTAGAAAGAAGAAAAGCTGAAATAGAGAACAAACGTACAGAAGCAGAAAAGAGAAGAGCTAGTGCAGAAGGAAGAAAAGCTGAAATAGAGAAAGATATAAGAGAAAGAAGTATTAGTGATAAATTCGTTTACTATGTTGATGGTAAACAAGTAGCAGAAAGTGAATTAGAAAGCTTTTATAGAAAGATGAAGTCAGTAAGAGTGTATAGTAGAGAGGCTGCAAATAAAGAACTTGGTTATACAGGTAATAAAACAGTTTTAGAATATACATTAAAAACCGATGAAGATTATGAGAAAGCTGCTAGGGTAGAGGAAATTACTAAGAGATATAAAGAGAAAGTTTCTGCTAGTCTGACTAGTGTTAAGAGTGATAGCTTTAAAGGCTTGGTGTTTATCAACAATGTAGAGAAAAGTAATGATGATCTTAAAACTTTAGATGCTGCTAATGTTGTGACAATGGAAGTGCTAAAAGGAAGCGCTGCTGCAGATAAATATGGAGATAAAGGGGTGAATGGTGTAATCCTGATTAAGACGAAACAATAATTGAATAAACATAATAAGTTAGTAAGAAAGCAATCTCAGAGATGAGGTTGCTTTTTTTTTGTATTTACTTATAAAATAATTAGTTATGGTAATTTTTGTTAATTTTGATGTATTAATATTAATAAAAAAGTTATGAAAAGATTTTTACTTGTTATGTGTGCAACTCTTGGTATTATGGGAGTCTCTATGGCACAGAAATTAGTGATCAAAAAAAGTGTAGTATATGTAGATAAAACTACAGATCCTCTTGCGAGTATACAGAAGCTAGATAGCCAGACTTATGTATATAAGAATCCTAAAGGAGAAGATATTTTTAAATTAGAAGAGATTAGAGAGTATACTCGAATTGGTAAGGTGTTTCACGTGATAAACGTGACAGATATGCGCAATGGTAAGAGTAATAATATACCTTATGAAAGCTTGTCTTTTGCGATTGGTAATGAGACGGTCTTTTTTGCGATAATTACTAAGGGACAGTACAAGCTAATGAATGACAAAGGAATTGACTATGAGGTATTAGATGCTTTAATGGCAGAGCCTAAGAAAGATGTTATGGTCAATGTAAAAGCTATCAATGATTCTGTAAATGCAGTGATAGAAAAAGGTATGGCAATCGCTAAGGAGAAAAAGGTAAGTATAGGTCTTGATAACAAAATCTATAGCGATAAAAAAGAAATAGGAAATGTAGTTATCAAGGTAAGTAAAGATCAAAGTATCTATGCGTTCTTTAGTAAAAAGACAAAACAACCTATAGGTTACTGGACTAATTACAAAGAGAATTTCTCTATGGGGGATTTATATAAAGCTTCTACTCCTGGCTATACTTTATTTACGTATGACAATCAGCGTTTTGTAGTAACGCCTCGACCTAAAGATATACCTGGCCCTTCTCATGCGATGGAATTATTAGCAATTATGTATGCTAATGGAATAGACTTTGAATCAATAGATGATAAAGTAATGGCAGAAATAATTGAAAAGTTAGCAGAGCAAAAACGTATAGCTAAAGAGAATGATGCTAATATCCGTAGAGAAAAAGGATTCTTAATAGATGCAAACGGAACTAAAGTAGAAGGAGAAATCTCTATAGCTTTTGATAATGCAGATAAAGCTGATGACGCTACTGCTGGTTGGACTAATGTGGCAGATGTGTCTAGTTATGGAAATAAAGTGTATGTCTATGCTGCTAATGAGAAAGGAAAGATTAAGTCTACTAGTTATAAAGCTAGTGATAAAGTAAGTTTTGAAGTAACTTTAGCTAAAGATGGAAAAGTAGAGAGATACGAAGGGTTTAGTTATGATATAGCGAATAAGACTATAGGTTTTTTAAATAAGTTAAGTAGTGGGTCTACATTCTTTAAACATATTTATGGAAGTAATAAACTAGGACTTTATTATAGTCCTACAGAACGATTATATGCTATAAAACTTAAGGATGCTCAAAATGGCTTTGCTGCGACTAGAAGCGATCAGGATAAGTTAGTAACTGCTATTAAAGAGTACTTGAGTTGTGAGACAATAAGCTTTGATGGAATAGATTTGTTCACTATCGAAGGTCTAAAGAAATTAATTGACAACTATGATGCTCAGTGTAAATAAATTGAGTTATATCTAGTATAAGAAAAGCCCAATCTGAATTAAACAGATTGGGCTTTTTATTTTAGAATATACGTTTGATAACGTGGAATATCTGATAAACGTTGTTTATAGGGTAATCAAAAGGTTCGTATATCTTATTACGACTGCTTAGTGTAATAAGGCCATTCTGTTCATCGTAGTTAGTAATATCTTTTAAGAAGGTAGCATCTTTAGTAATGATGATAAATCCGTAAGTAGTATTTCTAAATCCACCTTCCCATAAGTGACGGCCTACTTCACGTCCTAATACTTCTGCACCATCTGGTGTATCTTCTATATTACCACCATTCATAGAGTCTCCTACTACATCAAAGGCCTTATAATGTCCCAATCCGAATTTATCTACTCTAAACTGTATGGTGTCAAACTCCTGTATAAGCTGTACATCGTCTTGGTAACAAGTGATGTATGAAGCGTGGGCTGAAGAAGGTATCTTTAGCACTTCTATGTAGATACGACCATCAGGGTAAAAGGTAAACTTATTACCATGATTATTATACATAATCTCAGGTACTGTGTCTTTAGTAATATTAGTTGCTTCAAAATTATATAATTCTTGTCCTATTGGATCTCCTGTCAATTCTTGTATTGTAGAAGAAGCGTTAGAAGTCAATATCATGCTTCCTTCTCCTGTTGATAACCAATGTTTACTTAGACTCTGTGCAAATTTGGTAAGATTCTCTATAAAGTTGTCACTGATGTTTACACGTCCATTCACTATCTGAGAGAAAGAAGACTTCGTGTAGCCAAGCTTTTGTGCTAGGTCAGTCTGGTTCTTTGCTAATCCTTCAAATATGACCCATTTGATAGCATCATTAACGCGTTGTATTCTGTCCATTCTAGTAATATTTTTAAAAACTTTGTTTTCTTTTAGTTTTAATCGAAACTTTGTTTATATGTTTGTTTCGAAGTAAGAGCAAAATTAGTCAAAAAAAGCATAGATAGCTAATTTTAAAGGGATAAACTAAGGTTTTAATTCATTAAAGTACTTTTGTTAAGAGAAGATTTACCTTGTGGTTAGTACCTTTAGTTAAGGTTTTATAATAACTATGTTTTGATTCTGAGTAGTTTTTTAAGTAAATAACCATATAAACCAAAAAATTATGAATGCAATGCTGAGTACATCAACCATCTTTATAGGAGGAGAGCCTGCTATACTGACCTTAAAAGAAAACAAAGTATAGAACGTGAATTATATCTGTATCACGCACTGTATCGAACGAGAGGGACTGAATATTTTACCGCAGGTGAGCGTATTAGTATTAATCAAGAGAGGGGATATCATTTAAGTGTAGGTAGTGAGGAGGAGTTAAGAGCGTATCAGATATCTAAAGATCTAGAGCTGAAACTTACTGTACTGAAGAAAGTATTGTAGTAGAGTGCATGTAAATTAAGTTTCGATTAATGTGTAAAAGAAATGATTATGACAAAGAAAAAGACTAGTGGTCAAGTGAATAAGCTAAAGAGATATAAACTAATTCTGGATTTGTACAATAAATACAAGACAGATGATATCCCTACCACGGTGGTATGGAAAAAATATATCTGTCCTGTATATCCTATATCTCGTACTACACTGTATGAGGTGCTAAATACACCTGTGTATAGAGAGCTAGCTAAGCTAGAGAATCTGGTAGATTAAGGTTATTAACAACTGTTATTAACAATGTGTATAAGTGTTCAATATGTTGATTTGTAGTGTCTTATTTTGTTGATAAACTATAGAGATGATATGTTGTGAATAGGTTATCAACAGTGAATATAAGAAGTGAACATAGTTGTTCGGAGACTTGACAGAAAGTTGAGTAAGGATTGAAAAAAGGCAATCTTTGTAAGTGTAATTAAGAGTGGTATTCATATCGTATGATAAAACAAGGCCTTGTTTATATGAATATCTTATAAGAAGTAATGTGAACTAAAGCATTTGACTTAGTAATAAAATCAATAATCATTAACGGTTAATAGATCTGCTGTATTAGAGTGGAATAGGATGAGTATGTCTTATTGTGAGAGACAAGAGGTGTAATATGTGTAAGTATGTATAAAGTATAAACAACCCAAACCAGTATGCTAATGAATGAAACGATAATAGTGGCTGTAGTAGGTTTAGTTTCATCATTAGCGACATGGTGGGCGGCTAGACGAAAGACTAGGGCTGAGGTACAGATGTCTGAATTAGACAATGTGGAGAAATCATTAAAATACTATAGAGATATAGTGGATGATCTCGGTAATAAACTTAGAGAGGCTACTAGCGAGCTGTATAAAACGTCTAATCTCCATCGTGAAGCGATAGATGAACTTACTGCTGCAAAAAAGGTAATTATTAACCTAGAGCAAAGATTGGAGCAACTTGCTTTACAAAATAAGGAGTTGATTAACGAATTGAGAAAGTATAAACAGTTAAATGGAAAGAGCGAATGAGAGAACAGTTAATAAAACAGGCTAGAAGCCAACTTTATGTGCAAGAATGGCCTATCAAGAACAATAGAGGACCTGGTGTAAAGAAGTATCTAAACAGTGTAGGGCTAGGTGAGGGCTATGCGTGGTGTATGGCTTTTATATACTGGTGTGTACAGGAAGTATGTAATGACTATGGAGTACAGAATCCTCTACAAAAAACAGGAGGGGTATTAGCACAGTGGAATGGTAGTAAAGTACTACGGGTAGATAAACCTGAGAAAGGAGATGTGTTTATTATGGATTTTGGCAAAGGGCTAGGGCATGCTGGGATAATAGTAGATGTAGAGGGAGATGTCATAACCACGATAGAAGGAAATACAAATGATGAGGCTAGTAGGGAAGGCTATATTGTCGCTGAAAAGAAGAGAAAGATAAAGTCGATTAACAAAGGATTTATAAGAGTGTTTAATAAATAATCAAAACAAGTTATGACAAGAGAGTATATATATGTGAGGTTTCTCTTTGTGTTGGTAGTTGCTCTACTATTAACGAGTTGTGGTAGTCGACGCACTGCTATAAACATGCAACCAACAACAACAACAGAGCAGGTCACTCAGTCAGTAGAGGAAATTAAGAGAGATACTGTATTAGTCATTCCTGCAGATAAGAGTCAGTATGTCGCGGACTTAGCAATACAAGGGAATATGATAGTGGTAAAAGACGCAAATATAAAACGCAGTAAAAACAAGGTGTTGCAACCGCCTAAAGTACAGTTGGTAAACAATAAACTAATGGTGGACTGTGAGGTAGAGGCTCAACAAATGTTTTTAGAATGGAAAGAGAAATTCATTAAAGAACAGAGAGTCATAGAAACGAAGATTCCCATAGCTGTACCGCTAGAGTTATCAACATGGCAACAGACACAGATCTGGCTAGGACGCACCTTATTACTACTCATGACTCTAGGCAGTGTAGGTTATGGCTTAAGGTCTAGAGTGTAGTAGAAAACTATTATTCATTTGAAGATTTCTCCTTTAATACTCCGTTCTCTAAATGCAGAGTTTTAGTTGCGATAGTATTGACTATATCAGCATTGTGGTCAGTGAGTAAGATTATCTTGTGTTTAGCTTTTTGTTTAATTACTTGAGCTAAAAACTCCTGTAATAGAGGAGAGATTCCTGCAAAAGGCTCATCTAGTAAACAAATAGGTTGAGGTAGGTTTAATACATATAGCGTCTGGATAAACTGTTGTTCTCCTGACGAAAGATGGTCTAACTTGGTATTCATTTTTTGAGCAAAAGAGGTTTGTTCTATTTCTACAGGTGATATTACATCTTTTAGTTTTAAGTGCTTGGGGAAAAAGATGAGTTGTGGTTTATAGCTGATGTATTTGTTTAGGTGACGTTTATTAGTGATGACTTTATTATTGATATTTATATAGATAAAATCGGGTGTTATAATACCAAATAAGATTTTCATCAGAGTAGATTTGCCCGTACCGTTTCTTCCTTTAATGATTAGTATATCTCCTGTTATGGCTGCTAAATAGACTGCGTGTAGTATCTTCTTATTGGCAACGGTATAGCTTAGGCTGTCTACAGAAAGTGTATGAGTTATGTCCATAATACTAAAATGCTATAGATTAGAGTAGATAGTATAAAACATACTATAGCTGTTAATACTAGTATTAGAGCGAGGTTCAATTGCTCATTGCGGTGATAGTATAGTTCGTTCTTTCTGAAGCTATAGAAATATAGACAGTACAAAGCAATACTAATAAAGGGAGCGAGAAAGAATACCTTCAATATTCCTATAGTCAGTACAGTGTTAAGTATGACTATTGTGATGATTGACTGCCTGGGGATGTACTTCTTAATAGTCGTCATTGAGTTGGTAATTAGTAGAATAGAAAATTACTACTATTTTATAGATAAAACTATACAGTTTATGACAATTTAGCTTATCAAAGAATTAGACTAAAAGATATAAGGCGATAAAGCCTTATAAATGTTGAATATTTGGCTGATTTAAGGAGAGTGTGAATTAATTGTAAATCTTCATTCTAGGTGTTAGCATTCAATAGATTTAAGTATATTTGCCTCTAAACTAATAACATCAATATGGAATTCAGTACTATTATTAAACAAGCGCACTCAGGTGTAGCTTATTTAGCATTAATCTTCCTAGTAATCGTGGTAATCAACGCTTTTGCAGGAATGTCAGGAAACAAAGAGTTTACAGAGAAAGACAGAAAATTAGGATTGTTTGGTTTAATCTTTACACATATCCAGTTATTGTTAGGTCTTATTTTATATTTCGTTTCTCCAATGGTTCAAAGCATGGGAGTAGCAATGAAAGATTCTACAATGAGACTTTATGCTTTAGAGCACCCATTGATTAACATCATCGCTATTGTATTAATCACTATCGGATGGTCTAAACACAAGAAAACTGCAGACAGCAAAGGTAAGTTTAAGAAATTCGCTATTTTCTATACTTTAGGTCTTATCTTGATTTTATCAAGAATTCCATGGAAAATGTGGTTACCAAGTTTATTCGCATAATTGCAATTTAAAATATAGAGAAAGGATCTTCGAAAGAAGGTCCTTTTTTCGTTTGGTATGCTTCTTGCAAATATTACTTCGTGGAAAATTAAAAAGTGGCATGAAAGCATATCAATACATCATCGGAATATTACTTATTACATTCTTATCGAGTTTTAGTGGAAGCACTACAATCGTAAAAGATAATAAAGTGAAAATTGCATTAGCGAAAGTAGTAAATGACTCTGTAACGGAGGACAATGATTCTATCGTTATGGCAGCAGATACAGAAGAAGATTTTATTGTATTAGATGAGGACACTCAAGCTTCATATTACCACGACAAATTCACTGGAAGAAAGACAGCTAGCGGTGCAGTATTCAATAACAAAGAGTACACTGCAGCCCACAAGACACTACCTTTCGGTACTAAAGTAAAGGTTACAAACTTAAAGAATAAACGCTTCGTTATCCTTACAATCACAGACCGTGGACCATTCGTAAAAGGAAGAAATATCGATATGTCAAAGAAGGCTTTTAGTGACCTTACTGACAATGTAGGTAGAGGAGTTTTAGATGTAAAAATCGAAAAATTCGTAGGCGAAAATGAAGAACAGTTATAGTATTAAATATTATATAAGTTTCTGCTTTTTAATCTTATTTTTAGGGAGTTGTTCTACTTCCAAATCCACAAGTTATTCTACAAAAGGCAATTACAAATCTAATGTAACTGCATCTTATTACCACAAAAAGTTTAATGGAAAGCGTACAGCAAGTGGGGAAAAATTCCACAATTCGGGGATGACAGCCGCACATAAGTCTTTGCCATTCAACACTAAAGTAAAAGTTACGAACACAAAAAATAAAAAATCTGTAAAAGTTCGTATAAATGATAGAGGGCCTTTCACAAAAGGCCGTGAAATCGACCTTTCGAGAAAAGCTTTTATGAAAATAGCAGACCACAAAGGTGAAGGCCTGCTACAAGTCGATATTAAAGTTATCAAATAGAGTTTACCAGTTTTTATAAGGATTATTAGCTATGTATGAGTTATAGTACCTTAAATCTCCTGTTACTTCTTGTCCTAACCAGCTAGGCTTACTGAATTGTTCGTCTTCTGAAGTTAGTTCTATCTCTGCAAGGATTAATCCTTCATTATCTCCATGAAAGACGTCTACTTCGAAAGTGTGTTCTCCAGAAGTAACTAAGTATCTTGTTTTAGAGATTACATAATCTTCGCATAGATTTATTAATTGATTAGCTTCTGTGTAATCAATTTGTTTCTCCCACTCTAGTCTTGATGTTCCAGATTCATTACTTTTACCTTTAATAGTGATAAAAGCTTGTTCGTCTTTTAATCTAATACGCACAGTGCGTTCAGGATGAGAGTTGAGATATCCTTGAGTTATTTTATTAGATTTATGAGATTGGTCAATGAATTCCAGTGTGTTGACTAGAAACTTTCTTTCTATTTCTATCATTGTTTTAAGAATAAAATGTAATTTTATGCCAAAATAAAAGATTTTATTTTACTAACTGTTTAAAAGTAGATTTTTTTTAAAAAATGAAATTAAGACATATGTTACGCTCACCGCATGGTGTTGAAGAATTGTTTAATAAATATGTTATTGACGGGAAGGTATATGCTACAGAGGATTTGCTTTTTATTGTTGAATTAGTACATATTTTTAGACCAAAGAATAATAAAAAAATTAATAGAGTATCTATAGATGCTCTTATCGCTTATCTAAAAACTCACGATATAGAGAGAGTGGCTCTAATGAATTATCTAATAGAGCTGTTGTCAAATAGAAATTTCAGTAGAATGGTATCAGATGCTGGTATTCTACAAGATGCTGATTTCTTTGATGAGGTGAAGAAGCGTATGTGGGCAAAGGTATTGCCTTACCAGCCGGAGAAAGATACTTATGAGTATGTATTAAATCAAGTGTTCTATAAGCATACTGATGCAGAATGGGTATTTATGATACCTGAAGAGCAATTGATAGAATTGTTTTCTCTATTAGAGTTTAGCTCTATATTCTCAGATAAGAATGATGGGTCAACACTTAATGAGTTATTGACATCTATAGATATTATTACTCAGCGTATGAGTGGTAGAGCGATGGAGAGTTCAATCATTAATATGGTACCTGAATATTCTCATCTAGAAAGTCCTTTTAGAGCGTTAGAACATGAGTTTACCGTAGTGTTACAGAGTTTTCAGAAGGGAGAAATTAAGTTCTTATTAGAATCAGATATTAACTATAAACAGATTATAGTCTTACATAAACAGTGTCAAGAATTCGTTAATCAAGCGTTTAAGAATAGTTCGAAGTATGGTATATCAATGAAGGTAAACCAAAGCTTACTACGCCTTAGACAACAATTAGCTAGGGTTAATGTTCTTATATCTGTATTAGTGATGCCTGAAGCAACACTTACTGAGAAAAGACAGAATACGCTGAAGTTTGCTCGTAAACTGATAGAGTATAACTGTTATAAGTATAATGTATCAGGTCTTATCAAAGAGAGTACTCAGCTAATCTCTTATGAGATTACTCAACATACTGCTAAGACTGGAGAACATTATATCACTAATACTGGTAAAGAGTATTGGAATATGTTTAAAGGAGCTATGGGCGGGGGAATTATCGTTGGTTTTATGTGTATTCTGAAGGTATTTGCACATGAAACAGATGTTAGTGGATTCGGTCATGCGATGCTTTATAGTTTAAACTATGCTTTAGGTTTCTGTGTTATTTATCTTTTAGGATTTACACTAGCAACTAAACAGCCTGCTATGACTGCTGCTACTATTATCAAAGCTATCGAGGATGGACGTAAACAACATATAGATGATGCTGATAAGCACATTGGCTTCGCTAAGTTATTTGCTCGTTTATTTAGATCACAGTTTATTGCCTTTATCGGTAACGTGATATTAGCATTCCCAATGGCTCTATTATTGGTATGGGGAATAGATATGTTATTTGAAGTGAATATAGCTGAGCACGATTGGTCTAAGATGTTAGTAGATGCTGACCCTATAGAATCGAGAGCTTTGTTTCACGCTGGTATAGCTGGTATTTTCTTGTTCTTATCTGGTATTATATCTGGTAATGTATCGAATAGAAATAAACACAATAAAGTGTTCTACCGTATTCAAGAACACCCTTGGCTAAAACGCAATATAGGATATACTAGAACGACTAAATTAGCGAATTGGGTAGATACTAAGTGGCCTGGTATTGCTTCTAATATTTGTTTCGGGTTCTTTATGGGTACTTGTGGTACTATTGGTGTATTCTTAGGACTAGGAATAGATATACGACACATTACTTTCGTAAGTGGTAATATCGCTTTAGGATTATATGGTTCAGGCTTTGATGCTCCGATGCATATGTTGATATGGGCATTTATAGGAATGTGGATGATTGGGTTTATGAACTTCTTAGTAAGTTTCTCTTTATCGTTATTCTTAGCATTCAGATCTCGTAATATTCCTTTTAAAGAAACAAAAGACTTAGTTAAGGCTACATGGAGACATTTTAGAAGTTTCCCTATAGAATTCTTTTTACCGACCTCTAGTGGTGTAGTAGAGAATCCGCACAACCTAACTACAGGTAAGGCTTCAGATAAGAAAGAAGATAGTAATAAAGATAATTCTCATTAATTGAGGATAATAAATATAAAGTAAAAGGCAATCACTAAGATAATTTTAGTGATTGCCTTTTTTGAGAACTGTATAAATAAAAAGGCTTTCGTTTATGAAAGCCTTTTTGTATTAATTATCTGAAGGGAATACATCTGTTCTAACTTCAGCATTATGTTTATTGTTTCTTGTATTCTGTAGATTGCTTTTCATCATTTCAGATTGCTCAGCGAACTCTAGTCTTGATACATTAATGTAGTCTTCTAAATTGTGTATGTTTTTAGCTAGTTTGCGAAGGGATGCTCTATCGCTCTTAATGAATAGTTCACTCTGAGCATTTGCTTCTTCATGGCTGAAACCTAGCTTTTCTAGCATTACTCCGCCTACATATACAGCAGAGAAGAAAGTCTCTCTATAGACCTCTGTAAGGCCGTCTTGTAGATATTCGTATGCATTCTTACGGTTCTTAGCTCGTACGATTACTTCTACATTAGGGAAGTGCTTACGCAGCACAGCTACTAATTGTTGATTTAATTCAGGAGGATCCATAGCAGCGATTACATAATCGGCATGGTCAACACCTATAGATTTTAGAATATTGATAGATGTAGCGTCTCCATAATATACGTTAAATCCTAGCTTTCGCAAGTGATCAACACGTTCTGCATCATTGTCAAGTACAAGTGTTGGTATATCGTTAGCTTGTAAAAGACGTCCAATAGTATTACCAAAGTCTCCGAAACCTGCTATAACAATTTTCTTATGTGCTGTGATATTAGTTAGGTCATCGTATTCTTGTTTTTCTTTAGTCGAAGGACTTAATCCTAAGTATGGAGCAATCCACTTCTCGTTTAATAGTAGCAAGATAGGTGTAACAACCATAGAAAGAGCTGTAGTGGCTAATAAATAATCGTACCATTGAGAGTTGATTAAGTTAATCGTTTTAGCTAATGCTAAGATTACGAAAGCAAACTCTCCTACCTGTGATAGTAAAATAGCAAATAAGAAGTTCTGATCTTTAGGAAACTTCTTCCATTTACCAATAGCTAATAAAACGATTGCTTTAATACTCATAGCTCCTACCAACAAAGCTAGAATTACTAATGGCTCGTTCTTAATAATATCAAAGTTAATTGTGGCTCCTACGGCGATAAAGAATATACCTAGGAGTAGTGCTTTAAAGGGTTCTATATCACTTTCTAATTGGTGCTTATAAGGATTGTTGGCTAATACAACACCTGCGATAAAAGCTCCAAGTGCTGGTGATAGACCAACCATTTTCATTAATAGTGCAACTCCAATTACTAAAAGTAAAGCTGATGCAGTATATATTTCCCTGATCTGTAAACGACCAACAGATCGGAATAGAGGATTTACAATATAGTTACCTACTAAGTAGATAATAGTTATAGCTCCTAGGATAGCCAGAGTTTTCATAAACACTGGGGCACCATCTAACCAGCTATTAGCTTCTGTACTAATAGGGGTTTTAGCTGTAACTGCTAATAAAGGAATGATGGCCATCATAGGGATTACCATAATATCCTGGAAGAGTAGTACTGCAAAGCTGGATTTACCGGCATTGGATTGGTTTAGACCGCGTTCTGATATAGTCTGTAGAATAATCGCAGTAGAAGACATTGTAATGACAAAACCTATGGTTATAGATGTACCAATACTCAGATCTAATGCGAAATAGGCTATGGAGGCTACTACAGCAGTAGTACCTACTGCCTGGGCGGTACCAAGACCAATTATTTCATTTTTTATTTTCCAGAATTCTTTAGGGTCTAGTTCTAATCCTACAAGAAATAGCATCATTACTACTCCAAATTCTGTAGCATGCATAATATCTGCACTGTCATTACCAACAAACTTTAGAACAAAAGGTCCGATTAGTACACCCGCAAATAGATATCCTAATACTGATCCCATTCCTAGTTTTTTAGATATCAGTACACACACTACGGCTGCAAAGAGGAAGACAAATGCTTGTGCCAAAAAATCATTCATTACGTATAGCTCTTTTTTTTAGTTAATTATAGGGTAAATTACCCATTATTATTTTCATAGTCACTACAAAATTATAAAAAGTGAATAGGAAAGTTAAGAATAAGTTTAAA
The DNA here is from genome assembly GCF_900109075.1 of Myroides marinus. Lineage (GTDB taxonomy): Bacteria > Bacteroidota > Bacteroidia > Flavobacteriales > Flavobacteriaceae > Flavobacterium > Flavobacterium marinum_A. The sequence continues at coordinate 477,169 of NZ_FNYS01000001.1, read as the reverse complement.
AAAAAGTAGTTTATTTTTGTAAAGCAGATAATTAAGCTTTTTCAAGTAATTTCGTTTTGCAATTTATTGATTGAATGAATCGTAAGATAATACATGTAGATATGGATGCGTTTTATGCATCAGTAGAACAACTAGACTTCCCTGAACTTAGAGGTAAGGCTTTAGCTGTGGGAGGAAGTGAAGAGAGGGGAGTGATAGCAGCTGCTAGTTATGAAGCTAGAAAGTTTGGTGTGCGAAGTGCGATGAGTGGAGTAATGGCAAAAAAGAATTGCCCTCATCTAATTTTTGTCAAACCTAGGTTTGAGAGATATAAAGAAGTTTCTCGTATTATCCGATCAGTATTTTATGAATACACTGATTTAGTTGAACCTTTGGCTTTAGATGAAGCATTTTTAGATGTAACAGAGAATAAGATAGGATGCCCTAGTGCCACATTGATTGCGCATGAGATCAGGATGAAGATATTAGAAAGAACGGGTCTAACAGCGTCCGCAGGTATTTCTATTAATAAATTCTTAGCTAAGATAGCTAGTGATTACAACAAACCAAATGGGCAGAAGACAATTGAACCAGATGAGGTTATTGAGTTCTTAGAAGAACTAGAGATTAAGAAGTTCTTTGGTATTGGTAAGAAAACTGCTGATAAAATGTACCATCTGGGGATATTTACAGGAAGAGATTTAAAGACAAAGTCAGTTGAATTTCTTGCTGAGCACTTCGGCAAGTCTGGACAATTATATTATGATATTGTAAGGGGGATAAGTAATTCTCCTGTTCGACCTAATCGTACTATTAAATCTGTTGGAACTGAACGCACATTTGATGAGAATCTGTCTTCTGAGATATATATAGAGTCTCGTATAGAGTCATTAGTAGAAGAACTTAGTTTAAGATTAAAGAAGCAGAACCTCGCAGGTAAGACAATTACTTTAAAGATTAAATATTCTGACTTTGTGCAACAAACACGTAGTACTACTGTTCCTTATTTCGTTTCAGATTATGATATTATTCTTGACTTAGCTAAATCTTTATTGTATCAGGAGAAGTTGAAAGACTCTGTTAGGTTAATTGGCGTAGCTTTATCTAACTTAAATACTGATGAAAAGAAAAAGCCAATAGCAGTACAATTAAGTTTTGATTTTTAAATTTGTAAGACAATATAATTACACACAATAATGATAAGACCAGATTATTTAAAACAAGGAGATAAAGTAGCTATCGTATGTACAGCACGTAAGTTTAGTAGAGAAGAAGCTAAGTTAGCTATTGAGTTAATGAATTCTTGGGGATTAGAAGTTGTATTAGGAGATACTATAGGGCTAGATAATTATCAATTAGGAGGTACAGATGAAGAGAGAGCAAATGACTTTACTAAACAATTAAAAGATCCTGATATTAAAGCAATCTGGTGTGCAAGAGGTGGATATGGGACAGTGCGTATTATTGATGAGATTGACTTTACTGGTTTTGTAGATAATCCGAAGTGGATTATAGGTTTTAGTGATGTGACAGTGTTGCACAGTCATGTTCATAATCTTGGTGTAGAAACAATACATGGGATAATGGCATTCAGTGTTGAAAAGTCTTTAGTAGAATCAAGAGATTCTTTATATAGAGCCTTGTTTGGGCAAGAGCTATCTTATCAGATTAAAGGGGTTGAGGAAAATAGATGTGGTAAAGCTAATGGAGTATTAGTGGGAGGTAATTTGTCAATTTTATATAGTCTACTTGGTTCTCAGTCATCTATGGATACCAAAGGAAAGATACTTTTTATAGAGGATTTAGACGAGTACTTATACCATATAGATAGAATGATGCACAATCTTAAACGCAATGGTTTATTAAATGACCTGGCAGGTATTATAGTTGGTGGAATGACAGATATGCACGATAATGCTATTCCTTTTGGATATGATGCAAAACAAATTATCTTATCTATTACTAAAGAATTTGATTACCCTATCGTTTTTGACTTTCCTTCAGGACATGGAGTTAGTAATCTAGCGCTTAATCTAGGAAGAGAGGTAGAGCTAGAGGTGTTGCCTAATGTTGTTTCTTTAAAATTTAAGTAATGGCTATTAATCACGATGTTGGAAAAGAGGGAGAAGAAGCTGCTGTACAATACCTTATTAATAAAGGATACGAGATTGTCATAAGGAATTATTATGCAGATAAAGCAGAGTTAGATATTGTAGCTTTAAAAGAAGGTATTCTTGTGTTCGTAGAAGTGAAGACGAGGAGCTCTTTAGACTTCGGTTCTCCTCAAGACTTTGTGACTAATAAAAAGATTAAGCTAATGATCAAAGCTGCTAATTTCTTTATTGAAGAGTTCGAAAGAGAAGAAGAAGGTAGGTTTGATATCATAGCTATTCATAAAGTGGGTAACAACTTTGATATTGAGCATATAGAAGATGCCTTTTATTTCTTTTAAAGGTATAATACGATTTACTTAAAAGTGTTTTATTTTAAAATTCATATAAATAACAGTTTCTTGCCTTAATAAAGTAATTATACTTTTTGAAAGCATAGTCAAAAATAGACAGATATTGTCAAATTAGTAGTTTTACTACTGCTACACTGTTGTTTCTTTAATTTTACTTTTATTATTTGCCTTTAAATTTGGTTTTTTCTTCTTTTATTTAAAAAAAGTCTTAATAAGGTTTGTTAGTTATTTAGAATCAATTTACTTTTGCACAAGTTAAATGAGTCTAAATAATATAACTAAGTATGAAATTAATAAATACTCTTTTATTTACTATTGGTGGGGTAATAGTAAGTATGGCGCAAACGTCTACTATTAAGGGACGTATCGTTGATGAAGGTAATAAACCCATTCCTTTTGCTACTGTTGAGATTGTAGAACTTAATATTGCTACTCAGACTGATAATAATGGAGAGTATGTGTTTAATAACCTTAAGAAAGGAAAACAAACACTTAAAGCTAGTTTTATAGGATATGCTAATACTTCTAAAGCATTAACTGTAAATGAAGAAGGTGGTGTAGCTAACTTTACTTTAAAACAAATCGAGAACTCATTGTCGAATATTACTGTTTACGGTAAGAGTAATAAGAGTGTAAAGAAATTACAAAACTTGACAAGATTGCCTTTAGGTCTTCAAGAGCAAGTTCAGAATATATCAATTGTTTCTGACGCTATCATTGCTGAGCAAGGAGCTTTATCTGTTACAGAAGCAGCACGTAACGTAGCTGGGGTTACTCAGTTTGCTAGTTACGGAGGAGTTAAAGAGAGTATGTCTATCAGAGGATTTAGAGGAACACCAATTCTTAAGAATGGTGTGGCTTTAGATTCAGATTTTAGAACAGCTGCAGGTATTGTGGATATGCAAGGTGTTGAGAGTGTTGAGGTAATTAAAGGATCAGCAGCTATCAACCAAGGTATTGGTAATGGATTAGGAGCAGCAGGTGGAGTTATTAACGTTGTTACAAAAACTCCAAGTTTTAAAAATAAAAGAGAAATAGGATTCAGAACAGGTAGCTACGGACAAGTTCGTCCTACTATTGATTTCGAACAAGTATTAGATAAAAAAGAAACTGTTTCTTTTAGATTCAATGGTGCTTATGAAAGAAATGATGGTTTTAGAGCTTATACAGGAAATGATAAGTTTTACTTAAACCCATCGCTTACTTATAAGCCAGATGAAAAAACTACTATTACAGCAGAACTAGATTACTTAGAGTCTAATGCTGTGCCTGATTTAGGAACAACTAACTTAGGTCCTGATAATGTGAATGCTCTTTACGACATGCCACATAATAAATTCTTAGGATACAAAGACAATTACCTAAAAACAAATATCCTTACTTATACTTTTAGAGCAGAGCGTGAATTAACTGATAAGTTAAGCATTAGAGTTTCTGCAGTTACTGCTTCTAATAGAAATGATCAAGAAGCTTTAGGTGTAAGCAAAAATAAAAAATTAGGATATGACTACTTAAATAGATCTTTATCTAAGTCAAATACTAAAGATGAAAATAGCGTAATCCAAGTAGATTTAGTTGGTAAAGATTTTAAAACAGGTGTTTTAAAACATACTTTCCAAGTAGGGTTTGACTTTAGACAAACTACATTGACTACTAATAGTTATGATACTTACCTTAATGGTAAGAAATTCGGAAGAGGAGATTTTATTGATACAATCTATGTTCCTGGAGAATGGTCTAATGAACGTCCTGATGGAGTTACTTTTGGACATAAAGGAGAGACTATCGTGACAACACCTACTATAGGATTTATGGCACAAGATTATATTCAAATTGGAGAATATGTTCGTGCTTTAATGGGAGTTAGATACAGCAGATTAAATGGTAATACTACTGAAAACGCTACTGTTGACCGTTGGAATCCTATCTTTGGTTTAATCGTTACACCAGTTAAGAATATTAATGTATTCGGTTCTTATACAACAACAACTAGTTTAAGACAATCTAATAATCAACTTGTTGATGGTAGCGTAGGTGGACCTCAAGATACTAAACAGTTTGAAACTGGAGTAAAAACAAGTTGGTTCAATGAGCAGTTATTGTTCAATGTAACTTACTTCAATGCTAAAAACAGTAACCTATTAGCTCAAGTATATGATGCAAGTGGGAATGCTGTTCCAAGTATCTATGAAAGAGCGGGTACTTTAAAACGTCAAGGAGTTGAGATTGATTTAACAGGTAAAATCACAAATAATTTACAAGTGATGATGGGGTATGCATATTTAGATGCTCAATATGTAGATAGCCCAGTTTACTATGAAGGATCAGCTCCTATGAATGCACCAAAACATACAGCTAATGCATGGGTTAACTACCAATTCGATGGTTCATTAAAAGGATTAACTGTTGGAGCAGGTGCTTACTTTGTTGATGCTAGACCAGTGAATGAGTATAGTTTAACACCAGATGCGCATGGTTCTACAACAGGAGTTAAACCATTTGATATGCCAGATTATACAACTATTAATGCTCAGGTTTCTTATTCTTATAAGAACGCGACATTACGTGTATTCGCAAATAATATCTTTGATAAGAGAGGATATACATCATACTACAGAGGTGGATATATCAATGAGATAGCTCCAAGAAACTTTGCAGCCCAATTAACTTACAGATTCTAGTTAATATATTTGATTTAGTAAAAAAACACGACTTTATTCTTTTTTGAATAGAGTCGTGTTTTGTAATTATAACCCTTTTTATGAAATCAGAGAAGAAATACAGTTTTCGTCAATTAATGAACGACCTACATTTATGGTTAGGTATTGGTAGTTCTATTGTTCTTTTTATCGTATGTCTAACAGGTACGATATATACATTTAAGAGTGAGATACAGTCTATGATGGCTCCTGAAATGTATAAATTAACTGAGGTTAAAGATGAGGTATTACCAATCAATGAGCTAAAAGAGTTTGTTGAGAGTTCATACCAAGGGAAAGTTCAACGAGTAAGTATCGCTAATCAAAAAGATAAGCCATATATGTTCTCTGTTGGTTTTAAAGATAAAGAAAAGAAGAACGAAACCGTTTATCTTAATCCTTATACTAAAGAAGTTGTAGGGAGTGGTAAAGGACCAGGTGATGAGTTTTTCATGACTGTGTTTAAGTTACACAGATGGTTATTACTAGAGAGTGAAATAGGTAGACCAATAGTAGGAGTAGCAACTCTTATATTTGTTTTCTTATCTATATCAGGGTTAATCTTATGGTTCCCAAAGAAAATAAAAGGTTGGAAGAGCTTTAAGCCTGGATTTAAGATTAAGTTTAATGCAAAGTGGAAACGTATTAACCACGATTTACATAACACTTTAGGTTTTTATACTTTATTGATTGTTGTGATTATGTCTTTGACTGGACTTTGTTGGTCTTTTGAATGGTATAAAGATGGATTGAGTAAAGTATTAGGGACTAAAGTATTTGGTGGGCGTAATGAAGCTAAACCAGAATCAACATTCGTAGATAGCAAGACAATTACACTGGCAGAAGCATTAGATATAGCGAATAAAGAACTTCCTTTTGTAGCAAGAAATATTTCTATCTCTATCCCGAAAGATTCGATAGGAAGTTATGAGATTAATAAGAATGATTTAGTTCGTTTTAATGAGAGCGCTACTGATCGTGTGTTTATTGATCAGTACAGTGGTTCAGTTTTAAAGAAAGAAGTCTTTGCAGATAAGACAGTAGGAGAAAAAATATCAGCTTCTATTAAGCCATTACATTTAGGTGATATTTATGGAAAGTTCTCTAAGACTATTTATTTCATTGTCTGTTTAATAGCGACTACATTACCAGTAACAGGTATTTTTATTTGGTTAAATAAGATGAAAAAAAGTCCAAGTAAGAAAGTATAACATTTCTTTATAAAACAGATGTTTTTATCTTTAATAAAAAATGTAACTTTGCTATATAACATAATTTAGATAATATATGTATCCAGAAGAAATAGTAAAACCTATGCGTCAAGAGTTAGTTGATGCAGGATTTGAATCATTACATACAGGTGCTGAAGTAGAATCAGCTTTACAAAAAGGTGGTACTACATTAGTAGTAGTTAATTCAGTATGTGGGTGTGCTGCTAGAAATGCACGTCCAGCTGCAGTTATGAGTTTAAGCGGAGATAAAAAACCAGCTAACATCATCACTGTATTTGCAGGAGTAGATAAGGAAGCTGTAGACGTAGCACGTCAACACATGTTCCCATTCCCTCCATCATCTCCATCGATGGCTTTATTCAAAGATGGCGAATTAGTTCATATGTTAGAGAGACATCACATTGAAGGAAATACTGCAGATGTAATCGCAGAAAACCTAATGGATGCTTATAAAGAATATTGCTAAAAAGAAGACCACCAGTAAGGTGGTTTTTTTTTTAAGTGTATATTTGCGTTAAACTATTTGATTAATGCAAAAAATAATATCTTACCCTATATCCCTGCTATTTGTGATTATTATGCTGATAGTACTATGTGTCTTTCACGCATTGCAGTGGATTGCATTTAACCTATTTGGATATAAAGCCCATAACGTTACTGTAAACGGACTTGTATGGTGGCTAATGGCTTGTACAGGTATCTTGGGAACTACTTATAGATTTCGTCAAGAAGAACAACTTCCAACAGATCGACCTATTATCTTTGTTTCTAATCATCAGAGTATGTTTGATATACCGATGATTATCTGGTTTTTTAGAAAGAATCACCCAAAATTTGTTAGTAAAAAAGAACTAGGAAAAGGTTTTCCTAGTGTATCATATAACCTTAATCACGGAGGATCAGTATTAATTGACCGAAAAGATGCTAAGCAAGCCTTAACAGCTATCAAAGGACTAGGTCAATATATCTCTAAGTACAATCGCTCTGCTGTTATCTTCCCAGAAGGAACTAGAAGTAGAGATGGTCAACCAAAAAGATTCTCTGAGAATGGAGTTAAGATGCTTTGTAAGTTTGCACCTGACGCATTAGTTGTACCTTTGACGATTAACAATTCATGGAAGATATTCCGTTTCGGGAATTTTCCTTATGGATTAGGAGCTAAAATCAGCTTATATGCGCATAAACCATTTGCAGTTAAAGATTATCCTTTTGAGGAAATCATGCAAATGTGCGAAGAGCAGATAAAATCAAAAATAGAATAGAATAAATTTCTAAATATAAACTAGCCTTTACTACCAACAGACTAAGCCAAGTAGTAGTGTAAGGGCATAAACATAACATTATGTCTATAAAGAATGTTCGCCTAGAAGTAATGCAGTTCTTAGAGAAGAATATCGATAGCTTTGTAGAAAGCTATTTGATACCAGTAGAAAAAATCTGGCAGCCATCAGACTTATTGCCTGACTCAGAAAGTGAGAACTTTATCGAGGAGGTAAAAGAATTAAGAGAATACGCTAAGGAATTACCTTATGATTTTTGGGTAGTTTTAGTAGGAGATACAATCACAGAAGAAGCTTTACCTACATACGAGTCATGGTTAATGGACGTAGAAGGAGTTAATCAAAAAGATCAACCAGGAGGTAATGGATGGGCTAAATGGCTACGTCACTGGACAGGTGAAGAGAATCGTCATGGAGATCTTTTAAATAAATACTTATACCTATCAGGTAGAGTAGATATGAAAGAGATTGAGATTACTACACATCACCTGATTAACGATGGTTTTGACCCAGGTACAGATAGAGACCCTTATAAGAACTTTGTATTTACAAGTTTCCAAGAGTTAGCTACTTATATTTCTCATAATCGTGTAGCTAAGTTAGCTAAGCAATATGGAGACCATAAGTTATCTAAAATCTGTAGATTAATTGCAGGTGATGAGATGAGACACCACCATGCATATAGTGAGTTCGTAGATCGTATCTTTAAAGTAGATCCAAGTGAAATGATGCTTGCTTTTGTAGATATGATGAAGAGAAAGATTACAATGCCAGCTAACCTTATTCGCGAATCAGGAGGAAAGATGGGAGATGCTTTTGAGTTATTCTCTGACTCTGCACAACGAATAGGAGTATACACAGCTCACGATTATATCGATATTATGCAGAAGCTTATTGACCGTTGGGAAGTAGCACAGTTAACTAATCTTACTGATGAAGCTGAGAAAGCGAGAGATTATTTAATGAAGCTTCCTACACGTATGGCTAGAGTAGCAGATCGTATGGTTATCGGACAAGAAGAGCACGTATTTAAATGGGTTAAACCAGCATTGATTAAATAAATACCTAATACAACACAATAGTTATGGACAAGCGTATAGATCAAGTCATCCTTTATGTAAAAAATGAGTTACAGCAAGCTGAAAGCGGTCACGACTGGTTCCACATCGAACGAGTTTATAAGAATGCCTTACATATAGTAGAAGGAGAAGGTGAAGTTGACTTAGTAGTAGTCAAATTAATTGCTCTTTTACACGATATCGCAGATAGTAAATTTCACGGTGGGGACGAGACAGTAGGACCTAATAAAGCGAAGAGATTACTTGAAGAACTTTCCTTTGATTCAGCAACTATTGAGCATGTAGTAAAAGGTATTGAGAACATCTCTTTTAAAGGAGGTAATTTTAATCAAGTCTTTCGCTCTAAAGAATTAGATATTGTACAGGATGCCGATCGTTTAGATGCTATTGGAGCTATAGGTATAGCACGTACATTTAACTACGGGGGGTATAAGAATAATCTAATCTATGATCCTAAGATAGAACCAAAGATAGGGATGTCTAAGGAAGAGTATAAGAATAATGTAGGTACGACTATTAATCATTTTTACGAGAAGCTTCTTCGATTAAAAGATTTGATGAATACAGACACAGGAAGACAATTAGCAGAAGGAAGACACCGCTTTATGGAGTCGTTTCTTAGCCAGTTCTACGACGAGTGGGAAGGCAATGCATAGTTAACTTAAAACATAGAGAAAGCCAGTCATTTGACTGGCTTTTTTGTTTGTATATAATCGAGTTCTCTTGGTTATAAAATAGATGAATTAGTGTTTTTTTACATAATTGCTATGCTAAAATTATTTTTTTGTTAACTTTAGTTAAAATTATTAAACAATACACAATATGCGTTTAGACTATGAGCATGAAAACAGGCCATTAAAATCAATGAGAAATTACCTTATTATTCTTTTTAATGTCATTGTGTTATTTCTTCTTATCAATTATTTACCCTACGAGCCTAAAGTTAATAAAGGATTAGCCTTATTAGTATTCGTAGCGGTATTATGGCTGACAGAAGCTATACACGTTACCACCACAGCCGTATTTGTGCCTGTGCTCGCCATAGGACTAGGATTAACGGATACTAAACCCGCGTTAGCCTCCTTTGCAGATCCGACGATCTTTTTATTCTTAGGGGGATTTGTATTAGCAGGTGCACTGCATGTACAGAAGTTAGATACCATTATCGCAAATAAGATTATGTATCTCGCTAAGGGTAGACTCTCTTATGCAGTCTTTTACTTATTTGCAGTGACAGCCTTACTATCGATGTGGATTAGTAATACAGCCACAGTAGCTATGATGTTGCCATTAGTGGTAGGAGTATTAGGTCAGTTAGACAGAGAGAAGTACCGCAGTACTTATGTATTTGTACTATTGGGTATAGCCTATAGTGCTAGTATAGGAGGAATGGGAACAGTAGTAGGTAGTCCACCTAATGCTATTGTAGCCTCTCAGTTAAATATCTCTTTTGCCGAATGGATGAAGATGGGAATACCAATCGTATTATTGTTATTGCCGATTATGATAGGAGTTATTTATTTTGTGTTTAAGCCTAAACTAGACTTCGAGTTTAAACATAATACAGAGCATATACCGATGACATTTGATCGTTGGTTGACTTTGGAAATATTCATAGGAACTGCTTTATGTTGGATATTCAGTGATCAATTAAACCCGCTTGTAGCTAACTTAGTAGGCTTCGAAGGTAAGTTTACTAACTTCGATACATTTATCTCCTTAGCAGCCTTTATTTTGATTTGTGTGAGCCAGGTGTCACGTTGGAAAGAATTACAACACAACGTAGACTGGGGAGTACTATTATTATTTGGTGGAGGACTAACATTGAGTATGGTCCTTAAAGATTCAGGAGCGAGTAAAGTAATGGCAGACTTATTAGTATCTTTTATTAAAGGAAGTCACTATTTTATTATCGGCTTAGTAGTATCGTTCTTTATCGTATTCTTGACAGAGTTTACCTCTAATACTGCCAGTGCAGCCTTGTTAGTACCTATCTTTATCTCTATATCAGAAGAGTTAGGATTACCACCATTAGGACTATCTATGATTATCGGACTAGGAGCATCATGTGCATTTATGCTACCTGTAGCTACGCCACCTAATGCTATTGTATTTGGTACAGGAGATATTCGTCAGAGAGATATGATGAAAGCAGGTTTTGTACTAAATATTATTTGTGCAATCTTAATATCAGTTATCGCTTATTACTTCTGGCTTAGCTAGTAAAATATATAGAATTAAAAAGGGCTGTTTCACAATCTGAAACAGCCCTTTTATATTATTGAATCATATTAAATTCTAATACGGTTTCTCATCTCTACCTTCATAGAAGTTGATAAATGCTCTATTTACCACTCTATTACCTCCGATAGTAGGATAGTCACCTGTGAAGTACCAGTCTCCTAAGTTGTGAGGACATGCAGTATGCAAGTTCTCTACAGATTGGAACACGATCTTCACATCAGACTTAATGTTTACATCTTTTACCATTACAGATATCTTATTAGAGATCTCCTCATCTGTAAACGGAGCATAGATTTCTTTCACATAGTTTACTACTTCGCTATCGTGTAATCCTTCTTGAGCTTTAGATTTTTTATATACCTCTTCTACGATGTGGTATAAGTTTCTATCTTTTAATAACTCTATAGCAGCTTGGAATGCGATAAGACCTTCTAGTTTAGCCATATCGATACCATAGCAGTCAGGATATCTCACCTGTGGAGCAGCAGATACTACTACGATGCTCTTAGGGTTAAGTCTATCTAGCATTCTGATGATACTCTTCTTAAGTGTAGTACCACGTACGATACTATCGTCGATAATTACTAAATTATCTGTAGGTTTTATCACACCATAAGTCACATCATATACGTGAGCTACCATATCATCACGACTACTGTCATCAGTGATGAATGTTCTTAGTTTAGCATCCTTTACCGCTATCTTCTCTGTTCTTAATTTTACAGATAAGATCTCTTGTAATTTTGCCTCAGATAAGTTCTCTTTATTTTTAAGAATATCAGCTATCTTACGTTGGTTAAGGAAATCTTGAGCCCCTTCTACCATACCGAAGAATGAAGTCTCAGATGTATTTGGGATATATGAGAACACAGAGTTATCAGTATCGTCATTAATAGCCTTTAATACCTCAGGGAAGATTAGTTTACCTAAATCCTTACGCTCTTGGTAGATCTCTGCATCATTACCTCTAGAGAAGTAAACTCTCTCAAAAGAACACGCCTTAAGTGGAAGTGGTTCTAAGATTTGTTCGAACTTCACAGAAGCATCCTTGCGGATGATAATAGCCTGTCCAGGAGTAAGTTCTTTTATTTCTTCAAAAGGAACATTAAATGCAGTCTGTATTACAGGTCTCTCACTAGCCACTACCACAATCTCGTCATTCTCAAAGTAGAATGCAGGACGGATACCAGCAGGGTCGCGTAATACGAATGTATCACCGTGTCCTATCATACCAGCCATAGCAAATCCACCATCCCAGTTTTTAGAAGCACGACGTAAGATACGAGCTACATCTAGACGCTCACCGATAAGTGGAGAAGCACTTTTCTTAGTATACCCCTCTTGTTTAATTTTGTAGTATAAGTCATTTACTTCATCATCTAAGAAGTGTCCTATTTTCTCCATTACAGTGATGGTATCAGACATTTCTTTAGGATGTTGTCCTAGCTCTACTAGATCTTGAAATAAATCACGTACGTTAGTCAGGTTAAAGTTACCTGCTACGATAAGGTTTCTGTGCATCCAGTTGTTTTGACGCAAGAAAGGGTGAACGCTTTCAATATTATTTTTACCGAATGTACCATATCTCACGTGACCTAAGAATACCTCTCCTAAATAAGGGATGTGTTTTTTCTGAAGGTCCACATTGTTGTGGTATTCAGGATGAGCTTCCATTTCCTCGTTGATACGTTCATTGATTTGCATGAATATATCTTGGATAGGTTGTGCTTTATTAGAGCGTACACGGCTAATGTATCTCTCACCAGCATCCATATCCAGTTTAATACTTGCTAATCCAGCTCCATCTTGTCCTCGATTGTGCTGTTTTTCCAATAGCAAATACATCTTCTGTATTGGATAGAAAGCACTCCCATACTTTTCTTTGTAGTAAGATAACGGTTTTTTTAATCTAAGAACCGCAATCCCGCATTCGTGTTTTAAAGCGTCGCTCATGTGTAGTTGTGTGTTGGTGTTGAATAAAAAAAGCCCCATGACGAGGCTTATAATTTTACATTATTGTTTTAATTCGATATCGAATTGAGTTAACATTTTAAATTGTTGTAGTCTATTCACTACTTCAGTATCATTTAAATTTTCCATCCTACAAGTTCCGAATTCTTCAACGCAGAACGAAGCAAGGTTAGAACCATAAATGATAGCATTCTTCATGTTTCTGAACGAAACATTACTACTCTGTGTCAAATAACCTGTGAATCCACCCGCAAAAGTATCACCTGCCCCAGTCGGGTCAAATACTTCTTTTAACGGTAACGCAGGAGCAAAGAACACATCCTTATCAGCGAATAATAAAGCACCGTGCTCGCCCTTCTTAATCACTACATATTTTGGTCCCATTGTATGGATTACTTCAGCTGCTTTTACTAGTGAGTATTCACCAGATAATTGGCGAGCTTCTTCATCGTTAATGGTGATAACGTCTATTCTTTTTAATACTTCTTTTAATTCGTCTAAAGCACAATTCATCCAAAAATTCATTGTGTCTAATACTACTAGTTTTGGTGTAGTAGTTAATTGATCTAAAACGCTTATTTGGATATTAGGGTGTAAGTTACCTAGCATCACTACATCTGCATCTTTATAATCATTAGGAACAATAGGGTTAAAGTCTGCCAATACATTAAGCTGTGTATCTAATGTATCTCTAGAGTTTAAGTCATTATGGTATCTACCGCTCCAAAAGAAAGTCTTACCATCTTTTACAACTTCAATACCAGAAGTATCTATGTTTTTACTATTTAAAAGGTCCAAGTGTTCTTGTGGAAAATCATCTCCAACCACAGACACTATAGCAGATTTAATATTAAAGTGTGAGGCAGACAATCCGATGTATGTCGCTGCACCACCTAAGATCTTGTCTGTTTTTCCGAATGGAGTTTCTATCGCATCAAAGGCCACCGTCCCCACTATCAGTAATTTATTCATATTTTTTGCAAAGAAATAAGCTACAAATATATGGCAATACTCTTTTTACTACCAAATTTAATAGTCATAATTAACTATTTTACTATTAACCTTTTCAGAGCTAAATATATAGGTTTTTTCGCAATTAACTCGTAGCGAGTGGGTATTATTATCTAATTAGATGAATTTTACTCTTTAATGGTAGACTATTATTTAACACGATATTAATATTTGTGTCATGTCAGAAGGCTGACCTAATGATATATAAGACATGGTGAGATATTAGGTATATAATGTACTATTTAAATGTGTATGGTACTGTATATCCTTTTTTTAAAAGCTGGTTATAAGAGATAAAAGTATAATTGTTGAGCTAATACGCGATACACTTACTCCTAGGATCAGTCTAGGGTTATTTTAGAGTTCTTTTAGAAAATGCTCTGTGTTTAGAGCAAAATGGGAGAATTGTAAAAGAATCCTCGAAGGAATTGTCACGAGCACCCATAAATAGTGGCTTGGAGCTATGCCGTTAGATTTTAGCTCTACTGAGTTGTTTTTTATTAGAGTATTGATTATTAGGATATTAATATTTGTTATTCGCAATAATGAGATAAAAAAGTGACGCACTTTTTATTAAAAAGAGGTGTAAAAAAACCTTTTTTAAGCTATTTGAATAAAAAAGTAGTCAAATAAGCGTGTTCTCGGAGTGTAAGTAGAGTGTGTTTTCTTATTAAAAGAGAAAAAGTGAATAGTTTTTTTGAGGAGAGGTACTCACTTCAAATAAATCTCAATTTTTGAGAGAATTTATTTTATAGATTTACAATAACGAACTAACCTAATCTATAAAATTGTTATGCAAAAAAGCTTGACACTTTTAATGACTATATGTGTAAGTCTTCTAATGAATGCACAGGTGCATATTCCTTTTAGACTGACATCTTATAATAATATAATAGTCAAAACGCTGGTGAATGATAAAGATTCGCTTGATTTGATGTTTCAGATAGCGATGCAGGATGCTGCTATCTCTCCTATGCGTGTACATAAAGTAGAAAATATCTCATTTGATAAAGAGGAGTATAGCCCATCTAATAAGGTGCAGATAGGAGGACAAGTGTGGAATGATATCGCCTTTGAGAATAATCAGATGAGCGGGTATGAGTCTGATGGTAAG
The DNA here is from genome assembly GCF_900109075.1 of Myroides marinus. Lineage (GTDB taxonomy): Bacteria > Bacteroidota > Bacteroidia > Flavobacteriales > Flavobacteriaceae > Flavobacterium > Flavobacterium marinum_A. The sequence goes on along the minus strand of NZ_FNYS01000001.1, from coordinate 462,096 downwards.
ATTGGGATGTCTCTGTTTAAAGATAAAGTGTTAGAAATAAATTATGACCAATCTGAATTCGTAGTATACGATGGTCTGCCTACTGTGGAAGGGTATATAGCTATACCTATATTATATCGCAACGGTGTAATGTTTATAGATGTGACAAGTCTGATAGGGGGTAAAGGTTATACACATAAGTTTTATCTACAATCTGGATATTCTGGAGCTATATTGTACGATGACAACTTCGCTGAAGTAAATAAACTCAGTGAACAACTAGTAACTATAAGTGAAAAGGAATTAAAAAATGCCCAAGGTAAAAGTGTGATTACTAAAAATGCTGTAATAGGACAGTTAGAAGTAGGAGGAATGCCTCTTAAAGAGGTGTCTGTTGGCTATTTTGCAGGAGAATTAAAGAATCAACCTCTTAGTGTCTTTGGAGCAGATATGCTAAAGCGATTTAACTGGGTCATTAGTGCAGATAGAGCAGTTGCGTGGGTTAAGCCAAGTAAGTATTTTAGTTCTTTTTATTTTGGGAGTACTAAATAGGTGTTATTTCACGACTGTATTATTTGATTAGTCATGTGTTGAATTTATATTATTATTTTTGCAGTAAAATTGTAATGAATGAAAAGAGAGTACTTTATCTCGATTAATGGACAGAGCCAAGGGCCTTATAGTTATGAAGAATTGGGACAATTCGTTATATTGCCTAATACCTTAATATGGCATAAGGACTTGCGCAATTGGACAGAAGCGGCTTTTTTAAAAGAGTTAGAACCTTATATCAACAAGGTTAGTCACACTACTCCTAATGGATTTAATTATAACAATGGCTTTTCGGTAAGTTATGCTCATGATAACCAGCATGTCATCGTGACTACACCTACTGAACGTATACATTATAGGTATGCTGACTTCGGAGAGCGCCTTGCGGCTCGCATATTAGATGGGTTGATAATTATAATTCCATCTATATTTATACCTTTTATCGCAGGATGGTTATACTGTGCTATTATGCAGAGTGGAGATGAGCAGGCTACAGTAGGTCAGCGTACGATGGGTATTTGTTTATTAGATATGCAGACAGCTAAGGTGTCTTTTGGTCAAGCTACAGGACGTTTCTTCGCTTCTATTCTCTCAGCATTCTTTTTCTTTTTTGGGTATTGGATGTTTTTCTGGATGGATAAAAAGCAAACACTACATGATAACTTAGCGAGTACTATAGTCGTAAGAGAGGTAGGTAGAGAGAGAATAGGTTAAAACTAGATTTGTATTAGCCCAATGTATCGAGTTAGTTCTGCTGTGCCCCTGTTTTACTTCTATTAAAGTCATTATAATATGGCTTTTGATTTGTTCAGATACGGTTAGTATAACTAATACTCGTTTATAAGGTCGATGATGGAACTTAGGTTAAATATAAAAGAGAGCATTTCGTTCATTTCGAAATGCTCTCTTTGTTTATTTATCTTCTATATTTTCGTAGTATTCATCTATTAATAGATTCGATGAGGTAGCTGCCTTCACAGCTAGTACATCACAGCGTTCATTCATAGGGTGGTTATTATGTCCTTTTACCCATTTGAATTGCACATTGTGTTTGCGATATACTTTTAAGAAGCGCTGCCATAGGTCTGGATTCTTTTTGTCTTTAAAGGCTTTTTTCTCCCAGCCAAACACCCATCTTTTGTCCACAGCATCTACTACATACTTAGAGTCTGATACGACTAGTACATCAGTACCTTCGTTTTTTAGCATTTCTAAGCCGACGATTACCGCTAATAGTTCCATGCGATTATTGGTGGTTTTTCGGTAACCTTGAGATGCTTCTTTATAGACATTACGGCCAGCCCACTCTAATATTAGGCCATAGCCACCAGGACCAGGATTACCTCTAGATGAGCCGTCTGTATATAGTATTACTTGTGGTAAATTCATTTATGTTTAAAATAGTAGTTTTTCGATTACTTGAGGGAAGTGAAGGTGTTCTAATTTAAGTACAGCAGCCCCTACTTCTTCTGGAGTCATAGATTCATTAATAGGAGTAGATGTCTGGAATATAGTAGCTCCTTCGTCATAGTTCTCGTTTACATAATGTATAGTGATTCCTGATTCTTTTTCTTTATTTGCTACCACAGCTTCATGTACGTGATGACCATACATTCCTTTACCTCCGTACTTAGGTAAAAGTGCTGGGTGTATGTTAATTACTTTATTCGGATATTTTTTAACAAGGTCATCAGGAAATTTCCATAAGAAGCCTGCTAAAACAATTAAATCAGGTTGAAATTGTTCTAAATTTTGAGATACAACACCTTCATTAAGCATATTTCTATCAAAAATCAGAACGGGAACATTTCTTTTTTCCGCTTTTTCTATTACCTTAGCGTTTTGGTTGTTAACCAAAATTAGGTATTGATTAGTGATAGATTTTTGCTCAAAGTAGTTAAGAATGTTTTCTACATTAGAACCTGAACCAGAGGCGAATAGAGCTATTTTTTTCATGTTGTTAGTTGTGTTATGAAGTTGAAAGTGCGTTATTTTCGTACAAAAAAAAGAATAATAACTGACAATAAATAGAAAAATAGGGATAAGTATTAATAATTTTTATAATTTCGCACCGACAATTAACATGAAAAATCAGGTTTTAAAATAAAGTTTTTTATTTTTGCCTACGAAATTAAATTTAAAATTAAAGATTATGTCAGACATTGCATCAAGAGTAAAAGCGATTATCGTTGACAAATTAGGTGTTGACGAGAACGAAGTTGTAGCAGAAGCAAGCTTCACTAATGATTTAGGAGCTGATTCACTAGACACTGTTGAGCTTATCATGGAGTTCGAAAAAGAATTCGATATTCAAATTCCAGATGACCAAGCTGAAAACATTGCTACAGTTGGACAAGCTATCTCTTACATAGAAGAAGCTAAAAAGTAATAACTATATCCCGCGTGTTTATTCCATAAACACGTGGGTGTTATTATTTTTTTTAAGAAGACTGATTTTTAGAAGAAACAAAAAAGGACAGATTGGCAACAATCTAACATATACAATCAAACAAACACCCCAATGTTTCCTTTTTTTACAAAAGTGAAAGTTGGGATTTTTTTTTATAGTACAAACCATATAAGTTATTTTATGAAATTAAAGCGAGTTGTTGTTACCGGTTTAGGTGCCCTTACGCCAATTGGAAATAATATTCAAGAGTATTGGAACAACCTAATTAATGGAGTAAGCGGTGCTGCACCCATTACATATTTTGACGCTACCAATTTCAAAACTCAGTTTGCGTGCGAAGTAAAGAACTTTAACGTTGAGGATTTTATTGAGAGAAAAGAAGCACGTAAAATGGACCGTTACGCTCAGTATGCTATGGTTAGTGCAGACGAAGCGATCAAAGATTCAGGATTAAATTTAGAAACTATTGATTTAGATAGAGCTGGTGTTATCTGGGGTTCAGGTATCGGAGGATTAGAAACATTCCAAAACGAGGTTACTAACTTCGTAGAAGGTAATGGAATTCCTAAATTCAATCCGTTCTTTATCCCTAAGATGATTGCGGATCTTGCAGGTGGTCATATTTCAATGAAGTACGGTCTTAGAGGACCTAACTTTACGACTGTGTCTGCATGTGCATCATCTACTAATGCTATTATAGATGCGTTTAACTACATCCGTTTAGGTATGGCAGACATCTTCGTAACTGGAGGTTCTGAAGCTGCTGTAACTATTGCAGGTATTGGAGGATTTAACGCTATGCATGCATTATCTACACGTAATGACGATCCTCAGACTGCATCTCGTCCTATGGACAAAGACAGAGAAGGATTCGTATTAGGTGAAGGAGCTGGAGCTATCATCTTAGAAGAATATGAACATGCTGTGGCTCGTGGAGCTAAGATCTACTGTGAAATCGGTGGAGGTGGTATGTCTGCAGATGCACATCACTTAACAGCGCCACATCCAGAAGGATTAGGAGCTACTAATGTAATGATCAACTGTCTTAAAGATGCTGGATTAGAAGCTAAAGACGTGGACGTATTAAATATGCATGGTACTTCTACACCATTAGGAGATATCGCTGAGTCTAAAGCTATTATCAATGTATTCGGAGAACATGCTTATGATATGAACCTTAACTCGACTAAGTCGATGACAGGACACTTATTAGGAGCGGCTGGTGTTATCGAGGCTATTTCTGTTATCTTATCTATAGAACATGGAATAGTACCTCCTACTATCAACCACTTTACTGATGATGATCAAATCGATTCTAAACTTAACTTTACTTTTAACAAAGCACAAAAACGCGATGTTAAGGTAGGTATGAGTAATACATTCGGTTTTGGAGGACACAATGCTTGTGTACTTGTAAAGAAATTAGAGAAGTAATAATCATCCTGTAAAGATGAAAAAGTTACTAAATAGAATATTCAACAATTCCCGTTCCTTCAGTAATGAAGACGGGAATTTTTGTCGAAAGGTGACTCAAATAGTTGGGGTAAAACCTGTAGAATTATCTTATTATAAAGTTGCATTTACCCATCGCTCTATGAATAGATGTGATGAGGCTGGACATCCTATTAACTACGAAAGACTCGAGTTTTTAGGGGATGCAATGTTAGGGTCTGTTATCGCTTCTTATCTCTATATAGAGGTACCTAGTGGCGATGAGGGATACTTGACTAAAATGCGTTCTAAGATAGTGAGTAGAGAGAATCTTAATCACATCGGTAAAGAACTTGATTTAATCTCTCAAGTAGAGAGTAAGATGGGGAACCAACAGTTCGGAGAGAATATTCATGGTAATTTATTAGAAGCTATTATTGGCGCTATTTACCTAGATCGTGGATATCCTGCTTGTGAGAAGTTTATTCATGAGAAACTGCTTAGTACAGTTGAGGATATACAACAATTAGAGACTAAAATTACTAGCTATAAAAGCTTATTGATAGAGTGGTGTCAAAAGAGAAAGCATACTTTTAAGTATGATACTTTCGAAGAGGATACTGCTGAAGAATTAAAGTACTTCGGCGTTCGTTTATTCATAGACGATAAGCTAGTGGCGAGAGCAAGAGCCACTTCTAAGAAGAAAGCAGAAGAAAAAGCTTCTCAGAGAGCTTATTTTGCATTCCAGGAACAGATAAAGCAATAGTTATTTGTCAATTTCTTAACTTTTTTATAAACTATAATACAGCTGTTTACTATAACTAGCTGAATTAAAGTTGTATATTTGTATTGCAAATTTATGATATGGGGGCAATTATTAAGCATAAGCTAGAAGATTTTGACAGTGAAGATTACCGCTTAATCGCCATACATACTTCCCGCAAAGAAGATTATAAAGTAGTATATTTTATTAATTCTATACTTGAGATCAATCTGGTAAGGAGTAAAGAAGATGTAGATATCTTTACAGATGTCGGACATGCTTTTTTTTCTTTTTATGAATATGACGATATTGATCATCATGTTTATTGGAAGGTGGTCGCGAATAAGGCTTTCTTAATTCCTGAATCTGGATTAGATTCACCGTTATTTATCTCAGCCAACCATCCAGTAACTAAACAAGGGTATTTATTACCCGAACTAAAAGCGGTCGATTATCTAATAAAAATTGAAGAAACGGACAGTCAATTTGAAATTGGTACAATCATTGAGCGTTTAAATACAGTTAAATTAATATCTACTGCTTATGAAATTAGACAGGAGGTATTGAAAAATAAAACGAACTTAATTTTTTAAAAATATGTTAGCACAAAAAAAGACGAAAATCGTAGCAACGTTAGGACCTGCATCTAGTACAAGAGAGGTACTACATGATATGATCAAAGCTGGTGTAAATGTTTTTAGAATCAACTTTTCACATGCTGATTATAAAGATGTTCAAGAGAAAGTAAATATAATCCGCGATTTAAATCGCGAATTTGGATACACTACATCTATTTTAGGTGACTTACAAGGGCCTAAATTAAGAGTAGGTGTGATGTCAGAAGATGTTATCGTTAACCCAGGTGATGTTATTACATTTTCGACAAAAGAAGAATTTAAAGGTGACGCAGAACGCGTTTATATGAACTATAAAAAATTCCCAACTGATGTAAATGCAGGTGAGAGAATTTTATTAGACGATGGTAAGCTTATCTTCGAAGTGTTAGAAACAAACGGAGAAGATGAAGTTAAAACTGTAGTTATTCAAGGAGGACCTCTTAAGTCTAAAAAAGGAGTTAACCTTCCGATGACTAAAGTTTCTTTACCAGCCTTAACTGAGAAAGATATTAGAGATGCTATTTTTGCTTGTGAATTACAAGTGGATTGGATTGCGTTATCATTCGTACGTACTCCAGAAGACTTAATGGATTTACAGAATTTGATTAAAGAGCATTCAGATCATAAAATTCCAATTATAGCTAAAATCGAGAAACCTGAAGCAGTTAAAAATATTAAGAAATTAGTAGCTTACTGTGATGGTCTAATGGTAGCTCGTGGAGACTTAGGTGTGGAGATTCCTGCACAAGAGGTTCCATTAATCCAAAAAGAATTAGTACACGTAGCTAAAAATGCTAGAATCCCTGTTATCATCGCAACTCAGATGATGGAAACTATGATCTCTAGTCTTACTCCTACTAGAGCGGAGGTAAATGACGTAGCTAACTCTGTAATGGATGGTGCTGATGCTGTAATGTTATCTGGGGAAACTTCTGTAGGTAGCTACCCAGTACAAGTAATCGAGAAGATGACTCAAATCATTCAAAGTGTTGAGACTTCTCCATTAATTAAAGTGCCTCAAAGTCCACCTACGATTAAAACAAATCGTTATATCACTAAAAACATTTGTTACCACGCTGCTTTAATGGCAAATGATATTGAAGCTAAAGCAATCTGTACATTGACAAATAGTGGATATACAGCATTCCAAATTTCGGCTTGGAGACCAAATAGTAATATCTTAGTGTTCTCTTCGAACCGTCGTATTATTACTCAATTAAACTTATTATGGGGAGTGCAAGCATTCTACTACGATAAGTATGTGAGTACAGACGATACTATCGAAGATATCAATGCTATGGTAAAAGAGAAAGGATTAGCTAATCCTGGAGATATGGTTATCAACCTTGCTGCTATGCCTATTATTGAAAAAGGTATGGTAAATACATTGAGAATTTCTGAAGTAAAATAACCTTCGGATATAGATATAGAGAAGCCCAAAACATTGTTTTGGGCTTTTTTTTTTGGTTTATAGGCATAAAAAAAGCTCCACATAGTGGAGCTTTTAATAGTTTGTAATTTAGGTGCAAAAGTTAATTATTTTGCCTCTGCGTATCTTCTAGCTACTTCAGCCCAGTTGATTACATTAAAGAAAGCATTAATGTAGTCAGGACGACGGTTTTGGTAGTTTAAGTAATATGCGTGTTCCCAAACGTCCATTCCTAAGATTGGAGTTCCTCCATTGATGCTAGGCATTAATGGGTTGTCTTGGTTAGGAGTACCAGATACTTCTAGTTTTCCGTCTTTAACAGATAACCAAGCCCATCCAGAACCGAATTGTGTAGCACCAGCTTTAGCGAAAGCATCTTTGAAGTTTTCGAAAGATCCGAAAGTTTCAGTGATAGCAGCAGCTAATTCACCTGTAGGCTCACCACCTCCATTAGGAGTCATTACAGTCCAGAATAAGTTGTGGTTGTAAAAACCACCACCATTGTTACGTACTGCACCTTTAGTCATATCTAAGTTAGTAAGGATTTCTTCGATAGTTTTTCCTTCTAATTCAGTACCAGCGATAGCTGCGTTAAGGTTAGTAGTGTAAGCATTATGGTGTTTAGTATGATGGATCTCCATCGTACGAGCATCAATATGTGGTTCTAATGCATCGTATGCATAAGGTAATTTTGGTAATTCGAAAGCCATAATTCGTATTATTTAAAGATTAATATTAATTTTATTTCAAAATTAAACAAATAAAGCCTAATACGGAAAGGTTCTACTGTTTAATATAAGTTAATATAATCCCTTCTTACATGATTGATAAGCCTTCATTTTCAATATATAACGCCTCAGCAGGCTCTGGTAAAACGCATACTTTAGTTAAAGAATATCTGAAGATATTGCTGCTGGATAAGCAAGATGATGCTTATAAGAAGATATTAGCTATCACTTTTACGAATAAAGCTGTGGCAGAAATGAAGACTCGCGTGGTCTCATGCTTAAATGCATTCTCTAAAGAGACGCTAGATCCAAAGTATGAGAGTATCTTTAATCAAGTACAAGAGGATACAGAATTGAGTAAGGAATTTATACAAGCTAAGGCTGGACGTATCATTCGAAGTATTATTCATAACTATGCTTCTTTTGATATATCTACTATAGATAAGTTTACGCATAAGGTTATCCGTTCGTTTGCATTCGATTTGGATTTGCCAATGACCTTTGAGGTTTCTTTGGATTCTGATGAGTTATTGCAAGAAGCGGTAGATGCTGTAATTGCGAAGGCTGGTGTGGATAGTGAGTTGACAGACTTATTAATTGACTTCTCTTTAGATAAAGCGGATAACGATAAGAGTTGGGATATCACGAGGGAGTTAAAAGATGTAGGGTCGTTACTATTAAATGAAAATAACAGAGAAGAGATAGCTTTGTTTGCTGAACATACGCTTGAGGATTTTGTCAAAGTAAGAGATTTCTTAAGAAGTGAAATTAGGAGAATTGGTACAGAGACAGTTGAATTAGGAAAGCAAATTGCTTTAGTGATACAACAGAATGGGATGGATCCTAAATCGTTCTCTAGGGGTACATTTATTCGTCATATTGAAAATATTATTGCAGACAACGATAGCGCTCAAGACAGAAAGTATCTAGAATTTGACGATGTACAATTGCTTAAAGCAGCAAAGGATAGGGACTTAATAGAAGGATTTATACCTGAGTTTTTGAAAGTACTCGGACAGATTTATGAGATGTACTCTCGACGTGCTTTTTATAAGGCATTCTTGAAGAATTTAACTCCACTTTCTTTATTGAGCACTATCGGTCAAGAAATGGATAAGATACAGGAGGAACAGAATATACTTTCTATTACTCAATTTAATGCGATTATCCATAATGAGATACAGAATCAACCTGCGCCGTTTATTTATGAACGTCTAGGAGAGCGTTATCATCATTTTTTTATTGATGAGTTTCAAGATACTTCAGAGATGCAGTGGCAAAACTTAGTACCATTAATAGATAATGCTCTAGCAGGAGAAGATCTTACAGGGACTAAAGGAAGTCTGATGATCGTAGGGGACCCTAAACAATCTATTTATCGATGGAGAGGTGGAAAGGCGGAACAATTTATCGCATTGAGTAAAGAAGAAAACCCGTTCTCAAATCCTGATAAACAAACAATCAACTTAGGGAGAAACTACAGAAGTTATGCAGAGGTAATTAACTTTAATAATAGATTCTTTAAGGATGTTTCTCGCAATTTTGTGAATGAGGATTACAAGGATTTATATGAAAATAACAGTCACCAGGAGGTTAATAGTAAGACTGGTGGATATGTCAATATTACTTTCTTAAAGAAAGAAGAAGGTGAGGAGGCAGAAGCTAAAGATATGCAGTATGCTAATGCTACTTTGGATGCAATTCATCAAGCATTGGAACAGGGCTTTGAGTTAAAAGATATTGTCATCTTGACTAGAAAGCGTGATCATGGAGTATTGTTAGCTAATTTTTTGACTGAGAATGGACTGGAGATATTGTCTTCTGATTCACTATTGATTAACAATGCTAGCGAGGTACGTTTAATTATCAATGTTCTTAAGTTTTTAAAAACTGAAAGAGATCTAGAGGCTAAGATGATGTTGCTTTATTATGTGAGTAATAAGCGCGATGATCTAACAACAAAACATGATTTTATAAAAGAAGGGTTGTCTTTTGAGACAGAAAAAGAGTTTGAATCTTGGCTGGTGGATAATGGTGTACCAATATCTTTTGAAGCATGTCGTTCTAAGTCGCTATACGATGCAGTAGAAGCTATTGTATTGGCGTTCTTACCAGACAAGGGAGCTAATTCTTATGTGTTGTATTTCTTGGATTTGGTTTTAGAAAAGTCATTAAAAAATCAATTTGGTATAAGTGACTTCTTAGATTACTGGAATACAAATTATCACAAGTTTAGTATTCCTACGCCAGAAGGGCGTAATGCTGTACAGATAATGACTATTCATAAGTCTAAAGGACTAGAGTTTCCAGTAGTTATATTTCCATTTGCAGAAGAAGATTTTACAAGACCTAGTCGTGATAAACTTTGGGTAAATGTCGAAACTGATAAAGATCAAATAGTTTTTCCGAAAGCACTGGTAGATTCTAAGAAGGAAGTAGTAGAGTATGGTGAATATGCTCAGCAACTTTATGAGAAAAAAGAACAAGAGATGCTGCTGGATAATGTGAATGTGCTCTACGTAGCTTTAACTCGTGCTGAAGAGCAGTTATATGTTATTAGTTATAAGAATGTGACTGCTAAAGGAGAGTTTAAAAATAACCTTTCGAAGTTCTTCTTAGAGTTTTTATTTGCAGAAGGATTGTATAATGATGTGGATTTAGTCTACGAATTTGGTGTAAAAGAACGCGTATCTAAGAGGGTAGAAATAGATAGTGATGAGCTAAATAAAATGATTTTACCTGTGAAGTCTGTACTGGACTTTGAGGCAATAAAGATAGCTCAGCGCGAGGCATTGATGTGGGATTCTCATAATCAGCGTGCGATAGAATACGGAAATTTGGTACACAAGTTGATGTCATTTATACAGGATCACAGAGATGTAAAGGCTGTAGTAAATGAAGGTCTTGAAAAAGGATTGATTCAGGAGGATGTAAAAGAAAGCTTCGAAGAGATTATTCAACGAATAGTTAATCATCCTGATTTAGAAATTTTCTTTAGAGAGGATAACATCGTGTTTAATGAACGAGTAATTATTGGTCCTTATCAACGTAATACTATTCCTGATAGGGTGGTAGTGAGAGGAAAAGAGGCTTATGTCCTAGACTATAAAACAGGAAAGGAAGAAGAGAAATATAAAGAACAGGTGAAGGCTTATGGGGCATCTCTAGAGGAAATGGGGTATCAAGTCGTTAAAATGGTCTTGTTGTATACAGGAGAGAACTTAAATATGATACATTTGTAAGATAAATGTATAAAACGTTTAAAAGCTAAAATATATAATATGTACGGAAAGATTAAAGATTATCTTCAGAATGAATTGAAGACGATAGAAGATAATGGACTTTTTAAAAAAGAGCGAATTATTACTTCTCCACAAGGAGCGGAAATCACAGTATCAACAGGTGATAAAGTTTTAAATTTTTGTGCAAATAACTATTTAGGGTTATCATCACATCCAGAAGTTATTAAAGCAGCAAAAGAGGCTTTAGATACACACGGATTTGGTATGTCTTCGGTTCGTTTTATTTGTGGTACACAAGATATTCACAAGAAATTAGAATCAACTATTGCTGATTTTTACGGTACTGAAGATACTATTTTATATGCTGCTGCTTTTGATGCTAATGGTGGTGTATTTGAGCCATTATTAGGGGCAGAAGATGCTATTATTTCAGATAGTTTAAACCACGCATCTATTATTGATGGGGTAAGATTGTGTAAAGCTGCTCGTTACCGTTATGAAAATAACAATATGGCAGACTTAGAAGAGCAATTAATCAAAGCGAATGAAGCTGGACACCGTTTTAAAATTATCGTTACAGATGGTGTATTCTCTATGGACGGATTAGTAGCGCCATTAGATAAGATATGTGATCTTGCTGATAAATATGATGCATTAGTAATGGTGGATGAATGTCATGCTGCTGGATTTATTGGTGCAACAGGAAAAGGTACTTTAGAAGCTAAAAATGTAATGGGACGTGTAGATATTATCACAGGAACATTAGGAAAAGCTTTAGGAGGAGCAATGGGTGGATATACAACAGGTAAAAAAGAAATTATCGAGTTGTTAAGACAACGTTCTAGACCATATTTATTCTCTAACTCTTTAGCGCCAATGATCGTTGGGGCTTCTATCAAAGTATTTGAATTACTTCAGAATGACACTTCTTTAAGAGATAAATTAGAGTGGAATACAAATTACTTTAAAGCAGGATTGAAAAAAGCAGGTTTTGATTTCATAGATGGAGATTCTGCTATCGTTCCAGTAATGTTATACGATGCAAAATTATCTCAAGTAATGGCAGATCGTTTATTAGAAAAAGGTGTTTATGTGACTGGATTCTTCTATCCTGTTGTTCCACAAGGTAAAGCTAGAATACGTGTACAATTATCTGCTGCACATACTCAAGAGCATTTGGATAAAACTATCGCAGCCTTCACAGAAGTTGGTAAAGAGTTAAAAGTTATCTAATTAAAAAAACAATTTTCAATAAAAAGGACGATTCTTAACGAAATTTTTTGTAAATCTTGATTGAGAATTGTACTTTTGCTAGATTATTACGGTAAAGTAAAAATAAAAGTTATGAAACATTTCAACAAATTATTTGCAGCAGCAGTACTTTGTGCAGGGCTTTCAGCTCAAGCGCAAGACGCTGATCATCCTTGGGCTGTAACGGTTGGAGCTAACGCTGTTAACACAAAAGTTAGTACAACTAGTAACTTCTCAAACAGAATGGGAGGGTATTTCAAAACTAGTGATTGGAATATTCTACCATCAGTATCATACTTAAACGTAGCTAGATACTTAGGAGATGGATTTTCTATTGGTTTAGTAGGGTCAGTTAACAAAATTGACAAATTTATCGCTCCTGCTTCAGAAGGGTATTTAAAATACAACCCAGGAGACTTAACTTATTATGGAATTGATGCTGAGATCAAATACAGCTTCAAGGAAATTTTAAAATCTAAAGTAATCGATCCATTTATCTTAGTAGGTGGAGGTTATACTTTTATGGGAGATGCTAGTCAAGGAACTGTTAACGGAGGAGCTGGATTAAACTTCTGGTTCACTAAAAACGTTGCTTTAACTGTGCAATCTACTTATAAACATTCATTCTCTGATTCTAGATTACCAGACGTAGGAGTTGCTTCGCATATCCAACACTTCGCAGGTATCCGTTTCCAATTTGGTGGAAAAGATACTGATGGAGATGGAATCTTAGACAAATATGACGAATGTCCAGAAGTTCCTGGTTTAGCTGAGTTCAACGGATGTCCTGATACTGACGGTGACGGTATTCCAGATCATTTAGATGAGTGTCCAGATGTACCTGGTTTACCAGAATTCAACGGATGTCCTGATACAGACGGAGATGGTATTCCAGATAATAAAGACGAATGTCCAGAAGTTCCTGGTTTAGCTGAGTTCAACGGATGTCCTGATACTGACGGTGACGGTATTCCAGATCATTTAGATGAGTGTCCAGATGTACCTGGTTTACCAGAATTCAACGGATGTCCTGATACAGACGGAGATGGTATTCCAGATAATAAAGACGAATGTCCAGAAGTTCCTGGTTTAGCTGAGTTCAACGGATGTCCTGATACAGACGGAGATGGAGTGCCAGATAATAAAGACGAATGTCCAGAAGTTCCTGGTCCAAAAGAAAACAAAGGTTGTCCTTGGCCAGATAGAGACGGAGACGGAGTGCCTGATCATTTAGACAAATGTCCAGATGTACCTGGTCCAGCTTCTAACAATGGATGTCCTGAAGTAAAAGAAATCAAAGCTGAACAAGTAAAACAGCTTAACGATTACGGAAAAACATTATTATTCCACACTGGAAAATATACTTTCCAAGATGCTTCTTACTCAGTGTTAGACAACATGGTGAAAATTATGAAAGAGTACCCAACTGCTAACTTCCACATTGCTGGATATACTGACAGTACAGGTTCTGACAGAATTAACTTACCATTATCTGATAACAGAGCTAACGCTGTAAAAGTTTACTTAATTGAAAAAGGAATCGATTCTTCTAGATTAACTTCTAAAGGATACGGATCTAAAGATCCAATCGCTTCTAACAAAACAGTTAAAGGACGTGAGTTAAACAGACGTGTTGAGATCCAATTAGCAAAATAATTGAATTAAAACATACAATCTATAGAAAACGCTTCGAGTAATCGGAGCGTTTTTTTTTGTAACTTTCACTTATGAATTCAAATACATTTTTAGATAAACTGAGTGCGCAAATTTGTGCTGATTTTCCTGATTCTATGGATAACCTTGTTATCGTTTTACCTAATAAACGAGCTAAGGTTTTCTTGTTGGAAAATTTAAAGAAGTATTATAGATCTAGTGTCTTTGCACCAGAGATTATTAATATTGAAGACTTTATTCAGCAAATATCTAAGATTAGAGGAATTGACTCAATCGAGTTACTCTTTAAGTTTTATGTTGTTTATCAAGAGGTAGAACAAACAAACGCTCAAGACTTTGATCATTTTGCGAGTTGGGCAAATATGTTGTTAGGAGATTTTAATGAAGTTGATCGATATCTACTTGATCCAAATTATGTTTTCTCATATTTGAAAAATATTGAAGATATCAAACACTGGTCTTTAGATCCTGAAAAAAAGACTGATTTGATAGAGAACTACTTAGCTTTTTGGGAGCAGATACCAGTGTACTATAAAAGATTTTATGAAGTTTTATTAGAAGAACGTGTTGGTTATCAAGGGATGATCTATAGGGAGGCTGTGAAACTTCATAAGGAGTTTTTAAATAGAAATAATAAGGTTTATTATTTCGCTGGTTTTAATGCACTCAATGCAGCTGAGGAAAAGATTATTCAGCATTTTCTATTAGAGAAAAGAGGTAAAGTTTTTTGGGATATAGATAAGCATTTTATTGAAGATCCTTATCACGATGCTGGTCTGTTCTTAAGAAGAATAAAACGAAATTGGACTCACTATCAGTATAATCCATTTGAATGGATGGTTGATGAATTCGGAAAAGAGAAGAATATTCAAGTTATACAAACGCCTAAGAGTGTTGGTCAAGCTAAGATAGCAGGACAGATAGTGGAAGGATTGGGAGAAGAGGCGTCAAGATTAGAGAAAGTAGCAATAGTGTTAGGAGAAGAAAATCTTCTATTACCTGTTTTACACAGCTTGCCTTCAAGTGTGTCAAGTCTGAATATTACAATGGGGTATAGTGGAAAGAGTAATCCTATACAGATCTTGTTGAATAAGATATTTAAACTGCATTTATCGGCTATTCGTAGATCTGGTAAGCAGTATGTTGTGTATTACAAAGAGATATTGGATGTGTTGACAAATCCTGTGTTAGCTCAAATAATTGCACCAGATGAGGTTATAAAAGAGATAAATGATCGTAATCTTAGCTTCTTTAGCTTAAAGCGATTTGGGGAATGGATTGATAGTGATACTTATCCATTGAGAAGGCTTGTTTTTAAAGCTTGGAAAGAGCTAACACCAGTAGAAGTCTTGCAGAATCTTATTGAGATTGTTTTGGCAATTAAAAATAGCTTGAATGATGAAGTACATAGTGAGCGTATTAGTAAAACGTTTTTGTATTCGTCTTATCAAATGCTTAATAGATTAGTGTCTTACTGCCAGCGTTATCAGTTTATACAGAGTTATGATACATTGTATTCCCTGTTTAAACAAGTAATGGATATGTCAGAAGTTTCTTTTGAAGGTGAGCCTTTAGAAGGATTGCAAATTATGGGAGTTCTTGAAAGTAGGGTATTAGACTTTGACACTGTTATTGTTACTTCTGTTAATGAAGGTAAGTTTCCTGCAGGAAAGTCAATTAATTCTTTTATTCCGTATGATGTAAAGAGAGAAATAGGATTGCCAACGTATAAAGAGAAGGACGCTATTTATAGTTATCACTTCTACCATTTATTGTTAAGAGCTAAGAATGTTTATCTTTTATACAATTCTCAATCAGAAGGAATGGATGCGGGTGAGAAAAGTAGATTTTTGACTCAGTTAGAGGTAGAGCAGTTAGCTAATCACAATGTTAAGTATATCACATACTCTGCGGATTTGCCTGAGAAGGCTAATGAGTTGATACAAATACCAAAATCTCAACTACTACAAGAAGAGTTGAAGAGAATCTCAACGACAAAAGGTTTTTCTCCATCTGCATTATCTAATTATCTGCGTAATCCAATACAGTTTTATCTACAGCGAATATTGCGTATTAGAGAGGTAGAAGAAGTAGAAGAAAGTGTGGCTTTGAATACTTTAGGGACGATTATTCATAATTCTCTAGAGAATTTATATAAGCCTTACAAAGGTGCGCGCTTAACAGTAGATATAATTAAGAGTATTCAACGCAAGGCTGATGAAGAGGTACAAACTCAGTTCGAGGAAGTATATAATAGTGATAAGGAGAAGATAGGAAAGAATCTACTTGCTTTTGAAGTAGCAAAGCGTAATGTATATCATTTCTTAGAAGGTGAGTTAGAAAAGTTAAATGAAGGTGATGATATTCTGCTATTAGAACTTGAAACAGAATTGACGTATACTCTAGTTGATGATAGATTGCCTTATCCTATTAATTTGTTTGGATTTGTGGACCGTATTGAAGAACGCAACGGGGTTATTCGTGTTATTGATTATAAGAGTGGAAAGGTAGCTTCTACTAATGTGAGGTTAAGTAATTGGGAAGGATTGACCCTAGATCTTAAAAATGATAAGATTATACAGTTGTTATGTTATGCTTTGATGTATACTAAAAATGATAGTATGCAGTCTGTAGAGGCGGGTATTTATTCGTTTAAAAATAGAAAAGAGGGATTCTTATTCTTTGGAGTTAATGAAGGTAGAAATAATGTTAATCATGCTATAACACAAGAGACTTTAGCATTATTTAAAGATGAGTTAGTGACTTTGTTATTAGAAATACTTAATCCTGATATAGACTTTATTGAAAATGAGTTATAAATAGAAAAAGGAAAGCAACGCTTTCCTTTTTCTATTTTAGGCTATTGGTTAAAGCTTCTAATAGTTCTTCTTTGGCTTCTATCTGAGGCATATGTCCTGAGTTTATTTCAAATACTTCAGTATCGGTGCCTTCTATTTCTTTTTGTATTTCTTGAGGAGATATTACTGGATCTGATGTTCCTACTATCATTTTGATTGGATATGGAGCAAAGTGAAGCAGTACTTCTCTGTCAGTTCTTGATTTCATTCCTTCTATAGCTGCTATTATTCCTTGTTTTGGAGTTTTTAATGCTATTTCTAGATGGTGTTCTACTTCTTTAGCATGTGTAATCCTTGTCTCTGCTAAGAATGTGTTATTGATAGCCATCGTTACAAACAAGTCACTGTTCTTTTTTATTACTTCTAAAGCTCTATCTCTATTTATTTTTCGATCTGCACTGTCAGCTCTTGTTGAAGATGATACAAGAACAATTTTCTTGACATAATCAGGATATAACTCTCCAAAAGCTAATGACACGTAACCTCCCATAGAGTGACCAATAAGTGTTAACTTTTTTATCTTTAAGGATGAAATAATGGCGTATACCATATCTGCCATATCTTCCATACTGTGTATGTAACCTATGCATCCTGAATCTCCATGTCCTAGTAGGTCAATAGCTATTACTTTATTTTTTTGTGCGAAATAATCAAGATAGTATTCCCACATGGTATTGTCTTCTAAAAAGCCATGTAAGAAGACTAGTGTATTTCCTTTTCCTCTCTCTGTGTAAGAGATATTGGTGTTCTTATATAGAATTTTTGTGGTTCCCATCATTTTAATTTGATGCAAATTTAAAGTTTAGTGTTGTCGAGTCCAACTTTTTACAGTTTTAATAAGTAAATAGTACTTATATATTATCTGTAACAAGTCTAAATAATAGAAAAGTTTATCTTTGCCCAACTAATATTTACAACAATGAAAAAAATACTTACTGCAATTACACTTTTTTGTTCAATGGCTTACGGTCAAAGTGGTGAACCATATCAGATATATACTAAAGAAGGAAAAAAAGTTAGCTATGAAAAGATGGTTAAGAGCTTGTCTAAAAGTGATGTAGTCCTTTTTGGAGAATTTCATAACAATTCATTAGGACACTGGCTTCAATTACAAGTTACACAATCCCTTGGAGCTAAGAAAGAATTAGTGTTAGGGGCTGAAATGTTTGAGGCAGATAATCAAGAAGGTTTAACTAGTTATGTTAGGGGAGAGATTAATGAAGAACAGTTTGGAAAAGATGTTAGACTGTGGAATAATTACAAGACGGATTACAGACCTTTAGTGGAGTATGCTAAAAGCAATAAACTTGATTTTATTGCTACTAATGTGCCAAGAAGATATGCTAGTTTATTGTTTAAAAAGGGTACAGCTGCTTTAGATACGTTAAGTATAGAAGAAAAGGCGTGGATAGCACCATTACCTTTTCCTTATGATGGTAATTTGCCAGGGTACAAAAATATGATGGCAATGTTCGAAGATCATAAAGATGAGAACCTACCAAAAGCACAAGCTATAAAAGATGCAACAATGGGGTATTTTATCAATAAGCAATTTAAAACAGGTAAATTGTTTTTACATTTTAATGGATCTTACCACAGTAATAATTTCGAAGGTATCGTTTGGTATCTGAATCAATACAATTCATCTCTTAAAGTTAGTACTATTACTATGGTTGAGAGTGCAGATGTAGCTAATTTCGAAAATGATAATTTAGGTTTGGCTAACTTTATTATTGTTATAGATGCGAATATTTTAAAGTCTTTTTAACATAACGCTATATAAAATTCTTTAATGTCTTAAAAAATTTCTCGTTTGATTTAAATAGCGTTTTTTTGATTGAATAATTCTTTGTTTGTACTGAGTATAAATAGAGTCCTTGCCTTTGTGCATAACGTTAAGAAGATGTATTTTTGAGAGATTTTTTCAAGAAAAACAATTAAAATTACATTATGGCAAAATCTGCACTTTTAAAGTCATCCTTAGCTAAGAAGTATTGGATGGCTCTTACAGGGTTATTTTTATGCTTGTTTTTAGTAGGTCACTTGGCGGGAAACCTTCAATTGATCTTTGGTGACGCTTCTGCATTCAACGAGTATGCGTTATTTATGACTACTAATCCAGCAGTAAAAGTATTATCTTATGTTACGTACATTTCAATCTTATTTCACGCGATTGATGGTATCGTTTTAACAATCCAAAACAAAAAAGCACGTCCAATCGGATATGCAAAAAACAATGCTGCTGCTAATAGCTCATTTTCTTCTAGAAATATGGCTATTTTAGGAACTTTATTGTTAGTATTCATTGTGACTCACATGGCTAACTTCTGGGCTAAAATGCATTTCGCTGAAATGCCATTACAAAAAGTAGAAGTAAAAGTAGAAGGTCAAGAGCCAGTTTTAATTTATAAAACAGTACAACAACAAGCAATTCCTGTGAATGCTGTAGAAATGGGACAATTAGAGGTTAAAGGTACTCAATTCTTCCAACCAGGTACAGATTTAAAAGTTGCTGACGGATACAAAGATTTACATAAAATTACTGTAGAGTTCTTCAAAAACGAGAAGACTGGATTAATTGCAACAATAGCTTATGTATTAGCTATGGTGGTTTTAGGATTCCACTTATCTCATGGATTTGGTAGTGCATTCCAATCTTTAGGAGTTAATAATCCTAAATATAGAGGATGTATTAAAGGACTTAGCTTTATTATCGCATACGTTATTCCTGCGTTATTTGCTATCATTCCTGTATATATTCATTTTTTTAAATAGTCCTAAAGAAATTTGATCATGAAATTAGATTCTAAAATACCTCAGGGACCACTTGATAAAAAATGGTCTGAATACAAAAATCATATTAAATTAGTTAACCCTGCTAACAAACGTAACATTGATGTTATTGTTGTTGGAACTGGATTAGCTGGTGGTTCTGCTGCTGCTACATTAGCTGAGTTAGGATATAACGTAAAAGCTTTCTGTTACCAAGATTCACCTCGTCGTGCGCACTCTATTGCTGCTCAAGGGGGGATTAACGCATCTAAGAACTACCAAGGAGATGGTGACTCAGTTTACAGATTATTCTATGATACTGTAAAAGGAGGAGATTACCGTGCTCGTGAAGCAAACGTTTACCGTTTAGCTGAAGTTTCTGAAAACATTATTGACCAATGTGTTGCTCAAGGTGTACCTTTTGCACGTGAATACGGAGGTCTTTTAGATAACCGTTCTTTTGGTGGGGTACAAGTATCTCGTACTTTCTACGCTAAAGGACAAACTGGACAACAGTTATTATTAGGAGCATATTCTGCTATGAACCGTCAAATCGGTCGTGGTAAAATCCAAATGTATAACCGTCATGAGATGTTAGACATCGTATTAGTTGATGGTAAAGCAAGAGGTATTATTGCTCGTAACTTAATCAATGGTGAGATTGAACGTCACTCTGCACACGCTGTAGTTATTTGTACAGGTGGTTACGGAAACGTATTCTTCTTATCTACAAATGCAATGGGATCTAACGTTACTGCTGCTTGGAAAGCACACAAACGTGGAGCATATTTTGCTAACCCTTGTTATACTCAAATTCACCCAACTTGTATTCCTGTAACTGGTGACCACCAATCAAAACTTACTTTGATGTCTGAGTCATTACGTAACGATGGACGTATTTGGGTTCCTGCAAAAATGGAAGATGCTGTAGCAATTAGAGAAGGTAGATTAAAACCAACTCAAATCGCTGAAGAAGATAGAGATTACTACTTAGAAAGAAGATATCCATCATTCGGTAACTTAGTACCTCGTGACGTTGCGTCTCGTGCTGCTAAAGAAAGATGTGATGCTGGATATGGAGTAAACGCTACAGGTGAAGCCGTATACTTAGATTTCGCTTCTGCTATTGAGCGTTACGGTAAAGAACAAGCTCGTATTCACCACATGGATGAGAACGACGCTAAGTTAGTTTATAAATTAGGTAGAGACGTAGTTGAGAATAAGTATGGTAACTTATTCCAAATGTATGAGAAAATTGTTGATGAGGATCCATATACTACTCCTATGATGATTTACCCTGCTGTTCACTATACAATGGGAGGATTATGGGTAGATTACAACTTAATGTCTACTATCGAAGGATGTTATGTATTAGGAGAGGCTAACTTCTCTGACCATGGTGCTAACCGCCTTGGAGCTTCTGCTTTAATGCAAGGTTTAGCTGATGGATACTTTGTATTACCATATACTATTGGTGATTACTTAGCTAATGATATTCGTACAGGTGCTATCCCAACTGATTTACCTGAGTTTGACGCTGCTGAGAAAAATGTTCGTGGTATGATCGACCATTTAATTAGCAATAACGGTACACATTCAGTTGACTACTTCCACAAGAAGTTAGGAAAAATTATGTGGGATAAAGTAGGTATGGCTCGTAATGCTAAAGGTTTAACTGAAGCTATGGCTGAGATTGCTCAGTTAAGAGAAGAGTTCTACAAAGACGTGAAAGTATCAGGTACTAATGAAAGCTTTAACCAAGAGTTAGAGAAAGCATTAAGAGTAGCTGATTACTTAGAATTAGGTGAATTATTCGCTAAAGACGCTTTACACCGTGAAGAGTCTTGTGGAGGTCACTTCCGTGAAGAGCACCAAACTGAGGATGGTGAAGCAAAACGTGATGACGAGAACTTCGCATACGTTGCTGCTTGGGAATACAAAGGTAACCCAAGTGAAGCAGTGCTTCATAAAGAAGACTTAGTTTATGAAAACATTAAATTGGTAACTCGTAGTTATAAATAATATTGAGGCTTTGGTCTTCGGACCAAACCTTATTGTAAAAATTCGATACAAATGAATCTTACACTTAAAATATGGCGTCAATCAAACGCTAAAGAACAAGGAAAAATGGTTGATTATAAAATCGCCAATGTTTCTCCTGATATGTCTTTCTTAGAAATGCTTGATGTATTAAACAACGAGTTAATCGAGAAAGGTGATGATCCTGTAGCTTTCGACCATGACTGTCGTGAGGGTATCTGTGGTATGTGTTCTTTATTCATTAATGGTGAAGCTCACGGACCAGATAGAGGAATTACTACTTGTCAGTTACACATGAGAAAGTTCAAAGATGGTGATACTATCTATATTGAGCCTTTTAGAGCTAAAGCTTTCCCAGTAATTAAAGACTTAGTAGTTGACCGTACTGCTTTTGATAAAATTCAACATGCAGGTGGTTTCATCTCTGTAAATACTTCAGGTAATACACAAGATGCTAACGCTATCCCAGTTCCTAAACATGACGCTGACCGTGCATTTGACGCAGCTACTTGTATTGGATGTGGTGCTTGTGTTGCTACATGTAAAAACTCTTCTGCTATGTTATTCGTATCTGCAAAAGTTTCTCAATTTGCTTTGTTACCACAAGGTAAAGTTGAAGCTGCAGACCGTGTATTAAACATGGTAGCTGAGATGGATGCTTTAGGTTTTGGTAACTGTACTAATACTGGAGCATGTGAAGTAGAATGTCCTAAAGGAATTTCTTTAGAGAACATCGCTCGTATGAACAGAGAATACTTAAAAGCAAGCTTGAAATAATAGTTTTTCTTGAAATAAATGAAAAAGCAGATATAGAAATATATCTGCTTTTTTTATGCTTTTATTTAAATGTTTAAAAAATGATATTTTTTACTTTTGTATTCTTGATTTTTTAAGATTCTAAAAGTAGAGAATAGATGAGGAATATAACTGTAAAACAAAAGATTTACAATCTTTTAAATAACGAATCCAACTCCTTTGGGAGTAAAGCTATACAAGGAGTTATCATTGTCTTGATTTTGTTAAATGCAGTTTCGTTAATCTTCGAATCTATACCAGAATTTAAAGCAGAATACGCCTTTTTCTTTGTGCGTTTTAATCTTTTCTCAGTAGCTTTCTTTTCAGTAGAGTATGTTTTGCGCATGTGGTCTATTACATGTGACAAACGATTTAATCAACCATTCTTAGGTAGATTAAAGTACACTTTTACTTCTATGCAGCTGATAGACCTATTTGCTATATTACCTTTTTATCTATCTTTTGTTAGTGTTGACTTACGTATTTTACGTTTATTACGTGTGTTTAGATTGTTACGCGTATTTAAAGTTGCTAAGTATGTTTCTGCATTGGCAATTGTGATGAGCGTATTTAAAAGAAAGGCAAGTGAATTAGCAATTGCAGCATTCTTATTAATATTTCTATTGCTTATAGCTTCTACAGCTATCTATTATGCGGAGAACTCTTCACAACCTGAGGCTTTTTCGAGTATTCCAGATTCTATGTGGTGGTCTGTTATTACCATTTGTACAGTTGGGTATGGAGATATTTATCCTGTTACAGTATTAGGGAAGTTAATAGGAGGAGTATTAGCTGTAATTGGTATTGGTTTTTTTGCCCTACCTACAGGTATTATATCATCAGGTTTTACAGAAGTATTGGATGAGCGAAAAGAAGCAAAAGCTTTAGCGGCTTTAAAAGCAAAAGAGAAAGATACTTTAGAGAGTTGCCCTTGTTGCGGTAGGCCTATCGATGAGATATAATTATTATGTGTACTTTTGAGATATAATCTCAGCAATACCCTTATGAAAATAGCAATGTTACAATCTCCACTAGCATGGGAGGATATAGAACAAAATAAAAAGCATTTCTTACAGCAGTTAAATAAGATTGAAGAAGGAACTGATCTTGTAGTACTACCAGAGATGTTCGTTTCGGGCTTTACAATGAATCCTGAGCGAGTTTATATAACTATGCAGGATAACTTTATAGCAGAACTACAATCGTCTTGTAGAGAGCATTTATTTGCCTTAATTGGGAGTGTTGTTATAAAGGAAGGCGAGTATTATTACAATAGACTCTTTTTTATCTCTGATAAAGGAGAAATAAGTACCTATGACAAGAGACACCTTTTTTCATTAGCAGGAGAAGAGAAAGTGTATAAAGCAGGAAAAGAAAGATTGATTGTAGAATATAGAGGGTGGAAGATATGCCCATTAGTGTGTTATGATCTTCGCTTTCCAGTATTTAGCCGTAATAATGACGAAGCTTATGACCTACTTATCTATGTAGCGAGCTGGCCAGATCAGCGTATTTATGCGTGGGATTCTTTATTAAAAGCAAGAGCTATTGAGAACATGAGCTACCTAGTAGCTGTGAATAGATGTGGAGTAGATGAGAATGATAACATATACACTGGTCATTCTCAAGCCTTAGATATGCTAGGAAAGTACTTAGTAGAACCTATAGAAGGAGAGCACATTACCTATATCATGTTAGATAAAGCAAAACAAGATAAGATAAGAAAGAGTTTTGGTGTATTAAGAGATGCAGATACTTTTACTATTGACTAGAACTTATAGAATAACTAAAAAGGCCTCTTTGTATTTTACAAAGAGGCCTTTTTAGTTATAAACTGATTTGTTCTTTTACATCCCAGTTAGCACGTACATCTATAGCTTCAGGGAAGTATACTGTTTCTTCTGGCTGTCTTCTGTCCCAGAAGTATCCTGTATCCCATTTACCATTTTTATTATCGTCATAGATAACTCTAATATAATATTTTCGAGGAGGTAAAAGCGTAAATTCAAATGTATTTGAACTCTCACTAGCCTGACTAGTAATTACCTTTTCTCTTTCGTCTAGAAGTTCTACAATTACAGGGAATCTCTTAAGTCCATGTAAAGTAAGAGTTAAGTTACCATAATCTGTATAAGCCATAGTCTTATTGTTAAGAACTATAGTATCATTAGCTTTATCAAAGAAGTCTGTAATGGCACCAGGTAATAATGTTGCTTTATAGTTATCTGATTCAGCTTTTTTAAACTTAAGATAAATCTTTTGTTCTTTTGTTTTGTTCTCTATAGTGAATGGCACTGCTACCGAATCCTTATCTAGGATAGTGATTAAGTCTTTGTTAATAGATTTTACAGGTGTTGTAGTCTCTACTAATAGATCAGATAAGAAATCTAGCGTACCCGATTTACCATTTACACTTAGCGAATCTATCTCTTTCATCTTAGGTCTAGGTTTCACTGTAAATGTCTTAGAGTAGTCACCTTTAGTAGCTACGAAGTGTAGAGAGTCAGCGTCTATCTTAGGGAACCATACCTGTAAGCTGTCTTTCTCAGGGAAATAAGTATAAGCACTAGGAATAGTTTTACCATCTTTTTTTACCTCAATCTTTGCATCATCAGGATTTCCAGAGTATGGTACATACCATTTATTTTGCGTTATCTGAGCAGGTCTAGCCGCTTCAAATTTCTCATCTGATTTGAACAGTGTTAAGTCAAATGTTTTATCAGTAGGTATTTCGATAGGTTCTTTTATGAATGCTATTTTGTCCTCATTAGGGTTAAATAAGAAGTTATTATTCTTATCCTTTAATGCCACTAAATAGTATTTACCAGCTCTGATATTCTCTATTGAGAAAGTCGTTAAGCTGTCTAGTGTATTAGTTACATACAATGGTTTTTGTTTGTATATAGTAGAGTCTTTAAACGTCTCAGCATCATATAACATCACGTTCACGAAGTTATCTGTCTTTAGCTGATGAGCAGACTTAATAGTTCCTGCTATTTTCAGTGAGTCAATGTAATCTCCAGTAGAGAAAATGTATTTAAACTGTTTAAGTACGTTACCCTCATTGTTATCTATGATAGCATCACCGAAGTTAAAGCTATAAGTAGTATTTGGTTTTAGTGAATCTATTAAGTTAATAGTTACTGTCTTTCTAGCATTACCCATAGGAGACACATCAGGCATATGTTCCATAGGAGGTGATATAATCAAGTTTTGATTTACGTTTTTAATCTTAACGAACTCGTCAAAATCAATAGTAATCTGTTTTTTGTCAAAATGAATAGAATGGTTCTTTGGATTACTACCAATCATTACAGGAGGAATAGTGTCCTTAGGACCTCCAGAAATAAAACCTCTTTTCGCACAGTTTGAAAATGTTATAAAGCTGAATATCGTAAAGCAAACAATAAAGTATATACGAAACTTAGACATAATTTTAATTTAAAAGACAAATTAACAACTATATTTTTTAGTTAGAAAATATCAGTTATTAAAACTTTTATAATCACCAGAAGCTATTGAATATTTAGGTAATATAAATGCTTAAATACTCCTAGCTAAGCACAGTATAGTGATTTTAGTATTAGGAATTTGTAGTAGTTTTTTACAACACGATTCTAGTGTGTTTCCAGTTGTTAATATATCATCTAGTAAGAGGAAGTGGTTGTCTTCTGTGGTTAATTGAGTCTGATCTACTTCGAACACCTCTTTTTTAGAACCCTTTCGCTGAAATCTATTCTTAGTTGTCTGAGACGAAGTCTTAATTGTTTTAATCAGTAGAGTATTGTTTATTTCTATGTTATAATGTGTGCTTATAGCCTTAGCGAAACCATCTACTTGATTATATCCTCTTGTCTTCTTTTTATTCTTGTGTAAGGGTACAGGTATGATAGCGGTAATATCAGTTAGTAAATTAGTATGACTAAGCAGATGGGCATATATATTACCTAAGAAGAAGCTAACCTCAGGGTGATTCTTATATTTTAAATTATGAATGAGTTGCTGTATCATTCCTCCTTTAGAGTAGAGAAGTAGAGAAGAGGCATGTTCTATAGGTACTTTACCATAGAACTTGTGCATAGAAGCATTATCTACTGTTAAGTGCTCTTGGCTAAATGGCAATTCATCTCTACACAATAAGCAGAGTATCTCTTCCGATTGGAGCAATAGATTAGAACAGCCTAAACAATTCTTAGGGAACAATACATTGAGAATATCTTTTATCATCAGTTTTAGTTAAGTGTTTGGCTTGACTATTGTATTTATTGCTAAAATTAGTGAGAAGGAAAACGTTCTAATTACTAATAACAAATATCTTTGCGATGAAATGAATGTTTTGAAATGAAAATAGAAGAAGTACAACAACAGATTATGCAATTGATGGTTTTGATTGCTCAGAATAAGAAATCAGAAGCCTCTACTGCAATAGAGAAAATAGAAGAAAGTATTAACGATGGATTAGACTTCGCTAAGACAGACGAAGAGGTAGTACATTGGGGTAAGTTCTTGAAAATAGTTGAAGAATTAAAACTAAAGCTAGCTTAATGGAATCAGACCAACAGTGCTATTGTTGTAGCGGTAAGACCTTTGTAGATTGTTGTCAACCTATAGTTACACTTAAGAAGGAAGCATCTACTGCAGAGGAGCTAATGCGTTCGCGTTATACTGCTTATGCATTGATTAACGCTACATATATCATTAATACTACACATCCTAAGACTAGACACTTTCACAGTAAGAAGGCTATACTACAGTGGGCTAAAGAGAACACTTGGCAACGACTAGAAGTGATTTCTAGTGAGGAGAGCCGTGTAGTGTTTAAAGCTCATTTTATGGATAGAGACGGAAATGTCTGTGTACATTATGAAGATTCTTTATTTGAGATGTTAGGCGGGAAGTGGTACTATGTTTCGGGGACATTCTCTGAATAAACCTAGAGATTAAGTGGCGTTAAGTAAAAATTACTTTGTAAATTAGTAGAAATATAAAACTGTATTATTATGAAAACAACCAGAGTTGAGAGTGATTTATTAGGAGAGTTACAGGTTCCTGTAAATGCTTATTACGGTGTACAGACACAGCGAGCTATTAACAACTTTAAGATATCTACGAGCAAATTATCAGATTATCCAGAGTTCGTAAAAGGATTAGCTGTTGTGAAATGGGCTGCTGCTAAAACAAATTTTGAATTAAACGTCCTAGACGAAAAAATATATAAAGTTATCGCTGACGTATGTCAGGAGATATTAGATGGTAAGTTACACGATGAGTTCCCTGTAGATATGATTCAGGGAGGTGCAGGTACTTCTGTAAATATGAATGCTAATGAAGTTATTGCTAATAGAGCAATTGAGATATTAGGATTCGAAAAAGGGGATTATACACACTGCTCACCTAATGATCACGTAAACTTGTCACAATCTACTAATGACGCATATCCTACAGCACTAAAAGTAGCTGTATTCGAAATGAATAAGAAGGTAGTAGCGAAATTAGAGTTATTAGTAAAAGGATTTGAAGCTAAAGCAGTAGAGTTCGAAAACATCATTAAGATGGGACGTACACAGCTTCAGGATGCGGTACCTATGACTTTAGGACAAGAGTTCGGTGGTTTTGCTTTTACATTGAAGAAAGAAATAGCAGCTCTTAATCAAGCTAGTCAAGCATTTTTAGAGGTAAATATGGGAGCTACAGCTATCGGTACTGGTCTTAATGCAGTACCAGGATATGCAGATCTATGTGCTAAGAATATGGCTTTACTAATGAAAGAACCAGTTACATCTGCAGAAAACTTAGTAGAGGCTACGTCTGACACTAGTGGTTTCGTAGCGTACTCAGGGGTACTTAAGAAAGTAGCAATTAAGTTATCTAAGATTTGTAATGACTTAAGACTTTTATCTTCAGGACCTCGTACTGGACTTAACGAAATTCAATTACCACCAATGCAACCGGGATCTTCTATTATGCCAGGTAAAGTGAATCCTGTTATTCCAGAAGTAGTAAACCAAGTATGTTTTAAAGTAATCGGTAATGATATGACTATCACGATGGCTTCTGAGGCAGCTCAGTTACAGTTAAACGTGATGGAGCCAGTATTAGCTCACACACTGATGGAATCTATGATCTGGATGGAGAATGCTATGCAGACATTAGTGGAGAAATGTGTAGTAGGTATCAAGGCTAATGTAGAGCACAATAAAGAACTAGTATTAGGTAGTATCGGTATTGTGACAGCATTAAACCCATATATTGGGTATAAAGCGAGTACTAAAATTGCTAAAGAAGCATTAGAGTCTGGACGTGGAGTATACGAGTTAGTATTAGAGCACAATTTATTGACTAAGGAGAAACTAGATGAGATCTTAGATCCTAAACATATGTTAGCTCCGCATACAATTTAATCTATCAATAGAATTAGATATAGAAAGTCTCCCTTAGGGAGACTTTTTTTATACTTATTTAAGTAACTTTTTAAATATCTGTTGTCTAAATAGAGATTGGTAAGTTTATTGTGGTAATATACTGAACTAAAGAAATTTATTATGAAAGCATTAGTCATTGGAGGTACTGGAGCAACTGGTAAAGTACTCGTACGTCAATTACTTTGTGACGATGATTTTCACGAAGTAGTTATTTTTATTCGAAAAGAATGGGATATACACCATCCTAAATTAGTTACTCACCTAGTAGATTTTGAACAAATCGACCAGTGGAAACATTTAATAGAAGGAGATATTGCCTTCAGTTGTCTTGGGACGACATTAAAGCAAGCAGGGAGTAAGAAGGCTCAGTGGCATATAGATTATGATTACGTAATGCAGTTCGCTCAGTATGCGAAGGCCAACAGAGTGAAGAACTTTGTACTCTTATCTGCTAAAGCTGCTTCTGATAAGAGTATGTTCTTTTACAGTAAGTTAAAAGGGACACTAGAGCGATCTATACTTAATCTTCGATTTGAGAATACTATTATCCTACGACCAGGGTTATTATTACGACCAGGCACCAATCGTATGGGTGAGCGTATAGCTGCTAAAGTTCTACAGTTCTTTAATTCTATGAGGTTGTTTATGAAGTATAAACCAATAGAAGTGGTTAAAGTAGCTAATCGTATGCGCAAAGAGGCAAAGAATGAATGCTGTCGTCGCCTAATTATAGAAAGTGATGAAATGTAAAAGGCTTATCTCTATGAGATAAGCCTTTTTATATTCGCTTATTATTTTATTTAAAGCTTGTTGCTATTTTTAGTAGAGCATCTGGATTCATTACCCCTTTAGTAACATCCATTAGTTTAATGTCGTGATCATCTCCTGTACCCGTGCTTAATGGAAGCTGTTGTGGTATTTTTGGAGTTTCACCGAATAGTGTTTGGTATAATACTATAGAGTTAACAAATACCGCATCGTTTAGCATGTGGCGAGATGAGTCTGTATGGCGTAATACATCTTTTCCATCTTTAATAGCTGTATAACCCTCTTTTCCTTCATAAGCAGCTCCTAGTACAGCCGAGAAGTTTAAGAATCCTGTATTAGGTAAAGCTTTAGCCACTGCTACACCATTATCTATTAGCATTGGTTGATAGTCTTTATAGTCTCTCTCATTGTATTCAAATGGAACTGTAAGCCCGTAAATATAAGTAGCTACACCAGGACTGTTTTTAATCACTTGATCATGTACATTCTTTGTATTGGCTTTATACTTATCAAGTTCTTGTATCGCTACAGGTGTTGCTTCTTGTAAGATTACATAGTCAAAGTAGTTACCATCTTTATCTGTTTGTCCAAATAGTTTATCAGCATCTTTTTGGTTTGCAGCGATGATCTTGTCAATGCTTACCCCCATTTCAAGTAATGATTTTACCTCTACCTGTTTATTGTTTTCTTTAGCTAGGGCTTCTAACATTTTTGGAAAACTAGCAAAGTATTCTGTATGGCTATTACCAACAAATAATATTCTAATAGGTCCTTCTGCTTTTGGTGCAGTTGGTTTAGCTACTAATTCTTTAGTTGCTTCTGTTGTCCCTTCTGTTTCTCCTTTTTTGTTTTTGTCCCCACAAGATGTCAGAACTAGTGCTCCAAATAGGGAGAATAATAAAACCTTTTTCATATAATTTTTATTAATGTGTTATTTTATAACGCATTATGAGGGTAGTTTGTTGTTTTGGGTATAGATAAATGTTTTTAGTCTAATTGAAAAATAGAAAAGGCTTCACAGATAATTACTGCGAAGCCTTCTTGGGAAATTAAGTATGTATAAAAGGATTATTTCACTTGATTAAACTCTAAGTTTACATTAATCTTTACATCTTTAGCGATAGCTTGTCCTGATGGATCATATGCTACACCGAAGTCAAAACGGTTAATAGTAGTAGATGCTTGGAATCCTAATTTAGTATTTCCTTGACCATCGTCTTTTAATAGACCACCATAAGTAAGGTTAAACGTTACTGGTTTAGTGATATCTCTAATTGTTAAGTTACCTTCTAATTTGTATTGATCTTTACCTACTTTTTTGATTGACTTACTTTCGAATGTCATTGTAGGGAACTTCTCTACTCCGAAGAAATCATTTGTTTTTAAGTGGTTGTCACGCATCTCGATAGATGTGTTCACACTGTTCATATCTACAGAAAACTTAAATGTACCTTTTGTTAAGTCTTCAGGATTACCTTCGAATGTTCCTGTGTATTTATCAAAACGACCATCTACGAATGAGATTCCTAAGTGTTTCACTGAGAAGTTTAAGAATGAGTGGTAGTTATCTACATTCCATTTTGTTTGTGCGAATGATGCAACTGAGAATAATGTTGCTACGAATAATAATGCTATTTTTTTCATGATAATAATTTTTATTGTTTTGTTATCTGATACAAATGTAGTACCACATTTAGCTCTAAGCACTTAACCTACATTAAGAAGAGTTTTTAGAGTGGTATGATTTTATTCAATTGAGTAAAATAGATCAGTATTAATATAATGAATTATTTTTAAATAACATAATTACAGTATTTTACATTTGTTTTGTCATTTTAAGAAAGGAATGAGAGTAGGTTTTTGACCTGTTTTGAACTCATTTGGAGATAATGACCTGATATGCTCTTTTTGAGCAAATTAGAAGTGTGGTTTTTGATGTAATTTGCTATAAATGAGATATGTGTGAAATTTAATTTTAAGTTTGTTTTGATAGTGTTCGGAAAATAGTAGTGTTTACTTGGGATAGAAGGTTGTTTTGTAAACCGTAGCAAACTCGTACCCAAACCATCACCTATTAAAGATGTACAAAAATCTTAACCCAAAGGCAAATAAAAAGCTGGTGATATTTAAATAGTGATAGTAATTAAAGATAAAGTACAAGTAAGGATAATGATAAATAAATATCTTAGTGTAGCGTGTTAGTAGTTGAATACTAAATACTTATTGCAACTAATTAATAATTAAAATTTTGTTGAGAGTATGAGAAAATTAAAAAAATGGGAATGTTTTTCGCTGTTGTGTCTAACCCATTACTATCTGTTACATCTTATATTTATATTATTGATGTTCGTAGAAAATGGAAGGACAATAGATGTAGAGGCTTTGTTTTTTCTGTTTATATTGGGACCATTTTCTCTGATGATTTTAAGGTGGTATTTTATCCTTCCTACTGTAATTTTGATGCTTGTGATTACATCATATCGTAAGAATATAATACAGGCTTATTGGTGTTCTATAGGGAGTTATCTGATAGTGTTGGTTTTATTTTTTTTAGGTGATGATTTGATACCTTGTTTGGCGTCGAATGTTGTGACTGTGGGTGTAGTGACAGCTATATTCTGGAAGGCGTGTAAGAGATTAGAAATAGAGAGTAGGGATGAAGAAGCGTTGGAACTTAATAATAATATATAAAAAAAGCGGCTCCGATAAGGAGCCGATTTAGTATATAGTATCCTGAGGATTACTTCATTTTCTTTAACCAGTTTCTCATAGATACTTCGTTCTCTATGATGTTTTTAAGATCAGCAATTGCTACACGATCTTGTTTCATCGTGTCACGGTGACGGATAGTAACCGTTTTGTCTTCTAATGACTGGTGGTCAACAGTAATACAGAATGGTGTACCTAATGCATCAGCACGACGGTAACGACGACCTACTGCATCTTTTTCATCATAGGCTACATTAAAGTCCCATTTAAGCTCTTCGATTATCTCTTGTGCAAGTTCTGGAAGACCATCTTTCTTAACTAATGGTAATACAGCAGCTTTAGTTGGAGCTAATACTGAAGGTAATCTTAATACTGTACGTGTAGTACCGTCTTCTAACGTTTCTTCTACTAAAGATTTAGAGAATACAGATAAGAACATACGGTCAAGACCTACTGAAGTTTCTACTACGTAAGGTACATAAGAAGT
Organism: Myroides marinus; assembly: GCF_900109075.1. GTDB lineage: Bacteria > Bacteroidota > Bacteroidia > Flavobacteriales > Flavobacteriaceae > Flavobacterium > Flavobacterium marinum_A. The sequence continues at coordinate 429,169 of NZ_FNYS01000001.1, read as the reverse complement.
GTTAGTCTCGTTGTCAAAGAACTGTAGTTTCTTACCAGAGAACTTCTCATGTGCTTTAAGGTCAAAGTCAGTACGTGAGTGAATACCTTCTAATTCTTTAAATCCGAATGGGAAGTTAAACTCGATATCTGTAGCAGCATTAGCATAGTGTGCTAATTTCTCATGGTCGTGGAAACGGTAGTTCTCAGCTCCCATACCTAATGATAAGTGCCATTTATGACGAGTCTCTTTCCAGTACTCATAGTACTTCATTTCTTCACCTGGTTTTACAAAGAATTGCATCTCCATTTGTTCGAACTCACGCATACGGAAGATAAACTGACGAGCTACAATCTCGTTACGGAATGCCTTACCTGTCTGAGCGATACCGAAAGGAATCTTCATACGTCCTGTTTTCTGTACGTTTAGGAAGTTTACGAAGATACCTTGTGCTGTCTCAGGACGTAAGTATAAGTCCATAGCAGTATCTGCTGATGCTCCTAACTTAGTACCGAACATAAGGTTAAACTGACGTACCTCAGTCCAGTTTTTAGAACCAGTCTCTGGGTCAGCAATCTCTAACTCTTCGATAAGAGCTTTAACGTCTGCTAAATCTCCAGTATCAAGACCTTTAGCCATACGCTCTAAGATCTCTTTTTTCTTCGCTAAGTATTCTACTACACGAGGGTTAGTAGCTACGAATTGTTCTTCGTCAAAAGATTCTCCAAAGCGTTTCTTTGCTTTTTCGATCTCTTTTTGAGCTTTTTGGTATAATTTTTCACAGTAGTCTTCGATAAGAACGTCTGCTCTATATCTTTTCTTACTGTCTTTGTTGTCAATTAATGGGTCATTAAACGCATCTACGTGTCCAGAAGCTTTCCAAGTGGTAGGATGCATAAAAATTGAGGCATCAATTCCTACAATATTTTCGTGCATTTGTACCATAGATTTCCACCAGTACTCGCGAATGTTTTTCTTTAACTCCACACCGTTTTGAGCGTAGTCATATACTGCGCTTAAACCATCGTATATTTCGCTCGAAGGAAATATATATCCATACTCCTTAGCATGCGAAACAACGTTCTTAAAAATATCATCTTGTTTTGCCATAGTGCAAAAGTAATAAAAGACTTTAAGATTAGAAACTTCGCTACAAGCTATTTGTCGTTAATAATCTTAAGTTTATTGGTTTACTATTATAATTACTTGTTTTTTATTGAATTTTGTTGAGCGTATGCAGACAAAATGCGTTCTGTGTTCTCTATATGCCCAGACATATCCCATGCATCATGTCCAGGGATTACTTGTTTAGCTTCGCTAAACTTGCGTTTAACTACCTCAATAGTCTTCGGCCAATCTGCTACATTGCCATCTTCTATATTACCTATTGTTGTAGCTTCTGCACTTTTAATTAAGCAGCCTCCGTAAAGAATCTTCTCTTTAGGAAACCATACTACAGTATTGTCTTTAGAGTGACCTTCTCCTAAGAAGTATACAGCTAGCTTTTCTTTGCCGAATGTAAACTGTTTTTCTCGACCGAAGGTGTGTAGTGCCTGTGGCTCATTGCGATCCTTCAATATATCATTTGTCAACGAATAAGTGTAAGTCTGTGCTCCTAGTTTATTAAAGTAGTCTAATCCACCAGAACGATCCTCGTGAAAGTGAGTAGTGATTACCCACTTTACATCTTTATGATGTTCCTCTTTAATGTGATTTACTAAAGGTTCATACTGGTCTTTATCCCATGGGGTATCTATAAGTATAGCTCCTTCGTCAGTCAATACATATAGAGCATTAGAGGAATAAGATATTCCTTTAAACTCTTGATATGTGGTATAGACATACATATGTTCATTAAGCTTCTCTATCTTTAGTTTGTCAGATTGGGCGTGTGCTACTGTGGCACATATTAACAGGGCTACAGTGCTTAATATTTTTCGCATAGAATGTATTTGTTTAAAAAAGATGAGCTTATACCCATCCTTTCTTTTTGAATTTTTTGATTACTGCTAAGAATTGGTTCATTTCGTCCGGTGTACCTAAGGTTACTCTGCTCCACTGCATAAGAGGAGGGAATGGACGTCCAATTGTGATGCCTTCTGCTGCCATACCTTCGATATATTGTTTTTGATCACACTTAACTTGGTGAAACAAGAAGTTACCTTGACTAGGAAGGTATTTAATATCTAGTGCATCAAATGCCTCTGTGGTCATCGCTAGTGAATTAGAGTTCATCGCTCTACTCTGTTGGATAAACGCTGAGTCCTTTAGTGAGGCTGTACCTGCTACTGCAGTAGGCATACTAATATTAAGTATCGCCATAAATGGTACTAACTCTTTAGCTACTTTCTCTGTAGACAGACCGTATCCTAAGCGCATACCTGCCATAGCGAATATCTTAGAGAATGTGCGTAGGACAATAACATTATCTCTGCCTTCTCTAATGAATGATGTACCACTCACGAAGTTCTTATCAGTGATATATTCAGCGTAAGCTTCGTCTACCATAAAGTAGTTTTTATCAGCATTAGCTCCTTTTACCCAATCCGCAATAGTAGCTGATGAGGTAAGTGTACCTGTAGGATTATTAGGGTTACACAAGTAAACAATAGAAATACCATCAAAGCTATCTGCTGCCTGCTTCATCTTAGTGATATCCATACAGAAGTTAGTATCTAATGGAATACTTACCACAGGAATACCCATTCCCTGAGCGTGATCTGCTGCTAAGAAGAATGAAGGATGAGGTGTGATAAGCTGTATCTTTTGTCCTTTTTGAGTAGCTTTATATACTTGTTGGTTAACTACAGCTCTGATTACATCAGATGATCCCACACCTAATGTTACTTGTTTAGTGTCGATCTTAAAGGCTTCGGCGATGGTCTGTTGTAATTTTTCTATATAACTGTCAGGATATCGATTCACATTAGATAAAACGTCAACAATGGCATTCTTTGCTTTAGGAGATAAACCTAGGCTATTCTCGTTATAATGCAATAAAAGAGGATGGTCAGTCGATGCTGTGCCATCTGTATCAGTGATTGTACTTAACGTATTTGTTGCTGCAAATCCTTGTGTAAGGATACTTCCTGCGAACAACGTACCTGAAATTTTTAATAGATCACGTCTGTTCATAGTGAATTAAAATTACTGTGTTATGTAAATAGGAAAAGCCTTAATCAACAGACTAAGGCATTGAATGAATAAAGTTAGTGTATCTAAATCGAATAAAAGACATTATTTTGACGTTTTTTGATATTTTTTTTTCATTTTGAAGCAGTGTTTTTCTCTTTTGTGAAGAAAAAAGGGAATAAACGGGAGGAGAAAGTAATCAGTTAGTTGTCTTTTTTACTCTTTTTCTTGTTTAGGTCTACTTGTGTATAGGTATTGAGTTTATTGAGGTCTATAGTGAATATGAGTGTTTTTTAGATTGGTGTTTTAGGTGTTTTATTGAATATTTGAAAATATTTTTGCCTAAATACATTGTTGTTGGTTAATTTATGTTAAATTTATACTGCTCTTAGGTGATAACATATACTGTGTTTTTGCAGTAGAAAATAGAGGCTATTATCTCAAGGGAACGTTTAATTAATTAAATAATCAGATATGAAAAAGATTACGTTTATGGTTTTAGGAATGGCTGCTATGATAGCTGTTTCTTGTGGTGAGAAAAAAGATGCTCCTAAAGAAGGAGAAGCTGCAACAACTGAGGCTCCTGCTGAAGCTCCTGCAAAAGAGGAAGCATCTGCTGCTACTGGGTACGATGCAGTATTAGATAAATATGAAAAAATCGCTGATGAGCATATCGCTTTGATGAAAAAAGTACAAGCTGGTGATACTGCTGCTGTAGCTGACGCTACTAAAGTAAGTGAGGAATTAATGAAAATCGCTGAGGAGTTACAAAAAACTGACCCAACGACTATCACTAAAGAGCAAACTGCTAGATTCCAAGCTATCGCTGAGAAATATCAAAAAGCTTTAATGCCTTAATTAGCACTTTATAAAAGTATATTTAAGAAAGCACTATCCTATTGGATGGTGCTTTTTTTGTATCTATGTGATAGATAGTGTCCTATTAGTTGTGATCATATTAAGTCATTTATGTTCATAAGTAGCCATATAGGTCACTATTTAGATTAGGATATTAGTAGAACGATAGCTTTGTGGTATCGTTCTTTGACATATTGTTTATAAATGATGTAGGGATAAAATAAAAACAGGAGCCACTAATCAATAGTGACTCCTGATATATACTGAGATTATTCTATTCCTCTTCTTCTGTATTCTTTAATTTCATCAGTAGGGTATAGGCTCCTTTAGTAACAATCTTTTTATTCGTTAGAATCTCTGGATTGGTGATTTGGATATACCCATTTTCTTTAGGACCTACTTTTATTGCTGTCATCTCATAGGTCTGTTTGTTTGTTTCTATGAACACATAGTTTTGCCCTTCAAAATAAACAACACTATCTTCAGGTAAGGCTTTAGCTACTACTGAGTGTGTATCTATGTCTGCATTCATATACATACCTGGTACGAGCTTTTTATCAAACTCTTCAAAGTGGCAGTGTACTTCTGATACTCCTTCTGTATTGACATCCATACTGATTAGTACTATCTCTCCTTCGTACTTTTTGTCAGGAGAACCATTCGTATAACTCACTACGCGCTGTCCTACTTCTAGTTTGTCTAAGTCTTTCTCATACACTTTAAGGTTAAGGTGTATATCGCTAGGATTGATGAGTTCAAACATAACGTCTGATGGAGTTACATACTTACCAACATTGACTAGTACTGTACTTACAAATCCGTTTATAGGGCTGTAGATATTAATTGTTCTACTAATTTTGTTATGTGTTAGTGATGCAGGGTTGATATTAATTAAACTTAACTGTTGTGCTAATGCGTTCATCGTGATGCGTTGATTATTCATCTCTGCTTGTGCTATTTGCATTACTTTATCACTACTCGCTTGACTAGCATTTAGGTCTTTCTGACGGTTGTAGTCTAACTTTGCAAATTCGTATTTGTCCTTAGCGATAAGGTAGTTTTGCTGTAATTGGATGTACTGTGGATCTTCCATAGTAGCTATAAGTTCCCCTTTCTTAATGTGCATACCAGGTAGTAACTTCGTGTTTTTAAGGTATCCGCCCAGTGGATTAGTTACTGAGATTAAGTTTTGAGGAGGTACATCTATCTTACCATTTAGCTTTAGTGTTGTTGCTATTTGACGTTCACTTAGAGAACCTGTCTCTATAGTAGTATTCTTCATCTGTGCATCTGTTAGATGTACAGTAGTAGTGTTCTCTTCTACCACTTGAGTAGGTTCATCAGTAGTTTGTTCTTTCTTACATTGAGTAAAAAGGACTGTACTTCCCACAGCTAGTGTTAGAGCAAACAGTCTTGTATTTATATATTTAGAAAACATAGTCTTAATTATTAGAAGTTAGGTAGTTGATTTGGATGATATTGTCATTGTACATTTTTAGTGTGTCTAAGTATCTGTTGACAGTCTCAAGTGCTTGATTTATTAACATCACATACTCTAAATAGTTAATGTCTCCGTTGATGAATTGTAATTGAGCTGTCTTAGTGATTGTTTCAGAGTTTTTAAAAGAGAAACTTTCATAATTAGTCAATATCTGTAGATTGCTCTGATGAGATGTTAACAACTGTTGATAACGTGTGTTCATCATATCTCTAGTAGCTGTATAATCAGCATCTGCTACTTCCTCTGCTATCTTAGCGCTCTTAATACGATTGCGCTGACCACTAGTGAATATAGGTAGTGACACCCCTACTTGGAATGAGTGGAAGCGATTACCTCTATCATAGTATACATCATTAGCTGCTACTCCCATAAAGCTACTGTTGTTATAAGCTGCTTGTAGGTTAGGCAGTTGTTTTGATCGCTCTAGCTTCGTCTGTTCTTGTGCTATTATCTTTTGGTTTTCGATAAGCTGTAATACAGGATTAGTAGCTAGGTCAGTTTCTAGATCAGAAAGTTCTAACTTTTTGTCTTGCATCGTAGGCATAATATCTTCTGATGTATTTAGTAGATATTGTAGTTGTACTTGAATTAGCTTCTTCGTTTTCTGTACTTCACCTAACTGTGCTTGTATACTCATCTGTTGGTTTTGGGCAGTTGTTTTCTCTAAGATATTACTCTCACCTTTTTGTAATCTTAGAGAGGCTTTGCTGTAGAAGTTAGCATATAAGCTATCTGCACGAAGTAAAAGGGCTTCTTTCTCTTGCCAGTACATATAGTCATAAAAACTTTGTGTTACAGCTTTCTTTAGTTCGTATGTCTTTAAATCTAGATTGAAGATACTCTGTTGGTATTCGGCTTTATAGACATTCTTTTGTTTGCTATAAACTGTTGGGAAAGCAAAGTCTTGTACTATACCAAATTTGTTATCTGTGTATGGTCCGTTTATTTGTCCGAACTCACCTGTTATAGTAGTCTGAGGAATATCTGTAGCTGTGTTAATAAATGCCTTAGCGTATTCTGTTCTCAACTTTTCAGCACGTATAGTATTGTTGTTTTCTATAGCTTGAGACAATGCAGACTCTATAGTAATTGGAGTCTGTGCTTGAGCAGAGAAACCTAATCCTAAGAATAGGGCAATAGCTGTGATGGCTTTTTTCTTTTTCATAAAACTGAAGTTTAATTTTTGTTCGAATGTGATGTATAACATCGGTAATACAAATAAAGTTAGGAAGGTAGCTAATAGCAATCCTCCAATAACCACTGTAGCTAATGGGCGCTGTACTTCCGCACCTGCACCATTACTCAATGCCATAGGTAAGAAACCAAATGACGCAACACAAGCAGTCATTAGTACCGGACGCAAACGTGAGGTAGCACCTCTAACGACGATAAGTGGCATATTCTTAATTCCTGATTTATGTATTCTGTTGAATTCGGCAATTAGTACAATACCGTTTAAAACTGCTACCCCAAATAAGGCAATAAAACCAACACCTGCGCTTATACTAAAAGGCATTCCTCTTAATGCAAGTAAGAATACTCCACCTATGATAGATAGAGGAATGGCTGTGAATATCATTAAACATTCTCTAATATCTCTAAAGGCGAAGAATAGCAATAAGAAGATAAGCACTAAGGCTAAAGGTACTGCAATAGCAAGGCGTGCTTTAGCTTCGTTTAAGTTTTCGAATTGTCCTCCATAAGTTATTTGATATCCTGTAGGTAGTTTGATCTGAGTCTCTATTTTGTTTTGTAGTTCTTCTACAATACTCTGTACGTCTCTATCTTTTACGTTAAAACCTACGAAGATTCTACGTTGTGCATTTTCACGTTGGATTTGATTAGGCCCTTCTTTTATTTCAATAGTAGCCAACTGGTTTAGGGGTACTTGTGTTCCTAGAGGCGTTGAGATTAGTAGGTTCTGGATATCAGATAGATTCTTACGATTAGTTTCGTCCATACGAACAACCATATCAAAGCGTCTTTCGCCTTCATAAACCATACCTGTACTCTGTCCTGCAAGTGATGAATTGACAATTCTGTTTATCTCAGAGATTGATAGCTTATAACGTGCAATAGCTGGTCTGTTGTACTCTATCATTAACTGAGGCATACCCGTTACTGGTTCTACATATAGATTGATAGCTCCTTTTACTGTATTAGCGATATTGCCAATCTTACCCGCAACGTTTGCTAAAGTGTCTAGGTTTTCACCAAATACTTTTACTACAACATCTTGTCTCGCACCTGTCATTAATTCGTTGAAACGCATCTGTACAGGGAACTGAAAACCAACAGTTACTCCAGGTACTTCCTCTAGCTCTTTAGTCATCTTCTCTGCCAGTTCTGGAAAGGTTTCAGCTGAGGTCCATTCACTCTTGTCTTTTAGGATTACCATCATATCACTGGCATCCATAGGCATAGGATCTGTAGGTACCTCTGCACTACCTATCTTAGTTACTACTTTCTCTACTTCAGGGAAACGAGTCTTTAGAATATGGGCAGTCTTTTGAGTACTTTCTATTGTGGTGGTAAGGTTACTTCCAGTAAGTACTCTGGTCTCTACTGCGAAATCTCCTTCTTCTAATGAAGGGATAAACTCTCCTCCTAAAGTTGATAGAATGTATAATGCAGAGATAAAAAGGACAGCAACTACTGAATAGATAATCTTCGGTATAGACAATACTTTTAGAAGGCAATGTTGATAAAAAGCTTCTACACGATTCATAATACGCTCTGATAAGTTGGGCTTATGAGTTACTTTGCGACTCATAATCAATGAACTCATCATCGGTACGTACGTTAGGGATAAGATGAATGCCCCTAATAGTGCAAAAGCAACTGTCTGTGCCATTGGTTTAAACATCTTACCTTCGATACCTTCTAGGGTTAGGATAGGAATATATACAATAAGAATAATAATCTGACCAAATACAGCACTGTTCATCATCTTAGATGCTGAGTGGACTACAGTCTTGTTCATATCATCTTGTGATAGTTTATTCATTGACTTGTACCTCGCATTATGGGAGAACTGGTGGAGGACAGCTTCTACGATAATAACTGCTCCATCAATGATAAGACCAAAGTCAAGGGCTCCTAAACTCATTAAGTTACCACTTACTCCGAATAGGTTCATCATACAGATGGCAAATAACATAGCCAGTGGAATGATAGAAGCAACAAGTAGACCTGCTCTCATATTTCCTAAGAATAGGACTAATACAAATACTACAATTAATGCTCCTTCTGTTAAGTTTCGCTCTACTGTACCGATGGCATTGTTAACCATTTTAGTACGGTCAAGGAATGGTTCTATTACTACTCCTTCTGGTAAAGTCTTTTGTATTTCGGCTACTTTTAGTTTGACGTCTTTGATTACGTCATTACTGTTTTCACCTTTAAGCATCATTACTACAGCTCCGGATACTTCTCCTTTATCGTTAAAAGTCATTGCTCCGTAGCGGGTAGCGTGTCCTATCTGTACTTTAGCTACATCTCGGACAAGTAGAGGTACTTCTGTGTTTCTAGAAGTAACAGCTATATTTTCTATATCTTCGATAGTGCCTACTAACCCTTCTGTGCGAATGTATAATACAGTTGGGCCTTTCTCAATATATGCACCTCCTGTGTTTTCGTTATTGTTTTCTAGTGCTGTAAATACATCATTGATAGTAATGCCATAAGCGTCTAATTTGTTTGCGTTTACAGCTATTTCATACTGTTTTAGCTTTCCTCCAAAACTACTTACTTCAGCAACTCCTTTTACAGATAGTAGCTGACGACGTACTACCCAATCTTGGATAGAGCGTAACTCTGTTAGATCATATTTGTTTTCATAGCCATCAAGAGGTCTTACTACGTATTGGTATATTTCACCTAGTCCTGTAGAAATAGGGCCGAGCTCTGGTTGTCCAATGTCTTGTGGAATATCAGCTTTTATTTGGTTAAGACGTTCACTTACTTGTTGTCTTGCCCAATAAACATCGACGTCTTCTTCAAAGACAATAGTTACTAAAGAAAGACCAAAGCGAGAGAAGCTTCGCATATTTTTAATACCTGGAATATTGCTGTTAGCCTGCTCTATTGGAAAAGTTACTAATCGTTCTATATCTGTGGCTCCATAAGAAGGAGCTACTGTGATTACTTGTACTTGGTTATCTGTGATGTCTGGTACAGCATCAATAGGAAGTTTCGTTGTCTGGTATATACCAACACCGATTAGAGCTAATACAAATAGCCCAATGATGAGTTTATTCTTTACAGAAAACTCAATTATTTTGTTTAACATGATTTATTCTGTTAATACGTTAATATTGTGTGGATTACATAGATTATTTGTTCATAACTGATACAGTATGAACAATAGACTATTACTCGATATTAGGTATTAACAATACTTCGGCGGTTGCCAAATAGAAGATAGGTAGTTGCTTTCAATTTGATCTTCATTGAAAGCATGTATTTTATTATCAAGCGTATTAAACTTAATACGTTCAATTTTTAGAATAGGTGTAGGAGCTACGATAGCTACTATACTTATAAAATGTGTGTGAGTAACGAAAGGAAGTTTCTCATCCATAGGATCTCCTTCTTCTTTATGACTTTCGCTATAGTGTATTTGTAAGAATCCCCAAAGTGTTAATTCAGGATTATGTGATGTGTGCTCAATGTAATGTTCAACCAATAGCGGAAACTTCAACACCTGGCCTAGTTCAGTTGTCGAAATTAAGAATAGCGTCATTAAAAATAAGGCAATCTTGCTTCTCACTTTAATTGATTGTTTATTAATTAAGTAGTACAAAGTTATTAATTCTTTGTAGAATTATGCTGCAAGGTAGTAATTTGTATTTATTCAAAGTAAATATACTACGTACTTCTAATAAAAATCTAATAAAATATTCTAGAGCATAAAAAACACCTAGTCAATAGGTGTTCTTTATATGTTATTAATTAGTCTTCTAAGAAGAAATCTTCATCAAAGTCATATTCTTTATTAAAGAATACTGAATCGCTGTTGATTGCCTCAAAGTGACTATTTATCTTATCTAAAGTATAAATAGTTTCTAGTTGATGCCAATGCTCTCTAGTTAAAGGTAAGAAAGCTAAGGTATCAGAACCATCCGATATCTTGCAGAAGCGAATCTCATAGTCAGGCATTAGAATACTGTTTAACCAGATAATAGTATCATCTCGATCCACTATAATATGTGTGTATTCTTTGCTGTCATAGATAACCTTTAATAGAAGTTGATCATTAGGTTGATCTTCTATAGACGCAGTTAGATGACCAGTCAGAAGGCATTTCTCTATGTACTCAACTATAGCATCATCATAGTCACTCCAGTCTACCCAAATAACTAGGTCGCTTTGTAAGGAATGAAAGTCTTCATAAAGTTCGGTTTCGAAGTATTTTTCTAAGAGTTGTATTTTGTTCTGCATATAGTGTGGTTAAACGTTAATCTCATTATTAGGATTCTTCTCTCTAATTTACGCCAAAATAGAATGAAATAAAAGAAAGATGATTGTTTTAATCTAAAAGATGTCCCTTTTGAATGTTTTCTGTACTACAAATATCGTGCTATTTAAACTATAGGGTTGTGATGTTATTCATTGAATGGCTCAAATTCTCTTTCAACAAAAGCTTCTGTCAATATACCTGCTGTACATAACCACTCTATAGCATCATTTAAAGTTGCTCCTAAGGCATAAATGTTTTCTTCATATCTTGGCAGAACATAGTATTGATTTTGATAAAAGATAATTTCATCACCATCAAGAGTGTCTCCTATACAGATACTTTCTAGTACTTGTTCTTTCGTTAAAATGTCTTCACCATCTTCCCAAAAGTAGTATTGAGTAACTCTCTCTAACCATTCTGATTGTCCTTTTGTGATACGAGTAGGAGAGTAGATACGAATATAAGTTCCTCCTAGTATTCCTGTACCATATTGAAGCATAAAAGTGTTGTAATCTTCTTCAAAAGTAAAGCCTAATTGTTGTTCACAATTGTTGATATCTTCGGCTGTAGGTAAGAACAGTTCTACTGAGTTTGTATTGATATTCGGTATTACAGTATAGTGATCAAATTTGCTCATTATAAATATTTGTTTTCAATGTTATCTAATCCGTTTCTAAAGTCGTGATTAACCGTATAAACTTCTTCTGATGTTACAGGTGTAATAGACGTAGAATTAATATTCTTTCCTTCTTTTGTCCATAATGGAGGGTAGATATGAAAGGATTGGTTTATTCGTAAATTAATTGTGTCTTCTTTCCATGTATCCCATCTAAAGTCTTGGTAGAACTGATCTAAGTTACCCGTAATAAAGAAGTGTAGCATATCAGAATAGCTGATATCTAATGCTTCGAAATCTAAAGTATCAGGAGCAAAGTAATAGATACTTCCTGCGTCAGAACCTAAGCCACCAGAATTAATGCAGAAGTAACCTCCTAATACATCAATCGCTACAATATAATAACCTTTTGAATTTCCTTCATTGTCTATTGTTTTGTTTGTATTCCATTCTAATGCTGAGGTTAAGATATTCTCCTCCTCTTTAAAACCTCCACCTAAAACTCTTATCCAGCCGTTATCTATCAATAACCCACCAGTCTCATATACAATAGCGCCTAGTGGAGAACGCGTAGTTATTTGTAACTGTAGTAGAGCTTCCTCTGCGATTTGTCTACTGTGTTGAGGTAGTATCTCGACAGGACATATGGCATCTTGTATCCATTCTTTCACCACAGCTAGTCCAGGGTCTTCTGTATTGATTAATTCTTCTAGTGTTCGCATTGATATTATTTTAGTGCAAAATACAAAAAATAATAAAGGCTGTCTATGTTGATAGACAGCCTTTATTGTTTCTAATAAGTATATTTATATGGTACTAGTTGCTCAAAATTGCTGCAGTAGCAAAGAGTGTAATTGCTAAAATAAAGAAAACAATACCAATTAGTGAGATTACTAAACCAGCGATAGCAAATCCTTTTGGTCTTTTAAACATACCAACTATAGAAAGGATTAATCCTAATAACCAACAGATACCATTAATAATAGGAATCCAAAAAAGTACAAAAGCAACAATAGATAAGATAAATCCTGCTAATCCAATACCGTTTTTTTCTTGTATTGGAGGCTGATTATACGTTGGTTGATTATAATTCTGGTAAGGAGATTGAGTTGGAGGAGGAGTATTAAACTCTTCTTTTATCTCTTGCTTAATTTCCTCTACAGTTTCTTTTACTGGTTCAACTATGTTTTCTTTAACAGCTTCCACTACTGGCTCTACTACATTTTCTTTGACAGACTCTATAGCAGGCTCTACAATGTCTTGTTTTAACTCTGTAGCTTCTTCTTTGATATCTTCAACAGTTTCTTTAATTGTTGAAGTTACTTTGTCTACAATAGAATGTCCTTCATTAGTTTCTTCAGTGTTTGGTATTGGTGGAGGCGTGTTTTCTGTGTTTTGAACTTCTTTTTTGCCTTCTAAATCTTTATTATCTTCCATAGTATTGTGGTTTTTATTGATTCAAATATAAGTTTTATTTAACAAATAATTATAAAAATAAATACGCAGTAAGATAAATAGTATAGCAGTTTAATTCTTTTGCTATTAAAGACAAAAGCCTCTAAGTGAATTCACTTTAGAGGCTTTTCATATTTTATAGAGGAATATTACCGTGTTTTCTGTTTGGCATATTGACCTCTTTGTTTTCTAACATAGAGAAGGCTTTGATAAGCTTTCTACGTGTCTCATTAGGAAGAATAACTTCATCTATAAATCCACGTTGAGCGGCTCTGTATGGAGTAGCAAATTTATCAGCATATTCTGCTTCTTTTTCTGCTAGTTTAGCTGCAGGATCTGCTGCCTCAGATATTTCTTTCTTAAAGATAATCTCACTCGCTCCTTTAGCTCCCATTACGGCAATCTCTGCATTTGGCCAAGCGAAGTTCATATCAGCTCCAATGTGTTTAGAGTTCATTACATCATAAGCACCTCCGTACGCTTTACGTGTAATCACTGTTACTTTAGGAACAGTAGCTTCACTTAGAGCATATAGTAATTTAGCACCATGTACTATGATACCATTCCACTCCTGATCTGTACCAGGTAAGAATCCAGGTACATCTACTAATACTAATAAAGGAATATTGAAGGCATCACAGAAACGCGTAAAACGAGCTGCCTTAATAGAACTGTTTACATCTAGACATCCTGCTAAGAACATAGGATTATTTGCAACAATACCAACGCTCTTACCTCCAAGTCTAGCAAAACCTACTACGATGTTTTCTGCGTAGTCTTTGTGTATTTCAAAGAAAGAATCCTCGTCTATGATATGTCCGATTACATCTTTCATATCGTAAGGTTTGTTAGAACTTTCGGGTACTATCTCATCTAATTCATATCTATATTCTTCACTTACAGTATATGGAAGGTCTAGAGGTTTTTCCATATTGTTTTGGGGCATATAAGATAGAAGTGTTTTTACATCTTCTAGACATGCAACATCATTAGGAGAAGTAGTATGAGCTACACCAGATTTAGTAGAGTGTGTGCTTGCTCCACCTAATTCTTCTGAAGTTACCTCTTCATTTGTTACTGTTTTTACAACGTTAGGACCAGTTACGAACATATAACTTGACCCTTCTACCATCATCGTGAAGTCAGTCATAGCAGGAGAGTATACTGCACCTCCAGCACATGGCCCCATAATAGCTGATAGTTGAGGTATTACACCAGAAGCTTGTACGTTGCGATAAAAGATATCTGCATATCCACCTAAAGAACGAACACCTTCTTGAATACGTGCTCCTCCAGAATCATTAAGACCGATCATAGGTGCTCCCATCTTAAGAGCCATATCCATTACTTTACAGATCTTCTCTGCATGAGTCTCAGATAATGCTCCTCCGAATACAGTAAAGTCTTGTGCAAACACATATACTAAACGGCCATTGATCGTTCCATATCCTGTAACTACACCATCTCCATGATAAACTTCTTTATCCATACCGAAGTCTGTAGTACGGTGAGTCACTAACATACCTATCTCTTCGAATGAACCTTCGTCTAGTAGATATTCTACACGTTCACGAGCAGTTAGTTTCCCTTTGCTGTGTTGCGTATCTATTCTTTTTTGCCCTCCACCTAATTTAGCTTGAGCTTGTATTTCTTGTAATTTATTTATTTTCGGATTCATAGGTTCTTAGTTTGGTAATCGAAGTTGTTTTTGGTCTTCTAAGTACATTTGTAGGGCAATGTATGCCGCTATCTCAGCTTCATCTTTATACTCTTCTTTGATTAGATCAGCATTGTAGAATTTCTTCACGAAGTTCGTGTCAAAATGTCCTTCTCTGAAAGCATTGTGCTCCATTACGAACTTACCAAATGGCAATGTCGTACTAATACCTTTTACTTTGTATTGTTTGATAGCTTCTATCATTACTTCTATAGCCTCTTCACGAGTTTTACCATAAGTGATTAACTTGGCTAACATTGGGTCATAGTAGATAGGTACATCCATACCTTCTTCTATACCATTGTCAACACGAATACCTTCACCTACTGGTAATTGATAGATCTCTAAATTACCCACACTTGGTAAGAAATCATTTAAAGGGTCTTCTGCATAGATACGAAGTTCCATAGCGTGTCCTTTAATCTCTAAATCTTCTTGAGTGAATGGAAGTTTCTCTCCACGAGCTACTTTGATTTGCATTTCTACTAAATCAAGACCAGTAATTAATTCTGTTACAGGGTGTTCTACTTGTAGACGAGTATTCATCTCTAAGAAATAGAAATTAAGATTTTCGTCAATTAAGAATTCAACAGTACCTGCACCAACATAAGCACAAGATTTAGCCACTTTAATAGCTGCTTCTCCCATAGCTTTACGTACTTCAGGAGTTAATACAGCAGAAGGAGCTTCTTCTATTACCTTTTGGTGGCGACGTTGTATACTACATTCTCTTTCGAATAAGTGAACCACATTACCATGCTTGTCCGCTAATACCTGAATCTCAATATGTCTAGGCGAACCTATATATTTTTCGATAAATACAGAACCATCTCCGAAAGCATTTGTAGCTTCAGAAGTAGCACGTTGCATTTGATTTTCAAATTCTTCTTCTTTTTCTACGATACGCATCCCTTTACCACCACCACCTGCAGCAGCTTTGATAAGAATAGGGAAGCCAATCTCTTTAGCAACCTGTTTAGCTTTAGCTATATCTGTGATCGCTTCGTCTAGACCTGGCACCATAGGGATATCGTATGCCTTTACAGTATCTTTAGCAGCTAGTTTATTACCCATTACTTCGATAGCGTGAGTATCTGGTCCTATAAAAGTAATACCAGCATTAGCACAAGCTAAAGCGAAGTTAGAGTTTTCACTTAAGAATCCGTATCCAGGGTGAATACCATCAACATTCAGTGATTTAGCTACTTCTAATATTTTATCCCCTAATAAATAGGACTGATTAGAAGGAGCTTCACCAATACAAACTGCTTCATCAGCCATTCTTACGTGAGGAGCATTTCGGTCCACTGTCGAGTATACAGCAACTGTCTTTATGCCCATTTTTTTAGCTGTAGTCATAATACGTACAGCTATCTCGCCACGGTTGGCAACTAATATTTTTTTCATTGTTATTCGAATTCAATTAAAACTAATCCCTTATCAACAGTAGCTCCTTTAGCGACATTGATAGATTTAATAATCCCAGATCTAGGTGAAGAAAGATTGTTCTCCATCTTCATAGCTTCTAAGATTAATAAGTTGTCATTTTCGGCTACTTCTTGACCTACTGTTACCAAAATATCAAGTATAAGTCCTGGCATTGGAGCCTTGATAGAATTAACTTGCTTAGCAGTATTAAGAGAGAAACCTAATTGATTGATTAGCTTATCGAGTTCGGTTTGGATATTTACGGCGTAATTATTTCCGTTAACCATTACAGTGTAGTTTTTGTCTGTAAACTGGCGTTCTAAGATTTCCACGTCATAAGATCTGTTATTTTTGAGTGCATGATATGCAGAGCTATCTACACGAGAGACATTAATATCTCCCTGTAATAAATCTTCACTCTCAAAAACAGTATCAGCATTTACTTTTAATTGATACGTTTTATTCATTATGTATTTTAGTTTTTGGTATTCGTAAATATAATTAAATGTGTGATATATAAATAATAATTATTGAAAATTTAATTTTATACCAATTGTGAGGAAATTATTGTGTTTTTGTCTGATTTTTGATGTGTTAGCTAAAATATTTAATCACTTTGTCTGTAGATAATAGTTGTATAGTTATGGTAGAACTAGAGGTGTTTTCGTTGGGGTGAGTCCATAGTGAGTCCATAATGAGTCCATAGAGACTCCATTATTTTAAGCAAAACAATGGAGTCATTATAGATGTATTATTCATTCACTATGCTAAGATGCAGAAGGAAGTAGGAGTGGTACTACTAGAAGAAGTAAAGGATAGGGCAAAGAAAAAAGGCAACTTCTAATAAGAAATTGCCTTTGTGGTATTATATTATTCTTGGTCTTGATCTTTTAATGGATTCCAACCTCTTGATTTTAATGGTATTTTAGTGTTTTCTCTAGTGATTAGATGCACACCTTCACTCTCTTGAGTCATGTGACCAATGATAGACAGATTAGGATTTCCCTTTATCTTTTCGAAGTCTTCCATCTTGATAGTGAATAGTAATTCGTAGTCTTCACCTCCATTTATAGCCATCGTAGTAGAGTCAATATTAAACTCTTCACATGTGTTCATAAATTGTGGGTCTAAAGGAAGTTTGTCTTCATATAGATTACATCCTACATTAGACTGTTTGCACAGATGCATTACCTCAGACGATAATCCATCAGATACATCTATCATAGATGTAGGTTGTACTCCTAGATCTGCTAGTAATTGTTTGATATCTGTTCTCGCTTCAGGTTTTAACTGTCTTTCGATGATGTATTCGTATATAGATAAATCCGGTTGACTATTAGGATTAACAAGGAAAACTTGTTTTTCTCTTTCTAATACTTGTAATCCCATATAAGCAGATCCGATATCTCCAGATACTACTAATAAGTCAGTTTGTCCTGCTCCGCTACGGTATACTAGTTCTTCTTCTTTAGCTTTACCAATAGCTGTTACGCTAATGATTAACCCCTTTTGTGAAGAAGTGGTGTCTCCACCTACTAGGTCTACTTTATAGTATTTACACGCTAGTGCTATTCCTTCGTATAATTCGTCTAATGCTTCTAATGGAAAACGATTAGAGACAGCTATAGATACAGTGATCTGCGTAGGTATAGCATTCATCGCACAGATGTCTGACAGATTTACCACTACAGCTTTATATCCTAAGTGTTTCAGAGGTGTATATGCTAGGTCAAAGTGAACTCCTTCGATTAATAAGTCTGTAGACACGACTACTTTATCATCTCCAAAAGAAAGAACTGCAGCATCGTCACCGATTCCTTTGGTAGTACTTTCGTTTTCTATAGTAAAGTTTTGTGTTAAGTGTTCTATTAATCCGAACTCTCCTAAGTGTCCAATATCTGTTCTAGATTGATTTTTATTCTCGATCATCGTATATCTGCTTTATTTAAAAGTATTGCAAAGGTAAAAAGAAAAGGCGATAGATTTATTTCTATCGCCTTTTAAACTATAAACTAGGTCTTTTAAAATATTTAAAATAACTGTTATATGTGTTGTAGTCACTTGCTAAGGATTTAAAGAAAGTAGGGTCTTCTTCTTTAACTACATTTAGTAGTTCTCTCCAAATCTCTATTTCTGTTATAATCTCCTGGTGGTAATATTCAATCTCATTTAACGGAAGGCCTTTATAGTAAGTAAGGACCTCTTTAGACTTCTGAACAAGTTCTTTAGTCATCTCACGAGCTTTTTCTTTCTCACCTACATGATAAGAACCTTCTATGAATGGATGTACTACTTGATATAATCCGTAATACTTGATAGGCATATTAGTCATCGCTATATCTATAACCTTTTTCGCTTTATCAGTTTTACCTTCATCAATTAACTGCTCCATTAGACGAGCTAAGTTAATACGGTAGCTTAATGCATTACGTCTAGTCTGAGGATCGTGATAGATTTTATCACTACCCATATTACCCCAGTACCACTTAGTCACAATATCGTACATTCTATCAGCATCAATAGATCCTCTATCTAATGGGTGAGAAGACTCTCCAGTAGATTTGATAGGAATTAATTTATAGATTAATCCATTTAACTGTAGATAATCTTTCATCCATACGAAGTCATCATCTCCCCAGCTTCCACCAGAGAAGTAGATAGGTCTTTCCCATTTGTTGTTCGCTATAATATCTAGCATCATCAAACGGTGTTTATAGATAGCCTGATCAGTAATCTCTATATCTAAGTATGGTAATACATCTTTTCTCAAGTGAGGAGATACGATGTTGTACTTCGCTATATTAACACTGTCTACAGGTATTCTAATTTTATTAGTAGGAGCGACGTATAGTGTAGTACCAGCCTCTGTTTTAATTTTCGTTCTCTCATCATCAGATTTGATAAAATTAAGTAGTGAGTTAATATCTATTGCCTCATCTACCATTTTCTGAATAAAGATGGCGTCTCTCTTATTACCCACATATTGATCATGTGTGAATGAGATAGGTAATGGCTCTGAGTCATACGCCTTAGCTCTCATCTGATCAATATACCAGTCTAGAGGAAGTAAGCTCGTACATACTACTCGCACGTCTGTTCTATATCCTTCTACATCTTGTAAATACCATAATGGGAAGGTATCATTATCTCCGATAGTGAATAGTATTGCATTAGGATCACATGAGTCTAGGTAAGCTCTAGCATTAGCTAATGCTGTATAACGGTCTGAACGATCGTGATCATCCCAGTTTTGTTGTGCTAATAACACAGGAGCAGCAAATAGTGATACTACTAATACGGCTGGTCCAGCAAACTTAGGTTGTACATATTTCTTAAGTCCATCATAGATAGCATATACTCCAAACCCAATCCATAATGCAAATACGTAGAATGCAGGAACTACTGCATAGTCACGTTCACGTGGTTCGAATGGACGCTCATTAAGGAATATCTTAAGTGCAAAACTTGTGAATAAGAATAACACTAATAGTACCCAGAACATTTTAGGGTCTTTGCGATAGTGGAATACCACACCGATAAGTCCAAGTATAAATGGCAAGAAGAAATAAGTGTTTCTTCCTTTGTTTTCTAATACATCAGATGGTAAGTTGTCTTGAGAACCTAAGCGGATCTCATCTAAGAATTTGATACCACTAATCCAGTTACCATGTTGTAAGTCACCTTGTCCTTGGATATCATCTTGTCTTCCTGCAAAGTTCCACATTAAGTAACGCCAGAACATATATCCGAACTGATACTCAAACATGAAGCTCATATTGCTAGAGAATGTAGGTACCTCTATTTCTAGATATTCTCCATATTGGTCAAAGAACTTGTCTAGCCCATCAATGTCTATTTCACCTTTAGCCATACCTTCTTTAACACCTGCTATAAGTTCTTCAAGTTCTTTATTTCCAGCATAGCTAGAAGCAGCATGAAAGTCTAACGGACGCGTATAGCGCATATAGTTAACACGGTGGTTCTTATCAGTACTCCATAGCCTAGGAAGTATCCCTTTATGAGTGTTATTAAAGTTTTGACCAGCATTGATATATTCATTTACGATTTCGTATTTACCTGTTTGGTAATTTCTTTCGTAGTTTGGTTTATCGTCTTTCCAAGGGTTGTTTTTGTCTAACCCTACATATTTTTTAGTGAAGTAAGAGTCGTAATAGATACTTTCTTCACCATACTGTTCACGTTGGTAGTATGCTAATAACTCTGAAGCATCAGATGGAGTATTTTCATTGATTACTACTTTAGCATTCGCACGTATTGGTAACATAATCCAACTCGTCAATCCAATAAAGATGAATAGTAGAGTAAGGATAAGTGTATTAGCCATTACTTTGTTTTTCTTTTCTGTGTATTTTAACCCAAATACAAAGAAGGCAACGATAAGTAAAAAGGCGAATATCGTACCACTGTTAAATGGCATTCCCATAGAGTTGACCATAAAGATCTCTGTCTTACCAAATAATGCTAAGGTCTTAGGGAATAGGAATGCGAATAGGAAGAATAGTACACCTACTGCAGCTATATTAGCTATGATAAAGTTTTTGACATTAACTTGTTGGTATCTCTTGAAATAGTATAGCAATGCTATAGATGGAACTGTTAATAAAGCCATTAAATGGACTCCAAAAGAAGCTCCGATTACTAATCCAATCAATAGTAACCAACGATTACCTTTAGCAGAATTTAAGTCGTCATACCATCTAATCCCTAGGTAAAGTAGTAGAGAAGTTAGTAGCATAGCAGAAGCATACACCTCAGACTCGACAGCGTTAAACCAGAAACTATCAGTAAATGTAAAAGCTAACGAACCGATAGCTGCACTACCTAAAACAACAATTGCATTGTTATTTGTCCACTCGCTTTTAGTCTCCACAATTTTTTTAAGTAGATTAGACAATGTCCAAAACATAAAAAGAATTGTAAAAGCACTTGATATAACGGCAACCATGTTAACCATTAATGCAACTTTATCAGGAGAGGTAGCGAACATAGAGAAGAATGCTCCTAACATTTGATAAAAAGGAGCTCCTGGAGGGTGCCCTACTTGTAGTTTAGCAGAAGTTGCAATATACTCTCCCGGGTCCCAGAAGCTTACTGTAGGTTCTACTGTCAGTGTATAAGTTAGTAGAGCTATGGCAAAACATAGCCAACCGCCTATAACATTCCACTTCTTGTAATTGAATGTCAACATATTTGTAATTACTAGATATTTTTATAGATTGTTATTACAAAGAAAAGATTTTTTTTGTGTTACTTGAAGTAATTAGAAAAATTTAATTTTTTTGAAACAAAAATTTGGAGATAACAAAAAATGTTATACTTTTGCATCCGCATTGATGAAGTAATTACGCTTTACAGTATGTAAAAAGGTACTGGCCTATGGTGTAATGGTAACACAGCTGATTTTGGTTCAGTCGTTCTAGGTTCGAGTCCTAGTAGGCCAACAGAAAGCCTCTTGATTATTCAAGAGGCTTTTTTATTTGGTATATGTTTGCTTATAATAGCCTTGTAAAACTAAGAGGGAGCAGTTACTTTTGGTGGCAGTAATGCTTTTTGTTGTAAAGTGTTTTTAAATAGTATTATGTGAAAGCTATGACAAGAGTTTAGTATAGTTGTTATAAGTGAATATTAAGTAGAAAAATAAAATGTTAAAATTACATTTGCTTAATATTGACTATGAGTATCTTAGTGGATTTGCTAGTTTTGTTGAGGTAAAAAAGATATTTTAAATTTGGAAGAATCAAAAAATGTTCTAATTTTGCACTCGCATTACTGAAGTAATCATGCCGAAGTAATCAAATGGTACTGGCCTATGGTGTAATGGTAACACAGCTGATTTTGGTTCAGTCGTTCTAGGTTCGAGTCCTAGTAGGCCAACAAAAAAGCCTCTTGATATTCAAGAGGCTTTTTTTATTGAAATAAATAAGGAATATTTATAAAAAAGGTCAGAAGTAATTCTGACCTTTTTTAGTTATTAGTTGTGACCTTTAAACTCCGCTTTTCTCTTTTCTAAGAAAGCAGTAGTTCCTTCTTTAAAGTCTTCAGTTCCGAAACATTCTCCGAAGTTTTTGATCTCTTCGTGATATCCATTAATACCTTCTTTAAAGTTAGCATTAATAGATTTGATAGCTTTACCAATTGCTGTAGCAGAGTTACCAGCTATTTTGTTAGCTATTTTCTTAGTGAATGCAAGTAGCTCTTCTTGTTCTACTACATGGTTTACTAGACCATAAGCCAAAGCTTTATCAGCAGTAATCATTTCTGCAGTCATGATCATTTCCATAGCTCTACCTTTTCCTACTAATTGAGGAAGGCGCTGTGTACCTCCATATCCTGGTATTAATCCAAGAGTTACTTCAGGTAATCCCATTTTTGCATTGTTAGAAGCTATTCTGAAATGAGCAGCCATAGCTAACTCTAATCCTCCTCCTAACGCAAAACCGTTAACAGCAGCAATAACTGGTTTGTTGAAATTCTGAATATAGTCAAAAAGTAATTCTTGTCCTTTAGCTGCTAATTGAGACCCTTCACTAGTATCAAAGCTAGAAAACTCTTTTATATCAGCACCTGCAACAAAAGCTTTTTCTCCACTTCCTGTGATGATGATTACACGAGTTTCGTGGTCTTTCTCTAGTTGTTTGAAAGCTTGGTGTAGTTCTTCTATTGTCGGCTTGTTTAAAGCGTTTAATTTAGTTGGGCGATTAATTGTTATAATGGCTAAACTACTTTCGTTTTCTATTAGAATATTCTCAAAATCCATAATATGTTGTTATTTGATTAACTATTTATAATTGGTAAGGTAACAATAAAAGTTGTTCCTTTTCCTTGTTCTGTTTCAAAAACAATAGTACCGTTGTAATTGGTAATAATATTTTTGATAATTCCCAGTCCTAGTCCCATACCACTTGATTTGGTAGTAAACTTAGGTTGGAATATTTTATTAAGATCTTCTTCTTTGATACCTGTGCCGTTATCTGCTACTCTGATGATAGCACTGTCTTCTTGTCTAGTAATACTTACTCTAACCTCTGGATACTGTTGTTCTGAAGGGATAGCTTGTATTGCATTTTTGACTAAGTTAGTAATAATTCTGATTAGTTGTGTTCTATCTATCTTAGAGATAATTTCTTTATCTGTGGTTTCGAACCAGATAAAGTCCTCATTAAAAATATCAAGTGTTAATCGTACAGTGTTTACAATGTCTAGTGTTTCATTCTGTTGAGCAGGCATTGCGGCAAAACTAGAAAAGGCTGTAGCAACAGAAGTCATGGTATCTATTTGCTGTATTAAAACTTGTGAGAAATCTTTAAGCTTATTCTTAATTTCTGGATCATTAGGATCAAACCTTCTCTCGAAACTTTGTACAGTAAGACGCATAGGGGTAAGAGGGTTCTTTATCTCGTGCGCTACTTGTTTTGCCATTTCTCTCCACGCTTGTTCTCTTTCTGTTTGAGCTAGTTTTTCGTAGGATTCATCCAGTTTCTCTACCATATCATTATAAGCGTTGATAAGAGCTGAAATCTCTTTACTAGTAGAAGTTGATTCTACTTTCTCATTCTTTTGCCCAAACTTAGTTCGAGTCATCTTGATACTGATGTCTTTTAAGCTTTGGGTGATATAATTAGATAAGAAGTATGATATGGCAATGGACATAATAAGCATAATGATATATACTTGTCCAAACTTAATCATGAATTTCTGAATTTCATTTTCATAAAACTCGGTTTGTTCTTCATAAGGTATTTTTAAAATACCTAGTGGTTTGAACTTTAAGTCCTTTAAAAAACTGTAAGCTATACGGAGGCGATTGTTATCAACAGTTTTAATGTCGACAAATCTCTTACTAGGTGAAGATTGTATAGTTTTTAAAACTAAGGGAGAAATAGTAGTAGAGATGCTATCAACAGAAAAGGTACCTCTTGACGTAATCAAGAGGTGCCCTTGTAGATCATGTATATTAATTTCTGTATTGTGTATAGCGGCTAGCTCATGTATTTTATCTCTGAATATACGAGGTATGTTTTCTGTAGTCAGAGGGTATTCAGAAGTAGTAAGGATGTAGTTTATATTCTCGTTTATCGAGTTCTCTGTTCTCTCTAATCTATACTGATGATAAGTACGAGCTTCTTCTCTAAACTGATACACAGATACTGCTGATATCAATACAGAGGAGATGATACTTAAAAATATAAGTGAGAAAAATATTCTATTTCTCAGAGAAAAGTTCTTTAATATAAAATCATCTTTCATTATTTTCTGCTATCGCGTATTCGTTTGTAGAGGCGTATTCCTAGCATTAATAGTACCGATAGTCCTACTAATCCCACTACACCAAATATCCAATTAAAAGTACTTTTTAAAATTACTAAAAATACTACAGAAAATAAAATAAGGGTTGCTCCTTCATTCCAAATTCTAAAAAAGGAAGATGTTTTTGTCATTGTTCTGCTGTTTATTTGCTTAACGAACTGATGACATTTTAAGTGATAAGCGATTAGCAGTACTACAGACAATAGTTTTACATGCATCCATGGTTGACTTAGCCATGCAGGCATTTCTATTATCATCCATATACCAAAAGCAGTTGCTAATACAGCTGCTGGCCAGGTAATAATATTCCACAATCGGTTAGTCATAATGGTGTATTGGTCTCTAAGGATATTAGATTGCAATTTTGGCATATCTTTAGTCTCGGAGTAATACACAAATAAACGCACGATGTAGAATAATCCTGCAAACCAACAAACTATAAATATAATGTGTAATGCTTTTAAATATAGGTATAACATAATACTATCTATTTTGCCATTCTTTAATCCAAGTAACCATAGCGTCTATCCACATATCATCGTCATTCATACATGGGATAGTTCTAAATTCTTCACCACCGTGCTTTAAGAACTCATCGTGAGCTTCCATTCCTATTTCTTCAAGTGTTTCTAAACAGTCAGCGACAAAAGCAGGAGTTACTACTGCTAGTTTCTTGATACCTCTCTCAGCTAATCCATTTACAGTAGCATCAGTAGGCGGTTGTAGCCATTTGTCCATTCCTAATCTAGACTGGAATGAGTTAGTGTATTTGTCTGCAGGGATGTTTAGTTTCTCTACTACTTGTCTTGTTGTTTCTAAACATTGGTGTCTGTAACAGAAGTCATGTGCTTTAGAGGCAGTTTGACAACATGTACCATCTATTGTACAATGTCCTTTAGTTACATCCGATTTTCTGATATGTCTTTCTGGTACTCCGTGATAAGAGAAGACAATATGGTCATAGTCATATCCTTTTAAGTGATTCTGTATGGTATGTGCTAACGCATTTACATATTCTTTTTTGTTGTAGAATGCAGGAAAGCTAGTTACTTTCATCTGAGGAAAATATTGTTTTCTCACCTCTTCTGCTAGTACATCTATAGTCTCTGTAGTAGCCATAGCAAATTGAGGATATAGAGGTATCATTAATACATCATCTATTCCTTTGTCCTTTAATTCCTGAAGTCCTGTTTTGATAGATGGTTCTCCATAGCGCATTGCTAGTGCTACAGGGATATCTACTTTAGCCTGTACTTTCTTTTGTTGGCGTTCTGAGATTACGATAAGAGGCGAACCTTCTTCCCACCATATTTTAGAGTAAGCTTCGGCAGATTTCTTAGGTCTTGTATTTAATATAATTCCTTTTACTAATAGATAACGCAGGATGTAAGGCATGTCGATTACTCTTTCATCCATTAGGAATTCACCTAAATATGGTTTTACATCTTTTGCTGTTGGGCTCTTTGGAGAACCTAGGTTTACTAATAATATACCTTGCATGAGTTTAGTTATTTGTGTTAAGGGACATTAGATATTTCTTTGGTGTAGTACCAAACTTCTTTTTAAAGGCTGCAATGAAGTGACTCGCCGAACTGTATCCGATCTTTAGTCCTACTTCGTTTACATTGTAGTTGCCATTATCTAGAAGTTTGCGTGCGTATTCCATCTTATAGTCGAATAAGAAACTGAATACAGAATCTCCATATATCTGTTTAAAGCCCAGTTTTAATTTTTTAATATTAATGCCTACTGTGTCTGCTAACTCCTGTAGCGTAGGTGGTTCTGCCATTTTACTAATAATAATGTCCTTAGCTTTCTTAATCTTTACTACATCGTCTTCATCAGATAAGAAAGGGCAGTTTTCTATGTTTTGGTCTTCGTTTTGATTAAATAGAAGACTTAATAGCTCATATGTTTTACCAGTATAATATAACTTCTTAATGGTTGGGTTCATATAGAAGTTAAACAGTTGGTTAAGAACTATAGCCATAGAAGGAGTGATGTCTTCTTCAGAGTAGTACTTCTTATCTCTGTTTTCTCCCATCAAGAAACCGATGAACTCAGCTTCTGTTGAGAATAAAGCGTGAAACTTTTTGATTGAGATAAGGATGCTTATGATCCAAGTATTAGGAGTTATCTCCAGATGAACGGGAAGTTGTTTTTGAGGATTGTATAGAATTAAGAACTTTTCTTCATTTAAAGGAAGAGAGTAGGCTCCTTCACTAAATAAGAATTTAGCCGAACCTTTTAATCCAAAGTAAAACTGAATAACATCAGTTCCCATTTCTCTTTGAAAAGTGATATTCTCATTAAGGTTATTCTCGAACCTTAACATCGAAAAGTTATCGTCAATTATAATTTCTTCCGTTGGACTCATAGCGTTATTTTTTGGTTCACATGGTTAAACTTATTTGGTTACTTTTTATTTAGAATTATTCTATATAAGCCATCTCTTAACCCTTGTGATTGTTGCAAATGTACTGTATTATAATGAAATGCAATGCTTTTTTTTTGAGAAATCATCTAGCGATATAAATAGTCCTTCTAGCGTTACTTTTGTCAATTCTTTAATCTTAAATTTGTTTACTTTTTTGAATTAACTCTGTGTATGGACAAAATAGATAAGACTAAACCTGCAACTTTTTATGCGGTAGGATTAAGTTATAAGAAAGCGGATGCTGAGATGCGAGGTAAGTTTAGTCTAAGTGATGAGGCCAAAGACAATCTATTAACTCAAGCTAAAAATGAGGGAATAGAAAGTTTGATTGTTATATCTACATGTAACAGAACTGAGATATTTGGTTTCGCACAACACCCTTTTGAGCTTATTAAGCTTCTTTGTGATAATAGTAATGGTACAGTGGATGATTTCCGCAATGTAGCCTATGTATATAAGACTAGAGAAGCTATCGAACATTTATTTAGAGTGGGTACAGGACTAGATAGTCAGATCTTAGGAGACTTTGAGATTATTAGTCAGATTAAGAATGCATTCTACTTAGCAAAAGAGAAAGGGTTGACTTCTAACTATTTTGAAAGACTTGTAAATGCTGTTATCCAGGCTAGTAAACGTATCAAGAATGAGACTGAGCTTAGTTCAGGGGCTACTTCTGTATCGTTTGCGTCTGTGCAGTATATTATGGATCACGTGGAGGATATCTCTAATAAGAATATCTTGTTGTTCGGAACTGGTAAAATAGGTAGAAATACATGTGAGAACCTAGTGAAGCACACTAAGAATGATCATATCACACTTATTAACCGTACTAAAGAAAGAGCTTTAGAAGTAGCAGGTAAGTTTAACCTTATTGTAAAAGATTATGCTGACTTGCAAACAGAGATACGCAAATCAGATGTACTTATCGTAGCGACAGGGGCACAGAAACCAACTGTTGATAAAGCACTTTTAAACCTTAATAAACCTCTAGTAATATTAGATTTATCTATTCCTAAGAATGTTAGTGAGAATGTAACTGAAATAGAAGGAGTGGAGTTAATCCATTTAGATTACTTGTCTCAAATGACTGATAAGACAATTGAGAGAAGAAGAGAGTTTATCCCTCAAGCAGAAGAAATCATTGAAGAAATTATGTCTGAGTTTATTGCTTGGACTAAAATGAGAAAGTTCGCACCTACTATACATGCTTTAAAAACTAAGTTAGAGCAGATAAAAGATGGAGAATTAGACTATCATAAGAAGAAATATGATAATTTTGATTCAGAGCAGGCTGAGTTAATCAGTATGCGCATCATACAAAAGATCACTACACAGTTTGCAAATCATCTTCGTCATGAAGATACTGTAGTGGATCAAAGTATAGAATGGATAGAAAAAGTGTTTCATATAGAATCAAATTAAAATGGATAGAATAATTCGTATTGGTACACGTGATAGTGAACTAGCAATGTGGCAAGCAAAGACTGTAGAACAATCTCTTCAGAAATTAGGATATAAAACAGAGTTAGTACCTGTAAAATCAACAGGAGACTTAGTGTTAGATAAGCCGCTTTATGAAATGGGTATCACAGGAATCTTTACTAAGACTCTAGATGTGGCAATGATTAAAAAAGAGGTAGATATCGCAGTGCATTCGATGAAAGATGTACCAACGGCTCTACCACAAGGTATTGTACAAGGAGCTGTTCTTAAGCGTGCTAATACAGTTGATATCTTATTACATAAAGGAGATACTTCATTTATGTCTGAAGACGCTGAAGCTGTAGTGGCTACAGGAAGTTTAAGACGTAAAGCACAGTGGTTAAACCGCTTCCCTAAACATACAACAGTGGACCTACGAGGAAATGTAAATACTCGTATGGAGAAACTTGAAAACAGCGACTGGAAAGGAGCAATCTTCGCTTCTGCTGGTTTAGATCGTATTAAAAAGAAACCATCTAATTTTATTAATCTTGACTGGATGATACCTGCACCTGCACAGGGAGCTATGGTAGTAGTAGTTAATGCTGATGATAACTTCGCATTAGACGCAGTAGCTCAGTTAAACGATTATGAAACAGAGATGACTACATATATCGAAAGACAATTCTTAAGAACACTTGAAGGAGGATGTACTGCACCTATTGGAGCATTAGCTACATATAATGATCACGACGATACTATTAACTTTAAAGGGGTATTGTTCTCTTTAGATGGTAAAGAGAAGTTTGAAGTGACTAAGGTAGTTGATATTGCAGAGTGGAAGAAGCTTGGTTTCTTCGCCGCTAAAGAAATTCTTGAGAACGGTGGTAGTGAATTAATGGAAACACTACGCCAACAATTAAAAAAATAAAATGTCTTTTAGTCCAACTGTTTTATCGACACGTAAGATTAAAGCGAGTGTGTTAGACGCTGTAGCTTTAGGGGAGGTGAAATTATTAGAGCAAGACTATATCTTGACAGAACACTTAGTATTTGATTTAGACGCAGTATATGACTATGTACTGTTTACAAGTCAGAATGCTGTAAAGAGTGTCATTAGTCAGGGATATAGAGATACTCTTAGTAATAAACCAGCTTTATGTGTAGGGATAAAGACAAAGGAGTTACTTGAAGAGAATGGTTGGGAAGTAGTTGCTTGGGCACATTATGCTAAAGAGCTGGCACCAATTATTATTCAAGACTTTAAAGACAAAGAGATAACATTCTTTAGCGGAAGTATCAGAAGAGACTTATTACCAGATGCATTTAGAGCGAATGGAGTTGTCTTTAATGAGTTTACAGTATATCAGACTGTACTTAATCCGATAAAGAATGAACAAAAGATAGAAGGATTGTGCTTTTACAGCCCTTCGGCTATAGAGAGTTATCTTCAGCAGAACAGCATTACTACAGAAGTGTGCTTCTGTATAGGAGAAACTACAGCAGAACCATTAAAAGGAGTTACACAGAATATTGTAATTGCGAAGCAACCTACTGTGGAGGCTACATTACAAGCTTGTGTGGATTATTATAAATAGAGTCAGCTAAAAATTGACGTACTAAAATCGAAAAGAAATGATTAAAAATGATTTATTCTTAAGAGCGTTAAAAGGTGAAACAGTAGAGAGACCACCTGTATGGATGATGCGTCAAGCAGGTAGATATTTACCAGAGTTTCGCGAATTAAGAGATAAGTATGATTTTTTTACACGTTGTAGAATGCCTGAAATCGCAGCTGAGATTACAGTACAACCTATTCGTATCGTAAAACCAGATGCTGCTATTTTATTCTCAGATATTTTAGTTGTACCTCAAGCTATGAACATTGATGTAGAAATGAGACCAGGAGTAGGACCATGGGTGCCTAATCCTATTCGTTCTGCTAAAGATGTAGAGCAAGTTATCGTACCTAATATCGAAGAGACATTAGGATACGTAATGGATGCTATTAAAGTAACGAAAGAAATGCTAAACGATGAAGTGCCATTGATCGGTTTTGCAGGTTCTCCTTGGACTATCTTTTGTTATGCAGTAGAAGGGAAAGGTTCTAAGAGCTTTGACTTAGCGAAAGGAATGTGTTTCTCTGATCCTATTGCAGCACACTCATTATTACAAAAAATTACAGATACTACTATTTTATACCTTAAAGAGAAGGTAAAAGCAGGAGTAAATGCTGTTCAAATATTTGACTCTTGGGGAGGAATGTTGTCTCCAACAGACTATCAAGAGTTCTCTTGGCAATATATCAACCAGATTGTAGAAGCATTAGCAGATATCACTCCAGTTATCGTATTCGGTAAAGGATGTTGGTTTGCATTGCCAGAAATGGCTAAATCAAAAGCTTCTGCATTAGGAGTAGATTGGACTTGTAGCCCACAAAACGCTCGTTTATTTACAGGAGGAAACATTACATTACAAGGTAACTTTGACCCAAGCCGTCTAATGTCTCCAATCCCAACTATCAAAAAGATGGTACATGAGATGATCGATTCATTCGGTAAGGATAAGTATATCGTTAACTTAGGTCACGGTATTTTACCTCATATTCCAGTAGATCACGCAAAAGCGTTTATCGAAGCAGTGAAAGAATACGAACACAAGTAAAATATTGACAGAAAGGCCTGCCGAATTATAACGTAGGCTTTTCTGTTTTTTTATATCATTTGGCCCATGTTAAACAAAGGAACAAAGAGTGAAGAAGATAGACGTATAGATTCTATCGTACAAAAGTTATCTTCTATAGGATTTACTCCAGAAGATGCATTATTCATAGAAAGTTTAGACGAAGAACTAAAGAAAATAGGACTTAATTATCAAGAACTATTAGCTATATCTGCAGAAGAATTACCTCTTCATATTCGTCGTTTTAACTTTGGATGGGATCACATGGAACAGTTCACAGATATTTTAGTGAAATGGTCAGCTACAGAACCATCATTTAAAGCAAAAGCAAAAGTACTATACCAGTTTATACAGAATGAGAGCAAAGCATTCTCATTTGATATTATGACTAAGATTAGTCGTTTATAATATATCCTTATATCGTCTATGGTAAGAAAAGGCTTGTTCATTCTATACAGCTGTATTAACCTATTAACAGTCTATGCAGTGTACACCTCTTTTTATTCTCAGAATAGAAGCGAGCATGTAGTGATGAATATACTTGCCTATTATCTTGCCCCTATATTCTTCTTGATTTATACCACAATAGCATATTTGCTGTTATTTATAATCAATAGAGTAGAGAAGACGACAAATACTTATCAGTTTAGTACGCTTACTAAGCTCGTAGGAATATCCTTAATTATTGCAGTCATACTTTATAGCCTTAGACCTTATTGGTAGACCTGTTGCTATTAAATTCACTTCAGTAGTATCAATTAATTATGAAAGAAAAGTTTTATCAATATATACAACAACTTCAAGATACCATTACTAAGGGACTTGAAGATATAGACGGAAAAGCAAAATTCCAACAAGACTTATGGGAACGCCCAGAAGGAGGAGGTGGTCGTACACGTGTTATCGAGAATGGTGATGTGTTCGAAAAAGGAGGAGTAAATATCTCTGCTGTACACGGACCACTACCAGTAGCAATGCAAAAGTACTTTAATGTAGGTGACGTAGATTTTTATGCTTGCGGACTTTCGCTTGTTCTTCATCCTGCTAACCCGATGGTACCGACAGTACATGCTAACTGGCGTTACTTCGAGATGTATGACAAAGAAGGAACAGTAGTTCGTTCTTGGTTTGGAGGTGGACAAGACTTAACTCCTTATTACCTATTTGATGAGGATGCTACTCATTTCCATACCGTGTGTAAAACAGCTTGTGATAAGCACAATGCTAACTTCTACCCACAGTATAAAAAACAGTGTGATGAATACTTCTGGAATGCACATAGAGACGAAGGGCGAGGTATTGGTGGACTATTCTTTGACCGTTTAGAAGCGACAGAAGAGATGTCTATGGAACAGTGGTACAACTTCGTAACAGAAGTAGGTAATAGCTTCTTAGATGCGTATTTACCTATTGTAGAGAGAAGAAAAGAGCTGCCTTATGGTGAAGCACATCGTACATGGCAAGAGATAAGAAGAGGTAGATACGTAGAGTTTAACCTTGTACATGATAAGGGAACTCTTTTTGGTCTAAAGACTAATGGACGTATGGAGTCTATCCTGATGAGCTTACCACCACACGTACAGTGGGTATATGACCATCACCCAGAAGAGGGTAGCTGGGAAGAGAAGCTGCTAAAGGTGTTAGCGAAACCAGTTGATTGGGTGAAATAGTTTACAGTTTACAGTTTCGTGCGTTAATAATAGACACGTAGTCTGTTACGTATAATATAATACAGTCACGGATTACAAATCCGCGACAACAGTAGAGACGTAATACTTTACGTCTACCACAATACATTACAATGATCGTGCGGACAACGATTGCGCGGATTTGTAATCCGTGCGTTATAACATATAAAACAATAATAATTATGTTTCCATTACAAAGAGGTAGAAGATTAAGAACAAATGAGTCTATTCGTAGTCTGGTAAGAGAGACTATTGTGACTCCACAAGATTTTATGTTCCCTATGTTTATAGCAGAAGGAACTAATATACAAGAAGCAATTCCTTCGATGCCAGGTATGTTCAGACGTTCTGTAGACTTGACAGTAAAGGAAGTAAAAGAATTGTACGCATTAGGTATTCGCGCAGTGAATATCTATGTAAAAGTAAGTGACCATTTAAAAGACAATGCAGGTACAGAAGCATGGAATCCTAACGGATTAATGCAGACAGCTATCAAAGCTATTAAAGATGCTTGTCCTCAGATGATCGTGATGCCAGACGTAGCTTTAGATCCTTATTCTATCTACGGACACGATGGTATTATTGAGAATGGAGTAGTAGTAAATGATCCAACTGTAGATGCACTTACTAAGATGAGTGTATCTCATGCAGAGGCAGGAGCAGACTTCGTAGCACCAAGTGATATGATGGATGGGCGTATCTTGCGTATGCGTGAGGCGTTAGATCAGTCAGGATTCACTAATGTAGGTATTATGAGTTATTCGGCTAAGTACGCATCTGCATTTTACGGACCATTCCGTGATGCATTAGATAGCGCACCAAGAGCTGATGTAGAGATCCCTAAAGACAAAAAGACTTACCAAATGGATTATGCTAACCGCATCGAAGCTGTGAAAGAAGCTTTATACGATGTAGAAGAAGGTGCAGATATCCTTATGGTAAAACCTGGTATGGCTTACTTAGATATCGTACGCGAAGTGAAAGACGCAGTGAATGTGCCTGTAGCTGTGTACCAAGTATCAGGTGAATACGCGATGGTAAAAGCAGCTTCAGAAAGAGGATGGCTTGACCACGATCAGATCATGATGGAACAATTAACGTGTATTAAACGTGCTGGAGCAAGTATTATTTCAACATACTTCGCTAAAGAAGCTGCGTTGTTATTGAATAAGTAATCGTTTAGTCGTTATATAAAGAAGCTCGAAGGTATGACTTTCGAGCTTTTTGTTTTTCGTATAAATATAATTGTCTATATCTTTGCAGCATACAGATTTAGTCAAGCCTCTTTCTTTTTATAGAAATGTAACTAAATAGAAGAAATTAAAAGAAGCTCAACCATTGGTTGGGCTTTTTTGTTTTAAATACCCTTTTATAGTAAACTACTTTACTATAACTACCTTATCTTTATTCTGTAAAATATATAGAGATGCCAAACTTTAAAAACAAAACTTATCGGCTAAGTGAGTTTATCGAGATAGTAAAGAATAAACAAGAGCGATCAGAGCAGTACAACCCATTGTACAACTACGCTATTTATGCTGTAGAAGCTGAGGTGACGGGTGACTTAGAGATATACGTAGGTGATCCCGTAGAGGTTACTGATAGCGATGAAGAGATCTATCCAGAGTACGCTTTGACTCATGATATGTGGTATTTCTGCTCAGATGAGAATATACAGGATGTAGTAGATTTGGCTCTCAGTCAAAGAGCAGATATTAGTATAAAACAATTAGTAGAGGCTTTAGGCTATTACTTAGAGCACGATGATTTTATGGATTTTTAATAGCAAATTAGAGATGAAGATAAATTGTTTTACATGGAGTGTATTGTTGCTGTTTTTGCCTTTTGTAGTTATGGGGCAAGTAAGCAAGGCTGAATTAGAAGCTTTCTCACATATCAAAAAGGAAGTACCCCAATTAAAAGAGACTGTACTTTCTCCTAAGGGTCAAATGATGGGACAGAAGGTCTTGTTAGAGATGTATTTCTTTAATATAGGTAGTCGATTAAGTAATATAGAGAGTAGTGCTTTTCCTGTAAATGCACAGGAGTTAATGCCTTTAAATTTAAAAGGAGTAAAGCAAATCGATTTAGAACTTAAGGTTCCACTTATGATAACTGAAGAAGAAATGACTACACATAAGTGGAAGTATAATTTTAATACTCAGGGCAATCTTGTGAATGTTTATCATACAGCTGATTTAGAGGAGGTGGAGCAGGGAGAGTCTGAGAGTATTGTAAGCTTTGTTTATAAAGACAATCTTTTGGTAGAAATAGATAAGTCTACTTTGAAACAGCCTGTCTATATCGGTAAAGACCACGTACTGTTAGACCTGACCACTTTTGCAGAAGATGGAGAAGAGATTAGCTATTTGGTGTATTGGGAATTTGATGACGATGGTAATATAGTGAAGAGAAGAATTAGTGGAGATATGCGTATGAGTATAGAGAATAAGTACGAGAATAGATATGCTAGTATCTACGATGCTAAATCCCAAACTTTAAATGGATATAATGTATATACTAGCTATAGTCAAGAAGGAAGTTACAGTAGTAAGAAGTTTACAAATAATAAACAGATCCCATTCGAAGTAATCGATGGTTATGAATATCCCGATTCAGCTACAGCTTGTTTTAGTGTGGAACAAAAAGACAATACTGTTCTAATTACTCAATTGCAATATGGAGTTAAGATTAAGGAATACAAGTTTGTTCTTAATGACAAGAAAAATATTCAAGAGATAGTAATCTCTAGTCTTGAACAGACGGTAACTGACACTTATAATGCCACAGTAGATATGAATTATAAGTACACTTACACGTATTATTAGCATTAAGAGTGCTTTTGTCCGATTATTACACTATTTCGCCTGATTTGTATATCATTTAGTTCAGATTGATTTTCTATTTTTGGAAAAACAAATAAACAACAACAATGAGCAAACTAATAAAATCAGGATTATTATTCCTTATAGCTATTAGCTCTATCGCTTGTGGAGGTAAAGATGCTAAAAGTGAATCTACTCCTAGTGGAGAAGAAATGACAGTAACTAGCGAAGCAGATAAAATAGCACAAGGAGAGAAGATATTTACAGGTAAAGGTAATTGTACTACTTGTCATATGGCAGATAAGAAACTTATTGGGCCAAGTATCCAAGATATCGTGAAAGGATATGATGCTAAAGGTGGTGATCTAACGGCTTTCTTAAGAGCTAAAGCCGATCCTATCATTGAGCCAGCCCAATTCCCAATGATGGAAGCTAACCTTAATATTACGAAGAAGCTAACTCCTTTAGAGATGGAGGCTCTTATTCTGTATATGCGTAGTCTATAGTAGTATTAATTTACTAAACATATATTGTAACAAGCTATCAAGATTCTCTTGGTAGCTTTTTTTATTGGTGCATAATGAGAATAAGTGCTTATTCGACTATCATCAACAGAAAAGTAGATATTTTTTTGATTTTCACCCTTTTTTTAAGGGTGATTTAGTCTCTATAGAACTCTTTTTCTACTCTTTTTGATTTAAAAGGTACTTAATCTGGCTGTTTTTGGCCTGTTTTTCAAAAAAAGTGAGTCACTTTTTTTAATCTCATTTTAGGATTTTTTCAATATAACTAATTGAATAATATGCTCTTGTGTGTTTTTGGTTTGTTTTATTGATTTACATACACATACCTTCAATGCCACTATTTACGGGTGTTGAGAGCAAATCCTTTTACAGTTCTCTTAGGATTCTCCCATTTTGCTCTTAATGAGGGCTGTTTTGTAAGAGAACTATAGAAGTATCGTAAAAGGATCATAGAGTAAAAGATATCCACTATGACAACTGTTTATTTTAAACGTCTTTGAAGGCTGATTGGGAGAGAGTGTAGATGCTGATATTGCTTAAGATTGGCAAAAATATTGTGTGATAAGTATTCTTATAAG
The DNA here is from genome assembly GCF_900109075.1 of Myroides marinus. Taxonomy (GTDB): domain Bacteria; phylum Bacteroidota; class Bacteroidia; order Flavobacteriales; family Flavobacteriaceae; genus Flavobacterium; species Flavobacterium marinum_A. The sequence continues at coordinate 392,538 of NZ_FNYS01000001.1, read as the reverse complement.
ATGATTTTTTAGAAATGAAAAGTCTATTGTTAAAAGAGGAGTATGAATACTGATGTCCGATAAACACTGGCTATTTAGAAGCATTCTAAGATTTTATAAGAAGTATAATTAGTAACTTTACTACACAAATTTAAACTAACAACTCAATGGACTTCATATATCAGGATCCGTATCCAATTCAGAAAGATGATACGACTTATAAAAAGATTTCTTCAGAATACGTAAAAGTTGAAAAACTAGGAGATCGCGAGATATTAGTAGTTGATCCTAAAGGAATTGAAATATTAGCGGAAGCTGCTATGACAGATGTATCTTTCATGTTAAGAACATCTCACTTAGAAAAATTAAAAGCAATACTAGACGATCCGGAAGCGACAGATAACGATCGTTTTGTAGCATATAACTTATTGCAGAATGCTGCAGTAGCTATCGATGGTCAGTTGCCTTCTTGTCAAGATACAGGTACTGCTATCGTGGTAGCAAAAAAAGGAGAGAACGTATACACTGGATCTAATGATGCAGAAAGTTTATCTAAAGGTATCTTCGAAACTTACCAAAAGAAAAACTTACGTTATTCTCAAATCGTTCCTATCAGTATGTTCGAAGAGAAAAACTCTGGGTCGAACTTACCTGCACAGATTGACATCTATGCTACGCAAGGAGCGAAATATGAGTTCTTATTCTTAGCTAAAGGTGGAGGGTCTGCTAACAAGACTTTCTTATACCAAAAAACAAAAGCCCTGTTAAATGAAAAGAACTTAACAGAGTTTATCAAAGAGAAAATCATGGATTTAGGTACTGCTGCATGTCCTCCATATCACTTAGCTTTAGTGATTGGTGGTACATCTGCTGAGGCTAACTTAGCAGCGGTGAAGAAAGCATCTGCAGGGTACTATGATAATCTTCCTACTTCAGGTAGTATCGGTGGACAAGCGTTCCGCGATCTAGAGTGGGAGAAAAAACTACAATTAATCTGCCAAGAGTCTAATATCGGTGCACAGTTCGGAGGTAAATACTTTACTCACGATGTACGTGTAATCCGTCTTCCTCGTCACGCTGCTTCATGTCCGGTAGGATTAGGAGTATCATGTTCGGCAGATAGAAATATCAAAGCTAAAATTACAGCAGAAGGTTTATTCGTAGAGCAGTTAGAGACTAACCCAGCTCGTTTATTACCAGCAGTAGCTCCTCACTTAGAAGAGCCTGTAGTAATCGACTTAGATCAACCTATGGCAGCTCAATTAGCTGAGTTAACTAAGCATCCTATCAAAACTCGTGTAATGTTAAACGGAACTGTTATCGTGGCGCGCGACATCGCTCACGCTAAGATCCAAGAGATGTTAGACAATGGACAAGAGATGCCTGAGTACTTTAAAAATCACCCAGTGTATTACGCAGGACCAGCTAAGACTCCAGAAGGTATGCCTTCAGGAAGTTTCGGACCTACTACTGCTGGACGTATGGATCCATACGTGGACGCATTCCAAGCGGTAGGTGGAAGTATGATTATGCTTGCTAAAGGTAACCGTAGTCAAGCTGTAACTGATGCATGTAAGAAACACGGTGGTTTCTATTTAGGTTCTATCGGAGGACCAGCTGCTATCCTAGCGAAAGAGAATATCTTAAGCGTTGAGGTGGTTGACTTCCCAGAATTAGGAATGGAAGCTGTACGTAAGATTAAGGTTAAGGATTTCCCTGCATTCATTATCACTGATGATAAAGGAAATGACTTCTTCCAAAATTTATAATACCAGAATAAACTAACAATTTATAGACGACAAGAAAAAGCCGTTGTTCATCAGAGCAACGGCTTTTTTAATGAAGAATTAGGAATGAGTGCCTTCAGTATGATGTAGGTATTGTATATCCACAACGGTAGGGACATAGTACTTTATGCTTAGCAATCTATGTGTGTTGTATTTAGGTATGCATTCAATTATTGAAGATATGTGTTATGACGTATTTTACATAAAATATGTATACAATGTGCGTCTTCTTGAAGATAGAGAGGAGATTATCTTATAAGTTAATACCGAAATCCATAGATTACTTACAATAGCATCTTGTTAATCATAAAATATATTTATTGTTTTTTGTATTTAATTAATAAATAGAGGCTTATTATAATCAAGATAGCAGAAAGAGCAAATGAAACACCAGGTAAATAAGGCAGATTATCACCTTGTGTGAATAAGTAAAAACCATATGTGAACACAGGTGGTGCTATTATTGTTGTTACCCCATTTAGGCTACCTAATACACCTTGTAATTCTCCTTGATGTTGTTGGTCTAAAGACTTGGATAACATGGACTGGAAAGCTGTCTGCTGAATACTACCAAGTAAGTAGAGGGTCATTCCTATCCATAATTGTATTGTTGAAGTACAATAACTCAATAGCATAAGCCCACTTAAACTAGTTAATAACCCTATATAGATTAATCTCTGATCAGATAACTTGTTTGATAAGAATTGTAGTAGGTAGGCTTGTACTAAGAATCCTATAATCCCTATAATAGTCAGTGATATTCCTACTTGCTGCTTGCTCCAATTGAATTCTAGCATTGTATAGAATGACCAAGTACTCTCCATACTATGTGAAGAAGCAGATAACAGAAAGAAAACCACTAATAGGATAGCAACGGTCTTAAAACGCTTGATACTCTTTAAAGATTGTAAAGGTGAGAAATCAGTTAGTGTGAGGCGTTGACTGGACAAAGTATGATTGGTTTCTGGAAAGAAGAAATAGCCATAGATTACATTTAGTAGACCTAGTACACTTGCAAAGTAGAATGGGTATGTCATCTGATATTCTCCTAGTAACCCTCCGACTAATGGGCCTATAATAAAACCAATATTAAAAGCGGCATTGAGATAACCGAAGTATTTTGTTCTATTGCCTTCTTCTGTAATGTCTGTGATAGCTGCTGAAGCTACGGCAAAGGTTGCTCCTGTAATACCAGCTAATAATCGACTAATAAATAGCAACCAATATGTATGTGCTATAGCCATGATAAAACAATCTATCGAAAAGCCTAATAGTGAGAGTAATAATACGCGTCTACGCCCATAACGATCACTAATAATCCCTAAAATAGGAGCAAAGATAAATTGCATAAAGGCATAGGCAAGTGTAAGTAAACCACCATACTTGGCAGCAGTACTTAAATCAGCTTGTAATACTTTCTCTAGTAATTCTGGTAGTACTGGGAAGATAATGCCAAATCCAGCACTATCTAATATAATGGTTATCGTAATGAATATTACGATATTGTTTGTTTTCTGTAAAGTCATAAATTAATACAATAAAATAACTGTACCCATAAGATTGGGTACTATAAAAAGTGAAGTTCCCTTGCGTGTACAAGCAAACTGGGATTCGAGATGTTATTTTATTATTGCTGCATAATGCACAAAGGTAATATGTAATAGGTTTATAATCAAAATATAAGTCTGTTTTTATACAAATACCAATTTGGTAAGAATAGTGTAGATGTGATTTATATCTATGAAAATTACTACCTTGCCTTATCATTGTGAATTACCATGAACGACTTATTATCATATATATACAATAATCCATCGGGCCTTACCAAAGGGAAGGGAGGGGATGAACTATTCTTAGCGAAGTACAGTGAGATACAGAAAAATACAGATGCTCCATGTTTCTTTTGGGGAAATGTGAAGAACCCATTTATTATGGCTCGATGCTTAATCACTTTGTCTAATGTGGTAAAGTCGAGTTTTAATCTATCTCCTACTGATTTAGCGAAACTAAAAGATCCTATCGCTACTGCTGGTGATGGTAGAGTGCGCTTTGAGGGATTTTCTCATTGTGCTGGAGTATATGCTCGAGTAGATGTATTACCTGATGGTTTGGATGGTGAGTTTTTAGAGAATGGTACTACTAATGTAGACTTTAATCAGTCCATGCTGACTGCCTTGAATAGTATTAAACAGAAAGAGAATGTGTTACTTTCTATCGGGCAGAAAGAAGTGAGTATTCAGACAGAGGAGAAGAAGATAGTAGAGCGCAAAGTACCTTTGCCTATCAAATGGATTAAGGGATTGAGTACAGTACAGATTTATTTGTCTAAGGCTGAGAGAACACATACGTTTAATAAAATACAGACACAGCAGTTGTTTAGAGGAATACCGAAAGGAGTGGTAAAGACAGATTATTATTTAGTAACTCGTGGTAATATGCCGATGTTTTCGCCTGTAAAATCTGCTAATGCGGTATGTGTAGGAGCTATACATAGATTGAGATTGTTAGAACCTTTATTGCCTTATATAGATAGTATGCAGGTATACCCTCATCCAGATATGCAGAGTACTACTTGGCAGTTATACTTTGGTGATATACGCTTCAGTTTGTCGTTGTCGAGAGAGGCTTTTAGAGGTTTTTCTGGAGAAGGAGCTGCACTGGAGTCACTGATAGAAGATGTAGACGATGAGTGGATAGACGCTATGGATAAATATGCGTATGCTAACCAACGCTTTAACCCTACATTATTAGCCGTAGAAGAAGGTTTTGGGTTTAAAGATGTAGATAGCTTGACTGCGCGTATGGCTTCTATGGGATTGTTGGGATTTGATTTGGATGATAACTCATTTTTCTACAGACGACTACCATTTAAGTTGGACCGTATTATGAGTTTAAACCCACGTCTAAAGAATGCTGAAAAGTTAATAGCTGATAATAAAGTAGAGATTATCAGTAATGCGAATGGTCGTGTAGAGGCTCGTGTAGATGGTACAGGAGGCGTTAGACATACTGTAATCTTAGATGGTGAACAACAACGTTGTACGTGTGAGTGGTATGGTAAATACCAAGGGGATAGAGGAATGTGTAAACACGTGCTGGCGGTGAATAAGTTGGTTGGTTAACAGTTTTTGGTTTACAGTTCACAGACTGACTGTAAAACAAAAACCGTAAACTATTCTTGACGAATTTGTACTTTGTCTTCTTCTGTGTAGTGACATAAAATAAGTCCAGAAAGACTATATTCTTCTAAGTTGTACTTTTGTTCTAAGGCTGTTAGCTCTTCTTGTGTCTCTTCTATGTTTTCGCTTGTTAATGCGCTAATAAGCTCTTGCTGTGGAATACTGCTGTCTACATCTAATAAGATGACTCCTTCGTCTTGCTTAAAGTAAGCAACTTGTTCGGTTGATATAGATAGTTGAATGTATTCTTTTTCTTCCCAATCTCGAATTGATAAATAAGGTTGCTTATCTGCATTGTATAAGATTTGTACATAGGCATCTGTACCCACTATGTAGAAAAAGCGTTCGTATTCTGACTCGTATTCGTATCCACTAAATTCTTTGCAGAAGGTTGTATAACCTTCTAATTGGTTATTAACTATTAGAAAGAGATTGTCTCCACGATTAATAATAAAGGCTGTGTGTTGCATAGGTACTGTTGTTTGCATCAAAATTACATTTTTTAAATAATTAATAATAGTGGTTTTTAATAAATTGGTGTGATAGTTGCTTGTATTAAAACAAGTTATTGAATGTAATATTCTTTATTCAATAATTTTTTTAGTGTAGAAGTGTAGTAAATGCAAAAAGCATTTCATAGTTAATATCTGATTGTTTAGGCTGGTAGAGATACCGGCTTTTTTTGTGTTTATATTTCGTGATAAATGAATTACCTTTGCGGCATGCAAATAGACAAAAAAGACATCAGAAGTTTATCTAAGGAACAATTAAGGGATTTCTTTGTTTCTCAGGGAGATAAAGCATTTAGAGGAAACCAAGTGTACGAGTGGTTATGGAGTAAAGGGGCTCATAGCTTTGAGGATATGAGTAACTTATCTTTGGCTACACGTGAGATGCTAGATGCTAACTTCGTAATTAATCACATCAAGGTAGATAGTATGCAGATTAGTACTGACGGTACGATCAAGAATGGTGTGAAGTTACACGATGGTCTTATTGTGGAGTCTGTATTGATCCCTACTGAGACGCGTACTACAGCGTGTGTTTCTTCTCAGGTAGGATGTAGCCTGGACTGTGAGTTCTGTGCTACAGCTCGTCTTAAACGTATGCGTAACTTAAATCCTGATGAGATCTATGACCAGGTATTGACTATCGATCAACAGAGTCGTCAGAATCACGGGCACCCTTTATCTAACATTGTGTTTATGGGAATGGGAGAACCATTAATGAACTATAACAATGTACAGGCAGCTATCGAAAAGATAACTTCTGAAGAGGGATTAGGTATGTCTCCTAAGCGTATCACTGTGTCAACATCTGGACTTCCTAAGATGATTAAGAAATTGGCAGATGATGGTGTGAAGTTTAAGTTGGCGGTGTCATTACACTCAGCTATTGAAGAGACACGTAATAGAATTATGCCATTCACGAAGAGCTTTCCTTTAACTGACTTACGTGATGCATTACAATATTGGTACAGTAAAACGAAGAGTCGCGTTACTTATGAGTATGTGATTTGGAGAGACATTAACGATGATAAGGCATCTATAGATGCTTTGGTTAAGTTCTGTAAATACGTACCGTGTAAAGTAAACCTAATCGAGTATAACCCTATCGATGATGGTGAGTTCCAGCAGGCAGATGAGCGTGCTACTAATAGTTATATCGCAGCTTTAGAAAAGAATGATATTACTGTAGTAGTTCGTAGAAGTCGTGGTAAAGATATCGATGCTGCGTGTGGACAGTTGGCTAATAAATCATAAGAATAGTATCGTTAGATTTTGTAAAGAATTGTTTAGCAATTCCTTAATCATTTCTATTTGATGGAAACTATTTAATGATATAAAAAAGTCGTATTTTTGGTTGCAATGAATATAGTACAGCAAATAAAACAGCCTATACAGAATGAGATGGAACTTTTTGAAAAGAAGTTCCGCAACTCAATGACTACTAAGGTAGCCTTACTAAATAGAATTACTTATTATATAGTGAATAGAAAGGGGAAGCAGATGCGTCCTATGTTTGTATTTCTAGTAGCTAAGATGGTAGATGGCGAGGTGAATGAGCGTACTTATAGAGGTGCTTCTGTTATAGAACTTATCCATACTGCTACACTAGTACATGATGATGTAGTAGATGATAGTAATAAACGTAGGGGATTCTTCTCACTTAATGCTTTGTGGAAAAATAAGATAGCTGTGTTAGTAGGTGACTACTTATTGGCTAAAGGTTTATTGTTGTCTATAGATAATGGTGACTTTGATTTGCTTCGTATTATCTCTGTAGCTGTACGTGAGATGAGTGAAGGAGAGTTACTACAAATAGAGAAAGCTAGACGATTAGATATCACAGAAGAGGTGTACTATGAGATTATTCGTCAGAAGACTGCTACACTTATAGCAGCGTGTTGTTCTTTAGGGGCGGCGGCTGTGAAGCCAGATGATGCAGAACTTATAGAGAAGATGCGTAAGTTCGGTGAGCTAATCGGTATGGCATTCCAAATAAAAGATGATTTATTTGACTATACAGATGGGCCTATCGGTAAACCAACTGGTATAGATATTAAAGAACAGAAGATGACTCTGCCTCTTATATATGCTTTAAATACATCTGAACCGAAAGAAAAAAAATGGTTGATAAACTCTGTTAAGAATCACAACGAGGATAAAAGACGTGTGAAAGAGGTTATCGCATTCGTTAAACAAAAAGGAGGCCTAGAGTACGCTACTGCTAAGATGGTAGAGTATCAACAAGAGGCTCTGAATATACTACGCGAGTTTCCTGAATCTACTTATAGAGAAGCTCTGTTCACGATGGTGAATTATGTTATAGAAAGAAAAAAATAATTTTCTTCACTTTCCTTACAACCTTTTTATTTAGAATTGCGTCTATGTATATAGATAAGCAATTCTAAGTATTATGAAAGGTATTATATTATTAATTACTTCATTTGTTGTTCAGTTTATACTGATGATTATTAACTTCTTTGGCTAAAGAGGGTTAATATTGTATTGAATTATTTGTATGAAATAAAACTGGTAATGAAGCTAATCCGATTACACAAAAAGAAATTAGAGGACTATATAGATGATCTGCGCACTCATAAAAGAGTAGCTCAGAAGGAAGTCTATGACCTTATCTCAGCTAAGATGCTCTCTGTGTGTAGGCAATACATTAGGGATATACACTATGCAGAGGATGTGATGATAGCGGGCTTTATGAAGGTATTTACTAATATAGATAAGTACGAGAATAAGGGCAACTTCGAGGGATGGATAAGACGTATTATGGTCAATGAGTCTATTTCTTTTTTACGTGCTCAGAAGGGATTTGATTACATAGATGAGATAGAGGTAAAAGAAGAGGTGATAGAAGATGATATCGAACTGTCTATGGAGGATATACAGATATTAATAGATCAGTTGCCCGAAGGATGCAGAACAGTGTTTAATCTCTATGTAGTGGAAGGTTATAAACACAGTGAGATAGCTAAGTTATTAACAATACAAGAGGGAACGTCTAAGTCTCAGTTAGCACAAGCAAGAAAATTACTACAACAGCAATTAGCAATCTTAAAACAACAAGGGGTATGGAATGGAATAAAATAGATAAGCAATGGAAAGAGGGATTAGAGGATAGAGAGATTACTCCATCTTCTAGTGCTTGGGATAAGCTGTCTAGTCAATTAGATAAGCAAGTTGAGGTTAAAGAGAAATCTAGTCTAAAGTTGTGGATAGGTATAGCAGCAAGTTTATTAATAGGAGGGTTTTCTGTTGTTCAATTTGTATTGCCTTCTACGGATTCTCAAGCAATACCTACTATCGAATTACCTACTGTAAATCAAATAGAGCGTGTAGTAGTGGAGAGTGAATCTACTGAAGCGATAACTGATACTATCAGTGCTAAACAGAATAAGACTGAGCATATCAATAATGCTATAAAACCTATGGATAGAGTAGGTAAACAAAGTACGACGCATAAGCAATTAGCTAAAAATAATATGGTGGAAGATACGATAAGCACATTAAAGCCAGAGAGTCTTAAGGAGGTATTCATAGAACCGGTAGTGAATAAGCCTTCTAAGAGAATCGTGGTGAGTAGTGATGATTTATTGAATCAAGTGGAGGGGGAAATAGAAATTGAGTACAGAGAGTCTGTAATCAAGAAGATATATGATAAAACCAAAAAGGTGATTGTAGAACGATCAAATTAGTCTGTTATGAAACAAAAAACTATATTAATTATGACTGTTGCCATGCTAGCCACTATGGGGATGTATGGACAAGTATTAAAATTTAATAAAGAGGTAAAGAGTATTGCTGTTAAGATTCAAAATAGCACAATAGAAGAGAAGGAATCTCTAAAGATTAAGGTGGATTCTCTGAATGTGTTGGTGGAAAATAAGAAACTGACAGAGGAAGAGGCACAAGAGGTGAAGAGTAAATTAGCTGCTGAATCGTCAACGCGATTAGAGGAAAGGATAAATCGCCTGAATGATAGCTTATCTCAGACGGTACAGAATCATGTGAAGTACTCTATTAAATCGGGAGAGTTATACGAAACTCCTGATGAGTCAGAGTATGGATCTGCTATTCTTATTGGACGTAAAAATTACATACAAAGAGGTACTAAAATAAAAGCAGATAGACGTAATCAGGTTCAACTTCAGTTTGCCTATGGAATGAGTAATCTAGCAACGGAAGGTTCTTTTGCAAATTCAGACATTAGCTATGTGCCGTCTAACTTTATTCAATGGGGATTTAATGTAAATAGCCGTTTATTAAAAGATAGTAACCTGTTACACCTTAGATATGGATTGTTATTAGAGTACAATAATTTAAAACCAACAGAGAACCGCTATTTCCAAAAACAACCTGATGGACAAGTAGCTATTGTGGATCATGATAAAGATTTGCGCAAGAATAGACTAGCGATACGATCTTTACAAATCCCTGTGTATTTAGAATTTGATCTAACTAAGCCTCAAGTAAATGAGAAAACAGGTAGAACGTATTTTAAAAGTCAGCAGACGTGGAGATTTGGTTTAGGTGGATTTATGAATATTAATCGCAAGGATACTTATCAAGTATATAGATATACTGATGAAGGTCATGAGTTTAGAACCAAAGAAAGAACTGCTTTAGATATCAATAAAGTAAGATATGGTGTAGGTGCTTATGTGGGTAATGGAGATTGGAGCTTATTCGCTCAATATGAGTTAACACCGATGTTTAAACACAATGATGTTAAACAGAATATGTGGTCATTCGGTGTAAGATTAGATTTGTAATAGGATTGGTATTTTACCATATATAAGTTATGTCTTTATAAGACTAGAACAGTTAGATTCTAAATTTAATTAGTTAATTATTACAATGAATTATTAGGTTATGGGAGTTGTTTTTAGATTATTTATTCTAAAACAACTCCCTTTTCTTTTACCTTTGCATCTGCCAGAAATATGTGTATATTACAAATTATAGTATAATCGAGGTATACATACATAGAACTAAACTTAATATATGATTTCCAAAAGTACCATAGATGCCGTCTTTGATGCCGCTCGTGTAGAGGAGGTAATAGGTGACTTTGTAACTCTGAAAAAGTCAGGGAGTAACTACAAAGGGCTTAGTCCTTTCGTTAACGAGAAAACACCGTCGTTTATGGTATCGCCTGTTAAACAGATTTGGAAAGATTTTAGTTCTGGTAAAGGAGGTAATGCAATTAGCTTTATTATGGAGCATGAGCATTTCTCTTATCCTGAGGCTATACGCTACTTGGCGAAGAAGTATGGTATCGAAATAGAGGAGACTGAACAGAGCGATGAGGAGAAAGAGCAACTGAATGAGAAGGAGAGTATGTTCATTGTGTCTGAGTTTGCGAAGAAATACTTTGAGGAGACCCTGTTTCAAGCTGAAGAAGGGAAAGCTATAGGGATGACTTACTTCAAAGAACGTGGTTTTACTCAAGAGACTATAAAAGAGTTTGGATTAGGGTATTCTCCTGATCAATGGAGTGCTTTTACAGATGCCGCTTTACAAAAGGGGTATTCACTAGAGTATCTAGAGAAGACAGGGCTTACTATTGTTAAGGAAGATCGCAAGTTTGACCGCTTTAAGGGAAGAGTGATGTTCCCAATACAGAGTATGTCTGGTAGGGTATTGGGATTCGGTGGACGTATCTTGATTACAGATAAGAAAGCTGCGAAATACCTTAACTCGCCTGAGAGTGATATCTATCACAAGAGTAAAGTACTTTATGGTATCTTTCATGCTAAACAAGAGATAGCTAAGCAGGATAACTGTTTCTTAGTAGAAGGGTATACGGATGTTATCCAAATGCATCAGACAGGTATTAAGAATGTGGTGGCTTCTTCTGGTACTGCATTGACACCTGATCAGATACGATTGATTAGTCGTTTGACTAAAAATATTACTATGCTATTTGATGGGGATGCTGCTGGTATTCGCGCTTCAATGAGAGGGGTTGATCTAATCCTTGAGGCAGGAATGAATGTTAGAGTATGTCCATTGCCAGATGGTGAGGATCCTGATAGTTTTGCTAGAAAACATTCGAAAGAACAGTTAGACGAGTACTTTAAGAATAACGCTACTGACTTTATTCGATTTAAGGCCAATATGTTAATGGGGGAGGCGAAGAGCGACCCTATTAAAAAAGCGGAGTTGATTAGAGATATGGTGCAGAGTATTTCTAAGATACCTGATCAGATACAGAAAGAAATATATGTGCAAGAGTGTGCACGTATTATGGATATCTCAGAGGATGTTATCTTTAATTCTCTAGCTCAGATTGGTAGAAAGGAATTAGCTGATGCAAATAAGAAGTATGTACAGGAGCGCAAGCAAATGGAGGTGGTTCACTCAGAACAGCAACCAAAGGAGGCTATTGATCCACAGTACAACCTAGAACGCAAGATTATAGAGATATTGTTGCTTTATGGAAATATGGAAGAGCAGTTTATCGAACTTCTATTAGATGTGAATGAGGATAATGAAGTAATAGAAGTAGAGCATAAGGTAGAACAAAAGGTATATGAGCGTATATATCTGAGTTTGCAAGAAGATGAAGTGCAGTTAACTAATCCTATGTTTAAAGTGATTTATAAGGATATCATGGATTACTTTAACCATAATGTTTGGGACTTAGAGAAGTACTTAAAGACTCTTAACCCAGAGATGGCTCAAGAGGTAACGAGTATCATCATGGAAGATGAGAAAGAAACTTTACACAACTGGGAGTCTCAGAATATCATAGTAAAACAAAAAGTACAAGGGGTATCTCAATATGTAACGGAGACTATATTAACACTGAGAATGTACTTGCTAAATACAATGATAGAGAAGTATAAAGTGAAGCTAAAGGACAGTGATGAAAAAAGGTCTTATGAGATGCTTACTTTAATCATGGACTATACTAGTCTGATGAATATGTTCTCTAAGCGATTAGGACAAGTTACATCAAGATTTAAAACTATAGAGGAATAAAAAAAGAGGCTATTGCCTCTTTTTTGTTTATCTAGATCTGTATCTAACAGTTGGTAGTACACTATAACGATCACTCTTCGTTCTAGGAACTACTGTGTGGTATACTATAAAATCTGTGTATAAATTTCCTCTGTTTACATTTATTTCTACTTCTAGCAAATTCTCACCTCCATACCCACAAGACTCTCTATACATAGGTGTGATATCTATAATAGAGTTAAAACCAGTAGCGTATGTTTGACCTATGATTAGTTCATCATATCTAAAGTCAATTACGCCCTTATAATATTGTGCTCCTCTTACTCTTTCTTGAAATTCTTGTTCACTTTTAATTACTGTGAATCTTTCACCTTTTAAACCATAAACACGGAAATCATTTGGATGGAAAGCATACACAGGAGCTAATTGTTTTGATCTATAAAAATCATTGCCACAATAATCATCATCTGATGAACATGAAGTCAGCGATACTGATAGTATTGCAATTAAAAACAATAAATACTTTTTCATAACATAACTTTTTAACAAAGGTACCTGTTTTTCAAATACAGTTGTTAAAAACACTGAGCAAAAAACGCTAATTATTTGAATTCTATAGGAATTAAACAAACAGGAATAGGATTTATCTTATGTTGGTTAATTCTGTTCAGTCTACTATATATTTCAAACACTTCTCTCTCTCTTCCCGTAAAGTCTTCTGCTTTAGCTCCTTTTTCGTGTGCAAGCATTGCTATTTCTAATTCGTCATAATTAGCTCCTAGTTGATCTTCATCTGAACGCTCATCACCGAATAAGCCATCAGTTGGTTTAGCTATAATAATGCTACTAGGAACGTTTAGGTATTCTCCAATAGCTCTTACTTCTGATTTCATTAAGTCTGCAATAGGGCTTACATCCACGCCACCATCACCGTATTTAGTAAAGAATCCTACTCCGAAGTCTTCTACCTTATTACCAGTACCAGCAACTAAACTTCTGTGTAGACCTGCATAATAGTATAGTGTTGTCATACGCAATCTAGCTCTTGTGTTAGCAAGTGTTAGGTTTAACGTAGCTTCGTCATCAGATGTAGGTACAGCTTCTTTTAATGTTTCGAATGTTGAGGTTAAGTCCGCTACAGCAGAAGTAACATTGCTAAACTTGTCTTTTAAGAAAGCGATGTGCTCTTTCGCTCTAGATACTTGTGAAGGATCTTGGTGTATTGGCATTTCCACACATACTAATGGCAATCCTGTCATCGCACATAACGTAGATGTTACAGCAGAGTCTATTCCTCCAGATATCCCTATTACATATCCATTTACTCTAGCACTTTGTGCATAGTCTTTTAACCAGTTTACAATGTGGTTAGTTACCGCTTCTGTATTCATTTTTGTTTTGTTTGTCATGACTTTGAATATTTATGGAATAGGTTGATATCTATCTTATTATATTTGTACTCTGAAAATAAAAAAAGATAAGATGACTTTTTCCAAATTTACTAATTTATCTAGTGTTGTTTTACTAGTTAGCTGTGTTTTTTGGTCTAGCTGTGGAGATAAGCAAAGTGAACTTGAAAAAGAGATCAGTGCTATTCCTATAGAAATGACTATAGCTCGTTTTGACGAAGAATTTAATAAGGCAGATATCTCTGAGTTGAATCAAGTTAAGAAGAAATACCCTTATTTCTTTAATGAGAACTTACCTGATGAATTCTGGATTGAAAAGAAAAAAGACACTTTGTTTGTTGAGTTGAATGAAGAAGTGGAGAAGAAGTTCGCTGACTTAGGAGATTTGCCAAAGCAGCTAGAAGATTTCTTTAAGTATGTGAAGTATTATTATCCACAAGAATCTTCTAAGAAAAAGGTGATTACCTTAATTTCTGAAGTAGATGTTACTGCCAAGGCTATTTATGCAGATTCTTTAGCACTAATTGCCTTAGATACTTACTTAGGAGAGAAGCATAGATTTTATGGAGGTTTTCCAGAGTACCTAAGAGGTACTTTTGAGTCTACTCAGATATTACCTGATTTAGCAGAGAGTTTTGTATTACAAAAAATGCCTGGTAATAAGGATAGAACTTTTTTAGCAGGAATAATTCAGCATGGAAAGGCTCTTTATGCTAAGAAATTGTTACTACCTAGTATTGATGATGCTTATATCATGGGGTATACACCTGAGCAGATAAAATGGTGCCAAGTGAATGAACAGTATATGTGGAGATACTTTATAGATAATAATTTATTATATGATACTGATCCTCGATTGACGAGTAGATTTATCACTCCTGCTCCATTCTCTAAGTACTATTTAGATATTGATTCTGATAGTCCTGGTAAAACTGGTGCATGGTTAGGTTGGCAGATTGTTAAGACTTATATGCAAAATAATAATGTAACTTTGCAAGACCTTTTTAATACAGAGGCAAAAGAAATATTTGAAAAATCAAAATACAAACCAAAGAAGTAATGAGTAAAAATCACGTTTCTGATATAAATATTAGAGTAGAGTTAGACGAAAATAAGGTACCAGATAAATTATTCTGGACTGCAGAAGATGGAGGAGTAAATGGTGCAGCTTCTAAAGCAATGCTTTTATCTATATGGGATCATAAAGCAAAAGAAACACTTCGTATTGATTTATGGACAAAAGATATGCCTGTAGATGAGATGAAGAAATTCTTTCACCAAACATTAGTTGCAATGTCTGATACATTTGAGAGAGCAACTGAAGATGAGAAAATGGCAGCTACGATGAAAGACTTCTGTGACTACTTTGCAGAAAAATTGGACTTAATCGAAAAGTAAGAACTACATAAAAGAAACGCCCCAATGAATAACTCATTGGGGCGTTTCTTTTATTGATGGAATTAGATTAAACGACCATAAGGTTACAACCTCTAATGTCTGAATGATCAAATCGTCCTAATATTTCGAAAGAACCGTCATTGTATTTTTTTCCTAGATCTTGGGTAGCAATAAACGAGCAAGAATTAATATTTGCTAAGTCAATTACATTAACTCCACCAGTCTTTCCTTCTTCTACATAACTTAAAGCATCTTCTGGATCACGAGTTAATATATCCATCCAAGGTGGACATTCGAATACACCATCGCCAAAAGAATACCCTTGAGATAGTAATTCTGTCATTCCATATTCAGAGTGTATTTTAGATACTCCAAAGCCGTCACATAGTACTTGGTGTAGTTCTTCGCGTATCATTTCTTTACGTCTTCCTTTCATACCACCAGTCTCCATAATGATCGTATTACTAAGATTGAACTTCTGCATTTCTATCATATCAAGTAAAGCATAAGTCACCCCTATTAATAACACGTTGCGACCTTGTTTATCTAGATCTACTAACATCTTAGCTAATTCTTCGTAATTATGCAAATAAAACCCGCTTTCAGGCTGATTAGAACCTTTTATTAAATCTTCTACCATGTAGATTAAGGAAGATCCCTCTCGTTCTAGATAAGCTGGTAAAAGAGCTAATACAACGTAATCTTCTATATTACCATAAAAGTGAGAGAATGCAGATCTAAAACTGTATTCGTAGTAAGCTAGATCAGTTACGTGATGCTTACTTGTAATCATTCCTGTAGTTCCACTACTAGTGAACGTAATCTGTATAGGATCTGTAGAGCTTAGTACATCTCGGCTCTTAAAAAATTCAATAGGTAAGAAAGGTACATCAGTAAGTGTCTTCACTTGCTCAGGTGTTTTATTAAGCAGGTTACAGAACTGTTGATATACAGGATTATGTTCATACTGGAATCTAAAGACCTTCATAGCTACTTTATGGAAGTCTTTTTTAGTTTGTATTTGTATGATTTCTTCAGGTCTAAACACGGTGTATTATATTTAATTGCAAAAATACAAATAAAAAAAGAGCATCACTTTTGGAGATGCTCTTTTTAGAATATAAAATCATTAAAATGTAATTCTTTACTTCACTACTATCTTTCTAGTAGCAGTTGCGTTGCTCTCTTTAATCTTCATAACGTAAATACCAGCATTTACACTATAAGGTAAGTTCAACTCTCTGTTATTTACAGTAGTTGTAAATACTTTCTTTCCTACAACATTGTATAACTCTACTTCCTTAGGTTCATTCTTAGTAGATTCAATGTACAATTTACCATTAGCCACAGCTGGGTTAGGGTAAATAGATAGCCCTTCGATACTCTGATTAGTAGAATATCTAGGTTCATTATTATAACGCAAACCACTTTGCGCAAATGCTGTGCTTCCGCCTAGCATTGCAATGAACATCGTAATATAAAAGTATTTTTTTGCCATCTAACTGAAATTATGGTATAAAAGTAATTATTTAAAATGATATAAAAAAACAAAAAAGTGCCTATTTTTTTAAATAAGCACTTTTTTTTAACATTTTTATCTTTGATTTACTATAGACCTACAGTCCAACCTTTAGCCCAGTCAGGAGTAGCAGTACCATTTCCGGCACCTTTATTCTCTCCAGCTGTAAATACTTTAGATACATCTACAGTATCACCTTTTGTATTTTTACCTTTAGTAGCTTTTGTTTTTGTGCTGATTAATTTCACATTGCTAACTAATAATGTTCCATTATTTACGTTAGTGATAGTTTCATCGTGTTCTACGTCAAATGCAGTTTCGTAATCACCGATTACTACATCAAACATTTTTCCTTTAGTACCTTCACGTAATTTCATTGCAGTACCTTTTCCATCTACAGCTGGTAATAATGTTATACCTTTGATTGTAGGGTTTGAAGTAGGATCTGCATTTCTGTTTTTAGCGTTGTTATCAGCTTCGAATCCTTTATCAGCAGTTCCTGATTGTTTAGAGAACCAGAAAGCGTTTTCTTGACCATTCCATCCTTCAGTCCAGTCAAATTGATCATCATCATTGTTAGAAGAAACTAAGTACTGAGCACTTACAGTTCCACCGAACCACTCAAATCCGTCATCTGAACCTTCGTGAGCTTGTACATATTGAATAGTAGTTCCGCTACCAACTCCGAATAATGAAAGACCATTAAATTCTTTCTCACTGTTGTAGTTAGCTCCAGAGTACTCAATTCTTAAGAATTTAATTGACCCAGAGTTATCATTTGCAACTTTACCTCCATAAGTTAAGTCAGATACTTCAGCAGTAGCAGTTTCTCCTTTGTTGATTGGTGCTCTACCACAGATAACTAAACCTCCCCAGCTACCTCTTTTTTTCTCAGCAGCAGTCATTACTACTGGTTTGTCTTTAGTACCTTCTACAAAGATTTGTCCTCCTTGAGCTACTGCGATATATGCAGAAGTACCACCTGTTCCGATAATTGTTGTACCTGCAGGGATTGTTAATGTACCACCTTCTTCTACAACTAATTTACCTGTTAAGTTATATACTTTAGTTCCGTCAAGTGAAAGTTTTTCACCTTTCTTAACTGTTCCTTTAATTTCGTTTGGTTTTGTTGGAGTTGTTGTTCCTCCATTGTTATCATCACTTGATGAACAACTTGCTAATGATAATGCTACTAATGCAATTCCGAATCCTGATCTTAATAATTTTTTCATGTGAAATATAGTTTTTTATTTGTTTGATACAAAGATGTCTAGAAAACAGAAAAAGGATGTTAAGTCATTGTCATTGAATAATTAACAGTATGTGATTTTAATATTAATTCAATGTTAACTACGTTAATTCAGTTGTTTTTAGCTGTAGAATATTAAGCAGTTGTAAACTGAGGTAAAAAGAGATGATATTATACTAGAAATAGTATGACTATTTATTATTTATTTGAGACAATAACTTATAAAGAAAGTGCAGGTATTGCATTGCATAAGGTGTAGTTATTTATTGAAGAGAATCACAAGTAAAGAAAGCAATGGTATTAGAATAGAAACAGTAGAAGTACTTAGTATTTATCAAAGAGAATAACACATAAAGCCAACAATGGTATTACAATAGATATCATATAGCCACCTATTCTATACTTATAGAAACAGTACATAAAAAAAGCGAGAATTAAATGACTTAATTCTCGCTTTTGTAAGTGGGGTTATGTTTGATCAGATGATCCTAGAAATTGTAGTTTAAGCTTAAGCTAAAGTTTCTACCTAATTTGTAAGATCTCACTAGAACGTCTTGAGTTAAGTTCTCTTGCATTCTTTCGATTTTTGGATCTAGTAAGTTTTTAGCATTTACTCCTATTCCGAAGTTTTTGTTGAACTTCAATTTAAAAGTGAAGTCTAACATACCGAATGCTTTATCTACTAAATCTCCACTTTGTTCTGTACCGATAGAATAAAGCTTATCAGAGAAATGAGCATAAGATAATGTTGCCATTAAGTTCTTTTCTCCCCATTCTTTGATGTACGATAAGTCAGCATTTAATAAGAAGTCAGATGCACCTGTGAAGCTTGAGTTTTCATGTGTAAAAGCAGAAGAGATATATTTATTTTCTCTTTTTACTTTTTCATTATCTAGCTTTTGGTAAGTCTTCATAATAGAAGCATTTAATCCTCCAGTAATCTTGTTCGTATTAACATCATCAAAACTGATTAAGTTTTTACGTAATTCAATCTCTAATCCTGCAGCATATCCATAATCACCTGTGTTTACATATCCGATATCATTAGATGAAGAAGCGGTTACAATTTCGTTGATTGGGTTTTTGATGTATTTACCAAAAACAGAAGCAGATACTACCTCGTCATTCGTAGGGAAAAACTCCCATTTTAAGTCAGCGTTATAATCATCAGAAGCATATAAATCTGGGTTACCAACCTTAATCTCTGTTACATCTTCGTAGATAAATCTAGCTCTCTCTTTGAATTGAGGTAAAGTATATGTTTTAGAAGCAGCGAAACGCAAGTTGTTTCTGTCATTAACTGCATACTTTAAGGACAAACTAGGTAAGAAAGCATTCTTTTCTAAAGTGTTAGATGTCTTTTCTGAATCTAACTGTGTTTGCCAAGTTACTTTTTGACTGATAGTTTCAAATCTAGCTCCAAAAGTAGCAGAGAATCTGTCTGAGAACTGATATTCTACATTAGCGAATCCAGAATGGATAGTCATATCACCGTCATACGTTTGTGGCAATAAAGCATCTGGAGTATTAGCTCCACCTCTAAACGTATATGTTTCGAAGTATCCATTGCTAAAGTTCTGTTGGTTAAAGAAATTATCTAAAGCATAAGGATTAATATCTTTATTGTAGTCAGCATTGATTTGGAACACATACTGAGTAGCTTTAAATTCTCTTTTCTTTTGGCGTAAGTTATACCCAACAGTTAATTTACCATTGTATAAGTTCTCACTGTTTTTACCGAATTTATAAGAAGCAGCGATATTAGCTCCCACTTCATTTTCGATTAAGTCTTCGAAGTATCTATTGTTATCAGATCTAGAGTTAGTCGAAAACTCGTAGCCATCCGAACCTTTTACTTTGTTTAAAGTGTACATCTGTCTGTCAGGAGTCTGAGCAGAGATGTTGTTAAGTGCTAATCCCCAGTTAAGATCTAATTGATCATTAAGCTTGTGATCTCCTAATAATTGGTTTACTAATAAACGATCTTGTTTATAGTTTTGTCTTGTCACTAAAGAGTTTTCGTAGTAATCTTTTCTATCAGTAATATCTCTGATATATCCAGTATATTCATCAAATTTCTCTTGAGAACCATTGATTAATAACACATTGTATTTAATGCTGTTTTTAGAGTTGATATTATAATCAGCATTTAACATTGCAGTAGTGTTCGTATTGTACTCATAAGACTTCATGTATAAGTCCTTAGTAAAGCTGTTTTGAGCTTGAGCAGTACGATTAACACCTTCTTTGAATTTATAGTTATTATCAAAAGACAATGTAGCGAATAAGTTTAAAGAAGATTCTTTTCCGAAGTAGAATGATTTACCACCATTTAATCCTAAGCTCATTCCATAAGGAGACTTGTTCTTAGTTTGTGTAGAGTTTTTAAAGCTAAAGCTATTTAAAGCGTTACTAGGTTGTTTTGTTTCTGAGAAACCTAAGAAGCTTCTATCAGATAAAGCTCTGAATTTATCTTCACCTACCGCATTTGAGTTAATATTAGAACCTACAGACACATTGAAGAATCCCTCACCGCTGTGTTTCTTAGAGATGATATCGATATTACCTCCAGCGAAGTCACCTGAATTTCTAGCGTTGTACGTTTTGTCGATAGAGATATACTCTACGATATCTGTAGAGAATAGGTTTAAGTCAATATTCTTTTTCTCAGGGTCATTAGACGCTAATGGCAGACCATTAAGAGAAGTACTATTATATCTGTCTCCTAATCCACGTACGAATATAGTTCCTGTACCCTCTTGTTTTGACACCCCAGTTGTCTTAGCTACAGCAGAGGCTACGTCGCTTACTCCTTTACGAGATAATTCTTGAGAACCGATTTGTTGTTTGATTTCACTAGAGCGTTGTTGTTCTATAAGCAGAGCAGACTCTCTAGATTTAGAACGCGTAGCTTCTACTACTACTCCTTCTAGTTCGATGTGCTCAGAAGCTAGAGCTACATTGATTGTTTTTGTTTCTTTTTTAGCTAGAGTAATTGTTTTTTCTTGAGTGATGTACCCCATGTATTGAAACTGTATTGTGTAAGTGCCAGCTTCGACAGAGATACTATAATTCCCATCTAGGTCAGTGTTAACTCCATTAGTAGAATTCTTAATTACCACAGTGGCATAAGCTAATGGGTCAAGTGTAGTCTCATCAGTTAATTTACCTTTGATTTCAGCTTTCTGTCCATAAAATGAGGCCGATACAAAAAGGAACATGATGATTAAATAATTTTTCATAGAATAAGTGTGTTGTATTATTGATGCAAAGAACCAAGTACAATGTATTCTAGATGTTATTCAAAGTTTAATTTTTTGTTTACTTTAGGTTACCAAATTGTTAATAGATTAAATAATTGTAAAGTGTATATTTACTTATGTATTAAATTTTATCTTTGAACAGTCAAAACACACAACTTAAACATGAAAAATTCTGAAATTAAAGTCCTTTTAGCAGACGATGAACAAGATATTATCGATATCATCGGATATAATTTGGAGCAAGAAGGATACCAACTATTCACTGCTAGCAATGGTAAACAGGCTGTAGAGTCTGCAGTTACTAATAAACCTCACCTTATTATTCTAGATGTTATGATGCCTGAGATGGATGGTATCGAGGCGTGTGAAGTAATAAGAAAAAAAGAAGGATTATCGAATAGCGTGATTACTTTCTTAACAGCACGTGGAGAAGACTATTCTCAAGTAGCAGGATTCGAAGCAGGAGCAGATGATTATATCACTAAACCTATCAAACCAAAAGTGTTAATGAGTAAAGTGAAAGCATTACTTAGAAGAGCACGTTTCTCTGATGAAACTAATGCAGATATTATCGAAGTAGGAGATATCAAGATTGATAGAGATGAATATAGAGTATTCGTTCGCAAAGAAGAGATACTTTTTCCACGCAAAGAATTCGAACTATTATATTTATTAGCTGCCAAACCTGGTAAAGTATTTACACGAGATGAAATCCTTGATGCTGTATGGGGTAATGAGGTAGTAGTAGGAGGAAGAACTATAGACGTTCACATTCGTAAGTTAAGAGAGAAGATAGGAGATAGCTATTTTAAAACAATAAAAGGAGTAGGATATAAATTCGACCACGAATAATAAATGGCTACAAAGTTTAAGAATTCTTATAAGTTCGCAGTAAAATCTTCTTTAGCGATTACGCTGATTAGTTTTATTGCTACATTTCCTATGGGTATATTTTACTTTAAGATACCAGTATGGATTTTACTAAGCAACCTTATTTTTTTATACACTATATCATTCTTTATTCTTCAGTATAGAGTAGAGCACTTTATCTACCGTCGTATCAAGAAGATTTATGACAATGTATCTCTGCTAGAGCACGCTGATCTTAGAAGTAAAGCGGTGACTACAGATATGCAAACCTTGACTGAAGAAATCCAAAAATTCGCTAAGAACAAGAAAATAGAGATTGAATCACTACAAGTTAGAGAGGAGTACAGACGTGAGTTTCTAGGCAACATCTCACATGAATTAAAGACTCCATTATTTACTATCCAGAGTTATTTAGAGACATTACAGGATGGGGCTATCGATGATCTGAAGGTAAGAGACAGATATATAGAGAGAGCGGCACAGAGTGTAGACCGCTTGATATATATAGTGAATGACTTAGACATGATCACTAAGTTAGAGTCTGGAGATTTGCACCTTAATATTGTTACCTTCGATATTGTAGAGACAATTAGACACGCATTTGACTTCCTAGATTATAAAGCGAAGAAGAGAAACATCTCTCTTATATTTGACCTTAATTATAATAAGCCTATCTATGTAGTAGGAGATAAAGAACGCATAGGACAGGTAATCACTAACCTTATTGATAACTCTATTAAGTATGGTAAGGAGAAAGGAACTACAGAGGTAAGTATAGAAGACCTAGTGAATAATAAATTGATTATCCGTGTTACAGATAATGGATTGGGGATTCAAAAGGAAAATGTATCTCGTCTATTTGAACGTTTTTATCGTATAGATAAGAGTGGCGCTCGTACAGTAGGTGGTTCAGGATTAGGTTTATCTATCGTGAAGCACATTGTAGAGGCACACGAAGAACATATTTATGTAGAAAGTAGCTTCGGTTATGGTTCTGAGTTTTCGTTTACTTTAGAGAAAGCATTAGTAGAACCATTAGATAATTAATTATCAACCAATCCCATAGTATATACTCAATGCGAAATTAAATAGGATAGTTTCACTATAATTACTTAATTTTGCCCAAATTTATAATGAAGTATATCACGTGGGAAGTAAAAATAAATTAAAGCGTTTTAGAGAGAACGAAACTTTTGATATTGTATATCAGCCGACTAGAGAAGATATGATAGGAGAATTACCACAAAAAGGTAATTGGAGAAAAGATGTGTTTAAGAATGACAATCCTATCGTTTTAGAACTTGGATGTGGAAAAGGAGAATACACAGTAGAACTAGCGAAGCGTTTTCCAGAGAAAAACTTTATCGGTATTGATATTAAAGGAGCACGTTTTTGGCGTGGTGCGAAGACGGCTGTAGAGTCAGGAATGACTAATGTGGCTTTCTTACGTACACAGATCGAACTTATCGAGTATGCTTTTGCATCAGGTGAGGTAAACGAAATATGGATTACTTTCCCAGACCCTCAGATTAAGTATAAGCGTACTAAACACCGCCTTACGAATAGCGAATTCTTAAAACGTTATAAGAACATTCTAGCTGCTGATGGAGTGATGAACCTAAAGACAGATAGCGAGTTTATGCACGGTTATACCTTAGGACTTCTACATGGAGAAGGACATGAAGTAATCTATGCTAATCACCATATCTATAAGAATGAAGGTGCACCTGCTGTAGTAACAGAGATCCAAACTTTTTACGAATCACAGTATTTAGAACAAAATAAACCTATAACTTACATTCAATTTAGAATTAAGTAGTATGGGAGTAGAAGTTATCACACTTTTATTTTTCGGTTTTGTAGCAGCTACCTTGGGAGTTTCTCTTCCAGGGCTGCTTAATATGACAGCTGTCAAAATATCTAAGGAACGAAGTAAGCGAGATGCTATTTCGTATACCTTTGGTGCTTTGACAGTTATTTTTATACAGACATTCGTCGCTATTTTTTTTGCTAAACTTATAGATTCTAGCCCAGGTATTACGGAAATACTACATGAGATAGGACTAGCTATATTCTCTATTCTAACCATCTATTTTTTCTTTTTTGCGAAGAAAAAAGAGAAGAAAAAAAAGAATAATTCAGGCAAAGAAACTTCACCTTTTATATATGGCTGTTTATTAGCAGCGATTAATGTATTCTTAATACCTTATTACGTATTCTTAAGTATTACATTAGCCTCTTATGACTATCCTATCTTCGAGATATTAAACACTACCTCATTTTCTTTAGGAGTAGTATTAGGCTCAGGGATGATGTTTTACATCTATGTAGCGTTGTTTAAGAAACCTTCGAGAGAGGATGCTTTTATTCTCCGCAATATTAACTATGTGATAGGATCTATCACAGGTATTATCTGTTTAATTACTATTTATAAACTGTTGTCATAATGGCTCTTCAGGATAACTTCTTTGAGAGAGTATACGCTGTAGTGAAGCAGATACCTGAAGGTAGGGTGACTACTTATGGGGCTATCGCTAGAGCTATAGGAGCAGCTCGTTCTGCTCGTATGGTAGGTTATGCTATGAATGCTTCTCATGACGACGATACTGTACCTGCTCATCGCGTGGTTAATCGCAATGGATTATTGACTGGTAAGTTTCACTTTGACGGAACTAATTTGATGCAACAACTCTTAGAGAATGAGGGAATAGAGGTTGTTGATAATAAAATAGTCAACTTTAAAGAGCTTCTTTGGGAACCTACAATTCAAGAAGGGGAGTAATTATCTATTTTCTTATTTTTTCAGTACTACATTTCTCAATTAGTAATATTTGTATCTCTTATTTGTTTTAGATACAGTTCATTTGTTGAATAAAGCTCAAATCTCTTTTTATTCTAAAAAAGTAGAGACTTTTTTTCTTTTTTTCTTCCTTTTTAGTTCTATTTAGTGCCCATTAAGCTCTTTTATAGGATCATTTTTTTTGATTTATACCTGTTTTCCTTTCTTTTTACCCTCTTTTTATAAAAAAGTAAACTGTTTTTTTCGTTTCATAGTGCGATTTTTAGTATTTAATGTATTGATAAATAGTCACTTGTGTTGTTGGTGTTTTGTTTCGGTAATAGCTTTATATGTACTCTTATGCTAGTAAGTATGGGCATTGCATTAGGTTTGTTCGACAATTCAAGGACAATACTTAGAGATTAGTTGGTAAAAGTGGTGTTTTGTCGAAGGAATCTCCTTGTATACTCCTCTCATTGTCCTTTATAGTGGTATGTATACTTCTATAGTCGATTACTATTGAGGCTTTTAGTTTTTATTAAGGAGAGCTTGTTTCGTGTTTTATAAAATAGATCATAACTATATTGGTATATTTACTTATTAAATTAATGGAATGAAAGAAGCGAAGCTATACTATTACGGGGCTAGCATGGGGAGAAGTACACTTATAGTCGGAAGTATAAGTGTAATTATGGGCTTATTACTGAGTTATTTTATCCTTAGAGATGTTTCGCTTAGTATTGAGTTGTTAATAGAGTTTTGGCAGATGTCGTTACTTCTATTGCTATTTATCGGCATGGGCATTAAATTAATTTATTCAGGGAGTATTCTGTTTAAGAAATATAAAAACAAGGTTGTATTACTTCGGTTGACACCTGACAGTATAATAAATTATGAACGCAATATTATCCTAAAGTGGATTGATATTGAAGATATAGTCTATATTGGATTTCGCAATAAACACGGTATAGGTGTTAAGATGATTAATGAAGAAATGTTGTTTAATCAGCTTCCTATACATAAGAGAGTATTTTATCGCATTTTTGGACTTGGATTATTAGATGTTCTTTCTGGTGAATATATTGAAGGAAACGGAAAATTGGTACAACAAGAAATAAAGGATTACCACGAGCAGACTAAATAAGCACCGTGTTAGTAGTTGTTTTTGATGTCAGAAAAGTATGTTTTTGTTTGTCCTATTATCTGTGTTTGTGATCGGAATGTATAGTTGTAATGAGAAAGGAAAAGCGAAAAAAGTGTACACCACTGACAATTTAATTGGAACAAGGGAGCTCGCTTGGACGAAGACTTACGACAGAGAAGTGAAATTCCTTGAAGATATTGTGCCTACAGATGATTATGAGTGTAGAGGAAGGAATGCTTATTACGAGTTTAAGCGATGAGGAATTAGTAGTTATGACTACACTACCTAACCCTGTTGAGGAGAACAAAATACAGTTAAGTATGTAGGATTAGGGTATAAGAGAGTGAAGTAGATTGCTTTTATGATAATGTGTCTGTACATTGATGTTTATTGAATATATGTGGTGTTAATTATATATGTTTTTTGTTAATAGACTTGTTTTGAATAAAATACATTAACTTTAATGTTAAAAAAACAGATGATTATGGAAGAAAAGAATTATAGAATCTACGGACAAACTTTTAAAGAAGAGCTGTTGATCAACTTTATTGGTTTAGCTATAGGTATAGTAGCTTTTATTGTTTTCTGTTTATTGTTTGGCGGTTTTGCTAAGACAATTGATAAGTTGGATGAAATGTTCATATTCTTTGCCGTTGCTTTGACTATTGGAGGATTGGTACTTAGCTATTACTTATTTAAGAAGAAGTATTGCGACTTTTGGGAAGTGAGTATTATGGGAGATAATTTGAGGATAAGTTATAAAGATCGTGTGATAAATTTGTCTCCTAGTGAGATTCGTAGAGTTAAATTAGTAGGTAATACTATGATTAGAGATATAGCGATAAGTGCTGGTGATAAATCAGTAAGGATTAGGCTGGGATTCTTTAGAGATAAAAAAGGAGTAGCACATAAGATAGAGGTGATGAAAGGGGCTTATAATCTGATGTTGGATTTATGCACTTTTTTTGAAGAGCATAACTTTAATAAGAGAGATAAGAAAAAATCTTTTCATCAAGCTGATGTAATGTTTATTGTTTATACCAATAAATAGAATTGATGATTTTGTAGTAAAGAGGAGTATTTAATAATATAAAGACGTCGATATGGCTATAAAGAAGATAGTATATTACAGCTTAGGTAAGATTATTAAGCTATTGCTAGCTAGTATCGTGTTTCTGTGGATAGGAGGATATTTTGACTATACCTTTTTTATTAAAGGAGATACTCCTTGGTCTGAGATAAGAAAGAGTGTGCCCTTACTGTTTGTTTTTATTTTTCTCAATATGTTTACTGTATATGGGGTTCTTTATCTAGTCGAATCCATTAAGGCGTTGAGTAGATATTTAGGAAATCATGCTTTGGCAGAAATAGATGATGTGAGATGTGTGAATGAGACATACGGTGTACTAGTAAAGTGGGAGGATATAAAGAGCCTTAGAATCGCTTATTCTTCAATGACTAAATCAGAAGAGATTAGAATTGTATTATTTGAACCTCATGATAATAGGACCAAACTATCTTTAATGTTAAAGATGGTTATTAATTTGTTCAGTAGAGATAATAGTGTGTTTCTCGATAATAGATTTATATCTAAGAATGAGTTAAGGGCAGTGTATGCTTTTATGATTAATATTGCAAAAGAAAAAGGTGCGTCTGTACTCTGATGTCAGTTGTGTTATGGGTGTAAAGTATTACACCTGTACTATCTATAGTTTGACACGCAAGGTATTGCGTCTGTACTTTGATGTTAATTGCCGATATACTGTAAACTGTTAACCAATCTAATACATTGGAAAGTTAAGACTGAACACAGTCTTGTCTTCTCGTCTGTGGTATGTCAGATATCCGTTATGCATCTCCACGATGTTCTTAGATAAGGGTAGTCCAATACCTGCACCTTCTTCTCGAGTGGTGTAAAATGGGATAAATATCTTTTCTTTAATCTCAGGTAAGATACCAGCTCCACTATCTTCTACATCTATACAGATACGGTTATTCTTTTCGTATAGATTGATATTAATCTCTCTTATTTCTTGTTTAGCAGTAGCGTGTATTGCATTAGTCAGTAGATTGATAAATACCTGTTCCATTTGTTTAGCATCCCATTCTACAGTAGTCTGTAGAGAGAAATCTGTGTGCACAGTGATTTTGTTCTGTTTAAAGAGAGGCATTAATGTCTCCACGCTTAACTGAAGTATGCGCTCTGGGGCTACTACCTGTTTTTTAGGAGAAGCTAACATAGTCAGTTTTCTATAGTTGTCTATAAACTGCTGTAAGTGATCTGTACGATTAACGATGGTGTTAATACTAAGTTTAATATCATCGATATCTTCTTCTGACAGGTGTTCTTCTTCCTCTAGGATTTGTTGTGTATTATGAGCTAGAGAGTGGATAGGAGTTAGAGAATTCATAATCTCGTGAGAGATAATCTTCATTAGATTTTCCCAAGTATCCTTTTCTTTTTTGTCTAATACCTTCTGTATAGAGTCTAGCAGTACAATGAAGTACTCTTGATTTTGACTAATGGTGTTAGAAGTCTGAAGGATGAAAGTCTGTTTCTCTTCCTCTTCTATCTTGATATCTATAGATTCTTTTGACTCTTTAAAGTTTAGTACCTCTAGATGGTGTGTCAGAGAAGGTAATAAGCGTTCTAGGTTCGTCCAAGACTTGATCTTAGGAATGTCAAATAGCCCGGAGAAATAATCATTGATAAAGAATATCTCCCATGTAGTGCCTTTCTTCTCTAAGATCAGAATACCAGTCTCTATATTGTTTAAGATATTGAGATATACGAGTTCTCGTATTTCGTTTTGTT
This sequence comes from Myroides marinus, assembly GCF_900109075.1. Taxonomy (GTDB): domain Bacteria; phylum Bacteroidota; class Bacteroidia; order Flavobacteriales; family Flavobacteriaceae; genus Flavobacterium; species Flavobacterium marinum_A. Next base: position 363,663 of record NZ_FNYS01000001.1, on the reverse strand, counting down.
GTTGTTGTGTCTGTAGTTTTTGGTATAGGCGTTGTAAGTTATTCATTGTCTCATTGGCCTGTACCTTAGTTGTTTTTAGAGAGTAATCATCATACATCATCGCTAATACGATGCGGTCAATAGCCGAATAATGAGCCTTCTGAAAAAAGTATAACTCAAAGAATAAAGCCACAACTAATAAACACACTAACAGAAACGAGTACGTTAACTCATGTTTTATTAAGTACATCGCTAGTAATCCTAATGCAAGGATAACTAAAATGCGCAGAAAGGCTTTAAAGTGAAATGATTGCATCTGATATAACTTAGTTTTTAATATTGTATTTTTCTAATCTTCTGTATAGTGCAGCTCTAGATAGTCCTAGCTCTTCTGCAGTTTGAGAGATATTACCATCGTATTTCTCTAATGCTTTTAGGATAGAGTTGCGCTCCATGTCTTGTAGTGTATTCTCCTCAGTAACATTGTCATTAATCATCGTTGGAGATATTCCGAAGTCACTCAGGTTTAGCTCATCTTCTTCTGTTAGAATTAGTGCACGTTCTACTCTATTTTGCATCTCACGTATATTACCCTTCCAGTCATAACACGTTAATGATTGTTGGGTAGACGAACTGATAGTAGGAGCAGAGCGCTCATACTTATCTGCATACTCTTCGATAAAGAAATGTAATAGAGGTAAGATATCTTCTTGACGTTCTCTAAGTGGAGGTAGCTGTAATGTCACTGTGTTGATACGGTAGTAAAGGTCTTCTCTAAATAGCTTATCGTTTACCTCTTGTTCTATATTAGCGTTAGTCGCAGTGATAATACGGATATCCACAGGACGTGACTTAGATTCTCCTAATCGGATAACACTTTTAGATTGGATCACCTGTAGCAACTTCGCCTGTAGATGAAGTGGTACATTACCTATCTCGTCTAAGAATATAGTTCCACCATTAGCAGCTTCGAAGCGACCTTCTGTATCTTGTTTTGCATCAGTAAATGCTCCTTTGGCATAACCGAATAACTCACTTTCAAATAAATTCTCGTTAAGAGACCCTAAGTCTACATGTATAAACGGTTGGTCTTTTCGAGGAGAGTTGTCATGGATATGTTTAGCTAATACATATTTACCTGTACCATTCTCTCCTAGGATTAATGCGTTTACATCAGTCTTAGCTACGCGGCTTGCCATCGTATATACCTTCTGTATGCTAGGAGCCTGACCGATGAATACATTGTCTTCTTTCTGTGGTCTGTCAGCTACAGTTTCTTTTTTACGAAGTTGTTTGACTACGCCTTTTACTGTTTCGATAAGGGATTCATTATTCCATGGCTTTAGGATATAGTCTACGGCTCCGAGTTTGATACCCTCTACAGCAGTCTCTACATTACCATACGAGGTCATTAAGATGATTTGTGTATTAGGAGATATCTTTTTGATCTCTTTAAACCAGAATATACCTTCTTTACCATCCTCAAAACCTACTCGGAAGTTCATGTCTAAAATAATAACATCTACTTCCTGTTGAGAAAGTATTTCAGCTAACTTTTTTGGGTTATTATTCGTAAATATGTTTTCGAAGTGTCTTTTTAGAAGCATTTTTGCAGCAATAAGTACTTCAGAATTGTCGTCTAATACAAGAATGGTAGCGTTAGTTTTTCTCATTGTGTAAGGGTTTATTTCAAAAGCGAACGATTTAGTGTCCGAAACTGAACAGTTATTTTTATAGCAGATTATTAAGTTGTTGATTTGTAGATGGTAATGTGTTTATTAATGATTGGCACATTATTGTTATTCTATCTATAAAACAGTCAGTAATGGATCGTACTATACCTCGTAAAAATAGAAAAAAAGTTAAGATAATACTCATATCAGTAGGTATTATCGCTTTGGGCTTCATTAGTTATTTTACCTTTTTTCAGAATATTGCTTTAAATGTTTCGAAGAAAGAGATTAGAATTAGAGCTGTTGAAGAGAACTATTTTGAAGAGTATATTTCATTTCAGTCTCAGGTAGAGCCACTGCATTCTCTATTAGTAAATATTACAGAAGGAGGAGCGGTATTAGAGCGATTAGTAGAGAATGGTAGTATAGTAGAGAAAGGGCAACCGCTAGTAAGACTTTATAATCCGAGTACTGAGTTTAGCTTTATGTCACAAGAAGCTTCTTTGATAGAACAAATGAATAATTTGAACGTGAATAAGATGAATATTCGCAATCAAGAACTAAATTTAACGAAGGATTTGATTAGTATAGAATACGACTATAAGAATGCAGAGTTACAATACGATCTAAATAAGAAGTTACACGATCAAGAGATATTATCAGAGAGTGATTGGAACAAGACGAAAGAGGCTTTAGCTTATCAAAAAAAGAGAAAAGCATTGATGGAAGAGAGTATCCAAAAGGAAAAACAGAGCAATGCTTTACAAGTGAAACAAATAGATCAGTCGCTAGCTGTAATCAACAGAAGCCTTGAACAACTGAGAGAGAACAAGCAAAACTTCTTACTTAAAGCTCCTGTGTCTGGCCGATTGTCTTCTTTTGAGGCAATATTAGGTAAGACGTATAATGCTGGAGAGAGTATCGGTAAGCTAGATGTGATGGAGGGATATAAGTTAGTCGCTCAGGTAGATGAGTTTTATCTAGATAAGATCTTACTAAAGCAAAGAGGACAGATCGATATGAAAGGAAAAATAGTGAATGTAGAAGTAATCAAAGTTTTGCCAGAGGTAAAGAGTGGAAGATTTGAAGTGCACTTAGCCTTTGATACAGAGGAAGAGTTAAAACTACAAGAAGGAACTACATACGGTGTGAAGTTGTTCTTATCAGGTAAAGAGAAAGCATTACTACTGCCTAAAGGAAACTTCTACCAAGATACTAAAGGAGAATGGGTGTATGTAGTGAAGAATAATAAAGCAGTAAGAAGAAATGTAGAAATAGGACGTGAGAACCCAGCTTACTATGAGATTATCTCAGGATTAGAAGTAGGAGAACAGGTGATCGTGTCGAGTTATAAAGATTATTTAAGAGTAGAACATTTAAACATAGAGGAATAATTATGGTAATAGCAATCAATCAAATGTCTCGTGTGTTTCAGACAGAGGAAATAGAGACAACGGCTTTAAATCAAGTTTCGTTAAATGTGAAGAAAGGAGAGTTTATTTCAGTGATGGGGCCTTCAGGATGTGGAAAGTCCACATTACTTAATATCATCGGACTGCTAGATAATGCTAGTAGTGGTAGTTACCTATTATTAGAGAAAGAGATGGTAGGGCTAACGGAGAGTCAACGTGCACAAATTAGAAAAGAAAATATCGGATTTATCTTCCAGAACTTTAATCTTATAGATGAGTTGTCAGTATATGATAATATAGAATTGCCTCTTATCTATAACAAAGTGCCAAGTAGCGAACGCAAAAAGCGTGTGATGGAAATCGCAGAACGATTAAATATCGTACACAGACTGAAACATTATCCACAACAACTATCAGGAGGGCAACAACAACGTGTAGCTGTAGGGCGTGCGTTAGTGACTAATCCTAAGATTATCTTAGCCGATGAGCCTACTGGTAACTTAGATAGTAAGAATGGAAATGAAGTAATGGAATTATTAACAGAACTGCATCAACAAGGAGCTACGATTATTATGGTGACTCACTCGAATCACGATGCATCGTACTCAGAACGCACGATATTAATGAAGGATGGTATGATCTTATCAGAGAAGATAAATACTAAAATCGTGGATGTTTTTGCAGAATAAAAACACAAAATTATGATACGCTTTTTAATAACATTAGTGGCTGCATTATTGTCTTTTATCTTACATGCACAAGACAAGCAATCAGTATTTATCTCTGGTAATGTACAGAGTATAGAGGCGTCTGCACAACTTATCGTAAATATAGATGCTAGTAAGGACTCTAATACAGTGGAGATTACTACAGAGAAAGATGGTATTGCTGAATTTGTACAAATCAGACAATCTGGGAGTAAGTTGATAGTTGACTTAAAATCACTGAATAGAGGTATAAGAAATTTAGGAAAAATCACAGTGAATGTATCTCAAAAAGGAATACTAAATTACTACGCAAGTGCAATGGGAAAAATAGTTGTGACAGGGCGAGTGACAGGTGAGGTAGCTAAGATTAATGTTGATGGTAGAGGATCTGTAAATGCTAATTTCTCTGTGACAGCGATAAATATCAATGTGGACTCAGCATCTAAATATGTAGGTAACGTAACAGCGAAGACGATGAAGGCTAATGTTGACTCTGCAGGTAGAGTAGAGGTGACAGGAGATGTAGAATCTTTAGTGGTCAATGTAGATAGCGCAGGATCATTTGCAGGGAAAGGATTAAAAGCAAAGAATGTAAAAGCAGAGGTTGACTCTATGGGTAAAGCAGAGGTATATCCGACAGAGAGTTTAAATGCTTATGCAGATTCAATGGGTAAAGTGGTGTACTATAACACACCGAAAGAATTAAAGAAATACACAGACTCAATGGGTTCTGTAAAGTCAGGTAATTAGTAGTATGCTAAAGAATTGGTTTAAAATATATATCAAAAATATCAGTAGCTCTAAGTTGTTCTTTTTGTGGAACATCATAGGGTTGGCTATAGGTATGGCTTCTGTGATCTTAGCAGTGACTTACTATAAGAGTGAGTATAGCTATAACAGATGGATACCAGAGGTAGATGAGATGTATGAGTTAAACCTAGAGATGGGTAAACAGGCCAATTCTATATTTATTCCTGCAGGAGTTGGCCCTTACTTAGTGGAGAATAAGCTAGCAGATGAATATTGCTACTACGCCTTAGAATATTTAGACTTCTATGGTGAAAGTAAGACAACACAAGGAATCGTAAATAAGATACTGAATACACAGGAAACGTTCTTTCAATTCTTTGCTTTTGATTTTAAGTATGGAGATAAAGAGAAGCTTTTCGTAAATGATTATTCGATTGCGATATCTTCTTCTTTGGCTACTCGTTTTTTTGGAGATAAGAATCCAGTAGGTGATACACTATCACTAGCTCACCAGAGATATGTGATTAGCGGGGTATACGAACTAGATAAGCGCGCTACGATTATGCCAGATGTAGTACTGGCTAATATAGAGTATGATACGGAAGATAGTAGTGAGCTATGGCAAGAAAACGTAGGAGGCTTAGTATTTAAAAAGAATAAAGGAACACTTCAGTTAGATGTCTTAAGACAGTTAGAGGAGGTTTATTACACAAAGAAAAAGCGCAATAAGTTCTTTGAAGACAAAGGAGATGAGGTAATCTCTAGATTAGTGCCTTTAGCAGAAGCGCGCTTTGAGTCTAAGCAAACTTCTTTATTAGAAGGGAATACGAAGAAAGATACTATAGGACTGATTACAGGGTGTTCGTTCTTGATATTCCTGTTAACTGTGGTGAATTATATCAGTCTTAACCAGGCTAACGTATTGAGTAGAGCGAAGGAGTTTACACTGAGACGTATAATAGGTGCTTCTAGAGTGCAATTGGTTCTACAGCTTCTATTTGAGACAGTGCTAAACGTATTGATAGCATTGAGTATTGCCTTGGTTTTAGTAGAATTGAGTTTGCCGATTTACAATAGCTTCTTACACCAGAGACTTGTATTCTCGTGGGGAGCAATGAGTACTGTTATTCTATTAGTTGTAGGGTGTATTATCTGTGTGGGTGGATTACTGCCAGCTCTTTTTGCTAGTGTTATCTCTAGACAAAATACAAAAGGAGGACAGGTGCAACTTAGCACTAAGATATCTAAGTGGAGGATGGCTTTTGTAGGGGTGCAGTTAGTGATTGCTTTCTTCTTTTTGATCGCGGGTTGGCTAGTATATAACCAGGTAGATTATATGCAGAATAAGGAACTTGGGTTTAAAGGGGAGAATGTATATCAAGTCAAATTATATACTCAGCAGATTAGACGTAAGCTGTATAGAACACCGAAGATAGTAGAACAGATAGAGCAAATAAAAGGTATAGAGCGTGTAGGTCTATCGACTATCTCCTTTAAAGGAAATAGTATAAATACAAATCACACAGCATATTATAAGCAGCAGAAGATTACTGACTTTATTATGGATGGTGTAGATGAATCTTATATCTCTATGATGGGGTTCAATATCCTTGCATCTAAAGACGATATAGATGCTGACTTACCTACGATATATGTCAATAAAAAGTTTGTAGATCAACTAGGTAAAAATGTTGAAGATATAGTAGGAGAGGTTATCGCTTATGATGGGAGTACATTTATTATTAAGGGAGTTTTAGACGATTTTAATAGAGATGGTTTTGAAGAGAGTGTTAAGCCAATGCTTTTGTTTCACTGGAGAGATGTAGAGTTTTTGCCATACGGTATAGAGTCTCTATCTGTGCAGATAGATCCAAAGGTAAAGGAAGAAACATTGGAGAGATTACAGGCTTTCTGGATAGTAAATGTGGATTACGAATATCCATTTGAGGTAATAGGAGCAAAACAACAATTTGCTCAGACCTATCAGAAGACTTTATCGCAACGCAATATGTTTATGTTGTGGAACGGAGCTGTAGTATTAATCGCCTTGTTTGGGTTATATGCAGTGATGTCTTTTGCGGTAGAACAGCGCCTTAAAGAAATTGTTATCAGAAAGGTATTAGGAGCAAGTAATAAAGAGTTGTTCGTCAATCTGATTAGACCATTTATTGTGACTACTATATTGGCTTATTTGGTAGTTATCTATCCGATCTATTGGTTGATGAATAAGTGGTTAGAGAAGTTTATAGATCACACGGGTATAACTGTGTTTCCCTTTGTGTTGTCTTTTGTCGTTTTGACAGGATTGGTATTTACAGTATTAGTAAACAAGATGTATAAGGCAGTACAAATCAATATTATTAATTATATCAAATACGAATAAAAATGCTTAAGAACTGGCTGAAAATATATTGGTACAATGCGATGAAACACAAGATGTACTTCTTGTTGACTGTAGTAGGATTGGCTATAGGTATTGCATCAGTTGTGTTGGCATCATTATATTACTTAGAAGAGTCTAGCTATGATCAATGGAATCCGAATAAGGATGAGGTGTATATAGTTGAGACTGTTGCTCCGAACTTTTCGATGACTGATCAGTTTCGCCCTATGGGAAGATATTTAAAGGATAATTATAAAGAACTAGATGATTATATGTACTATGGATATAATGGTTCTTTAGATTTTATTTATAATGAGAAAAAAGTAGATGCTGTAAAAGAGATTTACGCTGTACAAGATAACTACTTTGAATTTTTTCCATTTGAGTTTGTGTATGGCAATGCTGAAAAAGCATTGGTTAATCCTAATGATGTAGCCATAGATATTAAAATATCTGAAGCATTGTTCGGGGAAGGAGTAAACCCAATAGGTAAGATAATAGAAGCTATTGATCCTGAATATGATGAAAAGGGTAATACCAAATTTGTTATTTCAGGTGTATATAAAATAGGGGATCTACGCAGTTCTTTTGCTCCTAATGCAGTTATGAATAATTTATCTATAAAGCCTAGTGATAGTGATGACTGGGGGAGTTTTGGATTAATTCTATGTGTGAAGACTAAACATCCTGATAAAATTAAAAAAGCTATAGAGGAACTTAGGGATAAATACGTTGCTATTCCTAATGCAGAGAAAGATGGTCTAACATTAGAACAATATAAAGAAGAAGAGCCTTTTAAATACTATACGGGAGATATTGTATTAAATAAACTTGCAGATTCTCGTATGCTACCGAATAAAAGGTTGTTCCCAGTGGGTAGTGCCAATGTACAAATGATAAATATTAGTATTTTTTTATCTATTACGATACTCTTGCTTTCTATTTTTAATTATGTCAATCTATCATTAACGCAAGTAGTGAGTAGAGGAAAAGAAATAGGAATGAGAAGAGTAGTTGGTGCAGGTAAGAAAAATTTTTATCAACAGAATATTTTTGAAACTGCTATTGTAGTTATTATTTCTCTGGTATTAGCTATTTGTATTATTGAACTCATTCTACCTTATATTAATGCGTATTTAGAGACGAATATCACATTTTCGTTTATAAATGATTTAGCTGTTCTTATCGTTATTGCTGCTTTAATGATTCTGATGTGTGGTAGTATCCCTGCTTTTCTTGTTTCAAGATTTGAGACTGTCAAACTATTAAAAGGAAATATAATAGGGACTAAAGGAGGTAAATGGCTTAGTAATGGATTTTTAGTTCTTCAATTTACAATAGCTTGTTTCTTTATTATTGGTTCTATCATCGTAAATGAACAAGTAAACTATATGCTCAATAAAAGTCTTGGTTTTAAAGGAGATCAAGTTATTAATATAGAGTTTCTAAGTAGTAGTAAGTATACAGGAAAGCGTGCTATTAAGTATGCAAGCTTTAAATCAGAACTAGAGAAAATAGCAGGAGTAGAGTTAGTATCTACTAGTAATGTAAGTTTCGTAGGTAATCGAGGAGGTGTATTTGGTACTTATCATAATAATGGAATTGAGAATGTGATGATTAATAATGCTATGATAGACTATAATTTCTTTGATGTATTAGAGATTAAATTAAAAGAAGGGAGGATGCTATCTGCTAAATTATCTTCAGATAGTTTAGATAATGTACTGGTGAATGAGACTTTTGTTCGTACAATGAATTTAGCTAAACCTCTTGATACTCCAATAGAACTTCTCGGCAAGAAGAAAACAATAGTAGGAATAATTAAAGACTTTAATGTTGAGGGACTTGAAGAGAAAATATTGCCATTTGTATATTCTTATATGCCTGAGACTAAGCATAGCTATGGAATGTATTCTGTTATATACATAAAGGTTTCCCCAGAATATTTTAGCAAGACTATTGTAGATATCGAAAAGCTGTGGAAGAAATATAATATAGAAGAAAGAGATGTGTTTAAATACAAATTTGTAGATAAGCAATTCGCAGAGACCTTTAATAAGGTACAGATGGAGAAGAGGATATTTAATATTCTAAGTATTGTAGTTGTATTCATTGCTCTATTTGGATTGTTTGCAGTATCGTCTTTCACAATAGGAACGAAGTTAAAAGAAGTAGCTATCCGCAAGGTATTGGGAGCAAATACTTTTGGATTGTTGAAGCTGTTGTCAATACAGTATTTTGTTTATTGTTTGATAGGCTTTGGTATTGCTGTGTTTCCGAGTTATTACTTTTTAAATAAATGGTTGACTAACTATGCTTATCGCATAGATATAGGATGGGATGTATATGTGTATAGTTTGTTGTTGATAGTGGTATTGACCTTATCAATAGTATTGAGTAGAGCATATAGAGCGACAAAAATAGATGTGTTGAAGTATATCAAATACGAATAGATATGTTAAAGAACTGGTTGAAAATATATTGGTACAATGCAAAGAGAAATAAGTTTTATTTCTTGTTGAATGTATTAGGGTTAGCGATAGGCCTATCTGCTGTGATTATCTCGTATTTGTATTATGCAGAAGAGAAGTCTTACGATAAGTGGCATCCTTATAGTGATCGTGTTTTTTCGATAGAGACTAAGTTTTCTGTAGCAGATAATGATAGCTGGGCTACATTGTCTTATCCTTATGGGGCGGCTTTAATGGATATCTCTGATGAGGTAGAGGACTATGCTTATTCAGACGGATATTATCAAGGAGGGATGTTATCTGTAAATGGGAAATATAAAAGCTTCGAAAGAGCTTGTTATAGTCAATCAGACTTCTTTAAAATATTTCCCTTTGAAATATTAAATGGAAATAAACAAAAGCCTTTTGATGGACCAGATCAGGTACTTATTAAAGATACTTATGTGGAGTACTTGTTTAATGATAAAGATCCTATAGGTCAAACAATTGAATTATGGGGAAAAGTATTTACTGTAAAAGGGATTTATAAGGGGGCAGAGACGCTAAGCTCTATGGATCCTAATATGGTGTTTAATAATTTAGATGAACGAGTAAAAGAAGCTATTGCTAGTAATGGTTGGGGGAATTATAGTTCTGCACTTTGGTTAAAATTAAAAACTCCTGAATCAAAAGGAATTGTTGAGAAACAATTATTAGATATCTATAACGAGAAAGTAATTGCTCCTGTGGCTAAAAGTAGAGGTATATCTGCAGCAGAATTTAAAAAAGAGAATGGGTATGAAGATTTGACGTTTTACTTACATAGTTTAAGTACACAACGATTAATGAAGGAGGCTTATAAGAATGCCACACCTGAAGGAATTGCAAATGTCAATAGAATTTATATTGCCTTAGGCCTATCTGTTATGATCATGTTATTGTCTGTATTTAATTATATCAATATAACTACTGTACAGGTAATGAATCGAGGTAAAGAGGTGGGGATGCGCAAGACATTAGGAGCTAGTAGAGGAGGAATGATGATGCAGAATTACTTTGAGTCAGGGCTTACAGTTTTGATATCTATTATAATTTCTTTTGTCATAGTAGAATATTCACTTCCTAGTCTTAGGGTATTCTTTAAAGCGAAACTCTTGTTTAATATTTTAGAGTATATACCTCAAGTGTTACTGTTCTTAGTGATGGTGGTATTCTTAGTAGGTACGATACCGGCATTGTATATCTCAAGTTTTAGAACGATAGAAGTATTAAAAGGAACGGTAAAACGAAGTAAGAAGGGGATATGGTTTAAGAATACATTATTGACTGTTCAGTTTGTAGTGGCATGTTTCTTTATTATAGGTTCTCTTATTGTTAATCAACAGGTAAACTATATGTTGAATAAAGATCTGGGGTATAAGGCAGATCAGATAGTGGGAGTGTCTTATAATCTTAAAAAAGATCTAAGAAAGAATACTTTGCCAATCTATCAACGATTAAAAGAAGATATTCTTAAGATAAATGGTGTCGAAGGAGCGAGTGCTTGGTCATTAGCTATGGGAGGTAAAAGCTATGCTTCTGTAGGATATTCTTATCAAGGTAATCAAATACAAGCAGGTGTGGCAGCAATGGATTATGACTTCTTCGATTTGTTTGATATTAAGTTAAAAGAGGGAAGAGCTTTATCTAGAGAATTCGCTTCAGATAGTATTAATAATGTATTGCTAAATGAGAAAGCTATTTCGATGATGGGACTTAAAGATCCTATAGGTAAAAGCTTTGATTGGAATGAGAATAAAGTAACGATAGTAGGGGTGGTAAAAGATTTTAATCTATTTGGGTTAAATGAGGATTACCGTCCAATGATATTCCTGTCTTTAGATTTAGAAGAGGGATGGGGGAGTAATATGAGTGAGATGTCGATTAAGATAAATGCAGAGAATGCAAAGGAGACAATGGATGCGATAGAACAAGTGTGGAAAAAACACGATATCTCTGACCTACCATTTACTTATGAATTCGTAGATAAGCGTTTTGCAAAGAGTTTTGACAAGACAATCCAAGAACGCAATGTATTTATGGTATTAAATGGGCTAGTGGTGTTTATCGCTTTGTTTGGATTGTTTAGTTTGGCTTCGTTTTCGATAAATTCTAGATTAAAAGAAGTAGCTATACGCAAAGTTTTAGGGGCAAGTGCAGAAAGTCTAATCAAGCAGTTGACAGCGCAGTATATTATTTATTGCTTGCTAGGTTTTGGATTGGCTGTATTTCCGAGTTATTACTTACTAAACAAGTGGCTTAGTGATTATGCGTTTAGGATAGAGATAGGGGTGTTACCTTTTATTATTTGCTTTCTGATTATAGTTGTTTTGACTTTGTTAATAGTATTTTCAAGGGCTTATAAAGCTACTAAGATTAATGTGTTGAAGTACATTAAATACGAATAGTATGATAAAGAACTGGTTGAAAATATATTGGTTTAATGTGCTGAAGAGTAAAGTGTATTTTATTCTTACACTGCTTAGTTTAGGTATTGGATTTGCGTCAGTTATTCTGTCTTTTGTACATTATAGAGAGGAGGCGTCTTATGATCAGGACAATCCTAATAAGGATATTATGTTCACAGTAGAATCTAAGATGAATGCCGATACGAGCTGGATGAAATTGCCCTATCCCTTCGGTGCAAAACTAAAAGAGGAGTCCTCTCATGTCATTGATTATACATACATGGATAATTATTATGAAGAAGATATTCTTTTTGTTAATGGGGAGAAAAAAGAGATAGAAGGAATAGTAGAAGTTAACTCTAATTTCTTTGAGTTCTTCCCTTTTGAGATTGTAAAAGGAGATAAGAAAAAACCATTTAGTGGACCGAATACTATAGTGGTAACTAATGAATATGCTAAGTTCTTATTCGGGGATAAAGAGCCTATAGGTCAGACTGTCGTTTATCAACAAAAACCTCATGTAGTTAGTGCTGTTTATAAACTGGGAAATGAACGAAACTCTGTGATGGCAAATGTATTAGTGAATACGATGGATAGGATGGAGCGTCAGTTTTTTGATGATTGGGGGAATTATAATTCCACAATTTGGTTAAAATTAGATAGTTCTAACTCTATAACAAGTGTAGAGAAGAAGATAAAAGATATCTTAGTTAGAAATGTATATACAGATTTAGCTAAAGATGCTGGAATGAGTTTAGAAGAATATGTGAAGAAGGAAGAAGGAGGGACTGTAGAAGAGTTTATGAATAGCGAGGAGAGGACTTTTAAATTACATGTCTTAGCGGATCAGAGGATGCAAAAAGATATATGGTTAAATGGGACTCCTGAAGGTGGAGCAAATGTAGGAAGGCTGTATATTATGATAGGATTATCTCTTTTGATCTTGATCTTATCAGTATTTAATTATATCAATCTAAGTACTGCACAGGCTATTAGTCGTACTCGTGAAATAGGAATTAGAAAAACACTTGGAGCAACAAGAGGTAATCTGATATTACAAGGATTATTTGAAGCATTAGTAACGTCAATGTTGGCATGTATAGTAGCATTAGTTATTATAGAGTTTGTAATACCTTGGTTAAAGGTGTTTTTAAATTCAAGAATGGAGATAGAGTTCACTTTTATACTGCCTTGGTTACTGCTTTTTATGGTTCTTATTGTATTGCTTGTAGGTACTATACCAGCCCTTTTTACTTCAAGTTTTAAAACATTAGAAGTACTAAAGGGAGAGGTAAATAAGAGTAAAAAAGGAAAGACGCTTAAGAACGTAATGCTAACGGTGCAGTTTACAGTTGCCTGTTTCTTTATGATTGGAAGTTATATTGTGTATCAGCAAGTGAATTATATGTTGAACAAAGACCTTGGTTTTAAAGGAGATCAAGTAATCTTAGTATCTTATTTTGTGAAAATTCCATATACAGAGAAGGTGAAAACATATTATTCTTTAAAAGAGGAGATTTTAAATATTGATGGAGTTGAAGAGGTATCAGGAGCTTCTATTATGATAGCGAGTAATAATGGTAGTTCAACAGGTTTTACTTACAATAGGAATAAGATACAGGGAATTAATGTGGGGATGGATTTTAACTATCTAGATGTGTTCGATATTAAAATGAAAGAAGGGAGAGTATTATCTCCAGACTATGCGACAGATACTATATCTAATATTATGATTAGTGAGCGTACAGCTTATGAGATGAAAGAACCTAATCCTGTTGGTAAAGTAATAGAATGGAATGGAGAGAAACTAACTGTCATAGGTGTTGTAAAGGACTTTAATCTTTATGGGTTAAAGGCAGATTATGCTCCTTTAATTTATTTTCATCTAAAGACGATTCCTTGGGTAGGAAATAATATGAGACAATTATCAATCAAAGTCAAAAGCAATGAAGTAGACAATGTCATGACTAAGATAGCTAAGATATGGGAGAGACGAGATTTATCAGATACGTCTTTTAGTTATGAGTTTGCAGATAAGCGTTTTGCAGAAACTTTTGAAGGGGTGAAGAAAGAGAGAGATGTATTTATGACACTGAATGCTGTGGTTGTGTTTGTTGCTCTTTTTGGTTTGTATAGCCTAGCTTCATTTAATATCAACAATAGATTGCGTGAAGTGGCTATCAGAAAAGTATTGGGGGCTAGTGCAGGAAGCCTTTTAAAACAGCTATCAATACAGTATTTCATAATGTGTGTGACAGGATTTGTTTTTGCTGTATTTCCAAGTTATTACTTCTTGAATAAATGGCTTAATGACTATGCTTTTAGAATAGAAATTAGTGCCTTGCCTTTTGTAGTTTGCTTTATTGGTATAGTGATATTAACAGGAGTAGTAGTGTTTATAAAAGCGTGGTCTGCAACTAAGATTAATGTGTTGAAGTATATTAAATACGAATAGATTAACCATAAAAACTAAAACATTAAATATGAAAAAATTAGTAATGTTCTTCCTATTAGTAGGAGGAAGTGTGTTCGCACAATCAAAAGAGACTCGTCAAGTGAGTGACTTTAGTACAATTAAATCTTCTCAAAGTATAGAAGTAAACTTTACTTATGGAGGAACTAAGAGTGTAGTAGTAGAAGTAGAGAAGTCTGAGCATATGAAAGATGTGAAGACAGAAGTGTCTGGAGGTCAGTTGAGAATTTATATTGATCAAGAAAAGAAAAAAAACTGGGGCTTTAATTCTAATGATTTCGGTAAAGTAAAAGTGACTGTTAGTAACCCAACACTAGAGGGGGTTGCACTATCGTCATCTTCTAAGTTTAACCTTTTAAACAAGGCAAAAGCGAAGTCTTTTGATGTTAAGGTAAGTAGTTCTGCTAGATATAATGGGGAATTAGTACAAGCAGATAACCTTTCTTTGGAGGCAAGTTCTTCTGCTAGTATCGATGGAAAGTTTGAAGTTATGAATAATGCTTCTTTAAGTGCAAGTTCTTCTGCTAAAGTAGAGGCTTCTCTAAAAGCAAAGAGCGCTTCATTAGGAGTAAGTAGTTCAGCAAGAATTAATGTGTCAGGTAGTGCTACTACAGCTGATGCGTCTGCATCAAGTAGTGGAAGTATAAAAGGAAGTGATTTTACAGTTAAGACTTTAGATGGTAAGGCTAGTTCATCTGGTTCTATGTTGTTTAATGTGACTGATGAGGTATCTGGAAGAGCTAGTTCTTCAGGTAAAGTTACGTATACAGGTGGAGCTAAAATTATTAGTTCTAATACATCATCATCTGGAAAAGTAAGTAAAGTAGATTAATAAAAAATAATATTGGATTCCAATGATCGGTAATTGGTTTAAGTTATACTTAGCGAATTTTGGAAAGAATAAATTCTTTTCTCTTTTAAATATATTCGGATTATCTGTAGGGATAACAGCTATGCTATTGGCTATTCTTTACTGGAAGTATGAGAAAAGCTATGATCAATGGAATCCATATAAAAATAGAATTTATGAAGTCTATCGCGATTATAATGGAACACCTATGCCTTGGGTATCTGCTCCATTTGCGAAACAGTTAGATAAATTAAATGACATAATTGAAGAATATAATTTTAGTTATAACAATGATTGGAAACAAGCGAGTGTAGAGATTGATAATAAAAAGGAATTTCTATATGATATAAAGGCAACTCAAGCTTCTTTTTTTAGATTTTTTCCATATAAAGCTATTTATGGAAAAGCTGAAGATTATGAGGAGAATTGGGAAGATGCTATTGCTTTGGAGTTGGGACAATCTGAACGATTGTTTGGCAAAGAAGTTAACCCAATAGGAAAAGGAATTACTTTAAGCAGTGGAAAAACGTACTACGTTCGATTCGTCTATCAAATACAAGGGAACTCTTCTTTTGCTCCTAAAGGAATTGCTTCTTTAGAGGCAGAACAAATGATAGCTGAGAATGTAGATAGCAATTGGTCTGATGCTAATTATACTTTACTGATTAAATTTAAGTCAGGCGTTGTATTAAAAGATGTGCAGAGCAAGATCATAAGAGAAATGTATGATCCATTAATTATACGAGCAGCTAAAGAGGAGGGAGTAAGTAAAGAGCAATATGTAAAAGAAAATATAAGTAGTTCAGAACTGCTGTTTTTTGTTTTAGATGGTGCTCATTTAAATCCTGATTCAACAGTTTTGGGTGCTGGCCCTACAGCATCTAAGGTACTTTATATGTTAGTTGGAGCTGCGGTTTTATTATTGATATTGTCTATTCTTAATACAGTTAATCTGTCTTTAGTAAATGGGTTTAATAGAGCTAAGGAAGTAGGAATACGTAAAACATTAGGAAGTACGAGAAGTCAGTTAGTATGTCAGTACATTTTTGAATCAGCTATAACGGTTGGGATTAGTATGATCTTAGCAATGGTATTAGTTGAGTTAGTATTGCCTTATTTTAATGTGTTAGTTAATAGGAGTATTTATTTTGATCTATTGTTAACTCTGCCCTTATTACTCTTGATTCTGTTGATCTTAATATTGGCTTCTGGAATCTTACCAGCGTTATTTATTTCTTCTTTTGATACTCTGAAAGTGCTGAAAGGAAACTTTATGAGAAGTAGATCGGGTGTGGTTATTCGAAATACTCTGTTAGTAATTCAGTTCTTTATAGCTTTCTTTTTTCTAACAGTGACTATAGTTGTAAATCAACAGATCAACTATATGTTGGATCAAGACTTAGGTTTTAAAGGAGAACAAGTCATTAATATAGACTTCGCTATTGATAATGTAGAAAATAGAGATGTACTTTTTAAGAAAGTAGTTAATGACTTTAAGAAAGTAAAAGGAGTTATAGCTGTATCTGAACACTCTTTATTGTTTGGGCCTGGCTTTAATAGTAGTTCTAGCAACCATATCGGAGATGTTTCTATTAGGAGTGAAAATCTTATTATTGATACAGGTTTTAAAGATGTATTTGATATTGAAATTAAAGAAGGACGTTTTTTTGACTCTCGTATAAATAGTGAAGGAACGGGTAGTGTATTAGTTAATGAGTCTTATGCTAGAACATTTAATTTTAAAGAGAGTATTGTTGGAAAAGAGGTTAATTGGAACAATCGATATTTCAAAATTATAGGAGTTGTAAAGGATATGAAGAACCTTGGTTTTTCTACAGAAGTATTGCCTTGTACTTATTTTACGACAGATGGAGCAAGTTGGTTGCACAATTTGTTGAGAACAGTATCTGTGAAGATTGATCCTACAGATGTTCAAGGAACATTAGAAAGAATAGAACAGTTCTGGAAAAAACGAGTTGATAGCACTTATCCTATTAAGTACAATTTTGCTAATAAAGACTTTGAGAATAGCTATAGGGAGACGTTGAATCAGCGTACATTATTAACGATATTAACGATTGTTTCCGTCTTTATCGCCTTATTTGGGTTGATTGCCGTAGTAGCATTTAGTATTCAGAATAGATTAAAAGAAATCGCGATACGCAAGGTGTTAGGTGCAGATACAAGAGTATTGATTTATGGGCTAACTAGAACGTATTTTGTGTATTGTATGTTAGGGTTTGCCATATCCGTATACCCTGTTGTTTATTTAATGAAAGTATGGTTAGCTGGTTTTGCATACCACATAGAATTAAGTTGGTTAGCATTTTTATTAGCAGGAAGTTTGTTGACTTTGTTTTCATTAGTTCTCGTAGTGTTTAAAGCTTGGAAAGCTACACGTATTGATGTTTTAAAATATATTAAGTATGAGTAAGAGTTGGTGTTTATTATTGGGTGTATTGCTTAGTACAGTTTGTTTTTCGCAAGAGAAATGGACGTTGGACGATTGTGTGGATAAAGGGAAAGAAAATAGTTTAAGACTAATGGTGTCTGCTTTACAAACGCAAGTTGCTGAACGTCAAAAACAGAGTGTAGCATCTTACTATTTGCCAGATGTAACGTTTAATGGAGGTCAGAGTTATAACTTCGGTTCTGCTATTGATCCTACTACAAACAGTCGCGTTAGTTCAAATATTCAATCTACTAGAGCATCTTTAGACGCAGGAATAACACTTTTTGATTATGGTAATTTTATTCAACATAAAAGAGATTTGCTGAATGTTGATTATGCGCGATTAGATGAAGCTGAAGTGTTGTTTCAATATCAGATGTCTATTCTAGAGCTGTTTTACGAAATTATCGGCTCTCAGTCTTTGTTGGAAATTCAGAAGCAGCAATTAGTAAATAGTATGGCAAATCTTGACCGTGTACAGAAAGAGGTTGAGGCTGGTGCTAAACCTAAAAGTGACTTCTATGATATAGAGTATATTTATCACAGTGAAACGATTAGTATACAGCAGACTGAGAATAGTCTGTACAATCAGAAGTTAAAGTTACTTCATCTGTTGAATGTGGATACTGTTGAAGCTACTGACTTAAGTCTGGTACAAAAGGAGGAATCTATTGCACAATTGACAGCTTATGAGTTTAATCCTACAGTGGAACGAAACCGTGTGAAGCAACGACTTTTAGAGCAAGATAGAAAGCTGATAAAGTCGAAAAACTTACCTCGATTAGTAGGGAATTATCAGTATGGATCTTTCTTCTCAAAACCGTTTAATAGTGATGTAGAAGTACGCAGTAACCCCTTCTCTAAGCAAATGGGAGATAATAAGAGTCAGTATGTTAGTTTTGGGTTGAGTATACCTGTTTTTCAAGGAGGAAATGTACGTAGACAGTTACGTGTAAAGAATGAGGAAATACGGTTGAATACCTTGAAAATAAAGGAAAGTGAAGTAAACTTATCTAATCAAGTAAAGGAGCTAGAACAAGAGATTGTACAGCTAGATAATATTGCTAAACAACTGCATAGAAGTATTGAATTGTCAGAGAAATCCTTCAGTACAACACAAGCAAAATACGAAAATGGGAAGGTAGATATCTTCTCTTTTAACGCTGCAAAAAATCAATTATTGAATTCACAATTTGCTCTAATAAAGAACGCTTATAACCGCTCTTTCATGGGGGATAAAATGAGATTATATAATACAAATTCACTATAGATATTGGTTATCAGGGTATTTGTATTTAGAATATATTAACTTTAAAATTTCAAATTTTACTACTATATTTGCGATAGTCAGAATTTATATTAAATTGTTGAAAACTAATCGCATATAATGAAATTAGATAGAAAAGAAATCCTTAAGGCATTAGAGACTATTACTCTAGCTGGAGAAGGAAAAAACATGGTAGAGAGTGGAGCAGTCAGTAATGTAATGACGTTCGGAGATGAAGTAGTGGTAGATTTAGTGTTAAACACTCCAGCTTTACACATTAAGAAAAGAGCAGAAGTTGACGTGATGAAAGTAATTCACGATCAAGTATATGACAAAGCAAAAGTAAAAGTAAATATAAAAGTAGAAGCTCCAGAAAAACCTGAGATTAAAGGAAAAGCTATCCCTGGTATTAAAAATATCGTAGCTGTTTCTTCAGGAAAAGGAGGAGTAGGTAAATCTACTGTTACAGCTAACTTAGCTGCTAGTTTAGCTAATATGGGGTTCAAAGTAGGTGTTTTAGACGCTGATATCTATGGACCTTCTATGCCAATTATGTTTGACGTAGAGAGTGCTAAACCTATCTCTGTAGAAGTAGATGGACGTTCTAAAATGAAGCCAGTTTCTTCTTATGGAGTAGAAATTCTTTCTATTGGATTCTTTACTAAAGGAGACCAAGCAATTATCTGGAGAGGACCTATGGCTGCCAAAGCATTAAATCAAATGATCTTTGATGCAGACTGGGGAGAACTAGATTTCTTATTATTAGACTTACCTCCTGGTACAGGAGATATTCACCTTTCTATTATGCAGTCTTTACCGATTACAGGTGCAGTAGTAGTATCTACTCCACAAGCTGTAGCTTTAGCTGACGCTAAGAAAGGAGTATCTATGTTTATGTCAGAGAGTATCAATGTGCCAGTATTAGGTATTGTTGAGAATATGGCATACTTCACACCAGAAGAATTACCAAATAATAAATATTACATTTTTGGAGAGAATGGAGCTAGAAATTTAGCTGCAGACCTTAATGTACCTTTCTTAGGAGAAGTGCCTATCGTACAGAGTATTCGTGAAGCAGGTGACTATGGTCGTCCAGCTGCGTTACAAAACGATACTATCATCGCTAAAGTGTTTGAAGACTTAAGTAGAAATGTGGTAGAGCAAGTTGTATTGCGTAATGAATCATTGCCAGCAACTGAGGCTATTAAAATTACAACAATGGCAGGATGTTCTTCTGTTAAGAAAAACTAAGATTATAATTTATAGGAAAATATATGGCATCACAAACTATACAACAGAATGTAGAAAAGGCGTTAGATGAGATTCGCCCATTCTTACAATCAGATGGAGGAGATATTACTCTTATCGAGATTGTAGATGATAAGCACGTAAAAGTTCGTTTAGAAGGAGCTTGTACTGCTTGTAGCGTTAATCAAATGACGCTAAGTGCTGGAGTTGAGACTACTATTAAAAAGTATGCTCCAGAGATCGAAACTGTAGTTAATGTGGGATAAAAATACATAGTCAGTAATGTGTAATTAAGTGCAATCATGGTACTTATTACATATTATTGACTTTTATCATTTTTAATAAAAATCGCAAAGTATAGCTTTGCACTAAATTAAACTACATCATGATTGAGACCGATATAATAATTATTGGAGCGGGCCCTACTGGTCTGTTCGCTGTATTCGAAGCAGGATTATTAAAACTAAAATGTCATCTAATAGACGGACTTCCTCAACCAGGAGGTCAGCTAACAGAGTTATACCCTAAGAAACCTATTTTTGATATCCCTGGATATCCAAGTGTAGGAGCTGCAGAGTTAATAGACAACCTAATGGAACAAATCAAACAGTTCCAACCTGGTTTTACATTAAATGAAGTAGCTGAGACTGTGGAAAAACTTGAAGATGGTACTTTTATAGTTACAACTAATAAGGGGACAAAACATCATGGTAAGGCAGTAGCTATAGCTGGTGGATTAGGTTCATTCGAACCGCGTAAACCAGAGTTAGAGAATCTTGCATTTTATGAGGATAAAGGAGTTGAATACTTCGTTAAGAAACCAGAAATGTTTGCTGGGAAAAAGATTGTTATCGCTGGTGGTGGTGACTCTGCTTTAGACTGGAGTATTTTCTTAGCTGATGTTGCTGCAGAAGTGCATTTAGTTCACAGACGTAATGAGTTCAGAGGAGCTCTAGATTCAGTAGAAAAAGTACAAGCTTTAAAAAATCAAGGTAAGATTAATATGCTAACTCCTGGTGAGATAGTTGAATTAAAAGGATCTGATAAATTAGAGTCTGTAGTGGTGGACATCGAAGGTGAGAAACGAGAAATAGCTTGTGATTACTTCATTCCACTATTTGGATTAACTCCTAAATTAGGACCTATTGCTGATTGGGGATTAGAGATAGAGAAGAATGCTATTAAAGTAAATAATGCATTAGACTATCAAACTAATATTCCTGGTATTTATGCAATCGGGGACGTGAATACTTATCCAGGTAAACTTAAATTAATCTTGTGTGGATTCCACGAGGCTACTTTAATGTGTCAGAGTGTTTATAACATGCTTAACCCAGGTAAGAAATTTGTATTAAAATATACTACTGTTTCAGGAATTAACGGATTCGATGGAACACGTAAAGAAGCTGAAAAAGCAGTAGTAAAATCAATTGACTAAAATGGCAGAAGATATCAAAATTACTATTATAGATAGAGACGGAGTTTCTCATGAAGTTGACGCTCCTACTGATATGCAAATGAATGTAATGGAAGTAGTACGTGCTTACGAATTAGCTCCTGAAGGTACTATAGGTATCTGTGGAGGTATGGCTATGTGTGCTTCTTGTCAGTGCTATGTAATAAATGGTGATGAGGTAGAATTGCCAGAAATGAATCCAGATGAAGAGGCTATGTTGTCTGAAGCATTTAATGTGAAAGATAATAGTCGTCTAGGATGCCAGTTACACATAGAGCCTTCAATGGAAGGATTAGTAGTGGAATTAGCACCAGAATCATAACAAATATCCTTTATTATAAGAAAAGGGCTGTATCACATCGATACAGCCCTTTTTTGTTAGGTATAGTGTATAAAAAAAGGCTGTCTCAATGAAACAGCCTTCTGTATATTAAAATGTAGATTAAGCTTGATCTACATTGTCAACTTCTTTTTTTCCACCTTTACTTTTAACTAGTTTTAAAATTACTGGTAATGTAGTAACTAAAACTAAGAATAGAATGATGTACTCAATATAGTGTTTTAAGTCAATACCATAATCATTCAATAACCATACTTGTAAGTAGTGTCCAGCGAAGATTAAAGTAGTTGCCCATAAGAATGAACTAATCACATTGTACAACATAAATTTCTTAATATCCATGTGTACAATACCTGCAATAATAGGAGCAAATGTTCTCACTACTGGTAAGAAACGAGCGAAGATAATAGCTCTTCCTCCATGTCTTTCAAAGAATACTTTTGATTCGTATAAATACTTCTTCTTATAGATAAAGTTGTCCTTGACGTTGTAGAGGTAATTACCACTCTTCTTACCAAACCAATAACCAAAACTATTACCCAATATACCAGATAAGGCTACTAACGTGGCTAGTAATGCAACATTAAGAAAATCACTTTCGATAGGAAGTACTTCTTCCATTAATGCTGTACTGTAGATACCTGAAAGGAATAACAAGCTGTCTCCTGGTAAAAAGAAACCTGCAAATAAACCTGTTTCAGCAAATACAATAAATAAAACTACATATATACCAATAGAGTGTCCTGCAATCTGTAGATTTATATAGAATTCAGGGTTAATAAGTTGTGAAATTGTAAATTCGTCCATTATGTTTTATTTCTGTAACCTAACTTATTTGGCTAGGTTGTTCATGTTTTGTTTCAAATTTGTCAATTGCAGCAGTTGATAAAGCGTTACCTAACACGTTAGTCATACTTCTTCCCATATCACAGAAGTGATCAATAGGCAAGATGAATGCAATACCTTCTGGTGGAATATTAAACATCGCACAAGTAGCTACAATAACGATTAGCGAAGCACGTGGTACACCAGCTACTCCTTTACTCGTTACCATAAGTACTAGTAACATCAATATCTGATCTGCTATACTCATGTGAACATCGTAAATCTGAGCAATGAAGATAGATGCAAATGTCAAATACATCATACTTCCGTCAAGATTAAACGAGTAACCCAAAGGTAAGGTAAATGAAACGATTTTAGGAGAACAACCATACGCTTTTAACTGTTCTACAAGTTTTGGGAAAACTGCCTCACTACTTGTTGTCGAAAATGCAATTAATAGAGGTTCTTTTATAGCTTTTAATAATCTCCATACGTCTTTTCCGATAATTAAATAACCAACGAAGATTAGTACTACCCATAATAATGCTAAACCTGAAGCGAATGCAACTAAATATTTAGCATAAGTAAGGAAAATACTTAATCCGTATTTAGCAACAGCACCTGCGATAGCACCTAGTACACCTAGTGGAGCAGTCCACATGATATATGTTACCATTTTTAAAACTACCTCAGAGATTCTATCAAATAATTTGATAATAGATTTTCCTTTTTTTCCTAGTGTTGATAGGGCAATACCAAAGAATACTGAGAAAACAACGATTTGTAGTACTTCATTATGAGCAAAAGCTTCGAATATACTCTTAGGAATCATGTGCTCGATAAAGGTCTCTAATGAAAGTGAATTAGTCTTAGTAAGTAAGTCACTTGCGGAATCAGCCGAAATATCTTTAGAATCATTTAGACCTGTTCCAACACCTGGTTTAAACCAGTTTACTAATAGTAAACCAATCGTAAGAGAAACTAATGAAGCTGAAAGGAACCAACCCATTGCTTTAGCTCCAACACGTCCTACCATACTCATATCTCCCATCTTAGCGATACCTACCACAAGTGTACAGAATACTAAAGGAGCAATGATCATCTGCACAAGACGGATGAATATAGTACCTAATAATTTAATGTTACTTGAAAAAGATTCAGCATAATCATGGAAGTTATAATGAACAATACTTCCTGCTACTACACCTATTACTAGCGCAATAATAATAGCGATGAATAGTTTGTTGTTTTTCATATTAAAATAATTTGTGCGTGAAAATACCTATTTTTTTTTCAATAATGGAGTTCTTAATGAAAAAATAACGCACTTAGAGTTAGTTAGTATGAATAATTGATTGAATCCGTGCTTTTATAGCCTTTTTTTGATAATATTTATGAATATTTGGCTACTGACTTATTATACCTAAATAATATATGTAGAAGATGTTGGATAAAAATGTTCTTTATGTAATAAAAGGCCTTCATAATAATAGAATTACTTATCTTTCGGACGAAATCAAAAGAAAAGCCTATTTTTACGCTTTTATAAAACTCTAACAATGAAAAAAATATTCTTATTTGCTTTAAGCTTAGCGAGTTTATCTGCTTTTTCACAAGAAGTAATGACTAAAGAGCTTCTGTGGAAATTAGGAAGAGTAAGTCCTATTGGAGTTACTAAAGATGGTAAGAACCTAATCTTTAAAGTTAGCCATGCTAATATGGCTGAAGATAAGTTTGACTCTAAGACTTATCAGATTCCTGTAACTGGTGGTAATCCAGTAGAGATTAAGGAATATAAACACTTATTAAGTGATAAAAATATTTCTCCTGATGGAAAAACTATCTTATCACACGAAGCAGTTAAGATTAATAAAGTACTAGGTAAAGATATTTATCCTACTATGGAGAAATCTGATGCTTATGTATATGACGGATTAGATTACAGACACTGGGATACTTGGAATGATGGAACGCATAACCACGTATTCTTTGCTAACACAGATAATAAAGAGTCAAAAGTAGACATCATGGGTAACGAACCTTATGATGCTCCACAGAAACCTTTCGGAGGAGACGAAGATTATATCTGGACTCCTGACGGTAAAGGTATTGTTTACGTTTCTAAGAAGAAGTTCGGTACAGAGTACGCGACAAGTACCAATACGGATTTATACTTATACGACTTAGCTTCTAAACAAACTAAGAACTTAACAGAAGAAAATAAAGGTTACGATACACACCCTACTTATTCTCCAGAAGGACACCTTACTTGGTTACAAATGAAACGTGACGGGTATGAGGCTGATAAGAATGATATCATCGTAGATTACCACGGTATTAAGATGAATCTTACTGCTGGATGGGATGGTACTGTAGATAGTTACAGATGGAGTAAAGATGGTAAGAAGATTTACTTTATCGCTGCAGTAGGTGGTACTGTACAGTTATTCGAAGTTAACTTCCCAGGAAGAACTCGTATTGCTATTACTGTTAGACAGATCACTGATGGTAACTTTGACGTGAATAGTATTGTTGATGTTACTGGTGATACAGCTATCGTAACTCGTACAGATTTTAACCATGCTTCAGAAGTATATGCTTACAATATGTCTAAGAAGACATGGAACCAAATCACTAAAGTAAACAATGATGTTTACTCTAAACTTGCTTTAAGTAAGAGTGAAAAGAGAATTGTGAAGACAGTAGATGGTAAAGATATGGTTACTTGGGTAGTATATCCACCTAATTTTGATCCTAACAAAAAGTATCCAACATTACTTTATGCTCAAGGAGGACCACAGTCAGCATTATCTCAATTTTATTCTTTCCGTTGGAATTTCCAATTAATGGCAGCAGAAGGATATATCGTAGTAGCTCCTAACCGTAGAGGTATGCCAGGTCATGGTGTAGAGTGGAACGAAGCAATCTCTAAAGATTGGGCAGGTAAACCAATGCAAGATTATTTAGCTGCTATCGATGACGTAGCTAAAGAGAAGTATGTAGACAAAGAAAGATTAGGAGCAGTAGGAGCTAGCTACGGAGGATATTCAGTATTCTACTTAGCAGGTATCCACGAGAACCGTTTCAAATCATTCATTTCTCACTGTGGAGTATTTGACTTAGTGAGTATGTATGGTACTACAGAAGAGGTGTTCTTCCCTAACTTTGATACAGGAGGAGCATACTGGGAAAAAGACAATAAAGATGCTCAAAACGCTATCAAAAACTTTAACCCAATCAACAACGTTGATAAATGGAATACTCCAATCTTAGTAATCCAAGGAGGTAAAGACTACCGTGTGCCAATCGGACAAGGGCAAGAAGCTTTCCAAGCTGCTCAGTTAAGAGGTATCAAAAGTAGATTCTTATACTTACCAGACGAAAACCACTGGGTAGTAAGACCACAAAATGCTCAAGTATGGCAAGGTGAATTCTTCCGTTGGTTGAAAGAGACTTTATAGTATTTAAATAATATATATGTAGACAGTGCATTCTTGAGATAGGATGCACTGTTTTTTTATGGTGTTTAGTTCTAGATAGATTTATTGCTGTATCTATTTATTGAATGTATAATTTGGGATAAGATTGTTATGTGAGAATAGTATGAGTAGTGTACCAGCATTGTGACTCCATTAAAACCTGTTGTTTTAATGGAGTCACTATGCACACACTATGGAGTCAGTATGGACTCATACCTATCAAAATCAGTATAAGAATGCTCTTGTGTTGGTATAATTATAAAAATACTAGTATTTAATAGTGTATTGATGACAAAAGAAAACACTACGGCAATCACCACTTATTAAGTAGTTTAAAGAGGGAGTAACTAGTGTTTCGAAGAGGAGTGAAGTTAGTAAAACTAATTTTAATATATGAATAAGGGACTGTTTAAATCACTTTTTTTATCTTTACGATTCTAACAATCTAACAATTATGTATAAAAACCAATTAAAAGCATGGGTTTTAGCCTTAATGCTATCAGCCGGATATTCTGTAACTACGTTTGCTCAGGATAATTTAGTTAACTCATTAAAGCTTAATGCTAGTGCTAAGAGTAAAGAGTTATTTACATTCACAGATGTAGTTAACATCGAGAATACTTCTATTAAAAATCAAGGTTCATCAGGAACATGTTGGTCATACTCAGCTAACTCATTTATAGAGTCTGAGATGATGAGAATGGGAAAACGTCCTGTAGAAATCTCTCAAATATTTTCTGCACGTAATGCTTACATCGAGAAAGGTAAAATGTATGTGAAGATGCATGGAGCTGTTACTTTAGGTGACGGAGGAGCATTTCACGATGTAATGAATATGTATAAAAAATACGGTGCTGTGCCTCAATCTGTTTATTCAGGTTTGAACTATGGTACTGCTAATAATAAATTTGCAGAGATGGCTGCTATCCAAGAAGGAATCTTGAAAGCAGTAGTATCTAATCCTAACAAAAAATTGACTCCTAACTGGGAAAAAGCTTATACAGCTGCGATTGATGCTTATTTAGGAGAAGCTCCTAAAGAGTTCACTTGGGAAGGAAAGAAGTATACTCCTCAGAGTTTTGCTAAAGAGGTAGTAGGGATTAATGCAGATGAGTATCTAGAGATCGGTTCTGACTTAAACTACCCAATGTATGAGAAGTTTGTTCTATTAGTACCAGACAACTGGGCTTTTGATCAAGTGTACAATGTACAGATGAATGAATTAACAGAGATTATTGACAATGCTGTTAATAATGGATTTACTGTTGCATGGGCAGGTGATGTAAGTGAGAAATACTTTAGCTGGAAAAATGGTGTAGCATTTGTACCGGAGAAAGATTGGGAAGATATGTCTTCTGAAGAGAAAGATGAAATGTTCAATGGGCCAAAACCTGAGCGTAAGGTAACTCCTGAGATGCGTCAAGAAGCTTTTGATAATTATACTACTACTGATGACCATGGTATGCATATCGTAGGTATCTCTAAAGATCAAAAAGGTCGTGAGTACTATATCATCAAAAACTCTTGGGGAACTACGAATGACTATAAAGGGTATATGTATATGAGTAAAGAATACGTGAAGTATAAAACTACTGATATCATGGTACACAAAGATGGTTTACCAAAAGGTATTGCTAAGAAATTAAAAATGTAAAAAGAAAATAAATAATTGCTATGGAAAAATTTGCTGGAGGTTTAGAGAATATGATAAGTAATATTATGGGAGCCCTACCTAAGATAGGTGTAGGGGTTCTGATATTAATTATCGGAGGTTTTATAGTTAAAGCCTTTTTAAGAGGGTTGCGTCATCGCTTCGAAAAACGTGAAATGGAGAAGTCTCTTATGGGATTCTTATTGAGTATTATTCAAGCGATATTGTATATCTTATTATTATTGACTGCTGCGTCAACTATGGGAATACAGACATCGTCTTTCTTAGCGATGTTTGCATCTGCAGGTTTAGCGATTGGTTTAGCACTTCAGGGGAGTTTATCTAACTTCGCAGGAGGAGTATTGATCTTATTGTTTAAACCGTTTAAGGTAGGTGAGTATATCTCTAATACTAGTGGTGTAGAAGGAACAGTAGAAAAGATTGATTTACTATATACAACAATAACAGGAGCTACTGGGTTAAAGATCTATTGTCCTAATGGACCATTAGCGAACTCTGTTATTACAAATTATACAGATATCACTTCGCGTAGATATGATTTCGTTGTAGGGATTTCGTATGATGCTAATATTAAGACTGCACAGGACGTGATCTTAGCAGCGTTAGCTAAGTTTGATTTAGTAAAACAAGATCCTAAACCTATAATATTTGTAAATAGTTTAGCAGATAGTTCTGTTAATCTAAATGTACGTGTATGGATGGATAGAGCTAATTATTGGGATTCTGTATTTGTGATACAGCAGATCGTTAAGAATGCCTTGGATGAAGCTAATATTGAGATTCCATTTCCGCAAAGAGATGTACATGTTATCTCAGATAAACATATAAGAGATTAATAAATTACTTTAACTCCTTTCAATTTGAAAGGAGTTTTTTTTGCTATAATTTGTAGCTGTTGTTTTATTTATGTTGATACAAAATTGCTATATATTTGATAAAAAGAATAAGATGAAAGCAAATCATATTTATGTTTATTTATTTGATGGATATTCAGATTGGGAACTAGGATATCTGATGCCTGAGTTAAGAGAGGATAGTAGATATAAGATATTAACTGTCTCGGATACAGGAACTGATGTAGTGTCTAAGGGAGGCTTAAAGGTGAGTGTAGATATCAGTTTAGAAGATTTAGAGATAGATAATATTAGGTTATTTGTCATTCCTGGAGGACAGATGTGGGAGGAGAATCAGAATGACTTTAGCAATCTGGATAGAGTAGTCTATGGAGCATATACTCATAAATTACCTATAGCGGCTATATGTGGAGCTACGGTATATCTAGCACATAGAGGAATGCTAGATCAGGTCAAACATACTAGTAATGCTTTGTTTTATCTGAAAGGATTGGTTTCTACGTATGGAGGAGAAGTTAACTATAGTAATGAACTTGCAGTGTCTGATGTTAATATTATAACAGCATCAGGAATAGCACCATTAGAGTTCACTAAAGAGATTATGAAGGAATTAGAGTTTAACTCTGAGTATGTAGAGAGATGGTATCAATTGTTTAAATATGGAATTTTTCCTACAACTCAATAATATTGTTGTAAAAAGAACGTTTATAAGTAAATCGCTGCTCTAGCTTAGTTAGAACTTTGATTTAGTTAGTACAGCATAAGTTGTTGTTAGAGGCTTATGTCTGAGAATTTATTCAAAAAAGTGTTAGAAAAAGAAAATCCACCTGTAAGGTGGATTTTTTTTTATGATGTGAGATAGATATTTCTATTCTATTACGTAGTCTTTATACTCATCAGCTATCTTATCAAATAGAGCTAATAGCTCGATAGGATCATCTGTAGTAACTAACTGTAAACGGTGTGGTTTGAAACCATGAATTCCTTTAAAGTAGTTTGTATAGTGACGTCTCATCTCTACGATACCTAATCGCTCTCCTTTCCACTCCATAGACCAGATAAGGTGATTCTTAGCTGCATCTAATCTATCTTTAATAGTCGGAGGAGGTAATATTTCTCCAGTATTAAAGAAGTGCTTAATCTCATCGAATATCCAAGGATAACCGATAGCTGCACGTCCAATCATCATACCGTCTAACCCAAAAGTCTCTTTGTACTCTAATGCCTTTTGAGGACTGTCTATATCTCCATTACCAAAGATAGGGATTTGAATACGTGGATTGTTCTTAATGCGCTCTATATGTGTCCAGTCTGAGTGGCCTTTATACATCTGTGCTCTAGTACGTGCGTGTATGGTTAGTGCCTGTACACCTACATCCTGTAGTCTCTCTGCTACTTCGTCTATGTTGATAGAATCTTCATCCCATCCTAGACGTGTCTTTACAGTCACAGGTAGGTGTGTACTGTTAACTACAGCTTTAGTTAGACGTATCATTAAGTCAATATCTTTTAATACACCTGCACCTGCACCTTTAGAAACTACTTTCTTAACAGGACAACCGAAGTTAATATCTACTAAGTCTGGCTGTACAGTCTCTACGATTCTAGCTGACTGTGCCATAGCCTCTTCGTCACCTCCGAATATCTGAATACCCACAGGGCGTTCATAGTCAAAGATGTCTAGTTTCATCTTACTTTTCATCGCATCTCTGATTAATCCCTCAGAAGAGATGAACTCAGAGTACATTAAGTCAGCCCCATGTTTTTTGCACAGACGGCGAAAAGGTGGGTCACTCACGTCTTCCATTGGAGCTAAAAGTAATGGATGATCAGGAAGTTCTATATTGCCTATTTTAATCATATTCGTTCAAGAAATTTGTTGCAAAAGTACAATTTTTTTGGATTTTAGATTTTTAGTTTAGTTAATGTTATCTATAAATGGTATAAGTGAAGGTTAAGCAAGAGGTACACATTTAGTTATTTCGTATCTTTATATTCTAAATCACACCACTATTATGAGATTAGCTACTTTCGATTTTACTCCTTTTGAAATCAAATTTTCATTTCATCGATTGATTAATGCGATGCATCTGTTTATAGATGATCCAGAGAAAAATGAGATGAAGAAAACTTATTTTAAAGATCTATTGGATCGAGTTAGTCAAGTACCTAGTCTGTTAGAACCTATAGTAGAACCAAAGATACTACATGATAACGCTGTATTAATTAATGAATTATTAGAAATACTCTTTCCGATAGCTCTGACAGATAATGAAATTAAAGCTGTAGGTATGCCTTTTCAGAATCTGATGTTTAATCACAGTAGAAGGTTTAAAAAAATAATAGAGGAGAGTGGGGGTAATTATAATATAGAGATTCGAGATTTTAATCAACATCAGTACTATATAGCTTGTTGTTGTATTATTATGAATCACTACTTTAAAGCTTCTTTTGACTTAACTAGACCTTTATTTATTGACTTACCTGATGAGAGAGGAATTATACATCACTATCGCGTTCTTTATAATGCAGACTTTGTGGAGGTAGTTCCTAAAGAGAATGCTGTGATGTTATCTAAGGAAGACATTGAATTGTTAGAAGACAATTTCGACAATTTTGAATTGTGGGTAGAGAAGTTTCCTCAGCACAGTTGGCAACTGAATGGTTTTGGTATTATTAATTTAGTAGATGTAACTATAGAGAATGCTCTATCATTACTTAAAGAGAATTTCTTAAAGTCAGAGCTTCAGTGTGTGCCTATCGGAGATATTATCGAACCTTTATTTAGCTCGATCTTTAAAGTGCCTAACCTACAGATTGGGTTTACTCCTTTAGTACCTGATATTATTGTACAAAAGGAGACTAATGAAATGATGGCTATGTCTAGTTTCTTATTAGATGAAGAAGAAGGAACTATTGTGTTGTCAAAGAAGGCATATAATACGATAGTAAACGAACATGGATATTATAGTATATCTGATGTCGACCTAGCTGTATTAAATGATGAAGATGCGCAGATGTGTCTTAACTTACAAGCT
This sequence comes from Myroides marinus, assembly GCF_900109075.1. Taxonomy (GTDB): domain Bacteria; phylum Bacteroidota; class Bacteroidia; order Flavobacteriales; family Flavobacteriaceae; genus Flavobacterium; species Flavobacterium marinum_A. Next base: position 331,908 of record NZ_FNYS01000001.1, on the reverse strand, counting down.
AAGGGAGTTAAGAGTTGTCTGTTTAGCCCTGTTGTTATCTCTAGTGGTGTAGAGGGAGTTTTAGAGATTATATCGACTGAAAAGCGTGTGCTAAATAGCGTAAATGCTCAGAAACTTAATGCATTGATGCCTATTATATCTGAAACATTTGAGCGAGTGAAGTCGGATATGCAAAATTATGTAGAGGCTATCATACAACGTGAGTTTACGACTATACATCCTAGTGTCTATTGGAAGTTTATAGAGGAGGCTAGACGTAATTATATCGAGAGTGTGGTAGATAAAGATTCTTTTATCAATCCTATTTCGTTTAAGAATGTGTATCCGTTGTATGGTGAGATAGATATTAAAGGATCAGGAGCGTTGCGTAATGAGGCTATTCTAAGTGATCTTAGAGAGCAGTTGCAGAAGCTTATTGCTATATTTAATAATTGTGCTTTAGCAGGAAATGCTTTGATATTAGAAAGACATATTCTGAAACTAGAGGCTTATTTACGACAGTTAGAAGCGAACTTTATAAGTGGATTAGAGCAAAGAATTCAAACGTATGTAACAAATGAGATACATACTTATTTAAACAAAGAAGAACACTTGTTCTGTAAAAACTCCTTAGAAGAATACTTTACTTATATAGATAGACAATTAGGTATCTATTATAGATATAGAAAAATATATGATACACAAGTAGGGAAGATGAATAAGAGCTTCTCTGACTTGTTAGATTATCGCCAAGAGGCTGCTCAGAAGGTGTTTCCACATTATTATGAGCGATTTAAGACGGATGGAGTAGAGCATAATCTGTATATAGGTAGTTCTATCTGTCCGACAATGTCCTTTGACTTTACTTATTTACATAATCTTCGCTTGTGGCAATTACAAGTGATGAGTGAACTGATGTGTGTACATTATCGCAATAATATACAGGATGCTTTGACGATGGACGTTACTGTATTAATTTTAGTATATGACTCCTCTCTAGGTATTCAGTTTAGAATGGATGAGAAACGATTTGATATAGATGGTTCTTATAATACTCGTTATGAGATTATTAAAAAGCGTCTAGATAAGGCGTGTATTAAAGGATCTACTGAGCGCATTGTACAACCTAAGAAGATTACAATAGCATTTGCGTCTAATTATCATCTAGAGGAGTATCTAGGTTATATAGAGTTTGGACAAAAGATAGGTTTACTAGACAGCCATCTAGAGCAGTTTTTGATAGAAGATATGCAGAGCGTATCAGGTCTAATAGGGATACGTATAGGTGTTAACCTTGACTACGATGTAGAAGACCTTGATTACGATACGTTAATGCATAGATATCTTAAAAGCCAATACCTCTAAATGCTAGTGTAAACGTGATTACAGATAACAATATTCCTAGAGTGAAGATCGCATAAGTAATACGCAAGAACTTATACTTCTTGTTTAGGACAATACCTAAGCTATAAAGATCCTTTGTTAAGGCATGATGTAGATAATCTTTATCCTTCATGATTTCTTTTAAAGCTTCTTCATATTCTTCAAAAGGCATTTGATGGAATGTTCCAAAGAATAATAGATTCACTTCTCTTTTCTCTACTTGAGCTTTAGTAAACTGACCAGAAGTTAGCTTAGGACGTGTTGACTGTATCGCAAAGATAATGGTGGCTACACTAAAGATTAGTAGTACAAATGTCGGTATAATCAAGTGAGCATTACCTGGACTGTCTAACTTAGGTATAAGTGTAGATAGACAGATAGAAATAATAATAGCATTAACAGATAATAGAATATTCGCTTTCCTATCTGCTATAGCACTTAATGATGTGTGATTTCTAAGAGTTGTTCTGAATAGCGTATCGATAGTTCTATTAGATTCTACCTTTTCTTTTTTCTTCTTGTTAGACTTTATTTTGTCTATGTTAGACAGTACGTCTAGTAGATTCTTTTGTTTGTTAGGTTGCCAGTGTTGTTGTGTGTAGGCTGTGTAGTAGCGATGTCTGTATAACATCACATCTCTATTCTGTTCTAACCACTCCAATTTAGTAAATGTTTTACAACACAGTTGTTCGATTTCTTTTTTAAGAAGGTTACTCGTCGCTACATAGTTGTCGTCTGAGAAGTGTGCAAAGTCAGCATCCTTAATAATGCATTCTAGGTCATTCTCAGGTGTATAGTCTAGCTTGGTAGCCCTGATTAGTTGCATTACAGTTAAGACGTCATCATGAGCTACACCATTCTCTAAAAGGTAAGTTTGTGCAATCTGTGCACCTCTTTCTTCATGACCTTCCCAAGAGTTGATGTAACCTACATCGTGAAACCATGCAGCATAACGCAATAAGTCAGCTTCATGTGAAGTAACTGTCTCATGTGTTAAAATTTCTTCTAAACCATTAACTACACGTAGAGTATGGTTAAAATTGTGGTACGTATATTGATGTGATAGTGTATCTTTGTGTATCTGAAAGATATGCTCTTCAATCTTTTGTAGAATAGTCATGTTCATAACATTTATAACCCCTAAAATATGAAATTATTTTCTGACATACCGTTAAAGCTTTCGAAAATCCCTGTTATACTATCGATTAGTACTGTTGGAGTGTTGTTTTCATGTGCAACATTAGAACCTCAGTATAAAATTGGAAAAGGTGAAAAGGTAGAAGTTGTACATAATGAGAATAGTTCAGTAGCTCATACTTATTATCTGATAGGTAATGTAAGTCAGGCAAATAACAAGGAAGAGAAAGCTCACTTTAAAGCTTTTGACAATATTATAAAACAGGCAAGCACAAAGGAATCAACGCTTGTGTTCTTAGGGGATAATACAAAGAAAGGAGTGTCTAAAGAGACTTCTAAAAAGCGTGTGAAGGAAGAAGAGGCTTTAGAGAGACAACTTCAATTGGTCAAAAACAATAAGGGTAATACTGTTTTTATTAATGGTGAGTCTGATTGGGATGGAGGTTACGAGGGAGTTAAACGATTAGAAAAACTCTTGGTAGAAAAGACAGGTGATAAGAAAATATTGTTGCCTCGTAAAGTATGTGGATTAGAGCGATTAAAGATAAATGAAGAGACTGTTTTATTAGTTATTGATAGTCAGTGGTATTTAGAGAATTGGGATGATCACTCTAACATTAATGAAGATTGTGATATTAAAACAAGAGAAGATTTCTTCGAAGAAGTAAGAGGAGAGATTAATAAAAATCAGAATAAGGTGGTATTATTAGCTATGCATCATCCTGTGTATAGCAATGGTAATCACGGAGGAAAGTTCTCTGTAAATGATCACTTATTTCCTTTTGGAGGGAGTGTTCCTTTGCCTGTTGTAGGAAGTATTTACAACTATACTCGTTCTATGTCAGGCTTTAATAATCAAGATTTACAGAGTAAAAAATATAATGAACTGAATAAGCGTATTCGCACTACTGCTCAGATGTATAACAATGTAATTATCGTATCTGCTCACGAGCACAATATGCAGTATGTAGAGAGAGAAGGTGTTAAGCAGGTGATTAGTGGAGCGATGAGTAATCTTAGTCCTGCCAGGGCTATAGTGAAAGGCGACTTTTCTGCTGGACAGTATGGATATACTACGGTAGAGGTGATGAAGGATAAGAGTGTGAAATTGTCATTCTATGGATATGATGGAGAGAAATACGATAAGTTGTATTCTAATACTATATTAAATTCTTTTGCCAATCAAGACAATGCTGTAGCAGTAGAGAACAAAGTGAATACCGCTGAGGTAGAAGCGAGTGTATATCCTAAAGAGTGGACAGAGAAGACAGGTTGGTATAAGTTCTTATGGGGACAACATTATAGAGATGTATATGGTACACCTATCACTGCTTCTGTGGCAGACTTGACTACATTAAAAGGAGGACTTACACCTACTATTTCGGGTGGAGGTAATCAGTCGATGTCTTTAAGGATGGTCGATAAAGATGGAAAAGAATATGTAATGCGCGGTGTGAGAAAGAGTGTTAATCGCTTTGTGCAGACTGCTGTGTTTAAGGATCAGTATGTAATGAACTCTTTTGAGAATACTTGGGCAGAACGTTTTATCTATGACTTTTATACTACTTCGCATCCCTATACTCCATTCATAATAGGTGGATTATCTGATAGAATAGGATTGTATCACACTAATCCAGAGTTGTTCTATGTTCCTAAGCAGATTGCTTTAGGACGCTTTAATGATAAGTATGGTGATGAACTATATATGATAGAAGAGCGTCCATCTGCTGGGTATGAGGATGAAGTAAGCTTTGGTAATGCAAAGGAGATAGTGAGTACTACTGATCTTATTGCTAAACTGCGTAAAGATGAGAAGTATGAGGTAGATCAGAAAGCGTTTATGAGAGCACGTATTTTCGATATGCTTATTGGAGACTGGGACAGACATGGTGATCAGTGGAGATGGTCAGAGTTTATAGAAGGAGATAAGGTTATTTATAGACCTGTACCAAGAGATAGAGACCAAGCTTTTGCTAAGATTGATGGAGCTTTATTATCACTGATAAAAAAGTTACCACCACTTAGACATATGCAGAATTATACTGAGGAGTTTGCTAATCCACGTTGGATTAATAAGACTGCTTTTCCTCTAGATCAATATTTATTGAAGGGAACTTCATTAGAAGATTGGTTAACGGAGGCGAGAGATATTGTTGCTCAATTAGATGATGAGGCATTAGACGAAACCTTCAGTAAGTTGCCTAAAGAGGTACAAGGAAAAGAAGTAGATGATATTAAGAGAATATTCAAAGCGAGAAGAAGTAAGATAGGGGAGTTCTTACCTAAATACTATAAGCAATTACGCGAGTATGTTATTTTATCAGGAACAGATAAGAAGGACTTGTTTAATATAGAGAGATTATCAGGAGGAGATGTATTATTAAAACAATACCGAATTAAAAAGGACAATAGTGAGGTATTAGTTTTCGAGAAGACATATAAAGCAAATGAGACAAAAGAACTTTGGTTATATGGCCTGAATGATGAGGACTCTTTTAAAGTAACTGGAGACGAAAAAGCGAAGATAAAAGTAAGACTAATAGGTGGGAAGAATCAGGATAGTTTCTTGATTGATAATCCTTCTAAGGTCATCGTATATGATTATGCAGATAAGACGAATGAGGTAACGGCAGGTAGTTCTAAAGTGAGAACAGTATTGAGTAACAAGTATGATATCAATAACTTTAACTATGAGAATGTTCCACTTAATGTAAATATGTTATTGCCTAATGTTGGTTATAATCCTGAAGATGGTGTTAAACTAGGATTACATTACAGTTCAACTCGTTCTAAGTTTATACAGGATCCTTATACAGCTAAGCACGTTGTTAATGCGTTCTATTCATTCAATACAAAAGGGTTTGAAGGAGAATATAAAGGTTTCTTTCCAAATGCTACGAATAATTGGATGTTTACGATAGGTGGTCGTGCTACCAGTCCTAATTTTGCTGTAAACTATTATGGTCTAGGGAATGAGACGCATTACTTTGATGAAGAGAAAGGTGATGAATACAAACGTGTAAGAGTAGAGAGTTATTCTGTTACGCCTGGATATAGATATGAAGGAAAACAAGGAGGAAGCTTTGAAGCTAATGTAGAGTATAATGCACTGAAAGTACAGGACAAAGAAGGGCGTTTTATCACAGATAATCCAGAGTCAGTTAATGTAAGAGTATTTGATGTTCAGCACTACGGTGGATTGAAGTTAGAATACCACTATGAGCAATATAATTATCCCGCAAATCCTACAGTTGGTTTTGGTTTTACATCAAAATTAGGATGGAAGATGAACTTAAAAGAAACAGAACAGAACTTCCCTTACTTAGATTTAAAAGCAAACTTTGTTCACTTTATTGATAGAGGAGAGAGATTAGTCTTTGCTACGAACTTTACGTATCAGACAAGATTAAATGATAATTATGACTTTTACCATGCTGCTACGATAGGAGGAAATGCTAATCTGAGAGGATTTAGACCAGAGCGTTTTACAGGTAAGACATCTTATGTTCAGACTACAGATTTAAGGTTTAATGCAGGTCAGTTTACTGCTGGATTTATTCCTATGAGCTATGGTTTCTACGGAGGATTTGACTATGGTAGAGTATGGCAACCAGGAGAGTCATCTAATAAGTGGCATAACTCTTATGGTGCAGGTCTGTGGGTTAATGCAATAGAACAAGCGACTCTACACTGCTCTTATTTTAGCAGTGCAGATGGAGGTCGCTTTGTATTTGGATTAGGGTTTGGGTTTTAAAGCACCCAAATCCACTTTATAGATTTTACCACCTGTGTTATCTTTTACTTCATCAGCTAGATAGACAGTATTATTGTCACCAAATGTTACTGATTCTTTTTGAGATACGTGGTGAAGTTTGTGTTCAGTTATTTTACCATCCATAATTGCATTAGGATTAAACCCTTCGATTATCCATAGTTTAGAATGAGAAAGCAATACAAATGTCTTCTCATCAGGACTCATAGCTGCACCAGTTATAGCACAGTGTTTATATACATTACATCCATTGAATGTCTGTACATGCTCAGCTTTGTGGTGACCAGCTTTATTTGGTACTTTATATACTAAAGATGTTCCATCAAATCCTTTACTTCTGTTCTTTGTGAAGATATAGAAGTTGTTGTTGTATAGAATGAACGCCTCTGCATCATAGAATAATTCAGTGTCTTTAGGAGGGAAGGCTTTTTGTTCAGGATATTCAAAAGAGATGATATCTGCTACATCTGCCTTGTCTTTTTGTAAGTCTTCTTTATTGATCTTTAGAATACGCAGGTCTTTTCTAGTATTTTTATTATTTCCGAAATCTCCGATATATAGGTTTCCTTCTCTATCAGCTGTTAACTCTTCCCAATCAATATTCTTTTGATTTTTAATCTTTAACGTATGTGCTATTTTACCATCAGCTTTTACTTGATATAGTTCACCTTTGTTTCCACTATCTTGTAAAGTCCAAAAGGAGTTAGATGAGGTATCATAGTATAATCCTGATACTTCTTTTAAGTTATTAGGTAGTATGATATGATCTTTAGTTATTTCGCTTTTCTGTCCACAGCTAACCAATGTAGTTAGCGAGAATAGAGATACTGCTAGAAGTGATTTCATAGTCTGAATTTTTAAAACATAAAGTTACTAAATGTGTCAATACAAAACATATATTCTGAAGGGATTTGTGAATGTATAGATACAGAATACCTTTTAAAAGAATAATACCCTTGCTTATAGATAAAAAAATCCCTAAAAATTGAAACTTTCAAGTATATTTGCAAAATATAGGCTAAGTCTCTTTTAAATAGAAGAAAACAAAAGTCTTACAATAGAGATACACGATTATTGAATGTCATTTCAATGCTTCTAATGGGCGTGTACTCGTAATTATAACTTTGATTTAACGAAGATGAAGAACATTAGAAACTTTTGTATTATTGCTCATATTGACCACGGTAAAAGTACGTTAGCAGATAGATTATTAGATGCTACACAGACTGTAACTGCGCGTGAGCAACAAGCTCAGCTTTTGGATAGTATGGACTTAGAACGTGAAAGAGGTATTACTATCAAATCTCACGCTATCCAAATGGAATATACTTATAAAGGAGAGCAATACATACTTAACTTAATCGATACCCCAGGGCACGTAGACTTTTCTTATGAAGTTTCTAGGTCTATTGCAGCGTGTGAAGGTGCGTTATTGATTGTAGATGCAGCTCAGAGTATTCAGGCTCAGACTATCTCTAACTTATATTTAGCATTAGAGAATGACTTGACTATTATTCCAGTTTTAAATAAAATTGACTTACCAAGTGCTAACCCAGAAGAGGTAAGTGATGATATCGTTGATTTATTAGGATGTGATTACGAAGAGATTATTCCTGCATCTGGTAAAACAGGTCTTGGAGTAGAAGATATCTTAGCAGCTATTATCGAGAGAGTACCTGCACCAAAAGGTAATCCTGATGAACCATTACAAGCTTTAGTTTTTGACTCAGTATATAACCCATTCCGTGGTATTGAAGTTATCTTCCGTGTGGTTAATGGTTCTATTAAGAAAGGTCAGAAGATTAAGTTTATGGCTACTGGTAAAGAGTATTTCGCAGATGAGATCGGAACTCTTAAATTAAACCAAGTGCCTAAACAAGAGATTAAAACAGGTGACGTAGGTTATCTAATCTCTGGTATCAAAGAAGCAAAAGAGGTTAAAGTAGGGGATACTCTTACTGATGCTAAAGAACCTACTCAGAACATGATTGAAGGTTTTGAGAACGTGAAACCGATGGTATTCGCAGGTATTTATCCAGTAGACACTGAGGATTATGAAGAACTGCGTAACTCTATGGAGAAACTTCAGTTAAACGATGCTTCTTTAGTATTCGCAGCTGAGAGTTCTGCAGCTTTAGGTTTTGGTTTCCGTTGTGGATTCTTAGGAATGTTACACATGGAGATTATCCAAGAGCGTTTAGAGCGTGAGTTTAATATGACTGTTATTACTACAGTACCTAACGTTTCGTACTTAGCTTATACTAAGAAAGAACCTAATACGCCTATCGTAGTAAATAACCCATCTGACTTACCAGAACCATCTAAATTAGAGAGAGTAGAGGAGCCATATATTAAAGCTACTATTATTACTAAATCTGACTTCGTAGGTCAAGTAATGAGTCTATGTATCGATAAACGTGGTGTTATCACAAACCAAACTTACCTAACAGAAGATAGAGTAGAGTTAATGTTTGATATGCCATTAGCAGAGATTGTATTTGACTTCTATGATAGATTAAAAACAGTATCTAAAGGATATGCATCTTTTGACTATTCACCTATCGGAATGCGTACATCTAACTTAGTTAAAGTTGACGTAATGTTAAACGCTAACGTAGTAGATGCTTTATCAGCATTAATGCACGCAGACAATGCTTACCACATTGGTAAGAAGATGTGTGAAAAGTTGAAAGAATTAATCCCTCGTCAACAGTTTGATATTCCTATCCAGGCAGCTATCGGAGTGAAAGTTATCGCTCGTGAAACTGTAAAAGCGTTACGTAAAGACGTAACAGCTAAGTGTTATGGAGGGGATATTTCTCGTAAACGTAAATTACTTGAAAAACAAAAAGCAGGTAAAAAACGTATGCGTCAAGTAGGTAACGTAGAGATTCCACAAGAAGCATTTATGGCTGTATTAAAGTTGAATGACTAACAGCTATTCACAATATTTAATGAAAAGACTATCAACTTTGGTAGTCTTTTTTTTTGATTAAAACTGACAAACAAAACAAAAACCTAATGAAAAAAACGCTAATCGTATTTGCATTGCTTGCATTAGTAGCATGTAAAGACAAAAAAGAAGAAGAAGTTTCTGCAGAACCTATCACTCCAACAGAAGAAGTGGTAGAGGAGGTAGAAGAAGAGAAACCTGTATTAACAATTTACGAGAAAGAAGAAAACATACTTTTAGACATTCTTATACCTCGTTATTACGATAAGGATGTGCATCAAGCACAGTTTAATAAGGTTAATGACAAGTGGCTTGCTTTTGAAGAAAAGAAAGGTTTGTTTCAAGTGATAAAGGCTGATTATGCTATAAGCGAAGAAGTAAATGAGTGTACAGAAAGTGAACAGTTAGGAATATTCACGACAGGACCTATTGAACCTATTTTCTTTTTAGGGCCAAATGCATTGATTAAGAAAGGAACTAAAGTAGCCGTTAATATAAAAGAACAACCACTATGGCCTGAAACTCCACAAGAGTACTTGTTCAATGGGAAACAATATATCCTTAGAGCAGAAGGAAAAGAACTAGATTCTTATAATTATACTGATGATAGTGGTAAAGCTAAAAAGTATAAGAAGTTTAAGAATTATAAGCTATACTTGTCTGTAGATGGTGAAGCAGAGCAGTTAGTATTAGATATACCAGAGTTTAATGATACTTTCGTTAAATTGTTATTTGTAGGAGACTTGGATGATGATGGTAACTTAGACTTTGTATTTGATACTTCAGCAGATTACGAAGTTCAGACAGTAGAAGTATATCTATCTCGAGGAGCAAAACACTTTATCTATTTAGCTGGAGAAGTTTCTGTAGACTTTGCATGTTAATAGATTGATATAAAAGAGCGAAAGCCCATTGACTAGTCAATGGGCTTTCGCATTTATAAAAAATAATCTAATTATTTCTTCGTAAAATCACCTGCATAGATAGTAGTGAACTTAGAAGGTTGTAGATACTTCTTAGCAGCATCATTTACCTGTTTTACAGTTAACTTCTCTATTTCAGCATTTAATTTCTCATACTCACTAAATGGGATGTCATATTGTAAGAACTGAGATGATAAAGACATTAAGTAACCGTCTAGCCCTAGATTAGTCTGTCTAGTACTTACCCATGAAGATTTGTTTGCTTTTAGCTCTTCTTCAGTGATACCAGATGTTACTAACTTATTGAACTCTTCATTGATTGCTTTTTCCACATCTCCACGTTTAGTAGGGTTTAGGAATGCATAGATCATCCAAGCAGAATCATCTCTTTTAGGATCAGTAGGAACACTAAGAGAAGTACCTGCACCATAGCTAATACCTTCTTTCTCACGTAGACGTTGAGGTATACGAGCAGTCATAAATCCTCCACCCATTACTTCATTAACGAATGTTAATGCAGCGTAGTCAGGGTTTGATCTATTCATCTTGAAGTTAAGTTTACCTACTGCTACAGCATTTTCTTTATCTGGAGTTTCAAACAATTGTTTGTCTTGTTTAGTCTCCACATAGTTAGGAGTAGCTTTTTCGTACTTAGCTTTACTTGTAAAGTTAGCGAATGTACTTTCGAATAACTTATCTGTAGCAGCTTTGTCACTCATACCGATAACTGTAGCTACACCATTATTAGCACCAAAGAAGTCTTTATAGAACGCCTTGATATCAGCTGTTTTTACATTCTTGTATCCATCGATATCTTCTTGCGTAGATGGAGAGTAATAGATACTACCTTTCTCTTCTTTAGAGGTTAATTGAGATAGCTTATTAAAAGCAATAGATTGTGGATCACTAAGCTCTGCTTCTAAAGCTGTAATAGTCTCTAATTTTAGTTTCTCTAACTCTGATTCAGGGAATACAGGATTAGTAAGAACATCTTTTAAGATAGCCATAGTCTCGTTTATACTGTTTCTATAAGAAGAAATATTAATGTAAAAACTTTGTCCACCAAAACGAACACTTACAGAAGACTTCAGTTGATCTAACTTATCTTTTATCTGTTGTTTAGTCATTGTAGTAGTACCAGCAGTAAGCAAGTTAGCAGCTACTTCACCAATGTATTGTTTGTTCAGTAAATCTTTTTGGTTACCTACAGGCAGTGTCATACTGATCTGTACCTTCTCACCTTTAATATCTTTATCGATTACTCCGTATTTTAATCCATTCTGTAGCTTGTTAGTAGAATAGTTCTTTTGAAGATTAGCGATAGAGGCTTCAAAAGGTCTAAGCTCAGCAGAAGCTTCGCGTCCTTTATAGTTTTCTACTAATGCTTTGATATCTTTATTTTGGAACTCATCAGCCTTAACTCTTTCCTCACCTTTAGTAGGAATAAACATACCTACTGTACGATTATTCTCTCTAAAGTACTTCTTAGCTACTCTATTGATATCTTCTAGCTTTAAGTTTTCTACATTGTCTCTGTATAAATTAGCTAAACGATAATCACCAGCACCAATTATTTCAGTAAGGTTAATCGTGTATCCTAAAGTATTGTTTTTGATGTTCTCTAAACCTTTAAGAATATTAGTTTTAGCTCTATCTAGATCCTCTTGAGTATAGTTAATAGTTCCTATTTTAGCTAGCGCAACTTTTACATCTTTCAATGTAGTATCAAGGTTTCTATCATTTGGAACATCGAAGTTGAATAACACAAAACCTGCGTCTCTCACAGTAGGGTTAAAAGCCCAAATACTAGATACCTTCTTAGTCTCTACTAATTCTTTGTATAAATATCCTGAAGGGTCATTAGTTAATATAGATTCTAGAGCTGATAGTGCAGCATAGTCTTTATCTGCAAATGAAGCAGCGTGATAAAGCATATTAATATGTTGAGAATCTCCTGCGCGTTTTACCTCTACATACTTTTCACCATCTTGAGCAGGCTCTACAGTGAAGATTTCATCTAATACACGTGTAGGTTTAGGTATCACAGAGAAGTAGTCCTCTATGTACTTTAAAGCCTTCGCTTCATCAAATTTACCTGCTATTACTAGAGTAGCGTTATCAGGCTGATAGTATTTCTCATAAAATCGTTTTAACTGAGGTGTTTTTACACGTTCTATGTCTTCTTTTGATCCGATAGTACTTAGCCCATAGTTATGCCATAAATAAGCTGTATTAATCGTTCTTTCCATTAATACTCCAGTAGGATTGTTTTCACCAATCTCGAATTCATTGCGCACTACAGAAAACTCTTTGTATAAGTCTTCTTGTAAGATAGTAGCATTTACCATACGGTCAGCTTCCATTTGCAATGCCCAAGCTAAGTTCTCATCTGAAGCAGCGAATATTTCGTAGTAGTTCGTACGATCATACCAAGTAGTACCATTAGCACGACCTCCTTTGTCAGAGATCATCTTTTTGATATCTCCTAAGTTCTTAGTACTCTTAAATAGCATGTGCTCTAGTAAGTGAGCCATACCTTTCTCACCGTATCCCTCATGTTTAGAACCAACGTTATAAACGATGTTTACGATAAGGTTACTCTGAGTAGCATCAGGAAGTAATAGGACTTTTAGCCCATTTGATAACTTGTATTCTTTAATGTCTTCAACAGTAGTAACGAAGGTTGGTTTTGACTTCTGTTGAGCAAAAGAGTAATTAGCCGCACTTATTGTTAATGCAAACAAAAGTGTGTACACTATTCTTTTCATAAATTAGTTTTTAAGGTTAATGAGTTAAATATAATTATATTTTATTAATAATTAACCAACTGAAAATTAATGACATGAGTTGTCTTTGAATAGTGATATAAAAAAATAGCTACTCGATAAGGAGTAGCTATTTCTCTAGTAATTATTTTTATATTGTTCGATATGGTTTAGCAGAGTTTGCTTATCCATATAACCTGACTGTTTCCACAGAAGCTTTCCTTTTCTAAACAGCATTAACGTTGGTACACCTCTCATTTGATATTGCGTACTATACTGAGTAGTAAGAGCCGTATTCTTGTCTACATCAATCTTGATAATAGAGATATCGTCTTTCAACTCTTTTTTTACCTCTTCTAATACTGGAGCAAGCATCTGACATGGTCCACACCACGTAGCGAAGAAATCAACTAAGGTTAACTGATCTCTATCGATTAACTCTTGAAAATTACTCATATTAGTTTGCTTTAGCAGTGCTACTACATGTAGAGCTACACGTAGCCTCTACGATAGGAGCAGATGTATTCTTAATAGCACCAAAACCTCCGATAACATCAATCATATTATGATATCCTCTTGCTTTTAAAATAGAAGAAGCGATCAATGAGCGGTAACCTCCAGCACAGTGGATATAGAACTTACCTGTAGTAGGGAAGTCAGCGATATTATCATTGATAAAGTCTAATGGAGAATGCGTTAAGTTTTTGTACTCTAAGTGAGCAGAGTTATACTCACCTGGTTTACGTACATCCACGACTTTAATATCTTCACTAGCTAATTTGTCAGCTAATTCTTGAGCAGTTACTTGTTGTACAGTGTCATACTCAAAACCTTCTGCTTTCCAAGAATTGAACCCACCTTTTAAGTATCCTAACGTATTGTCATATCCTACACGTGATAGACGAATGATAGCCTCTTCTTCACGTCCTTCAGGAGTGATTAACATGATAGCTTGTTTAATATCTGTAATTAATGCACCTACCCAAGGAGCGAATTGTCCATCTAATCCGATAAAGATAGCACCTGGTATATGACCAGCAGCGAAGTCTGCAGCAGAGCGTACATCTAAGATTAGAGCACCTGACTCTTCTGCTAATACCTGAAACTCTCTTGGAGTTAATGCTTTATTATTATCGATGATTGTCTCTACGTTTTCGTAACCTTCTTTATTAAGTTTTACGTTTAATGGGAAGTACGCAGGTGGAGGTAATAATCCATCAGTTACTTCTTTTACAAATTCAGCTTCAGTCATATCAGCACGTAGAGCGTAGTTAGTTTGTTTTTGGTCACCTAATGTACCTACAGTCTCTTTGCTCAAGTTTTTACCACATGCAGACCCTGCACCATGCGCTGGATATACAATAACGTCATCTGCTAATGGCATAATCTTAGTGCGTAAACTTTGATATAATGTAGCTGCTAACTGTTCTTGTGTTAGATTAGCTGCTTTTTGAGCTAAGTCAGGACGTCCTACATCTCCTAAGAACAATGTGTCTCCACTAAAGATAGCGTGATCTTTACCATTCTCGTCTTTTAGTAAGTATGTTGTACTCTCCATAGTATGACCAGGAGTGTGTAATGCTGTGATAGTGATATTACCTAATTTAAATACTTCTCCATCAGTAGCGATATGCGCCTTAAATGTAGGGTTAGCATTCGGTCCGTATACGATAGGAGCATTAGTCTTATCAGCTAATGTTACGTGTCCACTCACGAAGTCAGCGTGAAAGTGTGTTTCGAATATGTATTTAATAGTAGCATTATCCTTAGCCGCTCTGTCTAAGTAAGGTTGTACCTCTCTTAGTGGATCGATGATTGCTACTTCACCATTACTTTCTATATAATAAGCTCCTTGAGCTAAACATCCTGTATAAATTTGTTCTATTTTCATATTGTCGTTTATTTCTTTGTTTGTAGTAAAATTATAAATATGTTTTTAAAAATACAGTAACTTAGGTTACATATTATAAAAACACTTCTTTAATTAAGATATATATTGCCATAATTAGTACAAAATATCCAAATCCCTTTTTTAAGTTTTTGTCTGGGACAAATCGTGTTAGGTAGATGCCTATAAATATACCTATGATAGATATCGCACTAAATGTTAGTAGCATCCCCCAGTCCATAGCAGTGTGTCCTAAGTCTCCTAAAAAACCTATTAATGACTGTATAGCTATAATGCAGAGTGATGTACCTACAGCCTGTCTCATCGGCATCTTAGCGAATAATACTAATGCAGGAATGATCAAGAAACCTCCACCAGCACCTACTGTACCAGCTAATAACCCAATCAAGATTCCCTGTATAAACAATCCTGATAATGCGGGCTTAGTATCCTGTATTTCTTCTTGTTTTTTAGGTCTGATCATCTTCGTAGCAGAAGTGAACATCACTAATGCAAACAAGACCATCAATACTATATTCTTATCGATACTCCAACTACCAATACTGATAATGTCTGGAACTAATGGGAGTAAGTAAGCTCTGGCAATATAGACAGTAATCACAGAGGGTATACCAAATAAGGCTACTGCTTTTAGATCTACTTTTTTGTCAATATAGTTTTTGATACCACCAACTAGTGAAGTAGAGCCAACTATAAATAGTGAGTAGGCTGTAGCAATAAAGGGTTCTACCTTCATAATATATACCAGTATTGGGACAGTCAGTATAGAACCTCCACTACCGATAAGTCCAAGTGATATCCCGATAAGTAAGGCTAATGCATAACCTATTAATGATGTATAATCCATAGCTATGATTAAGGTTTAAGCAACTCGATGTATTTGCGATTGAGTTGTATAATACCTTCGTTTTCTAAGGTTTTTAATATTCTGGAGATAACTACCCTTGATGTATTCAGTTCGTCTGCCAGCTCCTGATGAGTATTATTGATAAATCTACTGTTGTAAATTTTTGCTTTGTTTCTAAGTAGATTGCACAGTCGTTCCTCCATATTCATAAACGCTAAACTGTCTATAGCCGTCAGCATCTCATTCATACGATTGTTATAACTATTTAGTACGAAGTTTCTCCAACTCTTGTATTTGACTAACCATTCGTCCATCTTGCTTACAGGTACCATCACTACACTACCATCGCGTTCAGCTATAGAGCGCACCTGACTCTTAGTCTCTCCTAAACAGCAGGTCAATGTCATGGCACAGGTATCACCTTCTTCTATAAAGTAGAGTACTATCTCACCTTCTCTTTGGTCTTCGCGTATGATCTTAATAGCACCTTCCAGTAGGAGAGGTATTTTCTTAATATACTCACCTATCTCCATAAGTTTTTCGCCTTCTTTGAAGTCCTTTATTGTAGAGACTTCTATGATCTCATCTAATAACTTTTCCTCAAAGATAGGACTGTATTTAGCCCTGATAATATGCTCCATAAAAGAATAAACTAGTGATTAAAATAATGTAAATTACATTACTGAAGCAAGATATTAAAAGTATTGGAATCTAGGGTAGAAATATCATATTAATGAGGTAACCATTTTCTGATTATTCCATAGAACCACGTTCCTAATAGAGCTCCAATAATAGCTATCAAGATAGGTAAGAAACCTGCTCCAAATAGTGCAAACATCGGTCCAGGACAAGCGCCTCCTAAGGCCCAGCCTAATCCGAAAAAGATACCACCGATGAGGTAGCGCGGTACGCTCTTCTCTTTAGGAGTGAACTCTATAGGATTACCAGAGAAATCTTTAATATTCTTTTTCTTGATGATATAGGTTGCAGCTACAGCTATGGTTAAGGCTGTTCCCATAATTCCATACATGTGGAAACTGTCGAATTGAAACATTTCATAAATGCGGAACCACGATGCTGCTCCTGATTTAAACATTCCTATCCCGAAAAGCATTCCAACTAATAAATAGGCTAATTTTTTCATTGTATATTGTTTATATAACTATTTGTATTGTTTGATATTGGTATCTGTGCAGATCCAGTTTTGTATTGGGTGAGTCCGTAGTGAGTCCGTTATGAGTCTGTGGTGAGTCCGTTGTTTTGTATTATTTAACGGAGTCATTATGGATGTATAGTGGATAGAGTACTTACTTATCCAATACAAGACTTAAGGCATACTAAATCTAATATGTAACTTAGAAGATTAGAGGGAATAATAAATGTACCATAATCAATCCTCCAATAAAGAAACCAATCACTGCTATAAGTGATGGCAACTGTAGGTTACTTAGTCCACTGATGGCGTGGCCCGAAGTACATCCTCCTGCATATCTCGATCCAAATCCTACGAAGAATCCTGCCAATAGCAGTAAACCAATCGACTTGACAGATCCGAATATTTCGTTAGAGAATAGCTCTGTAGGGATGTATGCTTTACCAGCACTCTCTATACCTAATTGATTTAGTTTATCTATTGTGTTTTGCCCTAAGGGTATAGCGGCAGGTTCTACACTAAGAAAGTGATATGCTATAAAACCTCCTAAGATAGTACCCACTAAGAATAACAAGTTCCACGTCTGTGCTTTCCAATTGAAACAGAAAAAATCACAACTTTTACCTGCTCCCATCATAGAGCACATCGTGCGTAGATTAGAGGAGAACCCAAAGCTCTTACCCATTAATAAAAGTAGTATCAGTGTAGCTGCGATAAATAATCCTCCTACGTACCAAGGCCATGGGCCATATATCCATTCCATATCTGTTGTTTTAAATTTTGATAAGACAAAGTTCCTTATTATAACTGACAAGAAATGTAACCTAGGATACATAAGTGCAAAAAAAGAAAGTAGAGATTATTAGTCGCTTTCGGTGGTTTTTAGTAGTTTTATAGAACCAAAAAAATAGAACCCAAAACTTAAAAAATAGATACACTTATGAAAAATACAAAACACAACGTTGTATTTCAATTAAACACTGACAACATTAATGAACAAAATGCTTTAATGACTTATGTTACTAATGTTAGAAATCACTGGAATGAGGATGTGACTATTCATGTAGTAGTACACGGACCTGGTATCGGTATGCTGAGAAAAAGCAAGACGATGGTAGGTGAGCCACTTAAAGCTGTGATGCAAAAAGGAATTCATTTCTTTGCGTGTGAGAATACAATTAATGCTCGTAAGATAGATAAGGCAGATATCTTAGATAATGTGTCTTTCGTACCTTCTGGTTTGGTGTATATCATCGAAAAACAAGAAGAAGGTTGGTCTTACATAAAATGTAATTTTTAAGACTTTATATAGATAGAGTGTCGTAGAACTCTCTTTACCTTTGTATATCAAATAGTGCAAAAGAATGAAATTTAATACGGATGCGTTCTGTTCTTTTATTGGAGCAGACATTATAGGAAATAACAAGAGTGAGTATGTAGATATTACTAATATATCCGTAGATAGTAGGTCGTTACAAAACGATCAACACACATTGTTTTTTGCGTTAAAAGGAGGTAATCACGATGGACATGATTATGTCGATGAGCTGGTAAATAAAGGAGTTAGATATATCGTTATATCTGACGAATCTAAAGTACACCCTACACAAGGTGTGCTATATTTTAAAGTTAATAATACATTAGCTGCACTTCAGAGTGCAGCTATTTTTCATAAAGATAGTTTTGATTTTCCCGTTATCGGAATTACTGGTAGCAAGGGAAAGACTGTCGTAAAAGAATGGCTAAACTATCTGCTAAGTGAAGAATATAGGATTATCAAGAGTCCTAAAAGTTATAATTCTCAGACGGGTGTACCTCTATCTATCTTTGGGATGGAGGAAAAGCATAATCTAGGTATTTTCGAGGTAGGAATCTCTACTATAGGAGAGATGGAGAAGTTAGCTAAAGTAGTGAAGCCTACTATAGGTGTATTTACTGCACTGACAGAAGAGCACGGAGAAGGGTTTCAGTCTCTGGAGCAAAAGGTAAGTGAGAAGGCAAAACTATTTGTCAATGCTGAGGTAGTGATCTGTGAGCTAAATGAGTTATTACTTAAATATCTGTCTCCTATAACATCTGTATATACTTGGAGCCTTAGTGATGTTAGAGCTAATGTATATGGGCAAGTAACACAATCTACCTTATCTATTGTTGTTAATCAAAAAGACTGTTTTTCTGTAGAACTTCCTTTTACAGATGATAGTTCTGTACACAATATCATGACGTGTATTAGTATGATGGTTTATTTAGGCTATACAGCTGATACTATTGCTATGCGTATTAAAGGTCTTTATCCTGTAGAGCTGCGTATGCAGGTCAAGAATGGAGTGAATAATTGTACTATAATAGACGATGCTTATAATGCAGATTATCAGTCGTTATCTATAGCTCTTGACTTCTTAGAGAAGCACAAAGTTAGCTCGTCTAAGACAGTTATCTTATCAGATATGTTTAAGAGTGGCTTTGAGGTAGAAGAGATTTATAGTCAGCTAAAAGAATTGTTGGTTACACATCATATTACGCGTATTATCGGTATCGGTGAGCATATCAGTAAGTACCTGGTAGGCGTTAGTAATGCTTATCTGTATAAAGATACAGAGGAGTTCTTACAGAAGGTTTCTGTAGATGACTTTACGGATGAGAACATCTTGGTCAAAGGGGCTAGAGGCTTTCGCTTTGATAGGATAGTGACTATGTTGGAGAAGAAGACACATGAGACTGTATTAGAGGTCAACCTGACTGCTATGTGTCACAATCTTAATTTTTATCGATCTAAGCTTAAACCTGAGACTAAGATTATGGTAATGGTAAAGGCGTTCGGATATGGTAATGGTAGCTATGAGATAGCTAAGTTATTAGCTCATGAGAATGTAGATTATCTAGGTGTTGCTTTTGCTGATGAAGGAATAGAACTGCGAAAGGCTGGTGTGAATACTAAGATTATAGTGATGA
This sequence comes from Myroides marinus, assembly GCF_900109075.1. GTDB lineage: Bacteria > Bacteroidota > Bacteroidia > Flavobacteriales > Flavobacteriaceae > Flavobacterium > Flavobacterium marinum_A. The sequence goes on along the minus strand of NZ_FNYS01000001.1, from coordinate 312,135 downwards.
ATCCTGAGATTAATGCTTTCTCTGCTATGATAGCGTATGACTTAGAACCAGAGGTGTACTCTGTACGTGAGTTAAATGCTTTCTTAAAGGTAGCAAGAGAACGCAACTGTTATGAGTACCCGATCCATATTAAGTTAGATACGGGGATGCATAGACACGGATTCTTGACAGGAGACTTAGACGAACTAATCGAAGTACTTAGACATACTAATGTAGTAGAGGTGAAGTCTATATTCTCTCATTTATCTTCGAGTGATATGCCCGAGTACACTGATTTTACTTTAGGGCAAATAGATATGTTTACACAGAATTCGGATAAACTAATGCAGGAGCTAGATATTAATCCTATTAGACATATTTTAAATACATCTGGTATTTTTCACTTTACAGCATATCAGTTTGACATGGTAAGATTGGGTATTGGATTATATGGAGTAGGAAATGATAAAGAAGAAATGCAACAATTGGCTAATGTGAGCACTCTTAAAACTCGCATAATGCAAATAAAGGAAATAAATGATGCTGATAGTGTTGGATATGGTAGAAGATTCCGTTCACAAGGTCGAACTCGTATAGCCACAGTACCAATTGGTTATGCTGATGGCGTGCATCGATCATGGGGTGCAGGTGTCGGCTATGTCTTGGTAAATGGGCAAAAAGCAGAAATAACAGGTTCGATTTGTATGGATATGTTAATGATTAATGTAACAAATATAAATTGTGAAGAAAATGATGAAGTCATTATTTTTGGTAAAGACCTGCCTGTCACTATAATAGCTGAAAAAATAAATACTATACCATATGAGATTTTAACAAGTATTGCACTTCGCGTTAAAAGAATTTTTTTTGTAGAGTAAAAAAGTTATATTTTTAACACTTCAAAACTTAAACAATCAAGATTATGGGATTTGTAAAAGAATTTAAAGAATTCGCTGTTAAAGGGAATGTAATGGACCTTGCAGTAGGGGTTATCATTGGGGGAGCATTCGGTAAAATCGTTACAAGTGTAGTTAACGACGTTATCATGCCTATCGTATCAGCTATTATTGGTACACCAGACTTCTCTAATATGTATTTAGTGTTAAAAGGAGATGCACCTGACGGAGCTCCATTAGCAGCAGCTAGAGGAATTGACGGAAACGTTGTATTTGCGTATGGTAGTTTCATTACTGAAGTTATCAACTTTACTTTATTAGCACTGTGTGTGTTCTTATTAGTTAAAGGAATCAACACATTGAAGAAGAAAGAAGCTGCAGCAGTAGAGGAAGCACCAGCAGGACCACCAGCACCTACTCAAGAAGATCTTTTAGCTGAAATTAGAGATTTATTAAAGAAACAATAAATTAGAATAATCACTAATATTTAAAAGCCGCTCGTTTGAGTGGCTTTTTTTGTAGTATAAAGTAGAGATTACTTCCCTTGAGTAAATGATGTAATGAAGAGTTTTTTATTTCATATATCTTTGCCTTATTAATTAGAGATGAGAATATGCCTTTAATAAAAGAGATAATAGAAGATAATTATAGAGTACTTATCTGGAGAGTAGAAGAGAATCTGGATAATCTTAGAGAGGGTGTTGTACTGCGAGAGGCTACAAAAGAGCGCTTCAGTAAAATGAAATCAGAGGTACATCAAAAAGGCTTTATGGCCGTGAGACATTTGTTAAGTGCTGCTGGGTATTCTGATTTAGATTTGTGTTATGATGAGAATGGTAAACCGTCATTAGTAGATGGTTCTCATATTTCTATATCTCACTCTTTTGAATATGCGTCTATCATAATAGGAACTGAGAATGTAGGAATAGACGTGGAGATGAAAAGAGATAAGATAAAACGCATCGCTAATAAATTCTGTAATACAATAGAATTGGAGTTAGCTACAAACGCACAAAACGAAATAGAGGTGTTAACTGAGGTGTGGTGTGCTAAAGAAGCTATGTTTAAAATGTGTGAATCTCGTAGTCTGAGTTTTAAAGATGATATGAATGTATTGACTGGAGAGAAGCGAGCTATTGTGAATAATGAAATATTTAAACAACTGTTTGAATATAAGCTAATTGATTTAGGTAATTTCGTGTTGGTTTATGCGTTAGAATCAAAATCATAGTATAAATTATAATTTTAATTACTATTTTTGGTAAAAATATAAAAGGAATGGAAAATAATTTTAACAATTTGAATTACATGGTGCCTGTTGCTCAGGAATCTGAGACAGTAAGAGCACAATTTTATAAAAAGACTTATGCTACCCTAGCTATGGGAGTATTAGCTTTTATTATTTTAGAAACTATTATGCTTAATACTCCATTCGTAGTAGAAGGAATGTTTAAGCTTATCGGAATGGGTAAATTCTCATGGCTTATCGTGATTGGTGCTTTTATGGGAATTACTTGGTATGCTCAAAAGTTAGCTGATAATACAACAAATAAGACACAACAGTACGCTGGGTTCTTCTTATATACATTCGCAGAAGCATTAATCTTCGTGCCTATTATGTATATCGCTTTAAGCATGGCACCTAATGGAGCTTTATTAGCTCAAGCTGGTATCTTGACTTTAGCATTATTCGGAGGATTGACAGGAGTAGTATTTGGATCTAGCGTTAATTTCTCATTTATGAGATCTATCCTAACTATTGGATTCTTTTTAGCATTAGGAGTTATCATCGCTGGTATGATCTTCGGATTTGACTTAGGTTTATGGTTCTCATTAGCTATGGTTGGATTAGCATCAGGATCTATCTTATACTCTACTTGGCAGATTAAGAATGAGTACGCAGCGAACCAATACATCCCTGCAGCTCTATCATTATTTGCATCTTTAATGTTATTATTCTGGTACATCCTAAGAATATTAATGAGCAGAAACAACTAATTAGAAAGATAAATTATACATTTGAACCGCGTTCTCTTAGAGAACGCGGTTTTTTTATACAACACACTACTTATGTTTGACTTTTTCTTTGGAGCTTATAAAGAGGCGAGTTCTCTTCAGATAATATTAGAATCAATAGTATTTATATTCGGTATACTGAGTGTATGGTATGCGGGTAAGGAAAATATCTTAGTCTATCCTACAGGTATTATCGCTACTATTATTACAGTTTATTTATTATACGTTATCGGTTATTATGGAGACATGATCTTAAATGGATATTACTCTATCATGAGTGTTTACGGATGGTATAATTGGTCTAGACAGAAAGATGGAGATACAGTGCTTAAGATTAGTCGAACTAATATGCGAGAGAAGGTTAACGGTATTATTATATTCTTTGTGACATTAGTGGTAATCTACGGTGTATATCATTTCTCTGGGAAAGAGATTTTACCCGAAAATTATATAGATATCATCACGTCAGGTATCTTCTTTACGGGGATGTACTATATGGCTTTAAAGAAAATTGAGAACTGGACATTATGGATTATAGGTGATATCGTATCTGTTCCCTTATATGCATATAGAGGATATGGTATTTTAGCAGTACAATTTGCTATCTTTACTGTATTGGCCACGATGGCTTATATCTCGTGGTATAAAACTATAAATAGAGGAAAATGCTTAGAGAAGTAATAGAAAAAGAATTGAGCTTTAAGGCAGTACGCAGTAGTGGTGCTGGAGGTCAGAACGTTAATAAAGTGTCTTCTAAGGTAGTGTTGTCTTGGGACTGTATGAATTCGCAAGGAGTATCTGATGAAGAGCGTACGCTACTGTTAGAACGTCTAAAGAACAGATTTAATAAGGAGGGAGTACTTATCTTAGATGCAGATAATACACGTAGTCAGATTAAGAATAAAGAGATTGTAGTAGACCGTTTCTTTCAATTGTTAGCTATTGGGTTGCACATAGAGAAAGAACGTAGAGAAACTAAGACTCCTCGTCGAGTAATACAGAAGAGAAAAGAGAATAAACAACAGAATTCTTTAAAGAAAGCCTTGAGAAAAAGAGTGTTATAAGTCTAACTGTGTTAAAGAATTTATCTTAATTGAATTGTTGTTTTTCTTTCGAAAAACAGCCTATATTTGTACCATAAATCTCAAAGGGGTGCCGTACGGCTGAGATCATACCCATAGAACCTGGGCAGGTAATGCTGCCAAGGGAGTAAGAACAGTTCTTGCTAGAACTGTTATGGACTAGTGTAATTATTAATTAATAAGAATAATTGCCCCTTTTATTTGTAGATACTTTTTTACGAATGAAAAAAACTTTACTACAATCTTTAGTCTTGACAGCTACCTGTATAGGTGCTACAGCTTACGCTCAAGATAAACAAGTAAAAGATTCTATTCAACAATCAACACTTAACGAAATTGTATTATCTGCTGTTCGTGTGGATGAGAAGACACCTATCGCTTATGCTAACTTGTCTAAGAAGGACTTAGGTAAGCGTAATCTAGGTCAAGATATTCCTACGATGATGTCTTATATGACTTCTGTGGTGACTACTACAGACGCGGGTAATGGGATAGGGTATTCTAGCTTTAGAGTACGTGGATCTGATGCTACTCGTGTCAATGTAACGCTAAATGGTATTCCGTATAACGATGGAGAGTCTCAAGGTTCGTTTTGGGTAAATATGCCTGACTTTACTTCTTCTGTACAGAATTTACAGTTGCAACGTGGAGTAGGAACATCAACTAACGGCTCTGCTGCTTTTGGTGCAAGTCTTAACTTAAAGACAGATGACTATTCTCATGATGCTAATGGAGAAATATCTAATTCTTTTGGTAGTTATAATACTCGAAAGTCTACGGTTAAGTTCAGTACTGGTTTAATCAATGACAAGTTTGAGATTGCAGGTCGTTTGTCTGATATGAAGTCTGATGGATATATCGATAGAGCTTTGTCTAAGATGAAGTCATATTATTTACAAGGGGTGTATGTGGGTGAAACGTCATTAGTAAAAGCTGTAATGTTCGGTGGAAAACAGAGAACTTACCAAGCGTGGAATGGTGTATCTCAGGCGGATATAGATAAGTACGGACGTAGGTATAATCCTGCTGGAAAGTATAAGGATGATCAAGGAAATACACAGTTCTATGATAATGAGACTGATAATTATATACAGACACATTATCAGCTACACTGGAGTGAGAAGTGGTCTTCAGCATGGTCATCTAATGTGTCTCTTCACTATACTAAGGGTGATGGATATTATGAGAATTATAAGACTAACCAAAAGTTTAAGACGTATGGTTTTAATCCTATCGTGGTAGATGGTAAAGAGGTAAATAAGACTGACTTAATTAGACAGAAGAGTTTAGCTAATCATTTCTATGGAATGGTGTTCAATACGAATTATACTGCTGATAAAATAAGTGTAATCGTAGGAGGAGGAGCTAATAAATATGAAGGTGATCACTTCGGTAATGTGTTATGGACTAGAGAACCTGTGAAGCTAACGCCTAATTATGAATACTATAGAGATGATGCTGTAAAGACAGATATGAACTTCTATGCGAAGGCTACTTGGCAGTTCGCTGATAAGTGGAGTTTATATGGAGATATGCAGTATAGACGTGTGACGTATGAGGCTAACGGTATTGAAACAGGTTTAGTAGATGATAAGTTTAACTTCTTTAATCCTAAAGGAGGTATTACATATCAGGTAGATGATTCTAATCAACTGTATTTCTCCTATGCTAAAGGAAATAGAGAGCCTAATCGAAAGGATTATGAAGGTGAAGGAAAGCCTAAGTCTGAGAGTATGGATGATTATGAGCTAGGATGGAGATTTAAAGGGAATAGAGCTACTGTAAATGTGAATGCATATTACATGAAGTATAAGAACCAATTAATCTTAACAGGAGAAATTAATGATGTAGGAGGGATGTTAAGAGCGAATAGTGGGGATAGCTATAGAGCAGGTATTGAGATAGATGCTAATGTACGTGTATTAGATAAGCTATACTGGGCTCCTAGTATGACGATAAGTGCGAATAAGAATAAAAACTTTATGACTACAGTGGATGGACAGGCAGTAAATTTAGGTACTACTAATATTGCGTTCTCACCTGACTTCATCGCATCTAATGCTATTACTTATCTACCAGTAGAGGGAATGAGTGTATCCTTGCTAACTAAATTCGTAGGTGAGCAGTATATGGCTAATCTAGATGCAAAAGAGTCTAAGTTAGATTCTTATTTTATCAATGATCTTAGTGCTACGTATGAGTTTCCTATTAAGGGATGGGTAAGATCAGTAGGAGTATCTGTATTGGCAAATAATATATTTAATGTGAAGTATATGTCTAACGGATATTATGACCCAGAATGGGGACCATCATATTATCCACAGGCAGAGTTTAATATTTTAGCTGGGCTAACTATTAAGTTCTAAATATTATAACCAAGCAATCTAATAGGCTAGATTACTTATAACAAAAAAACACCATAGCGATATGGTGTTTTTTTGTTATAAGTATTAGGTATTTCAGATTAGTTGTACCTAGTTCACTTGCTGTAAATAAGGTATACTTCTTTGCTTTATAGATATGATGTCTAGTAGCGAATTCTTAGTGCTCCATTAGATTCGTATACTGGATAAGGTTTTAGTTGGACATACTTTAATCCAGGAGTCATGGATTGACCTGTGATTAGACTAAACTGCGCCTCTTGTCCATTGTGCTTATCTTTACATTGACAATATACATAGATATCATTTTTCTTCTTTTGAACTAATTTAGAACATGGAGTAGCAGCATTGTGATCAGGGCAGGTTAATTCCCATGCAGAGTAATATCTTACATTATTAACAATCGCAATCCCATTATATCCGTGATTATAGTCAATGTAAGTCCCATTAGGAACACGTAAATCATTTGCAGAAGGGAGGTTCAGATTTAAATCAAAATTAATATTAACTACAGGAATATTTGGGTAGTTATTATCGTTGTTACTCTTACTACAAGAGATAGTTATGACTATGGTAAATAGGATTAGAAATATCTTCTTCATTTTAATAAACTATTTGAAAAACAAATTTAATTATTTAACTTTGACAAATATAACAGAACAGTCAATTATTGATTTAACGAAAAAATAAAAATATCTTTATAGTGAAGAATCCCGTTTTTATGGGATTTTTTCTATTTATATAAACGAGTTAATTATGAGTAAGATTTCGTATTATACTGCGGAAGGTCTTAAGAAACTAAAAGACGAATTAGAGCAGTTGAAAAGTGTGGAGCGTCCAAGAGCATCTCAAGCGATAGCTGATGCAAGGGATAAGGGAGACTTGTCTGAGAATGCAGAGTATGATGCTGCCAAAGAAGCACAAGGATTATTAGAACTAAAGATAGCTAAAGTAGAAGAGGTAGTAGCGAATGCTAGATTAATAGACGAGTCTCAGTTAGATACGTCTAAAGCTTTAGTATTGTCTAAAGTAAAAATTAGGAACCAAGCTAATGGTATGGAGATTACCTATACATTAGTAGCAGAAAGCGAAGCTGATCTTAAAGCTGGAAAGATTTCTGTAACTTCACCTATCGGAAGAGGGTTGTTAGGAAAATCAGTAGGAGATGTAGCAGAGATACAGGTTCCTAATGGTACGATGAAGTTTGAGCTTCTTGAGATTTCTAGAGACTAATTAAAATATATATATTATGAGTTCTATTTTCACTAAAATCATTACTGGAGAGATTCCTGCTTATAAAGTAGCTGAGGATGATAACTTCTTAGCATTCTTAGATATCAATCCTAATGCTAAAGGACATACGTTATGTATTCCAAAAAAGGAAATCAATAAGATTTTTGATATGGAAGAGGATCATTATATGGAATTGATGAAGTTCTCTCGTAAGGTGGCTAAAGCACTTGAATTAGCAGTGCCTTGTAAAAGGATCGGTATGGCTGTAGTAGGGCTAGAAGTACCTCATGTACATGTACATCTAATACCTCTACAAGAGATGGATGATATGCGATTCACTAAGAAAGAAAAGTTAACTCCAGAGGAATTCACAGATGTAGCTAAAGCTATTAGTAGTCATCTATAAGACTACTCATTATAAAACAAAAAAGGTTGCACTGATATTAGTGCAACCTTTTTTTGTTATAAGTAATACAGAATGTGGTTCCTTTACCTACTTCTGATTGTGTTACTTTTATCTTTCCGTTTTGGAAGTCTTCTACTATCCGTTTTGTTAATGATAATCCTAGACCCCATCCACGTTTCTTAGTGGTGTATCCTGGCTCGAAGATCTTTTTGAGTACTTTCTTCGGTATACCGCTACCAGAGTCTGTGATAAAGATGTTTACAGCCTTAGGTGTGTCTTGGATATGGATATCTAATTTTCCTTTCCCTTTCATGGCATCTATAGCATTCTTGATTAAGTTCTCTATGGTCCAACTGTGTAACTCTTTGTTAAGAGGTATCATGATTTCATAATCAGGACTATCCATAGTGAATAGGACTTGCTTAGAATTTCTGATAGAGAAGTAGTCAAATGTCTTACGGGTTTCGGCTATGATGTCTACATCAGTTAGTTTAGGTATAGAACCTATCTTAGAAAAACGGTCTGCGATAATCTGTAGCTTCTTTACGTCTTTCTCTATTTCTTCTGTGATATCTGGACTAATATTGTCTAGTCTCATAATTTCTATCCATCCTAGTAGTGAGGAAAGAGGTGTACCTATCTGGTGAGCAGTTTCTTTAGCCATACCAGTCCACAGTTTGTTTTGAGTAGCTACTTTATTACTTCTGTAGAAGTAAAATAATAAGACAGTGAAAAACAAGAAAATCAATACTAGGGTCACTGGATAATATTTCAGTTTAGTTAGCAGTGAAGAGTTACCATAGTAGACATACTGTGTTTGCTTACCTACTTTTAGTATGATAGGAGGGTTCTGTGATTTTAGTTTTCGCAGTAGAGCTTGTTTTTTCTCTATAGTATTGACTACATGTTCGTCTATGTTATTTAATGCTAGGATACTGTCGTTGACATCTGTCTGTATGATAGGAATAGTTTTATTCTCCATCATGATTAGAAATGGTAAGGATACGTCTGCTTCTATAGAAGTGGCTATATCTAAAGTGTTAAGTGCCTCTGCCCATATTTTCATTTTAGTTCTTTCTTCTGTTTTATAGGTTTGAAAGAAGGAATAAGTGTTCCACAGAATGACTAATAGGGTTATCAGTGCGGCAGTGATTACTGACCAGCGAAATATTTCTTTCTTATTTCTCAAGTTTTGAAATGGTTTAGTAATGAGAATTAAAAGTAATTAAAATAAATGAATTGATTTTGCTTTAATGTGGTATTAAAAATTTTATCGTTCTTAAAAGCTTTTGTAACTTTACTTTTCTTCAATTATGAAATATATGAAATCATTAGAACCTAAAGATATATCTGTAGTAGAACTACAACGATTAATGCAAACGTCTATAGGACCTCGTCCTATAGCTTTAGCTAGTACTGTGGATGCTGATGGAAGACCTAATCTGTCTCCATTTAGCTTCTTTAATATGGTGAGTACTAATCCACCTATATTGGTGTTCTCTCCGTCTAGAAGAGTGAGAGATAATACGAATAAACATACTCTGTTTAATGTTCAAGGTAACCTTCAGGTAGTGATTAATGTGGTAACTTATGATATGGTACAACAGACATCTCTATCGAGTACTGAATATCAGGATGGGGTGAACGAGTTTATAAAATCGGGATTGACTATGGTGCCTTCTGATATAGTGAAACCATTCAGAGTGAAGGAGAGTCCTGTACAATATGAATGTGTAGTACAGGAAGTGATAGGTCTAGGAAATGAAGGAGGAGCAGGTAATTTAGTTATCTGTGAAGTAGTGAAAATACATGTAAACGAAGATGTACTAGATGAAAATGGGCAAATAGATCAACATAAGATAGACTTAGTGGCTCGTATGGGAGCTAATTGGTATACACGTGCTAATGAAGGGATATTCGAGGTAGAAAAACCGTTGACTACACTTGGTTTAGGGGTAGATGCATTACCAACTGGTGTGGTAGAGAGTGGCGTGTTCTCGGGTAATGATTTGGGTGTTTTAGGTAATATAGAACAGTTGCCTAGCAAAGATGAGGTGCTAAGTTTTGTAAATTCTAATGTTGAATTAAAAGAAATATTGACATCTAAGAATCAAATCAATAAATTTAAATTAGCAAAAAAATATTTAGAAGAAAATAATGTACCTTTGGCTTGGAAAACAATTTTAGCCGAATAGATTGTAATTAAAAATAGAGATTAAAATGGAAGTTACAGGAAGAATCAAACTAATTGGACACATACAAGATATTAGTTCATCATTTAGAAAAAGAGAAGTAGTAGTAACTACTGAAGAGCAATATCCTCAACATATTATGATTGAGTTTACTCAAGATAAAGTGAACTTATTAGACTCTTATCAAGTAGGTGAGCAAGTTAGAGTTTCTATTAATTTGAGAGGAAGAGAGTGGCAAAGTCCACAGGGAGAAATGAGATACTTTAATACAATTCAAGGGTGGAGAATAGAACATATGATGCCTGCTCAACAAGGTGGTAATATGGGACAAAACCAACAACCTTACATGGGACAACAAGATAATATGCAGTCTCAATATGGTAATGCTGGTATGCAACAACAGTCTAACCAACAACAAGGTTTTGCTCAAAATAACCAAGCGCAACAACAAGGTGGATTTAATCAAAATCAACAACAAGGTTTCGCTCAAAATAATCAAGGTCAACAAGCAGGAGGATTTAACCAAAACCAACAGTTTAATCAACAACAAGGTTTTGCTCAAAATAACCAAGCACAACAACAAGGCGGGTTTAACCAAAACCAACAAGGTTTTAACCAAGGACAAAGTAATATGGGACAACAGTTTCCTCCAGCTTCTAGCTATATGGAGGAAGATCACGATGATCTACCATTCTAAAAATATTCTTTTAACTGTCCCTAGGAGTATTCTTAGGGACTTTTTTTTAGTATTATGATATCAATTTTAGATAGTAACTATTTATATTTTCCGGCTGTGGAGAACACCCACGAGTCAGGTATATTAGCATTAGGTGGTGATCTATCTGCGAATAGATTAATACTAGCTTATAAGTCAGGTATATTTCCTTGGTTTGAAGATGGAGAACCTATTACTTGGTGGTCTCCTAGTATGCGTATGGTTTTAGAGCCACATGAAGTGCATATTTCTAAAAGTATGCGTAATGTACTGAAGAAAGATCAGTTTACAGTGACTTTCAATACTTGCTTTGCTGATGTGATTAGCAATTGTCAGAATGCTAAACGCGATGGACAATTGGGAACATGGATTACAGATGATATGATAGATGCATATTGTAATCTACATAGACTAGGTTTAGCTCAGTCTGTTGAAGTATGGCTAGAAGGAGAACTTGTAGGTGGCTTATATGGCGTAGATATGAAACCAGTATTCTGCGGAGAGAGTATGTTCTCCTTTGTACCAAATGCTAGTAAAGTTGCTTTTATTTATCTATGTGAGTATCTACAAAAGAAAAAATACTCACTTCTAGATTGTCAGGTGTATAATGATCACCTAAGCTCTTTAGGAGCTTACGAAATACCTAGAGAGGTGTATATGGAGTATCTTCCTAAAAAGTAAGTTAGGTATATCTTAGTTTATTTATTTCCCAAGTTAATGTATTAAGTATTAGTAATTGGCCACTTAGTGTGGGTAATTCTAGTATTGCTTTTAATGTTTCGTGTGCCACAATAGTACCTATAATTCCTGGAAAAGTACCTAATACTCCGTTTAGGTTACAGTTAGGAACATCTTCTACTGCAGGTGGTTCAGGAAATAGGTTACGTAGATTAGGAGAGCCTTTGTGGTTAAATACACTAATCTGCCCTTCGAATCCGAATATTGTTCCAGATACTAGTGTTTTGTTTAGTAATACACATGTATCGTTGACTAGATAACGTGTGGAAAAATTATCACTTCCATCTACGATAATATCATAATGTCTTAATATCTGTTCAGCATTGTTTGTATTGAGTTTTTGATTATAGACAGTGAAGTTTATATGTGGATTAATCTGTTTGATGCGCTGATAGGCAACTGCTGTTTTATTTTGATTGATATCTTCTTCAGTAAATAATATTTGACGATGTAGATTGTGTTGTTCTATTGTATCAAAGTCAACTACTGCAAGTGTGCCCACGCCACAACTCGATAAGTATGTAAGTACTGGAGAACCTAATCCTCCAGCACCTATTACTAATACTTTAGCTTGTTTTATCTTCATTTGACCTTCTACACCTACTTCTGTTAGATTCATTTGTCTGCTGTACCTTAAAAAATCAGTAGTATCCATATTGTAATGTTTTAGTTATTGATATGCTTTATCCCAGTCTTTCCATACTGGTTCATAACCTGCCTTTTTGATTAAAGAATATATTTCGGCTGTAGTTCTGTTATCACAGATTTCAAATTGTTCTAAAGAATCTTCATCAACACTATATCCACCTGGATTAGTCTTAGAACCTGCGCTCATCGTAGTAGCTCCTAGTTTGAAGACATTATTTCTCAGTATTTCACTTTCTCTAGTTGATATCGATATTTCTAAGTCTTCATTCCATATTCTATAGGCACACATAAGTTGTATTAGATCTTTATCTTCCATAATGAAGTTCGGTTCTATCACACCTTCGGCAGGCCTTAATCGTGGAAAAGAAACAGAGTATTTGGTTTGCCAATAGGTCTTTTGTAAATAATCGATGTGTAGTGCATTAAAGAAACTGTCTACTCGCCAATCTTCTAATCCTAGCAGTACTCCGAGTCCTATCTTATGTATACCTGCTCTGCCTATTCTATCAGGAGTGTCAAGTCTATATTCGAAGTTAGATTTCTTCCCTTTAGGGTGATATTGTTTGTATACTTCTTTGTGATAGGTTTCTTGATACACTAATACCGCATAGACACCTAGTTCTGCTAATTGTTCATATTCGTCTTGTTTTAACGGCTGTACTTCTATAGATATGGTAGAGAAAGACTGTTGTATCTGTTGAATACTCTGTTTGAAGTAGTTGATATTAACGATGTGATTAGCTTCACCTGTGACTAATAGTATGTGATCATATCCTTGACTTTTAATTACTGATACTTCTTGTTCTATTTCTTTTGGAGTCAGTGTTTTTCTCCTAATGTTGTTGTCTAAACTAAACCCGCAATAAGTGCAGATATTATTACACTCATTGCTTAAATACATAGGAGCGTAAAGTGATATGGTTTTACCAAATCTCTTTTGAGTAAGTTGTTGGCTTAGCTGTGCCATCTGCTCTAAGTATGGTGAAGCAGCAGGAGAGATGAGATGTAAAAAATCTGTAAGTGTTTTTTTGGGTTGTTGAAGACTTTGTTCTACTTGAAAAGAAGTTGTGTTATATATTGTTCTTTTGACTTCTTCCCAATTGTATTGTTCATAAGTATGGATAAAAGACATAGTTATTCTAATAAAAATGCGGTTAAAGGACTTGAGGCGTTAGCATGACTTGCAATAGGAGGTAGTTTGGCTTCATAGGCAAGTCTACCTGCCTGTACAGCAAGTTTAAAAGCTTCAGCCATTTGTACAGGATTACCTGCTACTGCTATTGCTGTGTTCACTAGCACAGCATCAGCACCTATTTCCATAGCTCTAGCTGCATCAGATGGGGCTCCTATACCTGCATCTACAATAACAGGTACTTTACTGTTCTCAATTATTATTTCTAAGAAATCTATTGTTTTTAGGCCTTTATTAGTACCTATAGGTGCTCCTAAGGGCATAACAGCAGCTGTACCTACATCTTCTAGTCTTTTGCACAATACGGGATCAGCGTGTATATATGGAAGTATAATGAAATCGAGTTTAGCTAATTCTTCTGTAGCCTTTAGTGTTTCTATAGGATCAGGTAGAAGGTATTTAGGGTCAGGGTGTATCTCAAGCTTCAGCCAGTTAGTTTCTAATGCCTCTCTAGCTAACTGAGCAGCAAAGATCGCTTCCTTAGCATTTCTAGCTCCAGAAGTATTAGGCAATAGATTAATATGCGGATGGTGTAGATGAGAAAGTATAGCATCTGTATCTGTTGAGGTATCAATGCGCTTAAGGGCTACAGTGACTAACTCACTTTCAGAAGCTAGTGTTGCCTGTTCCATCTCTAGGTTAGAGCCATATTTACCTGTGCCTAAGAACAGTCTAGATTGGAAAGTCTTGTCTGCTATTTTGAGTGGTTGTATGTTCATATTAGTATGCTGTTTAGTTGTTGTATTAGTGTTTGTTTGTCTTGACTGTGTTGAAGTAATCCTGATATGGCTATACCATGTATTCCTGTTTGTTTTAAGGCGCGTACATCCTCTAGTTGTATTCCTCCTATAGCTATAATGGGAATGTTTATATCTGTGTCTCTCATTTGCTTGATTAACTTACTATATCCACTTAAACCTAGTATAGGACTTAGTTGTTGTTTGGTAGATGTAAATTGATATGGTCCAAGGCCTATATAATCACAACCTTCGTAATGTCTGAGCAATATATCTTCAAATGTATTAGCTGTACCACCTATGATTTTGTTAGGTAGATATTCTCTAGCCTGAGTGATGCTCAAATCTGTTAGTCCTAAGTGTACACCATCCGCATCTATAGCTTTAGCCAAGTCTACATAATCATTAATAATTAGGGTGGCATTATATTGTTGACAAAGTTTTTTTACTTGTTCTGCAGTTTGCCAAAGCGTTGTACTAGTTGTGTTTTTAAATCTGTATTGTACCCACTGCTGTCCTGCAGCAAGAACAGATTCGATGTGATACAACTGTTCTTGTGGAGTATCACCATGACTGATGTATTGTATTTTATTTAGCATGATATCCAAGTAATGTGTGGTTAGAATTGAGGAATGACTCGATATATAGTTTAGCAGTTTGTATGGCTTCTAATACGGTATATCCTTTTGCGATATTAGCTGTAATAACTGAAGAAAGAACACAGCCAGAACCGTGTTTTGGGTAATCTGAAAGTGTTGTTGGAGCTATAGTTTGTATATGTTCTTTATGGATATAATAGTCAAAGCCTAAAGCGTTAGGATTATGTCCTCCTTTTAGTAGTACATCACAGTATAGACTCAAGGTTTGAGCTTTCTGGATAGCATCATCTTTATTCGTTATTAGCTGATGTATCTCTAAATAATTTGGAGTGATAAGGTCTATCTGTTTTAGTACTGTTGTTAGTAATTCAGAGGTATCTAATTCAGTAAAATCAAATCCACTAGAGGAACGCAATACAGGGTCCCATACTATGACTGTCGTAGGAGATAGTTTCTTGATTAAAGTGATACAATGTTGTAAGACATCTAGGTCTTTGATAATACCTATCTTAATAGCTGAGATAGTATAAGTCTTTAGTAATGTTTCTAATTGTTTTATCAAATACCTATTATCTTCCCATTGGACACTACTAAAACTATCTTCAGTTTGTATTGTATTAGCTGACAGTACAGCCATCGGATATACGTTAGCTTGTTCAAATGTTCTAACATCAGCTAAAACCCCAGCACCACTTGTAGGGTCAAAACCTGCTATTGCCAATGCAATTGGTCGTAATGTTGACATAATTCAAATTGTTTTAAAGGTTGGTCTGCTTCCCATATAGTTCCTAGTAAAGCATAGTCATCAAACCCCATTGTCTTGAGTTCTTTTATTCGATAAGGTGTAATACCTCCTAATGCAACTAAGGTTGTATTAAAGTTTGTTCTCAGTCGTATCTCTTCTGTCCAATTTATTGATGAGGAATATCCTTTTTTAGAGATACTCGGATAGATGGGACTAATAAACACTCTTTCTATAGTTGTTGATAACTTATTAACTTCAGTTATACAGTGAACAGATGTTGATAACTTAGGTAGTTTATACTTGTAGTTATTAACAAATGAACAATTATCTGTTGATAAGTGTGTATAAGTACTGTTTAAATTGTTGATAAGTGCTATATATTGTTCAAAAAACCATTCTTTATTGTTGATAACTATGTTTGGTATGTGAATAACTAGACTTTGATGATAGCAATTATCAATGTTTTTTACCCATAATCGTAGCTCATTTATATCCATATTTGGTTTGCGGACATGAAGTAAAGACAAGCCTTTTTCAAACATTTTGTTGATAAGGCTTGCTTCATTTACCATGGGAGTAGGAGACGTTATAACCACCATAATACTCAAGTATTATAGATAGATCTCTTTTCCTAGTTCTATAAACTCTTCTGATTTTTCACGCATACCTTGTTCTGCTGAGTCTCTGATTTCTTGAGATATCTTCATAGAACAAAACTTCGGTCCACACATAGAACAGAAGTGAGCTACTTTTGCACCATCAGCGGGTAGTGTTTCATCGTGAAACTCTCTTGCTGTATCTGGATCTAGTGATAGATTAAACTGATCTTCCCATCTAAACTCAAAACGAGCTTTACTTAATGCATTATCTCTATACTGTGCTCCAGGATGTCCCTTTGCTAAGTCAGCTGCATGTGCTGCCAGTTTATAAGTAATAACCCCATCTTTAACGTCTTTTTTATTAGGTAAACCTAAGTGTTCTTTAGGTGTTACATAACATAGCATAGCAGTTCCATACCATCCTATCATAGCAGCACCTATAGCTGAAGTGATATGATCATATCCAGGTGCTATATCTGTAGTTAGAGGTCCTAAAGTATAGAATGGAGCTTCTCCACAGTCTCGTAGTTGCTTCTCCATATTTTCTTTAATCATGTGCATAGGTACGTGACCAGGACCTTCTATCATTACTTGTACATCGTGTTTCCAAGCAATCTTCGTCAGTTCTCCTAAAGTTTCTAGTTCTGCAAACTGAGCAGCGTCATTAGCATCAGCTATTGAACCAGGTCTTAGTCCATCACCTAGAGAAAAGGCGATATCATACTTCTTCATAATCTCACATATTTCTTCAAAGTGTGTGTATAAGAAGTTTTCTTTGTGGTGGAACAGACACCACTTAGCCATAATAGAACCACCACGAGATACAATACCTGTTACACGGTTAGCTGTTAGATGTATATATCGAAGTAGTACTCCAGCGTGAATTGTAAAGTAAGAAACTCCTTGCTCAGCTTGCTCTATTAGGGTATCTCTAAATATCTCCCAAGTAAGATCTTCTGCAATTCCTTTTACCTTTTCTAATGCCTGATAGATAGGAACAGTTCCAATAGGCACTGGTGAGTTTCGGATAATCCACTCTCTCGTCTCGTGTATATTTTTACCTGTTGACAAGTCCATAATAGTATCTGCTCCCCAACGACAAGCCCATACTGCTTTCTCTACTTCTTCGTCGATAGATGAGGTAACTGCACTATTACCTATGTTGGCGTTTATCTTCACTAAGAAATTACGACCTATAATCATAGGCTCGCTTTCTGGGTGGTTGATATTATTAGGGATTATGGCACGTCCACTTGCTATTTCTTCACGTACAAATTCGGGAGTAATGAAATTCTTAGGTGTATTAGCACCAAAGCTATTGCCTTGGTGTTGATGTCTCATTGCTTCAGTAGTATAGTTTAACTGCTCTATTCTCTGGTTTTCTCTGATAGCTACATACTCCATCTCAGGAGTTATAATTCCTTTCTTAGCATAATAAAGTTGAGTAACATTAGCTCCTGCTTTAGCTTCTTTAGGGTTATGTCTAAACTCAAAGCGCAAGTGATCTAATTTATCATCTGCTAATCTAGCTTTACCATATTCAGAAGTGATAGATGAGAGTGTCTCTACATCATTTCTATCTAATATCCATTCTTCTCTTAGACGAGGAATACCTTTTCGGATATCGATGGTGATGTTAGGATCTGTGTAAGGTCCTGATGTATCATAGACTGTTACGGGATTGTTTTTTTCGGTACCTCCGTTAGATAGTTTAGTGTCATTTAGAGATATTTCTCTCATCGCCACCTGTATAGGATATAGTGTTCCCTTTACATAAATCTTTTTAGAGTTAGGGAAAGGTGTTTGTGAGATACTGTGTTGTTCCATTGTTTTATAAAGTTTTAAATAGTGATTACTTGTTTATACGAATGGAATCAACCACCTTGTGTAGCGGTTATAATTAAGATATCATCTGTTGCAGATAGTATATGAGTTTCCCAACTGTGTTTAGAAATAACACATTGGTTGACAGCAATAGCAATACCTTTCTGTTTGTTTGGATTATAAATATCCAACATTGACTGAATGCTTAATGTATCAGAGTCAAATTGTACTAGTTGATTGTTGATTTTGAGTTCCATTCCTTTTCGTTTTTATATATAACTTTAGGAATGGCTACAATAGGGTACGAACGTACCTCTCTAATGAAGTCATCTTACTTTTCCCTACGCTAGTATTAACTAGATCAGGTTCCAAGGGTGAAGTCTCAGCCTACAATATGATGTAGACACCCCTAAAGCTTGAGACAAATATAGATAAATATTTATACCAAACAAATTATATGTTCAGTTACCATACGGCATAAAAAAAACGCTGAGGTATAATTCTCAGCGTTTTTTGTTATATTCTTTCAGCGTATATAATGTAGTATCTAGGAGTGAACCATCTCAGTATTGGTCTGAAACCAAGTTTCTTAATGGGATGTGTCCAACTGTCTCTGTCGATGATCTTATATCCAGCTTTTTCTACAAGCCAATCCAGTTGCCATGGTTCAAATTCATGGTAATGTCTATCTAACATATCTGTTTTACTTCTGTATGCAGTCGAAAACCATAATCTTAGAGGAACTGAAATTACTATTTTAGGAGCTTTATTAGCTTTTAATACAGTGTAAGGATTAAGTAAATGCTCTACTATTTCGAAAGCAGTAAGTACATCGTAATTGGTATTTACTAGAGCACTTTGATTCTCATCTAGGTCTTCACCTGTAGTATTGATAACTTTATACCCATCCTCTTGCATTATTTTGCTTAAAGGGTTTATTACTCCTAGATCCAGTATAGTAGATTCTTTTGAAATATGTTTGTTTACAAATTCCATTGTTTTGTGGAATCGTTTACTCGGATATGTTTTTTCGTACATAGATATTTTAACTCGCTGATATAGTTTCAGCCTCAGTTGTGTTTTTTGATATTTTATTTACAATGATTGCTATAGCACCATCTCCCATTACGTTACATGCAGTACCGAAACTATCCATAGCGATGTATAATGCAATCATTAAACTCTGTTGTTCAGTATCAAACCCTAAGATAGAAGCTAATACTCCTAGTGACGCCATAATAGCCCCACCTGGAACACCAGGAGCTGCCACCATAGCTATACCTAGCATAAAGATAAATCCTACCATTACTGTAAAGTCAATGCTTTGCCCTTGAACTAGCATTAGAGCTATCGCACAGGCTACTATCTTTAGTGTACTACCAGATAAGTGAATAGTGGCACATAGAGGAATAGTGAAACCTGCAATTTTAGGACTCACATTATTTTTTAGTGTTTGTTCTAACGTTACTGGTATAGTTGCAGCAGATGACTGTGTCCCTAGAGCAGTGAAGTACGCAGGTAGCATATTTTTCATTAACTCAAATGGGTTTTGTTTACTGATCATACCAGCAATTACGTACTGGAATAATAGTACAAAAATATGTAAAACAAAGATTACTCCAATTATCTTTAAGAAAGTACCTAGCACTACATAAACCTGACCATTGTAAGTCATGTTTAAGAATATACCGAAAATAAACAACGGTAAGAAGGGGATGATTGCCTTATTGATTAATGACATGATAATATTCTGAAAGTCGTTAAAAATGCCTTCTAAATACTTGAAATCACCTTTAGAAATACCTATTCCCAATATAAAAGATATAATCAATGCACTCATAACGTCAAACATAGGGGGCATTTCTATATTAAAATATGGAGATAAGTTCTTTGTAGATTCTACTACATCACCTAACTGCCCTAAAGAAAGGATATTTGGGAATGTAGCTATACTCACTCCGTAGGATACGAAACCAGCAAAAAGAGTGGAGCCATATGCGATACCGGTGGTTATCAAAAGAAGTTTACCAGCGTTCTTACCAATGTTACCAATAGCTGGTACGATAAGCCCAATGATGATAAGCGGAATAGAGAAGCCTAAAAAGCCTCCGAAAATACTATTGAAAGTACTAAAGATTCTTCCTATTGATTCAGGAAGATAATTACCTAACACACTACCTAATCCGATAGCGATTACAATCTGAATTAACAGATTCTTTTTTAAGAATTTCATAATAAAAATAGTTGCGTCAGGTAAAAGTAATAAAAAAAGCCTCAGAATAAACTGAGGCTTTTAATAAATATTGCTAAAAGGTTAAATGATTAACCTAATGAAGCTCTTTTGAATCCTGTGATTTCTACGTTGAAACCTTTAACATAGTCAGACACTTTTTTAGATTCATCTTTGATGAAGTTTTGGTCTAATAATGCTTTTTCTTGGTCTAAAGTAGTGTTATCACTGATGAAACGTTGGATTTTACCTGGTAAGATTCTATCCCAAATGTTTTCTGGTTTACCTTCAGCTTTTAATTCAGCTTTAGCATCTTCTTCCGCTTGTTTTAATACTTCTTCAGTAATTTGAGCGTAAGAAATATATTGAGGTACATTTTTAAGAGTTTTTCCTAAACGTACTAATTCTTCATTTTCTTTAACGATAACAGCGATACGAGCTTCAGTTTCTTTAGCTACGAATTCTGCATCAAAATCTTTGTAAGATAAAGTATCAGCACCCATAGAAGCAACTTGCATAGATACGTCTTTAGCAATCTCGTCAGCTTTAGCAACAGCTTCAGATAAAGCAGTGATAGCAGCGATTTTGTTTCCGTGAACGTAAGATCCGATGAAAGCACCTTCTAATACTTCGAAAGAACCGATCTCGATTTTCTCACCGATAACTCCAGTTTGCTCAACACATTTTTCAGCAACAGTCATAGTAGCGTCAAATGGAGAAGCTAAGAATTCTTCTTTAGAATTGAAGTTGATAGCTTTTTCAGCTAATTCTTTTGCTAAAGCTTGGAATCCTTCGTTTTTACCTACGAAGTCAGTCTCACAGTTTAATGTAAGAACAACACCTCTAGTTTTGTCTGCATTAACTAAAGCTACAGCAGCACCCTCGCTTGACTCACGGTCAGAACGGTTAGCAGCAACTTTTTGTCCTTTTTTACGTAAAACTTCGATTGCTTTATCGAAATCTCCTTCAGCTTCAACTAAAGCTTTTTTACAGTCCATCATTCCGGCACCTGTTTGTTGTCTTAGTTTATTTACTTCTGCAGCAGTAATATTTGCCATTTTAAAAGAGTATTAATGAGTTAATAAAAAAAAGTCGTTATCGACAGTGTATACAAAGGTAGACAACTATCAGCATAACGACTTTATGATATTGTTAAAAAATTATGCCTTAGCAGCAGGAGCTTCTACTTTAGTAGCTTCTTCTTTTTCAGACTTTCTTTCTGCATTACCTTCGATAATAGCAGAAGTCACTAATGATAAAATTTTATCGATTGATTTAGAAGCATCATCGTTTGCTGGAATAACGAAATCAACTTGACGTGGGTCAGAGTTCGTATCAACCATAGCGAAGATCGGAATGTTTAATTTTTGAGCTTCTTTTATCGCAATGTGTTCAGCTTTAATATCTACAACAAATAGAGCTGCTGGTAGACGAGTCATGTCAGCAATAGAACCTAAGTTTTTCTCTAATTTTGCACGAAGACGTTCAACTTGTAAACGCTCTTTCTTAGAAAGAGTCATAAATGTACCGTCTTTTTTCATTCTATCGATCATAGCCATTTTCTTAACAGCTTTTCTGATAGTAACGAAGTTTGTTAACATACCACCTGGCCATCTTTCAGTGATGTAAGGCATGTTAGCAGCAGCTGCTTTTTCAGCTACGATGTCTTTCGCTTGCTTTTTAGTTGCAACGAAAAGGATTTTTCTTCCTGATGCAGCGATTTTTTTCAAAGCTTCATTAGCTTCTTCAATTTTAGCTGCAGTTTTATATAGATTGATAATGTGAATACCATTACGCTCCATATAGATATAAGGAGCCATGTTTGGATCCCATTTTCTAGTCATGTGTCCGAAGTGAACACCTGCTTCTAGTAAATCTTTTACTTCTACTTTGTTTGCCATTTTCTAATAGTTTACGTTCTGTTACTTTAGCAATAATCTAAGTAGCAATACCGAAGTACTGGTCTTGATTATTTAGATGCTAAACTACCTCTTACAGCATTTTGTAAGTGGGGCAACAAAAACCCAGATTTTTAATAATAAATAAATATTAACGTTTAGAGAATTGGAATCTCTTACGAGCTTTCTTCTGACCGAATTTCTTACGCTCAACCATACGAGGGTCACGAGTAAGTAATCCTTCTGGTTTTAAGATTGCTCTGTTCTCAACATCAAGTTCACACATTGCTCTAGCGATAGCCATACGCACTGCTTCAGCTTGTCCTGTTGTTCCTCCACCGTATACATTTACTTTTACGTCAAAGTTCTCAGCGTTTTCAGTCATTGAAAGTGGCTGTAATACTTTGTACTGTAATGTACCAGTTGGGAAATAAGTTTTAAAATCTTTTTTGTTAACTGTGATGTTTCCTGTTCCTTCTGAAACGTAAACACGAGCAACAGCGGTTTTTCTTCTACCGATTTTGTGAATAACTCCCATTACTTAATTTCGTTTAAATTAACGGCCTTAGGTTGTTGAGCTTCATGTTTGTGCTCAGAACCTACATTAACATTTAAATTACGGAATAATTGTGCTCCTAATTTGTTTTTAGGCAACATTCCTTTTACTGCTTTCTCGATTAATAATGCAGGGTTTTTTTGTTGCATTACTTTAGCAGTTAATTCTCTTTGTCCTCCTGGGTAACCTGTGTGACGGATGTAAGTCTTGTCATCTAATTTGTTACCTGTTAGGTTGATTTTCTCTGCGTTGATAACGATTACGTTGTCTCCACAGTCTACGTGCGGTGTGTAACTTGGTTTGTGTTTACCTCTTAAAAGTACTGCAACTTTAGAAGCAAGACGTCCCAAATTTTGACCTTCAGCGTCAACAATTAACCACTCTTTTTGAGCAGTTGCTTTGTTAGCCGATACTGTCTTGTAGCTTAAACTTTCCACAATAAATTTGTATTTAATTAAACATTCCATTCCCAATTAAGGGAGTGCAAAAGTACAATTAATTCTGTACTTTACAAATTTCTACTTCCTTTTTTCGAAAATATTGGCTCTCAATTGTTTGACTAACAATCGTATCGGTACTCATTCATGTCTTGTGATATATGCTTTTTAGGAAGTAATATTTACTATTAATTTTTTTTATAGTATTTTCTTTCTTTGACTGTGTTTAAATGTCAGGTATTTAGTATTTTAGGTGTTAATATTTTAAGTGTATGAGAAGAGTTATTACATCTTTTTTGTTTGGACTTGGTCTACTTTCTGTTATTGCATGTGTAGATAAAGAAGCAGAAGAGTCTTATAGTTACCCGATAAGTGATACTGATTCGACTATAGTAGATAGTGAAGAGGTGCCAGATGAGGATATGATGTGGAGACAACCACCTGATATAGCATTCAGTGGTTTAGATAATGTCATGGAACATGTGCACAGTACATCGACACAGCTAGTATATAGCTCCGTACCTGATGTAGTACAGATGGTGGTGACTAATAGTTCTGAATGGGATATAGTATCAGAGCCTGGATATGAGATAAGCAGAAAGGAAGGTGACGATTGGGTATTATTAGATATGTCTCATATCACATTTGAACAGGAGAATGATAGTATTAAGATAGGAGAGAGTAAGACTTTTAATATTAATTTATTCTCAGATAAATTGTCTTATAATGAAGGTGTCTATCGTATACGTAAATTATTTAGTTTTGAATGGGCGCGTTTTGAGCAAGATATAGAGATTGTTATTGAATAGTCCTTTATATGATTTTATTCAGTTAGTAGTAGTTGTATTTTAGATATATGTATATATTAAAAGAATCCCCTAATATTGTTTTCAAGAGAAGACAGTATTAGGGGGATATTTATTTTAGATAGACTCTATCCTATCTGTTTAGTTCAGATCGCTTAAGTCAGTATTAGTCTCTACTTCGTATGCTGCTTTATTTTGTTTGAAGATACGTGCTTGGTGCTCACCTCTCAGTATTATCACATCACCCTTTACTTCTAGCCAACTACCTTCTCTAAGACCAAGTACAGGTTGAGTATTAAATGCGTGAAATTCATTAATACGCGTCTCTCTCGTCTCTCCCATATGAGTAGAGCCTTCGATAGGATCTAGGTAATGTGGGTTAAGGTTAAAAGGAACAAATCCGAATGTCTTAAATGAAGGTGGATATACGATAGGCATATCATTAGTAGTTTCCATAGTCAGACCACAGATATTGCTCCCTGCACTACACCCTAGATAAGGAGTGCCATTATTCACTGCCTCTTTTACCGCGTCTAGCACACTTGTTCTATATAGTTGTTGTACTAATAAGAATGTATTACCACCACCTGTGAATATACCTTCTGCTTTCTGTACAGCTTCTACTGGATTATTATATTCATGAATTCCTTTTACATCTATTCCTATAGAAGCGAATGCTGTACGCACCTTATCAGTATATTGATCATGAGTGATACCACTAGGGCGTGCGTATGGTATAAATAATAATGTAGATACGTTTTTAAAGTGCTCCTTTAATGTAGGTAATAAGTACTCTAGGTACGTACCATTATATATAGTAGATGTACTAGCTATGATTAGATTCTTCATAAGGATAATAATTTTTGTAAAAATAAGCCGTTTAAATAGAACATTGGTCTTTTATCGGGCAAATGTTCACCTAACTAAACAAAACACTATAATGATTAACTTTTTGAGACTACTGAGTCTAGCGGTACTACTGTGGTGTAGTATCGGATATGCTCAGGAGAACACTTCTTTTATAAACGGAAAGATAGTAGTACGTAGAGGCAGTGTAGATGCTATCTCTGTTATTAATGCTACTAAGAACGCTTCTATACTATCAGATAAGTATGGCTACTTCAGCATCAGTAGTCAGGTAGGAGATACACTAAAGTTTATTAGTCCTAATTATATAGAGTATACTTATGTAGTCAATGAATTTGATATAAAGAGAAACCCTGTTCTCTTTCCATTAGAACCGTTATTTACAATGAATCAGTTAGACGAGATTGTGATTACTAAGATAGATAGTGATGCATTAGGTATTACTAATCAATATACCAAAAGGCATACTCCTGCTGAGCGTCAACTAAAGAAAGCTACTACAGGAGGAGGTATTATACCTGTAGATCCTATTGTCAATTACTTTACAGGTAGAACAGCTATGCTTAAGAAGGCGGTAGCTTATGAGAAGGAAGGAACTAGAACAGAGAAGCTTTTAGACTTAGTAAGTAGAGATCGTCTAGTGTCCTATTATAAGATACCAGCAGATTATGTAGATAGTTTTGCATATTACGCAGTAAGTAAACCTGAAGTTAAGGAGGTGCTTAATGCTAGCGTGATAGATACTCGATACTTAGAAAGGTACTTAACACCGATTGTATTTGAGTTTATAGAATTAATTAATAAATCAGACAAAGAATCTATAGATACTAAAGTCAAATAATAATTATAGTTAAGTTACACTATAGTTAGTTATTGATGTATATCAGCTGAATCCCCTAATATAGATATGAGAAGTGTTTTTCCACTATTTAGTCTATTTATCTTCTTTGTTTGTCCTTATTGTATAGGACAGACTAGAGGAGAGGTTATATATGGCAAGATAGTAGTACGCAGTGGCAGTGCAGATGCTATTTCTGTTATTAATACAACTAAGAACGCATCTGTACTATCAGATAAATTAGGCCACTTTGATATCGGTAGTCAGGTAGGAGATACACTAAAGTTTATTAGTCCTAATCATATAGAGTATGCTTATGTAGTTAATGAGTTTGATCTTGGGAGAAAGCAAGTTCTATTTCCACTAGAACCCTTGTTTTCAATGAATCGATTAGATGAGATTGTCATCACTAAGATAGATAGTGATGCACTAGGGTTTACTAATCAGTTTACCAAGAGATATACGCCTGCTGAACGTCAGATAAAAAAAGCTACTACATCTCCAGGAGGAGGAATGTTAGTTATGCCAATAGATCCTATTGTTAATTACTTAAATGGAAGGACTGGGGCGCTTAAAAAAGCATTATCTTATGAGAAGGAAGATACTAGAACAGAGAAGCTCCTAGACCTAGTGAGTAGAGATCGCTTAGTATCATATTATAAGATACCAATAGATTATGTAGATAGTTTTGCTTATTATGCGATAAGTAAACAGGAGGTTAAGGATATACTCAATGCTAGCGTGGTAGATACTCGATATTTAGAGAAACTCTTAACGCCAGTCGTATTCGATTTTATAGAATTGATTAATAGAGAAGTAAAACAAAATTAGATTATTATGCGTTGTACTAAGCCATTCTTATTTGTTGTGTTTTTATTGTTTCACGTCTTTGCTTTTGCACAGCAAGGCTTGAAGAGTCTACATGGTAAGATAATTAGCAATGAAGGAAGTAAAGAAGGAGTTACGATTATCAATGTAAGCAAAGGGATTTTTGTAGTATCAGATGATGCTGGTTATTTTGATATCAATAGTCAGGCTATGGATACACTTCGCTTTATAAGCCCTACCTTCTTACTGTACACCTACGTAATCAAGGATGCGGACTTTGATCGTGATCCTGTGCTCTTTCCTTTAGAACGAAATAAGTCAGGTGAGATATTAGAAGAGATTATTATTACTAAGAAACCTAGTCATATCTATACTTATAAATCTAAAGGACCTTCACCAGTAGAGCGAAAGTTAGCTTCTGCTACCTCGGGTATTATCACTCCATTGATCAACTTGATTAATGGACGAACAGCTATGCTGAAAAAAGCCTTGCTTTATGAAAGAGAAGGGTTCAGAGTAGAGAAGTTTTTAGATTATATACCCCCAGAGAGATTAACCACTCAGTTTAATATACCTTATGATTATGCAGAAGGTTTTGCTTTCTATGCTGTGCTTAATGATAAGGTGAAAGAGGCTTTAGTTATTACTCCAGTCGATGTTCATTATCTAGAAGGAATTATCACTCCTCTAGCTGTCGACTTTTTAGACTTGATAAACCAAGACGATAAAAAGATGTTAAATAATAAAACAGAATAATTTTTATTAGAAGTATTCGTTTTAGTTTATATCTGTTATCATTAGGGGAGCAGATCACCTTACTAAACACTATTGCTAATATGAAAAGCACACACTCACTATGGTGCCTTTTCTTCTTCCTTATTTATTTAAGTAGTATAGCGCAGCAGAGTACTGATGTGTTACATGGGAGAATTATTACTCGAGAGGGTAGTAGAGAAGGTATTGTAGTAACGAATAAGACTAAGGGTAACTCTGTACTGTCTGATAAGATTGGTTATTTTGATATCAACAGTCAAGTAAACGATACCCTAAAGTTTACTAGTCCTTTCCATATCGAATATACTTATGTAGTAACTGAACTTGATATGAAGCGCAACCCTGTTCTGTTTCCTCTAGAACAATTGTATGAAGTAAATCAGCTAAACGAAATCGTAATCACTAAGTATAGCGGGGGCTCTCTTGGACTCTTTGAGGGAATAGGAAAGAAATATACTCCCGCAGAACGCAAGCTTAGAACAGCTACTACAGGATCTCTAGATTTATTAGTCAATGCTTTAAATGGGCGTACTTCTGTATTAAAGAAAAATCTAGAGTATGAACGCGAAGGTAGCAGGATAGAGAAGTTCTTAGACGCAGTAGATAATAGTCGTTTAGTGACTTACTTTAAGATACCGAGTGACTATACCGAAAGCTTTGTATACTATGCAGTAACTAAGGCAGAGGTAAAAGATATGCTAAATAGAAATCCTATGGATCCGGGTGCGTTAGAGAAGATTATCACCCCTATTGTCTTTGAATTTTTAGAGATGATAAAAGAGCAACCTGCTACAACAGTTTCGCCTTTAAATGGGTAGGGATGTAAGTTTATTTAACATAAGTTTGCAGATGTAAAATTTGTACGTTGTACAGAATAAGATATTTTTACAACAATAATTACAGAATGATGAGATTTTTTATAGCCTTTCTACTAATATTGAACATATCTACAATATTTGGACAAGAAAGAAAGATAATAGATGGTAAGATTGTAGCGAGAACTAAGCAGCTAGAGGGTGTCTATGTAGCTAATATCAATACTGGAGAATCTTATATGACGAGAGAAGGAGGGTATTTTAGAATAAAGGCACAGGAGAATGATACCTTGATGTTTTCGGGGCCGTTATTTTTAGGATATAGACATAAGCTAGATAATATAGACTTTAAACGTGACTTAGTATTAATCCCATTAGAACCTAACTCGCTATACTATGAGTTAGACGAGATTATAATCACTAAGATTACAGCGGAGTCTCTAGGATTAGTACCTAAAGGGACTAAGATACGTACACCTGCTGAGCGTAAGATATATACAGCTACTACGGGTAGTGGACTAATCTCTGTAGATGCTATCGTTAATATGATTTCTGGTCGTACTAAGATGCTTAAGAAAGCGTTAGCCTACGAACGACAAGAGACTCGTAAAGACAAATTCCTGAATATAGTAAGTGAAGAAAAACTGATTAAGGATTACAGTATCCCGAAAGACTATGTCAACGGATTTGCTTATTATGTGGCTACAGATGAGCTGATGTCATCTTATCTTAATGCTACTGTACCAGACTCTAATAAGGTGACAAGTTATACAGGAGAGTTAGCTTTAAACTTTATCCAATTGATTAATGAGAAGGAGGTAGAGAAGGGTAAGCAGGCTAAGATAGAATAGTTTAACAAATGGTTTATACGAAAATCTATACAGAAATTTAATAAACTTCGTAGATTTGTAATCTTATAATTATAAAAAACACTTTATGTTTGGAATCGGTGGCGGAGAAATTTTCTTCATATTATTAGTAGTCTTAATGTTATTTGGTTCAGATAAAGTGCCTGAGATGGCTCGTACTTTTGGTAAGTTTATGGCTCAGGTTAAGAATGCTACTAACGATATTAAACACGAGATTAATAGAAGTGCAGAAGAATCAGGTATCAAAAAAGAGATAACAGAGACTTTTGACATGGACATTAACCCAATGAAAGATATGAACCCATTACAGGATATTCAGAACGAGGTAGAGAAGCAGAAAGAAGATATAGAGAATATCACTGGACCTATTAAAAGACAATTGTAATGATAGAGACACTTATACAGTGGGACAAAGAATTATTAGTGTATCTAAATAATTTAGGAAGTACTACATATGATCCATTCTGGTTATTTATCACTAAGCAACTTAATTGGTTGCCGTTTTATATCCTACTGTTATACCTAGTCTATAAGAAGGTATCACTAAAAACTCTAGGAGTAGTACTGTTAGTGATAGCTGGACTTATCGCATTTACAGATCAGTTTACTAATCTAGTAAAGGGATACTTCGCTAGACCTAGACCGTGTAATACAGAAGATATACAGAGTATGTTGAGAATTGTAAAATGTAGTAGTACTAACAGTTTCTTCTCAGGGCATGCGTCTAACTCTACTGCTACTATGTTATTCTTATTCTTATTATTGAGAAGATATTATAAGTATGCATTCTTAGTGTTCATATTCCCATTAGTATTTGCGTATAGTCGTATATACTTATCATTACACTTCCCTGGAGATATCTTAGTAGGTATGTGTGCAGGGACACTGACAGGAACTTTATTCTACAACCTGTTTAAATGGTTAGAAAAGAAATATAAACTGGTTTAATCCAGTACTAAAAAAGGCTTAGAGTGTTCTCTAAGCCTTTTTTATTTATCTTACTCTAGATACTGTAAGCCCATCTCTAATCGGTAGGAGTATAGTCTCTACACGAGGATCTTCTTTTAGTAATTTATTGTACTGATCTATCTCTATAGTAGCTCTGTCATTCCACTTAATCTCTTCGACTACCTTCCCTGACCATAACACATTGTCAGATAGGATAATTCCCCCCTTGTTCATCTTCTCTATGATAAGGTGAAAGTAGTTAGTGTAATTCTTTTTGTCTGCATCTAAAAATACTAAATCAAACTTTTTGTCTAACGTAGGGATAATGTCTAATGCACTACCTAAGTGTTGTGTGATCTGCTCACCATATCCAGACATATCGAAGTACTTGCGTTGGAAGTCTACTAGTTCTTCATTCACATCGATAGTGTCGATGGTACCATCTGCTCTCAGACCTTCTGCTAAGCTTAATGTAGCATACCCAGTGAATGTACCTACCTCTAATATATGCTGAGGGTTGACTAGCTTAGATATCATACTTAAAAAACGACCTTGAAAATGTCCACTTAACATTCTAGGTTGCAATACTTTTTGGTAAGTTTCTTTATCTAGTTTTGCTAATAATTCTGGCTCATCTTCTGAGTGTCTTGCAGCATAATCCTCTAGCTCTGGTGATATAAAATGCATAATCGTAATTCAAGTATTATTTAAGGGCACAAATATAAAACTAGATTAACCGTCTGCCAAATACAACTGTAAATTTATGAGTATTAACGTTTTTAGGGTTGATGTTAGTGGGCTACTTACTACCTCATCTCTGTTTTGTGGTTGTTTCGTGTTGGATGAGTGAGTATTGAGTTAGGTGTATTTCCGTAGTGAGTCCGTTGTTTTAATCAAAACAACGGACTCACTACGGACTCATCACGGAGAGATAACGCACTTACTCAAAATAAGACATAGAGTGATATAGAGTAAAACACCAACAGATAGTTAGTAGATGGTTTGGGTACGAGTTTAGTATGGTTTTGAAAATAGCCTCTGAACCCAAGTAAACACTAGAAGTTACCAAACAGTATCCAAACAAATTAAAAATTATGTTTTATTGAATGCTGATATTCAGTATTTTATGTTTAAATGAATACTCCATAATTGACCATTATAACCATGAGAGGGCATTATCTCCAAATAAGGGCAGGTAAAGTGTTGGGTTTATTGTGTATGTATTTTCTTGCTTTATAGGCATAATGCTTTATGCCGACAACGTATTTCCTTATTATTTACTTCAATGTATTGAGAGATTAATTTCTCTTTTTTCGTATGGCGTATTATATGATTCTTAATACTTACGTGACATTAGGCTTGCCTAAGTTATTGTGGATAAGGATCGAGGGTTTTCACATAGTGCATTCAGAATAGGCACAATTTAAATTTCTTTATATAGACATTACGTTCAAACCTTAGTTTTAGAGATTTATTTTTATAAATTTATAGGAACCAATTATTTAAAAACTATTATGAAGGTAATAAAGAAAATCCTGAAGTGGCTGATAGTCATAATCGCATTAGTGGTAGCATTGATGTATATCTTTAAGGTGGATTATCTATTCACTGCGGTTCGTACTATTTATTTTAATGGATATAAGACAGCGTTCTTAGATGATTATAAGTATTTTCCTACACGTGAGATTAAGAATGATGTAGGACAACCGTGGGCATTCACTAAGGATTATAACACAGTGAAGGCAAGTGAGAATCTAGAGAAGACACATAAGGAGCTTCAGTCTATTGCGTTTATAGTAATTAAGAATGATAGTATCTTTTATGAGGCTTACTATGATGGGTATGATAAAGACTCTTATACTAACTCGTTCTCTATGGCTAAGAGTATTGTGTCTGCTGCTCTAGGTAAGGCATTACAGAGAGGGGAGATTAAGAGCTTAGATCAGAAAGTGATTGATTTTTTACCTGAATTAAAAGGACAATATAAGGATGATATTACTGTAGGAGATTTGTCTTCTATGGCATCTGGTTTAGATTGGGATGAGGCGTACTATAGCCCATTCTCTATTGTGACTAGAGCATACTTTGACGATGACTTGCGCAGTGTTATGCTGGGACTTGAGATAAAGGATAAGCCAGGTCAAGAGTTTATCTATAAGAGTGGAGATACAGAGTTGTTAACTATGGTACTAGAAAAGGCGACTGGTAAACCTTTGTCTGAATATGTGTCAGAGTATTTCTGGAAGCCAATGGGGGCTGAGAACCCTGCTCTATGGCAGATAGATCATAAAGGAGATGGGGTAGAGAAGTCATACTGCTGCTTCACGAGTAATGCTAGAGACTTCGCTAGATTCGGAAAGTTATATAGAGATAAGGGGATGTGGAATGGACAGCAGATATTAGATAGTTCGTTTATAGAGAAGTCTATAACTCCTCGATTTAAGAATGCTCCTGAGTATGGATATGGATGGTGGCTAGTGAACTATAGAGGACAAGATTTCTTCTATATGAGAGGTCACTTAGGTCAGTTCGTTATCGTATCTCCTAAGGATAATGTGATTATCGTACGCCTAGGGCATCTTAAAGGGGTGCAGACAGAGACTGATCCTCACAGCAATGATCTATATACATATATAGACGAAGCGTATAGTATGCTAGACCAAAGAAAGTAGGATATGCTGAGTAGTTTAGAGTT
The DNA here is from genome assembly GCF_900109075.1 of Myroides marinus. Lineage (GTDB taxonomy): Bacteria > Bacteroidota > Bacteroidia > Flavobacteriales > Flavobacteriaceae > Flavobacterium > Flavobacterium marinum_A. The sequence goes on along the minus strand of NZ_FNYS01000001.1, from coordinate 279,592 downwards.
AGATAGCCTGTTGTTTTTTGATATAGAGACTGTTCCTGTAAGTAGTAGTTATGATGAGTTGGATGAAGAGATGCAGGAATTGTTTGATATCAAAACGGCTTATCAACGCAAGGATGGTCAGACAGCAAGTGAGTTTTATGAGCGAGCTGGTATTTGGGCAGAGTTTGGTAAGGTGGTTTGTATCTCTGTGGGATACTTTACTTATAAGAATGGAGACAGGCAGTTTAGGGTTAAGTCTTTTGCTGGTGAAGAGAGAGTATTGTTAGAAGAGTTTTCTAATCTAATTGAGGGATACTTTAGAGATCCTAGTCGCATGCTATGTGGTCACAATATCAGGGAGTTTGATATCCCATTTGTGGTTAGAAGAATGTTGATAAATGGGGTAAAAATCCCCAATAAGTTGTGTATGTTTGGGAAAAAACCGTGGGAAGTAAATCATCTAGATACCATGGAGTTATGGAAAATCGGAGATTATAAAAATTTTACATCTTTAAAGCTTTTGACTAGAATTCTTGATATTCCTTCACCAAAAGATGATATAGACGGTAGTGAAGTGGCAAAAGTGTACTATGAGGATAATAATATCGACAGAATTATAGTGTACTGTGAGAAAGACGTAGTAGCTGTGGCACAGGTTTTGCTTAGGTTTAAGCGAGAGGAATTGCTAAGTTTTGAAGAGATATTATCTGTTTAGGTTAAGGAATAGTTAAAAAACATTGGTTAGTGTTTGGTGTTAAAATATATTTTTCCTATTTTTGACTGTAAATAAAGAGATAATAATGCAAATAATTTATTCAAATACGGTTTATTCGATGAAGTCTGTAGTCTTATGTAAGATTGCATATTTTGTGGTATAGGGTACTTTTGAATAATTAATAATATTTATTAAGCCTCTGTACCTCTACAGGGGCTTTTTTTTTAAAATAATAACAACATAAATAATAGAGTAATGAATTTAGTCTTTAATCACATAACGTCAACGTCATATAAGGGAATTTGTATTCCTGTGCGTTCGATGTGGACATACGTTACCAAGAGTGATTGCTGCTTCTGATTTACAATATTTGATATGTAATGATAAAGAAATGAAAAGGTCCTTTTGGTATATACTACTAAAAGGACCTTTTTTTATGGTTTAATATATAATACTTACAAAAAAATGGAAAGTAAAGTTTTAAAAGTTTTGGGGTTCTCTGTGAGAGAGCAACAATTCGCTGTAAAAACAGCCAACTACTCTTTCACAGTGAAAGATGGGAGAGAATTAGTTAGAGACGTTAATGCGGACTCTGCAGAATTATTATTAGCTAAGTTAGCGGGTAGTATCCATGCTGTGGGTAAACTAATCGGTAATACTTTAGGGCTAAACCTTAAGTCTATTCAGATAGAAGTGTCTGGTGTAATCAAAGGTGAAGGCTTCGAAAAAGATAACTTAGATCACTTTAATAGAGTAGACGTAGTGGTAAAACCTACTTCTGAGGCATCTATCGTGTTGCTAAAAGAATGGTTAGACGCTGTGAAATCAGCTTGCCCAATGTTTGCAAATTTTAAAGAAAAAACTCCTACTATCGTTACGTTAGTCAAGGAATATGATGAAGTAAAAGTAGCTTAGTATGTCTGTATATTCTATAACAATTGTGGTATAGTATAGATGTTTAATTAGTTTATTAGATAGCTTATACTATATCACAATTATTATATATTTTTGTTATTCTAGTGATCGTACTGAATATACAAATGAAAGAAGAGACACCTATATTATCTGTAAGGGATTTACAAATTGATTTTCTGAAAGAGAAATCATGGAATACTATTATCAAGAAGAGTTCTTTTGATATCTATTCTAATGAAATTCTCGGTGTAGTAGGAGAATCTGGTTCTGGTAAGTCAGTTACATCACTTGCATTAATGGGGCTATTGCCTAGAGAGATTTCTCAGATAGCTTCTGGTAATATTATTTTTGAAGGGAAAGATATTACGCATTATACAGATAGAGAGTTTCGCTTACTACGCGGAGCACAAATATCTATGATATTCCAAGAACCTATGAGTGCTCTAAATCCTTCAATCACATGTGGAGAGCAAGTAGCGGAGATATTACGCGAACACACTTCTCTTAGGGGTAAAGATTTAAAAGATGAGGTGTTACGCCTTTTTGAGAGAGTTAAATTACCTAATCCAAACCAAGTTTATAGTAAATATCCACATCAGATATCTGGTGGACAGAAGCAAAGAGTAATGATAGCTATGGCTGTGGCATGTAAGCCTAAGTTGCTTATAGCTGATGAGCCTACTACTGCTCTAGATGTAACGGTACAAAATGAAATCATTAATCTACTGAAGGATTTGCAGAAAGATAATAATATGAGTATATTATTTATCTCTCATGACCTTAATCTAGTGTTGTCTATTAGTGATCGCATATTAGTGATGTATAAAGGAGATATAGTGGAACAGGGTGGAGCTACTGATGTGTTTAATCATCCTCAAGATGTCTATACTCAAGCTTTAGTAGCATCACGGCCTTCGCTGACAGAGCGATTAAAAAGATTGTCTACTATAGGTGATTTTCTAAATAATAAGGTGGTTAAAGAGGTGGTGACTCCTGAGAATCGCAAGAATAAGTTGGTTGCTTTATATAGTCAAGCGCCTTTGTTAGAAATACGCAGTGTATTTAAGGATTATGTGATAAATGGAGGGCTGTTTAAAAAAGGGATATTCCATGCATTACAAGATATTAGCTTTAATGTGTATGAGGGAGAAACTCTTGGGCTAGTAGGAGAGAGTGGTTGTGGTAAGTCTACACTAGGTAATGTAATCTTACAACTGGATAGAGCTACTAAAGGGCAAATATTCTATAAAGGACAGGATATTACGAAGCTGTCATCCAAGGAGTTTAGAGTGTTTAGAAAGGATATACAGATCATTTTTCAGGATCCGTATTCTTCATTAAACCCTAGACTTACAGTTGGGCAGGCTATTATGGAACCAATGAAGGTACATAAGATTGGTAATAATGATGCAGATCGAAGAGGGAAGGTTATAGAAATATTATATCGAGTAGGGTTAGATGAGACTGTGTTTAGTAGATATCCACATGAGTTCTCAGGTGGACAAAGACAACGTATAGGTATAGCGAGAACTATAGCTGTACAACCAAAGCTTATTATATGTGATGAGTCTGTGTCTGCTCTGGATATATCTGTGCAAGCACAGGTACTTAACTTACTTAATGACTTAAAGGACAATTATAACTTCACGTATATTTTTATATCGCACGACTTATCTGTAGTGAAGTATATGTCAGATAACGTGATGGTGATGAATAAGGGAAGAATAGAAGAAATAGGTGAGGCTGATGAATTATATGCCAATCCTAAGACAACATATACAAAAGGATTGATCAGTTCGATACCTAAATAAAATAATAAAGGCTCCTACATAAGGAGCCTTTATTATTTTAGTATACATTTAGGTTTAATTAAAACCAGAGTATGGAACTTCATCCTCAACGAAGTTAATACCATAGTTTTCTAATTCTTTTAGAATAGGTTCGTATACATCTTCGGTGATAGGCATCTGTACACCTGGTGTAGTGATGATTCCCTTTAGTATTTTTAGTGTAGCTATGGCTACTGGTAATCCTACTGTTTTAGCCATGGCAGTATATACTTGATTATCTCCAAGACATACCATGCGTGAATCTATTTGTTTCTTTTCTCCATGTAGTTCATATCCAATACGGTGATACATAACAATCATGTCTTTATCGTCAGGATCTAATGTCCAAGAGTCACTTAGTATCTTCTCTAAGATCTGTGCAGGAGTAGCTTGTTTTAACCCTATTTTTTTGGTTGGGTTAAATAAATCAAGTTCTAATAATTTGTCCCACATAATATCATCTTGGTCAATGCCAAGAGCGAGTCTTAGTTTGGTTTCGACTGTGTCGGTAGGATGGTATGGTAGATAGGAGTTGATAAACTCTCTGTAAGTCATTTCTTCAGAGTTGTCTATTTTATAACTGTCATCTGTGATACCTAATTCTACGAATAGATTCCACGCTCTAGAGTACCCTACTCTTCGTATCGTTCCTCTAAATATTGTACGGGCGTCATCTAGTCCATAAATGTCTTTATATTTTAAAGAATCTCTATTGGCATATGCTTCAAACTTTCCATAACCATCTACGTTTAGGAACTCTGTACGTCTAAAGACTTTGTTATATGGGATATACTTGTATTGTCCTTCTTGTAGGAATTTAGCTGCTCCACCTTGTCCTGCAAGTACTACGTTACGAGGGTTCCAAGTGAATTTGTAATTCCAAAGATTGGTGTCTGATTCAGGAGCGATAAGTCCGCCGCAAAAAGATTCAAAAGAGATGACTTTACCTCCTTTGTTTTTAATGTCATGTATAATTTTCATGGCACTCATGTGGTCTATACCTGGGTCTAGACCTATTTCGTTCATGAAAATAAGATTGTTAGCTGTTACTTCTTCATTTAGTTCTTGCATAGCAGGACTGATGTAAGAAGCTGTAACCATATGTTTTTTATATCTAACACAATCCTTAGCTAACTCAACGTGTAATATAGCTGGTAACATAGAGACTACAATGTCTGCTTTCTGTACTAATGCTTGTCGTTCAGATTCGTTGAATAGGTCAAAAGCAATTGGAGTTGCATTTGGATGATTCATTGCCTTCTGTTGGGCAGACTCAAGGGATAAGTCACCTATGGTAAGATGTAAGTTCTCTTCTTTTGACTTGTCTAAGAGATACTTGATTAATGAAGAGCTGGATCTACCTGCTCCTACTATTAAAATTTCTTTGGTCATAATATTTTAGTTGGTTTTTCAATATACAAAATAGCTGTTCAATATTGAGATAAAATTGTACAAAAATTATGATGTGCTAATTGAGTGATAAGTTGTATATTTGAAAGAAAAATAAATGGGACGAAAAGTTGTTTTTATTGCAGCATTAATTGGTGCTATCGGAATAATGTTAGGAGCATTTGGAGCTCATGGACTGAAAAAAGTTGTTTCAGAAGCTCAGGTACTAACTTTTGAAGTAGGAGTACGTTACCAAATGTATCATGCCTTTTTTTTACTTTTTATAGGAATGAGCAGTTATTTTTCAGACAAGGCTAAAAAAACAGCTATGTATCTGGTTTTGTTTGGTATATTGTTCTTCTCCGGATCTATCTATCTTTTGACTTTTAAAGATATGATTTCCATTAACTTAAGATTTATTGGGCCTATTACACCTGTGGGTGGGGTACTGTTTATTATTGCATGGTTATATGCTGGTATACAGGCGTATAAAGGTAAAAATGCGATTAAATAATTCTTTTGTATATTTATATTTTAAATTTATTTCTAAGTTTGCAAACAAATTAATACACAACCTAAATAATGAAAATGGATATTTCTGAATCAATTTCACTGGAAAAATATGGTATTAAAGATGTTGTAGAGGTAATCTATAATCCTTCGTACGACGTTTTATATAATGAAGAGACTAACCCAAACTTATCAGGGTACGATAAAGGAGTAGTAACTGAGCTAGGTGCAGTTAACGTAATGACTGGAGAGTTTACAGGACGTTCTCCTAAAGATAAGTACATCGTTAAAGATTCAGTTACAGAAAACACTGTATGGTGGAATTCTCCAGAATCTCCAAATGATAACAAACCAATTGACAACAAAACTTGGGCTGCATTAAAAGAAAACACAGTTAATCAGTTATCAGGGAAAAGATTATTCGTTGTTGATGCGTTTTGTGGGGCTAACGAGAACACTCGTTTAAAAGTAAGATTTATCATGGAAGTAGCGTGGCAAGCGCACTTCGTAACAAATATGTTTATCCGTCCAACTGCAGAAGAGTTAGCTAACTTCGGTGAGCCAGACTTCGTAGTAATGAACGGTTCTAAAACTTCATTTAAAGACTATAAAAACTACGGATTAAATTCTGAGGTTTATGTAGCATTTAACTTAACTGAGAAAATCCAAGTTATTGGAGGTACTTGGTACGGTGGAGAGATGAAAAAAGGTATGTTCGCTATGATGAACTACTATTTACCTCTTCAAGGAATGGCTGCAATGCACTGTTCTGCAAACAAAGGTAAAGATGGTGATGTTGCTGTATTCTTTGGATTATCAGGAACAGGAAAAACAACTTTATCAACAGATCCTAAACGTGAGTTAATCGGAGATGATGAGCACGGATGGGATGATGAAGGAGTATTCAACTTTGAAGGAGGTTGTTATGCTAAGACTATTAGCTTAAGCAAAGAGAATGAGCCAGATATTTATGGTGCTATTCGTCGTGACGCTTTATTAGAAAACGTTACTGTAGATGCTAATGGAATTATTGACTTCAACGATGGTTCTGTTACACAAAATACACGTGTATCTTACCCTATCAACCATATTGACAATATCGTTAAGCCGGTATCTAAAGCTGGACATGCGACTAAAGTTATCTTCTTAACTGCAGATGCTTTTGGTGTTATGCCTCCAGTTTCTAAATTGACTCCAGAGCAAACTAAATATTACTTCTTATCAGGATTTACAGCTAAGTTAGCTGGTACTGAGCGTGGAGTAACTAAACCAGAGCCTACATTCTCTGCTTGTTTCGGTAAAGCTTTCTTATCTCTACACCCAACTCAATACGGTGAAGAATTAGTTAAGAAAATGGAAGAGCACAATGCTACAGCTTATATGGTGAACACTGGATGGAATGGTACTGGTAAACGTATCTCTATTAAAGATACTAGAGCTATTATCGACCGTATCTTAGATGGTTCTATCGAGAATGCTGAGACTACGATTGTTCCTATTTACAACTTCGCTGTTCCTACAGCTTTAGAAGGAGTAGATACTAACATCTTAGATCCTCGTAACACTTATGACAATGCTGCTGAGTGGGAAGAGAAAGCAAAAGATTTAGCTGCTTTATTCGTTGAGAACTTTAAATTGTACTCAAACAATGAAGAAGGAAAAGCATTAGTAGCTGCTGGACCTCAATTATAATAGAATATCATATATTTTATATAAATCAAAAGGAGATGATTATGTCATCTCCTTTTTTTGTGGGTATATCTTTCTAGATTGCCTTTTTTAAGAGGTTTAAAGAGTAATTTTGGATTAAGTGAGGAAAAGTATTGATATAAAAAAACCTCCTTGTAAAAAGGAGGTTTTGTATTGTTTAAGTGTATTACTTGTTTGCTTGCTGAATATATTTCTCTAAGGCCATAGTCATAGATGGTGTACCAGGTGCTGGTGCCATAATATCTACTCTAAGGTTGTGATCTAGAGCTTCTTTTTGTGTAGTAGTACCAAATACAGCTATTCTAGTATTATCTTGACTAAAGTCAGGGAAGTTCTTGAATAGAGATTTAATACCTGTAGGGCTAAAGAAGGCTAATACATCATACTTCACATCTGCTAAATCAGATAAATCACTCATCACAGTACGATAGAATGTACCTGGAGTCCAGTTTACTTTTAAATCATTTAAAGTAGTTGGAACATCGTGATTTAATTGATCAGATGCTGGTAATAAGAACGTCTCATCTTTGTATTTTTTAATCAAAGGAGCTAGTTCTGCAAAGTCTTTTTGTCCTACGTAAATCTTTCTTTTACGATATACCACGTATTTTTGTAAGTAATAAGCTACAGCTTCAGACTGACAGAAATATTTAAGTGTTTCTGGCACTTTATATCTCATTTCTTCTGCTACTCTAAAGAAGTGATCTACTGAGTTTTTACTTGTTAAAATAATAGCAGTAAAGTTGTTTAGATCAATTTTTTGGTGTCTTACCTCTTTGGCTGGAACACCTTCTACGTGGATGAAGGGTCTAAAGTCAATTTTTACTTTGAATTTCTGCTCTAATTCGAAGTAAGGTGAGTTTTCTACTTTAGGCTCTGGTTGAGAAACCAAAATTGTTTTCACTTTCATAATTGTACTTTTTCTTATAAGGCTCCATAATCTTTAAACCAGAAATATAATAATAGATAAGGAGCTATTTCAAGGGTGCAAAGATACAAAATAAAATAGAAGACTTTATTTATTATTGATTTTTGGTTGTTTTTTATAAAAATGATGTATAATAGGATATTTGTTGCGATTAACGCAATTAAAAAAGATCCTATTATAAACTTGTTAGTAATATCGTTGTAGAATAGTAGTACGTCTACAGCTAACAAGATCATTCCTAAGTAATTTCGATATGTTGCTTTTTGAAGGTTTAATGCATCTGAAAATTCTTCTATACCAAAGGTAGTAGAGATAATTTTATCAATTAAGTATTTACCAATGATAAAAGTTCCTACAAAGTTTAGAATCATTAAGAATGAACCAAAGTTGTAAATAGGAATAATACCAAATGACTTTAATGCTATCTGTACAAAGAAGGTTACAGATAATAATTGAACCAAAAGAAATGAAAGTGTAAAACTGTTTCTTAAGTTTGTGTTGTCTTTGTAAATCTTTAGATATTTATTAGATACTGCAAGTTTAGTGAACTCAGTGAAACGGACACCGAATATCGTTCTATTAATTGCAATAATAGAGAATCCTATAAAGAAAAGGATAGTGGCCCAATCTTTACTTGGTATTATGCGATCGATAAGTATTAGGTTCTCCATAATTAGTGCAAAATTAGCAAAAAAAACATTCAATGATACTTTGTATTTTATTTAAGTGCTAACTTTATAGAAAAAGGTTATTTTTGTGCCAAACGTTTTAAACATGGAATTAGGACTTGTCATTATACCAACGTATAATGAAATTGAAAATATAGAGTTGATTATTGATGCTGTGATGGCATTGCCTCAACGTTTTCACGTTCTAATTGTCGATGATAATTCTCCCGACGGTACTGCTGATGTAGTACAAAGACTTCAAGAAAAATATCCAACTACTTTATTTTTAGAAAAGAGACAAGGTAAGAATGGTCTTGGTACTGCCTATGTACATGGTTTTAGATGGGCTTTATCTCGATTATATGACTATGTTTTCGAGATGGATGCAGACTTTTCTCATGATCCTAAAGATTTGCCAAGGTTACTAGAAGCTTGTAAAGCTAATCAAGGTCTTGCTATTGGTTCTAGATACGTTACTGGTGTAAATGTAGTTAATTGGCCACTTAATAGAGTTTTGTTGTCTTATGGTGCATCTATTTATGTTCGTATGATTACAGGAATGAAGATTAAGGATACCACAGCAGGCTTTGTATGTTTTTCACGACAAGTATTAGAGAGCTTCGATTTAGATAAAGTGCGTTTCGTTGGATATGCATTCCAAATAGAGATGAAGTATCGCACTTATGTCAAGAAGTTTGCTATTACAGAAGTACCTATTATATTCACTGACCGCACTAGAGGTGAATCTAAGATGTCCGGAGGTATTATTAAAGAAGCTGTTTTTGGAGTAATTAATTTACGTATTCGCAAACTACTTAACACACTATAATGACACAGTATTTAATTAAAAACGGAAAGGTTGTAAACGAAGGAACTACAACAGTATCTGATGTATTAATCGAGAACGGATTTATTACTAAAGTTGCACCTTCTATAGAAGTTGCTGACAATGTAACTGTGATTGACGCCACTGGTAAATACGTTATACCTGGTATGATCGATGATCAAGTACACTTTAGAGAACCTGGATTAACACATAAAGGAGATATCGAATCTGAATCAAGAGCTGCTATCGCTGGAGGTATTACTTCTTTTATAGAACAACCAAATACAGTACCTAATGCTGTAACACAAGAAATACTTGAAGAGAAATACCAGATAGCTTCTACTAAGTCTTTTGCTAACTATTCATTTATGATGGGAGGTACAAATGACAATTTAGAAGAGTTATTAAAAACGAATCCTCGTAATGTAGCAGGTATTAAATTGTTTTTAGGATCGTCTACAGGAAATATGCTTGTGGATAGACAGGATGTGTTAGAGAAGATATTTTCAAGTACTTCGCTTCTAATTGCTGTACACGCAGAGGATGAAGGTACAATCAAAGCTAATCTAGCTAAGTATAAAGAAGAGTTTGGAGAGGATATACCAGTTAAGTATCACCCAATTATCAGAAGTGAAGAAGCGTGCTATATCTCATCATCTAAGGCTATTGAATTAGCTAAGAAAACAGGGGCTAGATTACATGTGTTCCATGTTTCTACCGCTAAAGAAACAGAGTTGTTTAGAAATGATATTCCATTAAAAGATAAGAAGATTACAGCAGAGGTATGTGTACACCACCTTTGGTTTACTGATAAAGACTATGACACTAAAGGGAACTTCATTAAATGGAACCCTGCAGTTAAGACTGAAGCTGATAGAGATGGGTTGTGGAAAGCATTATTAGATGATAGAATAGATGTTATTGCAACTGATCATGCTCCTCATACACTAGAAGAGAAGAGTAAAGCTTATATGTCTGCTCCATCAGGAGGGCCATTAGTACAGCATGCATTAGTATCTCTATTCGAAGCATCTAAACAAGGTAAGATTAGTGTAGAGAAGATTGTTGAAAAAACTGCTCATAATCCAGCTATCTTATTCCAAGTGGAGAAGAGAGGATATGTTAAGGAAGGTTATCACGCAGATATTGCTATTATTGATACTGACTATAAATGGGAGGTAAGCAAAGAGAATGTGTTGTATAAATGCGGATGGTCACCATTCGAAGGGCAAGAGTTTAGTTCAAAAATAACTCATACTTTTGTCAACGGTTTCCTTGCTTATGAAAATGATAAGGTAAATGAACAACATCAAGGACAACGATTATTGTTTGTAAGATAAAACCTAAAAATAAAATGAATAGATTCTTAGTTATATTAACGGTTCTTATTCTTATGTCGTGTAAGAATAGTACTACTAAACCAACTCCTTTTATAGAACAAAAGAAAATGGAAGATATCTTATACGATATGGCTGTATTATACTCTATAGAGAGTGTAAGTGCTTATAGTAGAGAAGATACTCTAAAGAAGATTAATGTTAGTGCTATATATAAGAAGTATGACATCGACAGTCTTACTTTTGTCTCTAATAATAGGTATTATGTAGAGTTAGGAGATGGTGTATATAATAAGATGCAAAACAATATTCTAGCTCGTCTAGAAGCAGCTAAAGTAGTAGCTGATTCTCTTTATAACAAGTTTGAAGCTAATAAAGAAGATCAGAAGGCTATCGAAGATGCTCTTCCGCAATTAGAGGCAGAAAAGATTGATAGTGTTCAAATTCAAAAGAAATAGTATTCTTTATTTTCGAACAATCATAGATATATTTAGAATGAGAAGCTTGCGCGAGAGATCGTGTGAAGCTTCTTTTTTTTCTAGTTATTAGAGAGACAAGGTTATCTAACTTCCAAGCTAATACACTAGAGGTACGTGATACTTTTATACTAGGATGTTTCTTACCCATAAGGTCAGCGATATAGTTGATTAGCTCTTGGTATGAGATGTTGTCAGATACTAGTGCAAATCTCTCATTTTTAACTTCACTATTCATAAGCATATACATAGCATTCACCACATCATTTACACCTACTATACCAGCAATACCTTTTGTATAAAAAGGAAAGTCTTTTTTTACTTTCTGAAAGAAAGCTCCACTACCTTCATAGCCAAAACCTCTACCGAATATAATACCTGGATTGACGATGATAACATCTAATCCTTCTTGAGTACCTCTCCATACCTCCATTTCAGCACCATACTTTGTGATAGCATAGTCCCCGTGATATAGTTCTGGATTCCAATCTGTTGTTTCAGTGATGACTTTATCTTTAGCTAGAGTTTCACCTAGAGCAGCTATAGAACTAACATAGCAGAGTTTCTTTATGTTAAAGGCAATAGATAGATTGACGATATTCGCAGTACCTTCTATATTGGTTTTGCGTAGTTGTTTCTCGTCTTTAGGTTCAAACGAAACTAGTGCAGCACAGTGGTAAACATAATCTACATCTTTAAATGCTACTTCTAATGCAGGTACATCAATTAAGTCAGCTTTTACCCATTCTATTTTTAAGAATAATTTCGCTTGATTATTTAAAGCAAAGAAAGCCTTTGTTTTTTTAATACTTTCTTCATTTCTGTATATAGCACGTATTGCATCTTCTGACTGAAGAAGATGTAATAATAAATGCGCTCCTACTAAGCCTGTACCTCCTGTAACTAGTATCATATTTAGACAAAAGTAAGTTATATGTTTTACATAGTGAAAAATTATGAAATAAAGTTGAAAACTAACGCCCCTATTATTAGTTCTTGAAGGATAAATGTAGAAAACGAATAAAAATGCAGTGTTTGAGAATTTTTATTCCATAAGCTAAGGTTTTGGGCTATCTTTGTGTAAAATTTATTTAAATGAAGAATTTTATTGAAGAAGTGACTTGGAGAGGAATGCTCCACGACGTAATGCCAGGCACTGAAGAACATTTGTTGGAGCAAATGCGTGCTGCGTATGTGGGAATTGACCCAACAGCCGATTCATTGCATATTGGACATTTAGTAGGAGTAATGCTATTGAAACACTTTCAATTAGCTGGACATAAGCCTTACGCTCTTGTAGGTGGAGCTACTGGTATGGTAGGTGACCCATCAGGTAAGTCTAATGAGAGAAATTTATTAGATGAAGAGGCTTTACGTCATAATCAAAACGCAATCAAAGAACAGTTAAGTCGTTTCTTAGATTTTAATTCAGGTGCTGAGAATGCTGCTGTGTTAGTGAATAACTATGACTGGATGAAAGATTTCTCTTTTTTAGAGTTTATTCGTACAGTAGGTAAGCATATCACAGTTAACTATATGATGGCAAAAGACTCTGTAAAGAAACGTCTAAATGGAGAGTTCCAAGATGGAATGTCATTTACAGAATTCTGTTATCAATTAATGCAAGGGTATGACTTCTTGCATTTATACAAAGAGAATAATATTACATTACAAATGGGAGGTTCTGACCAATGGGGTAACATTACTACAGGTACAGAATTAATTCGTAGAACGATCAGTGAGAAAGCTTATGCACTTACTTGTCCATTGATTACTAAAGCTGATGGTACTAAATTTGGTAAATCAGAAGGCGGTAATATTTGGTTGTCTGCGGAGTACACTTCTCCATATAAATTCTACCAATACTGGTTAAACGTGGCTGATGCTGATGCAGAAAGATATATTAAGATCTTTACTTTTATTTCTAGAGAGGATATCGAAGCATTAATTAAAGAGCATGCTGAGGCACCACATTTACGTGTATTACAGCGTCGTTTAGCAGAAGAGGTGACTACTATGGTTCACGGCCAAGAACAATTAGACAATGCTATCAAAGCTTCTAATATCTTATTCGGAAATTCTTCTACAGAAGATTTAAAACAATTAGATGAGAAGACATTCTTAGAAGTATTTGATGGAGTAGGACAGTCAGAAGTAGCTAAGGCTGATATCGAAGCAGGTTTAACTATCGTAGATGCATTAGCAGCTAATTCAGATTTAGCTTCATCTAATGGAGATGCTCGTCGCTCGTTACAAGCTAACTCTATCTCTGTAAATAGAGAGAAAGTAACAGAAGACTATGTAATCTCTTCTAACGATTTGATTAATGATCAATTCGTATTACTACAAAAAGGAAAGAAAAACTATTTCATTTTACACGTAAAGTAATTTAGTTTTCTAATTAATATTGTTAAGGATCTCCATCATTGGGGATCCTTTTTTGTTTGGTCGCAGATGAGTCCGTTGTAAGTCCGCTATAAGTCTGTAGTCACTCCGTTCTTTTAGATGTTTTAGCGGAGTTATATCAGAGTCAAGCTGCTGTTATTAAGCTTTTACGTCAACAGGTATTGTAGTAGGGCAACAGTTTTAGCTATATTAAATACGCTATAAACTAATTATTTGAATAGTGAAGGTTGTATTCTAGCCTTAACAGAAGTTTAAATATACCATATATATGGTATTTCAGAAAAGGTTGGGTACTTATACATTTGTAACACAAAAGTAGAGGTATTTATATCTAAATCTGTTGTGTATAATTATTGTTTGTTTTGTAAAGAAATATTCACATTAGACTTACCTCTACTTTATTTTCACTGAAAAGAGAAAATTATAAAAACCCAAATATTATGCAATCAATTGAACAAAAGCGAGAACTTAACGCTCGTAATTTTAGACTTACTGATTCAATTTCTTCTAGTACATTTTCTATAATGTGCATGTGTTGCTGTATATAGTGTTTTAACATTATTTTTTATTCTCATTTAGATCTTATTTTGTTAAAATTTCGTATTTATAGTACGATATGTCACTTTATGTCTTTTATTTTTATATATTTCAGACAAATCAAAAAACCAAAATAAGACTTTTGTCTTTTATTTAACAAAACTTTTATGCAAAAAATTTACACAATCTTGTTTGTGTTTGTAGGATTCCTTACCCTACATGCACAAGAAAAGCTCGTAACAGGAAATGTTACTGATGCTAACGGAACACTACCAGGGGTTAGTGTTTTGATTCAGGGGAGTAACGAAGGTACAATGACAGACTTAGATGGACAGTATTCCATTAAAGTAAAAGATGGTCAAGTGCTAGTCTTCTCATTTATAGGGTATCAAACACAAAATATTACATATAAAGGGCAGAGCCTAATCAATGTCAAGCTTAATGATGAGTCGAATGAGTTAGGTGAAGTAGTTATCACTGTACCTTATGGTACTGCTAATAAAAAGACTTATACTGGATCTGTAGGAGTAGTACAGGCTAAAGCAATAGAAAATGCTCAGGTGAGTAACGTAACTAAAGCTTTAGAGGGTACAGTAGCAGGTCTACAGTCTTTCTCAGCTAGTGGACAGCCTGGATCAGAGGCTACTATCCGTATTAGAGGAGTAGGATCTATTAATGCTAGTAGTAATCCATTATTCGTGGTAGATGGTGTGCCTTATGAAGGTGGTCTGAATGCTATAGCTGCTTCAGATATTGAGTCTATTACAGTACTTAAAGATGCTACAGCTGCTACATTATATGGATCACGTGCTGCTAATGGAGTAGTGATGATTACTACTAAAAAAGGTAGAAAAGGTGAGGCTCCACAGATAGAAATCTCTGCTAAGCACGGTTTTTCTTCTCGTGCGCGTAGTGACTATAAACAGTTAAGTACTAATCAATATATGGAGTTACAGTGGGAAGCACTGCGCAACGGATATATGGATAGTAGAAAGATGAATGCAGCTGATGCAGCATTAGAAGCGACTAATCAATTAGTAAACTCTATAGGTATCAATCCTTATGGGCTTAATAATCCTAATCCAGTAGGTACTGATGGGAAATTAAGAGCAGGGTTAACACCTTTATGGAATGATGACTGGAATGATGCATTAAGCCAGAATGCTAGATTTACAGATATTAATTTACGTGTTAGTGGTGGTGGAGATAAATCTAGATACTATGTTTCTGGAGGGTTTCTAAATGATCAAGGGTATGTGATTGAATCTGGATTCAAGAGATTTAATTTGCGTTCTAACATCGTTGTAGATGCTAAAGATTGGTTAGAGTTAGGAATGAACGTTTCTGCTTCTCACTCTATTCAAGATGCACCAAAACAAGATGATAGTGCTATCTCTAACGTAATTGGATTTGCAAGAGGTTTACCTTCATTCTATCCAGTATATGAAAGAAACTTAACTACAGGAGAATATTTAAGAGACCCTGAGACAGGAGAGAGAATTTATGACTTTGGTCTATATAGAACAACTTCATATGCTAAATATAATTTAGCAGCAACTATGCCTCTGGATAAAGCACAGGTAAAAAGAGATGTTGCTACATTTAGAACATATGCGCAAGCAAAACTTTTAGATAATTTAAAGTTTAAAACATCTTTAAACGTTGATTATAGCAGTGTGAATAGTCACAATGTTACTAATCCAGAAGTTGGGCCAGGGGCAGCTACAGGTGGGTCAGTATCTAAAAGTAATGGAAGAAGAGTAGCACTTACGTTTAATAACGTGTTAAACTATGATTTAGAGTTTGGTGATAAACATTCTCTTGGATTAATGGCAGGACAAGAGTATTTTCAAAATGATTATTCTAACTTTGGAGGTGTACGTCAGCAAATTATTACTGTTGGTTTTGAAGAACCAGATGCTGCATCTCGTTTAGTATCTTTCTATGGAAACTCTGATGAGTATAGAATGTTGAGTTTCTTTGGTAGTGCAAACTACTCATACGATAAAAAATACTTCTTATCAGCATCATACCGTAGAGATGGATCTTCGCGTTTTCACCCTGATAACAGATGGGGAGATTTCTGGTCAGTAGGTGCTTCGTGGAGATTAGTAGATGAAGAGTTTATGACTAAATTCCGTGACAAGTGGTTATCTAACTTATTAGTTAAAGCTAGTTATGGTGCTCAAGGGAATGATAATATTGGTAACCTATATGCTTACCAAGCATTATATGATATTAAGAATTATAACGGTAATCCAGGACTTGTTACTTCAAGATTAGCTACACCAGAATTATCTTGGGAAACTAACTTGAACTTAAATATAGGTTTTGACTTCGGATTGTTTAATAACAGATTGAATGGTACAATTGAGTATTTTGAGCGTAGATCAAAAGATTTATTGTTCTCTAGACAATTAGCACCTTCATTAGGATTTACTTCTTTACAGACTAACATAGGAGGAGTTAAAAACTACGGATGGGAATTTACTGTAGATGGATATCCTTTAGTTACTGAAGATTGGAAGATCCATTTAGGAGCTAACTTGACTACTTATAAAAACAAGATTACTTCATTGCCATCAGATGAAATGTGGAATGGTACTAAGAAGTGGGTTCAGTATGGGTCAGTTTATGATTTTTATTTAGTTGAATGGGCTGGTGTTAATCCAGAAAACGGAAATGGACAATGGTATGTGCAGAATGCAGATGGAAGTAAAACAGTTACAGAAGATTACTCTTCTTTAACAAGTAAAGATAAAGTGTATAAAGGAAACTCTTTGCCAGATGTAACGGGAGGATTCTTAACTGAGGTGACTTATAAAGACTGGACATTGTCTGCTAACTTCTCTTATACTATAGGAGGTAAGATTTATAATGGAGATAAAACTAGTTTATATAGACAAGCAGGAAATGGTAATACGTGGAGTGCTGATATGATGGGAAGATGGACACCTGAAAATACAGATACTGATATCGCTAGATTAACGACTAGCCCTGGAAGTTCATGGACTAGTCAGTCTGATAGATTCTTAGTAGATCGTTCGTTCTTAAAACTTAAGAACTTAACATTGACATATAATCTTCCTAAAGAATGGTTGAGAAAAATCAAATTAGGTTCAGCTAGTGTGTTTTTCCAAGCAGAGAACTTGTTTACTTGGACAAAAGAGCAAGGTATGGATCCAGAGCAAACATTTGATGGAACAACTTATTACAGATACCCAGCTATGAAAGTAATTTCTTTCGGGTTGAACGTGAAACTTTAAAAAACTAAGAAATTATGAAACGTAGATTTATAAAATATATTTTAGGAGCTGTATTAATGTCTGGAACGCTTGTGTCATGTGATTTAGACACGTCTCCGACGACGGCTTTAGAGGATGCGAAAGTATTCAAGACAACTGCTGGAAGTGAAAAAGTATGGAACGGAACGTGGGTGTACTTAATGGAAACTTTTAATAGTTATGCGAATCCAGGATATGGGTCATTTTTAAGAGCTAGTGATGCTATGGGGAATGATGCTGTACTAAATGGTAATTACGGCTTTATTAATCACTATAGATTCTCTGCTATTTATGGTAAAGGAGGAACTAATAGTTTGAGCTGGATAATGACTTATAAAGTCATTGATAATATGAATAATATTATTACTAGAATTGACGGTTCAGAAGGGCCTGTTGCGGATAAGAAACGTATAAAAGGTCAAGCGTTAGCTTTAAGGGGATTTATGTATCTACATTTAGCTTCTAGCTACTCGTTTGCAATAGATCTTGATCCAGAAGCAAAAACGGCTCCAATTTATTTGACCCCGTCAACAGCTACTACAACTCCAAATCCTTTAGCGACTGTTAGAGAATTGTACAATCAGTCTATTAAAGATTTAGAAGAGGCTTATAACTTAATTCCTAATCTTGATTCGTATAAAAGAGGATCTGATAAGTTTAGAATAGACCAACAGGTTGTGTTAGGTTTGTTATCTCGCGTCCATTTATATGCGCGTAATTGGGAACAAGCTAAGAAATATTCTGATTTAGCATTAGCTAATAATGATCGATTAATGAGTGAGAGTGATTATAAAGCAGGATTTAATGATGCTAGTAACGTAGAGTGGATTTGGGGGCATTTACAAACTCCAGAACAGAGTGGTGCTTCTTATCAATTCCATTACTTAGATACTACATCTCCTGATAGTTATTACTATAGTTTCAATGCAGATCCATATTTTAAAGATTTGTTTGACGATGGAGATTATAGAAAGAGTATGATTTATTGGGCGCCAAATCCATCTAATGTAGCACCAAAAGAAAAAGATGCTGCTTATATGCGATATGCTAAGTTTAAGTTTAAAGCTGGACAAATAGCTGATATCGTATTAATGCGTACTTCAGAAATATATTTGATTAATGCTGAGGCTAAAGCACAATTAGGAGATGGTGACGCTATAAATAAGTTAAACCAATTAAAAACTGCACGTGGTGCTAAAGTTGTAAGTGGATTAGCAGGAAAAGATCTTTTAGAGGCAATTTATGTAGAGCGTCGTAAAGAGTTGTTTGGAGAAGGATTTGCTCTTGTTGATATTGTTAGAAACCAAAAGGCAGTTGAGCGTAAAGCTATACCTACAGGAATGACAGTGCCATTTACATACGAAACAATAGATAATGCTGGAGTAGTTAAGAATGTTACAGTGAACCTTGTAGCAAATGGGCATAATGTGTTAAACTTCCCTGATAAAACGGCATTTGTACCTAATAGTAAGTACTATTTATATCGTATTACAGATTCTGAAATAAATGAAAACCCTCATTTGTAAAAGAGTTTAAAATAGAATAAAAGAATTAGTTAGCGAAAGAAGGAGTTTTCAATGTTTGTTGGAAGCTCCTTCTTGTTTTATAAATATCGCTTTATCTAAGTAGAAAGAGTGTTGTAATAAATGGTGAAAGTTCTGTATTTTTGTATTTAGAGACATGGATATAGAAGCTTTGTTTTATTGAGAATAAAGTAATACAATTATAAATATTAGGATGTTAAATATAGGAATAGTAGAAAGTCAAGAGATTACTCGTTATGCATTGAAAGCTTTGATAAGAGAGGTTTATCAAGGGGATATAAATGTGCTAGAGTTAGATAATCTAGCAGACCTTAAGAGTTATTTAGCTAAGGATCCTAATGCTGTGATTATAGTAGATCCGTTTAGTCAGTGTTTAGAGAAACAAAGTGATTTATTACTAATGTTGAGAGAGCAGAACTTAAAATCACAATGGCTTTTATTCTTTAGTGAGTTAAATGAACAGTGGCTTAAGCAGTTCTTGTCTAATCGTATTTCTTCTTTTAATATCGTGTTTCAAAATGATAAACTTGAACATATAAAAGAAGGTATCTCTAAGACTATTTTAAAAGAGACTTATCTAGCTCCTTGGATTAAGAAGAAACTGGAAGAACATCAAGATAGCATCCTAAAGGTAGAGCAGATATTGACTAATGCGGAGCGTGAGATACTGAAAGAGATTGCATCTGGTAAGATGACTAAGGAGATTGCTGCAGAGCGCAGTATTAGTACTCATACTGTCATTACGCACCGTAAAAACATCTTTAAGAAGTTAGGTGTGAGTAATGTCTATGACGCTACTAGATATGCTATTAGATCTGGTATTATTACAGTTAATGATTATTATATATAGTGGTGATGTAGATTGTCACTTTGTTATAAAGATGTTTAAGGCTTGTCTTTTATTAGATAAGCCTTTTTTTATCGGCTTTCGTGAACAGAGCTGTTTAAAGACTGAACAGTTATTTTTTTATAAAGGATAGATGTTGTTGTTTTGTGGTGTCTAATAAAAGGATAGTGTACTACAGCAATGAGGAGTTGTAACAAAAAAGACTGCACATTGGCAGTCTTTTATTATATGAAGTTTTGATTTTTAAACATTTCAACGTTTATTTCTTCGATGTAATCTAGTACTTCGTCTCTTCCTGTTTTGTCTTCAGAAGAAGTGATGAAGCATGGAGGCATCTCTTCCCAGTTATTAGCTAGCATCTTTTTTCTGTAGTCAGCTATTAATCCGTGTACTTTTTGTTTACCTACTTTATCAGCTTTAGTAAAGATTATAGAGAATGGAACTTCTGTTTCTCCTAGGTATTGCATGAACTCTAAGTCGATCTTCTGAGCTTCGTGTCTGATATCAACTAGTACGAATGCGCTTACTAATTGTTGTCTGTTCTCGAAGTAGTCAGTGATAAACTTTTGGAATACAGCTTTAGTTTTCTTAGATACTTTAGCATATCCATAACCTGGTAAATCGACTAAGTACCAATTAGAATTAATTTTAAAGTGGTTGATTAGTTGTGTTTTTCCTGGTCTAGAAGAAGTCTTTGCTAAGTATTTTTGATTAGTAAGCATATTAATCAAAGAGGATTTACCTACGTTAGATCTACCGATGAATGCATATTCAGGGATAGGCTCATTAGGACACTTCTTTGCATCAGAGTTACTAACAACAAATTCAGCTGTATTTATTTTCATTTTATTTAATATTTCTCTTGATGAACCAAGCGTTTAATAATTCGTTGAACTGGTCTGGGTGCTCCATCATAGCAGCATGCCCGCACTCATCGATCCAATATAGATCTGAATCAGGTAATAATTCGTCAAATTCAACAGCTACTTCAGGAGGAGTTACTTTGTCGTTTCTTCCCCAGATTAAACATGTTGGTACTTTTATTTTTGGCAAATCTTTAGACATGTTGTGTCGTATCGCACTTTTGGCAATAGTAATTGTTTTGATTACTTTCATACGATCATTTACAGTAGCGAATACTTCGTCTATAAGTTCTTTAGTTGCTATATCAGGATTGTAAAATACATCTTGAGCTTTTTTCTTGATGTACTCGTAGTCACCTCGCTTAGGATAACTGTCTCCCATCGCACTTTCGTATAGACCAGAGCTACCAGTTAATATCATAGCCTGAAGATATTCAGGATACATCTTAGCAAAGTATAAGGCGATATGCCCACCAAGAGAATTTCCTAGTAGAATAACTTTGTTATAACCTCTTTTGTCGATAAAATCTTTTACAAATTTTGCGAAAGCCTTTACATTCGTTTTTAAAATACTGTTAGTGTAAAGAGGAAGTTCTGGAAGAACTACTTTGTAACCTTCTTTTGGGAAAAAATTTGTAACACCATCAAAATTGCTCAGACCTCCCATTAATCCGTGTAAAATGACGATCGGTGTACCTTCGCCAATTTCTATAAAACGGAATTTACCATCTTCTTTTAAAGTTCGCTCCATGTAGTTTCTAAATGCGATTTTTAAATTCCCACAAATATACGCTTTTATCTATGAGAAATATTCTAAAAGAACTAATAATTTAATGCTAAGGTTGTAATTAATTTATTGCTGTGTGTTTTTGTTAGGTGTTTTTGACATTTTATTTCGGTTGATAAATGTGTTTTTTTGAGTAAAAACTCTAGTTGAAAATGCGAATTGTAATTCAAAATTAAGGGCTATAATTCAGTCGATTACCCTATTTTCTTGATTAATTAGGGGGAATACTCAAAACTTATTAACAAAGTGGGAAAAAGTGGTAAATTGTGGTAAAAAAATGACTACATTTGCTAAGATTATATTTATAGGTGTACACAGATGGCAATAATCGGGACATATGAATGCAAAATAGACGCCAAAGGAAGGGTGCTAGTTCCTGCTTCTCTAAAGAAGCAGTTGCCTGGTATTGCTGATGGTTTTGTATTGAAACGTTCTGTTTTTGAGCACTGTTTAGAGTTATGGCCTATGGCAGAGTGGGAGAAAATGATGAGTAAAATAGGAAAGTTGAATCCTTTTGATAAAAAGAATGATGCTTTTATTCGTCGATTTATGGCTGGTGTGAAGAATGTAGATATCGATGATGCTGGACGTCTTTTGATTGCTAAGGATTTGATTGATTTTGCACAGATAAGCAAAGATCTTGTCTTTTCGTCAAAGGTGAATATAATGGAAATTTGGGATAAGAAGATGTATGAGGCAACACTTGAAGAAGATGATTTTGATTTTGGAGAGTTGGCTCAGGATGTAATGAGTAATATAAGTTTTGATGAGTAAAGAAGAATATGGTTATCACAGACCCGTTTTGTTAACGGAAAGTATTGATGGATTAATAACTGATCCGAATGGTGTTTATGTAGATGTTACATTTGGAGGAGGAGGTCATTCTCGTGAGATACTTAGTCGTTTAGGGAGTGAAGGTAAGTTGTTTGCTTTTGATCAAGATGAGGATGCGTTAGCTAATGCCATAGATGATCCTAGATTTACACTGATTAATCAGAATTTTAGATATCTAAAACGCTATTTGCGTTTTCATGGAGTAAAGGAAGTGGATGGTGTTTTAGGAGATTTGGGTGTGTCATCACATCAATTTGATGTTCCTGAAAGAGGGTTCTCTACTCGTTTTGATGGTGAATTAGATATGCGTATGAGTCAGTCTGGAGATGTGTCTGCATTTAATGTGGTAAATGAATATGAAGAGGCAGACTTAAGAAATATGTTCTACATGTATGGGGAGCTTAAGAATGCTGGTTCTATCGCTAATACAATTGTAAAAGCTAGAGCTGAAGCACCAATTAAGAATACTGATGAATTAAAAATAGTATTAGCTAGATTTTTACCCGCTCACAAGAGTGCGAAGATACTAGCTCAGATTTATCAAGCAATTCGTATTGAGGTAAATCAGGAGATGGATGTGCTTAAGGAAATGTTGATGCAGAGTCTTGAGGTATTAAAACCAGAAGGTCGCTTAAGTATTATTTCATACCATTCGTTAGAAGATCGTTTAGTAAAACGTTTTATGAAGAATGGAATGTTCGAAGGAGAACCTGAAAAGGATTTCTTTGGAAGATTTGAAGTTCCGATGAAGCAGCTTGGCAAGTTAATATTGCCAACTGATGAAGAAATAGCAGTAAATAACAGGGCACGTTCTGCAAAATTGAGAATAGCTGAGAAAAAATGAAAAACAAAGTAAGTAGTCCAGGAGATATAATTAAAGCTAAGATTCTCGTAAATGAGAACTCGGCAAAGACTTGGGCATTTATTATTTATGTTATCATTTTGAGTTTGTTGTTAATTGGGAATACACAGTCGTATGAATCGAAGGTATTCAAAATTGCAAAATTAACTCACGAAGTTAAAATGTTGCGAGCGGAATTTGTGGATACGCGATCAGAGTTGATGGAGTTAAAGATGGAATCTACTATTACCAAGAATTTGGAAGAAGATGGGATATTTCCATCAGAGATACCAGCGACAAAGATTAAAGTAACAGAAGAAGTAACAAAAGAAAGTTTTTGGGATAAGTTATGGCGCTAAATAATAAAAATATTTATGTGAATATATATCTTATCTCTGCTGTGGTTTTACTGTTTGCTGGAGGGATAATTTATCGTTTGGTTCAAATCCAAGGGATAGAAGGAAAAGAGTTAAGAGAAAAGGCACAAGATAAAACTAGAATAAAGATAGAGGACATCCCTGCTAATAGAGGGAATGTGTATTCGTCAGATGGGAGTTTATTAGCAACTTCTGTTCCGGTCTTTGAAATTCGTTTTGATGGTTTGGCTCCAAGTGAGAAAGATTTTTATGATAATGTAAAGCCATTGTCTGATTCTTTAGGAGTGATGTTTAATAAGCCTTCTAGCTATTATGAAAATATGCTTAGAAAGGCAAGGAAGAATGGAAGTCGATATGTGTTTATTGCAAGGGACTTAAGTTACACACAGTATGTGCGTGTGAAAAGCTTTCCTCTGTTTAAAAGAGGTCCTTATAAAGGAGGTATTATTTCTCTTCAAAAAACAATTAGACAACATCCAATTGGGAAAATCGCTCAGCGTACCATAGGGTATGAGAGAAAGAATGAGGATAATACATATAGTAGAGTTGGTATAGAAGGAGCGTTTACTTCTTATTTAAGTGGTATCGATGGTCGACGTAAAATGCAAAGTTTAGGTAAGGATCAATGGAAACCAATTAATGATGAGAATGAGATAGAACCTATCGATGGGCAAGATGTAGTATCTACTATAGATGTGTATATCCAAGATATCGCTCACCACGCTCTTTTAAAGCAGTTGGAGTACTATAGTGCAGATCATGGATGTGTAGTAGTAATGGAAGTACAAACTGGAGCTATACGTGCTATTTCTAATTTAGGTAGATCTGAAAGTGGTAATTATTATGAAACTATTAATTATGCTGTAGGAGAAAGACATGAACCTGGGTCTACATTTAAATTGGCATCGTTATTGGCGTTGCTAGAAAAGAAAAAAAGTGATACAGCTAGAATTTACGATACTAATGATGGGGTTGTGAAGTTTTACAATGCTAGAGTTCGCGATTCTAAATGGGGTGGCTATGGTAAGATTTCACTAGCTAGAGGTATTGAGGTTTCGTCTAATACAGTTATAACACAAGCTGTAAATGAAGGGTTTAAAGATAAACCAAGTGAGTTTACTAATTATCTAAGTTCACTAGGATTAGACAAAGCTGTTGATATACCTATTAAAGGAGGTGGAGTGCCATACATGCCAAAACCAGGTAAGAAGGGATGGAGTGGATTAGCATTGCCATGGATGGCTTTTGGATACGGGGTATCTATAACACCTTTACATACATTGATGTTATATAATGCAGTGGCTAATGATGGTGTGATGGTAAAACCAATGTTCGTATCAGAGGTAAAAGAGTTTAATAAGACTGTGGTGAAGTTTGAGCCAGAGGTTATTAATCCTCAGATAGCGTCACCAGAAGTTATCGATCAAGTACAAGCTGTACTTGCAAATGTAGTAAAGAAGGGAACAGGGAAGAAGCTGAGTTCTCCTAATTTTTCTATGGCAGGTAAGACAGGGACGGCTCAGGTGAACTATGGAAAGGGCAAAGGAAAGGATATGTATTATTCGTCTTCATTTGCGGGATACTTTCCTATAGATAATCCTAAATATTCGTGTATAGTTATTATACATAAACCAGATAGAACGAAGAGTTATTATGGGGCAGATGTGTCTGGTCCAGTATTTAAACGTATCGCACAGAAGATATATACTGATGTGCCTACGACTACTAGCTTAAGCAATATAAATGCGGTACCATCTAATGTAAGAGCTAGTTATAACACATACTCTGATAAAGTAAATGAGAGTGTGGATATCATGCCTGATGTAAGAGGAATGTATGCAATGGATGCAGTTCCATTATTAGAAAATTTAGGCTTGAAAGTTGAAATTAAAGGAATTGGAAAAATAAAGACTCAGTCTATTATAGCGGGTCAGAAAATAATTAGAAATCAAAAAGTAGTATTAGAACTATCGTGAAAAAGTTAAACGAATTATTACAATCAGCAAAAATGATATCTGTAGTAGGTGGTGATTTAGACCTAGCTATAGACAAGATTGCATTTGATTCACGTGAGGTTTCAGAGAATACCCTATTCGTAGCTATCCCAGGTACTGTTGTTAATGGCCATGATTATATTAGTCAAGCTATTAAAGATGGAGCTACAGCAGTAATCTGTGAACAGATGCCAGAGGAGCTAGTAAAGGGAGTTACTTATGTATTGGTAGAAGACAGTAATAAGGCATTAGCTATAGCAGCTAGTAATTATTATGATAACCCTTCATCTAAGTTGAAATTAGTAGGTGTAACAGGTACTAATGGTAAGACAACTATAGCAACATTGTTATATACAATGTTTAGAAATTTAGGTTATGAAGCAGGTCTATTATCTACAGTTATTATTAAGGTAGGAGATATAGCATATAATGCTACACATACAACGCCAGACTCATTGACTATTAATCATTATTTAAATGAGATGGTTGAAGCAGGTTGTGAGTATTGCTTTATGGAAGTGAGCTCGCATGGTATTGTTCAGATGCGTACACATAGTTTAGAGTTTGATGGGGGTATATTTACGAACTTAACTCATGATCACCTAGATTATCACAAGACATTTGCTGAATATAGAAATGCAAAAAAGATGTTCTTTGATCAATTAGGAAACAAAGCGTTTGCTGTGACTAATGCTGATGACAAGAATGGATTGATAATGACTCAAAATACAAAAGCTTTAATTAAGACCTATGCATTAAAGAATGTAGCAGATTTTAAAGGTGAAGTATTAGAGAGTCAGTTCTCAGGGATGTTGATGAAAATTAATCAACGTGAAATCTGGGTACAATTAATAGGTGCTTTTAATGCTTCAAATTTATTAGCTGTTTATGGCGCAGCAGTACAATTAGGAGTAGATGAAGAACAAGCTCTTTTGGAGGTTAGTAAGTTAACAAGTGTAGCAGGAAGATTTCAATATGTGGTTTCTTCTAAAAAAGTCACTGCTATTGTAGACTATGCACATACACCTGATGCATTAAAAAATGTAATCGATACAATAAATTCTATTCGAACTTTCAATGAGAAATTGATAACAGTAGTAGGGTGTGGAGGGAATAGAGATAAAACAAAGAGACCTGAAATGGCTCAGATAGCATCAGAATTAAGTAATAAAGTAATATTTACGTCTGATAATCCTAGATTCGAAGATCCTAATGTGATTTTAGAGG
The DNA here is from genome assembly GCF_900109075.1 of Myroides marinus. Taxonomy (GTDB): domain Bacteria; phylum Bacteroidota; class Bacteroidia; order Flavobacteriales; family Flavobacteriaceae; genus Flavobacterium; species Flavobacterium marinum_A. The sequence goes on along the minus strand of NZ_FNYS01000001.1, from coordinate 252,769 downwards.
AAATGGAAAGAGGGGTAGAGCCTCAGAACACGATGAAGACTGTAGTAGTAGAGGATCGTAAACAAGCTATCAAATTAGCTTGTCAACAAGCTGAAGCAGGTGACATTATTTTAATTGCTGGTAAAGGACATGAGACTTACCAAGAGATTAAAGGTGTAAGAAATCATTTTAATGATTTAGAGATTGTAACTGAATTTTTAGAACAATAGATTAAGGGAGATTAAAAGTATGTTATATAATTTATTCGAATACTTAGATGAATATTTCAAAATTCCAGGAGCGGGAATGTTTCACTACATCACGTTCCGTTCTGGTATGGCAATGATTTTCTCATTGTTGATATCAATCATCTATGGTAAGAAAATTATTAAGTTTTTACATAAAATGCAGATTGGTGAAACTGTTCGTGAGCTTGGATTAGAAGGGCAAAAGGAGAAAGCAGGAACACCTACAATGGGAGGTATTATTATTATCGTAGCTACGTTAATTCCAGTATTGTTGTTTGCTAAACTTGATAATACATATGTGTTATTATTGTTATTAACTACAGTGTGGATGGGAGCTATCGGGTTTTTAGATGATTATCTAAAAATGAAGAGAAAAGATAAAGAAGGATTAAAAGGAAGATTTAAAGTAATCGGTCAAGTAGGTCTAGGGCTTATCGTAGGTTCAGTTCTTTATTTTAGCCCAAGTGTTACAGTAAGAGAGATGCCTGCGAATCGCGTTTTAGTAGAAGAAGTTGCTAGTAAGTATGATGTAAAATCGACAGCAACGACTATTCCTTTCTTAAAAGATAATGAGTTCGACTATTCTATTTTGATTAGTTGGATGGGTGAAGGAGCCGAAAAATATACATGGCTGATATTTATACCTATTGTAATATTTATTGTTACAGCAGTATCAAATGGAGCTAACCTTACAGATGGTATCGATGGATTAGCCGCCGGGACATCTGCAATCTCAACTTTTGTGTTGGGAATTTTTGCGTTTATTTCGGGTAACGTGATTTTATCTACGTATTTGAATGTAATGTATATTCCTCATTCGGGAGAGATGACGGTGTTTATAGCCTCCTTTATGGGAGCATTGATTGGGTTCTTATGGTATAATACATACCCTGCTCAGGTATTTATGGGAGATACGGGAAGTTTGACAATTGGGGGTATTATCGCTGTATTGGCTATCGCGGTTCGTAAAGAGTTGATTATTCCAGTTTTATGTGGAATATTCTTAGCAGAGAACCTATCTGTGGTATTGCAGGTAGCTTATTTTAAATACACGAAAAAGAGATTTGGAGAAGGAAGAAGGATATTCTTAATGTCTCCTCTTCATCACCATTTTCAGAAGAAAGGATATCATGAGAGTAAGATTGTTACTCGTTTTTGGATTATAGGAATACTATTAGGAATATTCTGTATTGTTTCTCTAAAAATTAGATAGTATGAAAGTGATTGTATTAGGCGCAGGAGAGAGTGGTGTAGGAACTGCTGTGTTAGCAAAGGCTAAAGGTTATGAAGTATTCGTATCAGATTTTGGAATGATTAGCGACAAGTATAAGGCTATCTTGAATGAATTTGACATACGTTGGGAAGAGGGTAAACACACAGAATCAGAAATATTAAGTGGAAATATAGTGGTGAAAAGTCCTGGTATACCAGACAAAGTAGCTATAATACAAAAGATATTGGCTAATGATATTGATGTGATATCAGAAATAGAGTTTGCTTATACTTTTAATACAGAGCCATCTGTTGCTATAACTGGTAGTAATGGAAAAACAACAACAACGATGTTGACTTATCACTTACTAAGTAAAGGAGGGTTAAATGTCGGAATAGGAGGGAATATAGGGGAAAGCTATGCTAAACAGGTAGCTGTTAACCCAGAGAAGTGTTATGTTTTAGAATTGAGTAGTTTTCAATTAGATGGCATACGCAAGTATAGACCTCATATTGCTGTTATTACTAATATTAGCCCAGATCACTTGGATAGATATGATTATAAATATGAGAATTATATCAATGCTAAGTTTAGAATTACAATGAATCAGACAAAAGATGATTATCTAATCTATGATTATGATGATGTCGAGATTCAACGTTGGTTAACTAATAATAAAACTGCCGCTAAGAAAGTTCCATTCTCAATTTCTAAAAAGTTAGAATATGGAGCATATCTAGAAGGGCAAAATATTGTAGTAGCGATGGATAAAGAAACTGTTGTATTGCCTATAAGTGAGCTTGGGATAGAAGGAAAGCACAATGTTAAGAATGCTATGGCTGCAACTGCTGTAGCGCAGTTAAAGAGAATTAGAAAGCAAAGTATTCGTGAAAGTTTATCTGATTTTCAAGGAGCTGAACACCGTTTAGAGAAAGTAATGAAGGTGGAGAATGTTCAGTATATCAACGATTCTAAAGCGACTAATGTCAATGCTACTTTTTTTGCATTAGAGAGTATGAAGACTCCAACAGTATGGATAGTAGGAGGTGTAGATAAAGGAAACGATTATGATGAATTAATGCCTTTGGTTCGAGAGAAAGTTAAGAGCATTGTTTGTTTAGGAGTTGATAATTCTAAGATAAAAGCAGCTTACGAATCTGTGGTAGATACATTAATCGAAGTGCAGAGTATGGCTGATGCTGTTAAAATGGCTCAACGCTTAGCAGAGAGTGGAGATACAGTATTGTTATCACCAGCTTGTGCAAGTTTTGATTTGTTTAAAAATTATGAAGATAGAGGACATCAGTTTAAAGCTGAAGTGAATAATCTATAGATAAAATGAAAAAGTTAGTAGCACATTTATATGGAGACAAACATATATGGACAGTGATTTTTTTGCTGGCCTTATTTTCGTTTGTACCTGTTTATAGTGCAAGTACTAACTTGGTGTATACTGTAGGAACAGGTAAATCTACCTTCTCTTATCTGTTTAAGCATTTTTTTCATTTATCTGTTGGTTTTACACTATTGTATTTAGTTCATAGACTTGAGTATAGATATTTTCGATCAATAGCTATATTAATGATGCCTGTAGCTATCGTTCTGTTGTTTTTTACTCTAATACAAGGGAAAACGATTGGAGGGGCTAATGCAAGTAGATGGTTAGATATTGGCTTTGTGCAAATACAGCCATCGGCTATTGCAGCTATTGTTTTGTTAGCTTATGTAGCACAGTATCTCGTTAGTATACAAGATAAGAAAGTGGAGTTTTGGCCATCAGCGTTGGAGTTGTGGTTGCCTGTAGTGATAGTTGTAGGACTTATTTTACCAGCTAACTTCTCTACTGCAGCGATTATTTTCTTGATGGTTGTTGGTTTAGCATTTATAGGGAAGTATCCCTGGAAGTATCTTTTAGCTATAGGGTTTGCTGGTATTGCATTTGTTGCTTTGTTTGTCTTAGCTGCTAAAACTTTACCAGAAGGTACTATGCCTAATCGTGTAGATACTTGGATTAGTCGTATAGATCGTTTTGCCAATGCAGATGAAGGTGGTAAGGATTTATATCAAGTTGATAATGCTAAGATTGCGATAGCATCTGGTGGCTTGTTTGGTAAGGGACCTGGTAAGAGTATTCAGAAGAACTTTTTGCCACAGTCATCTTCGGATTTTATCTACGCTATTATTGTTGAAGAGTATGGATTATTAGGAGGCTTGACAATACTGTTTTTGTATTTGTATTTGTTCTTTAGATTCTTGATTGCAGCTCATAAGGCACCAACATTGTTTGGGAAATTACTAGTGATAGGATTAGGGATTTATTTTATATCCCAGGCTTTGATTAATATGGGAGTGGCTGTATCACTATTGCCAACTACAGGACAGACCTTGCCTTTGATTAGTAGTGGAGGAACCTCTATTTGGATGACTTGTGTTTCTTTAGGAGTTATATTAAGTGTGACTAAGAAAGAACAAGAAATACAAAAACAAGAGATGGAAAGATTAGAGGAAGAAGAACGAATGCAGGAGGAACTAAAGAGGATAAATGAAATTAGACAAGAACAAGGATTAGCTAATTAGAATAAAGAATTACATAAATGAAACGTGCACCGAGAGTTATATTAAGTGGAGGAGGTACAGGAGGACATATTTATCCAGCTATCGCTATCGCTAATGAAATTAAAGCAAGATATGCAGATGCGGAAATTCTGTTCGTAGGAGCAGAGGATAAGATGGAAATGCAGAAGGTGCCACAAGCAGGTTATAAAATAGAGGGTTTATGGATATCAGGTATCCAAAGGAAATTGACTATTGATAATTTAGCGTTTCCATTTAAGCTTATAAGTAGTTTATGGAAATCAAAAAAAATAATTAAACAGTTTAAACCTGATGTGGTTATTGGAACTGGTGGGTTTGCTAGTGGAGCTGTTGTCAAGGTAGCAGCAAGTATGAGCATACCTACATTAATACAAGAACAAAATTCTTTTCCAGGAATAACTAATAAGTTATTAGGGAAAAAGGCGAATAGAGTATGTGTTGCTTATGACAATTTGGAAAGATTTTTTCCAAAGGAGAAAATTGTCAAAACTGGTAACCCAGTAAGAAATGATTTATTGAACGTTGGAGCTAATAGAGAAGAAGGAATAGAAGTATTTGGATTAGATAGTGATCGACCAATTCTTTTAGTACTAGGAGGAAGTTTAGGTGCTCGTAGAATAAATCAATTAATTGAGAAGAACATAGAAGAACTGAGAAATAAGAATATACAAATCATTTGGCAATGTGGTAAGTTGTACTATGAAGAGTATAAGAAATATAATTCTGAAGACGTTATAGTAACTGCTTTTGTTGAGAAGATGAACTTGGCTTATGGAGCAGCAGATTATGTTATATCTCGTGCAGGAGCTTCTTCTATATCTGAATTAGCATTAGTAGGTAAGCCTGTGATATTTATTCCTTCGCCAAATGTGGCTGAGGATCATCAGACAAAAAATGCGATGAGCATTGTAAAAGAAGGTGGAGCAATATTGCTTAAAGAAATGGAATTAGAAGAGAAATTTTTACCAACGTTTAATGCGTTAGTTGAAAATAGTGATTTACAGAGAGAATTAGGTGCTAAGTTTTTAAGTTTAGCCTTGCCTAATGCGACAAGTGATATTGTAAATCAAGTAGAAGCAATAATGAAGAATTAATTATGGAATTAAGTAAGATAAAGAGCGTATTTTTTATAGGTATTGGAGGTATCGGTATGAGTGCCTTAGCTCGTTATTTTAAGTTTATAGGTAAAAATGTAGCTGGGTATGATAAAACACCTACACAGCTTACAGATGAATTAAAAGAAGCGGGAATAGATATTCATTTTGAAGATAATCTAGACTTAGTGGGTGATGTATATAGAGATAAAGAGAGTACATTAGTAGTAGTAACTCCTGCGATACCTAAAGCACACTCAGAATGGAATTATTTTATTGAAAATGGATTTGATATCCGCAAGCGTTCTGAAGTATTAGGGTTGATTACTAAGGATACATACTGTTTTGCAGTAGCTGGTACTCATGGTAAGACAACAACTACAAGTATTTTAGGACATCTGTTATATCAAGCGAAAGTGGATGTAACAGCATTTGTTGGAGGTGTAGTAGAGAATTACCAAACTAACTTAATAGGTAGTGGTACAACTGTTACAGTAGTAGAGGCAGATGAGTTTGATCGTTCTTTTTTAAGGTTATATCCTAATACGGCTTGTATAACTTCTACAGAGGCAGACCACTTAGATATATTTGGAACAGCAGAAGAGATGTTAGTGGCATTCCAAGACTTTGCTGATAAAGTAGAAGATAAATCTAAATTCTTTAAAACGGAGAACGTAGATTTAGATGGTATTAAGGTTGGCTTTGGAGAAGATTGCAGTTATAAGATAGAGAATATACGCATTGATAATGGATGGTATGTTTTTGATATTATAACACCTAATGAGAGAATTAATGATGTTCGCTTTGGTTTACCAGGAAGACATAATTTATCAAATGCTTTAGTAGCTTTTGCAATGGCTTATACATATGGTGTAAATCCATTAGTATTAGTCGAGGGATTGGCAAGTTTCCAAGGAGTTAGAAGACGTTTTTCATATAAAGTTCGAAGAGATGATCTTATTTATATAGATGATTATGCTCATCACCCTACAGAGATAGCTGCAGTAAGTCAAGCTGTACATGAGTTGTATGGAGATAAGAAAATAATAGCTGTGTTCCAACCACACTTATACAGTCGTACAAGAGATTTTATGAGTGAGTTTGCAGCATCATTATCTAGTTTTGATCATGTTGTGCTTTTGGATATTTATCCTGCTAGAGAATTACCTATTGAAGGAGTAACTTCTTCTGCATTGTTAGACCTAGTCACGTCTAATGAGAAAGTATTGCTACAGAAAGATGAATTACTACCATATTTAAAGAATTCAGGTGCTGAATTGATATTGACAATTGGCGCTGGAGATTTAGGTGAAATGGTTGAAGATATAAAAAGAGGATTAGAATAAAATAGCACTATTAGTAGGTGAAAAAGTTGTTGAATAAAATAAGATGGTCAGATGTTCGCATATTATTAATATGCGGATTGTTACTGTTTTTGTATTCTTTCACTAATAAACGTGGTAATGAAAGGGAAGTTGATAATATCTATGTGGTTTTTAAAGAAAGTGAAGAACACTTCGTAACTGCTGAAGAAATTCGCAATTTGGTTAAAAATAAATTTCCAAAAATTTCCAAGATTACTAGAAGTGTTTTAGATTTGAATAATCTAGAGAAAAATGTGCTGAAAAATGAATTAATCAGAAACGCAGATGTTTATTTGACAGTAGATAATAAGATAATCGTAGATATTTGGCAAAAAAAGGCAATAGGAAGAGTTATTGATGGTAGTAAGAATTATTATCTAGATGAGTTTGGTAAAAGTATGCCTTTATCAACGAATTATTCAGATAGAGTTCCTATGGTGCAAGGAACAGTGAATGCTAATAATGAAAGGGAGATTAAAGAAATACTTGAGTTAATCAACGAGGATGAATTTTTAAGAGAGGATATCACTGGCATTATTATAGAACCTAAAGGAACTTTAATGTTAGTAAGTCGTACTAATCGTTTTGATATTTTGTTTGGAGGGTTCGAAGAGAAAGAAGTCAAATTGCAGAATTACAAAGCCTTTGTACAATATCTAATTAGAGAAGATGTTGAACACGATATATATAAGTATATAAACCTCAAGTTCACCAAACAGGTGGTATGCACTAAATAGAAAATGAGTATGGAAAAAGAAAATATAGCTGTAGGTTTAGACATTGGGACAACCAAGATTGTCGCAATGATAGGTAAGAAGAATGAATACGGCAAACTAGAAATTTTAGGTTTAGGTAAAGCTAAAAGTCTAGGAGTAAAAAGAGGTGTTGTTAATAATATTACCCAGACTATTCAGTCTATTCAGAATGCTGTGACAGATGCAGAATCTGCAGCAGGATATAAGATTAAGAATGTAGTAGTAGGTATTGCAGGGCAACATATACGCAGTATTCAACATAGTGATTACATAAGTAGAGAAAATCCTGATGAAGTAATCGGTGATAAAGATATTGAGCAATTAATTACTCAAGTTCAAAAGCTAAGTATGCTTCCTGGAGAAGAAATTATACATGTACTTCCACAAGAGTTTAAAATCGATGGGGAACCTGGTATTAAGGAACCTATTGGAATGTATGGAAGTCGTCTGGAGGCTGTATTTCACGTAGTAGTAGGTCAAGCTGCATTGATTAAGAATGCTGGTAGATGTATTAAAGACGCAGGATTGGAGCTTTCAGGAATCACTTTAGAACCTTTAGCATCAGCTGAAGCTGTTCTAAGTCAAGAAGAAAAAGAAGCTGGGGTAGCACTTATCGATATAGGAGGTGGTACTACTGACTTAGCTATCTTTAAGGATGGTATTATCCGTCATACAGCGGTAGTGCCATTTGGAGGTAACGTAATTACAGAAGATATTAAAGAAGGATGTTCTATTATAGAACGTCAAGCTGAAATATTAAAAGTGAAGTTTGGATCTGCTTGGCCAGGTGAGAATAAGGATAATGAAATTGTTTCTATTCCAGGATTAAGAGGAAAAGAGCCAAAAGAGATTTCTTTAAAGAATTTATCTAAGATAATTCATGCTCGTGTAGAGGAGATTATTCAATTGGTGTTCTCTGAGATCAAGAGTTATGGATATGAAAGTCCGCAAAAGAAACTAATTGCTGGTATTGTTTTAACAGGAGGAGGTTCTGAGTTAAAACATATTAAACAGTTAGTAGAATATATAACTGGTATAGATACTCGTATAGGGTATCCTAACGAACACTTAGCTGGAGATTCTAGCTTAGAGATTTCTAGCCCTCTATATGCTACAGCTGTAGGGTTAGTAATGGAGAGTGAAAGACATCATATTAAAGGTGCTGTGTCTTTAACAGAGTTAGAACCAGAAGTGAAGGCACCAGAGGTGGTTTCTGTAGTAAATCGTACAGAACCTGTGACGCAACAGTATCAACAAACTGAAGCTTCACATGATCCAGTAGAAACTGTTAGAGCTGCAGAGCCTAGAGTTTCTGAAGAACCAAAAGAAACAGAGGTTAAGTCACCAACGGCTGAGAAATTTGAATCTAATTTCTTTGGTACTTTTTTTAGAAAAATAAAAGATTTTATTGAAAAGCAAGAATAAAAAGGCTACGTATATGGAGAATACAGATTTTGGAGGAATAAAGTTTGATTTACCAAAGAATCAATCAAACGTTATTAAAGTAATAGGTGTAGGGGGCGGTGGAAGTAACGCTATTAATCACATGTTCCAACAAGGAATTAAGGGTGTTGATTTTATAGTGTGTAATACTGACTCTCAAGCATTAGAAAATAGTCCAGTTCCAACTAAGATTCAGTTAGGTGTAAACCTTACAGAGGGGTTAGGTGCGGGTGCTAATCCAGAAGTAGGCCAACAGTCTGCTCTAGAAAGTATTGAAGAAATTGAGAAAATGCTTGATACAAATACTAAAATGGTATTTATCACTGCAGGTATGGGAGGTGGTACTGGTACAGGTGCTGCTCCAGTAATTGCTCAATTATCTAAAGAACGCGATATCCTTACAGTAGGTATTGTAACTATTCCTTTCCAGTTTGAAGGTAAGGTTAGACAAGACCAAGCTTTAAAAGGAGTTGAGCGTTTACGTAAGCAAGTTGACTCTTTAGTTGTTATCAATAATAATAAATTACGTGAAGTATATGGTAATTTAGGTTTCAAAGCTGGTTTCTCCAAAGCCGATGAAGTCTTATCTACTGCTGCACGTGGTATCGCTGAAGTTATTACGCATCACTATACGCAGAATATTGACTTAAAAGATGCTAAGACAGTATTATCTGACAGTGGTACAGCTATTATGGGATCTGCTACAGCTTCTGGTGAAACTAGAGCTAAAGATGCTATCGTAGATGCACTAGATTCTCCTTTATTAAATGATAACAAGATTAGTGGTGCTAAGAACGTATTATTATTGATCGTTTCTGGTGCTAATGAAATTACTATTGATGAGATTGGAGAAATCAATGATCATATCCAAACGGAGGCTGGTCATAATGCTAATATCATTATGGGAGTTGGTGAAGATGAATCTTTAGGTGATGCTATTTCTGTTACAATTATTGCAACTGGATTTAATATAGAGCAACAAAAGACAATTGTGACAACTGGTGAACCTAATAGAATTATTCATGTTTTAGAAGGAGATCAAAAAATTGAGCACAATTTAATGCAAGCTAACAATGTTGAATCTTTCGGATATTCTTCACCAGATGAACCTCTTTCAAAAGTGAATACTGTTATTCATACAGCTGAAGAGATAAAAGAAGAGAGTGATGAAATTACTGTACATCAGTTAGGAGATTTTGAAGATGATGATATCGATGGAGGTGGTAATTTTGAACCAATAGGAGATAGTTCTTTTCAACTTGATCCGATTGCCACAGAAGCGACTGAGAGAGCTAGTGATGCTAATGGATTAGACGTGTTTTTTGAGATAGTGACACCTGCAGAAGAGGTAAAAAAAAATACTAATATTACAGAAGAGCAAGTTTTAGCAAAAACTAAAGATATTCGCGATATTAATGTCGTTGATCCTGAGTTTGTTATTGTAAATGTAGCTAAACAAGCTGAATCTAGAGTATCTCAACAGGTTCCAGTAAACGAGCCAATCGTTTATCATTTAGAAGAAGAAGAAAGAGTGGAAGTACAAGCTAAAGCTGCTTATACAAATGAAGTAAAAGTAGTGCAAGCAAGTGCAGCTCCTAAGGAAGAGATTATCATGTTTTCTTTAGAAGATTACACGGATAAAGAAAGTGAATTAGCTTCTGCTAAGCCAGTAAATAAACACCAAGATGCAATAGAAGATGAATTTAAATTCTCTATTAAATCAGAGGAAGTATCTCCTGTTGTTAATACTACTACTAATACTGTAGTGGTAGAGGAAGAACTAGATGAAGTTAATCCTATTGAAATGAGTATTGAGGAGTTTACTTTAAAAAGTCGCGCTGCTGAACGTAGAAAGAAGATGAAAGAGTTTAACTATAAGTTTAATAATACTAATAGTCAACTTTCAGAGCTTGAGCGTGAGCCAGCTTATAAAAGAAGTGGTGTTGATTTAAAAGAAACTGATGATACGAGTAATAAGTCTCGTATTAGTTTTGGTTTAGATAGTAATAATGATGGACAGTTAAGATCAAATAATTCATATTTACATGATAATGTAGATTAATTACAATTTAACGAAAGATATAGAGCCCGAAAAACATTGTTTTTCGGGCTTTTTTATATATTTGCAGAAAATATAAAATATTTGATATGAGTTTACAAACATCGATTATGGATGCTATTAAAACGGCAATGAAAGCGAAGGATACAGTAGCTTTAGAGGCATTAAGAGCAGTAAAGTCAGAGTTATTATTAGCTCAAACTCAATCAGGAGCACAGGCTGACCTTACTGAAGAGGAGGAGATTAAGATCCTTCAGAAGTTAGTGAAGCAAAGAAAAGATAGTGCTAATATTTTTTCTGAGCAAGGTAGAGCAGATTTAGCAGAGCCAGAATTAGCACAGGCAGCTATCATTGAGAAGTTCTTGCCAGAACAATTATCAGAAGAAGAAGTTCAAAAAATAGTAGGTGAGATTATTAGTAATGGTGGTTTTAGTGGCATGTCTTCTATGGGACAAGTTATGGGAATCGCTACTAAGGAGTTAGCTGGTAAAGCTGATGGTAAAACTATCTCATCTGTAGTAAAATCACTTTTATCATAATAAGTGATTTAATGTCCGTGTAGTTCAACTGGATAGAATATCAGATTTCGGCTCTGAGGGTTGGGGGTTCGAACCCTCCCGCGGACGCAAAATATATGCGCTATTATCTTTTATTAGGTAATAGCGTTTTTTGTTTTCACACCTTAACTGTTTTAGAATAGTAGTGTCATTACTGTTTATTATAGAGTCTAGTATGGATTGTGTTGATTCAGTTGAGAGTACAGTATAGGTGCGTAGTGAGTCCGTCAAATTCTTTAAAACAACGGACTCATAACGGAGGTATAACTGACACACTGTATCTCGTCCCACTATAACTGTACAGTTTTAATCAGTCTATATGTCACTGTATAAGAGGTCTTCTGCAACTATTGTTTTATACTAAAAGTCAACAATCTTATTAACTAACTATTTGTTCCTAGTATTTGTGTTATAATATCTTTTTTGAAAGGAAGGTATGAGATAGGATTTTTTGGATCTCTTTTTACAAAGGATATTGTGGTGTTTATTACATTCTGCGATTTGAATGTAAGAGTTTGCTATTTAGCAGATATCATGAACCTTAGTAAATATGTGGAATTAGAAAAATTAATAGTTTTTTTTGGAAAAAGTAAGAAAAAACTAAAATCTGATAAATATCATATTTTTAGAATTACAGTAGGGGTACATTTGTCCTAACAAAATAGGAAATGCTATGATAAAGGATATTCAAGTTTCTAGTATTATGGCAAAAGAAATTGTCAAATTGAATTTGACAGATTCATTGACAAATGCTGAAAAGTTATTCAAGGAGTTTAAGATTAAACACTTGCCTGTAATATCAGGAGGGAAGTTAGTAGGGATTTTGAGTTATACTGACTTAATTAGAATAAGTTTAGCAGAGACTGGTGGAGATAATGATGATATTATTAACACAACAGTCTATAATATGTTCTCTATAGAACAGGTAATGATTAAAGATGTAGTAACTGTACAAGCAGAATGTAGTATTAAAGTTGCGGCAGAAATAATCATTGATAAGGGATTTAGATCTCTGCCTGTGATGGAAGGAGATATATTAGTAGGAATGCTTACTAGCACAGATTTGATTAAATATCTGATTAAGCATTGCAATTAAGATATAAGAAGAATTGCTATAAAAAAGATTATATTTTGTAGTTTGTGAGTTTGGCTACAAGATTACATATTGTTGTTTGAAAAAAGCATTAGGGTGAGTTCTAATGCTTTTTTGTTTTTATATGGTTTAGCACAACCCTTATTTTTATTTACTTCTCGTTTTATTTATCCATCTGATTACTATATTTGTTTTTATAAAAAAAGTAGAATAGATGAGTACTATATATCAAGGGCTTCTGTCAGAAGCAAAACAAATATTAGAAAAAGAGTCTTTAAACAAAGATGAGAAATTATTAGCAGTGTGTACATTACTTCACAATGAGGTAAACCATTATGATTGGGTAGGGTTTTACTTCGCTGTGCCAGAAGAGAGAGTGTTACACTTAGGTCCGTACTGTGGGCCAGAGACTGATCATACAGTAATACCTTATGGAAAGGGAATCTGTGGGCAGGTGGCCGTGAGTAATGAAACTTTCTTAGTAGAGGATGTTATGGCACAAGATAATTATATCGCATGTAGTATGACAGTAAAGTCTGAGATAGTAGTGCCTTTATTTGTGAATGGAGCGAATATTGGTCAGATTGATATAGATTCAAATACTATCAATGCATTTACAGCTGATGATCAGAAGTTCTTAGAAGAGTTAAACGTAGAGATAGCTAAATTGTATAATTAGTCTCATCATATCATGATGCTATAGAAAAGTATTGAGGTACTTAGGAATGATGATGGATGGTGTTATTTTATATTGACTGATAATCAAATAAGTAAGTGCAATATGAGACTTTTAAAAAAAGTCGATTATTTATAGTTGTAATTTCAAAAATAAAATTACCTTTGCAAACGTAAATATGGAAATACCATATTATATACATAAAAATCATTAAATAATATTAGCATGTATTTATCAAAAGAGAAAAAAGCTGAGATCTTCGCTAAACACGGAGGAAAAGCTGAAAACACTGGATCTGCTGAAGGACAAATCGCTTTGTTCACATTCAGAATTTCACACTTAACTGAGCACTTAAAAAGAAATCGTAAAGATTACAATACTGAGCGTTCATTAGTTCTTTTAGTAGGTAAAAGAAGAAGACTTCTTGACTACTTAAAGAATACTGAAATTAACAGATACCGTGAGATTATCAAAGAATTGAATATTAGAAAATAATCAATAGTAAAGAGGTGCCCTTGTGCGCCTCTTTTTCTTTTTAGCCTTTTTAGCAGAAAAAGTCTGGTTTTTCATTGGGTTTCATACAACTACACAACAACACACACAACACAACACACAATTATTAATGTCTCTCTTCGGAGAGACAGAAACCCTAAAGTATTAATTTATTATGATTCCTAAGGTAACTAAAGAGATTATCGATTTAGGAGATGGCCGTAGCATCTCGATCGAAACTGGGAAATTAGCGAAACAAGCAGATGGTTCTGTAGTTGTTCGTATGGGAGACTGTATGCTTTTAGCTACAGCTGTATCTGCGAGAACTGCTAACCCTGGTGTAGACTTCCTTCCTTTAACTGTAGATTACAGAGAAAAATTTTCTGCTGCTGGACGTTTTCCAGGAGGCTTTTTTAAACGTGAGGCTCGTCCAAGTGATCAAGAGGTATTAACAATGCGTCTAGTAGACCGTTGTTTACGTCCATTGTTCCCAGACGATTATCACGCTGAAACACAAGTTATGATTCAATTAATGTCTCATGACGAGAATGTAATGCCTGATGCATTAGCAGGTTTAGCGGCTTCTGCTGCTTTAGCTGTATCAGACATTCCTTTCTATAATTCTATTTCTGAGGTAAGAGTTGCTCGTGTAGACGGACAATTTATTATCAACCCATCTAAAGAGCAATTAGATGCTTCTGATATCGATATGATGATCGGTGCTTCTAAAGACTCTGTATGTATGGTAGAAGGAGAGATGAGAGAAATCTCAGAACAAGAAATGATTGATGCAATTAAGTTTGCTCATGAAGCGATTAAAGTTCAAATCGAAGCTCAAGAGAAAATGCGTGCTGCATTAGGACTTACTTACCGTGAGTACGAACCAGAAGTAACTGATGCTGAAGTAGAGAAAATCGTTCACGATGCGGCTTATGCTAAATTGTATGATATTGCTTCTCATGCAAGTGCTAAAAGCGAGCGTGGTGAGAAATTTGCAGAAGTATACGAAGAAGTTAAAGCTTTATTCTCTGAAGAAGATTTAGCTGAGAAAGCTGAATTAATCAGCACTTACTTTAAGAAAACTCAAAAAGAAGCTGTTCGTAACCTTATTTTAGATCAAAACATTCGTCTTGATGGTCGTAAGACTACAGAGATTCGTCCTATCTGGAGTGAAGTAGATTACTTACCTTCTGTACATGGATCGTCTATCTTTACACGTGGAGAAACTCAAGCTTTAGCTACAGTTACTTTAGGTACGTCAAGAGATGCAAACATTATTGATCTTCCAAGTGAACAAGGTGAAGAGAGATTCTATTTACATTATAATTTCCCTCCTTTCTCAACAGGTGAAGCTAAACCTTTAAGAGGTACTTCTCGTAGAGAGGTTGGTCATGGTAACTTAGCACAACGTGCACTTAAGAATATGATCCCTGCAGACTGTCCTTATACTATTCGTTTAGTATCTGAGGTATTAGAGTCTAATGGTTCTTCTTCTATGGCAACTGTTTGTGCAGGTACATTAGCGTTAATGGATGCTGGTATCCAAATAGAGAAACCTGTGTCAGGTATCGCTATGGGATTAATCTCAGATTCAAAAACAGGACGTTGGGCTGTATTGTCTGATATCTTAGGGGATGAAGATCACTTAGGAGATATGGACTTTAAAGTTACAGGTACTAAAGATGGTATCACTGCATGTCAGATGGATATTAAGATTGATGGATTAGCTTATGATATTATGGAGCAAGCTTTAAAACAAGCTCTAGATGGTCGTATGCACATCCTTGGATTGTTACAAGAGACTATCGCTGTGCCAAATCCAACTGTTAAACCTAAAGCTCCTAAGATTGTTACTGTTACAATTCCTAAAGACTTTATTGGTGCAGTTATCGGGCCAGGTGGTAAAAATATTCAAGCTCTTCAAGCTGAAACAGGAACTACTATCGTTATTAACGAAGAAGGTGATTTCGGTATCATTGAAGTACTTGGTACGGATCAAGCTGGTATGGATAGAGCATTAGCTGCTATTAGTAACACTACTTTCTCTCCAGTAGAAGGTGAGACTTACCATGTAAAAGTGGTTAAGATGCTTGACTTTGGTGCTGTTGTAGAATTTGTACCTGGTAAAGAAACTTTACTTCACGTATCTGAATTAGATTGGAAACGTATCGAGAATGTAGGTGATGTATTAAAAATGGGGGATATGCTAGATGTAAAATACATGGGTATAGATCCTAAAACTAAGAAAGCTAAAGTATCTCGTAAAGCTTTAATGCCTCGTCCACCGAGAGAGGAGAAAAAAGCAGATGCTCCAAAACAAGAAAATAAATAAGAGTTAACTCTTGTTATTATATAAGGACACCTAGTATTAGGTGTCCTTTTTTTATTATGTCAGTTTTATGACATTGTTAGGCAGACGTATACTGTCATGGAGTTATCATACTCCATTCTTCTATTCTTTTGTATA
Source organism: Myroides marinus (assembly GCF_900109075.1). Classification (GTDB taxonomy): domain Bacteria; phylum Bacteroidota; class Bacteroidia; order Flavobacteriales; family Flavobacteriaceae; genus Flavobacterium; species Flavobacterium marinum_A. The sequence continues at coordinate 236,734 of NZ_FNYS01000001.1, read as the reverse complement.
TTCCTATTTATAGAGTTGATTTAATAGTATAATATTAGTTGTCCTTTTTACTTTATAGTGGTGTTTTTTGGTTAAGTCCTTAATTTGTATTATATTAGCAAATAACGTTATTAGGGGATGGCCTGTCTTAATATTATTGACATCGGTGTTATCAGCTCCTATCTATAATCAAGTCTTAGTACTTGACCTTTTTTTTTCGACACAATTAGTGTTGTCTAATGTACATCATTTATAGATGTATCTATTGTAGAATGCATACATGTGGTATTCTATCTCGACTGAGTAATCAGTAATAATCATTTTATTAATTCTTCACTTTTTAGTGAGGACAAAATCGTTATGTAGTTATGTCAAATTTTAAAGTTGGAATTATTGGTGCTGGTCCGAGTGGATTAGCAATGTTACGCGCGTTCGAATCTGAACAGAAAAAGGGTAACCCTATTCCAGAGATTAAGTGTTATGAGAAGCAAGATAATTGGGGAGGTATGTGGAACTATACTTGGCGTACAGGTGTAGGTAAATATGGAGAACCTCTTCATGGAAGTATGTATAAGTATCTATGGTCTAATGGACCTAAAGAGTGTTTAGAGTTTGCGGATTATACTTTTATGGATCACTTTAAACAACCTATCTCTTCTTATCCCCCTAGAGAAGTGTTGTTTGATTATATAGAAGGGCGTATTAAGCAGAGTAATGCACGTGATTTTATTAAATTTAATACTGTCGCTCGTTGGGTAGATTATGTAGAGGATAAGAAGCAGTTCAGAGTTGTGTTTGATGATTTAGTGAAGAATGAGACTTTCGAAGAGTACTTTGACTACTTGGTTGTAGGTACTGGGCATTTCTCTACTCCTAATATGCCTTATTTTAAAGGAATAGACAGTTTCCCTGGTACAGTGATGCATGCACATGATTTTAGAGGAGCAGATCAGTTTATAGATAAAGATATTTTATTGATAGGAAGTAGCTATTCTGCAGAGGACATCGGTGTTCAGTGTTTTAAACACGGTAGTAAATCTGTGACTATTTCTTATAGAACAAATCCTATCGGGGTAAAGTGGCCTCAAGGTATTGAGGAAAAACCATTGGTAACGTATTTTAAAGACAATGTAGCTTATTTTAAGGATGGAACAAAGAAAGAGTATGATGCTGTAGTATTATGTACAGGATATCAGCACAAGTTTCCTTTCTTGCCAGATAATTTGCGTTTAAAGACGAAGAATAATTTATATCCAGATAATTTGTATAAAGGAGTAGTATTTAATGAGAATGAGCGTTTATTATTCTTAGGAATGCAAGATCAGTATTATACGTTTAATATGTTTGACACACAGGCATGGTTTGCACGTGATTATATGTTAGGACGCATAAGTTTACCTAATAAAGAAGATAGAGATATGGATATCTCTAAATGGGTAGAGCTAGAGAAAGCTTCTAAGACAGGAGAAGAGCATGTAGACTTTCAGACAGATTATATTAAGGATTTAATTAGTATGACAGATTATCCGACTTTTGATTTAGATAAAGTAGCTTCTATGTTTAAGAGTTGGTTAAATGATAAGGAGACCAATATTCTTAGTTATAGAGATAAGGTGTATACTTCAGTGATGACAGAGGTGACAGCAGAAGAGCATCATACACCGTGGATGAAGGAATTAGATGATAGTTTAGAACGATATTTAGATGAAGTAGGAGTGGATGAAGAAGAATTAAGTAAGGTAAATTATTACTAGTTAAAAAGTTATAATTTTTATAAAATACTGAAGCACTGCATAAAAACTCTTTTTGTGGTGCTTTTTTTGTAGGTAATAGTAAGAGGTTAAAAATATTTTTAAAAATGTTGTAACCTTTTAGATAGAGTGTACGTATAATAGGTGTGTGGAAAACACAACATAGCAAAAAACAAGGATAGAAATAATATGAGACAACTTAAAATTACCAAGCAGGTAACGAATCGTGAGACCGCTTCTCTAGATAAGTACTTGCAAGAAATTGGTAAAGTAGATTTAATTACTGCTGAGGAGGAGGTAGAATTAGCGCAGCGAATCAAAGCAGGTGATCAGAGAGCATTAGAGAAACTTACGAAGGCTAACTTGCGTTTCGTAGTATCTGTAGCTAAACAGTATCAGAATCAAGGATTGACATTACCCGATTTAATTAATGAAGGAAACTTAGGTTTGATCAAAGCTGCACAGCGTTTTGATGAAACACGTGGTTTCAAGTTCATTTCTTATGCAGTATGGTGGATTCGTCAATCTATTTTATCGGCTTTAGCAGAACAATCTCGTATCGTTCGTTTACCATTGAATAAGATTGGATCTATCAATAAGATTAATAAGATGTATGCTTTATTAGAGCAATCTAATGAGCGTCCACCTTCAGCAGAAGAGATTGCTGTAGAGTTAGATATGACTGTAAATGACGTAAAAGAGAGTATGAAAAACTCTGGACGTCACCTTTCAATGGATGCTCCATTGGTAGAGGGAGAAGATTCTAACTTATATGATGTATTGCGTTCTGGTGAATCTCCAAACCCTGATAGAGAGTTAATTCATGAGTCTCTTAGAACTGAGATCGAAAGAGCTTTAGAAACTTTAACTCCAAGAGAAGCAGACGTAGTACGTCTATACTTCGGATTAGGTGATCAACACCCAATGACTCTAGAAGAAATAGGTGAAACATTTGACCTTACTAGAGAGCGTGTAAGACAGATTAAAGAGAAAGCTATTCGTAGATTAAAACATACGTCTAGAAGTAAAATCCTTAAGACTTACTTAGGATAATAATATATAAAGCGTTACTATTTTTAGTAACGCTTTTTTTATATCCTAATGGACTGTATATTTGTACAGTGAGAAAGTTTTTGTTTATTATCATATCGTTGTTGGTTTTTAGACCAGTAGTGCCTTTGGTAGACTACTTGATAGACTATGATTATATCTCAACGTTCTTATGTGTGAATAAAGACAAGCCTGAGATGCACTGTAATGGACAGTGTTACTTAATGCAAGAAATAGCAAAGTTAGCTAAAGAAGAACAAAAGAAAGATGCTGTAAAACAAGTATGCAGTATTGCTTTTGTCTTAATGTATGTTGGTCAATCTGAAGAGTATTCAGCTCCTCAGTATGAGTCTATTTATACGAATGAAATTAAAGATGCATATAACAATCTTTATTCAAAACTATTAGACTATTCTAGTCTTAGACCTCCCCTCGTTTAATTAATATTTTATAGGAATAATAAATGTTACCACATACCTAAGCGTATCTGTGGTAATGAACTTATGTATAATATTAATTAAAGTTTATTATGTCTGGTAAGATTATAAAATCCTTTTCAATCAATTATTTTACACTAGACCAATCCTCTTTTTTTATTAACACGCTTAATCAATTTGACTCTGACTATCCTTTAATTAAAGATAGTTTTAGAGCTAACTTTTATATGGTAATTGTGCTTAATAAGGGAGACTACTCTATTTGTATTAATGAGTATGAGTTTTCTGAGTCAGATAGGTGTGTCTATGTGGTTAAGCCTGGAGATATCGTACGTATGCGTTTTAACAACACCAGTGAAGGAGTTTGCATAGGTTTTGAAGACTCTTTTTTCTCACAGCGATATCATGAGAATGTTTTAAGGTTTTTTGATTGCTTTCAGTTAGATAGTATTCCTCAGCAGTTTATGGATGACTTCATTAATACTAAAGTCAATATGTTAGTCGAATTGATGAAAGGGGAATATCATTCTAATCGTGTTTATAGAATTAAAGTATTGCGCTCATATTTAAATATCTTATTATGCGAGCTACAGTATTTAGGTGGTTTAGCAGATGCTTTACATGTAGAGTTTACTAAACCTTCTTCTAATGATCGTATTCTTGCTTTTCTAGATTTAGTAGAAGAACATTTTAAGATAGCTAAGACTCCTTCGTTCTATGCTGAGAAATTATGCGTAACACCTAATTACCTAAATAAGCTGTGCAAGCAGGAGAGAGGGGTTACTGCAGGTCATGTAGTACGTCAACGCATAGTAGTAGAAGCAAAGAGACTTTTACAGTTTAGTTCATATAATATTAATGAGATAGCCCGCGAACTAAGCTTTGATAGCACTTCTTACTTTGTTACATTCTTTAAAAAACAAGAGGGAATTACTCCTGAAAGTTATAGAAAGTCATTTGCCTAGTTTAGATATTTATGCTTTTTGTTTTGCGAAGAGTGAATACTATCTAAATCAGGAACTATATTGTTAATTAAATAATACCGTCTTTAATATTTTTGCCACTGTGAAAAATATATACATCATCATAGCGATAGTTTTTATATTCCGCCCAGTTATGCCTGTGGTAGAGTATATCGTTAATTATGATTATATAGCCACAGTCTTATGTGAGAATGTAGACAAACCAGAATTACAGTGTAATGGTAAATGTCACGTAGCAAAAGAGCTAGAGCAGGTATTAGATCATGATGCTCCTGTTAAGCTTGAGAAGGCTACTGTATTGTTTGACTTTATACCTGTAAGCATATTTGAAGCAAAGAATTATACAACCATGATTTCTTTAAATCTAGAAGAGAAAGTATCATTCTTATATGCTAACTTCTATACATTTCTATTTAGCACTATAGTGCTTCAACCTCCTATTTTATAAGGTTTTTTAGTATCAATCACTGTATCTGACTTTGCCGGACAGGTAGTTTATGGAATAAATTTAACTTATAAAACACAATAAAATGAAAAGAATATTATCATACGTAGCACTATTTTTATCTACATCAGTAGCATTGACATCTTGTAGTACTGATGACAACAATAACCAGGAAGTAAAAGAAGTATTAGTAGGAAAGAATGATGTAACCTTTACTTTTAACCATAAGATGTTTGGTGAAGAGTTAAAGTACAATACACTTAATAAAGCAAATGGAAATAATGAGCAATTAAATGTTACATTCTTAAAATATATCATTAGTAATTTTCAACTGACTGATGACAAAGGTGGGGTATATACATATCCAAAAGATAAAGGATACTTCTTTGTGGATTCAGAATCTAATGACTTTAAAGTTACTTTAAAAGATGTACCCGCAGGTTATTATACGAAAGTGAAGTTTGGTGTAGGTGTAGATCAAGAGAAATACTTAAGAGGAGTAGATGATCAACAAGAGTTTTGGGACTTATGTAAGAAACACGATTTAACTTGGGGATGGCTTACAGGATATAAATTTATTAATTACCAAGGGACATTTATTAATGGAACTGAAGAAGAAGCAGGGTTCCAATTGCACATTGGTAGTCATGGAAGTAAATTAGATAACTATAAGGAGAATATCTTAGTGAGTAAAGAGGAGATTAAAGTTAGTGATAAGTACTCACCTTTAGTTGATCTAAATGTAGAAGTGTCTTTATTGTTAGATAGTACGGATAAGATAGTTTTAAAGGAACGCCCATATATCATGGTCGATGCTGTTAGAGCACCAAAGATTATGACCAATGCAACAACTATGTTTAGTGTTGGAAAAGTAACGACCAAACAAGGTTTATAATTTGATTTTTATGTTTAGGGGGAGAGTAATCTCCCCTTTACTTATTTATAATAAGCTTGTTATGAAGAAATTATTTACACTATTTGTTGGTACATTACTACTGTTTAGTTGTTCATCAGATGAGTATGTTGATCTACCTGATGTAGATGAAGATGACATAAAGTGGGAGAAACCATCAAACTTTCCAGATCAAACTTACACTTTTAACAATAATGCACTTAAGAAATCTCGCTTTGAGTTAGGGAAGAAGTTGTTTCACGATCCTCGTTTATCAGAAGATAATACCATATCATGTTCCTCATGTCATATTAAAGAGTTTGCTTTTTCTGATGCAGGTAAGAGTTTTAGTATTGGTATAGATGGTTTAGTAGGTAAGCGAAATGCACCAGCTATTCAGAATATGGCATTTAACAATGAGTATTTTTATGATGGAGCCTCTAACAATTTAGAGATGGTACCTATAGTTCCTATTCACAATGAGATAGAAATGCGCGAAGAACTGCCTACGATACTTGATAAGTTGCGTTTGGATATAGAGTACCAACAGATGTTCAAGAAGGCTTATAATGATGAAAAAATGACGTCTACGAGTATGTTAAAAGCTTTAGCTCAATATATGACTCTGTTAGTATCAAGTAATTCTAAATATGATAAGTATGTCCGCAAAGAAGAAGGAGGTAACTTAAACGAGTTAGAGAAGAAAGGTTTAGTTCTTTTTAGACAGAATTGTTCATCTTGTCATAGCACAGATCTATTTACAGATAACAGCTTTAGGAATAATGGAGTGAGGGTTAATCCTTCTGTCAATGATAAAGGAAGAGAGGATGTGTCAGGTGAAGAGGAAGACCGATATAAGTTTAAAGTGAGTACAGTACGTAATGTGGCACTGACCGCCCCTTATATGCATGATGGTAGTATAGCTACATTAGAAGATGTCTTAGACTTTTATTCTTCAGGGATAAAAGATAGCCCGACATTAGATCCATTACTAAGACAAAAGAATGGACGAGTAGGAATACCAATGACAAGTGAAGAGAAGAAAGCTATAATCGCTTTTCTACATACGCTTACGGATTATGACTTTATTAATAACCCAAAGTATTAAGCATAAAAAAAACGAGACTCATTGAGTCTCGTTTTTTAGTATCTCTTAGTGTTGGTACACTACATATTTTACATCACCTTCTGTCTCTACTTTAGTTAAGTTATGAGAAGAAAGGCCTTTCATTGCTTTATCCCATTTCTTACCACTTAAAGCAGCTTGTTCTTTTAAAGAAGCAATCTCAACTTTATTGTCGTTGTTCTCTAAGATTTGAATGATGATTTTTTCTTCATCTGATAATTCTACTGAAGGAGCAGTCTTCTCTGGTCTCATTTGAGGGAAGAATAATACTTCTTGAATAGAAGGGTTGTTCGTTAAGAACATGATTAAACGGTCCATACCGATACCTAATCCTGATGTAGGAGGCATACCATACTCTAATGCACGTAAAAAGTCTTGGTCGATAAACATCGCTTCATCATCACCTCTATCAGCTAACGCCATTTGAGCCTCAAAACGTTCTCTTTGGTCGATAGGATCATTAAGCTCAGAGTACGCATTAGCAATCTCTTTACCACAAACCATTAACTCAAAACGCTCCGTTAAATCTGGATTGTCTCTGTGTAATTTAGTCAATGGAGACATCTCTTTAGGATAGTCAGTAATGAATGTTGGTTGGATGTAGTTTCCTTCACATTTCTCACCGAAGATTTCATCAATAAGTTTTCCTTTACCCATTGTTTCATCTACAGGAATACCCATACCTAAAGCAGCTTGACGAATTTCATCCTCTGTTTTACCAGTGATATCAAACCCAGTAAACTCTTTAATAGAGTCTGCCATTGTGATACGTTTGTAAGGAGCCTTAAAGTTAATCTCGTGTTCTCCGAAAGTAGCATTAGTAGTACCATTAACTGCGATGGCACATTGCTCTAATAGACGCTCAGTGAAGTCCATCATCCAGTTGTAGTCTTTATATGCTACATAGATTTCCATAGCTGTAAACTCAGGATTGTGTGTTCTATCCATTCCTTCGTTACGGAAGTTTTTAGAGAATTCGTATACTCCATCAAAACCACCTACGATTAAACGTTTTAAGTACAACTCATTAGCAATTCTCAAGTATAATGGAATATCTAATGCATTGTGGTGCGTGATGAATGGACGAGCAGAAGCTCCACCAGGGATAGACTGTAATACAGGAGTTTCTACTTCCATATAACCAGCTTCGTTAAAGAAGTTACGCATAGCAGTAAACAACTTCGTACGTTTGATGAAGATATCTTTGTTTAATGGGTTTACCACTAAATCAACATAACGCATTCTGTAACGCAATTCTGGATCAGTAAATGCGTCAAACGTATTTCCTTCAGCATCTGTTTTTGGTAATGGAAGAGGACGTAAAGATTTGCTTAATAACTGTAAACCTTTTACACGTACTGTTTTTTCACCTACTTGAGTAGTGAATAATTCTCCTTCGATACCTACGATATCACCTAAGTCAATAAGTTTTTTGTAGATCTCATTGTATAACGTTTTATCCTCGTCTGGACAAAGTTCATCTCTATTGATATATAACTGAATCTTACCTTCGCTATCTTGGATAGTTGCGAAAGAAGCTTTTCCTTGAATTCTTGAAGACATTAATCTACCAGCCACGATAACCTTCTTACCTTCTTCAAAATCGTTCTTAATCTGCTTCGAAGTATGGTCTACTGGAAATAGATTAGCAGGATAAGGATTCACACCAAGCTCTTGTAACTTGCTCAGTTTTTCTCTTCTGATGATTTCTTGTTCTGAAAGTTGCATAATAACTGTAAATTAATTTAAAAGGCAAATATAGTTAATCTTTGAAAATGCGACAATTACTATTCCTCTTAAAAGCAGTTAATTTGCAATACTTTGTCTTAAAAGTATATAGAGCTGATGATTTTTGACTGTGCATAGGGCAGTTCACCAAAAAAATGCCGAAATTTGTACTATATAAAAATATTTAGTCATGAGTTTAGGACGAGTGCTTTTAGCTATTATTTTTCCACCTTTAACTGTTTTAGATAAGGGATGTGGATCTATATTATTGGTATGTATATTGACGCTTTGTGGATGGATACCTGGTGTTATCGCTGCATTAGTCATCTTAAACAATCCTAAATACAATAAATAACAAGATCACAATGAACAAGCAAGTAAAGCTTATTGACTTAGGCGAGAAAGATTATAAAGATACTTGGGATTACCAAGAAGAGATATTTCAATCTATTTTAGACGTAAAGATTAGAAATAGAAGAGAAGAGCGTACTGATGATACAGATAATTATTTATTATTTGTAGAACACCCTCATGTATATACTTTAGGTAAGAGTGGAGATGCTCACAATATGCTTCTTAACGATGAACAATTAAAAGCAAAAGGAGCGACATTCTATAAGATTAACCGAGGAGGAGATATTACATACCACGGACCAGGGCAAGTAGTAGGTTATCCAATCTTAGATCTAGAGAACTTCTTTACAGACATTCATAAATACCTACGTCTTTTAGAAGAAACTATTATTTTAGTATTACAAGACTACGGTATAGAGTCAGGTAGAAGTGAAGGAGAAACAGGAGTATGGTTAGGAGTAGGTACAGCTTTCCCTCGTAAGATTTGTGCGATGGGAGTGAGAGCTTCTCGTTGGGTGACGATGCATGGTTTTGCCCTAAATGTCAACTCTGATTTAGGTTACTTTGACAATATTATCCCTTGTGGAATACGAGGTAAAGGAGTAACATCTCTTAACGTAGAGCTTGGAGTAGAGTATGTAGATGAAGATGAAGTAAGAGCTAAGATCATTAAGTATTTCTCTGAATTATTTGAAGCAGAAGTAATCGCTCAACAAGCGATCTAACCGATATAATACATCCCAATAGCCTCTGCTGTTGGGATTTTTTTTATCTTTGTACAAACAACACAATTATATGAAAAATACTATTATAGCACCTTCAGTATTAGCTGCTGACTTTGCTAATCTTCAGAGAGATATCGAAATGGTGAACAACAGTCAAGCAGATTGGTTTCACATTGATATCATGGACGGAGTATTCGTTCCTAATATCTCTTTTGGGATGCCTGTATTAGCAGCAATTAATAAGCATGCTAAGAAAACATTAGATGTGCACTTAATGATTGTTGATCCTGATCGTTATATCAAAACGTTTAAAGAATTAGGAGCAGACATCTTAACAGTACACTACGAAGCGTGTACACACCTTCACCGTACTGTACAAGCTATCAAAGCTGAAGGAATGAAAGCAGGAGTAGCACTTAATCCACATACACCAGTTAGTGTGTTAGAAGATATTATTCAAGACTTAGATTTAGTATTGATCATGAGTGTTAACCCAGGTTTTGGAGGACAGAGCTTTATTGAGAATACGTATGAGAAAGTGCGTAAGCTTAAAGCAATGATTGATGCTAAAGGAGCGAATGTAATGATTGAGATTGACGGAGGAGTGAATAATAAGAATGCAAAAGCATTAGTAGATGCTGGAGTAGATGCATTAGTAGCAGGTAACTTTGTATTCAGTGCTGCTGACCCTATCGCAACTATTGCTGATTTAAAAGAAATAACTTTGAAGTAAGAAGTAAAAGATAATAATCAAAAAGGCTTAGTACGTTCATAGTACTAAGCCTTTTTTTGTCATTACTGGTAAGGTAAAAAATAAGGGGCTATCATAGACAGCCCCTTTAATATTGAAATAAGATAAGGTATTACATCATACCTGGCATACCACCACCCATTGGCATAGCAGCAGCGCTGTCGTCTTTAATATCTACTAAAGCGCACTCAGTGATTAAGATCATACCCGCTACAGAAGCAGCGTTTTCTAAAGCAACTCTAGTTACTTTCTTAGGGTCGATTACACCAGCGTTAAGCATATCTACGTATTCATTTGTTTTAGCATTGTATCCGAAGCTTTCTTTTCCTTCTAATACTTTAGATACTACTACAGAACCTTCTAAACCAGCGTTCTCAACAATAGTTCTCAATGGAGCCTCTACTGCCTTAGCGATGATAGAGATACCAGTTTCTTCGTCAGCGTTATCAGCTTTGATATCAACTAAAGTATTCTTAGCTCTTAATAAAGCTACACCACCACCAGCTACGATACCTTCTTCTACAGCAGCTCTTGTAGCGTGTAGAGCGTCATCTACGCGGTCTTTTTTCTCTTTCATTTCTACTTCAGAAGCAGCACCTACATAAAGAACAGCTACACCACCAGCTAACTTAGCTAAACGCTCTTGTAACTTCTCTCTGTCATAGTCAGAAGTAGTAGTTTCCATTTGCGCTTTGATTTGGTTTACTCTGTTTTTAATCATTTCAGCCTCACCATCACCACTTACGATAGTTGTGTTATCTTTATCGATGTTAACTCTCTTACAAGTACCTAACATGTCTAAAGTTGTGTTTTCTAAAGTATATCCTTGCTCTTCAGAGATAACCACACCACCAGTAAGGATAGCGATATCTTCTAATATAGCTTTTCTTCTATCACCGAATCCAGGAGCTTTAACAGCTGCGATTTTTAACGCACCTCTTAATTTGTTTACTACTAATGTAGATAAAGCTTCACCATCAACATCTTCAGCGATGATTAACAATGGTTTTCCTGATTGAGCGATAGGTTCTAATACAGGTAAAAGCTCTTTTAATGAAGAAACTTTTTTATCGTATAATAAGATATATGGAGTATCTAATTCTACTTCCATTTTCTCAGAGTTTGTAACGAAGTATGGAGATAAATAACCTCTGTCAAACTGCATACCTTCTACTACATCAACATAAGTCTCAGTACCTTTAGCCTCTTCTACAGTGATAACACCTTCTTTACCTACTTTTTCGAAAGCTTGAGCGATTAACTCACCGATAAAGTCATCGTTATTAGCAGAGATAGACGCTACTTGTTTGATTTTATCCATAGAACCACCTACTTCTTGAGATTGTTTTCTCAAGTCTTCTACGATGATTTCTACAGCTTTATCTATACCGCGTTTTAAGTCCATAGGGTTAGCACCAGCAGCTACGTTTTTAAGACCTTCTTTTACGATAGCTTGAGCTAATACAGTAGCAGTAGTAGTACCGTCACCAGCTAAGTCATTCGTTTTAGAAGCAACTTCTTTCACCATCTGAGCACCCATGTTCTCTAATGTATTCTCTAACTCAACTTCTTTTGCTACAGATACACCATCTTTAGTTACAGTAGGAGCACCGAATGATTTACCGATGATTACGTTTCTACCTTTAGGTCCTAATGTTACTTTAACAGCGTTAGCTAAAGCATCCACTCCGCGTTTTAAACCTTCGCGAGCTTCAATGTCGAATTTAATATCTTTTGCCATTTTATTCTTTTGGATTTAGTTGTTATTGATTCAATTTTTAAACGATTGCTAAAATATCGTCCTCTCTCATGATTAGGTAATCAGTACCTTCTAATTTTAGCTCAGTTCCAGCATACTTACCGTATAATACAGTATCACCTACTTTAACTGTCATTTCATGATCTTTAGTGCCATTTCCTACAGCTACTACAGTACCTCTTTGTGGTTTCTCTTTTGCTGTATCAGGGATAAATAATCCTGAAGCAGTTTTAGTTTCAGCTGGTAATGGTTCGATAAGAACTCTATCTGCAAGTGGTTTAATATTTACTGCCATAGTTTTTATAGTTTATGAAATTGAATTACTATTTTTAATTATTATAGATAGTAGATGTCATAAAGTGTGCCAAAGCAAAAAAGTGACATTATAGGCAAAAAAAAATGCCAGCTTGACAGCCGGCATCTTGTGTATTTATTGAAGCTAAAGGTTATTCAGCTTGATTTTGAGTTTCTTGAGCTGGAGCAGGTGTCTCAGCTGGTGTCACAGGAGCTTCTTGCGTAGCAGGAGCTTCTGGTGTTACAGGTTGAACTGGCACTGCGTTAGGATCTAATAATTTAGAATCTCCTGCAGCTCCACCACTAAAGCTAGTTGATGATAACAATATTAAAATAATTAATACTGCACCTAAAGTCCATGTACTTTTATCTAAGAAATCATTTGTATTCTTTACACCTCCAGCTACAGTAGAACCTCCGAAAGAAGAGTCAAGACCTCCACCTTTAGGATTCTGTACCATAATTACTACGATAAGTAAAAAACATACAATTGCGATTAAGATTAAAAATATTGTAAATGTGTTCATGGTGATTAACTATTATGTTGTTGTAACGCTTTTATATCTAATATTTGGTTTGCAAAGAAACTACTTTTTTCTGGATATTTCAAAATTAATATTTCATAAGCTTGAATGGCCTTTTGATATTTCTTTTGTTCCAAGTAAATTTTAGCTAAAGTTTCAGTCATTAAACTACTGTTTTCTTGTACTGAAGACTCGATGTTTACTGGGGTTACCGTAGATTTCTTTGTAGGAACTATCTTTGGATTTGTTTCGATAAATTTATCTATTAATTCTATTTTTTTTTGTTTTTCGACATCTGATTTTTGCTCAATATCTGTTAAAATAGAATCATTTTCTCTATCTATCGGCTTTATTTTAGATAATTGTAACCACTCTTGGAAGGACAATTTCTCCTTTTCGTCAAAGTTTAATGGACTACCTATATCTAGTTTGTCTTCAAGCCTATCTATCTCTTCTTGTTTCTGATTTGTTATAGTATCTTCATTAGATAAGGATTCTGATACAGTAGGCTCAATTACAGCCTTTTCCTCTTGTGTCGAATCTTCACTATTTGATTTACTCTGAGACTGTTGGTTCTCTACTATTGTGATAGACTGTAAAAGACTCTTAATAGCAGTAGAAGTAAGCTTAGGTTCAGGAGTTTCCCTCATTAGACTTTCTTCTATCTCAGTCTCTTCTGAAGTAGCGATATCTTCATTTACTAATTGTCCAACAGTAGGAGTAACGTCTATTTCAGTCTCTTCTGAAGTAGTGATGTCTTGATTTACTAGTTGTCCAACGGTAGGAGTAACGTCTATTTCAGTCTCTTTTGAAGTAGTGATGTCTTGATTTCCTAATTGTCCAACGGTAGGAGTAACGTCTATCTCAGTCTCTTCTGAAGTAGTGATGTCCTGATTAACTAATTGTCCAACGGTAGGAGTAACGTCTATCTCAGTCTCTTCTGAAGTAGTGATGTCCTGATTAACTAATTGTCCAACCGTAGGAGTTACATCTATTTCAGTTTCTTCTGGTGCAGTGATTACTTCAGTAACAGTAGTAACTGTGTCAGCAGGCTTTAAGGTGTCAGTAGATTCTAGTGCTATATTAGCGTCAATGTGTATTGGCTTATAAGCAACGAAATCAGGAGAAACGATAAAGTCAAACAAGATGTCTCTATCTAGGGTATAAGCCGCAGTTGTCTTTAACTCTTGGTTATAATTATAACTATTCTGTGCATATAAGCTTTTCAGATAAAGACTTCTCACAGACTGAAAGTACGGATACTGGTCTATGATCTGTTTTAGCTGTGTAGCATCCTCCTCAGTAATCTGTTGAGGTTGGCGAAGCAATATGTCTAATTCGTTTAGAGTCAAGATATTTCTGTTTATTAAATAATTACCACTTAGCTAAAGACTCATTGAATACATCTTGAGTGATACGTTCATATATAGTCTCCATAGCTGTATTAAGAGTAGGTCCCATCAGCTGCGTATTAGCAGGATAGTCATAGTAGAACGAGAATCTCTTTTCGAAGTCCTCATCCGGTTTTCTCTTATTAAAGAATCTCACGTTCACTGCTACATACAATCTATTTTGCGCCGCTCTCTGATCAGCTGTCGCTGTCATCGGGCTGATACGATACTCTACTATTTCACCCTCATACACTAAGTCACCATCTGTATTAGTCAGACTCAGACTTGTTTGGTTTTGGATTAAATCCTGTAGTGAAGTCGTAAAGGTACGCTCTATCCCAGGCTCTACTAAAGGAGCATTGTTCTGAAAAGAGTTTACCTGAAATGTATCAGCATCTATCTTACCTGTTCCAGTAAAGTTATAATATTTACAGCTATGAAAAAATAGTGATATAAATATTAGTGCAAATAAATGTTTGATTTTCATAACTATAAGTCGTATTGTTTTATTTTTCTGTACAGTGTACGTTCAGATATATTAAGTTCTTTAGCCGCAGCTTTACGCTTACCACTGTGTCTTTCTAGAGCACGCTTAATTAGCTTTATCTCTTGATTCTCTAAGTTCAGTGGCTCGTCATCTACAGTCTCTGCCTCTAGATAGTTAGATGTATCTTCATCCTCATCTACTGTATCGTGAAACATCACATTAGGAGTAGATGGCATGTGGCTCTCCATCGGTATCACATCTAAGTTAGCACTCTGAGGAGCCATCAGTTCAGGTAGCTCAGCCTTCTTGGTACCATAGATTTTTTGGATTAGAGATTTGTTAGACTCAGATACTGTACCCTTATCGTGCTGTAGTAACTCTAGTGTCAGTTTCTTAAGATCTGTAAGGTCGCTCTTCATATCAAATAGCACTTTATACAGAATCTCTCGCTCATTACTAAAGTCAGAGTCAGACTTAGAAGTATTAATCACAGAAGGCAATTGTCTATCGTGATTAGGTAAATAACCCTGAAGTACAGGTAGAGATATATCTCTATTAGTTTCTAATACAGATATCTGCTCAGCCACGTTGCGCAGTTGACGGATATTACCATACCAGCTATATCTCATCAGATAAGCAGCAGCAGCAGGCTCTAATTTAATAGGAGGCATCTTATACTTATGTGAGAAGTCTGAAGCAAACTTTCTGAACAGTAGATGTATATCTTCACCACGCTCACGTAGAGGAGGTAATAATATCTCTACAGTACTCAGTCTGTAGTATAAGTCCTCTCTAAATTTACCTTTGTTGATAGCATCTACCATGTTGACATTAGTAGCAGCAATGATACGGATATCAGTCTTCTGTACTTTAGACGAACCTACCTTGATAAACTCACCATTCTCTAACACACGTAGCAGACGCACTTGTGTAGTAAGTGGTAGTTCACCTACCTCGTCTAAGAATATAGTACCGCCGTCAGCCTCTTCGAAGTAACCTTCACGAGTGCCAATAGCACCCGTAAAAGCTCCTTTTTCGTGTCCGAATAGTTCACTATCTATTGTCCCTTCTGGGATAGCACCACAGTTCACAGCGATAAATTTACCGTGTTTGCGGTGAGATAGTGAATGTATAATTTTAGGAATACTCTCTTTACCCACACCACTCTCTCCAGTGACTAAGACTGAAATATCAGTAGGAGCTACTTGTATAGCTTTCTCCAATGCACGATTTAGTTTTACATCGTTACCGATAATCTCAAAGCGTTGTTTTATGACTTGAAGGTTTTCCATTCTTTTCTTTTAAATATTGCTATTTACTACTCTTGCATAGCAGAGTATCCTACAGGTTTACCGATAAGTGTAGCAGATGTACAATCAGTAATTTCTACCATAACGAAGTCTCCTACATTGTAGTTTTCTTTAGGGAAAATTACAGTAGTATTTTGAGAGTTACGTCCAGACCATTCTACTTCAGAACGCTTAGATGTTTTCTCGATTAATACCTCTACTGTCTTACCTAAGAATCGTTGCATACGCTCTAGACCTATCTCACGTTGTACGTCGATAATCTCTGTCAGACGACGTTTTTTAGTCTCTTCTGGCACATCATCCTCTAACTTACGAGCAGCTAATGTACCTGGTCTTTCAGAGTATGCGAACATATAACCGAAGTCATAGCGCACGTGTTTCATTAATGATAATGTATCTTGGTGATCCTCTTCTGTTTCAGTAGGGAATCCAGTAATCATATCTTGTGATAACGAAATCTCAGGAATAAGTTCATATATCTTATCTACTAATGCGATATACTCTTCTCTAGTATGCTGACGGTTCATCTCTTGTAAGATACGTGTACTACCAGACTGTACTGGTAAGTGGATATATTTACAGATATTCTCATGTCTAGCGATAACCTCTATCACCTCGATATGCATATCCTGAGGGTTAGACGTAGAGAAACGGAAACGCATCTTAGGGAACATAGTTGCACATTGCTCTAAAAGTTGAGCGAAGTCTACAGCTGTAGCCTTTTGCATCTCAGTAGCTTTTTCGTAATCCTTCTTAAGACCACCACCATACCATAAGTAACTATCTACGTTCTGACCTAGTAGAGTGATTTCTTTGAATCCTCTTTGTTTTAAGTCAGTGATCTCTTCGATGATACTTTGAGGGTCACGGCTACGCTCACGACCTCTAGTGAATGGTACTACACAGAATGTACACATATTATCACATCCTCTAGTGATAGACACGAATGCCGTCACCCCATTACTTTGAAGACGTACTGGAGAGATATCACCATAAGTCTCATCTTTAGATAAGATTACGTTGATAGCATCTCTACCTTCTTCTACATCTTTAAGTAGGTTAGGAAGATCTTTATATGCATCTGGACCTACTACCATGTCCACGATTTTTTCTTCTTCTAAGAACTTTGCTTTAAGACGCTCTGCCATACAACCAAGAACACCTACTTTCATACCAGGGTTCTTTGTTTTCATTTGATTGTATTGATTCAGACGTTTACGCACAGTCTGTTCTGCTTTATCTCTGATCGAACAAGTATTTACTAATACTAAATCAGCCTCTTCTAGCTTATCAGTTGTATTATATCCTTCATTAGATAGGATAGATGCTACAATCTCACTGTCAGAGAAATTCATTTGACAACCGTAGCTTTCTATGAATAGCTTTTTCGTATTGTCTTGTTTTTGTTCTAATTGTAAGCTTGTACCTTGTTTATTTTCGTCAATTACCTTTTCCATAAGATACTCTAAGGGTGTTTTACTTTAAGTTGCAAAGATACTTTTTTTTATATAACTGACAAGATGACAGTGTTTGTTTTAAGTTTTTTTTGTTAGTGTTTATATACAGCGATTTAGGTAATGTGTTTTGTGTTAGAGATAGCCAATTTAGGAGAAGCTTTAGACTGTTTAAGACTCCCTTTGCTTTAGTACAAATTCTTTTTGTGGAATTAATGAAAGCCTCTATTCAGTTTCTTTGATAAGTATGAAAATGTACCCAAATATAATATAAGCGGATTCTTAGAATAGTTCAAGATTTAGATAGAAGGACAATAGAACAAGTATAAGACATAGATTCATCGACAAAGAGCCTCTTTACTCAACTAAATACGGCTTATTGTCGTTCTATTGTCGATGGATTAATGCACAATGCTTGATTTTACTGCGTTTATAGCCCTATTCAGTTTTATAGTGTCTATTTTGTGATTTTGATTAAAGTGTTGTTATTTAATTGTTTATATTGTTTTTATCTCGTTTTGAGAACCAAAAAAAGTAGATTGTTTTTTTGTAAAATGCCTTGATAGGAGTCTTTTTGAGCGTTTTTTATAAAAAAAGCCTATAATAAAAACCTTAAATCAGGTTTTATATTCATTTTTAGACTAAAAAAGGGAAAATTGTAGAGCGAAAATAAGAAGAGTAACTCGTAGGTAGATAAATTCTCATAAAGAACTAATGCAATAGTTTTCCAAGAAGTGAAATATGTTGTTATTTTATCAGGTATTTAAAACATAATTATAGAGCTGATGAATCAACAGGTTAAGTTTAACGGGACAGGATGGTTTTTTAGAGTGAGTGCTAAGGAAGCGATATGGGGAAGTATCATCTTCCTAGGGTTGTTCTGTGCAGTCTTTTATCTAATTCATTTTATAGTAGAATCGGTAGGTAATGAAACGCTTAATTCATTACAAATGCCTATATTCTTAGTTCTTCTTTTTGTTGTGTCATTTCTCATAGTGCAGCAATTTATAGTACCACATATTAAGTTTAATCAGCTTGTGTTTTGTGAGGGATATATCAGTATTTATAAAACATCTGGTGAGCATCGCGTCTATCTAGATGATATTAATACCCTTCAGGTGAATGTGATATTAGAAGATGGTACTATCTATAAAGAGAGATACAGTGGCTTTAGATTTTTGACGACTAAAGGGACATATGTTATCTCTATGATAAAAGGTGTGGAAGATAAATGTGCTAGTGAGCCTATGAGTAATATGTTCTATAAATTACTTAGTGATAGATTAGACCTAGATAATACTAAGTGTAAAAAATCTAGAGTGTACAAAAGAAGTTATGGTCTGGTGTACGAACTGAAAGCTAAACAGTCTTAGTGAAGTAAAAGTGAAGACTATTGTCCTTTAAGTTTATAATCTCTGAAGGGGAGTAGTTCGTATAAGCCTTACATTCTTTGATAAAATGCGATTGGTCATAATACCCGCTATCTAATATTAGGGATAGTTGATCTTTATTAGGAGAGAAGAATAACTTTCTTAGTGTATTCTCGAATCTACTTACTACTTGAAAGTTTTTAGGATTGAATCCGAACTCTTGTTTAAACTTTCTTTCGAAGTGACGTGTACTGATGTTTAGTTGTTGACTTAGTTCACTGATGCACACTGTACTGTGATTTTGGTAGATAGTACGCATTGCTTGATCTAGTATGGTGTTGGTACACTGGTGTTTTAAGAGTAGTAGAGTGAAGAATTCATCTAGAAGCTGTATTCTGTTTTCTATAGTTGAGGTATGATATAGTTTATCTATTAAGATATCTCCTTCTTCTTTCCATAGATCATGTACAGTCACATAACTGTTGTGTAGTTCGTTAAAGTTAATAGGACTGAAGTGTCTAAAAGCTCCGTGATTAAAGCGAATAGCTATAAAGTCTATGTCGCCCGAAGTAGTGATATTAGCATGCTGACGTGGACATAGTATATGTGATGTAGATAGTGCTTGATTATCTACATAGAATGAGGTGCCGAAGTGTATATACACATCGACACCTGTACCTGCTACTAGAGGAAACATAGTAATGCTGTCCTCATTGGTATTAGATTTTCCCCAGTAATACCTGTTTATATAGGGCAATAAAGTTGCCGTAGGTTTATGATGGGCTAGTTGCATAAGTTTATCTGATGATGTCTATAAGTGGTGCTTTAGCATAGGTGTGCTCTGCAGCAGCGATAAAGGTGTTAAAATGTGCAGTCTGTGTATGTGTATCAAAGCTAGTCTGATCCTTAAACTGTTCATTAAATACGAAGTGTGTGTGATCCTCTACATCTTGATAGAGATGATAAGAGATATTACCAGGTTCTAATCTTGTGTTTTTGATTAGATCATTAGTCAGTGTTCTAAATTCACTGATGTGTTCTGGTTTAATAAAAAACTGAGCAACTATAAATTTTTCCATTGTACTTCAAATTATGTTTTTAGTTGTAGCAAATGTATTAGATGCAAATATAATAGGATTGTAAAAATACGACATGTTTAGATTATGTTAGTATGAGAGTGTAATCTTAAGATGTTTTAAATGTGTGATGCTTTTGGTGATTGATTTGTTGTGTCGATAGTATTAAAGAAATAAGATAAGGAAGGCCTTGTGATTAGGCTCTTGTTGTTAGGTCTATGGAAAACGGCTTAGTAAGCTTTTTTGTTATTGTGATTTTTACAGTAGAATAATTAGCAAACTTTATGTATTGTGCGAAAAAATAGCAGTATAAAGTATTGTAAGAAGTAAAAATTAAAATTTTTAGAGAAATGTTATCAAATTGTTTAATCTTCTTTTTTTGTTTAGAAAGAAAATTAATTTCTTGATTTATTACTGTATTCTTGCTTTATTTTACAAATAACTAGACAATTATTGTGAGAATTGTATGCTAGCATATTAGTTAAAAGAGGTATTAATAAGTGTGAGCACGGATATATTCAAAAAAATCATATATTTTTGCTTCACAAAATAATGAAGTATGGCAAAGAATTTAGTGATTGTTGAGTCACCTGCAAAGGCAAAAACCATTGAAAAATTTTTAGGACAGGATTATCAGGTAGAGTCTAGCTATGGACATATAGCGGATTTACCTTCTAAAGAAATAGGAGTAGATGTAGAGAATAACTTTAAGCCTAAGTATGAAGTATCGAATGATAAGAAGGCGGTAGTTAAGAAGTTAAAGGATCTTGCGAAGAAAGCTGAAATGGTTTGGTTAGCATCCGATGAGGACCGCGAAGGGGAGGCTATTGCATGGCACTTAGCGGAAGAACTAAATTTGAAGAATGACAATACGAAACGTATAGTGTTTCACGAGATTACGAAAAACGCGATATTAAAAGCAATCGATAATCCTCGACAAATAGATTATAACTTAGTGAATGCTCAACAGGCTAGACGTGTGCTAGATAGATTAGTTGGGTATGAACTGTCTCCTATACTGTGGAAAAAAGTAAAAGGAGGTCTGTCTGCTGGACGTGTACAGTCTGTAGCTGTACGTCTTATCGTGGAGAGAGAAAGAGAGATTAACGACTTTAAAGTAGAGTCGTCTTATCATATCTCAGCTGAGTTTAAAACAGATGAAGGAAAAACATTAAAAGCGAAATTACCTAAGAACTTTGCTACTGAAAAAGAGGCAAGAGATTTCTTAGCTGTTAATATTGGAGCGGCGTATAGAGTATCTGATTTAGAGACTAAACCAGCTAAAAAATCGCCAGCAGCTCCATTTACTACTTCTACGCTTCAACAAGAGGCAGCTAGAAAACTTCACTATTCTGTAGGTCAAACGATGATGTTAGCACAGCGTCTATATGAGAGCGGGCTTATCACGTATATGAGAACGGATAGTGTGAACTTATCTAAAGAGGCTATGAGTGCGGCTGCGGCTGAAATCACTAAGTCTTACGGTGCTGAATATTCTAAACCACGTACATATACTACTAAGAGTAAAGGGGCTCAAGAGGCTCACGAGGCTATACGTCCTACGAATATGGCGCTACACAATGCTCCTGTAGATAGAGACCAAGCTCGCCTTTATGACTTGATCTGGAAGCGTACTTTAGCTTCTCAGATGAGTGATGCTCAGTTAGAGAGAACAAATGTGCGTATCGAGGCAAATAAGTTTAAGGAGTTATTTGTGGCTTCTGGTGAAGTATTACTTTTTGAAGGATTCTTAAAGGTGTACTTAGAAGGACATGATGATGAGGATGAAGAAGTAGAAGGTATCTTACCAGCATTAAGAGTTGGTGAAGGATTAGAACAGAATGCATTAGTGGCTACACAGCGTTTTACTAAACCTGCGGCTAGATATACTGAGGCTTCTCTAGTGAAAAAATTAGAGGAGTTAGGTATCGGTAGACCGTCAACTTATGCACCTACTATTTCTACTATTATCGCTAGAACATATGTAGAAAAAGGAGAGACTGAAGGAAAAGAGCGCAACTATAAGATGATGATGCTTAGAGGTGCTGAGGTGAAGGAGAAGGTGTTAGTAGAGAAGACTGGTTCTGATAAAGGGAAGTTAGTACCTACAGATATCGGTATGATCGTAAATGACTTCTTAGTGAAGAACTTTAAGACTATCCTAGATTATAACTTTACTGCTAAGGTAGAAGAAGACTTCGATGAGATCGCAGCAGGTAATGAAGACTGGGCGAAGATGATGAGAGAGTTCTATGATCACTTCCACCCGACAGTAAAAGATGTAGAGGAGAACGCTGAGCGTGAATCGGGAGAACGTATTTTAGGAGTAGATCCTAAGAGTGGACGTACTGTATTAGTTCGTTTGGCTAAGTTCGGTCCTGTGGCACAGATTGGTAATCCTGAAGATGAAGAAAAACAATTTGCAAGCTTAGCTGCAGATCAAAATATAGGAACTATTACTCTAGAAGAGGCTTTAGCTTTATTCTTATTACCTAAAGTATTAGGTGAATATAAAGGAGAAGAGGTTGAGGTGAACAATGGTAGATTTGGTCCTTATGTGAGAGTGGGTAAGACATTTATCTCTCTGCCAAAAGGAGAAGAACCTGCTGATGTGACTATGGATAGAGCTATGGAACTTATCAAAGAAAAAGAACAAGCTGATGCACCTATTGCTACTTACCAAGGGTTAGCAGTACAAAAAGGTGTGGGACGCTTCGGGCCTTACTTAAAGTGGAATGGTATCTTTATCAATGTGAGTAAGAAGTATAACTTCGATAATTTATCTCAGAATGATATCAATGAACTAATCGAAGATAAGATTCAAAAAGAGAAAGATAAAGTTATTCACGACTGGGCTGAAGAAGGAATTAGAGTAGAGAAGGCTAGATGGGGACGTTCGGTGATCTTAAAAGGAAAGACTAAAATAGAGTTGGGTAAAGATGTGGATGCCGCTGCTTTATCTCTAGATGAGGTAAAGGCAATGATAGAGGCAAAAGCTCCAGCTAAAAAGACTGCTGCAAAGAAAACAGCTACAGCTAAAAAAGCAACTACAACTAAGAAGACTACTAAAAAGTAATAAGGCATGATCTACGAACTGCTAAAACCAATAGATAAGGACTTAGTCAATTATATAGACGGTCTACAAAGTCAATGTATCGGTAAGAAAGTTACTTTCTTTTCGGGTGGTGACTTTGAGAATAACGGTAGATATAATATCGCTATCATCGGTATAGGTGATAATAGAGGAAATGCAGAAGGCGTTAGTATTGTTGATATTGCCAAAATTAGAAAGTCGTGGTATAGCTTATATCCAGGTAACTGGGGAGTTAATATTATCGATTTAGGTGATGTAGTAGCTGGTGAGAGATTAGAAGATACTTATTTTTTAGTCAAATCATTGGTGGCAGACTTGGTTAAACAAGGGGTTATTCCTGTATTAGTAGGAGGTTCTCAAGATATGACGTATGCTATGTATAGAGCATACGATGCTTTAGAACAATCAGTAAATTTAGTTGCTGTAGATGCTAAATTAGATTTGTCTAAGACTGAAGGAGATATTGCGAATAGTTATTTGACTCGTATTATAGTAGAAGAGCCTATTAATTTGTTTAATTTTTCAAATATTGGATACCAGACTTATTTTAATGCTCAAGAAGAAATAGATTTAATAAGCAGTTTATTTTTTGAAGCATATAGAGTAGGAGAAATATCACATAATATAAAATTAGCAGAGCCTGTATTAAGAGATGCAGATATCGTAAGTATAGATATGACGTCTGTAAAATCAGGGGATTCAGGAAACTTTGAATTCTTTAATCCGAATGGTTTTGATGGAAGAGAGATATGTGCCTTGGCTCGATATAGTGGCTTAAGTGATAGAGTTTCATCTTTTGGGATATTTAATTATAATAATTACAAAAATGAAACGTTATTAATAGCACAAATGCTTTGGTATTTTGTGGAAGGAGTTAATTATCGCTCTAATGAATATCCTTTTGTAAGTAAGTCAAGTTATACGAAGTATATAGTTCCTATAGATGGGTATGACGATTTAATATTTTTCAAGAGTGATGTGTCTGAACGCTGGTGGATAGAGGCCTCAGTGGGAACATTGGAAGCTGATAGAAAAGTATTATTGCCTTGTAGTTATGATGATTATGAGTCAGCAATAAATCAAATAGTACCTGAAAGATGGTGGCGAACAATGAAAAAAAGTATAGTTTGAAAATTAATTTAACAAAAATAAATAATTTAGTTAAATTAATTTTTAGCTTTGTTTTGTGAAATAAAAGAAAAAAAAATTACTTGTTAGTATTTCAAAGAAGTACATAAAAAACCTAAAATTATATGAAGAAGATCATTACGTTAGGAGCAGTTTTAGCCTTGATGACCAGTTGTGGAACTGGAGATAAAGGTGAATTGATGCATGGTGAGCCTGGGAAGAGATGGACTAGTGACAAACCTCAAGGAATGTCTCTTATCCCTGGAGGTACATTCACTATGGGTCAAGCAAATGAGGATTTCTTAGGAGCCCAAGATGCGCCAACAAAAACAGTGACTATCGGTTCATTTTATATGGATGAAACTGAGATTTCGAATAACCAGTACCGTAAATTCGTAGAATGGGTAAAGGATTCGGTTGTTAGAACTAAGTTAGCTATTGCAGCTGATGAAATGGGTGTAGCAAAAGAATCTGGAGGTATCGGTGCTTATGCATTCTTAGATGCAGAAGAGAATCTAGATAAAATGACTCCATACCAAAAGTATATGTATGACAATTATTACAGCCTTCAGGTGAGTGATGATATCTACGGTGGACGTCGTTTAAACAAAAAAGTGCCTTTAGTTAAGGATACTCGTAAATACCCAGATGCTAACTATGTGGAAGTAATGGATTCATTATACATTCCAGCTAGTGAGACTTATAATGGTATGACTACATTCGATAACTCTAAACTTAAATTTAAATACTCTTACGTAGATGTAGATGCAGCTACAAGAGATAGATCAAATGAGAATAGAGGTAAGAGAAATAGACACTTAAAAACTGAAACTTTATTAATCTATCCTGATACTACACGTTGGATTAAAGAGTTTCAATACTCATACAATGAGCCAATGCACAATGATTACTTCTGGCATGAGGCTTTCGGTGATTATCCTGTAGTAGGTGTTAACTGGAATCAAGCAAAAGCGTTCGCTGCGTGGAGATCTATGTACAAAAACAACTACTTAAAAGATAATAAACAAACTATTGAAATTAACGAATTCCGTTTACCAATGGAAAGCGAGTGGGAATATGCGGCTAGAGGTGGTCTAGAAGGAGCTATGTACCCATGGGGTGGACCATATGCTACAGATGAGAAAGGTTGTTTTATGGCTAACTTTAAACCAACTCGTTATGATTATGCAGCAGACGGAGCACTTTATACAGCTAACGTACGTTCATATCCACCTAACGGATATAACTTATACAATATGGCAGGTAACGTAGCAGAGTGGACTAGTTCTACTTATGATCCTTCTAGTTATGCTCATATGTCATCATTAAAACCAAGAAATAGACCTAGTGATAGCCCTCTAAAAGTAGTAAGAGGAGGTTCTTGGAGAGATCCAGCTTATTTCTTACAAGTGTCTACTCGTGATTCTGAGTATGCAGATTCAGCAAGAAGTTATGTCGGATTTAGAACTGTACAGTCAGTATCAGGTTCTTTATCACGTGTTAACCAAGCAAAAATGGCTCGTTAATAATCATTAAAAAAAAATAAGAAAGAAAGAAAGCTATGGTAATACCAAAAAGAGTGATGAACTTCTGTTATGGAATAGGAGCATCGATAGTAATCGTCGGAGCGTTATTTAAAATTACGCATATGGAATTCGGACCATTAAATGGTAACAACATGTTAACTATTGGTCTATTAGTGGAGGCGTTTATTTTCTTCCTGTCTGCATTCGAGCCAGTTGATGATGAATTAGATTGGTCAAAAGTGTACCCAGAATTAAAAGATGGAAAAGCTAGAGAAGTAAAAACAGTGAAACAAGCTGTAGTTGCTGAACCTCAGGATACTGAAGGTATGCTTTCTAAAAAATTAGATCAAATGTTGAAAGATGCTAAAATTGACGGTGAGTTGATGAATAGCTTAGGTAATAGTATTCGCAACTTCGAGGCTGCTTCTAAAGAGATGGCTCCTACTGTGAATTCTGTGGCTTCAACACAAAAATATGCACAAGAAATGACATTAGCTGCTCAACAGTTAGAGTCTTTAAACAAAGTGTACAAAGTACAGTTAGACAGCGCTACTGCTAATGCAGAGATTAATAAAGCTGTAGCTGAAAATAATGCTCAATTAAAAGAGCAAATGCAAGCATTAACAAACAATTTAGCGTCATTAAACAACGTTTATGGTGGAATGCTTTCTGCTATGGGTGGTGGAAATAGAAATGCTAATTAGTTTATAATTTAAAAACATTATAAGGTAATGGCACAACAAAAATTGACACCTAGACAAAGGATGATTAACCTTATGTACCTTGTGTTCATCGCAATGATGGCTCTTCAGGTATCTACAGAGGTTTTATCAGCTTTTGGAGTAGTGAACGAAAAGTTTGAGGCTGCAAATGAGAATGCAGTTAAAAATAATGAGGGTTTACTTTCTGGTCTTGAAAAAAAGGCGGAGGATGACCCAACGCGCTTTAGAGAGCCTTATAAAAATGCTCAACAAATCGCTAAGATTACAGAAGAGTTTTATGCTTATATCGGTGGTATAAAACAACAAGTAGCAGCTCCATTCGAAGGAGAACGTACAGAGAATGGTAAATTACCTGCTGAGCGTATGGAAAAAGGTGAAGTATTAGATAACCTTTGGTTTAAAGGGGATAAATACTCTGCTGAAGGAGATGCTTTTGTTGGAGAAATCGAGAAGTATAAAAAAGCACTTACTGATATTTTATCTAAAGATGTGAAGTTTAAGTTTATCGTTGATGATATCAATAGTAAATTTGACTTAGGTGAGGTAGTAGATGGTGAAGGAATTAAAAAGAAGTATTTAGATTACAACTTTAAAAAATTCCCTGCTATCGCTTCTTTGACTAAATTATCTACTATGCAAAATGATGCTAAGATAATCGAGTCTGAGATCTACAACGCATTTATGGGTAATACACTTAGTAAAGCAGCTTCTATGAAGAACTACCAAGCAATTGTAGTGGCTGAGAAGTCAACCCTTTTTGCTGGTGAAGCTTATAAAGCAAAAGTTGTTTTAGGACGTTACGACAAATCTACGGTTCCAACGAAAGTTGTTGTTAATGGTCAAACAGTTGATTTATCTAAATCATTAGTTGACGGACAAGTTCAAGTTGGATTTACAGTAGGTAACGTTGGAGAACATCAAATTGGTGGTAAGTTTACTTTTATTGAAGATGGACAACCTGTTGAGATTGATATTAAAGGAAGCTATGTAGTAGTACCTAAACCAAACTCAGCTAACATCTCTGCTGATAAGATGAACGTTGTATACCGTGGTGTATCTAACCCTATTACTGTTTCATTCGCAGGTATTTCTAATGATAAAGTAGTTGCTTCTGCTCCTGGTTTAAGTAGCTTAGGAGGAGGAAAATATATGCTTAAACCACAAGGTGGAAGAGAAGTAGTAATCAATGTTACAGGTACTCTACCTGGAGGACAACAAGTGTCTGATAGAAAAGTATTCCGTATCAAGGATATCCCTGCACCTAGAGGTACTACTCGTGGAACATCTAGTGATAAAGGACCAAGAGCTAACTTAGCTGCAATCACTGTTAATGCGTCTCTAGATGACTTTGACTTTGATTTAAGTTTGACAGTTACTGGTTTCGTAGTACAAGTTCCAGGACAACCTAGTGTTGTAGTAAGCGGTAATAGAATGAACGAGAGAGCTAAAGCTGCTATTAGTAGAGCTCAAGCAGGAGACGTTGTTGTGATTTCTGATATTAAGACTCGTTTAGATGGTGTAAGCGATTACGCATTGAAGAAAACGGCTCCTTGTACTTTTGAAATTACACAATAGTTTACTTAATATTATAAGAAGAAAATTTTGAAGAATATGAACTTGAAGAATTTTTCACTATATATAGTGTTTACAATGTTTTCAATAGGAACGTTTGCACAAACAAGCCTATTGAACGCTAAATCTGCTGCTGATATTGGTATTATGCCACTTGAGCAAATTTTGATTAAAGCTGAAGGACCTATCCCTTACGGATATGTTCGTGAGAAAGATATTTTATTTGGTATTAAGGTTTGGGAGAATATCTCTTTGTCTGAGAAAGCTAATGAAATGTATTTATATCCTCTTGAAGAAAGTTTAAATGAAGGAGGTATTGGTGCTAAATCATTGTTTAAAGTATTACTAGATGGAATAAAGTCAGGAGATATTACTGAGGTTTATGACGATAGTGATTTTAAACGTAAAAGAAATCTTAAAGATATCGAGGATTCATTCGTAAAAGTAGATACTTTGGATGCAGGTCTTGAGTATTTAAATGCTGGTGAAAAAGTGCCAGATGAGTATATTCAAAGAACTGAATTAACTGCTTCTGACGTTAAAGAATACCACATCATGGGTATGTGGTTCTTTGATAGAAATGAAGGACAGTTAAAGTATAGAATATTAGGTATTGCTCCTGTAGTAGCTGATATTTATACTAAAGGTTCTGCTAGAGAGAATTATGTTGAGTTATTCTGGATTTTCTTTACAGATGCTCGTGGTACATTGTTCCAGAATTATGCATTTAATGCTAAAAACCCATTAAATCCTGTTAACTTTGATCACTTGTTAAATGCAAGAAGATTTAGTGCTACTATCTATAAAGCGGATAACCAGTATGGTAACCGTAAAATAGATGAGTATATCAAGAATAATGATTTAAAACGATTATTTGAAGGTGAAAGAATTAAAGAATTAATCCGAAACCTTGAAGATGATATGTGGAATTACTAATTTTGTAGTTTCTAATTTATTAAGCTCTTATCTAATTAATTAGATAGGAGCTTTTTTAATGTATATAAGTTATGGTTGATTATATCGTAGTTGGAAGTGGTCTGGCAGGTATTTGCTTTACTGAGAAACTAATGGCTGAGGGGAAGAGTTTTGTAGTTATAGATAACGAGAAGCGCTCTTCGTCGTTAATGGCAGGAGGAATGTATAATCCTGTTGTATTAAAGCGTTTTACTGATGTGTGGAAGATAGAGGAACAACTAGAGATAGCTATGCCTTTTTATGCAGAGTTAGAACGTAAGTTAGGTGTTGAATTTATGTTTGAGATTCCATTGTATCGTAGATTGTTGTCAGTGGAAGAACAAAACAATTGGTTTCATGCAGCTGATAAACCTAATTTAGAGAAGTTTCTATTGCCAAAGTTAGTTCGCAAAGAAGTACCAGGTGTTATTAGTCCATTTGGATTTGGAGAAGTTACTCATACTGGGTATTTAGAAACTAAAACTTTAATAGCAGCGTATAGGGATTATCTTACTAAGATGTCTGCTTATAGAGTAGAAGAGTTCGATTATGACAGCTTAAGTTATACGGACGAGAGTGTAAAGTATAAAGATATCGAAGCAAAGCATATTGTTTTTGCGGAAGGTTTCGGAATGTTGCAGAACCCGTTCTTTAAAGATTTGCCACTAGATGGTACAAAAGGGGAAGTGCTTTTAGTAAAAATACCAAACTTAAATATTGACTTTATGCTTAAGTCTAGTGTATTTTTGATCCCTGTTGGAGATGACCTTTATAAAGTTGGAGCTACTTATGATTGGGAAGACAAGACTGATACTCCTACAGAAGAAGGGTTAAATGAACTATTAGAGGGGCTTAGAGATGTTATAGATCTTGAGTTTGAAGTAGTAGCTCACAATGCAGGAGTTAGACCAACAGTAAAAGATCGTCGTCCTTTATTAGGAAGAAGTAGAGAGTCAGCTAGAATCCATGTGTTAAATGGATTGGGTACAAGAGGAGTTTTATTAGGACCTTTCTTAGCTGAGAAATTATATAATAATATAGAAAACGCTATGGTGTTAGAAGAGAGTGTCTCTATCCATAGATATAAAAAATTTAAATTTTAGTAGAATCTAAGTATGATAAATATACATAATCTATCAGTGTCATTCTCTGGTACGTATTTGTTTGAAAACGTTACATTTCGCATCGGTGCGGGTGATCGCGTAGGTTTAGTTGGAAAAAATGGAGCTGGTAAGTCTACTATGCTTAAGTTATTAGCAGGTGATATAGAGTCTGATACAGGTAGTATGGCTATGGAAAAGGATTTGCGTATCGGATTCTTAAGACAGGATATTGATTTTATACCTGGACGCACAGTATTAGATGAAGCATACCAAGCTTTCGTAGAGATTAAAAAAGTTGAAGCTGATTTAGATAATGTAAATAAGGAATTAGCAGAACGTACAGATTATGAATCTGAAAGTTATAGTGAGCTTATTGAAAAGTTGAGTGATCTAACTCATCGTTTTGAGATTATTGGTGGATATAACTACGTTGGTAATACAGAAAGAGTATTACTAGGTCTTGGATTTAAACGCGAGGAGTTTAATAACCAGACAGACACTTTCTCAGGAGGGTGGCGTATGCGTATAGAGTTAGCTAAACTGTTATTACAAGATAACGATGTATTGCTTCTGGATGAGCCTACCAATCACTTGGATATTGAGAGTATTATTTGGTTAGAGCAATTCTTAAAGTCTTATGCAGGTGCAGTAGTTATTATTTCGCACGATAAGATGTTCTTAGACAACGTAACTAATCGTACGATAGAAATATCATTAGGAAAGATATATGACTTTAATAAGCCTTATTCACAGTATTTAGTATTGCGTGAAGAGCTTCGTGAGATGCAGTTAGCAGCTCAGAAGAACCAAGCAAAGAAAATAGAGGAGACGGAGAAGCTTATCGAGAAGTTTAGATACAAAGCAACTAAGGCTTCTATGGCACAGTCTTTAATCAAGAAATTGGATAAAGTTGAGCGTATCGAGGTAGATGAGGATGATAATGCTGTGATGAATATCTCTTTCCCTGTGAGTATTGATCCAGGTAAGGTTGTATTAGAGATAGATAAAGTTACTAAACGATTCGGAGATAAGGTGATCTTTAAAGATATTGACTTATTGATTGAACGCGGAACTAAAGTAGCTTTCGTTGGTCAGAATGGTCAAGGTAAATCTACACTGATTAAAGCTATTATTGATGAGTTTGAATATGAAGGTAACATTAAGTTGGGACACAATGTTCAAATCGGTTATTTCGCACAGAACCAAGCAGATTATTTAGATGGAGAGAAGACTATCTTAGATACAATGCTAGACGCGGCTACAGATGGTAATCGTGTTAAAGTGCGCGATATGTTAGGATCTTTCTTGTTTAGAGGAGACGATGTAGAGAAGAAAGTAAAAGTACTTTCAGGAGGTGAGCGTAATAGATTAGCTCTTTGTAAGATGTTGCTTTTACCGATCAACGTATTGCTAATGGATGAGCCTACGAACCACTTAGATATTAAATCTAAGAATGTATTGAAGAAAGCATTAGAGAACTTTAAAGGAACTTTAGTGTTAGTGTCTCACGACCGTGACTTCTTACAAGGGTTAACGCAGTTCGTTTATGAGTTTAAAGATCAGAAGATAAGAGAGTACTTAGGAGATATCAACTACTTCTTAGAAGAGAGAAACGCACAGAATATGCGTGAGATCGAAAAGAAAACTACGGTAGAGCCAACAAAAGCTGTAGTGGTAGAAGAGAAGAAAGCCCCAGCTTTATCTTATGAAGATCAGAAGAAACAAAAGTCTTTACAAAATAGACTAAGCAAGATCGAAAGTGAAATTTCTGAATTAGAGAAAAAAGTAGCTAAAGATGATGAGCGCTTAGCAGTAGATTATGAAAAGCTTATGGCTGATACTAGCTTCTTCAGCGATTATGAGAAGAAGAAGAAAAAGATAGATGAATTAATGATGGAGTGGGAAGAAATCCACGAACAATTACAATAGAAAAGAAAAAAGGGATTACTTAACGTAATCCCTTTTTCTATAAAATAGGCGTAATAAAGTTATATTATTTCAAGAAAAAACCACTTCATTGCGTGAAGTGGCTCTTACTTAGTAGCGGGAACAGGACTCGAACCTGTGACCTTCGGGTTATGAGCCCGACGAGCTGCCTACTGCTCTATCCCGCGATATTGTGGTGCAAATGTACAACCAATATTTGGGTTGACAAAATAGGACAATTGACAGATATCTTCTTTTAATGGAAATTTGTTAATGATTTACTTGTTTGTTGAAGATGTTTTTTTCTTTTTTTGAGAATAATGTATTTTATATAGGTATTGGTATTAGAAGGTTAGCTTCTTTTTAAGGAAGTTGTTTGAAAGAAGTTTAATTGTTAATTTAAAAAAGATAAAATCTTTTATTTTGTGAATATTTTAGTATTTTAGATACTAGAATTGTAAGGTATAAGCGCTGTTTAATGCACTTGTATAAGTACAATTGAGCAACTCTTATTAACACTTTGCACACTTATGAAAAATATACAGAAGGCTTTTCAATTAATTAGCTACCTACAATATCCCTTTATGCTATTAGCAGTGTTCTATGCTTTTAAACCTATTTATGATATGATAGCCCTAGGTATAAAGGATACCTTTCTTCCTTGTCTTAATTCAGCTTTAATGTTTATGGGAATAGGAGTAAGCTTTTCGGCTCTACAGGATTCGACTAAGACACAGAATAAAATGTCTAAGCGTATCTGGCAGGATGAAAAGAAGGGAGCTATAGCATTATGGATAATGCTTGCTATGACAATATTCTTTTTCGTTGCTGGTGGGATAGGTTACTTTACAGCTACGAGTAGCATTTTAGAAGAAATATCTGTTGGGCTACTTGTTTTAGGGATTGGTTATACAGGATTACTAAGTGTGGCGATAGAAATGTATAAGTACCAACAAGCCAATAAATAGATTACTTATTGTAAAGTATTATGCAATCCTAGTATTGTTTTAGTTCCTGAGTGATATCTCCTCCTTCTTTACGAGGTGTTATCTTTAATTCTTTTGTCTTTGGATACCAGATGCTATAGTGGTTTTTACCTAATACAATATGTTTTTCCCAAGTAATGTAGTCTCCATATAGTAGTAGTGTACAGATGTCTGTAGCTGTTACTAGACTACCTGTGTCATCTGAGTGGCTGTGCATTGTCTTTACTATTGTTTTAGATTCTAGCATACCACTGTCTATAGGTATAATACTTTGGTGCAATTGCTTTTTATTTATTAACTTATTGTCTTGGTCAAAAGTCAATAAATAATCATTGCCAAATATCACTACACCTGCTTCATTAGGCCCTGTAAGTACATATACTTTCTTTTCTGTACCATTGATTAATGGTATAATATTTAATCTACCAATGTTGTAGTGCTTAAAGAAGCTGTCATTTTGAATAATATTGATAGCAGATTCTCTGATACTGTATAGATCTTTTTCTTTAGTCGTAAACTCTCTTTCTTCTAGATTAGTGATTGGTCTGAAGTTATCAGAATTGTTTTGAATTGTGATTGTGCCAATGACGATAGGAGCATCCGAATTAGAGTAGAAGATACATTTAGATAGTTCGTCTTCATTGTATGAGAAATATCCACCTACATTATTTGGATTAGAGTATATAGCTAGAAACTCGTCTGTGCCTTGCCAAGAGGCTTTCTCTGATTTATACAGTTCTATTCCCTCCTTTAATATGGCTTCTTTCTGTATTTCTAGATCATCTTGAGCTATTAAGTTTAATGATAGAAAGGGGAGAAGTAGTATGATTACTTTTCGCATAGTTTTGATTGTGGTGTTTAAACCAACTAATTTACAGATAATTAGTTTTAAATCAAATACCAAGATTAATGCATAAAAAAAGCCACTTCATTTGAAGTGGCTTTTACTTAGTAGCGGGAACAGGACTCGAACCTGTGACCTTCGGGTTATGAGCCCGACGAGCTGCCTACTGCTCTATCCCGCGATATTGTGGTGCAAATATAGAACGAATATTTGGAACTCACAAATGAGTTCCTGAAATATTTCGTTATTTTTTACTTTTATTTACTCTCTAAGCCTTTTAAATACGCATTATGAGCCTTGGTCAATGCTTCAATATCATTGTTACATAGATGGTTAAGTAGCTTGTTGAACTTTTCTTCTGGCCAATCATAAATTTTTAAATCCAGTAATTTTTTTATTACTTCTTCTGAAAATCGCTGTTTTATTGGCTTTGCAGGGTTGCCAGCTACTATTGTATAAGGCTCAACATCCTTTATAACTACTGCTCCAGAAGCGATGATAGCTCCTTCACCGATATTTATACCAGGCATAATCATAGCACGCATTCCTAACCGTGCACCATCACCTATGATTGTATCTCCCTTCGCTTGATAAGCTTCTTGTATAGTATCAATATAAGGATATAGACTAAACCAATCTGTGCGATGTGTATTATTACCACCCATTAGTATCATTACTTCCGCGGCTATACATACATGTGAGCCTATGTACAATTGGTCTATATGCCATTGAGGTTCCCATGTCTTTAGACTATACTCATCTCCATATAAGTAACGCACTACACTATCTTCGAAGCTACCAGACCAGGCATTGCTGTAGTAACTTGTTGTTCCCTTAATATGTATGTTTGGGTTTTTTACAGTTTCGTGTAGGTATTCTACTTTAGACCAATGTTTCTTATTCTCTTCTATCATTTTTTCTTTTCGTTTTATTCATTTTAAAAGCTAAATATATATAAAGTGTTGTTATAAATTTTATTTAATTTTTCCTATGTCATTGATATAAGCTACCTTTGCTCCCGAAAAAATTAAATAATATGACGCATAAAGCTGGTTACGTTAACATTATTGGTAATCCAAATGTAGGTAAATCAACACTAATGAATGCTTTAGTAGGAGAGAGATTGTCTATCATCACTTCTAAAGCACAGACTACTAGACATAGAATATTAGGAATCGTGAATGGAGATGATTATCAAATCGTATTTTCTGATACACCTGGTATTATTAAGCCTGCATACGAATTACAAGAGTCAATGATGGACTTCGTTAAATCTGCTTTTGAAGATGCTGACGTATTAGTTTATATGGTAGAGATCGGGGAGAGAGAGTTAAAAGATGAAGCATTCTTTGCGAGAATTAATAACTCTAAAGTTCCTGTGATGTTGCTTCTTAATAAGATAGACAAGTCTAATCAAGGACAATTAGAAGAGCAGATTACCCTGTGGAGTGAGAAAGTTCCTAATGCTGAGATATTCCCAATATCTGCTTTAGAGAAGTTTAATACACAAGCTGTATATGACCGTATCATCGAGTTGTTGCCAATGTCACCACCTTACTTCCCTAAAGATGCCCTAACAGATAAGTCAGAGCGTTTCTTCGTGAATGAGATTATCCGTGAGAAGATATTACTTAACTATGATAAGGAAGTACCTTATGCAGTAGAAGTAGAGACAGAAGAGTTCTTAGAAGAAGAGAATATTATCCGTATCAAATCTGTTATTATGGTAGAACGCGATACACAGAAAGGGATAATCATAGGACATAAAGGAGCAGCTCTAAAGAGAGTAGGTATTGCAGCTAGAGAAGAGATGGAGAAATTCTTTATGAAGAAAGTTCACTTAGAGCTATTCGTGAAGGTTAATAAAGATTGGAGATCAAGCGACTTTCAGTTACGTCGTTTTGGATATAACCAAAAGAAATAAGGAATAATAAAATAATCATTAAAATATCGCATTGAAACACTAACTTTGCGACATATTAAAATATTTATGAGTAGTATAGTAGCCATAGTTGGTAGACCAAACGTAGGAAAGTCAACTTTTTTTAATCGTTTGATTCAAAGAAGAGATGCCATCGTAGATTCGGTTAGTGGAGTGACACGTGATAGAAACTACGGCAAGTCAGAGTGGAATGGTAGAGAGTTCTCAGTAATTGATACTGGTGGATATATCAAAGGTTCTGATGACGTATTTGAAGGTGAGATTAGACGCCAAGTTTCTTTAGCTATTGAGGAAGCTGACGTAGTAATATTTGTAGTAGATGTAGAAGAGGGTATTACACCTATGGATGCTGAAGTAGCACGTCTATTACGCAAAGAGACTAAACCTGTATTCGTAGCTGTAAATAAAGTAGACAGTGCGAACCGTATGGATGATACTTTCGAGTTCTATAACTTAGGATTAGGAGAGATATTCCCTATCGCTGGTATGAGTGGTAGTGGTACAGGAGACTTATTAGATGAAGTCGTTAAAGCTTTACCAGAAGAAGAAGTAAGAGAGACAGAAGAAGAAGAGTTACCACGTTTTTGTGTGGTAGGTCGTCCTAATGCTGGTAAGTCTAGTTTTATCAACGCACTTATTGGTGAAGATCGTTATATCGTAACTGATATAGCAGGTACTACACGTGATGCTATTGATACGCGTTTTACTCAGTTTGGTTTTGACTTTAACTTAGTAGATACTGCAGGTATCCGTAGAAAATCAAAAGTAAAAGAAGACTTAGAGTTTTACTCAGTAATGAGATCTGTGAGAGCTATTGAGCACAGTGATGTATGTATCCTTATGGTAGATGCTACACGTGGTTTCGAAGGACAAGATCAGAATATATTCTGGTTAGCAGAGAAAAACAGAAAGGGTGTTGTGATCCTAGTAAACAAATGGGATTTAGTAGAGAAAGACACGATGACTACTAAGCAATTTGAAGATAGAATTCGCCAAGAAATAGCGCCATTTACAGATGTGCCTATCGTATTTACTTCGACTGTTACTAAACAACGTTTATTAAAAGCGTTAGAGACAGCTGTAGAAGTATATGAAAACAGAAAAGCGAGAATTTCGACTTCTAAATTTAACGAGGCGATGTTGCCAATCGTAGAGCACACACCACCTCCAGCAATTAAAGGTAAATATATCAAGATAAAATACTGTATGCAATTGCCTACAGCTACACCTCAATTCGTATTTTTTGCTAACTTGCCACAATATATCAAAGACCCTTACAAACGATATATTGAGAATAAGTTAAGAGAGATGTACAACTTTAGTGGGGTGCCTATCGATATTTATTTCCGTCAGAAATAGTAAATTATATATTCAATATAATCCAGCGGTCTTTGTATAAGTACAAAGACCGCTTTTTTTATGAACAGACTTCTTACCTTACTACTATTAATCTTCACTGTGACTGCATACTCACAGAGCACTATCAATGTCTCAGGTACTGTACTTGACAGTCTTAAGCAGCCAGTAGAGGCGGCTACTGTATATCTATCTAAAGAGCGTGATTCGACTTTAGTAGAATATACGATGACAGATGTAAAAGGAAACTTTAAGCTAACTTTTAATAAGCTATCAGAACCCTCTGTCTTAAAGGTGTCTATGGTTGGTTATAAAGACTTCACTAAGAAGTTTAGCAATGGTATATCAGAAGATACAGACATAAAGACATTAATACTTAGAGAATACGGCAATCAGCTAGATGAAGTACTCATCGTAGCAACAGCGCCGCCTATACGTGTAAAGAAAGATACATTAGAGTTTAACGCTAATTCGTTTAAGGTTCGACCTGATGCTAATCTAGAGGAGTTATTAAAGAACTTACCTGGTGTACAGCTAGATGAGAATAAAAAGATAACGGTCAATGGAAAACCTGTCAATGAGATCTTAGTCAATGGAAAGCCATTCTTTAATGAAGACGGAGCAGTAGCCTTAGAGAACTTACCTGCTGAGATTATCAAAAAGGTTCAGGTAACAGATAAAAAAACAAAGAAAGATAAATTTACTGGTGAAAAGAGTAGAACGGATGATGCTAGTATCAATATAACCATAGATGAGGATAAGAATAAAGGGCATTTTGGGCGTGTATCTGGTGGATATGGATCAGATAAGCACTATGAGGCAGGAATGTTCTTAAATACCTTTAATAAACGCAGAAAGATAAGTCTGATCGGTTCGGCCAATAATATCAATGCAGTTGGGTTTTCTATGGATAAGGTCTTTGATAATATGCGTACAGGGCGATCTAGAGGAGGATTGACAGAATCTAGAATGTTAGGACTTAATTTTGTAGAGGATGTGTCTGATAAGTTAAAGATAAATGGAAGTTATGATTATAACTTCGCAGAGACAGAGCAGGCTAATAAGTCATCTACCACTAAGTTCTTACCTTCAGGTCAGTTTAGCACAGATTCTAATTCGTCATCACTGGGAGGTAATGAAGGACATAGAGGTAATGTGTCTATAGATTATATGGGAGATAAAGACGCGTTCTATTTTAGTCCATATTTTAGTAAAGACCACACCTATAATACGAGTGAGAGCAATCAAATCTCTTATGATGAGAAAGGGGAGAAACTAAATAGTAGTAACTCTAGCTCATCTTCTCGAGGTAACTCTAACAGTTTCGGTACATCTGCTAGATATACACGTAAGTTAAAGCAGAAGGGACAGTATTTTAGTGTAGAGTTAAATAATAGTAATCGCAGTGCCACTAATGATGCTTTGAGAGAATCATTGACACAATTCTATCAGTCAGATAAACCTGATGATAGCCGTAGACAGTTCAGACAGAATAATACTACGACAGATAATTATGGTTTATCTCTTGAGTTCACACAGCCTATTACAGACTCACTTCAGATATCTGTAGGTACAGAGTGGAATAGAGCACAGAATATAAATGACCTGCAAGTATTTAATTACAATGAGGCAAACCAAGGTTATACCGACCTAAATATATTAGAGACTAATAGATATACAGATATAGGTACTACTGTAGCTCCTTATGTAAACTTTGCCTTGAATAAGAATAAGTACAATATTAATGTTACTACTAAGACGCAGATTGTTAAGAATACGGCTAATGCTCTGTATAACGCGAAGTGGTATAGTCTAGATAAGCATTATGTAGACCCTAATATCAATGCAATGATTAACTATAGACTGTCTAAGAACAACAGCTTATTTGGTATCTACAGATATAATGTCAACTATCAGAGTGCTACTCAGCTATTAGATATTACAGATATATCTAATCCATTAAGTACTACTATAGGTAATCCAGATCTAAAGCCTACAGGTCAGCATAACGTTAATCTGAGTTATCGATCATATAACTTTCAGACGCGAGCAGGATATAGTATCTCTGCTAATGCATCTATCTATGATAACAGTATCGTAGGATCAGTAATCTATGATGAAGATAAGAAGGCTATCTCTATGTATAAGAATATACAGGGTAACTATCAGTGGGGGATCACAGGTGACTGGTATAAGAATAGTAAGTGGGGAGAGCATGCTCTTAGATATGGTATTATGTTGAGATCTAACCAGACAATTAGCAATGGGTATATAGATGGAGCTACTTATACTGCTACTGGTAATACGATAGGACCACGTGTGTATCTAACTTATGATTACGGTGAATGGGTGTCTATCAAACCGTCATATAACTATAATCACAATACAACGAATTATACTAACTTCTCTGTGGATAAAGCATCTAACTTTACACACAGATTTAATATACAGACGACAACGTATTGGCCAAAGAAAGTGACTTTCGGTAACGACTTTGCTTATAATTACAACTCACAGATAGCTAAAGGATTTAAGAAGGATTTCTTTATGTGGAATATCAGTTTAGCTTATGACTTCTATAAAGATAAGTTTAGCGCTAAGATGAAGGTGTATGATGTATTAAACCAGAATACTAGTAGTACACGTACCATAGACCCGATGCAGATTGTGGATACAGAAAGTTTAGTGCTTAAACGATATGTGATGTTCTCTCTGACTTATAAGCTTAATGAGTTCGCTGGAATGAAGAAGGGAGCAAATAAAGGAAGAGGAGGAATGGGAAGACCAATGCGTGTTATGAGGTAGTAAGTACAATGTATTAAGAGAATAAATTTATTTTATTAGAAATAATAAAGAAGGCAAGTAGAGTATGACTTTCGTTTAGGATATACTTTACTTGCCTTTTTATTGACCTGTCCTAAAAGAACAGTACAGTTTTTAAAACATTAAGAGATGGGTAGAGAACAAAGAAAAAAGGACTAATAAAAAACGGTACAGTACTAAGTGGTATTATTCACTATAGCTGTATCGTTATAGCAGGACGAGATAAGAACAATACATAGTTGGTTAGGGATAGGTCCATAGTGAGTCCATAATGAGTCCATAGTGACTCCATTGTTTTAGGAGATATAATGGAGTCACTATAGAAGTACTATATAGACAATATGCTTTTATCCCAAACTAAAGTCAATAAAAAAAGCAAGTAATATAGACTCTAATGCAGAGTGATATATTACTTGCTTATATATGTTATGTCAGAATGGTTTACCAGCTACCGCTAGATCCTCCTCCAGAGAATCCACCGCCGCCAAAACCTCCTCCGAAGCCGCCACCGCCGCCTCCGAAACCTCCTCCGCCACCGAAGCTACCACCACCACCTCCGCCACCACGGCCAAGGCTGCTTAGTACTAAGATATCTAATAGGGAGCTACCGAAGTCTCTACCGCGGTTATTGCCTCCTCCGCCACCGCCTTTATTGTTCTTATTGCTAAAAACAATACTGAAGATGATCACAAAGATGATTATACCAAGGCATAATAGTCCACCTATGCTATTCTCTCCATCAGCGCGGACAGTTTTGTCTGCTTTATATGTTCCGTTAAGATAATCAAATATTGCGTCAGTACCTTTGTCAAGTCCTGCGTAATAATCATTTCGTTTAAACTCAGGAGTGATAATATTACGGATAATTTCACCGCCTTGTCCAGCTGTGATAAGGTGTTCTACGCCATAACCTGGGTAGATACCTATCTGACGTTCCTTAGCAGCCATTAGGATGACAACACCATTACCTTTTCCTTTTTGACCGATACCCCACTCTTGTCCCCATTTAGGACCT
Organism: Myroides marinus; assembly: GCF_900109075.1. Taxonomy (GTDB): domain Bacteria; phylum Bacteroidota; class Bacteroidia; order Flavobacteriales; family Flavobacteriaceae; genus Flavobacterium; species Flavobacterium marinum_A. Next base: position 195,857 of record NZ_FNYS01000001.1, on the reverse strand, counting down.
AGTATACCTATATTTTCTCCTTTAAGAGAAGGAATGGTAATCAGGACTATCTGAGTCGAAGTAGAGTCACTGTATGCGATAAGCTTTCTCTCTAGTTGCTTTCTTTGGTTAGCTTCTAGGATAGTAGCGTAGTCATATACAGAAGTCTGTTTAGAGATTGGTGGTGCTTTAGGAATATCAAATTGAGCATAAGTAAACTGTGATAGTAGCACTGCTATTATCACTAGTATGAAATGATATGCTTTTAGTATTAGCTTGATCATTGATTTATGCTTTTGAAATTTCGTTTGGTAATTCGTTTTTATTCTCTTCTGTAGATGGAAAATGTACTTTTAGTTGAGCTCCTGCCTTTAGGATACCGTAGATAAGTCCTTCTTTAAACAGTCCTTGTCTAAAGTGGTTTATCACTAATTCTTTAGTTCCTTCCCAGAAGTTATCTACTTTTACTTTATCGTCTATTCCTTGATCTCCTAGTATTACGAAAGCTTTCGAGTTTGTGCAGATATAGAATAACACACCGTTACGAGCAGTAGTTTTGTCTATGCCTAACTCGAAGAATACTTCTTGGGCTCTCTCATAAGGAGCTTTTTTAGAAGTAGTCTCTACGTGTACTCTTATTTCTCCAGAAGTGTTCTTCTCTGCTTGCGTGATCGCTAGCACGATTTCTTCTTCGTCTGCCTTTGTTAAATAGTCTCTTAGCCCGCTCATAGTTGATAGATTAGAATTTTACTTCAGGTGCTTTCTCTGCTCCAGCTTCTGCTTGGAAGTAAGGTCTTTCTTTATAGTCACTTAAGAAGAACTTATTAGGTACTTTAAGTACATAACTGTTATATACAGCTACAGCATCGTTAAAACGTGTACGTTGAGTTAAAATTTGGTTCTCAGTACTAGCCAATTCGTCTTGTAATTTCAAGAAGTTTTGATTTGTTTTTAAGTCAGGATAGTTTTCAGTTACCATAAGTAATCTACCTAATGCACTAGATACACCAGATTGAGCTTTTTGGAACTCTTGGAATTGTTCTGGAGTTACATTAGAAGGATCTATATTAATAGAAGTTGCTTTTGCACGTGCACTTACTACAGCTTCTAAAGTTGATTTTTCGAAATCAGCAGCACCTTTTACAGTATTTACTAAGTTTCCGATAAGGTCATTTCTACGTTGGTAAGCACTCTGAACATCAGCCCAAGATTTATCTGTAGCTTGTTTATGTCCTAAGGCAGAGTTGTTGTAGTTCATCGACAGCATAAAGTATCCTCCGATAAGTACTACTAATACGATAATAATAGGTAACGCTTTTTTCATTTCTTTTTTATTTAGAGTTCATTTTTAATATTCAATAATGCAGCTTTGATTCCTTCTAGTTTTTGTATGATTTCGAAGTTATCCATAATGTCTTTAGAGTTCTTTTTTAAGTGTTCTTTAGCTCCTTCTAATGTGAAACCTCTCTCTTTCACTAGGTGATAGATCAGTTGTAGATTTTGCACATCTTGAGGAGTGAACATGCGATTTCCCTTAGCGTTCTTTCTAGGTTTGATAATGTCAAACTCTTTTTCCCAGAATCGCAATAGAGAAGTGTTTACGTCAAACGCTTTAGCTAGTTCACCGATGCTATAATAGCGTTTATCAGGTAAGTTTAGTTCCATTAGTCAAGTGATTGATTTTCTTGGTTAGCTTCTTGAGATAAAAGTTCAAATTCTTTAGCAGAGATTTCTCCGTAATAGTAGTTCAGTGGGTTGACCACATTGCCTTGATAGTGTACTTCATAGTGTAAGTGAGGTCCAGAGCTACGCCCTGTACTACCTACATATCCGATGATATCTCCACGTTTTACAGCTTGCCCGGCGCGTGCTTGATACTTGCTTAAGTGGGCATATCTCGTAAGGTATCCGTATCCGTGATCTACTTCGATAAGGTTTCCATAACCCGATAGTTCATTATTAGCACGGATTACTTTACCGTTACCTGTAGCATAGACAGGAGTACCTACTTCGGCAGAGAAGTCCATACCAGAGTGAAACTTCTTAATCTTAGTAAAAGGGTCACTACGATATCCATATCCAGATGCCATACGTTTAAGGTCTTCATTTTTGACTGGCTGTATTGCTGGGATAGAGGATAAGAATTCTTCTTTTTTCTTAGCTAGAGCTATGATGTCATCTAGAGATTGCGATTGTATGGCTACTTGTTTTAGTAGTTGGTCCATCTTCACATTGGTCTCAGTTAGTAGTCTTTCGTTGTTAAGTCCTACGAAAGCTCTATATCTGTTAATACCACCTAATCCGGATTTGCGTTGTTCATCAGGGATAGGTGCTGTATTAAAGTATGCTCTGTATATATCGTTATCACGTACCTCTAGTTCGTCTAGAACTTCGGTGATAAGGTCAAGTTTCTTATTCAGAAGAGTATAGTTGGTTTTAAACTCAGCTATTTCTCTAGCTTGTTTCTTTTCTTTAGGAGTCTGAAGGATATCGCTGTTGATTAAAAAGAATAATCCCATCACACCAAAAATAGCTGCGGTCAATAAAAACAGTAGTATATTACCTAACTGTCTAAACTTTTTAGGACGTATTTTTAGAAACGCTAATTTTTCAGGGTCGTAATAATATTTTACCTTAGCCATATTTTTAAAAAAACACTATTTTTGCACTGTCTTTTTTGTATCTTCTTAGAAGTGCTATCATTGGTTAGCTAACAAATTTAAAAAATGTTTTCGTTATAATGATAGTTTAAGTGCCAAAGAGAATAAAATAAAAGCTAGTTATTCGTTAATTTATAATATGTTTAACAAGTAAGCGAATAACTTAATAATAAGAATTTAAAAGAATAATTTAGTTTCCAAAGGATATGAAATCACAAGAAATTCGTCAGAAGTTTTTAAACTTTTTTGAAGAAAGAGGTCACATGATAGTACCTTCTGCGCCGATCGTTCTTAAAGACGATCCAACTTTAATGTTTAATAACTCTGGGATGGCCCAGTTTAAAGAATATTTCTTAGGAAACGCCAAGCCTAAAAGCAACCGTATCACTGATACTCAAAAGTGTCTTCGTGTATCTGGTAAGCACAATGACTTAGAAGAGGTGGGTATCGATACATACCACCACACTATGTTCGAGATGCTAGGGAACTGGAGTTTCGGAGATTACTTTAAGAAAGAGGCTATCAACTGGGCTTGGGAATTATTGACTGAAGTTTATAAAATCCCTAAAGATATTTTATACGTTACTGTATTTGAAGGTAGCGAAGAGGAGAATGTTCCTTTTGACCAAGAAGCTTATGATATCTGGAGTACGCTTATCGATAAGGATCGTATCCTTATGGGTAACAAGAAAGATAACTTCTGGGAAATGGGGGATCAAGGACCTTGTGGACCATGTACAGAGATACACGTAGATATCAGAAGTGCTGAGGAGAAAGCTAAAGTTACTGGTAGAGAATTAGTAAATGGTGATCACCCACAAGTAGTAGAGATCTGGAATAACGTATTTATGGAGTTTAACCGTAAAGCTGATGGATCTCTAGAGAAGTTACCTGCTCAACACGTAGATACAGGTATGGGATTTGAGCGTCTATGTATGGTGCTTCAAGGGGTACAGTCTAACTATGATACAGATGTATTCTCTCCGCTTATCGCTAAAGTATCTGAATTGACTGGTGGTAAGTATACTATCAAAGCAAAAGATGATGAGGAAGAGAAGATAAATATTGCTATCCGTGTGATCGTTGACCACGTAAGAGCTGTAGCATTCGCTATCGCTGATGGTCAGTTGCCTTCTAACGGTGGTGCTGGATATGTGATTCGTCGTATCTTACGTCGTGCTATCCGTTATGCATTTACATTCTTAGATAAGAAAGAACCATTTATCTACGAATTAGTGGAGGTACTAAGTACTCAAATGGGGGCATTCTTCCCAGAGATCACTAGCCAAAAAGAGTTAGTGAAGAATGTAATTAAAGAAGAAGAAGCTTCTTTCTTAAGAACATTAGAACAAGGATTACACTTATTAGACAACGTAATTAAACAAACTGAAGGTAAGGTAGTATCTGGAGTGAAAGCTTTCGAACTATACGATACATTTGGTTTCCCTATTGACTTAACAGCTCTTATCCTTAGAGAAAAAGGATTTGAATTAGACGAAGCTGGTTTTGACGCTGCTATGTTAGAGCAAAAAACGCGTTCTCGTGCTGCATCAGAGGTATCTACTGATGACTGGACTGTATTAGTACCAGGTAACGTAGAGCAATTCGTAGGTTATGATCAATTAGAGAACGAGGTTAAGATAACTCGTTACAGAAAGATTGACAGTAAAAAAGATGGTAAGTTATTCCAAATCGTACTAGATTCTACTCCGTTCTACCCAGAAGGTGGAGGACAAGTAGGTGATAGTGGTGTATTAGTATCTGCTAATGATACTATCCAAGTTATCGATACGAAAAAAGAGAATAACTTAATATTACATATCGTAAGAGAGCTTCCTGCTAATGTAGAAGGAGCTTTAGTAGCTAAGGTAAATGTAGATGCTCGTAAGCAATCTATGGCTAACCACTCTGCGACTCACTTACTCCACCAAGCGTTGCGTACTATATTAGGTACTCACGTAGAGCAAAAAGGTTCGTTAGTAGCTCCTACACACTTGCGTTTTGACTTCTCTCACTTTGCTAAAGTTACTGAGGAAGAATTAGCACAAGTAGAGGCTTTTGTGAATGAACGTATTCACGAGCAATTGCCATTGATCGAAAGAAGAAGTATTCCTATGGCTCAGGCTATTGCAGAAGGTGCTATGGCATTATTCGGTGAGAAGTATGGCGATGAGGTACGTGCTATCCGTTTCGGTGAGAGTATGGAACTATGTGGTGGTACACACGTACAAAACACTGCTGATATCTGGCAGTTCAAAATTGTAAGTGAAGGTGCTGTAGCTGCTGGTATTCGTCGTATCGAAGCAATCACTAATAAAGCCGCTCGTCAGTTTTACGCTGAACAAGAAGAAACTTTAAAAGAGCTTAAGGCAGTATTAAAGAACCCTCAAGATACTTTAAAAGCGGTGGTATCTCTTCAAGATGAGAATGCTAAACTTAAAAAACAAGTAGAGCAATTATTAAAAGAGAAAGCTAAAAACCTAAAAGGAGACTTAAAAGGTCAAATACAAGAGGTAAACGGAATAGCATTCTTAGCTGTAGAAGTTGATTTAGACGCTTCTGGTGCTAAAGACTTAGCATACGAGTTAGGTAATGAGTACAGTAACTTATATGTATTGTTCGGAAGTGTAGCTAATGATAAACCGATGTTGACTTGTTATGTGTCTAAAGACATCGTAGAAAGCAAAGGTCTAAATGCTGGAACTATCGTACGTGAACTAGGTAAACACATCCAAGGTGGTGGTGGTGGACAAGCGTTCTTCGCTACTGCAGGAGGTAAGAACCCAGCAGGTATGGCAGAGGCTATCGCACACGCTAAAGATTATTTGAAATAATATGTTATAAATAAAAGAAGATTCTCAATAGAGGATCTTTTTTTATACAAGAGATAATTTGGTTATGAAGTTTAGTACAGTAGTACCTACTAAGGTAGCAAAAGATAGAATAAAGTACGAGCACAAGATCTTATCTATGGGATCGTGCTTTGCAGTTAATATCAGTGATAAGTTAAAGGAGTATCAGTTTCAGAGTGTGGTTAATCCCTTCGGTATTCTGTTTCATCCTTTCGCTATAGAACGCGTGTTGGAGTATGCTGTGGATGGATATGAATTCACTAGTAAGGATGTGTTCTGCCATAATGAGGTGTGGAGTAGCTTTATTGCTCATTCAGACTTGAATGAGTTAGAAGAAGAGGATATCGTGACTAAACTAAATGTAAAGTTGTTTGATCTACAAGTGGCTTTGAAGGAAAGTTCTTTTATGTACATCACTCTAGGTACTGCATGGGTATATGAACATATAGAGTCTGGAATGGTTGTTGCTAATTGTCATAAGGTACCACAGAGTAACTTTAAGAAGAGATTGCTATCTTATGAGGAAGTAAGTGCTAGTTTATCTAAAATCATTAAATTAGTACAAGCGATTAATCCTGAGTTACAAATAGTGTTTACAGTATCTCCTGTGAGGCACTTTAAGGATGGTATCGTTGAGAATCAAAGAAGTAAGTCAGTGTTGTTTACAGCACTTCACGATGTTTTAGATAGACAAGAGGAAGTGAGTATTGGATACTTTCCATCGTATGAGATAGTGATGGATGAGCTAAGAGATTACCGTTATTATAAAGCGGATATGCTACACCCAAACGAGTTGGCGATTGACTATATATGGGAACGCTTTGTGACTACGTGGATACATCCAGATATGTATCCAATAATGCACAAGGTGGATGAGGTGCAACGTGGGCTTAATCATAGACCGTTTAATCCTACTGCAGAACAACACCTGAAGTTCTTAGATACATTAGTAGAAAAGATAGATTACTTATTAGAGAAATATCCATTTATGAGTTTTAGATAGTTATGAGAAAGTTATTACGTGTATTATTCGGAATATTTGTAGTGCTCTTTTTTATGTTTTCAGGAGTAGTTGTGTACAATTACTTAACAAAAGGAAAGAGTGATGATATGCAGTACAATACTGCTCTGATCCAAGAACAGTTAAAGAATGTGAGTAAGCTTGTAGTGACTGAAGCTACGTTCTCTCAAGTGATGACTTATAAAGATCAACAGAAGTATCTGATGAACTTACTTTCTTTTGACAAGAAGGCTGTAGTAATTATTAATGCAAAGGCTACAGTAGGTTATGATCTTAGCCAACTAAAGTATCAAATAGATGAAAAGAATAAGGTAGTTCAAATATTATTTATTCCTGAAGCGGAGGTAAATATATACCCTGACTACAAGATACTAGATGTAGAGCAGAGTAAGTTCAATCCGTTTAAAGGAGAAGATTATAACAAGATCAATGCAAAGGTGAAAAAAGACTTAGAAGATAAAATAGAAAAGTCCACTTTAAAATCGAATGCAGAGAATCGACTTATAAGTGAACTTTCTAAAATATTGATAGTTACCCAAGCACTTGGCTGGAAACTAGAGTATCAAGGTAATACTATTCAAAGTGATAAAGACTTAGTCTTAGATATGGCTTTATAAGCTTTTAAGAATAATGTCTATACCGTCTTTAATTAAATGAGCTACTTCAGGTCTGTTAGTTTGAACAGATTTAAGGTGGCTCATTGCTTTTTCGGCTAAAGCTGTATTAGAGGCTTTTTTAGCTAGTTCTAATATTTCTACTGTCAACAACCAGTCTGTAGAGTAATCATTGATTAAAACGTCTAGAATACTGTTTAAATCAGTTGTTTTGTTCTCTTCTCTCATTGCTCTTACCTCTTGGTAGTAGCTTTCAAGCTTTATTTTGTTCTCGTCTCTCTTCGCTTTTATTGTTTGGCTTGAAGGTACATGGTTAATTAGATCAAAGCTTCTGTAATCAGCAGGTCCTGAGAAAGCAGAGATGATATTAGCACCTACAGCCATGTCATAAGTTCCCCATTCTGGTTGGAACAATACTTCGTCATTATGCTTCACTGTACAATCGCTGAAACTAATCAAAATGATTTTACCGTGTATGTTTCTAATACCTGTGATGTTAGTTCCAGATACAGTTATACCACCCTCGAACTCTAATGTTACAGGCTTACCTTCGTATAAGTTGTAAGCTTTTAGGTCTCTAGGACTCATATCTTCGATAGCTAGATTGATTCCTTTTAATCTTCCTAATGCTGTACCAAAGCCGTGTGGGTGAGTCTCTGTCCCATGTCCTACTAATTCTTTTTCTCTGTATGACAATGCTGTTTGACCAGTCGTTTGTACATAAGCAGGTTTACCTTCATGTTCGATAACACGTGTGAATACACCTGATATTTGAAGTCCTGTATTAAGCTCTATAGTACCTAAGGCTTTAGAGTCTATAAGTTTGCTAACTCCCATTAAACCTCCTTTTCTCAAGGCCATCTTATTCGCAAACTCTTCTAATACTTCACTTAGGTAAGCAAAGTCAGGAGTTACATATAGTTGAGGTTGAGGTTTAGTAATGTCAAAACCTTGGTATGCAGCTTCTATACTATAAGGAAGTTTCTTTACATTGTTAGTCATACACCATGCACTCTCCCCGATAGAAGATAGTAAACCAGCTCCGTATATCTTAGGGTTGTCAGTAGTACCTATTAGTCCATACTCTACAGTCCACCAGTGAAGGTTACGGATAAGTGCCATTTCAGAAGGTTCTTCTACTATACTTTGTAGGTGTTCTACTTGTGCCTCTGCTTTAGCTATTTCTTCTTCCGCTACACCTTCTGCTTCTTTAAGAATAGATAATAGACGAATAGCTTCGTATATCTCATAATCTCTACCAGAAGAGATTGCTTTACAACCTATCTCGCCGAAGCGTCTAAGGTATTCAGCATACTCTGGGTTTGCGATAATAGGAGCGTGTCCAGCACCTTCGTGTATGATGTCTGGTGCAGGTGTGTATTCTATATTTTCTAATTGTCTAATATCTGATGCAATAACAAGAACTTTATAAGCCTGAAACTCCATAAAGGCATTCGGTGGTATAAAGCCATCTACTGCTACAGCAGCCCAACCTATTTCTTTTAATATTCTATTCATCCCATACATACTAGGGATACTTTCTATAGAAATACCTGTTTTAGCTAGACCGTCAAGATATGATTCGTGAGCAACTTTAGATAGATAATCAACATTTTTACGCATAACATATCTCCACACGGCTTGATTAATTGGTGTATAATCTTGATAACTCTGTGGTTTGATAAATTGTTTTAAATGCTGTGGTAATCTTTCGATCAAGTCGTTACTTTCATATTCTTGTGTTTTCATAAATGAAATTTGTTATTGTTTGTGGTAAATATAATAAAAACAATGACTGTTTTAGATAAAGATGTGATGTAATGAGGTTTTAACCAATTTTTAATGATTTGATAGGAGCTTTTTTAGAAGAGGTTGAGACTTCGTTTTTGTGTTTTTTGAATCAATGTAATCTTCAGTGTTTGAATTGTTTTGTTAATAGATAAATATGTTTGAATAGGTATAGTAATTAATTTGATAGGTTTTTTGTGTTATTGTTATTTAGTACCAACTAATTAACCTAAATAATAAATTATGAAAAAACTGTTGTTTTATTTCTCCTTAGCTCTCTTGACTATTAGTGTAGTCGGTTGTAGTAAGGATGACAATACCCCTAGTGACTTTGTGTTAAAAGACTTGTTCGTTGAAGCAAGTGATATTGCTGTAGATGAAGGTGGTCTTGTAACCTTTAAAGCTTATGATGGGGATAGAAAGGAAGTCTCTGGTGTTGACTTTTATGTCGATAATGTAAAGGCTACCCAGGAATATAAGTTCGAAAAAAGAGGAGTATATAATATCATTGCTAAAAAAGCAGGATATAAGAATAGTGCGGCTTTAGCTATTTTAGTAGGTGGGACTATAGCTGAGAAACTAACTCTAGAGGCTGATTCTTATGATGTGAGAATAGGTGATAAAGTTATGTTTACTGTCACTGCTGATGGTAGAGCTGTTTCAAATTACTATATAGAGAATAAAGGATATGGTCTATTTAGTGGGAATAGTTGGAATCCAAGCGAAGTGGGTACTTATACTTTCTATGCTTTTAAAGAAGGATTTTTTAATAGTGAAGTCATTACGATTATGGTTAGCCCTAAAGAGATAAAGGAAAACCAATACTTCGTATTGAAAGATAAAAAATATGGTATTGATGCTACACAACTTAGTGTGCAGATCCATAAGTTAAAAGATGAAAATGATGAGGCTAGGCCTTATATGTATACGGATGAAAAAACAGGTAAGAAATACCAAGTGTATGAATTGTTGGTTATGAATACTGATGATAGAAGTGGTATCATTTATCTAATGGGAGTTTATGTTTCTGCTAATGAGACAGGATTTGTATTTCCAGAACAAGCAGAGAAAGCTAATGTGTTTCCGATAAGTGTTATCGGTATGGTACAGGGCAAAGAAGAATTAAAAGCTGATGCTAATGCTATAGATAAGATGTCGATCGAATGGGTAGGAGTATATGATTCTAATAAAGAAGAACAGGGGCCTATTAATTATTATTTATCTCTAAAGGATAAAAGTGCAGATCTTAAATATGAAGGTACATATGAAGGAATATATGGTAGTGAAGTAAAAGAAAAGACAACAAAAGTAGGTAGAGTGTTTAATTCTAAAATAAAAGATAGTAGTAAGCTTCGTCTTAAGTAATTAGAGTAATAAATAATCTTTTTTAATCAAATAAAATGTAAAGACATGAAACAGGTTTTAAAATATTTTGTTGTATTACTATTAATGTTTTTTGGTGTAGGCTGTAGTAATGATGATGCTAATGCTGAATTAAAAGAACTAATTATCAAAGTAGATAAGTCTACTATAAATGAAGGAGAGTCTATATTCTTTAGTGCTAGAGATGTTAATGATAAGGTGATTAATGAGGTAGATTATTATGTAAACAATATTAAGGTTAGTAATCCTTATAAGTTCAATACAGTAGGGACTTTTAATGTAACTGCTAAAAAGAATGGCTATAAGAATAGTAAAGCAATTGATATTCTTGTTAATAGGGTTATTAAGAAACTAACTCTTATCGCTAGTGGTACTGAAGTTGCAATAGGTGAGGATGTGCTTTTTAATGTAACTGCAGAAGGAAGTGTTATATCTGATTTCTCTATAAAATATGTTGGGAATGGATTGTTTAGTGGTAATACGTGGTATGCTAATAAAATAGGTACTCATCAATTTTATGCTGTAAAGGAAGGCTTTTATGATAGTGAAATTATTAGTATTAATGTGAAACCTAAAGAAGATCAGCGTTTTATTATTGACGAAAAAGAATATTCAATAGATGATGTTTATCTAGAAGTATATACAGCATATGATATTAATAGTGGAAAAAGAGTTCCATATATCTATACTGACGAAGTAACTAATAGGACTTATCAAAAGTATCGTTTGTACGCTAAGAATAGTAGTGCTCCTCTTCTACAAAGTGAATTCATAGTCGAACTTAGAGTCTATGTAGCATCTACAGAAACTAATTTTGTTGTACCTAACCAAGAGAATATAAAATATACGAAAGTGTCTTTTGTATATTTTTTTACACAAACTAAATCAAGAGCTTATGCATTAAAGGATTTAGAGACAGTTAATTTTAAATGGATAAGTCCATTTGAACATTCTTATGTGAAACCTGGAACAATCAGTTATCAAATAACTACAAAAGATAAAAAAGTTGAGATTAACTATCAAGGAGAATACAACGGACTTAGATTTAGAGATGATTATGAGATTGTACCGCAATCTAAATAAACTGTCTAATAGGACAAAGAAATACCTAAAAGTGAAATTTATAAAAGTAATGTTTAGGTAAATAATTAATAACAATTACTAAAGAATTAAATATGAAACAGGTTTTAAAATATTTCTCTGTATTACTATTAACTATTGTAGCTGTAAGCTGTAGTAGTGATGATGCAAGTACAGAATTAAAAGAACTCATAGTCAAAGTGGATAAGATGACTGTAGAGGAAGGCGAGGTAGTTAAATTTAGTGCTGTAGATTCTAATAACAAGATAATTGAAGGAGCTGATTACTTTATAAATAACGTGAAAGTTAGTAACCCATATAAGTTTGTAAAGAGTGGTACGTATAATGTCGTTGCTAGAAAGAATGGTTATAATATGAGTTCTCCAAAAACGATATTGGTAGGAAGAGTATTAAATAAGAGATTAGAACTTGTAGCAAGTAAAGCAGAAATTGTAGCAGGTGATAATGTAACTTTCCAAGTTCTTGCCAATGGTGAACCAGTTACTGATTATTATATAGAGGTAATGGGAAGAGGGATATTGTTAGGTGATACTTGGACATCACTTACTGAAGGAACGTTTAAACTTTATGCTTTTAAAGGTGAGTATTTAAATAGCAATGTAGTTACCATAAAAGTAAAAGATAAACCTATTGATGAGAATCAATTCTTCTCAATAGTTGATGAGAAGTATGGTATAGGAGAAGTACAGTTTGCAGCACATGTACAAGCTGAAGATGATGCGAATATTAAACCTTACCATTATACTGATAAAGCTACAGGAAAGAAATTTCAAGTGTATGAGTTAGTTTCAATTAATAGAGTTAGACAGGCATTAACATCTTATTTGATAGGAGTTTATGTAGCAGATAATGAAACTAAGTTTATTTATCCAAGCTCGGCAAAACCAACAGACGTATTTTCTATTGGAGGAGTTGGTGTAGTAGGTAATAATACTACTGTATCATTTAATGCCCAGGATATAGCGGAAGTAAATATTGATTGGATAAAACCTATAGCACCTTTTGACCCAACGAATCCTGATAAAACCAGTAAAGGAGAAATTAACTATAACATAATTACAAAAGATAAAAAACTTCAAGTAGTTTATAAGGGTGAGTTCAAAGGGCTGAGTTTTGTTCCTATTAAAAAAGAGACTAAAAGTGTAAAGCAAGCTTTCTCTATTAGTTTTTAATAATTAATCAATTAAAGTACATGAAAAATATATTAAAGTATTTTACAGTAATGTTACTGATAGTAGCAGCTGTAGGGTGTAGTAAAGAAGATGACACTATAGATGATTCTGGAAAGAAAGAGTTGTTTATTAAGCCAGATAAGACCAAAGTAGCTATTGGTGAATTGGTAGCCTTTACAGCAATAGATAAGGACAATAATAAAGTAGAGGATGCAAGTTTTTATCTAAATGGAGTGAAAATTTCTAAAGATTTTAAGTTTGATAAGAAAGGAGTTTATAATGTAATCGCTAAGAAAATAGGATATAAAGCAAGTGCCCCAGTTTCTATTTTTGTTTCAGATGGAGGCGAGGTTATTGCCAATAAATTAAAGTTAACTGTAGATAAGAATACTGTTTATCTTGGAGAGTCTGTCAAGTTTAGTGTGATGGCAGATGGTAAAGAGGTAGAAGGAGCTAAGATACAATACATAGAAGGAGGAACTCTTGAATCATCTACTCTAGTTATGGATAAGTTTGGGACATATAGATTTGTGGCTACTAAAGAAGGATATTCAAACAGTGATATTTTAGAAGTGAAAGTTTTACTAAAACCAAGTGTGACAGATCAGACTTTTACTATTAATGGGGTGAAGTATGATATAAAGAATGTTGAATTGACTATTGATGTTGATAAGAATACCAAGAAACCAATATTGTACAAGGAAGGTAAAGAAGCATATTATGTTTATAAATTGTTTGCTGATAATGTAGAAGGAACTTTTGCTATGTATATTATGAAGGTTATTGTTCCAAATGATACAGATAAAGTTATATTGCCATATGAAGTTCCTGCTAATAAGGTTGTGATACTTGGAGGTTTAGGAGTGATAGACAGAGAGATAGAAGCAGAAATACTTTCTATGGATATAGAGAAGGCGTATGCAAAATGGTTATCACCTTTGACTTCGTTATCAAAAGGGAAAGGTGAAGTAGAGTATGAGTTTATATCTGTTGATTATGCATTAGAAGTTAAATATAAAGGAGTGTACAATGGCTTAGGTATTGTCAATGTAAATCCAGGAGATACTGGTAAAAGTCTGGATATAGAAAGACGAAACACAGGTTTCTCTTTTGAGGAGCTAAAAAAAGAAATTAAGAATAGATAACTTGATAAGCTCTTAAACGAAAAAGGCTCTCCATTGGAGAGCCTTTCTTTTATTCTTTTATTTCTTCTCTATAACAGGAGGAAACTTAGTCAGTATCTTTTCGATAAAATCATTGATACGTTGTTCTTTCTTTTCAGGATTAGGAGCTTTATCTAAATAACCAGTTCCTATACCCTGCCAGATTAACGCTTTCTTATTCGTGTCTAGGATGTCGATATACAATGTTCCTTCGATAGACGTAGTTACAGTTGTATTATTAGGTCCCCAGTATGGTCCCCATCCCCATCCATAGTATCCATAAGGAGAGTAAAAATGACTGTTATTAGTAACATTTACTTGCTCTTGAGCTTTGGTGAAGATATTAATAACAAAATCAGGATTTTTATCTGTTTTCACAAGACCTTTAGCAGCAAGATTAGCATCTATAGCATTAAGAATTCTTTTTTTGTCTAAGTCATTCACCTTAGCTTGATCAATACCTTCTTTAAAGAAAGCATATGTTTTATACTGTTGGAAGTCTACAGCTTTGTCATAGTCAGCTGTAACTTTTACGCTACTACATGAAGTTACGAATAACATCAGTAGAGCTAGTGGTAATAATTTAAAAGCTTTCATGAGTTTCATTGTTTATTAATTATTTTAATAAGTTTTCGTCTACTAGATTAGGTATAGTTACCTTTAACAATGGTTCTACCTCCATAGCTCTTTTAATAGCGAAGATAGCTTCATCATTACGAGCCCAGCTTCTTCTAGCGATACCATTGTTTACATCCCAGAATAACATAGACTCTAATCTTTTTTGAGCTTCGATAGTACCATCAAGTAACATGCCAAACCCACCATTGATTACTTCACCCCATCCTACACCACCACCATTGTGGATAGATACCCATGTAGCTCCTCTAAAGCTATCGCCGATAACATTGTGGATAGCCATATCAGCTGTAAACTTAGAGCCATCATAGATATTAGATGTTTCTCTGTATGGAGAATCTGTACCAGATACATCATGGTGATCTCTACCTAGCACTACAGGACCTATCTTACCCGCTTTAATAGCATCATTAAATGCTCTAGCTATATTAATACGTCCTTCAGCATCTGCGTATAAGATACGAGCCTGAGAACCTACTACAAGTTTGTTCTCTTGAGCACCTTTTATCCAACGGATATTATCAGCCATCTGTTGTTGTATTTCTATAGGAGAGTTCTTAATCATCTCTTCTAATACTTCACATGCTATCATATCTGTTTTCGCTAAGTCCTCAGGATTACCCGAAGTACATACCCATCTAAAAGGACCAAATCCATAGTCAAAACACATTGGTCCCATAATATCCTGTACATAACTAGGATATCTAAAGTCTATATTATTAGCAGCCATCACATCAGCTCCAGCTCTAGAAGCTTCTAATAAGAAAGCATTCCCATAATCAAAGAAGTACGTCCCCTTAGCTGTATGCTTATTTATAGCAGTAGCCTGTCTTCTAAGAGACTCTTGTACTAATTCCTTAAATTTAATTGGGTTATTAGCCATCAAATCATTTGCCTCTTCAAAAGATACTCCTACAGGATAGTAACCACCAGCCCATGGATTGTGTAGAGAAGTCTGATCAGATCCTAAATCAATATATAAGTTCTGTTTATCAAATTCTTCCCATATATCTACTACGTTACCTTGGTAAGCGATAGAAACTATTTCTTTATTCTCTTGTGCCTTTTTAACACGAACTACTAAAGCATTGATGTCAGTTACTACTTCATCTACCCAACCTTGTGAGTGTCTAGTGTATACTGCTTTAGGGTTTACTTCAGCACATACAGTAATACATCCCGCTATATTACCCGCCTTAGGCTGAGCACCACTCATTCCTCCTAATCCAGAAGTAACGAATAATTTACCAGCTAGACCTTCTCCATTTTTAGAGATTTTTCTACCACCATTTAATACCGTGATAGTAGTACCATGTACGATACCTTGTGGTCCGATATACATATAGCTACCAGCGGTCATCTGACCATACTGTGTCACTCCTAGTGCATTAAACTTTTCCCAATCATCTGGCTTAGAATAATTAGGAATCATCATACCATTAGTAACAACTACTCTAGGAGCGTTTTTATGTGATGGGAATAATCCCATCGGATGACCAGAATACATTACTAAAGTCTGTTCGTCAGTCATTTCACCTAGATATTTCATCGTTAGTAAGTACTGAGCCCAGTTAGAGAATACAGCTCCATTACCTCCATAAGTGATTAGTTCATGAGGATGTTGTGCCACTGCATAGTCTAAGTTGTTTTGAATCATTAGCATGATCGCCTTAGCCTGTAGACATTGACCTGGATATTCATCGATTGGTCTAGCATACATCTTGTAATCTGGGCGTAAGCGATACATATATATTCTTCCATACTTTTCAAGTTCTTCTTTGAACTCAGGAATAAGGGTACTGTGATTTTCGCTAGGGAAATAGCGCAAAGCATTCTTAAGAGCTAATACTTTCTCATCCTCTGATAAGATTTCTTTTCTCTTAGGAGCGTGATTGATAGAAAGATCATACTCTTTTTTAGGAGGTAATACAGTAGGTATTCCTTGTAAAATATGTTCTTGAAAAGTCATTTTTATATTTTTTAGTTTGTTATTAATTTTTACTTAAATAGACACGGATTAGCAAAAATCATTAAGTACTTTTGCTAAGTCGTTTATCTATTATGTGATAGTGTCATAAACAGATGGGAAGATAGTAATAAAGTTGGAAAGTATAAATACCTCTAGTATTAAAAAGTTCTAAAAAGAAGATGATAGTAATCTGTAAGAATTTAGTGCCTAAGGGATACCAAGGAGTAACATTGTTTCCTTTTATCATTCTGAGGTCAGTTGAGGATAAGAATAATGCGTATCTAATTAATCATGAGCGTATTCACCTACGCCAACAGTTAGAGCTGTTGGTAGTGTTTTTTTACATCTGGTATATCCTAGAGTTCATAATGCATTACATTAAGAGTAATGATGTGAAGACTGCTTATAGATCTATTATTTTTGAGCGAGAAGCTTATCAATATGAACATAATCTAGAGTATCTAAAAAACAGAAAGTATTTTTCATTCTTAAGAAATAAGAAATAATGTTTGAGAAAGAGAATGTATATAATGAACAGTTAAATGTAGAATTACCTCGTGGTATTACTATTTTTGTCAAGAGAGAAGATTTGTTACATGAAGAGGTTTCTGGTAATAAATTCAGAAAGTTAAAGTACAATATTTTAAAAGCGAAAGAGTTAGGATATAGTAAGCTATTGACTTTTGGAGGAGCATATTCTAATCATATTGCAGCTACAGCAGCGGCAGGACGTATCTGTGGTATAGAGACGATAGGTATCATAAGAGGAGAAGAGCTAGAAGATAATTATACAGGAAATGCTACTCTGACTAAGGCTGTAACCGATGGTATGCAGCTTGGCTTTATGACTAGAACAGAATATAGACAGAAAGCAGATGAGGTGATTATAGATAAACTGAAACAGAAATATGGTGAGTTTTATCTAGTGCCAGAAGGAGGGACGAATGAAGAGGCTATAAGGGGAACTGAAGAAATATTAAAAGAAGAAGATTACACCTTTGACTATGTGTGTACAGCAGTAGGGACTGGGGGGACAATAGCAGGTATTATTAATAGTTCACGCGATAATCAGACAATAATTGGCTTTCCGGCATTAAAAGGTAATTTTCTATATGAGGATATTCGTAAGTTTGTCACTAATAGTAATTGGCATTTAGTCTTAGACTATCATTTCGGTGGATATGCCAAGTATAACGAAGAATTGCTTTCTTTTTTGAGACTGCTATATAAAGATACAGGAATTTTATTTGATCCTATATATAACGGGAAAATGATATATGGAGTGTTAGAGGAAATCAAAAAAGGGAAGTTTAAGGATAATAGTAGAATACTTGTAATTCACACTGGTGGAGTACAAGGATGGAATGAAAAGATTAAAATTTAGTAATAATAATGTATGTATAGAAGAGTCATTTTTTTTATTTGTATGCTATTTCTTGTTGGCTGTGCTAGCAAGAAAGCTCCAATGCCTAAGAGTAAGCCCCTAACAACGAGTAGGTATCCTGCTCCAACTGGTAAGAAGGTGAAAGAAAAAGAACTAGTATCTAAATCTGAGTATAGAGCACAAGTTCAGAAAGAGGAAGTGGAGAAAAAGAAAGTAGAAAAGAAAAAAAGTAATAGTGAGGTGTTAGAAGCTACGTCAAGATTAAGTGTGACGAGTGATAATATACGTGACTATATCCATACATATAAAGAGACTGCTAAAGAAAATATGCAGACTTATGGAGTGCCTGCTAGTATTAAGTTAGCTCAAGGAGTCTTAGAATCTGGATCAGGACAAGGTACACTTAGTAGAAATGCCAATAACCACTTCGGAATTAAATGTCACCAAGGATGGGAAGGCGAGTCTGTACGTCATACAGATGATGCGCCAGATGAATGCTTTAGAAAGTATGATAATCCTAAAGACTCTTATACAGACCATTCGCTGTTCTTAAGTAAAAGGGGGAGATATAATGATCTCTTCTTATTAGATAAAGATGATTACGAAGGTTGGGCAGTAGGACTTAAGAAAGCTGGGTATGCTACAGATCCGCGATATGCTGATAAACTTATTAGTCTTATAGAACGATATGAGTTATACAAGTACGATGCAGAAGTGCTTAATAAGAAAGTGACTGGGCCTAGACCTCGCACTATCTCTACAGCGACAGATAGTACTAGTGTAGCTTCTAACACAAAGACTACATCTAAATCAAGTCAGACTTCTACTACGAAGAAGGGTGGTACACACACAGTAGTAAAGGGAGATACATTATACAATATATCTAAAAGATATAATCTAACTGTAGAACAACTACAGAAGTTGAATAAACTGACAAGTAACACAATTTCAATCGGACAAACCTTAAAAATTAAATAATATGTTATACCAAAGAAGCAGTCAGCTTTTTGCAGAAGCTGAGAAAGTAATACCTGGAGGAGTTAACTCTCCTGTACGTGCTTTTAAATCTGTCGGAGGAACTCCTATCTTCGTAAAAGAAGCTAAAGGAGCATATTTATATGATGAAGATGGCAATAAACTTATAGACTACATTAACTCATGGGGACCTATGATATTAGGGCATGCTTATGAGCCTGTAGTTAACGCTGTAATCGAAAAAGCTAAATTAGGAACTTCTTTTGGTATGCCAACAGAGATAGAAACAAAGATAGCAGAGTTAGCTGTTTCTATGGTTCCAAATATTGATAAAATACGTTTTGTAAATTCAGGTACAGAAGCATGTATGAGTGCTATACGTCTAGCACGTGGATTTACAGATAGAGAAAAGATAATTAAGTTTAAAGGATGTTATCACGGACACTCAGATTCATTTTTGATTTCTGCAGGTAGTGGTGCTGTTACGTTCGGATCACCTAATAGCCCTGGAGTAACTTCAGGTACTGCTAAAGATACATTATTAGCTACGTATAATGACTTAGCGAATGTAGAGTCTATCTTAGATGCTAATAAAGGAGAAGTAGCAGCTATCATCGTAGAGCCAGTAGCTGGTAATATGGGATGTGTACCTCCTGCTAAAGGGTTTTTAGAAGGATTAAGAGCACTATGTGATAAACATGGTACGTTATTGATCTTTGATGAGGTGATGACAGGATTCCGTCTTGCTAAGGGTGGAGCGCAAGAGTTATTTGGAGTGAATGCTGATATCGTTACATTTGGTAAAGTTATCGGAGGTGGACTACCAGTAGGAGCTTTTGCAGCATGTAATGAAATTATGAATTATCTAGCTCCTGTAGGACCAGTATACCAGGCAGGTACTTTATCTGGTAATCCATTGGCTATGGCAGCAGGATTGACAATGTTACAAGAGATCAATAAAGACAGTGAATTATTCACTCGATTAGAAGAGAAGACTGCTTACTTAGAGAGAGGAATGCGAAAAGTGTTAAATGACAATAAAGTAGCTTATACTATCAACCGTGTTGGATCTATGATCTCTGTATTCTTTGACGAGAGAGAGGTAGTAGATTTTGATACAGCTGGATATGGTAATAATGATACGTTTAAGAAATTCTTCCATGGATTATTGGCAGAGGGCGTGTATATCGCACCTTCATCATATGAGACATGGTTTATTACAGATGCATTGACATACGAGGATTTAGATTACACTATTAATGCTGTGAATAAGATATTCGCTAGCTAGTCAGTAGTACTATCTATTATATATTAAAGGAGCTATTTCTAGATATAGAAATAGCTCCTTTATTTTTTTAAATATTTATCTATTTGATATTTTTGACCTTGTTTGGCGTTTTTGACTCAATTATCTCTTTTTGGCTAATTATGAATATAGATTTTTTGTATAAGTTATTGTAAATCAATATGTAGTAATTTTTTGTTCTTAGTTTGTTTTGATGTTGTTCGGTAACTCCCTGTGTTTACTTGGGTTAAGAAGCTGTTTTCCGAACCGTACCAAAGTCGTGCCCGAAGGAACTACTATGGAAGATAAAACTAATCTTAAATACAGAAATAGTAAAAAGAAAGATAATAATTAATTATCTCTAAGTAGTAGAATTATAGTTCTAGCTTTAATTGGTCAGGTAATAACTTAAAAGACATTCTGTGATACTTACAGGGACCATATTTAGCTATAGCTTCTCTGTGTTCTTTAGTAGGGTATCCTTTGTTTTTTTTCCAATTGTACATTGGAAACTCTTCGTGTATCATATCCATATAATCATCTCTATATGTTTTGGCTAATATAGAGGCTGCAGCTAGACTTAGATATTTCATATCGCCTTTAACTATACACTGATGAGGTAGACTAGGAATAGGAGTGAATCTATTACCATCGATGATTAAGAATTCTGGTTTAGGATCTAGTGCTTCTACAGATAAAGTCATCGCTTTAATAGAAGCATGTAATATGTTTAACTCTTCTATAGTATCTTCATGGAGATGCGTTACTTTATAAGTAAGAGCTTTTTCTTCTATGATTTCTCTAAGTTTATATCGTATTTTGGAAGTGATTTTTTTAGAGTCGTTTATTTCTTCGTTTAAGAAATCCTGAGGTAGGATAACAGCAGCGGCAGTTACTGGGCCAGCTATACATCCTCTACCAGCCTCGTCTGTACCTGCTTCTAATAAAGACTGTGAATAGTTCTGTAATAACATAAAATGTATACTTTAGGTATAAGACAAAAGTAAGTATTAATCTACTTAATGGTGTTATTTGAGTTATCATAATTTTGATATATAGGGTAATCAATGTTTTGTTAAAATAAGTGCTTTTTTTTGGCACTAATTTTTGTAAACCTTGATTGTAATTATACTATTCAAGTTTTGTACTGTTAAAAAAAATGCATTTGTTTTGTTTTTTTTAATAGTAAGTTAAAAATCAAATTATTTAAGATGCATATATTTGAATTTTATAATAGTTTATAATGTTTTTTATTTGTTAAAATAATAAATATTATTTAAAGTGTTAAGATTGGTTTTGGTTATTGTTGTTAATAATTGGTATTAAGGTTAGGTTGTGTAATTACTTTTTTAGATTTGTGAACTAACTAATTCAATTTAATAATGATTTCTAAGTTAAGATGGACTTTAGCTCTGGCAGCAGGGCTAGCTGTGCAAACTTCTTTTGCACAACAAAAGACTCTATCTGGAGTAGTATCTGAGGGAGGTCTTCCATTACCAGGGGTAACTGTGGTAATCAAAGGAACTCAAGAAGGAACTCAAACAGATTTAGACGGAAAGTATTCTTTAAAAGTAAAACCTGGTGATGTATTAGTATACTCATTCATCGGGATGAATGATAAAGAGTACAAAGTGTCTACAGCAAACAACTATAACGTTTCTTTAGAATCAGAAGATTCTATGTTAGAAGAGGTAGTAGTAACTGCATATGGTACTCAAAGTAAAACTTCTATTGCTGGTTCTGTAGCAGTAGTTGATAGCAAACAAATTAGAGATGTAACTACGTCTGATGTAACTCAAGGTTTAGTAGGTAAGGTTGCTGGGGTTCAGATTATGAATAACAGTGGTTCACCTGGTGATAACGCAACTATCCGTTTTAGAGGGGTAGGGTCTATCTCTGCTAGTTCTGAGCCGTTGCTAGTAGTGGATGGTGTACCATTTAATGGAACATTAAATTCTATTAATAATGCTGATATTGAGACTATCTCTTTCTTAAAAGATGCGTCTGCTGCAGCTTTATATGGAAATAGAGGGGCTAATGGTGTTATCATTATTACTACTAAACGTGGACAATCAGGAAAAACTAATGTTTCTTTTGATACTAAAGTAGGTATTGCTAGTTCTAAATTCCAAGATTACGATAAAATGACTAGTCCTTCTAAGTACTATGAGTCTTACTATGGTGCTTTAAGAAATAGTTATATGTCTAATGGTAAAAGTTTTGCAGATGCTTCACAATTAGCTTCTAAAGGGTTAATTAGAGAGTATTCTGATAAATTAGGATCAGGTTTAGGATATAATATTTATAATGTACCAGATAATCAATTAATTGATCCAGCAACTGGAAAAATGAACCCAAATGCACAATTAATGTATCATGAATTATATGATGATTATTTATTTAGAGATGGGTTATTTACTCAAAATAATTTAAGTATTTCAGGTGGTACTGATAATACTACATTCTTAATGTCTTTAGGGCATGAGAAGAATGAAGGTATCGTAGCTAATAATGATTACCAAAAAATTACTGGACGTTTAAGTATTGATTCTCGTATTAATAAAACTTTCAAAGTAGGAGGTAGTGTAAACTATGCTCACATTGAAAGAGAAAATCCAATGGGAGGAGATTATATCAGAGGTAATAATACTGCTTATGCTAACCCTTTCTTCTGGTCATCTAGAATCGCACCTATCTATCCAGTACACGCTTATGATGCTAGTGGAAATATCATGAGAGATGATAATGGAAGTGTAATGTATGATGATGGATCAGGAAGTGTTAGCCCTAACTTAAGACCTTTTGGACAAAATGCTAACCCATATGCTTCTGGTACTTATGACTACAGAAAGACAGTTGGTGATCAATTGTTTACTTCAGCATATTTAGATATGAGATTAGCAGAAGGATTAACATTTAAATATGTTATATCTGCTGATATGAATAGTGATATATTACGTTACACTATGAATCCAGTTTATGGTTCAGGTACTGGTGTTAATGGACGTGCTAATCAACAAGATAATAAGATGTATGCTGTGACTAACCAACAGTTATTAAACTATAACAAATGGTTTGGACAACATTCAGTTGATTTTTTAGTAGGTCACGAGACAATGGATAGAAAGAAAGATAACTTATATGTACAACGTACTAATATGTTATTCCCAGATAGTCCTTATATTGATCATGCTGCTGTTATTAATAGTGCAAATGGTGGAAACGAAACTTATTCTTTAGAAGGGTATTTCGCTAAACTTAACTATGGGTATAATAATAAATACTTCGTTAATGCAAGTATTAGACGTGATGCTTCTTCTTACTTCCACCCAGATAATAAATGGGGAACTTTCTTTGGAGTTGGTGGAGCTTGGGTTATCTCTTCTGAAAACTTCATGAAGAATATCACATGGATTGATCAATTAAAAATAAAATCTAGTTACGGTGAGCAAGGGAATGATAACTTGTTAGTTATGAATCCTTTCCAAAATCAGTATTCTATTACTCCTAGTTTTGATCCAGATGCACCAATTAAGATTGTTGGAGAATCAAAAGGAAATAAAGATATTACTTGGGAGGTTAATAAAAACTTTAACGTAGGTTTTGAAGGATCATTCTTAAATGGTAGAATCGCTGTTGATGCTGAGTACTTTGTTAGAAAAGTGGACGATATGTTATTCTTCGTTCCTCAACCAGTAGTAACTGGATTCAAGACAATGCCTTATAATGCTGGTAATATGAAAAATACTGGTTTTGAGGTTAGTTTAACAGGTGATATCGTTAGAACTAATGACTTAAAAGTTAGCTTAAATGTTAACGGTACTCATTATAAGAACGAAATTACTAAGCTTCCAAATGGACAAAAGAGTATCATCTCTGGTCAATTTATTCGTGAAGAAGGAGGATCAATTTATGAGTACTACTTAAAAGAGTATGTTGGTGTTAACCAAGAGAATGGTAACGCTCAGTTCATCAAAATTAATGAAAAAACTGGTGAGCGTACTATTACTGAAAACTGGAATGATGCTTCTTACCAAAGAATTGATAAATCTCCACTTCCAAAATTATATGGAGGATTTGGTTTAAATGTTGAGTATAAAGGATTTGATTTATCTGCAAACTTTGCTTACCAATTCGGTGGCTATGGTTATGATACAAAATATACTAACTTCTTTGCTTTAAAAGCAGGTCAGAATTTACATAATGACTTTGATAAAACATGGAATCCTGTTACTAAACAAGGATCTATGCCTCGTGTAGATGTTGATGATAAATCTAATGCATATAGTGGTTCGACTATGGCGTTAATCAAATCTGATTACTTAAGCTTACAGAACGTTACTGTAGGATATACATTTAATAAAGATGTTGTAAGTAGTATAGGATTAAGCAGATTACGTTTATATGCAACAGTTGATAATGCAGCTTTATGGTCAAAACGTCAAGGTTATGATCCAAGATTAAACTTAACAGGTTTATCTGGAACAGGATATCCTTTATATACAACATTTGCATTCGGAGCTAATATCCAATTTTAATTCTAGAAGTTTATTATGAAAAAAATTATATATTCTACTTTCGTTCTAGGATCTATTGTTTTAGGTTCTTGTTCGAAAGATTTTACAGAGAATGATTTGAATTCAAATTTCTCTGATAATCAAATGGCCGCGTTAGCTAAGTTCCCAGAATCTGCAATGGTTTTGAATAATGGACTTGAAAGTGGTGGTTTAAACCTTATGTTTAAGAGTGGAGTTGCGGAAGTAGGTTCACATGAGGATTTTGGACAGAAAGCTGTTGATATTATTGTAGATGCTATGAGTAAT
Source organism: Myroides marinus (assembly GCF_900109075.1). GTDB lineage: Bacteria > Bacteroidota > Bacteroidia > Flavobacteriales > Flavobacteriaceae > Flavobacterium > Flavobacterium marinum_A. The sequence continues at coordinate 171,052 of NZ_FNYS01000001.1, read as the reverse complement.
GATGTTGCTTATGCTAATATTAACTGGTTTTCATACCATTATACTTACCAAGATCGTTTAGAAAGCTATAATACAGCTACGGTTTATAATTATTATAATAAGTTAGCTCACAGTGCTAATCAGGTTATTCAATCTGTGTTACGTACAGACTCTAAGTATGAGTCAAATGCTATTTATGGTCGTGCATTAGCACTTAGAGCATTTGCTAACTTAAACCTAATCCGTTTATATGAATATAATGGAGATGGAATTAGTATTGAGAGTATTGATGAAAAAGGTGAGCAAGGACCTAAAGGAGAATTTATTTATAAACTAAATAGAGTTCCTGCTAGTGAAGTTAAGAAATTTATAGAGAATGACTTAGTTAGAGCTTATACTATTCTAGAAGGATATAGTCGCCCAAATGCGAACTATATTAATCAATCTGTTGTAGCAGGTATCTTATCTAGATATTATTTATACACTGAAGAATTTGCTAAAGCGAAAGACTATGCTAAGTTAGCTTTAGGTGGGAATATCGGTGCTGCTAGCTTTGATGTTGTTAATAGTGGAAACTTTAGTTCAATAGCTAATGCTGATTGGATGTGGGGTACTGCTATTGACGGAAGTAGTACTACTTTCTATGCATCATACTTTTCTCATATGGATTCATTTAACGTAGGATATGGACGTGTTGGTAACACAACTAAATCTATTGATAAACGTTTATATGATGAAATGAATGGTACTGATAAACGTAAAACTGAGTGGTTTGCTGATGGAAAACGTATTTATAGTAGCCCAAACTGGAAAGAAGATGCGGCATTACCATTATATGTTAATACGAAGTTCATTGATAAAACTAAGTTCTTAGGAGATTACTGTTATATGAGAAAGACAGAAATCTTATTTAATTATATGGAAGCTGCAATTAAGTTAGGTGAAGAAGGAGAAGCTAAAAAAGTTTTAGTTGATTATATGTCTACACGTGATAAAGGATATGATATCAATAAGAGATTAGCGTCTAAATCTTTATTCGAAGAGTTTAAGATACAAAAGAGAATTGAACTTTGGGGTGAAGGTTTTGGTTTAATAGATATGAAACGTTGGGGTACTTCATTAGTTAGAATCTATGAAGGAACTAACCACATAGCTAAAGGACAACTTAAAGATATTATAGCACCAAGTGCTAAATTTACTTTACAATTGCCAAAAGCTGAACGTGATGCAAATCCATTGTTATCACCACAGAATCCAATTGAATAATAAAGAAAAAGGTTGTTGTAAAAACAACCTTTTTTTTATCCATATATTTATTATTTTGCAACCATTAAAATTAAAATAAATGAAACAGTTTAAAATATTTTCAGTGTTAGCTTTTATTGGTGTTACTCTTGTTTCTTGTAACAGTAGTGAGAATGATCCATATAAGCCGGAACCTAGTAAAGGTGATTATGTGAAAGTAGAAAGTATGGAAGTCATCCTAGATTTAGAGAAAGAGTATTTAGTGAAAAAATTATATTCTATTAGTTATAATAGTATATTAAAGCCTAAAGTAATAAAAGAGTATAGTGATATTGATATTACTGCTATACCAAGTATAGCACCTTTAAGTTATGAGTTTAGTTATTTAAAAGAGGAAGAGCTAAATTCTATAGTGATTAAAAAGGATGGAGAGTTAGAACTAGATAAATTGATTGCAAATTATCAAGGTGGTAAGTTGACTACTTTAGAAGGGAAAGATGCTAGTAAGAATATCAAGTATGAGTTCTTAAATGCAAATACTATTAAAGCTACTCAATTAGGTAAGACTTATACTTATGAATACAATAATCGTGGTAATTTGAGTTCTGTATCTGATGAATCAGGAAAGTTATTTGCGTATGAGTATGGAGTGGGATACAATCCTTTTGTGCATAGTGAGTATAATTTATTGTTTGATTATGTACCAGGAGGAGATCTTGTACGTTTTGTTTTGAGTTCTAAGAATGAGGTTAAGTCTGCGGTTAATGAAAAAACAGGAGAAGTATTTAAATTCACATATAAGTTAGATGAATTTGGGTATCCTATTAGAATGGAAGTTGAAGGTAAATCGTCTAAGGTGTTAGTAAAGTTTACAAATGCTATTATGCGTAGACCATCTTAGTTACAAATTAAATAAATCACAAAAAAAGCCCTGGAGTTTACTCCAGGGCTTTTTTTGTGATTTATTTTTATCTTAATTTTTGGATTTTATATATTTTTTTTGTTGATTTTATTTGTTTTATGTTAAAATTGATTATTATTATATTTTTTTTAAATAAAAATATGTTTAATGTTTTTATTTGATTTTTTATTTTGTTAATTTTATTATAATATAATTCAAATATTTTGTTAGATTTGTTTCAATTACTAATTGAATTATTATGAAATTAAACTACAAATGGATTGTAGCTGCAGGTATAATGCTTCTATCGCAGAATATCTCAGCACAACAGAAAGCCCTGAAAGGGGTAGTTACAGAAGGAGGGGTACCACTTCCAGGAGTAACTGTTGCTATTCAAGGTTCAAATGAAGGTACACAAACAAACTTGGACGGTAGCTATTCTTTAAATGTTAAACCTGGAGATGTTCTAGTGTTTAGTTTTATTGGGATGAAAGATGTTACTTATAAAGTAGGTGATGCAATGGTTTATAACCCATCTTTATCTGTTGAAGGTAGTCAACTTGGAGAAGTTGTTGTATTGGCATATGGACAAAGTAAGGCTAGGAATGAGATTACTGGAAATGTTGTAACTGTACAAGGTGATGTTATTGGAAAGACTCCTACTGTTTCTGTTGATCAAGCTTTACAAGGACGTGTAGCGGGATTGCAAATGGCAACAACTTCAGGTTCGCCTGGAGCTACCCAGAATATCCGTATTCGTGGACGCAATTCGCTATCTGCTAACAATGAGCCTTTATTTGTAGTAGACGGAATACCTTTAACAAGTGGAAATATATCGGGAAATGATGTGGGGACTTCCCTATCTTCTATTTCTGGAATAAATTCAGAAGACATCGAAACAATGACTGTATTGAAAGATGCTGCTGCAACTGCTGCATATGGAGCAAGAGGTGGTAATGGAGTTATCGTTATTACAACTAAGAAAGGTAAAAGAGGTGAGCCAAGTTATAGTTTAAAAACCTCTATAGGATTCCAAAATTTTGCTAGAAAAGGTCCTAAATTCTTAACTGGTGAACAGAAGAAAGAGTTGTGGTTAGAAGCGAATTTTAACGATTATGGAGCTGAAGATGGTTTTACAATGGATAATGCTTGGGAATGGTATATAGGACCTAAAGGATATGGGCCGAATAATATTCTTTCTAAATGGGTTGCTAATGGGTCTCAAAATTATGACTGGAGAAATGCAGTATTGAATAAAGATGCTATTACATCTACGGTTTCTCTTGGTGTAAATGGAGGAGATGAAAAAGGGACGTATTATGCTAATTTTGCTCATGAAAAATTTGATGGCGTTGTTATTGGTACTGATTTCAGGAAAGTTAGTGGAGCATTTAATATGACCAGAAAGCTAAATGATAGATTGGATGTCAAAATAGGAGCAAACGTATCTAATATTCTTCAAAATGGTATTAATGAGGCTGGAGCATATTTCTCTAATCCTAATTTATCCGGAATGTTTATTTCTCCTTGGGCACCTATATATAATGAAGATGGATCATATAATTTAGATATTCCTGCTAACTTGCACAACCCACTTCATGTGACTGCTAATAATATTTCAAGAAATGATGTTATACGAGTGATGTCAAGTAATACTTTAGGATATAAAGTTCTTGATAATTTACGATTTGAGTCAACTATCGGATTGGATTATTTATTAGCAAATTACAAAGTGTATCGAAATCCAGATCATGGTGATGGTGAAGCATATGGGGGTAATGCTAGTGAGACTGATCGTAAAAGATTTAATTATGTATGGCAAAACAGTTTGAATTATAAGTTTTATATAGGGGATGACCATAAGTTTGATACAAGAGTATTAATGGAGTATCAAAAGAATAAAGCTAATAATTTAATGGGCTCTGGAGAAGTATTGCCTCCGGGAATGATTAGTGTAGGAGCATCTGCTGCAAACTATCAAGCAAGTGCGGGGTATACAGATTGGGCTAACTTAGGATTCTTAGGATTATTGAATTATAATTACAATGATAGATATTTAGTTGATTTAACTTTGCGTAGAGAAGGGTCTTCTCGTTTTTCTGAAAATAAAAGATGGGGAACGTTCTTTGCTGTAGGTGGTGCTTGGAATATTAGTTCTGAGGCATTTATGGAAGATGTGAAATTTATTAACTTATTGCGTTTAAGAGGATCTGTAGGAACAACAGGTAACTCAGAGATTGCATCAAATACTTATGCTCAACTTTTAAGTCCAGGTAGCTATAATCAAGAATCAGCTATGATATCAACTCAATTTGGTGGATTGTTAGGTTGGGAGAAGCAAACAAAAACAGATATTGGTATTGAGTTTGGTATGTTTGACAACCGTTTAACAGGGTCGTTCACTTATTTTATTAGTAAGAGTAAGGATTTATTATATGCAAGACCATTATCACGTACTTCAGGATTCTCATCTCAATGGACGAATTTAGGAGATTTAAAGAATAGTGGTATTGAGATTGAATTAAACTATGATGTAATTCGTTCAGAAGATTTTAATTGGTCTATAGGCGGAAATTTAGGAACAGTTAAAAACGAAATGGTAACTATGCCTATCGTTGATGGGAAACCATTAGAAGTATTAGGAAGCTTTAAAGGAACTGCAGAAGGGAAAATATTAGAAGAGTGGAGATTAAAGGAGTATGCAGGAGTTGATCCTCAAACAGGGTTAGCACAGTGGTATATGGCTGATGGTACTAAAACATCAAATTATAACGCAGCAGAAACAAGATATTTAAATAAGAGTGCACTACCTAAGTTGACAGGGGGTATTACTACGCATATAGATTATAAAGGATTTTATTTAGATGCTTTATTTAGTTTTGCAGCAGGATATAGTGTTTATGATTATTGGTCATCTTATACAAACTCTATTAATAATAGATCATTGTATAATTATAATGGTACAACCGAATTATTAGAAAGGTGGCAAAAACCAGGTGACATTACAGATGTACCAATGGTCTCTACTGGTGGAGGAGCAACTTATACTTCCCCAAGTACAAGATGGTTATATGACGGGGATCATATCCGTTTGAAACAGATTACTTTAGGTTATAATTTGAGACCTAAAGTTGCGAAATCATTAGGATTAGATGCAGTTAATTTATCCGTTTCCGCACGTAATCCATTAACATGGGTAAAGGATAGTAGATTGAAATGGGATCCAGAGGTAGATGCGACAGGGTATATTGAAATGGCGACACCTCCATTGAAATCATTTGTGTTTACGTTAAACGTTAAATTTTAAGTAGAATGAAAAATATAGTTAAAGTCTTTTTACTTGCTGGATTCGTAGGATTAGCAAGTACAAGTTTTACAGCATGCTCATTAGATTCTGTTGATTCTAATACAAAAGATAATGAAAAATCACCGATTAGCTCTGAAAAAGAGTTGAAGTCAAGTTTAAATGGATCTTATGCACGTATGGCAGCTGAAACATATTATGGTCGAGATATTATAGCATTTTCAGAAAGTAGATCATCATATATGTATTCAACTGATGGAAGTGGACGGTTTGGGTCTATTTCAGGATTTACAATTCTTCCAACACACGCTTATTCAGCTGATACATGGGAACAAATTTATAAAGTGATTTCGAATACTAATCGTGTTATAGAAGCAAATATTGAAGAGAGTGGTGCTGTTAAGTATTACAAAGGTCAAGCATATGTTTTGAGAGCTATTGCTCATTATGATTTGGTTAGACTTTATGGAGAACAGTATGTAGGAGGATTTGGGTTAAATGCCTTAGGAGTGCCATATAAAACTTCTTTTTTAGATATTGATGAAAAAGTATCTCGTCCAACTGTAAGAGAAAATCAAAAATCAATTTTAGCTGATTTGGAGAAGGGTATTAAAATGATGACTGAGGCCGAGGCAGTTATAGGACGTGGAGAGAATATCCGTTTAACAGTAGCTAGTGCTAATGGCTTTAAATCAAGGATTGCTCTGTTTTTTAGTAAATATGATACTAGTATGCTAGATGTGGTTGTTGAGAGTTCTTTGAAAGCGATAACATCAACTGGAACTACAGTAATCGCTAGGGGATCATTTGTAGATGCTTATAAAGGTGATGGAATTATGAGTAATTCTCTTTTTGAATTAGCACAGTCAGGTGTAGATAATTTAGGTGTAAATAGTTTGTTTAATATTTACAATGTTAAACCTGGTTATGGTGATCTTGTTTGTATGAATGATGCTATAGTATCGTTGTTTCCAGAATTTGAAGGAGATAAAAAGGTTGATGATGTTCGTCTTTATATTATTGGTAAAGGTGTAGATAGTGCTCTTCGTAATTTGGGTAAATATACAGTTCGTACTTCTAATGTTCGTGTAATGCGTATCGAGGAAATTATGTTTAATTACGTTGAAGCTACTTTAAAAGGAGCTTCAAATGGTGATAACGGTCAAGCTTTGAATTACTTGAATAATATTGTATCTCAACGTGTTACTTTACAGGCACCAAAAGATGCGAATGGAGTACAACCTTCAGCGTTGCCTAAGATCTATGATGTATTAACATTTGAGGATTATAAAAAGGAAAGAATTAGAGAATTAATGTTTGAAGGGTTTGCTTATGAAGATATTATGCGTTGGGGAGGAGAGGTTGTAAATCCTAAAAGTAAAGTAAATAGGCTTTTAACTAATGGGAAGGTTGTTTTTGGAGATAAATATGCCGCATTTCCAATACCTCAAGTAGAGATTAATGTTAGTAAAATAGAACAGAATCAAGCATATAAGTAATTTAAATATGTTAATGTAAAAAGGGAAAGCCTCAAAGCTTTCCCTTTTTTTTTGTTTAAAACTAAGCCTAACTGGAACTATATGATTATTTGAATACTATCATCAATACTATAGAGTTCTTTGTTTATGTTAATTTAATGTTAAGTGATCTAGGTAGATTTGTTATACTAACTAATCAATGTTTTTATGAAGAAATCTAAACTTAATTGGTTTTATGCTAGTCTACTATTACTTTCAGTAAGTGTGGGATATGCACAAAACAAGACACTTACTGGGTTGGTAAGTGAAGGCGGTGCGCCTCTCCCAGGAGTTACTGTTTCCATAAAAGGTAGCAGTGAGGGAACTCAAACAGATCTAGATGGTAAGTATTCCCTTAAAGTAAAACAAGGAGATGTTCTTGTTTTTAGTTTTATTGGGATGCATGAAGTTACTTATAAAGTTGGTGTAGCTAATATACATAACGTTGAATTATCTGATGACGAACAGATTTTGGATGAAGTTATTGTTGTTGGATATGGAACGACAACTAAAGAGTCGTTTTCGGGATCTGCTTCTCAGATTAGTTCCCAACAAATTGAAAAGAAAAGTGTGTCTAATGCTTTAGTGGCTCTTTCAGGAGAGGCAGCAGGTGTTAGAATTATTAATGCAACTGGTCAACCAGGTGCTGATCCAACAATTCGTGTTCGTGGTTATGGTTCTATTAATGGTAATAGAGATCCTTTGATAATATTAGATGGAATTCCATACAGTTCAAGTCTTTCATCTATAAATCCTGCAGATATTGGTTCAATGACAGTTCTGAAAGATGCTACGGCAACTGCAATCTATGGATCAAGAGGAGCAAATGGTGTTGTTATTATTAATACCAAATCAGGTAAAGGTGTTAAGTCTTATATTGAAGTAGATGCGAAGACAGGTGTTAATTGGAGAGCTTTGCCTCAGTATGATGTGGTGACATCGCCAGAAACTTATATAGAGTACTCTTATGAGGCTTTAAAGAATTATGGGAAGATTAGAGGAAAGATGACTGATGCACAAGCTACTGCGTGGGCAAATAGCAATTTGTTTAAAGATCAATATGGTATAGATTCTAAATATAATATGTGGAATGTTGCTAATGGTGGTGATTTAATTGATCCATTAACTGGTAGAGTTAGACCAAATGTAACAAGAAGATATACTCCGGAGAATTGGAAAGACTATGCTTTTAAGTCATCTAAACGTGTTGAAGCTAATGTAAATATGGGGGGAGGAACAGATAAAACGTCTTATTTTACTTCTCTTGGTTACCTGAAAGATGAAGGTTATTCTATTAAATCAGATTTCGAACGTTTAACAGCTCGTTTAAATCTACAGCATAAGCCTAAGGATTGGTTAGATGCAAAGATGAATATTGGTTATTCTCATACACAAAGTAATAATAGCGGGCAAAGTAATGATTCAGGTAGTTTATTCTGGTTCACTGAGAATATCCCATCTATATATCCTTTGTTTTTAAGAGATGCAAAAGGAAACTTTATTACTGATATTTATGGTGGTAAAGAGTATGATTATGGTAGAGGTCGTGGTTTTAGTTCTTTGACTAATGCAATAGCTGATGCTACTTATGGTAAAAATCAAGGTACACGTGATGAAATAAATGCTAGTGCTGCTTTTAATTTTTCATTATATGATGGATTAACTTTCGAAACAACTATAGGAGGGCAGTATTATAATAATACTCGTAATATTTTGAATAGTAGATTTTATGGATCTATGGCTTCATCAAATGGGTCTATTTCAAAAACTAAAAGTGAGGTTTTTACTTATAACTGGCTGAAGTTATTACGTTATAAAAAAGCGTTTGGTGCTCATGGATTGGAAGTTTTGGCAGCTCATGAAAATAGTTCATACGAGTTTCGTATAAACTCTATGGGTAAAACTAACCTTGCTGATCCAGATAGTCTTGAGTTGAATAATGGATCTAATACTTTACCTAGTAGCGGATATGTGGAAGGCTATAATTTAGAGAGTTATTTTGGACAATTAAATTATGATTTTTCGAATAAATATTTCTTAACTGCTTCTGTAAGACGTGATGGGTCTTCAAGATTTAAAGAGGAAAAATGGGGGACGTTTACATCTGTTGGTGTGGCATGGGTAATGTCTCGTGAGAATTTTATGCAGAACCAAACATTATTTTCAAACTTAAAATTAAAAGGAAGTTATGGAACCATAGGTGATCAAAGCGTAGGAAGTTATTATGCAGGTGATAATTTATGGAATGTATCTACTTACGGTGGACAGCTGGCAATATTTGAAGGAACAGTTGGTAATGAAGCGTTGACTTGGGAGAAAGCTAAGATGTTTCAAGTTGGAGCTGAATTTAGCTTAAAACAATTCTTAGACGTTAGTATAGATTACTACGTTAAGAATACTGATGATTTAATTTTTCAGAGGGGAATTGGGCCTTCTGTAGGATATGAATCGATGACCGTTAATGATGGTAAACTTCGTAATCAAGGTATTGAATTTAATGTGGTGGGGCATTTGTTAAAAACTAAGGATGCCTATATAGATATATCTTTAAATGGAGAATATTTAAAGAATGAATTAGTAAGAATGCCAAAGGATCCATCTACAGGGAAAGAAAAAATATTAGATGTTAATGGATTGTATGGTAGGTCTTCAGGACATTCTTTAGCCGATTTCTATATAAGAGAATGGGCTGGTGTTAATTCAGAAACTGGACAGGCTCAATGGTATACTTATACTTATGTAGATAATAATGGAAGAAAGCAACATGTAGAGTCTTTAACTGATTTCTTAGCTAAGAATCCTGATAAACAAGGACAGTTAACTAGAGAGGTTACAACAGAGTATGCTAAAGGAACTTTACAGTATGTTGGTAAATCTGCTATTCCAAAACTAAGAGGAGGTATTAATTTAAATGCTGGCTATAAAGGATGGGAATTAGGTGTACAGTTAATCTATAGTCTAGGTGGATATGCTTATGATGGTGCATACTCTTCATTAATGGGGAATGGTAAAATAGGAAGTAATAACTGGCATAATGATATAGCTGGACGTTGGCAAAAGCCAGGTGATATTACTGATGTGCCACGTTTGTCAAGTAATGCTGATACTAATGTGAATAGTGTATCTACTAGATTTTTAACTAAGAGCGATTTCTTAAGTGTAAATAATATTAGATTAGGTTATAGGTTGCCTGCTAAATATGTAAAACAATTAGGGTTAAGCGAATTAAGTTTTTATGTTTCTGGAGATAATTTATTCTTGTTTACAAAAAGAAAAGGATTTAACCCTACTGCTTCAGAGTTTGGACAATCATCAACATATCAATATTCTCCACTATCAACTGTTACAGGAGGAGTTAAAATTAAGTTTTAATAAAAAAATAATCATATGAAAAAAGGATTAATTATAGCAGCAGGAATTGGATTATTGTTTAGTGCTTGTTCTAAAGATTATTTGGAATTGAGTCCTACTAGTTCTCTGTCAAAATCGAATATAGATAAAATCTCTAAGTATTCTCCGCATTTAGGTGAGGCTACATTAAATGGGTTGTATGCCTATAATGTTAAGGCTGGATCTGGAGGGACAACGGGTCATGATGATTTCGGTCAAAAGGGATATGATATTTATACAGACATGTTAACCGGAGATATGAATGCTAATCAGTTAAAATATGGTTGGTATGGAAATATAAATAATTTTAATGGTACCTCTAACTTTACTTCTACTGAAAACTATAAAGGTTGGCGTTTTTATTATTATATGATACGTGGTACTAATAATATTATTTCAGGTTTTAGTAATCCAAGTACTCTTACAACTGCACAGAAAAAAGTATTAGCTGAAGCAAAATCTTTTCGCGCATATATGTATTACAACCTTGTGACAATGTATACTTTAGGATATGAAGCAAATCAGAAGATACTACCTATTTATACAGCTCCTGTAGCACATAATACTCCAGCTAAGAAAACTCAAGAAGTTTTTGAATTGATGATTAAAGATTTGACAGAATCTTTAAAATTGTATGAAGAGATTGGTAATGTAAATAGAGGGGGAAATATTAATTATTTTGTAACAAAAGGGTTCTTGTCATATGTATATGCGGCTAAAGGTACAAATGATGCTTTAGTAGAAGCAGCGAAATTGACGGAATCAATAATTAATGAAGGAGGATATCAGTTAGCATCGAAAGATGTATTATTAGGAGGCTTTAACAAAACGATGAGAAATCCAAACTGGATGTGGAGTGCTCAACTAACAATGGAAAATAGATTAAATTTAATTTCTTGGTATGGACAGATGGATGTGTTTACTTATGGATATCCTTCGTCAGGTGATACCAAGGGATTATCTAAAGAGTTATATGATAAAATACCTACTAACGATATTAGAAAGAAACAGTTTGTAGTTGGTATTGTAACAGATGATACAGGAGCAAAGTATGATTTTGGAAGTTATGCTATTATCCCTGTAAATAAATTTTATCCTGCTTCAGGTAAAGTTGTGGATGGTGTACGTTTTGTTGAATCGGATTATGTCTTTATGCGTATTGAAGAAATGTATTTGTTAAATGCTGAAGTTAATGCTCGTTCAGGTAATGAAGCTGCTGCTAAAAGTACACTAATGAAGTTAATGGAAATACGTAGACCTGATGTCTCATATATAAATGGTTTAAGTGGTAAAGGGTTGTTAGATGAGATTGTTCTTCAAACCAGAATTGAATTATGGGGAGAAGGAAAAGCATATGCAGCTATTAAAAGGAATAAAGGAACTTATGAGTATGGTTCTAATCACTTAAGCTACCCTGGTTCTACTTTTCCGTTTGATGATCCTCGTTTAACATTTAAGGTACCGCAAAGTGAATTGTTAAATAATACTGTTTATTATGAATAGTTATAAAAGATGATCTCAAAACTATGTTTAGAAATAGACCACTATTAGATTTAATAGTGGTCTATTTTTTTTGTCTTAATTGTTAAATTAGTGATGTTGTGTATGCTCTTTTTTAATTATTAATTGAATTTATATTATTGTTTGGCTTTTATTTATGTGTTTGTTTTAGTTTTATTGTTTTTTTGTTGATGTAATTTAATATTTTAAGTTTTTTAAAAAACTTAAAATAAACTTAATGAGTTTAAAATATTTTGTTAGATTTGTGAAACTAACTAATCAATAATTAAAATGAAATCAAAGTTTAAATGGATCTTAGTAGGGTCTCTTGCCTTTTTAGTGCAAGTAGGTTTTGCTCAAGAAAAGACTTTTAATGGAGTGGTAAGCGAAGGTGGTCTTCCTCTTCCAGGTGTTTCCGTGACGATTTCTGGTACCTCAGAAGGTACTCAGACTGATTTAGACGGGAAGTATACATTAAAAGTGAAAAAAGGAGATGTGATCATCTATTCTTTTGTTGGAATGAAAGATGTTAGACACACTGTAGGTGGAGAAGCTACTTATAATGTGACTATGGCTGGAGACGAAGAAATGCTTGAAGAAGTAGTTGTTACTGCTTTAGGTATTAAACGTGACAAGAAAAAACTGGGATACTCTTCACAAGAAGTGAAAGGAGATAATTTATCAGGTGCTGGTCAAACAAATGCTGTAAATGCTCTTTCAGGAAATGTAGCTGGTTTACAAGTTACTTCTCCTTCTTCAATGGGTGGGTCTGCTCGTATCGTATTACGAGGTGTTAAATCTGTAACAGGAAATAACCAACCACTTATCGTTGTAGATGGTGTGCCATTAGACAATAGCAACTTCTCAGATTCAAACATGCAACGTGGTGCAGGAGGACGTGATTATGGGGATACTTCTGCAGATATTAATCCAGATGATATAGAATCTGTTACTGTGTTAAAAGGTGGACCTGCGTCTGCTCTTTATGGGAATAGAGGAGGTAATGGAGTTATTATCTATACAACGAAGTCTGCTAAAAATGGACGTACAGATATCGAAGTTAATACTGGATTAAGTTTTGAGAGTATTAATGTTATGCCTGGGTTACAAACATTATATGGTGGAGGTTCAGCTAGTAAATTACCAACTGCTGTAATAGGTGGGAAAACTTATAATATTGCAGAATATAAAGTAGATGAAAGTTGGGGACCAAAGTTTGATGGTACAATGTATTTACCATGGTATGCATTTGATCCTGAATTTGCTGGTGATTATATGAAGGAAGTGCCTTGGCAAAAATCAAAGAATGATGTAAAATCTTTCTTTAACACAGGAATTACACATAATCAATCTGTTTCTATTGGAAAGTCATATAAAGATAGTAATGTAAGAATGTCTTTTAGTAATAATGTTACTGAAGGGGTTGTTCCAAATTCTAAGTTGCAGCGTAATAATTTTGCTGTAAGTGCTTCTACTCAATTGACAGATAAATTAAAAGCTGAGACTAATTTTAATTATGTGTATACAAAAGGATTTAACCGTCCTGAAGTAGGGTACGGAGATAACTCTGTGGCACAAAAGTTTTTCCAATGGGGACAGCGTCAAGTAGATTTTAAGAAATTAAAAGATTATAAGTTAGCAAATGGTGATCAGCGCTCTTGGAATAGAAATTCATGGGATGACGGTACACCTGCTTACTCTGATAACCCATATTGGGTAATTAATGAAAATACATCTCAAGATGTACGTAATAGAACTTATGGTAATGTAAAATTAACATATAACTTTACTGATAAGATCTATGCTGTAGGAACTGTGTACGGAGATCGTTATAGTTTTACTGTAGAAGAAAGAGTGGCAAAAGGTTCACAAGCTACTTCTAAGTATAGTATTATGAAGCGTGACGTTTCTGAATATAACTATGAAGGACGTGTTCACTATGATGATCATTTTGGAGACTTTGGTATTAATGCTTTTGTTGGAGTTAATAGAAGTGAAAAACGTAGAGATTACGTATATGGAACTACAGTAGGAGGATTAGATATTGCTAATTTATATAATCTAAGTAATAGTGTTTCAGATCCAAAGGCAAGTAATGAGAAATTTCATTCAAGAACAAATAGTGTATTTGGGTCTGTTAGTGTGAACTATAAAGAGTTTTTATTCTTAGAAGGAACAACACGTACAGATTGGTTTTCGACTGTTAAAAAGTCAGTGACATATCCATCTGTAACAGGAACATTCATTTTCTCTCAGTTAATGCCTGAAGTAGATTGGTTATCATTTGGTAAAGTTCGTCTAGGATGGGCTCAAGTGGGTAATGATACAGAAGCTTATAGAACAGCTGACTATTATAACTTAGATGGACCATTCAATGGTGATCCAACATATTCTCTAAGTGCTACTGCTAATAACCCTAATTTAAAACCTGAGATGATGACTACTAAAGAAATTGGTTTAGAAGCTGGTTTCTTGAATAATAGAATAGGGTTTGAAGTTTCTTATTATCAGATTGATACAAAAGATTTAATTACTCGTGTTCAATATGATGCTTCAACAGGGTTTGCTTATCAGTGGCAAAATGCTGGAGATATGAAAAATAAAGGTATTGAGGCAACAGTTAATTTAGCACCTATTCGTACAAAAGATTTTTCTTGGGATGTTACTTGGAACTTCTCTAAAAATAAAAATGAGTTAACACGTTTAGCTGATGGCGTTGAATCAGTAGAAATAACTAGAGCACCATTCCAGGTATCTTTACAAGGAAAAGTAGGAGAAGCTTATGGTCAGATCTATGGAACAGACTTTGTTTATGATGATAATGGTAATAAAGTTGTTGGAGAGAATGGTCTTTATTTGAATACAGGAATTCAAGCCTTAGGTTCATATTTACCTGACTATAATATGGGACTTAGAAATAGTTTTAAGTATAAAAATTTTAGCTTAGGGGTTTTAATTGATATGCAAAAAGGAGGAAATTACTTCTCTACTTCTCATATGTTCGGAATGTATACTGGTATGCTTGATAAATCAGCTGAAAATGGAATTCGTGAAAATGGAATTATTTTAGATGGGGTTAAACAAGATGGGACTAAGAATGATAAAGTCGTATCTGGTCAAGCATGGGCTCAATCACATTATGGTGGTGTTGATGCATTAAATGTATTTAGTTCAGACTATATTAAGTTACGTGAGATTTCTTTAGGATATGATTTACCATCTAAGTGGATCGGACCATTTAAAGGAATTACAATCTCTGCTTTCGGAAGAAACTTGTTCACATGGAACTTAGACTGGAAAGGTATGGATCCTGAAATGGCGTCTTACGGAAGTGGAAATATCCAAGCAATTGAAGGAGCATCTTTGCCTTCTACAAGAACTTATGGTATGAATGTTAAATTTAAATTCTAGAAACTCAAATGAAAAAGTATATATATAAAATATCTCTTTTAGCGTGTTTCATGGCTTTAGTTAGTTGTGATAAAGACTTAGAAGATATTAACGTTAATCCTAATAAGCCTTTAGAGGTTCCTACAGGAGGTTTATTTAATAAATCAAATAAGGATTTAATGACAAATACTAGAGGGGGGTTCCCTTCTGGTCGTATGGCATTACCATGGGTACAATACTCTGCACAAAGAAATTACACTGACGAAGATTTATATCTATTCCGTACAGGAGTAAATAATAGTTTATATACAGATATTTTCTTAGCAGCAAAAGGGTATAAAGAAATTATTGATATCGTTACAAACCCTAATAATCAAGTTAAGGTTAAAACTTATGGACATCCAGGGAATATGCTAGCAGCTTCTCGTATTATGTTGGTATATAGTCAATTACAAGCTTTAGAGGTTTATGGGGATATCCCATATTATTCTTATGGTAGCGATGATCCAGATTTTGAAGCAATGACAATAGGAACACCCGAAGCTAAGAGAACTCCTAAGTTTGCTCCACAAGATAAGATCTTCAAAGATATGTTGAAAGAGTTAAAAGAAGCTTCTGAGTCTATTGAACTTGATTCGGGTATTTTTAATCAAGGAGATTTTTTATTTGGTAATGCAGGTAAGATGAAGAAGTTTGCAAACTCTTTAAGATTAAAAATTGCAAACCGTGTGAAAGGTGTTATCCCTGAAGCTCAAGAGCATATAGCAGATGCTATAAAAAGTGGTGTAATGAGTTCAAATGATGATTCTGTTGGACTTAAGTTTCAAAATGATAAAGTAAACCCAGCGCCATTATACAGAGCAGCATTTATTGATAACCGTAATGACTTTGCTCCGACAAATACTTTTGTAGAGCTGTTAAAAGGAGAAGAAAAGATGGTGGGTAAAAAGAATCCATTTAAAGGAATAGTTGACCCACGTTTGTTTAAAATGGTAGCACCTAAAACAAATATTACTAAAGACGAGAATAATAAAGATATCGAAACGACGGTTTCTTTTCGTGCAAGTAAAACTGTTGGTAGTATTGAACAAGGAAATTATGTTGATAGAACAGCTGATTTTTATGTAGGAATGCCAATAGGTATTTTAGGGTCTTTTACTGGATCTCAAACTGGAAGTGTATCTCAATTTGGTTCGGCTGTTTATAAAGCAGATAAAGTTGAAGTTTTAATGGAATATGCCGAAGTTGAGTTTATTCTATCAGAAGTAAATGGATGGAATGACACCAATTATAAAAACGGAATTAAAGCATCTATGCTTAGTTGGGGAATCACTCAAACAAAAGTTGATGAGTATCTAAAAGAGGTGCCTTCAGCGAATGAAGAGAATGTAATGACTCAGAAGTATATTGCATTATATATGCAACCTTATGAGGCATGGTCAGAATATAGAAGAACGAAGTTCCCTAAAACATTCTTGTTACCTGGGGAAACGCGTGATTTAGTGGCTCCTGGACCAAACGGAGAGACACAGTATACATTTGTACCAAAAGTCGATCTAAAAGATTTACCTGAGAGAATTACATATCCATCAGATATGGACCTTGTTAATAAGGCAAATAAAGATGCTGCTGCTCAACGTATGGGTGGTGACAAAATGGATACAAAACTTATTTGGGCTAAAAAATAATTAGTGCAGTAAGTATTAAAATAGAAAGCCATCTTCGGATGGCTTTTTTTATTTAATTCAAAAATAAATTTACCTTTGTCCAAATTATATTTTTATGCGAAAGTACTTAGGTGTTTTTCTATTATTCTTCTGTGTTGTAACTGTTCAAGCTCAGTTTCAAACTGTAGATATGCAAAGTAGTTATCGACCAGATGGAGATCCAAATAAGAAAGAGAAAAAAGAGATAGGAAGTCTTAGACAGAAAGCTAAAAAAGACTCTGTAGCACCTATTATCGATTATAAGATTATATCAATTAAGAATGATACTATTGCTGTAGATACAGCTTTATCAGTAAAGAAGCACTACGAGTTTAATTACCTTCGTAAGGATCCTTTTGGTTTATTACAATTTGCTAATGAAGGACAGACTTATAATGTACTTAAGTATAATTATAAATCGAATAATGTATTACCAGGGTTTGGTTTTGAAGCTAAGCAATTTGCTTATTTGAACGTTGAAGATATTAAGTATTACTCTGCACCTACTCCTTATACAGATTTATATTATCGATCTGTGATGAAACAGGGACAGAATCTTGATGCTTTTATCACTTTAAATACAAGTAAAAACCTTAATTTCTTTGTTGGATATAAGGGACTTCGTTCTTTAGGTAAATATATTAATCAATTGTCTTCAACAGGTAATTTTAGAATTGGATCTAGTTATCAATCTGAAGACAAGAAGTATTTAATGAGAGCTCACTTTACAGCTCAAGATATAATGAATAAAGAGAATGGAGGAATTCGTGACCTTGATTTATTCGAATCTAGTGTGAAACCTTATAATAAGAGGGAACGTCTTAATGTATATTATCGTGATGTTGAGACAATGTTGAAAGGAAAGAGACTATACTTAAATCATCAATACCAATTAAATAATTCATTTGAGAATGGTATCTTATTGACGCATGAGTTTACTTATGAGGATAAATTCTTTGAGTATAAGCAAGGAGACATTAACAACCAGTATAATGACAAAGCACACTTTGGCGAAGCTTTTAAAAATAATATAAACAATAAAACACGCTACTATAATATCTTTAATAGAGTAGGTGCTGCATATCAGTCTGATATCGTAGGGCGTTTTGAAGGATTTGTAGATTTTTACAAGTACAGTTATTATTATAAGAGTATTGCTCACGTTAATGGGACATTAGTACCAGATAAAATGGAGAAAAACATTTCGATGCTAGGAGGTAGATATATCTATCATAAGGAGAATTGGAAAGCTAATGTATTAATGAGTACCTCTCTTGGAGATGATAAAACTAGAAATGTTGAAGCTAATCTTGACTATAAATACTCTGAGAATATCGCATTAAAGCTAGGGTACCAAAATCTTAGTAGAATGGGGAATCTAAACTATTATTTATATCAGAGTGATTATGTGAACTATAACTGGTACAATGAGTTTAAGAATGAAAAGGTAAATCAGTTTGACGCATCAGTTACAACTCCTTGGGTTAAGTTATCTGGAACATATGCCGTATTAGATGATAAGTTGTACTTTTCTAATGATGCTACAGAGTTTGACAAGTTTGGTATTCCTACACAAGTGTTAGTTACACCTAAGCAATATGGAGGAACAATCAACTACTTGTCTATTCAAGCAGAGAAGGACTTTAGATTTGGGAAGTTTGGTTTAGATAATACATTCTTATATCAAAAGGTAGATCAAAAAGATAATATTTTAAATGTACCAGAGTTTGTAACTAGAAATACATTATACTTCACAGATGCATTTTTTGATAAAGCATTAAAGTTCCAAACAGGTATAACACTTAGTTATTTTACAAAGTATTATGGTAATGACTATAATCCAGTAATAGGAGACTTCTTTGTTCAAGACCAAGTGAAGATTGGTAACTACCCAGTATTTGACTTCTTTATTAACATGAAGATTAGAACTGCTAGAATTTATTTAATGTTAGAACATTTTAATTCTAGTATGACAGGATATAAGTATTATTCTGCTCCTAATAATCCATATAAAGACTTTACGTTTAGATTTGGTATAAGTTGGAACTTCTTCTCTTAAGAAGAGCTTAGATAATAGAAAAAGAGCTGATTTAAAGTTTATTTAAATCAGCTCTTTTTTTATTCACCGAATAGCACACCAGACACATTCCAATAGCTAAAGCTATTACCTTCTCGCTTGCCTTGAGGTATTTTTACTTCTATAGTATGAGTACCTTTTTTTATATCACCTAGAGGAATCCATATTGGAGCTGTTACAGTTCCTGGACACCAATTAGAACGGCTAAGATCTGATGAAGATAAACCTGTCTCAAAGTTTCCAGATGCTGGATTGTAATCTCGATAAGAACCACAATCTTGTCGCCAAGGGAAGTAATCCAAGGCTTTATTATCATCTAATGTGATTGTATTTATCTTTGGATTAAATTCGTCACCGTTTTCCCATCCGCCGTGACCAGTTGTTATATACCTCAATTTAGCATTTTTAATATCAGTAGTCGTGGTAAAAGTTATCTTCAGACCATTAGGTGAAGCAAACATAATTGGGTAATTCTGTCCAGCCATTTCCATTAAGTTTGTTGTATTAAATAGAGGCATCATCATAGTCGTTTTACTTGCGACATCATTACCACCAGGATGTATAGTAATATCAGCACTTATCTTATGCCCTCCTTTATCATAGTTCCCAATATAAACTCCCACATACCACTCACTATTACTTAATAGTGGTTGAAACTCCGTAATTTCTTGTCTATAATAAGCCTTGTCTTGCCATTTATAATCAAGTACTTCTATATGATTAAACCCTTTTACACCAAAAGGAGTAAAGAAACGCATTAATTCTATAGGCGGAGTATAATTATTAGTTGCTATAACACCTTGAAACTTCTCTGTTGAATCTTGGTTTTGATATATTGGTAATACACCAACTCCTTGTTCTAGTGCATCCATAAATGAGATCTCGTGATAATGTGGTATTAAGAACACACTACCTGTTCGGTCATAAGCATCACCATTAGATTGTTCTGTCAAGTTTATAAATAGTTGGTCAGTCGGCTTCAATGCGGGGATTTTTACCTTAGTTACTAACACAGTACCTTTGGCAAAACGCATTAAATTAGGTTTCTCAATAATAGAATCTGAGAAATTTACTAAGTCCTCTTCAAATAGTTTGATTGTTGTGAATCTACTATTCCACAATTCAGTTTTATATGTTTTAGTATCTACCAGTTTACTATCCTCTAGTTTCAAATAATCATATAAATTTATTTTAAGGTCCTTATGTATTTTGTTCGCTACAGTTTTATAAGTACCATTTCGATCTACTTCTAATACTAGACCTAGATTAGCCCCTAATGACATGGGACTACCTTTAGCTTTAAGCTCATTCGTATACCATAGAGTTAAGGTATTAGAATTAATAGATATCGTAGCCTTTTTGCAGTTGTATCCCAGTATATTCTTCGTTTCACTGTGTAGCGTAAAGTTTTGTTTTGACTCAGGTAACAACATTCTGATCTTATTCTTTTTTGTCAGATGAGCTATACTGTATAGTTCTTTGTTCTTATAGTCAATAAATGTTTGTTCATAAGGGAACTTCTCTAACCCTATATCTAATTGTTTTTTCCTTGCTATAAAAGCATTGTTTTCATTTGCTATCAGTGTTATAGGATCATCAGCGTTAACTATTTTATTATTAGAGTAAGTAATGTATTCTATAACAGTGTTTTGGTTAGGTTTTTGTGCATATATAATACTAGAAAACAAAGTCGTAGTAATACAAATCAAGTAGAATCGTATTCTCATAGTTTTGGTTGGTATGATTATAGTTTTTTATAAAAATAGAGAAAACCATTTGAATATAACCAACACACTACCACTTTTATGAAAGAAGCATTCCTGCATTACGTTTGGGCTAATCAGTTATTTAATTCGAGTCAATTATATACTGCATCTAATGAAGAATTGATTATTCATTCCCCTGGAACTTTCACAGGATTAGACGGGCCAGATTTTTTTAATGCACGTTTACAGATAGGAGCTCAGCAGTGGGCTGGTAATGTAGAGATTCATATCAATGCCTCTGATTGGTATGCCCACCATCATGAGATAGACAGACGTTATGATAGTATCATATTACATGTAGTATGGGATAACGATACTCCTGTATTTAGAGCAGATGGCAAAGAAGTAACTGTATTTATTATGAAGAACTATGTGGATGCAGATGTATTATCGAGATGCAATCAACTTTTCTTGCGTAAACCTCATTTTAACTGTGAAGACACCATTAGTTCAGTACCCTCTCATATCTGGATAAATTGGAAAGAGAAGTCATTCTTAGAACGATTAGAAGAGAAAATTACACCAATTCAAGACTTGCTAAAGATAACTAATAACCATTGGGAACATGTGTTCTTTTGCTTTTTAGCTAAGAGTTTTGGACTTAATGCCAATGGCGAAGCATTCTTTGACGCAGTGAAGAATCTCCCTATATTATCAATCTATAAACAATCGCATTCTCTACTACAGATCGAAGCCTTATTATTTGGTGTTACAGGATTATTAGAAACAGAAGACGAAATAGAAGATAACTATGTAAAAGAACTTAAGAGAGAATGGATATTCTTAAAACATAAATATAATATAGAAGAACAATCCGTATCGTCTTTGCGATTCTTTCAACTTCGTCCACCTAACTTTCCTACTATCCGCTTAGCTCAACTAAGCAGTTGGTTATATCATCAGCAGATGCCTGTTACCTCAATTCTCACGACTAGTGATCTCGACTATTTTTATACTTTATTTGATGTACAAATAAGCGAATATTGGCAGACCCACTATGTATTTAATAAAGTGAGTAAGAAACAAAATAAGCGTATATCTAGAGACTTTATAGACTTAGTTATCATTAATGTCATACTCCCTATGCAGATAGCCTATAAGCAGAGTAACTCTATAGACGAGTATGATGTAAGCGATGTGATAGACCTAGCAGTGAAGATAAAGTCAGAGAAGAATAGTATTATTAATTTATTTGAACAATATAAGGTTGGAGCGGACTCTGCCTTGGACAGCCAAGCCTTAGTACATCTAAAGAAGAAATATTGTGATAAGGGACGTTGTCTAGAATGTCAATTAGGGAAACAGTATCTAAAACAGAAGTAACCCCAATGCTAGTATATTATTTGAAAGTGATAAGATAAGTGAGAGGATATAATCATTACCTTTGTCAGAGATCAATTATTAGGAGATATGGTTACAGGATTAAGACATTATTTTGAACGCAGAGGTTTTAGAGTATCTAGTCGAGTAGCAGACAGACTGGGTATAAGAGCTACCAGTGTACGCCTATTTTTTATTTACCTATCTTTTTTTACGCTAGGATTAGCCTTCGCCTTATATATCACATTAGCTTTTTTAGCTCGTATTAAAGACTTAATCTATACAAAGAGATCATCTGTTTTTGACCTATAAGATTCTTTGATTGCTATATGTAAGCTTGCGCTTATTCTCGTAATTTTCCTAGAAAACTAAGCGATGTTTTCAAACTATAGGAAAAAGTTTTATTACTACACTAAGTCACAGAAGCGAGGATTGTTCTTTTTGATCCTTATAGTTATCTCCGTTCAGCTATTAGTCTATTACTATTCCAGACATAGCGATAGTAGTATACGAGATAGATACCCCTCCTTATTTACCGATGAGTATTACGCTAGAGTACGCATGATAGACAGTATCCGAGCTATTACACAGAGTACACGCGATACTATCTACCCATTTAACCCCAATTTTATTACTGACTACAGAGGATTTATATTAGGTATGTCTACAGCAGAGATAGACCGATTATTAGCCTTTCGAAAGGAGAATAAGTACGTTAATTCAGCAAAGGAATTTCAACGTATTACTCTAGTATCAGATGAATGGTTAGCGCAGTATAGTCCTTATTTTAAGTTCCCAGATTGGGTGACCAACCCTAAACCAAAGCAGGAGTATATTGACTATAATAAACCTAAAGAGGTAGTACCTATTGTACCAATATGTATAAATAGTGCAACTCAAGATGACTTACAGAAAGTAAGAGATATAGGGCCATATTATTCAGAACGCATTATAAAAGAGAGAGAGAAATATGGAGGCTTTGTGTCTATTCAGCAGCTAAAGTTTATATATGGTATATCCGAAGAGGTTGTAAATGAGTTGTATAGGTATTTTAAAGTTATCAATGCTCCATCAGTTGTGCAACTTAATGTCAATGAGGCATCTATAAATCAATTAAAAGAAATACCCTATATGAATTACTATATTGCAAGAGAAGTAGTTAAGCATAGAAGTATGAATGGAGATTTTGTTAATAAAGAAGGATTACTACAAATTGAGAAATTCCCTATTGACAAAATTGATATAATTAGTTTATATTTGAGATTTACGAATTAAAACTATCAACCATGAATTTTGAATACAACGAAACTCAAGCAATGATTGCTCAATCAATTCGCGACTTTGCAGAACAACATATTCGTCCGCACATTATGGAATGGGACGAAGCTCAAATCTTTCCAGTAGATTTATTTAAGAAACTAGGAGAGATGGGATATATGGGAGTTTTAGTTCCTGAAGAATACGGAGGATCTGGACTAGGTTACCACGAATATATCACTATCGTAGAAGAAATCTCTAAAGTAGATTCGTCTATCGGTTTATCAGTAGCGGCACATAACTCATTATGTACTAATCATATCTTATCATTTGCTAATGAGGAACAAAAGAAAAGATGGTTACCTAAACTAGCTACTGCTGAGTGGATCGGTGCATGGGGCTTGACAGAGCACAATACTGGATCTGACGCAGGAGGTATGAGTACTACAGCAGTGAAGGATGGAGACCACTGGATTCTTAATGGAGCGAAGAACTTTATCACGCATGCTATCTCAGGTAATGTTGCAGTAGTTATCGTTCGTACAGGAGAGAAAGGGGATTCTCACGGAATGACAGCTTTCGTAGTAGAGAAAGGTACACCTGGATTCTCAAGTGGTAAAAAAGAAAATAAATTAGGAATGCGTGCTTCTGAGACAGCAGAACTTATCTTTGACAACTGTCGTGTACCTGATGCTAACCGTTTAGGGGAAGTAGGAGAAGGGTTCATTCAGGCGATGAAGGTATTAGATGGAGGGCGTATCTCTATTGGTGCATTATCATTAGGTATTGCTAAAGGAGCGTATGAAGCTGCATTAAAATATTCTAAGGAAAGAGTACAGTTCGGTAAACCAATTAGCCAATTCCAAGCTATCGGATTTAAGTTAGCTGATATGGCTACTGAGATCGAATGTTCAGAATTGTTATTACACAAAGCTGCTTTCTTAAAGAATAATCACAAGCCGATGACTAAGATTGGAGCTATGGCTAAGATGTATGCGTCTGAGGTATGTGTAAAAGTATCTACCGAAGCGATCCAGATCCATGGAGGATACGGATATACTAAAGACTTCCCAGTAGAGAAGTTCTTCCGTGATTCGAAGTTATGTACTATCGGAGAAGGAACTACAGAGATTCAGAAGTTAGTAATCTCTCGTAATATCTTAAAAGACTAATTATATAGATCTATATAGAAAAGGGAAGCTATTGAGCTTCCCTTTTTTGTTGTCTTTCATTGAATGCTGTAGCCATAAGGCTCAGTGCACCATCACCCACTATATTACACGCTGTACCAAAGCTATCTTGTAAAGCGAATATAGTTAACACCAATGCAATACCTGTATCGTCGAAATCTAACATAGAAGTTATCAACCCTAGTGATGCCATTAGTGCACCACCAGGTACACCAGGAGCCCCTAAAGCAAATATACCTAATAGTAGTACGAAGAGGATAAGTGTACCCATATCAGGTAAATGTCCATAGAGTACTAGTGAGACAGTCATCACAAAGAATGTCTCAGTAATCATAGCTCCGCATAGATGTACATTAGAGAAAAACGGTATTGTGAAATTCGTTATCTCAGGTTTTAGCACCTTACTTTTATGAGCAGACTGTAACGCTACACCTAAGCTAGCTGCAGATGACATTGTTCCTAGAGCAGTCAGATAGGTAGGTCCATAGTGTTTTAATACTTCCCAAGGGTTCTTTTTAGAGTATATCCCCGCTATCGTATATAGTACTCCTATCCAAATAATATGAGCTAAGATCACAATTAGTATTACAATAAGAAAGATAGGTAATTGAGACTGTATAGTTCCTACATAACTAAGCAACGCAAAGTTACATGCTATGTATAGTGGAAGTAAAGGGACTAGTACTCTATTTACTAATAATAGAACTATCTCTCTAAAGTGATCAAAAGCAATTTCTAACGGTTTTGACTGTGTCCACAGAATACCTAACCCTATCATTAGCGCTAAGACTAATGAAGTCATAACATCGAATATAGGAGGTATATCTAGTTTAAACAGCATAATAGGTAAAGCTTTACCAGTAGTTGCAGCAGATGGTATATCTAACCACGGTAGTATAGAGTATCCTAGAGACCCACTAAAGAACCCTGCTCCAATACTAGATATATAAGCTATAGCAAGTGAGAACCCGATGATAACAGAAGACTTCTGATCTAGTTTAGCGATAGATGATACGATAAACCCCAAAATAATCAGTGGAACCAAGAACAAAATTAGTTGGCCTAATATGTGTTTCGTTGATAAGATTATTTGTAGTATGATATCGTTTAGATATGGTCCGACTAATAACCCAATGATTACTCCAGATACTAGTCGAATTATAGTATTGTTTGCTAATCTTTTTAACATAGTATGTATATGTAAAAAAGGGAAGGCATAAGCCTCCCCTGATTGTATTTATTTTTCACTGTATTTAGTCACCATAAGGCTTAGTGCCCCATCCCCTGTAATATTACATGCTGTACCAAAACTATCTTGTAATGCGAATATTGTTAGCGTAAGAGCTATTCCAGCATCGTCAAATCCTAGTACAGAAGCGATAATACCTAACGAAGCCATCACCGTACCACCAGGTACACCAGGTGCACCGATAGCAAATATTCCTAAAAGCAGTACAAATAGTATCATAGTACCAACCGTAGGGATAGTACCATATAACACCTGAGATACGGTCATCACGAAGAAGACTTCTGTCAATACCGAACCACATAAGTGAATATTAGAGAAGAAAGGTATTGTGAAGTTTGTGATTTCAGGTTTTAGTACTTTGCTCTTATGAGCAGACTGTAATGCCATCCCTAAAGATGCTGCACTAGACATAGTCCCTACTGCAGTTAGATAAGCAGGTGGATAGTGTTTAATTACTTCCCAAGGGTTCTTTTTAGAGTATATTCCCGCTATAGTATATAATACACCTAGCCAAACGAAGTGAGCCACTATCACGATAAGTATTACCGTTAAGAACACAGGTAGTTGAGACTGTATCGAGCCTTCGTAACTAAGTAACGCAAAGTTAGCCATGATATAGAAAGGCAATACAGGTACCAACACTCTGTTTACTAATAACAGTACGATGTCTTTAAAGGAGTCAAATGCTCGCTCTAACGGTTTAGATTCAGTCCATAGAATACCAATACCAATCATTAGCGCAAGTGTTAGAGAAGTCATCACCCCAAATACAGGAGGAATATCTAACTTAAATAGCATCTCAGGCAATTCTTTAAGTGATTCTACATTGTTCTCTATTTGTAAATGAGGTATAATATTAAATCCTAATGTAGTACTAAAGAAGCCTGCTCCAATACTAGATATATAAGCGATAATGATAGAGAACCCGATAATACTAGTTTGTCCTTTGTCTAGTTTAGCAATCGAGGATACTACAAATCCTAAAATGATTAGTGGTACTAAGAACAGAATGATCTGACCTAATATATGTCTAGTAGACAAGATGATTTGTAGTAAACTATCTGTTAGATAAGGTCCTATGATTAGACCTACTATTACCCCTAGCAAAAGCTTTACTATCGTATTACTAAATAATTGCTTCATATTCGTATGCTTATATATTTGTTTAAAGTACTAAATTATCTAAAGCAAAGGTATGTATATCCATCTTTTTTTGTTAGTGTTTTAGGGAATATACCATAAATATGGTACTTGCATAGTAGTAGGGGTATATTGTGTTATTTCATCTTAGATATTTTATAATCAAAACAGTAAATAGGTTTTTATACGTTGTTTAGTAAAAAGTATATATAAAGCTTCTGTTGTTGCTTTACCCAATTTACGTTGATTTAAGGTATAGTGTAAAAAATACAATAGCATAGAATTAACTACTATTTTTTTGTTTTAAAACCTATTTTGGTTTGTTTTAGAGCCTATTTTTGACTTATAAGTTTCATTTTTTTCTATTAATACAACTATAAACAGTATTTAGAAGTAGTTTTTGAAAAAAAAGCAGTCATTTTTTTTATGGGATTAATTACTTATTTTTTAATTAAGTGATTGGTTTTTAGTTATTTATATTTGTTTTGTTATTTGTGATGTTTAGGGATGGTATTAGTCTTATCCCTTATATACACTAGTGTTGTTGTCAATTCCTTCGACAATACAACGACAATACACCGAGAATGATTGAGTACAAACCTGTTTTCTCGAAGAAATCTTGTTTTACTCATGTCTTATTCTCGTTGTAAGATAGTACTGTAGATTAGTAAAGTGTATTCGGATCGTTGTCAGATAGTAATAAAAAATAATGTATCTTAGTTAGATAGTAATTTTTTAGATGAACCATATTATAGAAACAGAACGATTATTCTTGCGAGAGTTGACAGTAGATGATGCAGAGCATTTCTATCGATTGAATCTCAATCCTAATGTGATACGTTATACAGGAGACGATGCCTTTAAGGATGTAGAAGAAGCAAGACTATTCTTAGAGAACTATAATGACTATAAGAAAAATGGTTTTGGTAGATGGGCTGTTATCCGCAAGTCAGATAATGTGTTTTTGGGATGGTGCGGATTGAAGTACAGCAACGACTTAGATGAAACAGATATAGGCTTCCGCTTTTTTGAAGAGCATTGGAACAAAGGTTACGCTACAGAAAGTGCCAAAGCATGTATTGAATATGGATTTAAATACTTAGGGCAAACACTTATTATCGGTAGAGCCATGAAAGACAATATAGGATCTATACGAGTATTAGAAAAGATAGGACTAACTTACCTCAAAGCTTTTGACTTTGATGGACACGAAGGTGTTATTTATGTGTGTAGGGATAGAGATTTAGAGTAATTATTTGTGGAGAACGATATACACCATGTATACAGTAGAGACGCAATACTTTGCGTCTACCACAAAGCAATCACAATACAACTACAGATTGCAAAAAAACCTACTTCGTAGTTAGCATAGAAGATAAATAGCAAACGGTTAATAGTGTAAAAAGCTATTAACCGTTTTTTTTATATCAGGAAGAATAGACAAACCTTATTGTTATAGGTATGCTACTTTTGAAATAACAATGAGTATTAACTGATTTTATGGGGTGTTGGATATTGTTTATTAAAACTGTGAGGTAGACGCAAAGTATTGCGTCTCTACTTTGACGTGGATTGTAGATTAGGTTAACCGCACACTTAAAACTGTCCACCATTAACCGTTAACCAACCCCCATTCACGCATCGTATTCTACAGTTCGCGCGCACAGTTTTTCAGAAGCACAGCCGCTAAGCTACGTTTGTAAGGTAATTAAGAACCTATACAACGATGAGAACACTATTATGTATGTTATTAACCCTGTTTTTAGGAGCAGTACAGGCTCAGACAATCACCATATCAGGAACAGTGGTTAATGAAAGAAATAAACCAATAGAGAATGTAAATGTGTATCTGGAAGAGAGCTTTGATGGAGCATTATCAGATGCTAAAGGATACTTTACCTTCACTGTAAAGGATACTGTAGTAAAAGATGTACTAAAGCTAATGCATCCACAATACGGAAATATGGATGTGTATATCGATACAAAAGAAGATTACACCAATAGTTTCGTGATGAGTGGACAGGACGATCTATTGGGCGAAATAGTAGTAATCGCTAAGAGTAAAAATAAAAGAGAGAGAGCAGAGAGCATTGGACTTAATGCTATGGATGTAGTAAGTACAGCTGGAAGCCCTGGGAATATTATAGGAGTATTAAGTACGATGCCTGGTGCACAGACTAATGGTGAGGATGGAAGATTATTGATAAGAGGAGGTAAGGCAGATGAGAGTGGTATCTATGTGAATGGAATAAAGGTGTTTCAACCTTATACAGCATCAGTAGGTAATGTACCAGTGCGTTCTAAGTTCAATCCTTTCTTGTTTAAAGGGATGTCTTTTTCGGCAGGAGGATATAGCGCAGAGTTTGGGGATGCCTTGTCAGGAGTATTACAGTTAGATACATCTGATGATATAGACCCTTCTCGTAAGGATATCTCCATCTCTACAGTAGGCGTTAGCTTTG
This sequence comes from Myroides marinus, assembly GCF_900109075.1. Taxonomy (GTDB): domain Bacteria; phylum Bacteroidota; class Bacteroidia; order Flavobacteriales; family Flavobacteriaceae; genus Flavobacterium; species Flavobacterium marinum_A. Next base: position 141,659 of record NZ_FNYS01000001.1, on the reverse strand, counting down.
GGCAGACTCATCAATGGGGAAAGAATTCACTGTCATACAGTCTTAACTATCTAAATTTAGGAGCATATACAGCACTGGTAAAACAGCGATATAATAGTAAAAAGCCTTTTAATACAGCTTCGGCAGAGGTGGTGTATAAGAGAGAGGTGAAAGACGGGGGATATAAATTATATACAGCAGTAGACTTTACCTCTATCAAGTATGAACAAGAGATAGAACCAAGTAACAGAGTAGATACATTAGCTTTTAAATCAAATAATGTGTATATGAATAGCCTTTACTTTAAAAAGCTATCTCCATACATGCGATTAGATGTAGGAACAGGATTAGGATACTCAGACTATAAAGGAGATAGTAATGAAAAGCATATTGGTAGAAAGAATTGGGATTTAAATCAGAAAGTAAAATTGTCTTATCAGTGGAACAGCAAGTGGCAATCTTTTATTGGTGCTGATGTGCAAGTAGCACAGTTAGACTTGACACGCAGCATCGGAAAATATTCTACTAATAATGAAACAGATGCTACGAGGTTTGCCTTGTTTTTTGAGAACAATTGGAATATTGGATCTGGGGTATCATTAAGAGCAGGGGTAAGAGTGAATAAATACTCAACAATTTCTGATTGGACAATAGAACCAAGAACCATGCTTACTTACCAGATGGATACAAAACAACAAGTATCGCTGTCTTATGGAGTGTTTAATCAAGCTTTAAATTTAGAACAAGCTATTTCATTAAAGCAAGAAGATTGGATGCAGGCAGATCACTATATTTTTAACTATACGTATGAGTTCAAAAAGAGAATGCTTAGAGCTGAGGTATTCTATAAAGACTATAGCAAACTACTGTTGACACCAATGGGTAAACCAAGTCAGTATTCTCAATTAGGAGGGGGATATGCAAAAGGATTTGATGTGTTCTGGAAAGATAGCAACACATTTAAGAACTTTAATTACTGGATTACTTATACCTACATTGACTCTAAGCGAAAAGAGATGTATTGGGATGAGTGGGTACAACCGTCTTATGTAGCTAAGCATAACTTCTCTGTAGTGACGAAGTACTGGATAGAGCAATGGAAGTCACAAGTGAGTATGACGTATAACTTTACTACTCCTCGACATTTCTATAATACCGACACTACAGATAAGGTAGTGTATAAAAGTAGTCAGATACACAATGTAAGTATGAGTTGGGCTTATCTATTAAGTGCACAAAAGATACTGTATGCATCAGTGGATAATCTGTTAGGTCGCAATCCTGTGTATGCATATCAGTTTACTCAACAAGGCGGACAGCCAGATGTGATAAATCCAACAGCAAAGAGATTTGTATATATTGGATTTATGTGGACAATCAGTTCAAACAAGAAGTCAAATCAATTAGATAATTTGTAGTAACGGTTGGCGCGCGATAAACAACAGTTCACACAACTTAGTTTCTCGTCGTGTATAGAACAGCGTAATTTTATCCTATAACCAAACAATTAATCAAATGAAGAAATTATTTACTTTAGTTTTTAGTGTATTTAGCCTAATGGGATTTGCTCAATCTAAATACGAGTTAGGAATGCAAAAGGCATTACAACAATGGCAAGATGGACATCCAAAAGAAGCTGTCGCAATCTTAGATCGAGTAGCAACTATGGACAAAGAGAACTGGATTCCGGTGTATTATAAAGTGTTTATAGAGGTTACACAAGGGTTTAATAACCCACAAGGGGATGATGTAGAGGATATCATAGAGAGAAATAGAATATTGATAGACCAATGGATAACAGTAGGAGGGGATGAGTGGTATGTGTTGAAAGGGTTAAATGAAACATTAGAATTAATAACTGATCCTATGAATAAAGGAATGACTCAAAGCCCTATTATTAACAAAGCTTATGAGCAGGCTGTCAAACTAAATCCTAACAACCCAAGAGCAGTGTATTCGTTGGCAAGCTTTCATCTAAACAGTGCTAAGTTTATGAAAGTAGATATACCATACTACTGCCAGATGTTAGAGAAGTCTATTGTGTTATTTGATCAGCAGAAAAGCGATGTACCATTCTATCCATCATGGGGAAAAGATTGGGCAGTAAAGACGCAAGAAATATGTAAGAACAAGTAATAAAAACGGCTTGCGTTATATATCGTATTTGAGATATTTGTACATTGTATAAAAAAGGGAATTATGGTGGTCAATTGGCGAAGACATATTGTGTTAGCGAGTATTATAGGAATACTTACTAGTTTAGCTATATCCTATTACTCTTTTCAGGATAAAGGAATGACATTTGGAGAGATGTTGGTTAATTATCGTTTCATAAAGAATACTTTCTTTTCGTTTGTATTGTCAATACTAATCTATGCAACTAATGTATTGACGAGTTCATTTGTTTGTATGTTGATGGATAGAAGAGATGCTAAGAATAGTTTACCAATGAGTAAGATGTACCGCAATATTGTATTCTTTATTAATGGAGTACTTACATCTGTGTTCTCTTATTATATATTCTTAGGTACGCTATTGAATTTGTTCTATGATATTCCTTTTAGTAAGTTCTTTAGTGGTAATCACCTTCAGTTTGGAAACTTTTTAGGGATAGTATTGTTGAGTGTGTTTATTTTATTGATTGTTTTCACATTTGCATATCACGATCAATTGCGATTGTTGGAGATTAAGAATAAAGAGATGGAGATAGCCTTACAGAAGAGTCAGATAGAGAGTATGAAAGAGCAGTTGTCACCACACTTTTTATTTAATAATTTAAATGTGCTGATTAGTACTATACAAGAGGATCCTGTGAAGGCAGAACAATTTGCTCGTTCTTTCTCTAAGATTTACAGATATGTGTTAGAGAAGTTAGATCATACCTCTTGTGCTTTAGGCGATGAGTTAGCTTTTATTAAAGATTATGTATATCTATTAAATGTAAGGTATGACAATGCTATTGACTTTGAGATATCGGATGAGGTAGAGAAGTATGTAGATATTCTATTGCCTACTTTAAGTCTACAGATTCTAATAGAGAATGTAGTTAAGCACAACACTATTCCTTCTGAAGGAAAGATTAAGGTATTATTAAAAATAGAAGAGGGGGGATTAGTACTGTGGAATGAGAGATGTGCAAAACCTAAGCAGGTAGATTCTGCAGGAGTAGGATTACAGAATTTGTCTAAACGCAGTCAATTGCTGTTTAAACAAGAAATAGAAATAAGAGATAGCGAAGATAGTTTTAGTGTACGAATACCATTAACCCAGATTTCGCATTAGCCCAATACTGCGAGCTAATTCTACTTTATATCTCTATCACTTTTTCTAAAAACCATACTCGAGTATGCTTTTTTTATAAGTTCAGAGCTATTTTGTATAATTAACTCTCGTTAATTGGTCTATCACATAATCCGGGTTTGTTTAGAAACGATAAGTTATGAATATAGTAATTATAGAAGATGAAAAGCCTGCAGCAAGGTTGCTGACACGCGAATTGGAGAAGTTAGGATTTACAGTACAAGAAACACTGTATTCTGTAGGTGAGGCTATCCCTTGGTTTATGCAACATGAACATCCTGATTTAATATTTGCAGATATACAATTAGCGGATGGATTGTCTTTAGAAATATTCGAGCAAGTAGAGATTAAGAGTGCTATCATCTTTGTGACCAGCTTTGATCACTACGCTATAAAGGCTTTTAAGCTAAATAGTATTGACTATTTACTAAAACCAATAGATCCTGCTGACTTGGTAGGAGCTATTAATAAATATAAAGCACAACAGCGCAATACTACACAGACTGTACAAACTCTAAGACAAAGTATAGGTGGTAGTAGCTATGCTAAACGGCTGATGATAAAAGTGGGAATGCAAATAAAAATGGTGTTGGTAGATGAGGTCGTGTGTTTCTATAGAGAAGATAGGGGGGTGTATATCTCTACAGTAGATGGGAGATCACATCTCTTAGAAGAGAGCTCGATAGAAGCAGTGATTAAAATAGTAGATCCTGCTAAGTTTTATCGAGTAAATCGTTATCAGGTGGTGTGTATAGATTATATCGAACAGATAGTACAGTTATCTACTTCTCGCCTTAAACTGGTAATGAAGAATTATACTGATGAGGTTATCGTTAGTAGAGAGAGAGTAAGTGAGTTTAAGATGTGGTTAGCGAGTAATTAGTTGTTTAGAAGTAATAACAGAAGTTGGCTAAGTAGCCAACTTTTGTGTTTTAGTAAGTGATGTGAACTTAGAACTGTTATCAAAGTGACTATTTTACAATAGAATGCTTTATTTAATACTGTTAAGAGTTATGTATTAAGAGAGTGGCGTTAATATTACTTGTCTTTTTTGATTAACTAAAAATATTTTTTAGTAGTGCCTATTTGAATTAACATAAAATTAAGTATCTTTATTCTGTAATAACTTTAAAAAATATGTTTGAAAATGGATTTTAATAACATGGTAGATGACAGGGAACTTATTGTAGTTCCAACAGAAACTAGATTTCATTTAGAAAAAACTAGTACTTATACTAAAGCTTTTAGTATTGTAGGATTTATTTTTGGTGCTATTCTAGTTTTGGCTTCTTTAGGAGTTTTATTCGGAGGATCTGCAGTAGCAAGTTCTATACCTGGTATGGGAGGTTTAGGACTTTTAGGAGGTGGAATATTTATGTTTATTGGATTATTAATGCTTGCTTTTACAGCAGTGTTTATTTTCTTAATGGTAAAATTAATGCGCTTCTCTACTTTATCGGCTTCTAGTATTATGAAAGAAGACAATCAAGAATTAGAAGCAGCTCTTAAAGAATTGAAAACTTATTTTGTGGTGAGTGGTATATTAGCTATAGTTTTTATTGCTACATTCATACTTAGTATGATTGCTTTTGGCGGAATGATTATGGGGCTTGCAGGTGGAGGACTTGGACTTTAAACCAGTGTTTTAAAATTAAAAATTGATAAAAGATGAGTACTGAAAATAAAAAATTAGCATTTACAGCAAATGCACAAGGATATATAAAAACTATTTCTAGTTGGGGATTGTTTTTAGCAGTTTTAGGGTTTATAGGAGCATTATTCTCATTGTTTAGTGTTTTTGTAAGTTTTAAAATGGGAATTATTAAAGGAGTACTATCAATAGTGCTATTAGGAATTCAATTTATGTCTGCTTTGGGATTGTTTACTTTCTCTTCTAAAGTGAAACACGCTTTAGAAGGTAGAGATAATTCGAGTATAGATGTAGCATTTAAAGGAATGATGACTTATTTCCTTTTCATTCTTATATCTATGTGTGTATCTTTTATATCTGCTTTTTTCTAAGAGATAAGAATATAGTCTCTTAGTGGAGAAATAATTAAATGTTTGAAAAAAAGTATTTTTTTATTGCTATGAATAAAAAAAGTTTTACTTTTGCACCACTAATGAGAGGAGGTGTATGAAAACATGTTGATCATTCCAATTAAAGACGGAGAAAATATCGATAGAGCACTAAAGCGCTATAAAAGAAAATTTGACAGAACTGGAACTTTACGTCAGTTAAGATCTCGTCAGGCATTCTTGAAACCATCTGTTCTTAAAAGAGACAAAATGCAAAAAGCTGCATATGTACAACACTTAAGAGATTCAGTAGAAATCTAAGAAGTATTGTCTTAAATAAAATAACCGTTGTAATAAAGTATTAACTTTGTTGCAACGGTTTTTTTTATGTTTGAAAATTTAGAAAAGTTTATCGAGTATATAGAGAAAGAGAGAAAGTATTCTGATAAGACAGTAGAGGCTTATCAGAATGATATTTCTGACTTTGTTACTTTTTTAGAAGGATTGTCTTTAGATTATCTAAAGGTAGGGTATGATGGTGTACGTTTATGGATTGTGGAATTATCTGAGCAAGGTTTAACGAATAGATCTATTAATAGGAAAACGAGTGCTCTTAGTTCGTTTTATAAATTCCTACTTAAAATCGAGGTTGTGGATACTAATCCTTTGTTTCTACATAAATCACTAAAAGTGGAGAAGAAATTGCAATTGCCATTTTCTCTAAAAGAGATAGATGCTGTAAGAGCAATGTTTGAAGGAAAGGATGATTTTGATTCCTTAAGGGATTTGGTAGTAGTGGAGATGTTATACTGTCTTGGTTTGCGTAGAGCGGAGTTAGTTGCTTTAGAAGTCGAAGATGTAGATTTTTATTTGCATCAGGTTAGGGTGTATGGTAAAGGAGCGAAAGAACGTATTGTACCAATGTTGTCTGAGTTAGAGCAGTTGCTTAAAAAGTATTTAGATGTAAGGCGGATAGTGTTAGCTGATAAAGGAGAAATAAAGGCACTTTTAACAAATAATTCAGGTAAGAAAATTGATGAAATGCTTGTGTATCGAATTATAAATGGTTACTTTAGTAATACAACAACGAAGGAGAAGAAAAGTCCTCATATGTTGCGTCACTCGTTTGCAACGCATCTCTTAGAAGGAGGTGCGGATATTAACTCAATTAAGGAGTTAATGGGACATGAAAGCTTATCGACAACTCAAGCTTATGCACAGATTAATTTAAGCGAGTTAAAGAAGGTGTATCAGAGTTCGCATCCGAGGGGAAGAAATAATAAAAAATAACCATTTAAAACCGTTAATTATGAAAGTGAACATTCAAGCTATTAATTTCAATGTGGATCGTAAGCTAGTAGATTTTGCAAATGAGCGTTTGGCGAAAATTGAAAAGTTTTATGATAAGATAGTTTCAGTAGACGTATTTTTTAAATTAGAAAACACAACAGATAAAGAAAATAAAATTACGGAGTTAAAATTATTGGTTCCTGGTGACGAAATGATCGTTAAAAAAACATGTAAAACTTTTGAAGAAGGAGTTGACGCTGGTGCTGATGCTTTAGAGAGATTATTGGTAAAACATAAAGAGAAAATGAAAGCTCATTAATTTAAAAAAATAAGTAAATTGTTTTTTTTAATCAATAAAATATATACATTTGCAGTCCGTTAGAAATAGCGGACTTTTTCTATTGAGTCATTTGCCGGTGTAGCTCAGCTGGCTAGAGCAGCTGATTTGTAATCAGCAGGTCGTGGGTTCGAGTCCCTCCATCGGCTCAAAGAAAAGTAAGATCAAACAAATGTTTGAGGGGAGATACTCAAGCGGCCAACGAGGACGGACTGTAAATCCGTTGGGTAACCTTCGCAGGTTCGAATCCTGCTCTCCCCACAGAGAATAAGAGACATCTGCCGGTGTAGCTCAGGGGTAGAGTGCTTCCTTGGTAAGGAAGAGGTCACGGGTTCAAATCCCGTCATTGGCTCAGGTTTTTTTATTATATTTGAACACTAATTATATAACTAAGATTAAATTATTAAATCATGGCAAAGGAAACTTTTGACCGTTCGAAACCGCACTTAAACATCGGTACTATCGGACACGTTGACCACGGTAAAACTACTACTACTGCTGCTATTACTAAAGTATTAGCTGACGCAGGATTCTCAGAAGCTCGTTCATTTGATTCAATTGATAATGCTCCAGAAGAGAAAGAGCGTGGTATTACAATTAACACTTCTCACGTAGAGTACCAAACTAAAAACCGTCACTATGCACACGTTGACTGTCCAGGTCACGCGGATTACGTGAAAAACATGGTTACTGGTGCTGCACAAATGGATGGTGCTATCTTAGTAGTTGCTGCTACTGATGGACCAATGCCACAAACTCGTGAGCACATCCTTTTAGGACGTCAGGTAGGTATTCCAAGAATCGTTGTATTCTTAAACAAAGTTGACTTAGTTGATGATGCTGAGTTATTAGAGCTTGTTGAAATGGAAGTAAGAGATTTATTATCTTTCTACCAATACGACGGTGATAATGGACCAGTTGTTCAAGGTTCTGCTTTAGGAGCATTAAACGGAGAGCAAAAATGGGTTGATGCATTATTACACTTAATGGATGAAGTTGATGCTTGGATCGAAGAGCCAGTACGTGATAATGAGAAACCATTCTTAATGCCAGTAGAAGACGTATTTACAATTACAGGACGTGGAACTGTTGCTACAGGACGTATCGAAACTGGAGTTGCTAATACAGGAGATGCTGTTGAAATCATCGGTATGGGAGCTGACAAATTAACTTCTACTATTACAGGAGTTGAGATGTTCCGTAAAATCTTAGACCGTGGAGAAGCTGGAGATAACGTAGGTTTATTATTGAGAGGTATTGACAAAACTGATATCCGTCGTGGTATGGTTATTTGTAAACCAGGTTCAGTAAAACCACACGCTAGATTCAAAGCTGAGGTTTATATCTTGAAAAAAGAAGAAGGTGGACGTCACACTCCATTCCATAACAACTACCGTCCTCAATTCTACGTTCGTACAACTGACGTAACTGGAACAATCCAATTACCAGAAGGAACTGAGATGGTTATGCCTGGAGATAACTTAACTATCACTGTTGAGTTATTAAGCCCAATCGCTTTATCAGTAGGTTTACGTTTCGCTATCCGTGAAGGTGGTAGAACAGTAGGTGCTGGTCAGGTAACTGAAATTTTAGACTAATTCTTTTTAGGATAAATAAATCACAAAAGTCAGTGGTTAAGGCCACTGACTTTTATTAACAAACGGGTGTAGTTCAAGGGTAGAATAGCGGTCTCCAAAACCGTTGATGGGGGTTCGAATCCCTCCACCCGTGCAAAAACAATATTAACATGGCAAAGGTTTTTAATTACATATCAGATGCTTTCACAGAGTTAAAAAGTAATGTTACTTGGTCTCCGTGGTCAGAAGTTCAACGATACACTATAATAGTTGCTATTTTTGCAATTTTGTTTTCTTTAGCAACATGGGGTGTAGACACTGTGTTCGGAAGAGCGTTAGGAGTATTTTATAATTGGGCTAGAGCATAAGGAATAAAAAAGATATTATGGCTGATACAAGTGTCAAAAAATGGTATGTGGTTCGTGCGGTAAGTGGACAGGAGAATAAGGTTAAGAATTATATCGAAACTGAAATTGCTCGTTTAGGTTTATCAGATTACTTATCACAAGTATTAGTACCTACTGAAAAAGTAGTGACTGTAAAAGATGGTAAAAAGAAAACTACAGAACGTGTTTACTTCCCAGGTTATGTTATGATAGAAGCTAACTTAACAGGTGAAGTTCCTCACGCTATTAAATCTATAACAGGTGTTATTGGTTTCTTAGGTGGAGAAAGAGGGGGAGACCCACTTCCTTTACGTGAGTCTGAAGTAAACAGAATGTTAGGTAGAGTCGATGAACTAGCTGTAAAAGTTGAAACAGGTGTTATTCCTTACGAAGTAGGGGAGTCTGTGAAAGTTATCGATGGACCATTCAATGGATTCGATGGTACAATCGAAAACATTAATGAAGAGAAACGTAAACTAGAAGTAATGGTTAAGATTTTTGGAAGAAAAACACCATTAGAGTTAAGTTTCACACAAGTAGAAAAATTATAATGTTACAATAGTCACATCTTGGCTTCCAAATGAGATGTGCCAAATTTTTTAAGAAATGGCAAAAGAAATTAGTAAAGTAGTTAAACTACAAGTTAAGGGAGGTGCAGCGAACCCATCGCCACCGGTTGGACCTGCTTTGGGGGCTGCTGGAGTTAATATCATGGAGTTCTGTAAGCAATTCAACGCTAGAACACAAGATAAACCTGGCAAAATTTTACCAGTACAAATTACTGTATACAAAGACAAATCATTTGACTTTGTTGTTAAAACGCCACCTGCTGCTGTTCAATTATTAGAGGCTGCGAAAGTGAAATCTGGATCTGGTGAGCCTAATAGAAAAAAAGTAGCTAGCGTAACTTGGGAACAAGTTCGTGCTATTGCGGAAGACAAAATGCCTGATTTAAATGCATTTACTGTTGAGGCAGCTATGAGTATGATTGCAGGAACTGCAAGATCTATGGGAATTTCAGTAACTGGAACTGCTCCTTTTTAATTGTAAAAGAAAGAAGAAATGGCAAAATTAACGAAAAAGCAAAAAGAGGCTGCTGCTAAAATTGAAAAGAATAGATTATATTCTTTGAAAGATGCATCTGCATTGATTAAAGAAGTTGCTTCTGCAAAATTTGACGAGTCTGTAGATATCGCTGTACGTTTAGGTGTAGACCCACGTAAAGCTAATCAAATGGTTCGTGGTGTGGTTACGTTACCTCACGGAACAGGTAAAGATGTAAGAGTGTTAGCATTGGTTACTCCTGATAAAGAAGCTGAAGCTTTAGCTGCTGGGGCTGACTATGTTGGACTAGATGAGTACTTACAAAAGATTAAAGACGGTTGGACAGATGTTGATGTTATCATCACTATGCCTGCTGTTATGGGTAAATTAGGTCCTTTAGGTCGTATTTTAGGACCAAGAGGTTTAATGCCAAACCCTAAAACAGGAACTGTAACTATGGACGTAGCGAAAGCTGTTCAAGAAGTGAAAGCTGGTAAAATCGATTTTAAAGTTGATAAAACTGGTATTGTTCACGCATCTATCGGTAAAGTTTCTTTCGAGGCTCAAAAAATTACTGAGAATGCAGCTGAATTAATCCAAACATTAATCAAATTAAAACCAACTGCAGCTAAAGGTACTTATATCAAGTCTATTAATATATCTAGTACTATGAGCCCTGCTATTGCTTTAGATCCTAAAGCAGTATAATTGGTAAATAAATAATTATTCGTATGACTAGAGAACAGAAAGCAGTAGCGATAGAAGATTTAAAAGCTAAGTTAGCTGACGCTAATATCTTCTATATCGCAGATATATCAGGATTGAATGCTGAAGTTACTTCAAACTTAAGAAGAGCTTGTAACAAAGCTGGAATTAAAATTGAAGTAGTTAAGAATACATTGCTTGCAAAAGCGATGGAAGCTTCAGATAAAAATTACGAAGAGTTACCTTCTACTTTAAAAGGAAATAGTGCTGTTTTATTTGCAGAAGTTGCAAATGGACCTGCTAAAATCATCAAAGATTTCAGAAAAAAATCAACGATTCCAGCTTTAAAAGGAGCTTATATCAATGAAGAAATCTACATCGGAGATGAGAATTTAGATGCATTAGTTGCTATTAAATCTAAAGAAGAAGTTATTGGAGAAATCATTGGATTACTTCAATCACCAGCTCAAAGAGTTATTTCAGCTCTTAAAAACCAATTTAAAGACGAAGAATAGTCTACGACTAGATCCAGTTTTTAAAGTTCAGTAGAACGCACATTAATAAATTATATTTTTACAAATCATTAAAAGATAGAAAAATGGCAGATTTGAAACAATTCGCAGAACAATTAGTTAGCTTAACTGTAAAAGAAGTTAACGAATTAGCAACTATATTAAAAGATGAGTACGGAATCGAACCAGCTGCTGCTGCTGTAGTAGTTGCAGGTGGAGCTGCAGGTGAAGCTGCTGAAGAGCAAACTGAATTCACTGTAGTATTAAAAGAAGCTGGAGCTTCTAAATTAGCTGTAGTTAAAGCTGTTAAAGAATTAACAGGTTTAGGATTAAAAGAAGCTAAAGATATCGTAGATTCTACACCAGCTAACATCAAAGAAGGAGTTTCTAAAGATGAGGCTGAAGGTCTTAAAAAAGCATTAGAAGAAGCTGGAGCTGTAGTAGAGCTTAAATAGTTTTTTTCTAAAAAATATTTTAGGTTTAGGTCTTGGGAGGCTTCCCACAGGCCTAAACCATTTTGCGTATAAAGAGATTTTGCGTAAAATACAATTCAAATTCTAATCAAAATTTTTTGTCCATTGATGATCACAAATCAGACTGAAAGATTAAATTTTGCCTCGACAAAGAACATTCCAGCTTATCCAGATTTCTTGGATATTCAGGTAAAGTCTTTTAAAGATTTCTTTCAATTAGAAACGAAATCTGAAGAGAGAGGTAAGGAAGGTTTATACAATACCTTCATGGAGAACTTCCCGATTACTGATACAAGAAACCAGTTCGTGTTGGAGTTCCTTGATTACTTTGTTGATCCTCCTCGTTATTCAATCGAAGAATGTATTGATAGAGGACTGACTTATAGCGTTCCGCTTAAAGCGCGTTTGAAGTTGTACTGTACTGATCCTGAACATGAAGATTTTGAAACTATAGTTCAAGATGTTTATTTAGGAACAATTCCGTACATGGCGCCTAGTGGTACATTCGTAATCAATGGAGCAGAGCGTGTAGTAGTTTCACAATTACACCGTTCACCTGGTGTTTTCTTTGGACAGTCATTCCATGCAAATGGAACTAAGTTATATTCGGCGAGAGTAATTCCTTTTAAGGGATCATGGATTGAGTTTGCTACCGATATTAATAGCGTGATGTACGCTTATATCGATAGAAAGAAAAAGTTACCTGTTACAACGTTATTCCGTGCTATCGGGTTCGAAAGAGACAAGGATATCCTAGAGATTTTCGACTTAGCAGAAGAGGTTAAAGTATCAAAGACAGGACTAAAAAAATATAGCGGAAGACGTCTTGCTGCACGTGTGTTAAACACTTGGCATGAGGATTTCGTAGATGAGGATACAGGAGAGGTTGTTTCAATTGAGAGAAATGAGATTATCTTAGACCGTGATACAGTCCTAGATAAAGATAATATCGAAGAAATCATTGAGGCTAACGTTAAAACTATCCTTTTACATAAAGAAGATAATAATCAGGCAGATTATGCCATCATACATAATACGTTACAGAAGGACCCTACGAACTCTGAAAAAGAGGCAGTAGAGCACATCTACCGTCAGTTGCGTAATGCAGAACCGCCAGATGAGGAAACTGCACGTGGTATTATTGATAAATTGTTCTTCTCTGATCAACGTTACAATCTAGGTGAAGTTGGTCGTTATAGAATGAACAAAAAACTTAATCTTGATACTCCAATTGACAAACAAGTTTTAACAAAAGAGGATATTATCACTATTGTTAAGTACTTGATTGAATTAATTAACTCAAAAGCTGAGATCGATGATATCGACCACTTATCTAACCGTCGTGTTAGAACTGTAGGAGAGCAATTATCAGCTCAGTTTGGTGTTGGTTTAGCTCGTATGGCTAGAACAATTCGTGAGCGTATGAACGTACGTGATAACGAGGTGTTTACTCCTATCGATTTGATTAACGCTAAGACTTTGTCTTCAGTTATTAATTCATTCTTTGGAACGAACCAGTTGTCTCAATTTATGGATCAAACGAATCCATTAGCTGAGATTACTCACAAACGTCGTTTATCAGCTTTAGGACCTGGAGGTTTATCTAGAGAGAGAGCAGGTTTCGAGGTACGTGACGTTCACTATACTCACTACGGACGTTTATGTCCTATTGAGACTCCAGAGGGACCAAACATTGGTTTGATTTCATCTTTAGCTGTATATGCTAAAGTTAATAATATGGGATTCATCGAGACTCCTTATCGTCCAGTAGTGGAAGGTAAAGTTGATATCTTTAATGATCCTATTTATTTAAGTGCTGAGGAAGAAGAAGGAATGTTAATTGCTCAGGCAAACGTTCCTGTAGATGCTGAAGGAAACATTACTGAAGAAAGAGTAGTTGTTAAAGAAGAGGGAGATTTCCCTGTAGTGGAACCAAAAGATATCCACTTCACTGACGTTGCTCCAAACCAGATTGCTTCTATTTCTGCTTCTTTGATTCCTTTCTTAGAGCACGATGATGCGAACCGTGCGTTGATGGGATCTAACATGATGCGTCAAGCAGTTCCATTATTACGTCCAGAATCTCCAATCGTAGGTACTGGATTAGAAAGACAAGTAGCTTCAGATTCGCGTGTTTTAATTAATGCTGAAGGTGAAGGTACTGTTGAGTATGTTGATGCACAGAAGATCATTATCAAATATGATCGTACTGATGAAGAGCGTTTAATCAGCTTTGATCCAGATGAGAAAACATACAACTTAATTAAGTTTAGAAAAACGAATCAAAGTACAAGTATCAACTTGAAACCAATCGTAAGAAGAGGTGATAGAGTTACTAAAGGTCAAGTACTTTGTGAAGGATACGCTACTCAACAAGGAGAGTTAGCTTTAGGTCGTAACTTGAAAGTGGCGTTCATGCCATGGAAAGGATACAACTTCGAGGATGCTATCGTAATTTGTGAAAGAGTAGTACGTGAAGATATCTTTACATCTATCCACATTGATGACTATACTTTAGAAGTGAGAGATACTAAATTAGGTAACGAAGAGTTAACTAACGATATCCCTAACGTTTCTGAAGAGGCAACAAAAGACTTAGATGAAAACGGTATGATCCGCATTGGAGCTGAAGTTAAGCCTGGTGATATTCTTATTGGTAAGATCACTCCTAAAGGAGAGTCTGATCCTACTCCAGAAGAAAAATTATTACGCGCTATCTTTGGTGATAAAGCAGGAGACGTTAAAGATGCTTCATTAAAAGCTTCACCATCATTAAGAGGTGTTGTATTAGATAAAAAATTGTTCGCAAGAGCAGTAAAAGATAAACGTAAACGTTCAAAAGATAAAGACGAATTGGCTTTATTAGAAACTAGATTTGAAGTTAAATTCAACGAGTTAAAAGAGCGTTTAGTTGAGAAATTATTCTTCATCGTGAATGGTAAAACATCTCAAGGTGTATTGAATGATTTAGGAGAAGAGATTTTACCAAAAGGTAAGAAATTTACTCAAAAAATGTTATTTGCTGTAGAAGATTTCGCACACTTAACAAAAGGTCAATGGACAACTGATGAGGAGACAAACAGTATGATTACTGATTTAATCCACAACTACAAAATCAAGTTAAACGATCTTCAAGGAGTTCTAAGAAGAGAGAAATTCATGATTACAGTAGGGGATGAGTTACCATCTGGAATTTTGAAATTAGCGAAAGTTTATATTGCTAAAAAACGTAAATTACGTGTAGGAGATAAGATGGCTGGACGTCACGGTAATAAAGGTATTGTAGCTCGTATCGTTAGAGATGAGGATATGCCTTTCTTAGAAGATGGAACACCAGTAGATATCGTATTGAACCCATTAGGGGTACCTTCTCGTATGAACATTGGACAGATTTATGAAACAGTATTAGGATGGGCTGGTCAAAAACTTGGTAAAAAGTATGCGACTCCAATCTTCGATGGTGCAGAATTAGATCAAATTAATGCTCTTACAGATGAGGCAGGTATACCACGTTTTGGACACACTTACTTATATGATGGAGGTACAGGAGAAAGATTCCACCAACGTGCAACTGTTGGGGTTATCTATATGCTGAAACTTGGTCACATGGTAGATGATAAGATGCACGCACGTTCTATTGGTCCTTACTCATTGATCACGCAACAACCATTAGGAGGTAAAGCTCAGTTTGGAGGTCAGCGTTTTGGAGAGATGGAGGTTTGGGCATTAGAGGCTTATGGAGCATCTAGTACATTACGTGAAATCTTGACGGTAAAATCGGATGACGTTATTGGTAGAGCTAAAACTTACGAAGCAATCGTTAAAGGAGAAACTATGCCAGAACCAGGATTACCTGAATCATTCAATGTATTAATGCATGAATTAAAAGGTCTTGGACTAGACATCAGATTAGAAGAATAAACTAAGATTATAGGGTAAGCAGTAATGTGCTGCTTACTCTTTATCATACACTTTAACAAGTAAGTTTACCATGAATAAAAATAAAGAGAAAAATACCGTAAAAAGGTTTAATAAAATCTCAATTGGTTTAGCATCGCCAGAGTCTATTCTAGCAGAATCGAGAGGTGAGGTTTTAAAACCAGAAACAATCAACTATCGTACTCATAAACCTGAACGTGATGGTCTTTTCTGTGAGCGTATCTTTGGACCTGTAAAAGATTACGAGTGTGCTTGTGGTAAGTATAAGAGAATCCGTTATAAAGGAATCGTGTGCGACCGTTGTGGTGTTGAAGTTACTGAGAAGAAAGTACGTAGAGATAGAGTTGGTCACATCAATTTAGTTGTGCCAATTGCTCATATCTGGTACTTCCGTTCTTTACCAAACAAAATTGGTTATATCTTAGGTCTTCCTTCTAAGAAATTAGATATGATCATCTACTATGAGCGTTATGTAGTTATCCAAGCTGGTATTGCTAAAAACGTTGATGGTGAACCTATCAATAGATTAGATTTCTTAACTGAAGAAGAGTACTTAAACATCTGTGATACTCTTCCGATGGAAAATCAATATTTAGATGATAATGATCCTAATAAATTCGTTGCTAAAATGGGAGCGGAGTGTATTATGGATCTATTAGCTACTACTGACTTAGATCAATTATCATATACTCTACGTCACGCTGCTAATAACGAAACATCTAAACAAAGAAAAACTGAGGCGTTAAAACGTCTTCAAGTAGTAGAGTCTTTCCGTGATTCTAATTTGAATCGTGAGAATAGACCTGAGTGGATGATCTTGAAAGTTATTCCAGTTATTCCACCAGAATTACGTCCATTAGTACCACTAGATGGAGGTCGTTTTGCTACTTCTGATTTAAATGACTTATACCGTCGTGTAATCATCAGAAATAACCGTTTAAAACGTTTAATGGAGATTAAAGCTCCTGAAGTAATCTTACGTAATGAGAAACGTATGCTTCAAGAAGCTGTGGATTCATTGTTCGATAACACTAGAAAATCTTCTGCTGTTAAGACTGAATCTAACCGCCCATTAAAATCACTTTCTGATTCATTAAAAGGTAAACAAGGTCGTTTCCGTCAAAACTTACTTGGTAAACGTGTTGACTATTCAGCTCGTTCGGTAATTGTTGTTGGACCAGAATTAAAATTATTCGAATGTGGATTGCCAAAAGATATGGCAGCTGAACTATACAAACCTTTCGTTATTCGTAAGTTGATTGAAAGAGGTATCGTTAAAACAGTTAAATCTGCTAAGAAGATTATAGATAAAAAAGAACCAGTTGTTTGGGATATCTTAGAAAACGTAATTAAAGGACACCCAGTTTTACTTAACCGTGCTCCTACGTTACACAGATTGGGTATTCAAGCTTTCCAACCTAAGTTAATCGAAGGTAAAGCTATTCAATTACACCCATTAGTGTGTACGGCTTTCAACGCCGATTTCGATGGTGACCAGATGGCAGTTCACTTACCTCTAGGACCTGAGGCAATCTTAGAAGCTCAATTATTAATGTTAGCTTCTCACAATATCTTAAACCCTGCTAATGGTGCTCCTATTACTGTACCATCTCAGGATATGGTACTTGGATTATACTACATGACTAAGTCACGTAAGTCTACTCCAGAACATGAGATTAAAGGTGAAGGATTGACTTTCTATTCTGTTGAGGAAGTTCATATTGCTTTAAATGAAGGTAAACTTGATCTTAATGCTAATGTTAGAGTTAGAGCTAAAGATTATAATGCTGAAGGAGAATTAGTATATCAAATTATTGAAACTTCTGCTGGTAGAATTTTATTTAATGAAGTAGTACCTGAAGTTGCTGGATATATCAATGAGGTATTAACTAAGAAGTCTTTAAGAGATATTATCGGTCGTATTTTAAGTATTACTGATGTACCTACTACAGCTGCTTTCTTAGATGATATCAAAAACATGGGTTATGGTTATGCATTCCGTGGAGGATTATCATTCAGTTTAGGTGATATTATGATTCCTGAGCGTAAGCAAGAGTTGATTGATGAGGCTAATGAACAAGTAGATCATATTACTATGAACTATAACATGGGTCTTATCACGAATAATGAGCGTTATAACCAAGTTATTGACGTTTGGACTTCAACAAATGCTATGTTAACTGAGTTAGCGATGAAGAATATCCGTGAGGATAAACAAGGTTTCAACTCAGTATATATGATGCTTGATTCTGGAGCCCGTGGTTCTAAAGAGCAGATTCGTCAGTTAACAGGTATGCGTGGTTTGATGGCTAAGCCTAAGAAATCTACAGCAGGTGGTGGTGAAATTATTGAAAACCCGATTCTTTCTAACTTTAAAGAAGGTTTATCGATTTTAGAGTATTTCATTTCTACTCACGGTGCTCGTAAAGGTCTTGCGGATACGGCGTTAAAAACGGCGGATGCTGGTTACTTAACTCGTCGTCTTCACGATGTAGCACAAGATGTTATTGTTAATTCAGTAGACTGTGGTACATTAAGAGGGATTGATGTTAAGCCACTTAAGAAGAATGAGGAAGTTATCGAATCACTAGGAGAAAGAGTTTTAGGACGTGTTGCTCTTAATGATGTAGTTAATCCTTTAAATTCTGAAGTATTAGTTGGAGCTGGTGAAGAAATTACTGAAGCAATTGCAAAAGCTATTAATGCTGCACCAATTGAATCAATTGAAGTACGTTCTCCATTGACTTGTGAAGCTAAAGTAGGTATCTGTGCTAAATGTTACGGACGTAACTTAGCTACTGCTAGAATGGTTCAAAAAGGTGAGGCTGTTGGTGTTATTGCTGCTCAATCAATTGGGGAGCCTGGTACACAGTTAACTTTAAGAACGTTCCACGTAGGGGGTACTGCAGGTAACATTTCTGAGACATCTAGTATTACTGCTAAATTTAATGGTCGTTTAGAGATAGAAGATCTTAAAACAGTAAAAGGAGAAGACAACGAAGGAAATGCTATTGACATTGTTATTTCTCGTTCAACTGAAGCTAAATTATATGATTCTAATACTGGAATCTTATTAACAACTAACAACATTCCTTACGGATCTACAATTTTTGTAGCTGATGGAGATACTGTTGAAGTTGGAGCTACGTTATTTAAATGGGACCCTTATAATGGTGTAATTGTTTCTGAGTTTACTGGTAAAGTAGCTTATGAAGATATCGAGCAAGGACAAACGTTCATGGTTGAAATCGATGAGCAAACTGGTTTCCAAGAAAAAGTAATTACTGAATCAAGAAATAAAAAATTAATTCCTACTTTATTAATTTATGGTAAAGATGGTGAGTTAATTCGTTCATACAACTTACCAGTAGGTTCTCACTTAATGGTAAATGATGGAGATAAGATTAAAGCTGGTAAAGTTTTAGTTAAGATTCCTCGTCATACATCTAAAGCAGGGGATATTACAGGAGGTCTTCCTAGAATTACTGAGTTATTAGAAGCTCGTAATCCTTCGAATCCAGCTGTAGTTTCTGAAATTGATGGTGTTGTATCATTTGGTAAAATTAAGAGAGGTAACAGAGAGATTGTAGTTGAATCTAAAACAGGTGATGTTAGAAAATACTTAGTTAAGTTATCTAACCAGATCTTAGTTCAAGAGAATGACTATGTGAAAGCTGGTATGCCACTTTCTGATGGAGCTATCACTCCAGACGATATCTTAAGAATCCAAGGACCATCTGCTGTTCAACAGTACTTGGTTAATGAGATTCAAGAGGTTTACCGTCTACAAGGGGTTAAGATTAGTGATAAACACTTTGAGGTAGTTATCCGTCAAATGATGCGTAAAGTGAAAATCGAAGATCCAGGTGATACTTTATTCTTAGAAGATCAATTAGCACATGCTGCTGACTTTATCGTTGAGAATGATAGATTATATGGAATGAAAGTAGTAGTTGATGCTGGTGAGTCTGAGAACTTGAAAGAGGGACAGATTATTACAATGCGTGAATTACGTGATGAGAACTCTTTACTTAAACGTGAGGATAAGAACCTAGTTGTATCTCGTGATGTTATGCCTGCTACAGGTACTCCAATGTTACAAGGTATTACTCGTGCATCATTACAAACTAAATCATTTATTTCTGCTGCGTCGTTCCAGGAAACAACGAAAGTGTTAAACGAAGCTGCTGTAGCAGGTAAAGTAGATGGTTTAAATGGATTAAAAGAAAATGTTATCGTAGGTCACAGAATTCCTGCAGGTACTGGTATGAGAGAATATGAAGATATTATCGTAAGCTCAGTAGAGGAAGAAGGATTTGCTAACAAAGAAAATGATTTAAATTTCTAATACTATGGATACAGAACAAGATCAATTCGGTCTAGAATTAGACGAGACAACAGCTGAAGGAATTTTTTCTAATTTGGCTATTATCAATCACTCTAATACGGAGTTTGTGGTTGATTTTGTTAAAGTTATGCCTGGTATGCCTAAAGGAAGAGTAAAGTCTAGAATTATTTTGACGCCTCAACATGCGAAGAGATTATTAAATGCTTTACAAGAGAATGTTCAACGCTATGAAAATAGTTATGGACAAATTATTGATGCAGATAGTTCTAATGAGTTATCAGCTATTAAGTTCGGAACTAAAGGCGAAGCTTAAATCAAAAGATACAGTCGATTTACGACAAAGAAAAAGGTCTACAGAAATGTAGACCTTTTTTGTTTAAAGGAGGTTATGATATATTGTTCTATTAGAATTATGGCTTTACTAAATTACGAACTAACCTCCTTTTTTATTTTAAAGTGCACTAAGTAGTGTTAGTTTATTTTTTCAGTTATCGAGTTAAGTTGATTTAGTATGGTTTTATTGTTATTTAAGGTGCTCTTAAGATTTATAATAAAACTTTTGATTTTATGAATTACTGCATGGTATTTGTCATAGTGATCTTCTTTTTTGTACAGCTTAGCTAGTTTAAGTGAAGTTTCTATGTATTGTATATACAGAGATGGTCCTAATTCGATATATGCGTTATATGAAGAACACAGTAGTTCTATGCGGCCTAATGCTTCTAGGTAATAGTTGATGGCTACGGTATAGTTGTTTTGTGACTCTTGTTCTAAGGCAAGTCGTTGTTTTATTTCGCAACTATTTTCAATATGTCTAATGCACTCTATACTCATTGCTTTAGATTTTTATTTACAAATTCCCAGTTGATAAAGTTCCAAAACTCTTGAATGAATGTAGGTCTTGCATTTCGATGATCTATATAGTAAGCATGTTCCCAAACATCTAAAGTTAATAAGGGTTTATGCCCATGAACTATCGGTGTATCAGCATCTTTTAAACTCATTAGTTCTAGTTCATTATCTTGATTTAGTGTTAACCAAACCCAACCACTGCCAAAAAGTTTAGTAGCAGTTTGTGTAAACTGTTGTTTGAAGTTGTCTAAGGTGCCGTATGATTTTCCTATAAGTTCTAGTAGTTGTTCACTTGGTAGACTTCCTTGATTAGGAGTTATAGAATTCCAGAAAAAACTGTGATTATAATGTTGTGCTGCATTATTAAATAGAGCTACTTCACCTTCTTTAATAGAGTCTGTGATAATGTTTTCTAAACATAAGTTATCCCATTTCGTGTTTGTTACTAAACTGTTAAGGTTGTTAACATAAGTCTGATGATGCTTTCCATAGTGATAGTTGAATCCCTCTTCTGAAATGAATGTATTGAAAGATTTTTTATCATATGCTAAATCAGGTAGTTTGAATTTCATTGTTTTAGTTTTAAAAATTAGACGAGGCTAAATTAATTATTTAGACTAAACTAAAAAAGAATAATAACTATTATTTTTTGTTTACAATTATATAATGTGTCTTAACTGTTTGGTAACAGCTTTTTGTTGTGACTACTTGTGACATTCTATTCATTTGTACCAGTATTATATAGGGGTATTTAATACTGTAACAGCACAATATATAGTAATGAAAAAAGTAAGACGTAATTGTCATCAAGTTTGTTTGATTATAGGAAGCATGTTTCTTTTACAATCAAATTCTCTATTTGCATCTAATACAACTACTAAGGTTGTAGAAAGTAGATATACTACTTACTCATATGAGGTTAACAATGGTTCAATAGTAAAAGGAAAGGTAATTGATAATTTAGGTTTACCATTGCCGGGTGCAGTAGTACAATTGGCAGGAGCAAAGGCTATAACATCAACAGATTTAGATGGTCATTTTACATTATCAGTACCAGATACATTTCTCACTGGAGATATAATTGTGTCTTTTGTAGGTTTTGAAGACAAGAGAGTTAAAGTACAAAAGGGAGCAGTAGTAGATATAACATTAGCAGAGTCTGCTGATATGCTTAATGAAGTAGTTGTAACAGCTCTAGGTATTAAACGTGAAGAAAAACAACTAGGTTTTTCACAACAAACTATTAGTAGTGAACAATTAGATAATACTAGATCTAATACGTGGTCAGATGCTTTAAAAGGAAAGGTAGCAGGTATGACTATGACTTCTGCTAATTCTGGACCAATGAATTCAACTCAGCTTAAGCTACGTGGTGATCGTTCATTGAATGCTGATGCTAACGGAGCTTTAGTTGTAGTGGACGGTGTTATTGTCAATAGTACTTTGTGGAGTAGTGGAGCTAGTGATGCCTATATTGGTACAGATGCTCCTGTTGACTATGGTAATGGTATAGCAGATATTAATCCAGATGATATAGAAAGTATTTCGGTATTAAAAGGACCTGGTGCTGCGGCATTATATGGTTCTAGAGCGAGTAACGGAGTGTTGATGATCACAACTAAGTCTGGTAAAAAGGACAAAGGATTAGGAATAACGTTTAACTCTGATGTTAGTTTTGATGTTATACAACGTTGGCCTGATTATCAGTATGAGTATGGACAAGGATCTGGTAAGAGTTTTAATAAAGCTGGTGATCCTTATTATTCTTATGGATTATCTGAGGATGGTGCTAATACAGGAAGTACTAGTAGTGCTTTTGGACCTAAGTTTGATGGGCAGTACTATTTTCAATATGATCCAAATACGGAAACGCAAGGAGCAGAACGTACACTGTGGAGACCTTATGAAAACAATATAAAAGACTTCTGGAGAACAGGTGTTACTACTACCAACACCTTAGGTTTATCAGGTGGAAATGATAAAGGGGATATTAGAACGACTGTTACACATTCTAAGAACGAATGGATAATGCCAAATACTGGTTTTGATAGAACTACTATATCGACTAAAGCTAAATACGAGATATCTAAATCTGTAACAGCTAATGCTAATATTAGTTATACTAACAGACAGAGTGATAACTTACCAGGAACAGGATATGGTAATCATACTATATCGTACTTTATGATTTTTCAGAACCCAAACGTTGACCTAAATTGGTATAAACCTATTTGGAAGAAGGATTATTACCAAGTAGATCAGATACATCCTTTTAGTTCTTATATAGAGAATCCTTATCTAATCGCTTATGAAACCACAAACCCAGTTAACACTAACACTATAACAGGAAGCTTATCGACTGATATTACTTTTACACCAAAATTAAAATTAATGATTCGCGGGGCATTAAACTCACGTAATGATAAACGCGAACAGAGAAGACCTTATAGTACCACTAAATTTGGTAAAGGATACTTCAAAACTCAACAAATAAACTTCCAAGAGATCAATACTGATTTCTTACTTACTTATACAGAGAAAGATTCTGATATATTTACATACAGTGCCTCTATCGGGGGGAATATGTTAGACTCTAAATATCACAGTGTATCAGCTTATGTAGATGGTCTTGTTACACCAGGGATATATATGTTAGCTAATGGTATTAATCAGCCTATTACTACCATAGCAGATGATAACTATAAAGTAAACTCTATCTATGGTATGGCGTCATTTGGTTATAAGAATATGATCTTCTTAGATGCGACCATTAGAAATGACTGGTCAAGTACACTTCCTAAGGAGAACTGGTCATTCCTTTATCCTTCATTAAATGCTAGTTTTATCTTAAACGATATTTTTAGAATGCCAGCAGTTATTGACTATTCTAAGTTAAGAATATCAGTTGCCGAAGTAGGTAATGGTACTAGACCTTATCAGACTTTACAGTATTATTCTAATAGTGCTTTTGCTAGTTCTGCTACTTCACCTACTACTCTTCATAATGCTGAATTAAAACCAGAGATAACTAAATCTATTGAGTTTGGATATGAACACAAGATGTTTAAAAATAGATTAGGATTTGACGTAACTGTATACGAAACTAATACAAAGAATCAAATTATCACGGTTCCTCTTAATTATGTAACAGGTTATAGTAAGGCAGTTATTAATGGAGGAGATGTAAGAAATAGAGGGATAGAACTAACATTGAATGCTACACCTGTTAAGACACAAAACTTTTCTTGGAATACCTCTGTAAACTGGGCAAAGAATAAAAACAAAATCTTAAGTCTAGCTGAAGGTTTTGACGGTGGTGATCAACAAGTATTAGCAGAGTCTGGTACAGCTTCTATTATTGGTAAAGTAGGGGGAACTACAGGGGACTTATACGGATATAAGTTTGTTAGAAACGATCAAGGACAAATAGTGTATACAGCTAAAGGGTTACCTGAACAGTCTAAAGAAATTGAGTATATCGGAAGTGCTTACGCTGATTGGACGATGGGATGGACGAATACATTTAAATATAAAGGTTTTAGATTCAGCTTTACTTTAGATGGTCAGTACGGAGGTAAAGTATATTCTCAGTCTCACCATAAAATGAGTGAACAAGGGAAACTTAAACACACATTAGCAGGACGTGAAGAAGGATATATCATCGGAGATGGTGTAGTACGCAATGGAGATGGTACATTCTCTCCTAACACTACTAAAGTTAATCCTGCAGAGTACTACGGAGAGTATTATAGACGTGCTAATCTAGAGTCTAATACATTTGATGCATCTTATATTAAGTTAAGAGAAGTGAGCTTAGAGTATAGTTTCTCTAAAGAAGTATTAAAGCGTATGAGACTTAAGAAGCTAAGTGTATCTGTCTATGGTAGGAACTTAGCTATGATATCAGACTTCCCAATGTTTGATCCAGAGACAGCAGCACTTAATGGTGGGAGTATGATGCCAGGAGTAGAGATGGGGCAGATGCCTTCTCCTGCTACTTATGGATTTAATATCAAACTTGAAATCTAATATTTAAGAATTGAACAAATGAAAATTAAACATATATTTTTTGGTATAGCTACTACAGCATTATTAGTAGCTAGTTGTACTTCAGATTTTGAAGAGACTAATATTGACCCAAATAGGTTACAACAAATAAGCCCAACTACATTGTTAAATCCTATTATATATGAAGTAGGGAGTCATAATATGTATAGAAGCTGGTCTCATAATAACCACTTAATGCAAGATATAGTAGTATATCCTAGCTCTGTACCAGGTTTACAGCGTTATGATCTTAGTGATGATGTAGGTGCATCATCATGGAATGCGTACTATAGATGGATGAAGAATGCGAAGGATATGGAAGCTGAGGCTATCAAATCAAAAGAGGCAAACTATGAAGCGATAGCTATAACACTTAAGGTATGGATTACTGCTAACCTTACAGATGTATTCGGTGCTGTTCCTTATTTTGATGCTTCTAAGGGAGGAGAGAAATTGTTATACCCTGAGTTTGATAATCAGGAGAAGATATACGATAGTTTATTAGCAGACTTAGAGAAGGCGAATTCGCTTTATGATGTTAAGCGTAAGATGACGTTTAATCCTGATATACTATATACGGATGCGATGACGTATTGGCAAGATTGGCAAAAGTTTACTAACAGTTTACATTTGCGTCTATTGCTGAGAATATCGAATAAGACTGAGAAAAACTCATATCAGAGAATGTTAGCTATTATTAATGATCCTGTGAAATATCCGATCATAGATAATCTAAAGTCTCAAGCTAACCTTAAAATTACAGGAGTAACACCTAATATCTCTCCATGGAGTCGTCTCCAAGATTTCACATTAAGTCGTAAGATGGCCTCTTTCTTTTTAGATAACCTAAATGATTTTAAAGATCCTCGTTTACCATTATATGCTACAGAAGCATACAGAGTTGAGGGTAAAAATAAGGTGATGATAGGATATAAAGGTATTATT
Organism: Myroides marinus; assembly: GCF_900109075.1. Lineage (GTDB taxonomy): Bacteria > Bacteroidota > Bacteroidia > Flavobacteriales > Flavobacteriaceae > Flavobacterium > Flavobacterium marinum_A. The sequence continues at coordinate 115,906 of NZ_FNYS01000001.1, read as the reverse complement.
AGTGCTTATGATGGACCAGATTCACAGTTTGATTATGAAGCATCTACTTTGAATAATATTATGGCAGCTAACCCTACTGAAGCACCTGTTTTAACCTATGCAGAAGTACTTTTTATAAAAGCAGAGTTAGCACAGAAGGGATACTTACCTAATGCAGAGGCATTGTATAAAGAAGCTGTCAAAGTAGCGATTACATCTAAAGGATTAGAGATGCCTTCTACTTATTTTGATTTAGAAAGCACTAAGTATAATGGGACGTTAGAACGTATTATGTTACAGAAGTATTACGCTTTATATATGACCGATTATCAACAGTGGTTTGAGTATAAGCGAACAGGATATCCTGTGTTGCCTAAGACTAAATCAATGCTTAATGAAGGTAAAATGCCTAATCGTTTTCCTTATCCTATTTCTATTCGTACACAGAATAAAGATAACTATCAGAAGATTATCTCTCAGATGGGAGGAGATAATATTAATTATAAGATGTGGTGGCAAAACTAATCAGATAAACATTCTATGAGTTCGAGACGTAATTTTATTAAGAATATAGCTTTGACAGCAGGTGCTACCTCATTGGTTTCGATGAATAGCTTTGCAAGTTCTGGCCAAGAGGAGTTGATTTATGTATCTGGAGGAGATAACATTTTTAAGCCTATTAAAGTAGAAGGTAGAGTGATCTCTAATGGTAAAGGTATAGCTAGAGTAAGTATATCTGATGGACAACAAGTAGTGCTGACTGATGCTAATGGATATTTTAGTATTGTATCCCATAATCAACGCGACTTTGTGTTTATATCTATTCCTTCAGGATATGAGATTAAACAGTTGTCTAACGGTTCAGCAGATTTCTTCTACCGTATTGATAAGAATAAAGCTACTAATAAAGTAGAGTTTGTATTGAAACCTTTACAAGAGTCAGATCATACTCATCACTTTTTAGTCTTAGCAGATCCTCAAATCCAGAAAATAGAAGAGGCAGAGCAGCTCTTGTCAGAGAGTGTTCCTGATATGTTAGGTACTATAAAGTCACTAGGTAGTACTAATGTGTTTGGTATTGGGTGTGGAGATTTGATTTGGGATAAGCACGAATTGTTTGAGAAGTATAACCAAGCAGTGAAGAATCTATCTATACCATTCTTTCAAGTTTTTGGTAACCACGATGCAGATTTAGGTCAACGCAGTGATGAGAAGACACACTTTACATTTAATGCTATGTACGGACCGCAGTACTATTCGTTTAATAGAGGTGAGATTCACTATGTAGTGCTAGACGATGTATTCTTTATTGGTAAAGGAAAGGAGTATATAGGGTACTTAACAGAAGAACAATTAGCTTGGCTAGAGAAAGACTTAGCTAATGTACCTAAGGGATCTACAGTAGTGGTATCACAACATATTCCGTCTTATACAGGGTATTTTGAACGCAATCCTAAGAGTTCTTCGTTAGGAGCTATGGTTAATAATAGAGAACACTTATATAAAATATTAGAAGGGTATAATGCACATTTAATGTCAGGTCATACTCATTTTAATGAGACTATTGTACTGAATGATTCCTTGATAGAGCATTGTCATGGTACAGTTTGTGGAGCGTGGTGGAGTGGTCCAATCTGTTTTGATGGAACACCTGGTGGTTATGGAGTATATACAGCTAAGGGGGCTCAGTTAGAATGGTATTATAAAGGTACTGGATTGAGTAAGGATGTACAGTTTAGAACATATAGAGTAGGAGAGCATCCTGACTTTAAAGATAATTGGAGTGTGAATATCTGGAATTGGGACACACAGTGGCAGGCCTATTGGTATGAAGATGGAGTACGAAAAGGGGAGCTGGTACGTGTGACAGCTAAGGATCCATTGAGCATTAAGCTACATGAGGGACCAAAGTTACCAGAGAAACGTAAGTGGGTAGAACCAGAACTTACAGATCATATGTTTTTATTTAAACCTTCTAAGACTGCTAAGTCTATTACTGTGGAAGTGATAGATAGGTTTGGGAGAGTTTATAGTGAATTATATAGTTTATAATGTTTTAGAGAGTTTGCGTGAGCAAACTCTCTTTTTTGTTTAAGTTCATATTAGGTATGCCTACCGTTTTGTATGGGGTGACTCCATAGTGTGTCCATAATGAGTCCATAGTGACTCCATTGTTTTATACTGTTATAATGGAGTCACTATGCTGGTAATATTGAGACAGGCTATACTTAAACCAAACAGAACTCGTAGTAAAGCGAGGTGAAGCAGTAATTATTGTGTTAAAATAGAGCTAGATAGTAGTGTAGAAATGTTTTTCTGACACATTTTGACTAATGTTTTGTAGTATAAATGAGTTAGTTTGTTTTAAATGAAATAGATAAATAAAAAAGGAGCGATGTTATAATAAGATTAAAATCAAAAAAACACAATTTTAAATAGTAGAAGTAAAAATTAGAAGTTTAAGTAATCAGTCTAATTATAAGGTATTGTTAAATTATTTGTATAAAATCTTGTCAAATCTAAAATACTTCAAATAAATTTTTCAGTCTAAAGTAGATATATTATTTTTGCTTCTCCACAGTAGTGTGGTTAAACGAGAAAGTCTGTATTTTAAACGGGAGACCGTTTATAAAAGTAAAGTCATATGAGAGAAATTACAAAAGAAGTTTATCTAAAGTGGTATGAAGACATGCTATTTTGGAGAAAGTTTGAAGATAAGCTTGCTGCTTTATATATTCAACAAAAAGTGAGAGGATTCTTGCATTTATATAATGGGCAGGAAGCAGTATTGGCTGGAGCTTTACATGCAATGGACATGTCTAAAGACAAAATGATTACTGCATATAGAAACCACGTACAGCCAATTGGATTAGGAGTAGATCCTAAGAGAATTATGGCTGAGTTATTAGGAAAAGGTACAGGTACATCTCAAGGTTTAGGTGGATCTATGCACATTTTCTCTAAAGAGCATCGTTTCTATGGAGGACATGGAATCGTTGGAGGACAAATACCTGTAGGAGCTGGATTAGCTTTTGCAGATAAGTATTTTGATAGAGGAGCTGTTACTATGTGTTATTTTGGTGATGGTGCTGCTCGTCAAGGGTCTTTACACGAGACATTCAATATGGCTATGAACTGGAAATTACCAGTAGTATTTATCGTTGAGAATAACGGATATGCTATGGGTACTTCAGTAGAGCGTACTGCTAACCATACTGACATCTGGAAGTTAGGTTTAGGATACGAAATGCCAAGTGGACCAGTAGATGGTATGAATCCTGTGAAAGTGGCTGAAGCTATGTACGAAGCTATCGAAAGAGCTCGTCGTGGTGATGGACCTACTTTCTTAGAAATGAAAACATATAGATATAGAGGTCACTCTATGTCAGATGCTCAACATTACCGTACGAAAGAAGAAGTAGAAGAGTACAAAAAAATAGATCCTATTACACAAGTTTTAGATGTAATAAGAGAAAAAGGATATGCTACTGAGGCTGAGATCGAAGCAATGGATCAAAGAGTTAAAGATTACGTAGCTGAGTGTGAGAAATTCGCTGAAGAATCTGCTTACCCAGAGAAAAACGTAATGTATGATGTAGTATACGAACAAGAGAATTATCCTTTTATCCCTCACAGATTATAATAAAAAGAACATGGCAGAAGTAATTACAATGCCACGCTTAAGCGACACTATGACAGAAGGTGTTGTTGCAGCATGGTTAAAAAAAGTTGGAGATAAGATCTCTGAAGGAGATATCCTTGCAGAAATCGAAACAGACAAAGCAACAATGGAGTTTGAGTCATTTAACTCTGGTACATTGTTATATATTGGATTACAAGAAGGTGAATCTGCTCCTGTAGATTCGTTACTTGCTATTATAGGAAATGAAGGTGAAGATATTTCTGCTTTAATCAGTGGTGCAGGTAATGCTGCTCCTGCTGCTCAGGCTCCTGCTCCAGTAGCAGAGGCTAAAGCTGAAACACCAGCTCCTCAAGCGGCTGCTATGCCTGCTGGAGTTAAGATCATTACTATGCCTCGTCTTAGTGATACTATGACTGATGGTACAGTAGCTACTTGGATTAAAAAAGTAGGTGATAAGGTTCAGGAAGGTGATATCCTTGCAGAAATCGAAACTGATAAAGCTACTATGGAGTTCGAAGCTTTTGAAGCTGGAACTTTATTATATGTTGGTATTAACGAAGGTGAGTCTGCTCCAGTTGATAGCGTATTAGCTATCTTAGGACCAGAAGGAACTGACGTATCAGCAATAGTTGCATCTGCTAAAAATGGTGGTACTTTCGCTGCTGAAGCTCCTGCTGTGGAGGCTCCTAAAGCTGAAGTTGCTGCTCCAGTTAGTGTAGAGGCACCTGTATCTACTAATGGGAGAGTATTCATTTCTCCATTGGCTAAGAAAATTGCTGAAGATAAAGGAATAAACATTACTGAGGTTAAAGGTTCAGGTGAGAATGGACGTATCATTAAACGTGATATCGAGAACTATTCACCTGCTGCTAAGACTGCTGCTCCTGTGGCTGCTGCTACAGCTGCTGTACCTGCTGTTAAAGCATTCGTACCAGCTGGAGAAGTAAGTGTAGAAGAAGTGAAAAACTCACAAATGCGTAAAACTATTGCTCGTCGTTTAGCTGAGTCTAAGTTTACTGCTCCTCACTACTACTTAACTATAGAGTTAGACATGGATAATGCTATAGAGTCTCGTAAGATTATTAATAACTTACCTGATACTAAAGTATCGTTTAATGATATGGTAGTGAAAGCATGTGCTATGGCACTTCGCAAACACCCTCAAGTGAATACGCAATGGACTGATAATGCAACTATCTATAACAACCATATCAATATTGGTGTGGCTGTAGCTGTAGAAGATGGATTAGTAGTACCAGTATTACCATTTACAGATCAAATGTCTTTAACTCACATCGGTGGTAAAGTAAAAGAGTTAGCTGTTAAAGCTAAAACTAAAAAACTTACTCCTGCTGAGATGGATGGAAGTACATTCACTGTATCTAACTTAGGTATGTTCGGTATTCAGTCATTTACATCTATTATTAACCAACCTAACTCTGCTATCCTATCAGTAGGTGCTATTATAGAGAAACCAGTAGTTAAGAATGGTCAAATAGTAGTGGGTAATACAATGACAGTAACTTTAGCATGTGACCACAGAACTGTGGATGGTGCTACAGGTGCTCAATTCTTACAAACATTCAAAGATTATGTAGAGAACCCAGTGACTATGTTGGCGTAATCTATTTAAGATAAATAAGAAGCCCTCATTCTATTGAATGAGGGCTTTTTTATTTGGGACTATTTGCTTCTTAAAGTATATATCGCTGATTATTTATTTTCTTTAGTTAATATGCTTTTTGTATTTTTGATAAAAATATTTATAAATGAGAATTTTAGGCCTATTGGCAGCAGTCTTATTAGTAGGATGTGCCTCTACTAAGACACCATCTGTTGTTAAAGCTAATGCTGAACAAAAGAATATCAAAGAAACGTTATATTACTTGGCTTCTGATGAGCTATTAGGTAGAGATACTGGTAGTGAGGGAGGTAAGTTGGCTGCTAGCTATTTAGCTAAACAGTTAGAAACGTATAAAATAAAACCATACTATACGAGTTATAATGATACATTAAAGAATGTAAAAGAAGCTTGGAATATAGTGGGTGTTATACCAGGTACGGATGCAGTACTTAAAAATGAAGTAGTAGTATTAGGTGCTCATTATGATCACATCGGTATAGAGAAACCTGTAGATGGAGACTCTATCGCTAATGGTGCTAATGACAATGCTGCTGGTACAGCTATTCTATTAGAGTTAGCTCGTAATCTTAAATTACAAGATAACAAGCGTACTATTATCGTTGCATTCTTCACAGGAGAGGAAAAAGGTTTGTGGGGATCTAAGCATTTAGCAGAACGTCTTAAAGCAGAGAATGTAAATGTTGTATCAATGTTAAACTTTGAGATGCTAGGACTTGCGATGAAGAGAGATTATGTTACTTATTTGACAGGATATGATCTATCTACTATGGCAGGTAAGTTAAACGAGTTAGCAGGTAAACCTATTGTAGGTAAACTAGAGAAAGCTGAAGAGTATCAGTTGTTTAAGCGTTCTGATAATTATCCTTTCTATCAGATGTTTAAGGTGCCTTGTCAGACGTTTAGTTCTTTTGACTTTGAGAATTATGAATATTACCATCACGTAAAAGATGAAGCTCATTTAATGGATTTAAATTTTATGACTTCTTTTACACAGGATATTATACCGGTTGTAGCTAAACTTGTTAATTTAGCTCCGGGAGAAATTAGAATGTATTAAAATGAAAAATGTAATTGTTACAGGGACAAGTAGAGGTATTGGCTTAGAATGCGTACAGTGGTTGTCTAAATTAGGTCATAACGTATTAGCTGTGTCTAGAAAAGTATCTGATAAACTAGTTGGTTTAGATAATGTTACTTGTTTAGCTGTTGATATAACAAAAGAAGAAGACTTACAGAAGGTTGTTTCTTTTGTACAAGATAATTGGTCACACGTGGACATCTTGATTAATAATGCAGGTGCTATCGTGAACAAACCATTTGAAGAAATCACTCAAGAGGACTTCCAGTATGTGTATAATGTGAATGTATTCGGTGCTGCTCGCTTAATGCAGTTAACTATACCATTTATGAAGGTAAATAGTCATGTGGTATCTGTTAGTAGTATGGGAGGAGTGCAAGGAGTACTTAAATTTGGTGGATTAGCAGCTTATAGTTCTAGTAAAGGAGCTATTACTATCTTAAGTGAGTTATTAGCTGAAGAGTATAAAGATAAAGGTATATTCTTTAATGTAGTAGCTTTAGGAGCAGTACAAACAGAGATGTTAGAAGAGGCTTTCCCAGGATACCAAGCTCCATTAATGCCAGATGAAATGGCTGAGTATATAGTAAACTTTGCAATTCATGGTAATAGATTCTTTAATGGTAAAGTGTTGCAAGTTTCGACTACAACCCCTTAAAAACAAGAAGTAATTGATAGAAAAGTTACGACCATATATACCCGAACAAGCTGTCGAACCTGTATTTGAGTTGATAAAGCATTATCACGTACATCTAAAGATTGTAGAGGAACGTGTTACTCGTCATGGTGATTACACGCGTAATCACGATGGTAAGCATCTTATCACGATAAATTCTAATCTGAATCCTTATCGTTTCTTGATGACTTTGATACACGAGATTGCACATTTAGTGGCTTATCAGAAATACGGAGGACGTATTAAGCCGCACGGTGTAGAGTGGAAGAGTACTTTTCAGTTGTTAATGCTTCCATTCTTAAGAACAGAAGTATTTCCTAGTGCATTATTACCACTATTAGCTAATCATTTTAAGAATCCATCTGCTAGTAGTGATACTGATGATCGTCTATCTATAGCGATGAGACGTTATGATGTACAGGATATAAATAATAATACGTGTTTTATATATGAGATTCCATTAGGAAGCCATTTTAAAACATACAACGGAAAGATATTTAAACGTGGACCTTTAAGGGTGAAGCGATTTGAATGTCTGGAAGTATCAACGGGAAGAACTTATACTTTTAAAGCAAATGCAGAAGTAGAGTTGCTTACCCATTATGTTGTAAATAGATAAAGATATATGAGTTCAAATTATTATGCAGTGATAATGGCAGGAGGAGTAGGGTCACGTTTTTGGCCTGTGAGTACCCCTGAGTTTCCAAAGCAATTTCACGATATGTTAGGGTCAGGTGATACCTTGATACAGAAGACTTTTAAACGTCTTTCTCAGGTAGTGCCTAAGGAGAATATCCTTATCTTAACTCATGAGAATTACCAAGAAATTGTAAAAGAACAATTGCCATCTGTAGAAACAGATAATATCATATTAGAGCCGGATATGCGTAATACAGCACCTTGTATATTGTATGCGGCAATGAAGATTAAGAAAAAGAACCCAGATGCTGTGATGGTGGTAGCTCCTAGTGATCACTGGATAGAGGATGAGTTACAGTTCGTGTCTAACTTACAGCGTACTTTCGATGTATGTGAGCGAGATAAGGTATTAATGACTTTAGGTATCTTACCTACATTCCCTAATACAGGATACGGATACATAGAGTTTAATAAGTTAGATTCGCGTCCTATAAAGAAGGTAGTGCAGTTTAGAGAAAAGCCTGACTATGTTACAGCACGTAAGTTCGTACAGAGTCGTCATTTCTTATGGAACTCAGGAATCTTTATATGGAGTGTAAGTTCTATTTTAGACGCTTTCTCGGAGTTTCAACCTGTAATGACGGAATTGTTCGACCAAGGATATAATCTTTTAAATACACCAGCTGAAAAAGCTTTTATTGAGGAGAACTATTCTAAGGCAGAAAACATATCTATTGATTATGCTGTGATGGAGAAGGCAAATAATGTATATGTATTACCAGCTACATTTGATTGGAACGACTTAGGTACTTGGGGATCATTATATGATAAACTTCCTAAGGATGACAATGACAATGCAGTAGTTAATGCGACAGCATTCTTTAATAACGCTACTAATAATATCGTTAGAACAGCTAAAGGTAAAGTGGTAGTGGTAGATGGTCTGAATGACTATATCATTGTAGATAAAGATGATATTTTACTTCTGTATCCTAAGAAAAAAGAACAAGAAATTAAAGTTGTCAGTCAACAAGTCACTGATAAACTTAAACAATAGTAAGAAAACAAAAAGGAGTAATGTGATAAGCATTACTCCTTTTTTTATGATTTAACCCAGATTCAGCCTTAGACCGATTAACGAGAGTAATTATATAAAATAGCTCTGAACTTATGAAAAAAGCATACTATAATATGGTTTTAGAAGAAGTGATAGAGATATAAAGTAGAACTAACTCGTAGTTTTGGGCTAATGCGGAATATGGGTTTAATCTATTTATTTCTTTTCGTTTCCTATTTGTCTCATCGCTTGACGAACCATTCTGAACAACTCTGATGAGTACACGAAGTCTACTACATCTTCATTATCTGTCTGAATGATTTCTTTGTGATTACCAGACCATGCTAAGACACCATTCTTTAAGAACACGATGTGTTCACCAATCTCTAGTACTGAGTTCATGTCGTGAGTATTAATAACTGTAGTAATACCATACTCATGTGTAATCTCCTGGATTAAGTTATCGATAACGATAGCAGTCTTAGGGTCAAGACCAGAGTTAGGCTCATCACAGAATAAGTATTTAGGGTTGTTTACGATTGCACGAGCAATAGCTACCCTTTTTTGCATACCACCTGATATCTCAGAAGGTTTCTTTTTATTAGCGTTGATTAAGTTAACTCTATCAATAACTTCGTTTACACGATCAGTTATTTCAGCATCCGATTTGTTAGTAAACATTTTTAGGGGAAATGCGATGTTCTCTTCTACAGTCATAGAGTCAAATAGTGCACTTCCTTGGAATACCATTCCTATCTCTGTTCTTAACTCTCTTCGTTCAGTAGAAGTTAAGTTAGTAGATATTCTTCCGTCAAAGCTGATAGTTCCAGAGTCTGGCGTGTGAATACCTAAAAGAGTTTTAAGCATTACAGTCTTACCAGAACCACTTTGTCCGATAATTAAGTTTGTTTTACCTGTTTCGAATGTAGTACTAATACCTTTAAGTACTTGAGTACCATCAAACGATTTTTGTATGTTTTTTACTTCGATCATTTCTTAGTTGCTTAAAAGTAGAGAAGTTAATATATAGTTCGTTAAGATAATAGCCACACTCGTCCATACGAATGAAGTAGTACTCGCTTTACCTACTTCTAATGCTCCACCTTTCATATAATATCCAAAATACGATGGTATAGTAGCTAATAAGAAACCAAATAAGAAGGTTTTGATAAAGGCGTATGTAACGTGGAATGGAGTAAATGAATCTTGTAGTCCAATAATAAATTGCTCTGACGATACGAAGTTACCCATAACACCACCGAACCATCCACCTACGATACCTAAGAACATACTGATACCAATAACGAAAGGATATAACATAACCGCTACCAATTTAGGGAAGACTAAATAGTTTAACGAGCTAACACCCATTACCTCTAGAGCATCAATTTGTTCTGTTACTCTCATAGTACCAATACTAGAAGTAATAAACGACCCCATCTTACCTGCCATAATGATAGAGATAAATGTAGGAGCGAACTCAAGAATTACAGATTGTCTAGTAGCAAACCCGATAAGGTATTTCGGGATAAGTGGGTTAGTTAAGTTTAGAGCAGTTTGGATGGCTACAACACCTCCAACGAAGAATGATAAGAAACTTACAATACCTAAAGATCCGATGATTAAGTCATCTATTTCTTTGAATATAAGAACTTTCATAACCTTCCACTTTGTCATTTTGCTAAACATTTCTTTTAGCATTATAAAGTACTGTCCTATATGTGTTAATCCAGATTTTATCATAAAAATTAAAATATCGGCTAAATTACCAATTACAAATGAGTTTTAAGTTTATTAAAGCAAAAAAGTGATTATACCAACTTTGATTTTATCTTCTGCCAACGGTATTTACGGATAAATATCCCTTGTTCCTCAGATACTAAGTAAGGTTGTTTTTCTCTTTTAGCTTTATAGTATCCCTTGATATAGTCAATGAATAAGAAAGGCTTTTTCTTTTTCATAGCTAGCTTTATAGCTGCTATAGAAGTGATTGTTATTCCGTAGTGAAGTCTGTAGAATGCTTCACCTTGCTTATATCTAGCAGCTTTATTATACATCGCCCCAGTAGGTTTTAGATGTTTCACCTTTAGACTATCTATAGTGACTATCTTCCAATTGTAGAATCGACATAATAACTCATCTACTGTGTCCCAACCCATAGCAGGTTTAAGACCTCCTATCTGTTTAAAACATGCTATGCGATAAGCTTTAAAGGCTCCTCTGATATGGTCTTTATCCGTTAAGCTTTCTATTACCCACTGATTGTCTTTTTCTATATAAGCAAAACCGCCTGCCATACCTACCGTTTGGTCAGCTGTAAAAGTGTTTGCTATGGTCTCAAAATAGTTAATAGGTAAGATCAAATCAGCATCTAACTTCACAATAAAGTCATATGCTTCAAGATTATCTATTTGTTCTAACCCATAATTGAAAGCCTGTATTACTTTGCTTCCTGGTAAATGAATAGCTTCAGAAGACTTATTCACTAGTGTAATATAAGGCAACTGTGAATAGTTTGTTTCGACTAGGGATGCAGTATTATCTGTAGAGTTGTCATTCACGATTATTACACGAGTGGGTAACAATGTCTGTTGCATTAAGCTATCTAAAGTCTTGACAATAAAAGCCGACTCATTATAAGCAGGCATGATAACAAGGTATTTCATGTAATAATATTTGTGCGACTATAGTGTTCTGTCTTACTGTACTAAGTTGCATAAGATTTACAAATTTAAAAAAAATAGTAGTTAAGCACTTATTAGCAAGTATATTTGTATTTGATTAACAGAGTTACGCATTAATATGCAAGATAAAATATCTACTAAACAGGCATTCTTATTTACACTTATCAATTACGTTGGCGTATTGATAGGAGTAGTGTCTACTGTGTTAATCTATCCTCAAGACAAAGAACTATTAGGTATTATTCGATTTGTTGACGCTTGTGCTCAGATTATGTTTCCAATTATTGTATTGGGAAGTACACACGCACTGATAAATTTCTACCCTAAACTAAGTGAACAACTGCAAGGCAAGCTATTTAGCTTTAGTTTATTGTCTATGATTAAGTTGACGTTAGGAGTGGGAGCTGTCTTATTCTTAGGATCATTCATCTATGATGGAGCAGAGATGAAGTATGTAGTTATGGGGTTTGTGTTAGCCATTGCGATGGCTTATATCGAACTTTTTAGACGACAAGCCACTAATCTACAACGTCTTTCTTTTCCTACTTTTTTTGAGAAGATTATACCTAAAGTAGCCTTACCTACCGTATTTTTAGTAGTAGTATATGGGAGCTTCTCTGTAGATAGAGCAGTCTGGTATTATATTATCGCCTATTATATAATCGCAGTAGTGATAGGATGTTATATCTATAAGTATTTTAAATATAGATGGCACTGGAAGTATGATGACTTGTTTACCTATGTAAGTAAGAGAGAATACTATGCTTATAGTTTGTTTGCTTTTGCAGGGAGTTTCGGATCATTCTTTGCCTTTAGAGTAGACTCTCTGATGATCCCTTACTTTATTTCGTATGAAGCTAATGGTACTTATAATATTGGAGTAACTCTAGCCTCTACTTTAGCTATACCTGCTACAGGAGTATTTGCCTTATATGCACCTATTATCTCGGATCTGATAAAACGAGCAGAGCTTCGCACGCTGAATATGAAGTATAAAGAAGTAGCACGTAATCTGTTCTTTATTGGAATGTTACTGTTCAGTTGTGTAGCAGTTGGTATAGAACCATTATTTCAACTATTACCAACTTATGATAAACTAGCACCCTCTATTCCTATAATTTATCTATTGGGAATTAATGTAGTGATTAATATGTCTACTGGCTTTAATACAGAGATTATCTCATACTCTAAGTATTATCGTTTTAATCTAGTGTCTATATTAAGTCTTATGGTGTTAAATGTAGTTTTAAACTATGTATTATTAGCCTATACAGACTTAGGTATACTAGGAGTAGGAATTGCCTCGATGTTGTCTCTAACGCTGTTTAATATAGCTAAGACTTATTACATCTATCAGAAGATGAAGCTGTGGCCTTTTGATAAGAGTTTCTTTAAGTTATTCTTATTTATGTTAGTCTTCGGATTAGTAGTATTCTTTATCCCATCTACATCCTACACACTAATAGATCTAGTATTAAAGGTGAGTTTAGTACTATTATTAAACCTTATTATTCTATTCAAGACTAATTGGGTAATAGGAGTAAAGTCAGTACTAAGTAAACTGCTGACTAAACTAGGTTTATAGAATAGTATATAAAACAACAACGCGATGTCCCTTACAGGTGAGACACCGCGTCGCTTATGAAAATTGGATATTCTCGATATTTAGTTTTCAGGTATAACTTTCTTTTTAATCTTCGTCAGTAGGAATATAGTGGCTATAATACATAGACTTCCTAGATAATCCATTGTCTCAAAGTTTACACCGAAATATGCTACTGCTATTAATGTAGCAGATAACGGTTCTGCACAGGCTAATAGACTCGCACGCTGTGGTCCGATATTCTTTATCGCTGTTAAGAAGATATAGAACGGTATCAATGTTCCTAAGAAGATGATAAACAATACAGCTAAGTAAGTATCTCTATCCCATATCCCTTCTAACTTATGTGGTGGGTGTATGATACTCATGGCTATACCTGCTATTAGCATACTCCATCCTATGATAGCGATAGGACTATATCTGTCTAATAAGTGTACTGGCATAAGTGTATACACTGCTAATGCTATAGCAGAAGCGATACCCCATACTAAAGCAGTAGGTGTAATATTAAGTGTGTGTATATCTCCATGAGTCACTAATAAGAATGTACCTAACATCGCCATTCCGATAGCTAAAAACTCTATTGGCTTAGGCCATTTCTTTAATCTTAATGCTAGATAAATAGCTATAAATACTGGACCTGTGTACTGAATAACAGTTGCAGTAGCAGCATTAGAATGTAAGATAGTCACAAAGTAAGTGTATTGTACAGTCAACATACCTAGCAAACTAAATAAGACTAGCTGTATGGCGTACTTTTTATCTTTCCAGATTCCTACTACATCAGGATTCTTTTGTAGGAGACCGAATAATAACATTAATACACCTGAGATAAGTAGTCGAACAGTAACTAACCATTCTGCGTTAAACTCTTTCTCTCTAAAAAGGAATTGAGCAAAAGCTCCTGAAACTCCCCATAGCATCGCTGCAAAAATAGCAGATGCAAAGCCTAAAAATTTATTGTTTAATTGCATTGTTGACAACGTACTTTGAGTACATTTTGAAGTTGAATATACACAGACAAAAGGGATTGCTTTTATCTCTTATGCAAAACAAAATTACTGATAATTATCCCTATAAAGTAATTAATTATACTAGCGAATAAGAATTAATTACTCTCTAAGAATTGCATTGTTTTAAGATATGTATAAGTAGTATAAATATAGAAGCACTGCATATTTAGCAATATATTTTTAGTTTTCTCACAACAGTGTTTTATTGGCAGAATTAAAAACATTGAGAAATACGCAATGCTAAGATAGTTTTCTTCTGGTTTAATGCTTTTTTGACAACTAAAACAGGCTTATTTTAAAGAGTTTGTTTTAGTTGTTGCTACTGTTAGTTTGTGGTTTGTACAGTTTCACAATGTATAGGATAGCGAGTAGTAATACGATAGCCATTACTAGGTATCTAATAGTCAATCCCTGTGAAGACGAAATAACTCCTGTAGACGAAATAATTAATGTAGTAAATGATGTTAATACATATACTAATCCACCCATTAACCCTCCAGCTGTTCCTGCATTGTTAGGGAATTGCAGCATAGTAGAGATAAAGAAGTTATTGAATAACGTACCTGAGCAGATATGTATTAAGAATAAGAAGAACATTAGTACAGGCAAGTTTTCTATAAACAATGTTGTAGCTAGCAGTACTAGTATTAATGTTACTTGTACTAGAGAAGGGTGTAGTGCTTTAGGCTTTAAGTCTAAGTGCATTCTTCTCTTTCCTATTACTCCACCTAACATCCATGAGAATCCAAGTATCAATGTACAGTATCCGATTACTACCGAGTTGTGATTAAACACGTTTTCTATTAAGAACGGACCAGTGATGTTAAAGATCATCACGATAGAGTAGCTAAGACCTAATATAGTAGTACCAGTGATAAACTTCTTATCGCTCAGCATTACTTTATATAAGCTAACAGTTTCTGTAAGGTTAAACTTCTTCTTCTCTGGTAAACTCTCTCCACTAAATAAAGTGTCTAGGATTAATAATAGTAAAGCATAACCTGCTAAAAAGTAGAAATTCGCATGCCAGTTAAATAACTTTTCTAAGTACCCACCTAAGAATGGAGCTAGTATAGGTCCGCATGACCATACAATAGTGAAATAACTCAGATAGTACTTTCTCTTTTCTTCATCATAGATATCCATAAATATAGCACGAGTAGCTACTACTAGAGTAGAGATAGCCATCCCTTGTATAATTCTCATCATACAGATGTAGAATATACTATCCATATAAGTAATCGCTATATTAGTGAATACTAATAATAGCAAAGCGAATAGACGAGGTCTATATCTACCAATATTATCTAGTAAGTTACCTACGAATATCTGAGATATACCATAGCTCAGTAGGTAACAAGTCAATGTGAGCTGTATGTCTTGTTCTGATACAGCTAACCCTTTCGCCATAGCAGGGAATGAGGGAAGGTATATATCTGTCACAAAACCCGATAAGGGTATAGAACAAAAGGCTAGAATAGTCACTAGTCTTTTCTTTTGTTCGCTTGCTTCTCTTAGCATAAAATCCATTTGTTGTTTGAGTAGCAAAAGTAAGTCGATGAACAATTTACTCAATTAAATATCTCAAAGGGATAATTGCAAAAATCAAAGATTACTTATGTGGGGTTTTTATACTTCAGAGGTGTTACTCCAGCATTTTTCTTAAAAAAGTTATTGAAGTGAGAAGGTTGTTCGAACCCTAAAGTATATCCTACTTCAGCTATATCCCAACTGGTATTCTTTAGCAAGTTTTTTGCTTCGTGTAAGAGGCGTTCCTTTATTATCTGTGTAGTTGTCTTACTAGTTACAGATTTGATAGAAGCGTTGAGGTGGTTGACATGTACATTAAGGGCTGTAGCATAATCAGAAGCCGTTTTTAGGTTTAGAGGGTAAGCAGGAGAATCTAGAGGAAATTGCTTGTTTAGCAATTCATCAAATAATCGATATAATCTACTGTTACTAGGTGTCTCTTCTAGTTTTAAATCTTCTACTTTTAGTTGTAACGCTTGGTGTAATAGTAGGGCGAGTAAGTTTCTGATAATCTCAAATTTTAAAGGGTAGTCACTCTGTGCCATTTGATACATCTGCTTAAAATAAGAAGATGCCAATTCTTGTTGCTCCTTGTCTAAGAAGATAAAAGGCTTACTCCATTCTTTAAAAAGGGACGTTTTTTTAAAGAACTCTATTGTACTGTGTTCAACTAAAAACTCTTGGTTAAATAGACAAAAGAACCCTTCTTGTTGACTGCTGATACATTCCCATTCATATGGGATAGTTGGACAAGGTAAGAATAAAGCAGGTCTGTCTATTGTCAAAGTATGATCTCCATATTTAAATACACCTTCACCGATAATTAGACATACTTTGTAATAATCTCTTCTATTGTATGGGGTATTGAAGTTACAATACTTGCGAATATTGATGTTAAAATGAGATTTACCACAGCGATAGTCTGATGCATCAAAGGCATAATGCTATTTTCTCTATAGTGATCGCTGATTGTTTCTAAGTTTTTACTCATAGTAGTAGAAGAAAGATTGTAATACTTTACAAAGTTACGAAAATCAAATAAATAGCTTTTAAATGTTATTATGTATTTAACGTAAAGAGATTAAAAAAGAGAATCAGATTTATCTAATTCTCTTTAGTTTTTATATCGTTATTTATACTTGATTAGAAGTATGCCGTTAGTCTTAGTCCCATGCTTAAATAATTCAATGGGTGTTTGACTGTATTAATTTTAGGGTCACCTTCTTCTAATATTGAGTCATTTATTTTATAAGTAATCTTTGATTGACTGTGGTTAAAGTCTGAGTAAGCTGTGATACCTAGGTTATCAGTGATATTATAGGTTAACGCCAGTCCAGTAGTAAACTGAAATACATTGGCTGGTTTGTACTCTGCTAGTTGTACTTTCCCATCTTCTAGTTCTGGGATATGTACTTCGTGGGATAATACCTTAAGAGATATATTTCCATCAGCACCTATACTATAGCCTCCTAATGCTTTGATCATAAGATTCCATCTATCAGAGAAGTGTATTGCGTAGTATGGCCCTACAGAGAATGTAAGATTTCCCATAGACTGTGATAATACCTTTCCTTTTATATTAGGGTCATCAGGATCGTTTACTTTATCTTCTGAGAAGGGAAAACTCGCTACAGCTATCTGTCCACCTAGTCCCCAGTGTTTATTAAAGAAGTATGCTCCTTCTAGTCCAGCTTCCCATCCGAGTTTAGCTAAAGCTTCTTCATCTTCTGTCTCTACAATACTTTCTAACCCACTAGTAAAACCTAACTTAACGGCTAAGAAAGAAGGATTCTCATTACCCTCTAGTTTAGATATTAGACTTAAGTTATCTCCCTTGTTGCCATATATTTTATCTACGAAGAAGTATGCTAATTGAGTAGATAAGATACCTATACCTGCGCCAGCTAGAATATCTGGCACCCAGTGTCTATTATTAAGACTTCTACCTAACCCAGTCATAGTAGCTGCTCCATACCCTCCAATAGAATATAAGGGATTGACCAACCCGTATTCTTTATCTAAGAATGCAGCATTAGCAAAAGCCATAGCAGTATGACCAGAAGGGAATGAGTTCTTAGACGAACCGTCAGGACGCTCTACCTTAGCCGTATATTTGATACTATTAACTAAGATGGCCATAATTGCCATACTAGCTCCATAAGAAATTGTAGTTCGTTTAATGTCGTTTCGCCCTTTTACTCCAGCGGCTTTTAACCCAAATACGGTAGCCGCAGGCGCATACTGTAGAATATCGTCATATTTATATTGAAATGAGGGGACATATCTATTGCGTTGTTCTCTAATATCCTCTTTACTATTCCATGTTAGTGCGGATGCTGTAAGAAATAATGTGGGGACTAGGGCTACCTGAACAGCATCTTTCTCGAAGAAAGATTTTCTCTTTGCATTTTCGGGAGTAAAGGAGAAGTTAGTATCTAACTGTATTGATTCTTGAAGATTATTCTTGTTAGAAAACTGACTAAATGATTGATTTGTAGATAATAATATTATATAAGTAAAGTAGATGTACCTTTTCATTTTTGAGATAATTAAGGATGCGAAGGTATATATTGAGATGAAGTCTTGTGAGTAAAAAGGTTATTATTATCTATAAGGCGTTTGCTATAAAGAAATGCTATTTAAATAAAATAGAAGAAATGCTATTATTTTAAAACAATGTAATCAGATATTGAAGAATTTTATTTTCTAACATTAATTATTAAAAAAAAATTAAAGCTAGTCTTTTGACGTTGTATTTTTAGAAAGAACTAGTTAATAGGTAGAGCGGTATTGAGAAAATTTGGCACTACTATTGATAATATATTAGTGTTATTTGGAGAAGAAATTTTTCAGAATAACGAAGAGTAGTTAATTATTGTTTAATAGAAAGTAGAAAGTTTTGAGTAATTTAGATCGTTTGTTAAAGTTTATCATTGCAGTAGCGACACTGTTATTGATAATTGATCTCTTTGACTTTTTTACTAATCGGATAGTGCGTTATTTGTGTTACTTAGCATTGGGGATAAGTGCCACAGCATTGTTTTATCTACATAAGAATTATGATAGTAATAAAGAAGAAGATGAAGGGTAAAGCTAAAAGTATTTTCAAGTAATAATAGTTATTAGTAAAAGTAAAAGAGAGCCTCGGCTCTCTTTTTTATTTTTTATAAAGTACGCTAGTTTATAGTATCCCACTGTATATACCTTAGATGTACATGAGATCAAAATCTTATTTATAAGATCACAATAACCTTATTATACAAAGACATCCTACAGCAAACTTAGATGAGGTAATAGCCTAATCTAGCGCCATTATTTATACTTGATACGTGAATGCGTTTATGTTCATACCAGCTCCCACTGAGGCAAATAGTACAATGTCACCTTTCTCTAAACTATGTGGGTCTAGTTGTTTGTTAACGATCATATCATATAGTGTAGGCAGTGTAGCTACACTACTATTTCCTAGTTTCTGTATATTCATTGGCATAATGTGCTCAGGCATTTCTAGATTATATAATTCATAGAAGCGCTTTACTATAGCCTCGTCCATCTTCTCATTAGCCTGATGTATCATGACCTTTTTGATTTTCTTGATATCTACACCACTTTTGTCCACACAGCTCTTCATGGCTAAAGGAACATTAGTAAGTGCGAACTCGTATATCTTACGACCAAACATCTTGATATACTTCGTATTCTCATCTAGGTCTGGATTATATGATTTGCCATAGTGAATATAGAACGCTTCGTCTACAGTGTAACTTGCAGACTCTACAGACAGTATACCACCTTCTTCATTTGTTAGCTCTAATATAGTAGCTCCTGCACCATCTGCATAGATCATAGAATCTCTGTCGTGTAGGTCTATCACACGAGATAAAGTTTCTGCTCCGATTACTAAGCAGCGCTTAGCCATACCTACTTTCATAAATGCATAAGCCTGTATCACTCCCTGTAACCAACCAGGACAACCAAATAATACATCAAAGGCAACACATGATGGATTAGCTATCTTCAGATTATGCTTCACTCTAGATGCTAAGCTAGGTACAATATCAGACTGTAGCGTACCGTGCTTGACATCACCGAAGTTATGTGCGAAAATGATGTAGTCAAGAGTTTCTGCATCTATACCTGCATTTTTGATAGCATTCTCAGCAGCTATAGTACCGATATCACTAGTAGTAAGTGACTCTTCTACATATCTTCTCTCTTCTATACCTGTTATTTGTTGTAATTTATAAGCTGTTCTAGCATTGCTGTCTTTTAGGGGGGCACCTTGTTCATCTCTGAAGTCAAACTGATCAAAGGTAGTATTGTTAATAACCTTTGTCGGAATATAACTTCCTGAACTCATAATCTTAATATTCATAATCTTGTATTGGGGTTAATGGAATAGTAAACTTAGGGCTTTATATCTAGTAATGATAATATTTTTTGTATTTTTTTAAATTATTCTAATACAGTAAAATGATTTTGTAACAGATTCTAGGATAGACTGAAATAATAATGCCAATAAATAATATTGAATCATCAATATCATTTATTGGCATTGTTAATATGTATTCTAAGCTATAAGTACTTATAGAGAGTATAGTGATTGCTTGTATTCTGTTACTTTATCAGCAGTCTCTTTGTCTCCATTTGTATTGAAGTACTTAATTACAGTATCTAAGTATTTTTCAGTAGGTTTAAAGTCATAGTGCATCTCCTTACTTAGGCTCTCGAAAGTATCTTTTAGTAGATTAGAGTTAGTCTTTAAGTCTTTAAAGTTAATTCTGTATCCATCAAAGACAAATCTCAGTCCGTCTAGGTTTCCTTTTAGAGGAATACTACCATGGTCTTCGCCTTCATACGCTACATACTTATAAGTAAGAGATGGATGAGGTGTAGTACTCATTAGTTTGTCAAATTCTTTGATAGCACCGTAATGATCGTTTAAATGACCTTTATTTTCGCTTTCACCTACTTGAGTTAAGAATAGTTTTCTGTCTTTAAAGTCTTGTTTTATGCGAGAAGTATACTTTCTTAGCATTACCTTATTATCCCACCATATACTAGGATCGTGCACGATATAAGCATTAAACATATCCGTGTAGTCAAGCATATTATTTAGTGCAGTGATACCTCCGAATGAGTGCCCTATTAATATCTTATAGTCTAGTGTTCTATAGTTAGTATCTACATAAGTAAATACTTCGTCTTTTAGATATTTAAAGAAGTTATCATTTCCTCCGTTCTCGCCTTTAATCTTAGCAGCTTGATCTTTAGACATATTATCTTTAGTCACCACAGTAGGTGTTAAGTCTCTAGTTCTGTTCGTATTTACTACTCCTACTATGATCATCTCTGGGATAGATGGGTAAGGGTATCTGCTAAGCTTATCTACGTAGGCAGTCAAGTAATTAAAGTTGCTCTCTCCGTCTAGTAAGTAGATAACAGGGTACTTCTGATTAGGATACTTTGTATCCGTATATCCAGTAGGTAAGTAGATTTGTATGCTTCGATCTTCGTTTAATACTTTAGATTTAATAGTATATGATTTGCCTATTTCTATAGCTTCTTGTGCATAAGAGTTCGCTGTAAATAAAGTACAAAACGGTAGGAAAAAAGCATATAATAATTTCTTCATAATAGATGTATTGTGTGTTATAGAATGAAGTACAAATATAGGACACTATTTAAAATGGTTCTAATTTATTATTTTATAAATTCTTTATATGTTCAACTAAGATGTAGTTATTATCTTGTGCTGACTAAAAGAGAAGTTTGAAAATGAATAGATTAGTTATATTTTTTGTTGCGCTGATGAGCGCATTTTGTTCTTATGGTCAAAGTCCGAAACCTGCAATAGAAATTAAGGTGCTAGACTCTAAAGTCACTGATAATAGCCTAGTGACAGTAGTATTAATGAATAATTCTAATGATACCTATTGGTTCCCTTGGGATATCTCTGAGCTGGCGTATGTAGCTAGTATAGGTAGCACTTACGAAAATCAAGTATATGTATTAAGACAGAGGGTGTATAATGATAAAGAGCATATAGATGAGCCTACTCTGATGAGTGGAGACTATGACTCAGAAGGATTATTAAAGAAGTGGAATGAGAAGTTAGCAACAAAGAAAGCAACTGACTATGTCGTGGTAAAACCTAAGAATTTCGTACAACTTAGATTGCCGTTTAAAGTGGTACAGAAGTTAGCTCCTGCGTGGTACTCTGCGAAAGAAAAAATAAAAGATGGTGGGTATAAGTACTACGTAGTTTATAATTATAATGCTAAAGCTGCTGAGCAGGTACTGAGCCCGACACTACTAGAAGAGGTAGAGAAGTTAGGATATAAAATATATCATGAACCTCTGATATCTAATAAGGTACCTATCGTTAAAAAATAAAAAAAGAGAAGTATATCCCATATACTTCTCTTCTAGTTGAAAAACAGCTGTATAAAATTTATACGAATTATTGGCACTTGTAAAATTAGTACTAAGAGTTAGTAGAATATATGATACTTATCAGTTTGTTAAAATAATATATGGTCTGTGCTAAACTTGGATTTAGATTATACAGATATTCCTTATCTCAGGTGTGAGATTGAGGAGAAATAGATAAAGGCTACTTCGGTAGTCTTTTTTATTGTTTCTATTTTTTGTCTCATTATTTGATTTGTTATACTAATTCTCCGAAACTGGATTGTATCCGGATGGTGTTTTATATCATATGCTAGTACAATGCTAGTATAGTGTAAGTATAGTGCAAGTACCAAAACACCGTAAAATGGTACTAAAACTATACTAGGATTATGATAACACAATAGTAGCACATCAATCAATAGTGATACTAATCAAAGTATAATGTTTATATATTGCTGAGGGGCATGATAGGTGGATGAGAGTTAATTATTTGATTGTTAGATGGATTGTGTTTTAATACTTTGAATATTTGACAGAGAATTATGTTAGAGTAGTATATATTTGTCTAGAATGTCATAGAGTAGGTTAATGATCTATGTGTGTTTTTTCTTAAAGAATTGTCTTCGCCAGACAATTCTTTTTTTGTTATAGCTCAGTATTTTCTTAACTGTAAAATCTAGTTTATCTTTGAGTTTTATAAAACGATAATACCTTATGCTTGATAATAATTATACTTCCATATACTTTAGTTCTTTAGTAGATATTATCAAGAATGGGGATTTGACTACTCGCTCTCGCTATAGATTACTTAGACAGCTCTTAGAGAAAGTCTGTAAATATGTAGTCAGAGATGAGGTAGTACAGTTCTCTAACCTATTCTCTAGGCTTACATTTATCTGTAATCGATATAAGGCTAGTCGTGTCATCCACAACTTTAGGATGGTTAGTAACGATTTGCTTAAGCACGATTCTGCTGATTTAGAACAATACTTCGCTACATATTGGATGGATGTAAATGATTTTATCTCTTATGTGTTTAGTGTGCCTGTACCTGATCAGAACAGAGGATTTTATCCTTTTCCGATTAAAAGATTGGAGTTAAAGCACAGCGAGTTTGAATACATTATAGATAGACTTAGAGTTAGTGTTGTAGATATAAAAGAGAATATTCTCTACTGTGTAGAGGAGAACTCTGATAGAGGAGATCATATAAAAGTACAGATTAATGAAGAGGGGACTAATGAACTATTCTCTTCAATAGATAGAGTGTGGGATGGTGCTATATTGCATCTTATCAATGTGGGTGTGGATGAACATCTGATCTATCACCCTAAGATATTCGTACTAGAGCCAGATTACTTAATAGATGTATCTGCTATAGCAGAGTGCTTCCAAGATTATGGTACGTCTTCGTTAGGGTTTATCAAATCTAAGTTTGATGAAATACCTAATAATAAACACTTACTACTCGGTAACTTCGCTAATGCTGTGATGGATGAGCTAGTGGGGGCTGCGGATGCTAGTGGTGTAACGTTTAATACAGTCTTCATTAAGCATTTCGAAAATTATCCTTTTGAACATACAGCTTGCCCTGATATTTTAGATATCAAACAGTTTAAACAATATGAATTAGATTGTGAGACACACTTTAATACTATTAAACGAGTGTATCTGGAGGAGTTCGTACATTATGGTATCACTAGTGAAGGTGATATCAATCTAGAACCTAGCTTTATGTGTAATGTGTATGGGGTACAGGGACGTCTAGATCTACTACACAGTGTGAAGAAGGATGAACTAAAGACTACTATCGTGGAGCTAAAATCTGGTAGTACAGTATATCCTGATGATGGGGTGAGTGTAAAGCCTAATCATACCGTGCAGTTATACTTATATCACTTAATGCTATCAGTGGTAAACAATATTCCTTATAGAGATATCGGTAATGAGAAGTATTTGAGCGGATTTATATTTTACAGTAAATCAAGAACAAATAGTCTTCGAAAGGATCATATTAACCTGCGTAGGGTACAGCAAATATGTGAGTTGAGAAATAGAATTGTTTTGAATGAACAAGTTCTTAAGTCTGATGATTTGGGTAGGGTAGGAGCATTGTTAGACTTTATTTCAGGAGAAAATATAGTGCGTGCCCCTAATCTGAATACGCGGTTTAAAGAGTTATTATATAAACAAATAAAGGGATTTACAGAGGTATTAGATAAATGCTCTGAGTTAGAGCGTACTTATTTTTATTCTTTTGTGAGCTTTATAGCACGTGAACAGTATATCAGTAAGTTGGGAGCAGGTGAGTATGAAGGGAGTCACGGATTAGCTAGCCTATGGATTGACAGTGCTGAGGTGAAGAAGGATAAGTATAGCATCTTATGTGATTTAGTGATTAGTGAGAATAGAATATCAGAGGAGGAAAAGCTAATCGTGTTTAAGCGTACGTTAGTGGATGACTTTGTCAACTTTAGAGTAGGTGATGTATGTGTATTATATCCTAGGAATGACGAGTCGGATACTGCTGTAAAGCATCAGATATTTAAGTGTACGATACAGGGTATTACTAAGGATACTGTAACTGTCGTGTTTAGACATAAGCAGAGCAGTATTGCTTATTTTAGTCAGTATCACTTATGGGCGCTAGAGCGAGACTCTATGGATGCCTCTTTTACGAGTATGTATAAGAGTTTATATGCATTTATGAGTGCACCTAAGAGTAATCGTGATGTGATCTTAAATGTGTTACCTCCTAGACAAGGTATAGATTATGGATTCTATAAACCGACGCTGTCTGTGGAGCAAAACAGAATATTAAATAATGCATTGTCTGCAGAAGACTACTTCGTCTTAAACGGACCTCCTGGTACTGGAAAGACTTCTCATATCATTAAAGAATTAGTAGAAGAACTGTATACAAATACAAACCAGAATATACTACTGTTAGCTTATACGAATAAGGCAGTGGATGAACTATGTGGTGCAGTGAC
The DNA here is from genome assembly GCF_900109075.1 of Myroides marinus. Lineage (GTDB taxonomy): Bacteria > Bacteroidota > Bacteroidia > Flavobacteriales > Flavobacteriaceae > Flavobacterium > Flavobacterium marinum_A. The sequence goes on along the minus strand of NZ_FNYS01000001.1, from coordinate 90,952 downwards.
TGATGCACTAGTAGATGTGACTACTGTGAATAAGTTCGTAAGGATAGGTAATCCTCTATCTAGTGATAGTAGGTATGAAGGTAATCTTATCAATACTATCATTAAGAGAGAAAGTGATGCTCTAGAATTATCAGGTAGAAAATTTACTAGAAATGTGTTGTCTAATATTATTCGAAATAATAGAGTATTCTTATCTACGGTAGCGACTATGTCTAGTAAGAATGATGTGTTTAAATTAAAAAACTTCGACACAGTGATTATAGATGAGGCTTCTCAGATCTTAGAACCTCAAATAATAGGGTTATTGCCTAAGTGTAGAAGATTTATTATGATAGGGGATCACAAGCAGTTACCTGCTATCGTGGTGCAGAGTGATGCTTTATCCAAAACGAATAACCCTCTGCTAGAACTGATAGGATTAGCAGATAGACGCAATTCATTGTTCGAACGATTATATAACTTCTGTGAGGCTAATAGACTAGATTATGCTCATGATACACTGACTTATCAGGGACGTATGCATAGAGAGATAGCAGCATTTCCGAATGTAGCTTTTTATGAAGGTAAACTGAAAGAAGCATTTACATTAGAAAACTTAACTGTAGAAGCTAAAGCTGGGCTGAGTAGACAAGTAGCTTCACTCGAATTAAAGTCGGTAAGGAATGATCATTTAAGTGAAGTATTGGCTAAGAAGAGGTTGATCTTTATCAATGTGGAGGAGTATCAGGCTGGTCAGCAAAAAAAGACAAGTGAGAGTGAAGCTGATTTGATTATTAAAATTCTACAGAAGGTAGAACAACTATATGAACTAAATGGTAGAGAGATAAACTTAAGGAAACAAGTAGGAATCATAGCTCCATTTAAAAATCAAATAGCGTTAATTAAGAATAAACTTGAAGGAAGTGGTATATCTAATCATGAAGATATTGTTGTAGATACAGTAGAACGCTTTCAAGGTGGACAACGCGATATTATATTGTATTCGTTTACTATTAATGAGATAATACAGTTGCAAGGTGTTGTAAGCCTTAATGAAGATCAAACTGTAGATAGAAAGTTAAATGTAGCATTAACCCGAGCAAAAGAACAAATGATCATCTTAGGTAATGCTGAGGTGTTAAGTCACAACCCAGTGTATAAAGATATGATTATGCATATTAAAGAGGTAGGTGGTTACTTTGACTTAGATAGTTTATAAGTATAGTGTTTATTGTTAATAACTATGTTGATAACCCTGTTAATAAGATGTTTTGACATAGGTGATATTGTTGATAACTCTATTCTATTGATAACTTTATAAAAGTAGTTATTTTGAGTCAATGTGCTTAATTATAAGGATATATGGTTTTGTTTTAGTTGTATTTTGACTTGTTTATAATGTGAATAAACTGAATAAAAGTTATAAACAGTATTGTTGATAACTGTAACCTAATACGATTAGATAATATATAGATATAAAAAAAACGCCATCAGATGATGGCGTTTTTCGTATAGATAAATCTGTTAAGATTAGTTTTCCATATATACTTCGATAGGAGCACAAGAACAAACTAAGTTTCTGTCACCGTAAGCATCGTCAATACGACGTACAGTAGGCCATAATTTGTTTTCAGCTACATAAGGAAGTGGGTAAGCAGCTTTCTGTCTTGAGTATGGAAGATCCCAGTTATCAGCAGTTAATAATGCTAATGTGTGAGGAGCGTTCTTAAGCTCGTTCACTGGGTTCTCTAAAGTAGCATTCTCAATCTCTTGACGGATAGATGCCATAGCATCACAGAATCTGTCAAGCTCTTCTTTGCTCTCACTTTCAGTAGGCTCAATCATTAATGTACCAGCTACTGGGAAAGATACTGTAGGAGCGTGGAATCCGTAGTCGATAAGACGTTTAGCGATATCCGTTACTTCAATACCTTTTTCTTTAAACTCACGTACGTCAACAATCATTTCGTGTGCAGCACGTCCTTTCTCACCTGTATAAAGGATAGCATAGTGCTCCTCTAAACGAGTTTTCATGTAGTTAGCGTTTAAGATAGCCTGTTGAGTTACTTTCTTAAGACCTTCAGTACCTAACATAGTGATGTAACCGTAAGAGATTAAACATACTAATGCAGATCCATAAGGAGCAGCAGAGATAGCTGTGATACCATTCTCACCACCTACTTTAACAACTGGGTTAGTAGGTAAGAACTGTACTAAGTGCTCAGCTACACAGATAGGTCCTACTCCAGGTCCTCCACCTCCGTGAGGGATAGCGAAAGTCTTGTGTAAGTTTAAGTGACATACGTCAGCCCCGATGTTAGCAGGGTTAGTAATAGCTACTTGTGCATTCATGTTAGCACCATCCATATATACTTGTCCTCCGTTATCGTGGATGATTTGAGTAATCTCCATAATAGCAGATTCATATACACCATGTGTAGATGGGTAAGTAACCATAAGACAAGATAAGTTGTCTTTATATTGTTCAGCTTTAGCTTTTAAGTCAGCTACGTCGATGTTTCCTTCAGGAGTAGTTTTAGTTACCACTACTTTCATACCAGCCATAGCAGCAGAAGCAGGGTTAGTACCGTGAGCAGAAGCAGGGATAAGAGCGATATCACGTTGGAAGTCACCTCTAGAGTGGTGGTAAGCACGGATAGCCATAAGACCAGCGTACTCTCCTTGAGCTCCAGAGTTTGGTTGTAATGTAGTACCAGCGAAACCAGTAATAACATTTAATCTCTCTTCTAATCCGTGTAACATCTCTAAGTATCCTTGTGCTTGATCAGCAGGTACGAATGGGTGAACGTTGTTCCACTGTGCGTTACTCAATGGTAACATCTCAGCAGCAGCATTCAATTTCATTGTACAAGAACCTAAAGAGATCATAGAATGGTTAAGAGCTAAGTCTTTACGCTCTAATTTCTTGATATAACGCATTAACTCAGTCTCAGAGTGGTAGCTGTTAAATGCAGCGTGCTCTAAAAACTTAGAAGTACGTTTTAGTTTAGCTTGGTATTTTACTTCAGTGCTTAATGCAGTTATTTCAGCAGCAGTTTTACCAGTAGCTTGAGCGAAGATATTAACGATAGCATTGATATCAGCTAATTCTACAGTCTCGTTTAATGAGATAGAGATAGTGTTAGCATCGATATAGTTAAAGTTAATAGAGTTAGCTTCTGCAATTGGTTTCACTTTAGCAGCGTCAGCTTTCACTAAGATAGTGTCAAAGAAGTTAGCATTAAGTTGCTCAATACCTAATTTACCTAATTCTGTAGCAACAGTAACAGCTTTAGCGTGGATTAAAGAAGCGATATTAGTCAATCCTTTAGGTCCGTGGTAAACTGCGTAGAAACTTGCCATAACAGCTAATAATACTTGAGCAGTACAGATATTAGATGTAGCTTTTTCACGTTTGATGTGTTGCTCACGTGTTTGTAATGCCATACGCAATGCAAAGTTACCATCAGCATCTTTAGATACTCCGATGATACGACCTGGCATACTACGTTTATACTCTTCTTTAGTAGCGAAGAAAGCAGCGTGAGGTCCTCCGAATCCTAATGGAATACCAAAACGTTGAGTAGTACCTACTACTACGTCAGCACCCATTTCTCCAGGAGAAATTAATAATACTAATGACATAATATCAGCAGCTACAGCTACTTTAATGTCTTTCGCTTTAGCTTGGTTGATAAAGTCAGCATAATCAGCTACTACCCCGTGTTTACCTGGGTATTGTAAGATAGCTCCAAAGAATTCTTCTGAGAAGTCAAACTCTTCGTGGTTACCTACTACTAATTCTACACCAAATGGAGTAGCACGAGTCTGTAATACTGATAATGTTTGTGGTAAGATTTCTTCAGATACGAAGAACTTAACAGCATTGTTTTTCTTTTGATCTCTTGTTCTAACGTCGAATAATAAGATCATCGCTTCAGCAGCTGCAGTAGCCTCATCTAATAGAGAAGCATTTGCAATCTCCATACCTGATAACTCGATAACTGTAGTCTGGAAGTTTAATAAAGCTTCTAAACGACCTTGAGCTACTTCAGCTTGGTAAGGAGTATAAGCTGTGTACCATCCTGGGTTCTCGAATACGTTACGGATAATAGCTGCAGGAACTACTGCCTCGTTGTACCCTAAACCGATGAAAGTACGGAATATTTTATTTTTGTTTCCTAAAGATTGGATATGAGATAAGTACTCATACTCAGTCATTGCAGGAGCAAGGTTTAAATCTTCTTTAAGACGGATTGCGTCTGGGAAAGTTTCGTTGATTAATTGTTCAATGCTATCAGCTTTCACTGTTTTAAGCATTTCTGCCATATCCTCAGGACGAGGACCAATGTGTCTTAATGCAAATGCGTTTGTTTTCATTTGGACAATAAATAAAAGTTGTGTTTAATCACACAAAAATAACCATTAATCTGACAATTGTATATTTATATCGATTAATTTTGAAAAGTGAATAAGCATAACAGTAGAAGACTGATAATTAATATGGATTTGTTAAAAAATAGAATAGTTGCACTTTATTTGAACGGAAGTATTCACGTTTCCTTAGCTGTATTCGCTTTGGTGCAAATGACTTTTTATTTTTGTCACCTACCTTTTGATGCTGTTGTCTCTATTTTGGCCTTCAGCGGAACATTGTTTTCTTATAACTTTATTAAATATGCTGAGGTAGTTTATAGACATAAGAATCCATTTACCCTTCGATTAAAAGTAATAATAGCCATTAGTCTTGTGGCTTTGGTAGTTGGTGTAGTCAGTTTCTTCTTATTAAATCTCAAAGCGCAGTTAGTTACTATAGGACTTTTAGTACTCGCAGTACTCTATGCTATCCCTGTGAGTAGTAATGTGAGTAATCTTCGCAATCTCGCAGGACTAAAAGTGTATATAGTATGTCTATGTTGGGCTACAGTGACATTAATCGTACCAGTAATGAATGCTGATATTCCGATTACTTGGGACATTGTAATTAAGTTTACTCAGCGTTTTATATTAGTATTTATCTTGATAGGTATTTTTGAGGTAGTTGACCTACAATACGATGATAAGTATTTGAAAACATTACCACAGATGTTGGGAATTACGAACACCAAATATCTATTAGCTTTACTACTTATTCCTTTCTATGTAATAGAGTTCTTTAAATTAGGGTATCAACCTATACAAGCTTGGAATAATCTATTGATTGTTCTCCTAACGCTATTTTTTATTATTTATGCCTCTCCTAAACGTACCAAGTTCTTTACTTTATTTTGGGTAGAGAGTGTGCCTATTGTATGGTGGTTAATTGTTGTAATACAGGGTAATGCAAGTATATTTGATTAGATATTAAGTGTTTGTCTGATAATAAATTACTAAATTTAACAATTAATAAAAATAATTGTTATATGGAAGATCTTAGTGTTGAAAAAAGACATAAGAGACTGTTTATCTTAGGAGTAGTGTTATTAATAGCATTAACTGTGTTCTTTGCTTTTATTAGTAAAGTAGTGTCCTCACTTTTCTTTGATGAGCGTGGTCTTTTGGTTTACGCACAGGGGATGGTGTTGATTGGAATTTTAATGTTCTTTGCTTTCTATTTGTATGTAGGAGGGTATACTCTTTTTGCTTTTGTTATTATGCGTTTGACAATTAGGAATAAGTCTTATAATAAGCTTTTTATTATTCTAGGGATTGTTGGCTTAATTATCTCTTTGATTTATGGTATCAACGCTAGCTTTTTAAGTAAGTTAGAATAGTTTTAAAAATAAAAGACCGAGCATCGCTCAGTCTTCGTTTACATATTCTAATATATCGGCTGGTTGACAGTCCAACTCTTTACAGATAGCTTCTAATGTACTAAAGCGTATAGCCTTTGCTTTATTAGTCTTTAGTATAGAGAGGTTGCTAACTGTTATACCTACGCGTTCGGCCAATTCATTAAGCGATATCTTTCGCTTAGCCATCATGACATCAAGGTTTACTATTATTGGCATATGGTGAGGTTATATGGTTAGTTCTGCGTCTTCTTTTAAACGCAAGTGTTGTTTTAATACTTCTACAATCATCAGCAAAATTAAGGGAATAAAGAATAACGTGATGTCATACTCATCTTTTATTAGCGTTAAGTTATAAAACTCCGCTACTTTTTGTTTGTGTATATTATCTGTTAGTAGAAAAAAGTTTTCGACTAAAGCATAAGCTAGATGTGCATACCCTATGAATTGTAGGTTCTTAATTTGTCTTTGGCTAACTATATCACCTCTGTATAAGTTTTTAAAATAGATATATAGAACGATAAAGATAGCTGGTATTAATAGTGTAAAAGCAAGCATTAGTATTCCTCTAGGTATTTTAAAGTAGTTCGGAATGATGTCTTTGGTCTCTATCTTTACTGTCTCAGTAGCTCTATCTTTAGTGATTGTTGTATTAGTATTAGGTGTTAGGACCTTAACGTTATCTAGTTTGTCTAGTTGTTCAATACGTAGCTTGTAGATTTCTGTTCCGTTTTCTGTAGCACAATTACCATCTTTAAACCCTTCATTAAAATCTTCGAAATGAGCAGTAAATGACAAAGTATAAGCAATAAGAAATAGTACAGTAAGTAGTTTTAGTTTCATATTATCAATTCTTTTTTAAAACAAAATATCTAGTATTCTTTCACAGAATGCCATTAGAAGTGTTGCCCAGTGGATTAATAGTTTGATCATTATAGTAAGGTTTAGTAGGTTAATTAGTATTCCAAAAGTATATTTAATTTTTTATAAAACAAATAATATTTATTGTTTTTCGATAAATAATGGTCTTTATACAGTGATTTTATCTTTTTAGGATACTTTTGTGGTAGTAGTAGAGATTTAATAAAAGCTCTTTTTTAGTTGAGTCTAAAAATGCTATATTTGCAATAATATAAATCAACAAAGATGATACAACTAGTAAATAACATTAAAGCAAACGGAAACGTTGTTTTCGTTTTAAGTAATGAGAATAAAGGGGCTGTTGAGGTTCCTGCATTATTGAATGACTTTGTAAAAGCATTTGAAGAGGGAAAAAAAGAAGAAGACTTTGCTAAAGTAGGAAGTCAGTATTTCTTCTTTGTGAAAGAGAATGAGAACTTAGAGAAAATGCGTTTAGCGGGTAATAACATTCGCAAACAATTAGATAAAAAAGCAGACAATCTTACTATCGTAGGTAACGGAGCTTCTACATTAGCATTAGTAGAAGGATTTGTATTGTCTAACTACCAATTCTTAAAATACTTCAAAGAAGCTGCTGATATGAAGTATGCTTTAGAAGGAGTTGAGGTAAAAGGTGATTTCACTGCAAAACAAATCAGTGACTTAAACAATACTGTGAAAGCGGTTTACTGGGCACGTACTATGGTAAACGAGCCTACAAGTTTCTTAACTGCTACACAATTAGCAAAAGAGATAGCTGTATTAGGTAAAGAAGCTAACTTCTCTGTAAATATCTTAGAGCGTAAGGCTATCGAAGATCTTAAAATGGGAGGTTTATTAGCTGTAAATAAAGGTTCTGTAGAGCAACCTACTTTTACAGTTATCGAGTACAAACCTGCTAATCCTATCAACAAAAAACCTATCGTATTAGTAGGTAAAGGAGTAGTATATGATACAGGAGGTTTAAGTTTAAAACCTACTGCAGGATCTATGGATTCTATGAAGAGTGATATGGGGGGGGCTGCTTGTATGGCTGGTACTATCTATGCTGCTGCTTTAAATGAAGTGAATGTACACGTTATCGGGTTAATCCCTGCTACAGATAACCGTCCTGGTGGAGATGCTTATGCTCCTGGTGATGTTATCACAATGTTTGATGGTACTACTATCGAGGTATTAAATACTGATGCAGAAGGACGTATGATCTTAGCAGATGCTATTGCTTATGCTACACAGTACGATCCACAAGTGATCATTGATGCTGCTACATTAACAGGTGCTGCTTTAGTAGTAGCTGGAGATATGGCTTCTTGTATCATGGGTAACGATGAGCAAACGATGGACGCTATCATCGCTTCAGGATATAATGTACATGAGCGTTTAGCTAAGTTACCTTTCTGGGATGACTATAAAGACTTGCTAAAATCTAATATCGCTGATATGAAGAATATCGGAGGACGTTTTGCTGGTACTATCACAGCTGGTAAGTTCTTAGAGCATTTTGCTAAAGCACCTTATGTACACATGGATATTGCAGGTCCAGCTTGGATGGATGCACCAAGAGACTATAAAGGAAACGGTGGTACAGGAAGTGGAGTACGTACTCTAGTTGACTTCTTGACTAACTATAAAGGGTAATCTTTATCTTTAATTATAAGATTATAAGCGAGAGTAGTATAACTACTCTCGCTTTTTTATGTCTATATTTTAGTTTTATCGTATTTTCGCTTTTATAAAAGTGATATACCATGACACAGTTAAGCGAAACAGCGCAGTTTGTTCCTGTAGATAAACATAATATACACCTTATCTTGCCATTGGCAGAGAAGATTTGGGAAGATACATATCTAGAAATCATAGGTCAAGAGCAGATAGACTATATGTTGCCGATGATGTATAGTAACGAACGTATTTTGGATGAGCTAACAAAGGATTATCAATGGGAGCTTCTAATGCAAGGGGATGAGTTATTAGGATATACGAATTATAAACTAATGGAGGATAATAGAGTGTTTTTGTCTAAGTTGTATTCTGATGTGTATAGAAAGATAAAGGGACTTGGGGCTTATATGTTTGAACATGTACTTGAGTATGCAAGACAAAATGGTGCTACTGCTGTATATCTAACAGTAAATAAGAATAACCAACGCGCTATAGATTTCTATGAACGCAATGGAATGAAGTGTATCGAGTCTAAGACTTTCGATATTGGGCAGGGGTATGTAATGGATGATTATATCTATCAAATAGAGTTATAAATGAGAAAGGTTAGCCATTGGCTAACCTTTTCTGTTATTCTACAATCTCAATTTCTTTATAAAAATATTCGTATTGCAGAAAAGAGTCAGAGTTAGAATTATATCTTTTAAGTTTGTTTCTTACAAGAGCTTTTGTAGGTAGGTTGTCTTGATTATAAGTATAGGTTAAAGTAGTTATTTCATCAGAATTTTCTATACGTGTTATATTGTGTTTTTGTATATAGTTTGTATAATGTAGTATCCCTAATATAGGATGTAGTTCATGTGTATAGAAGTAAGGCAAACTAGCATAAGGGTTATGCGCTTTGTCATAGCTTAAGTTAAACTTGCGATCTTTTGACTCAATAGAAGTTAATTCACCAGTAGTATTGTATTCAAATAAAACCTTTAATCTATTAGCATATTCTTTGCTCTTTTTTTCCCCTTTAATGATAGAAGGCAATTGCTTTTTGTTGTATTCGTACTGTAAGGTTAGGTCTGTTGCAGAGCTTATTTCTTCTGATTGGACTTGTTGTAAAAAACCGTTATTATATATCATAGCTGTCTCTACTCTTGTATCAGCACCTTCTACTGACTTGACTTTTTCTACTCGTCTTTGTTGGTTTAGAGTTAGCTCTATATAGATCGGAGGAGCAAGGGATGTGGTATTTACACGGTACAAGTCACCAAATTCATTGTATAAAAAGGTGAGGTTGTAAGTCCCTACTAGTACCACAGAATCATTAGGATTAGTTAGTAGCATAGCTTGATATTCTTCATCATCTTCAAACTCATCATTTTTATACATATAGTCATTAATTACTAATTTATAGAGTACTGTTTTTTTCTTTTTAACTTGTAAATCTGATGCAATAACAACGTTTGGACAAGTAAAAAGGTAAGAATAGTAAAAAAGAATGTTTTTTTCATAGCACATCATATATGAGATTAAAGCTTCTTGTTTTTTGAGAGAAGTTATACCTTCTAAAGGTACAATTAATCTATAGTAATATATATATGTTTTCCAAGTAGGTCTTGTACATGTCAAAGAGTAAAGTTTTCACTGTAGTGTAACAAAAAAGGTTAGCCTATGGCTAACCTTTTTTGTTATTCTGTAATTTCTAAATCTTTATAGATAAACTCATAATCATATTGACTAACTATATCTGTAGGATTAGACTTATCAACGGTCTTCACTTTAGCAGTTAGTGGTAAATTCTGATTACTGTACGTATAGTCTATAGTTGTGATAAAGTTGCTATCTGCTATTTTGACTACATTGTTTTGCTGTACATAATTAGTGTAATTTAGCTCAGAAGCACTTAAGTAATTAGATACATTAAATGAATAAGGTAAGAAAGCAAAAGGATACTTCTTACTGTCATATGTATAGTTTGTCTTGTTGCTATCTAATGCTACTATCTTTACATTATTATTAGGGTCAAAGATAAACTTCGTTACTTCAGGATCCGAGTATTGTGGCTGAGATACAGTCTCTATCTCTCCAGGTAAATCTAGTTTGTTATAAGTAATAGTTGTTACCCTAGACTCATCATAGTATAGATCCTTAAACTCTGTGCTTTTTAATCTATTGTTGTCATAAGTTAAATCAAGACTCATCTTATTCTCTCCAAATAAAACCTTGTTTAGCTGATTATTGGCATCTATATCTAGTGTAGTGATAAAAGTGCTAGTAGGTTGACCATTTTCTACTAAGTATGATTTGACAGCAGTCATTTGTCCTACAGTATTATACGTAAAGTCGTACTTCGTGATTGATATCTCAGTAGTCGTATTTTTTCCCGTAGCCACATTCACATCATCTACTAAAGTAGTTTCTTCAGTAGGTACATAATTCTTTTCGACAATCTGACTCACCACAGTGAGTTTTTTTATCTGTGTAGGAGGTATAGTACTCGATGCACTATAACTGTTCCAACTAACCATTAGTAGCAACAGAGGAGTTAATAATAAGGTTCTTTTCATAGCGTTTTTATAATGTCTTACTTAGTTATAGAAGCATTTATCTCCATATAGACGAATTCATACTCATATAACAATCTTACCTTATCTTTATTGTTCTTATCCACACTAGTGATTCTAGCAGAGATAGGCAAGTGATTTTGGTTATATGTATAGTCTATAGAATAGATAAATTTAGTGTTTTCTGATTTAATTACATTGTTTTGTTGTATGTAATTTGTAAACATTAAAGATTCGCTACTCAGTAAGTTAGACACTGTGTATCCGTATGGTAAGTAGTAGAACGGATATTTCTTGTTATCATAAGTGTACTCTGTAGATTCGTTTTGATAGGTCTCCTTGATTAGATTACGTTTATCGTTATACTCTAATGAAATCTCGGTAGGAGTGGGACTCTCAGGTATAGTTGAGATCAAAATATGACTAGGTAGTAGTTTTTTGTTATACGTATATTTACTCGTTTTAGATTCTCTAAAGTTGATGTTAGCGTAAGTGAATGTCTCGAGTAGATTATCATTATACTTTAGTTTATAAGTACTCGTGTCTGTACCCAAAGAAATGTCTTTGATTTGCTGAGTATTGCCCATTTCAACATAGAAGGTGAACGGATAAGTAGGCATATCATTCTCTAGGTGATATGTCATTACAGAGATTAACTCTCCCTTAGCATTATAGTCTAAATCGAACTTTTTGATGAATATCTCAGTTTCTCCACCGGGGTTAGTACTCTTACTATCAGGGCTAAGAGAGATTATCTCCGTCTTAGGAATGTGATATTTCTCTATTACTTGTTTGACTACAGTAACCTTCTTTTGAGCAAAGACAGTTATCGAGCCAGTTACTATCAATAATAATGAAGTAAGTACTAACTTGTTTTTCATAGCATATTGGTTGATTAAAGCTATTATTTCTTTAGTGGTATTTCTATCTCTTTGTAGTGAAACTCATGTTCAGAAGTCACTCTACTATCTTGTTTGTTTACCTTAGACGTCTTAGTTACAGTAGCCGTTACTGGTAAGTCTTTCTCATTATAGGTGTAATCTACAGTAGTGATAAACTCATTGTCCTCAGACCTAGTGATATTGTTCTGAGGATTGTAGTTGGTGAATGTCAACCAATCTATCGATAAATAATAGAACGGATTGTAGTAATAAGGTTGTCCAGCTAGCAAGTATTTCTTATCGTCATATGCTAGAGTCATTACCTCATTGTCATAAGTACTCTCTATTACATTTAACTTCTCGTCATAACTAAAACTAAGGTCTATTACTTCTGATGGATTACTAGCATTACCTAACTGTGTTTTGCCAGGTAGCTTATTCTTATTATATGTAAAAGTATTCACCACCAACTCCTTAAATTCAGACTCATAATGAGAGATCTGATGTACGAAATTGTCCTTATAACTTACCTTCAGTTTATTCTCATTTTCGTCAAGAGATAACCCTGTTATCTGTTTTTTTGCATTGAGGTGAACAGTTAGCGTAGACGGATTAGTCTTTTTGTCATTTAGGATATCACATGAGTAAGTATTTACCAACTGACCAGCGTCATCATACGTAAATAAGAACTGGCGTTGCTCTATCTCAGTAGTTGTATTTTCTTTAGTCTTGTTTTTATTTTTTGGATCTATTACTTTTTCTGTTACTAAGAGATGGCTTTTCTCTATTGCATAGTCTAGTACCGTTATCGTCTTTGTCTTTCCCTTCTTAGCATTGGTAGCAGTATGAGAACTACCACAATTCATTAATAGTAAGAATAGTGGGGCTATTATTAGTATTCTTTTCATTGTTGTTTTTGAATGAGGGCTAAAAATACAATTTATTTCAAGATGCCGTAGTTGTTACTAAGTTAATTCACTGCCATTTTACGGCTATCAGTATTTTAGACGCTTATAATTGTATAATCTTGTTAAAACCTATTCTTATTTTTATTTAGTTTAAATAATTGATTATATTCGCTACATAAAAATTATAAGAGATGAGTACAGATACAATAAACCCAAATTTTGACCAACATAAAGTGAAGCCAAAAGCACCTAAGATTGAAGAATTAATCAATGAGTGTAAGTCAGTAATGATGGCTACTATCAGTGAAGATGGTACACCATTAGTGAGTACAGCTCCTTACTCTAGAGTAGGTAATGAATTTCAGATTTTAGTATCTTTTATGGCTAAGCATACTAAGAACTTACGCGATCGCAAACAGGTATCATTTATGTTCGTAGAGGACGAGAGTGTATCTAAGCAATTATATGCTAGACACCGTCTAACACTAGATACTCAAGCGGAACTAATAGAGAAGGAAAACCCTCTTTATGAAAAAGCTATTGCTGACTTAAGAGAGAGACACGGAAAAGTAGTAGAGATATTAGACAATTTAGAAGACTTCATCATGTTTAACTTTAAACCAGTGAAAGGGTCTTACGTGAATGGATTTGGTAGTGCATACTTTATAGACGAAAACCTACAAGTGATGGAGCATAGACATGGAGCTCATGGTCAACACAACGTAGATAAAAAATAAAAACTATATTTTTATTAACGGAAGAAGCCTTTATATCCCATCTGGGAGTAAAGGCTTTTTTTATTGCAGTCAAAAGCAGTAGCTTTGAAGCTAAAGATTAAAAGAAATTATGTCTAAAGGACAAGTACATATCAGGTGTTCACAATGTGGAACGTTTAACATAGATACAGAGCAATGTGTCAACTGTGGACATGCACTTAATATGGTCAAGCAGAGAGAGCAAGTGCGTATAGAAGTAGAGCGTGAACGTGTAGCAAAAGCCTTAGCTGAAGAACCCTCTGCTATAGAAAAATTCTTACAGAGAATGACTAACCATAGGTGGTTAGTAGTACGCCTGTTCTTTAAGTTGATATACGGAGTATGGATGGTAGTTATGGCTATAGGTATGTTCTTAGCATGGCTAATAGGTATGATTGTAGCATGACAGTATTGAAGCATTGGACCTTTATCGTTATGATATTGATAGGAGGAAGTATCTATGTATTACAACGAATAGGTGTAGACCTACCTTTATTTCTAAATAATTATCTCAACGATATTCTTTCCATTCCTATTACCTTGTTTATTATCTTAGCTGTAGTTCAGCTTTTTAAAGGAAAGGTATATAAACTATCCATCTGGATGATTATGTTCATAGTAGCTTATTACGCTATCTATTTTGAATATTACCTACCTCAATTTCACCCTAGATACACATCAGATCTCCTCGATATAGGATGTTATATGATAGGAGGGATTATCTTCTATTTGATTCAACGTTATTTACTAGCAGTTCAGCCTTGATTTACTTCTTATTTAGTTCTGTTTTAGATGACAGAGATATGTGTGAGTGATAACTGCATAGTGACTCCGTTGTTTTGATCATTTTAACGGACTCACTACGGACCTATCACGGACTCACAACGGAGTCATTGAAATCAAAACTGCTATAATATACGTACTATACTAATGGAGTATTAATATAAGGTGAACTAGGAATAAGATAGAAAATCTGTAGTAGAAAGAGTAAAAAAAGAAATACCTTTACCCTGTAGAAGAATATGCTTATGCTAAGGTACAAAGTATAGTAGACATAAGTGTATCGAATATCAAAGAATAAATAAACGACCTATGATTACAGTGTTTTACACAGATTATTACGAGAATATCTCTGAGGAGAATTTAGAATTGACATATGAGGAATGTATAGAGTTATTCTCTGAGACCATAGATTTAGTAGATAACTTCTTAGGTATACAAGTAGGAAAACACACTATGCAGTTTCACTGTGATGAAGATCGTATCTTAGTTGAGGTTCTTAATCCACCTACATTGATCAACCCTCAGATGTATGCGACTAAAGAGAAGTGTATCGCTATCATTAAAGAAATGTATGAGAAGCAAAGCATATTCGTATATCCAGAAATGAAACTGGTAGATGTACGTAAACAAAGTCTAGATGACGTTCTGGAGAATGAATAAATAGGTTAATGGCTAACGGTTCAAGGTTAACAGTCAACTCTAAACCACATCCACACAATATATCAAGGTACAGACGCAATACTTTGCGTGTCCAATAAAGCATATCCCACAATAGTAGAGGCTGTCTCATTTTGCTATGAGACAGCCCCCTTCATTTTATCTTATTATGGTTATCGCAGATTTTGGACTAGACCATACATCATCTTTACTTATTTTTATTTGCTACGATAACTAATGTTACAGACCCTAGTACGAACAATAACCCAGCTGCTGACATCCAGTCAAAGTGTTCTGCGAAGAACAGAGTACCTACTAATACAGCTACTACGGGTTCCATAGATCCTAGGATAGATGTGATGGTACTACCTGCGTGTTTCACAGCTAGTACTAGACACAAGTCTGAGATAAATGTAGCGAATACTCCTAGTAGAATTAAGTTCATCCAATCACTCGGGATAGTTATAGGTTCTACTCCTGTAGTAAATAGACAATAGAACAAGAATATCAAACATCCCATTAATAATACATAGAACGTTAGCGAGTCAAAGTTCATATCTGCTATTCTAGATTTGTTCAGCCCTACGATGTATAGACCATAGGTGAATATCGTCAATGCTGAAAGTACTAGTCCTGTAAATAGTGATGGCGAAGCTTCTCCGTGTATACACATCATACCTACACCTATTAAGGACAGTACAGATGCGATAAGTAGGGCAAGTGACTTCTTTTCTTTATAAAATATGATCATTACTATACTTACGAATATAGGGTATAAGAAATGTACCGTAGTGGCTAGACCACTGTCTATATATTCGTATGCGTCTACTAGAAACTTGGCTGTTGCGGCATAAAATAACGCCAAGAAAAAGACGACTGCTAAATCCTTAATCGAAATTTTTAAACTTGTTTTTTTGTACAAGCATACTGCACCCATCGTGACAGATGAAAATAAAAATCGGTAAAATAGAATGGTCGGTATGCCTATAGCAGCCACTCCTTCTGGTCGCAAGTTCGGAAGTATCAATGGTAAGGAGAACAAAGGCACCAGACCAAATGTACCCGAAGAAATCAATGCGAATAGAATTCCTTTAAGGTTTTTCATTGTTTTAAAAAATTGTAATTAAAAATTCTGGGCAAAGGTAAGCTTTCAACATCGGCTGTAGAAGTTGGATGTATATTATTACTAATCTCTTATTTTACTATGAATACAACTGTTCAGATTGATAATAGAATCGGAAGTGAGAAATTAAGATGACAATGTTTTTCGTAATACTTTTAGAAATAGATAATTAGATAAAAGTGTATCTTTAACATAAAAACTCTATGAAAAAGCTATTACTACTGCTATTTATTACAATGTCTTTTTTAGTACAAGGGCAAGTACCTACTGACTGGCAAGTGGATGGGTTAAAAGGAAAGGTGAAGAAGAGGACTATGGTGAGGACTTGGACTGATGGAGCTATTAAAAAAGAAGAGGTATTATACAATGCTGAGGGGGTTAAAACTAAAACCCTACTATATGATACTGATGGTAATGGAAGTTCACTTATATGTGAATATCAGAATATATATAGAGAATATAATGATAATAAGCGATATATTATTAGTTTGCCTTGTGAAGAAGAAGATAATGAATATACGATGAGTAATCGAACCTTTGATCGAGAGTATTGGACTGCGGATAGACAACAAGTTTTTATTTATGGTTTTTTAGGAAATGACTCCTATAGTAGAAGTACTTATGATGAAGAATACAGATTGATAAACAAAGAGAATTATACTAAGTTTTCGAGTGGAGAAGAAGAAAGTGTAGATGTATCAAATATATTCTATACATATAATGAAGGAGGTGAACTAATACGCCTTGATTATAGCAGTAAGTCAGATAATGAAGAAGAGAAATCATATTACTTGTACGAAATCCAAAAGAGAGATAAGAGAGACAATATAATTAGAAGAATAGTTCAAGATAAAGAGAAAAAAAATAGGGTTACAGAAGAGTTTATTTATGAATATTATGAGTAGTAAAAATAGCTGAAGAAAAAGAAATGAAAAGAATATTGTTGTTTATGTTGGCATTGACTTTTATGTCGTGTCAAAAAGAAGTGAGTACACCACCTACAGATTGGCAGTTAGATGGAGTGAGAGGTAAGGTAAAGAAGATGGTTGTACTTACACGTGTACCTGATACAGATATAGTATCTCAGACGATTAGTCTATATGATAGCCTAGGATATAAAGTGTCTATGGAGTCATTAGATAATGAGTTAGATACAGAATTATTAGAGTTTAGCACTAATGGAATGATTAAGTACGAAAAGTATAATGGGAAGCTGCGCAAGGTAAATGGATTAGATTATGAAGGTAAGGTGATAAGTGAGGCTACACAGAAGTGGTCTTCTCCTAAAGAGTTAGTATCGACTACACATTATACTGAAAATAGAGCGATGAGTACCGTGATTAAATATGTCTGTGATAAGGAAGGCAATGTGATATCTATGCAGATGATTGTGAAAGCAGGAGAGGTAGATCAAGCTAATGTTTTAACCAAATGGTTTTATGATGAGAGTGGTTATCAGAATTCTTTTATTCAAAAAGATGTATTGGAGTCTAAAGAGGATAAGTTTGAGATATCGAACGAGACTTTTGATAAGTTTGGTAATGTAGAAGAGCAAACTACTTATACAGCAGATAGAAATGTATTTAATGAGCGCAGATATAGTTATGAGTATTATGAGTAGAATAACTGTGACTTTTATAATAAAGTAGACCAATATTTATAAAACACGCTGTATTGAATATGAATAATTGTGAAATTACTTGTATAATCTAGTGATTATGGTATAAATGGAGATTTATAGGTTTGGTAATTAGGGTTAAATGTGTAATTTGCCCTTCTTAAACAAAACACCAAACTATAATGAGATTTAATACAACAATCACTAAGACGATTGCAAATGGTGTATTAGGAGTAGCACTGCTATCTAGTACATTATCATTAGCACAAAAACAAGATGCTATAGTAGATGCTATCGTTAAAGAAGGAACTACAAATTCACAACTAAAAAATTACGCATTCGAATTAATGGATGTAATCGGACCTAGATTAGTAGGGACACCACAGATGATGCAAGCTCATAATTGGGTTAAGGATCAATATGCTTCTATGGGGTTCGAGTCTCGCAATGAGGAATACGGAACATGGAAAGCATGGGAACGTGGTACTACACAGATCACAATGACTGCACCTCGTGTTAAATCACTAGAAGGAATGCAGTTAGCATGGAGTCCTGCTTCTAAAAAAGGTGGTGTAGATGGAGAAGTAGTAGTGTTAGTAGATGCTAAGACTAAGGCTGAGTTTGAAGCTTGGCTACCATCAGTAAAGGGGAAGTATGTATTGATCTCAATGCATCAGCCAACAGGGCGTCCTGATTACCAATGGCAAAACTTCGCTACTGAAGAGTCTTATACTAAAATGAAAGAAGAGAAAGCTACTGCCGAAAAAGCATGGGCAACTCGTGTAAAGAATACTGGCTATACAGCTAAAGAATTACCTAAAGTATTAGAAGATGCAGGTGCTGCTGGAGTAGTAATGTCTTACTGGACAGGTATTATGGGAGCAAATAGAATATTCGGTGCAGAAACTAAGAAAGTACCTACTATTGATATTGCTGTAGAAGACTATGGAATGCTATACCGCTTAGCAGAGAATGGTAAGAAACCGCGTATCAATGTGAATGCTCAATCTAAAGATTTAGGTACTGCTAAGACGTATAATACGATAGCAGAGCTTAAAGGTGGAGAGAAAGCAGATGAATATGTTATCTTATCAGCTCACTTAGATAGCTGGGATGGTGGTACAGGAGCTACTGATAACGGTACAGGAATTATCACGATGATGGAAGCTGCTCGTATCTTAAAAGCAGTATTGCCAAACCCTAAACGTACTATCCTTATCGGTAACTGGGGAAGTGAGGAGCAAGGATTAAACGGTTCGCGTGCTTTCGTAGCAGATCACCCAGAATTACACAATAAAATACAAGTCGTGTTTAACCAAGATAATGGTACTGGACGTGTAGCTAATATATCAGGACAAGGGTTCTTAAACTCTTACCAGTATATCACGGATTGGTTATATGCTGTGCCAGAGAAATACAAGAAAGAGATCAAGACTAGTTTCCCTGGATCACCTTCAGGTGGAGGTTCTGATCACGTATCATTCGTAAGTAAAGATATACCTGGATTTATGATGAGCTCATTGAGCTGGGGATATGGTAACTATACTTGGCATACGAATAGAGATACAGCTGATAAGATCGTTTATGACGATGTACAGAACAATGCTATCTTAATCGCTATTATGGCATATAAGGCTAGTGAAGAGAAAGAATTGGTATCTAGAGAGAAGATAGTACTTCCATTAGATAATAAAGGAGAGCGTCAAGAATGGCCTGAATCAAAAGGACCGAAACGCACAAGTAATTAATATATAAAAGGATGTTCGAAAGAACATCCTTTTTTTTGTGCCTTGGTTCGTTGTTAAAGAAATGCCTTTTCATAATGAGCAAGGATACTTTTAGTATAATAAGTTATATTGTTTTGTTAAAAGATGAGTTATAGTTTTATTTGTTGTGAATATATGTATTTACTTTGCATAAAAATAAAAGGATATGAATAAGATAAGCTTATTTTTAACAGTACTGATGATGTGTTTCTTTGTTAGTTGTTCTTCTAGTGATGATGGTATGAGAAGTAACGAAGGAAGTTTAAAAGCAGAGTTTATTAATACTACTGTGGCACATAAATCTCTTAAAGAATACACTAGCTTTAATTATAATGTTAGGTCTAATGCGCTTACTCCATTAGATGGGCGTTTAGAATTGGTAACAATTAAGGGAGATAAAGTGCAATCAGAGTATTTTACTATTGCACCTAATAAGACGATTAAAGTGGAGGTGTTAGTAGAAGGAAGAATAGAAGACACTAATTATATCAAAAGTCAAAAAATATATACCAGACCTGCTAGAGTAATTACAGAGCCGGTGTTTCCAAAACTATAAACTTTATTATTACTTACTTATTACTAAAAGGAGCTATATAGCTCCTTTTGTTTTTTAGTTTCTAGTATTTAGAATTGTAAAAAAAGTTATTTAATAGTAAAGTGTGTTTTTTTATCTTAATTTTTTTATTTTATATTTTTCATTTTGGTTAAATACTGTTTTTATGGTATATACTATAATTGATTTTATTTTACTTTGGCATTCTAAAATAATAATAAAATGAAAAATATAAGTTTGGTTATCATGGTGTTAGTCATGATTTTTGTTGTAGGATGTTCTAAAGAAGATTTGCCAGAAAACTCTAGAGACATTAGTGTTCAGTATACTGGTAATTCTGTAGAGAATAGAGAACGTAAAGAATATACTCACTTTTATTTTAAAGTAAAATCTAAGGTAAACACTGTGATGCAAGGATATGTAGAGGCAATTACTATTAATAATGAAAAGGTGACTACAAGTAGATTTTCTTTGAACATGGGGGAAACAAAAGAAATATCTATTAGGAGAGACGGAGTATTGAAGAAAGAATATATCAAGAGTTATAAAGTATATGCTATTCCATTAAACTTTGACGCTTTCCCGAAACCAGCTATACCTAATAGAAATTTTATAGGGCAGCCTACTACTGGTTTTCCTATGAAATGGAGATAAGTAAAGTATATAGCTGATTTTTGTATAGATCTTCAATAAGTTGTACTACATTTAGACTTGCTAAAAAGAAAGCTATGATAAAAATGTTTTATTACGACCCTCATACTGATATGGGGGCAGAAGGGGAAGAATCTATTGTGTGTAGCGAATCAGAGACGATAGAGTACTTTACTAAATTGACAAAAATAGAGGATAACTTCTTGGGGATTTTTAAAGGAGAAGATACACTTCAGTTTGCCTGGTTAAGAGATGATATCTGGTTAGTAGATATTCCGAAAGTCTTAAGACAAGGTTCTTACCAGAAAGAAGCTACTACAGCTGAATGTATTGAGTTAATCAAAAAGCAGTATGAGTATTTTGATTTGTCTTTTAGTGAGAATTACGAGTTTAACGAATGGTAATATACATATTCGATATATATAATAAAGGCCTGTGATAACTATCACAGGCCTTTATTGGTAAATTACGGTTTGTATAAATTATTTAAAGATATCTTTGATTACTTTTCCTTTGCTGTACTCTAGTTTTACTCCTAATAGTTCAGCCATTGTATTAGCTACGTCTATTTGTTCATAACTACCTGTTGCGATAACAGCATTTTTCTTAAAGTCTGGCCCCATAGCGAAGAATTCTATATGACGGCATCCTATACAAGCATCACCATGGTTAACGAAGCTGTCCTTAATACCATCAGAGTGACGACCGTGGTCATTAGAGACCATTAATGTTGTCTTTCCTTTGTATTCTGGTTGAGATTGTAAGAAATCCCAAATGTCTTTGATGCTTTGATCAGTTGTTTTTATTGCTTGGATATATTCGTTCCACTTATTCGCGTGTCCATAGCTATCTACATCTTTTAGGTTGATTACTACTACATTTGGTTTGTCTTTCTTGATTACCTCTTTAAAGTTAGCTATCGTTACCGCATCTTCTCTATATCCAGAAGGGTTCCCTGATATACCAGCATCCGCTTTAGGCATATATTTTCCATTCCACTCTTTGTTCTTTGTATTGTTTAATACCTCTAGTTTGTCTTTAGATACGATAACCCAAGCTTTACTATTATCCTTCTTACTGTGTTTAAGCCATTGTTGAAGTACCGAAGGATTAGTAGGTAGTTCTTTACCATTGTTTTTGATACTGTCATATACTCCAGTGATAAGAGCTGTATGCCCAGCATTAGTATTGGTTAATCCATTATTTCTAAAGTTACTGATGTAGACACCTTCTTTAAGTAAAGCTACGCGATTAGGTATATGTACTTGATTTTTCTCTTGCCAAGTTTCTGTTATTCTAGGTCCATCGATTACTAATAGAACAACATTCTCTGTTTGGTATTTTTTGTTTTCTTTATTCTCCTCTTTATTGTTGTCATCACTTGAACAAGAGAATAGCATAAACCCTAGAGCTAAACTTAAGATAATTCGTTTCATTTTTTATAGTTTTTATTTGTGTCAAAGAAACTGTGATTACAGGATAAGGCCTAATGATTAGTGTTATGTATTTGTCAAGCGTAGGTTATATAAAGGTTGGCAAATATTTGAATTGTATAACTTAGAGTTGTATTGTGTTTTGATATATGTAATTTTTATAACTATAGTGTTAAGATATGTTTATATAGTAGGGATGAGTCAAAGTCAATAAATGGACTAGATGACTCAAAAGAGGTCATATTAATCACTTAATGTTTATGCTAAATATTTTATTTCTACCTTGCTACTATTAAAAGAGATTTTGAATACTTTTAAGTAATTTAAGAATAGTAAATAAAAGGGCTATATATATGAAAAAAATTGGTTTGTATCTGATGATTCTTGCACCCATAGTAGGCTTTGGGCAGAGTTCTAATGGGCGTATACAAGAATTGTGGAACATAATACATAAACAAGAGGAGAATGCTGAGGTAAAAAGTATGCTCCCAAATGTGAAGGAAGTATTGCTTCTATCTAAAAAGAATAAAGATTATTCTAGTATGATGAAGGCAATGTTCTATGAGGCAAAGATTAATATTCTGATAGAGGAGGATAATAAGTTTGACGTCAATACAGTCTTAGATTTGTTTATAGCCGAAAGTAATAAGACAACAGGAACTAGTAAAGCTATATTAGATACTTATATCGCTGAGATATACAATATGTACTATACAGCTAATAAGTACAAATTAAGAGGACGTACATCTGTAGAAGGTGGAGCAAAAGCTTCTATAGAATATTGGACTGAAGAAGATTTTAAAAGAGAGATAGATAAGTATTATCAGAGAGGATTGACTATAGCAGCTAGAGATAAGACTGCTGTTATCGGTGGATGGGCAGATGTATTCTATCTGTCAGCATCTAATTTAACGATAGACTGGAAGAAGTTTACAGTCTATGATGCACTGCGTCTGAACTATATTGAGAATTTACAGCACAATTCGTTTAACCTGACTGATCAAGAGCGAAAAGCAGTAAAAGAAAAAAGAGAACAACTCCAAACTGAATTGCTGAAAGATGTGCTGGCTACAGGAGATCAAGCAATGTATGTTTACATCGAAATGTATTTAACTGCATCTAATGGTGATAGTGAAGTCATTAAAGAAAAATATGCTTCCCTTCTAAAAGACTATCCTAAAGAACCTTTCTTATACGAGGGATATGCTAAATATTTAAAAGGAATAGAACTAATTACTTTTATCGATAAAGCTATTCAACTATTTCCTGGAACGAAGACTGCAGAGAATCTACTAGCTGAAAAGAAATATGCAGAAGGAATACGTCTTAATTATAGTGTGAATGAATACGTGTTAGATGAGCAAGCTATACCAGTGAGCATAGGTCACCAAAACACAGATAAAGTATATGTCAAAATATTAAAGAATACAAATGCTTCTAAGGAAGTAGATGAGTTTTATTCATTTGAAGATAAGGGGTACTATGCTTTAGAGAAAGAAATGCCTACTGTAACTTCGTATGAATTAAAACTTGGAGAGTTTAAGGATTATGAAATGCATAGAACTATAGCTGCTCTAAAACCATTAGCAGCAGGAAGATACTATGTTGTATTCTCTAGTGTTCCTTTTGATCAAATAAAAGAAAATGCTAGTGATGTGCAAATTAGCCATATCAATGTGACTCCTAATGTGATTGTGGTTAACCAAGGTAAATTAAGAGCATATGATCGCAAATCAGGGAAACCTTTAAGTAATACGAAGATTCATATTTCTAATGAGAGTGAACGAAGAGATAATAGTAATTATTGGGAAACTGTAATTACTACAGATTCTAATGGAGATGCTACAATAGACGTTTCGAAATTAGGTAGTTATCTATTTATGAATATAAAGGATGAGAAAGTGTATTATTCTCCTTATGTATCAACGTATTATAATAATAGTGCTAATGAGGATGAGGTTACATATAAAGCAACTATTCTAACAGATAGAGCAATTTATCGTCCTTCCCAAGTCTTGTACTTTAAATCTATAGTTGGAAAGAAAACAAAATTGTCAGAGCAAGTATTTGCTAAGGCTAAAGTGACTGTGGTGTTAAGCGATGCAAATGGCAATGAAGTTAGCAAACAAGAACTAATGACTAATGAATTTGGCTCAGTAAATGGGCAATTTGTATTACCTGCTAATGGTCGATTAGGAAACTATGAGATAGAAGTAAAAATAAATGAGACTAATGTAGGTTGGCATAATGTCTTAGTAGAAGAATATAAACGACCTAAGTTTGAAGTTGTATTTGATGAGCCGAAGGCTATTTATAAATTAAATGAAGAAGTAGAAATTACTGGAAAAGCAAAAGCATTTTTAGGTAGTAATATTGATAATGCTAAAGTTGTTTATAGAGTAGAACGTCAGGAGATATGGCCACGTTGGATATGTGGGCCTAGTTTTCCATATCACTATGATAGGCCGGAGACGATGACACAGGGCGAAACAGTTACGGATGCTTCTGGAAATTTTACAGTGAAATTCACAGCTTTACCAAAAGAGGGGAGTGTTTCTACACTTGCACGTACATTCAGTTATAATATCTATGCAGATGTAATAGATCAGAATGGAGAGACACATAGTAGTACTCAGACAGTGGTAGTCGGAGAAAAGAATATAGAATTAGCTATAGAATTACCAGTAGTAACTTCTGCTAAGGAGTTAAGTAATTTCTCGGTTAGTACAAAGAACTTAAATGGAGTGGACTACCCATCTCAAGGAGAGTTAACAATCTATCCATTAATAGCGCCTACGTCTAAACGTATCACAGATAAGTTTAATCTGAACGAAGGAGATTATCAATTGTATAATTATGCAGAGTTCGTAGCGCTATTCCCTAACTTAACGTATGGAGATGAAGCAGATTCTGATAAGTGGAAAGAGGGCGCATCTGTATTTAATACTTCATTTGATACAGCTAAGAATAGCAAGATTACCTATGAAGGAGCTAAGGACTTACCTTCAGGGGATTATATGATTAAAGGATATGTTTTAGAGAATGGAGTTAAAAATGAAGTTGAGAAAAAGATTGTTTTTAGAAATGAAGAATTAAAAGAAGTTAGCTCAGTATTAGTAGAGCTTAAAACGAAACAAAAAACATATCAAGCAGGAGACAAGGCTACCATAGAAGTTAGAAGTGCAGAGGATAACACTTATGTTTATGTTGAAGTTCAAGCTAATGGTAAGATTCTGACTAAAAAAGTAATGAAGGTAGGTAAGAAGGGAAGTAATCTGGATATATCTATCAAGCAAGATTATAAGAAAGTAACTGTATCTGCCTTGGCATTAAAGCACAATATCGTTGCACAATATGGTCATGAAGTAGCACTAAAAGGAGAAGAGAGTAAATTACAGTTAGTAATTGAATCGTTTAGAGATAAGGTAGAACCTGGAGCAAAAGAAAAATGGTCATTAAAGGTTAAGGGAGAAGGGAAAGAGCAGGTACAAGCAGAGTTATTGGCTACTATGTATGATGAATCTTTGGATCAATTCATGCCTCATAATCTAAATAAGGAGTTAGTAATACCAAAGTATTATTATGGATTATCTACAATAGGGAAGTATGACTTCTCTACAGTAAGTAGTACTACATATTTTAGATCTTTGGTTAGTGCAGAATATGATAGATCAACGGCTTTTGCAATTGATAGGCCAATGGTATTAAACACCTATGGGTTTAATATATTTGGTGGATATGGAGTATTATATGGATCAAGTGCTAGAATGAAAGGAAAAGCTGTTATGATGGAAGAAGAACTTAATAGGGTTGCTGACGTTCCGATGGCAGGTGCTCCTGAAATGGAAAGCAGCAAAGGAGATCTACAGGCAGATGGAGTAGGAAGTAAAGCAGAGACTAATAATGTTACACCTGTACGTAAAAACCTACGTGAGACTGCATTCTTCTATCCAACGTTAAAGACAGATGAGAATGGTGATGTGAAGTTTGAGTTCACCATGCCTGAGGCATTGACTAAGTGGAAGTTTATGGCTGTAGCTCATACCAAGAACTTAGAGCAAGCTTACGCTGAGAAGTCTATTGTTACTCAAAAAGAACTAATGGTTATTCCTAATTTACCTCGTTTTTTACGTGAAGGAGATAAACTAACCTTATCAACTAAAGTAGTTAACTTGTCTGATGTAACGAGAAAAGGAAAGGCGACTCTACAATTTCATAATGCGTATAGCAATGAACTGCTAGTAGAGAAAGTTGTGGACTTCTCTGTGAATAAAGATGAATCAAGTGCAGTTAATTGGGATATAGAAGTGCCTACTGGTGTAGAAGTGGTATCGTGTAGAGTAGTGGCTGTGTCTGATAATTACAGTGATGGAGAAGAATCTGTAGTACCAGTACTTTCTAATAGAATACTAGTGACAGAAACAATGCCTATTTATGTAAAAGAAGGACAAAACAAACAGTTTACTTTTAAAGACTATGAGAAGAATAGTAGCAATACACTTCAAAATCACAAGTTAACATTAGAGCTAACAACTAATCCAATATGGAATGCTGTATTTGCTTTACCTTACTTACAAGAGTCTGTTTACGATTCTTCAGAACAGGTATTTGGTAGAGTATTCGCTAATGCTGTAGCTACTAAAATACTAAATGACAATCCTAAGATTAAAACTGTATTTGATCAATGGAATGTAAAAGGAGAAGTAGCTTCTAAATTGGAACAAAATCAAGAACTAAAAAACATACTATTAGCAGAAACTCCTTGGGTGAGAGAAGCAGCAAATGAAGTAGAACAAATGAAACGTATGGCTGTTCTATTTGACTTGAATACAATGCAGAATGAGTTAAGTAATTCATTAAATAAGTTGACTGATTTACAAAATGCAGATGGTGGATTCTCTTGGTTTAAGGGAGGTAAGTCAGATATTTATATGACGCAGTCTATTGTAGAAGGGTTTGGTACACTTAGAAGAATGGGAGTATTAGATAACATCTTACATATAAACTCAGGTTATAAGACTATGCTGAACCAGGCTATTGAATATATGGATCAAGCGCAGTATAATTCTTTTGTAGAACAAGCTAAATTCGGAGAGAAAGGAAAGGTAACAAGTATAGGTACTCATTATCTATATACACGTAGTTTCTTTATTGGGGAGTATGGTATTAATGAGAAGTATTCTCCTATGATTACAGCTATTCGCAAGAGTATAGAGAGTGAGAAACCTTCTAATAATCTATATCAAGACGCTATGCGTGCGGTAATAGCAAAAAGATTTGGTGTACAAAAAACAGCAGATAATATTGTAAAAGGCTTGCTAGAAACAGCTGTACAGTCAGATGAAATGGGAATGTACTGGAAAAATAATACAGCAGGCTGGTTATGGTATCAGGCTCCTGTAGAAACTCAGGTGGCTATTATAGAGGCTGCTAATGAAGTAGATCAAGAGAAATATTCGACTGCTATTGAGCAAATGAAGGTATGGTTACTTAAAAATAAACAAACTAGTGGATGGGCATCTATTAAGTCAACGACAAAGGCAGTATA
Organism: Myroides marinus; assembly: GCF_900109075.1. Taxonomy (GTDB): domain Bacteria; phylum Bacteroidota; class Bacteroidia; order Flavobacteriales; family Flavobacteriaceae; genus Flavobacterium; species Flavobacterium marinum_A. Next base: position 63,406 of record NZ_FNYS01000001.1, on the reverse strand, counting down.
TGCTTTATTAAACACAGGTAAGTCTTGGATGGATACTGAGAAGGGAATAGAAGTAAAAGTGGGAGGTTATCCTATTAATACGACTGAGACTGCTCAGATGGGAAGTGGTTATATCAAGCAGAATTGGTCAAAAGCAGAGATGACAGCGAAGAAAGGCGTTGTAGAACTAACGAAGACTTCTCCTGGTATCGCTTATGGGGCAATGTACTGGCAGTATTTTGAGAATTTAGATGCTATTAATGCTGCAGAGACTGGTATTAAGATGAACAAGAAGCTTTATGTAAAAGCAAATACAGACAAAGGTCAGGTATTACGCGAGATTACAAAGGAGACACCTGTGAAAGTAGGTGATGTAGTTACTGTACGTCTAGAGATTAATGTTGATAGAGATATGGACTATGTACATCTAAAAGATATGCGTGCAAGTGGATTAGAACCAACGAATGTACTTTCAGGTTATAGATGGAAAGGAGAGTTTGGTTACTATGAAGAAACAAGAGATGCATCTACTAATTTCTTTATCTCTAGATTGAGAAAAGGTAGTTATGTATTCGAGTATGACTTACGAGCAAATGTAAGTGGTAATTTCTCAAACGGGATTACAACAATGCAAAGTATGTACGCGCCAGAGCTTAGTGCTCATAGTGAAGGGATGAGAGTAGAGATTAAAAACTAGTTTATAACTATAATTCAAGAAGAGGTTTACTTAGGTAAGCCTCTTTTTTTGTACTCTTACTTCTTGTTGTAGATTAAGTGTGTTTGGGGGTAAGTGGTTGTAATTTTGAAGTATAAAATATTACAACTATGAAAACAAGAAACATAAAACAGATCGTAAAACCACAACCAGCACATTTTGTAGGAGATGGTTTTAGAGTGCATAACTTTATTCCAAGTATGCCTAATATGGATATGAAACAAATGGATCCTTTCATTATGCTAGATTACAATTCTAAATATGAGTTTGGACCATCAGAGATACCAAGAGGAGTAGGTGTTCACCCTCATAAAGGTTTTGAGACTGTAACTATTGCATATAAAGGACGTGTAGAGCACGGAGATAGTAGTGGAGGTGGAGGAGTTATCGGTGAAGGTGATGTACAATGGATGACTGCAGCGTCTGGAGTGTTACACAAAGAGTTTCATGAAACAGAGTGGAGTAAAACAGGAGGAGAGTTCCAAATGGTTCAGCTATGGGTGAATTTAAAAAGAGAAGATAAAAAAGGCCCTGCTAAATATCAAGCTATTGAGAATAAAACGATGGCAAAACATTTGTTAGAGAATGATATGGGGCTAGTAGAAGTTATAGCTGGTGATTATAATGGAACTAAAGGTAGTGCGTCAACATTCTCACCAATCCATATGTACAACCTAAAAGCAAAAGCTGGATTAGAAACTAAGTTTGCTTTCCCAAGCGGATATACAACTTTGTTACTGGTACTAGAAGGAGAAGTTAAAGTAAACGGAACTACTGTAGCTACAGATTATGTAGCACATATGGATAGAGAGGGAGAGGAGTTTACTGTTGAGGTAACTAAAGATGCGGTAGTATTGATTATATCTGGAGAACCTTTAAACGAACCTATTGCTCACTACGGGCCATTTGTAATGAATACAACAGATGAACTTGTAGCAGCAGTAGAGGACTTTAACTCTGGGAAGTTTGGTGACTTATCATAATAAGTTTTTTCATAATAAGTAAAGAGACTATATTAATTATAGTGGTTTTGTTTTGATTCGAAGGGAGGGTAGTATTACCTTCCCTTTTTTGTATAGTACTATTGAATGTAAGTGAGAAAATTAGCTGATTATGGCTATTGTATAATTGGTGTTTTAGGTTTTACATTTGTTCCTTTACGTATAAATATGAAAAAATTAAGCTTAACAATATTTGCAGTGGCTCTTCTTACAGTTAGTTGTAAAGACAAACAAGTAGAAACGCCAGTAGTGGTAGAAGATACAAAAGTAGAAGCACCAGCTGAACAAACTGAGACTAAAGAATTGAGATTGTCTGCAGAGAATATGGATGCATACGCTGAATCTGAAGATAAAATGATGGTATCTTTAGGAGATGATGATCAATGGCGTTTACAAAAAGCAATACAGATTATAGGTAACTATAATATTATCTATGATGCAGAAGATGGTATCGACAATGATAAGACAGATGCTGCTTTCTTAAAACAGGTAGGAGGTAAAACATTTAAAGAAGTATGTGAAGTGGCTGTTGGGTATCTTAAAGCAGATCAACAACGCGAATTAGATCGTATTAAAGACTTATTAGGTACTATTAAAGACCCTAAAGCAGCTTCAGAGGTAGATAAGTATAACGAAGCTCAAAATGACCTTAAAGAAGCTAATAAGATGCCAATCACACTTGATGCTTACGTTTATAACGAAGAGTGTTTTCTGTAGAGACGCAACACTTTGCGTCTACCACCCAGTAACCATAATATTGGAATGTAGAGATGGTAACCACAATATAGACGTGTAGAGATAAAATATTTAGATACAAGTCCCCAAAATAAAAGAAGCCCATTGCATCGCAATGGGCTTCTTTGTTTTTATAACAATCCTGCTCTTTTCAGTAAAGCATCAGGACTAGGTTCTTGACCTCTGAATTTCTTGTACAATGTCATTGGATGATCTGTACCTCCTTGAGACAGTACATTATCTTTAAACTTCGTAGCTACCTCTTTATTAAAGATACCATTAGCTTTAAAATAAGCAAAAGCATCTGCATCTAATACCTCTGCCCATTTGTAACTATAGTATCCAGAAGAGTATCCTCCTTGGAAGATATGTGAGAATGAAGTACTCATAGCATTCTCTTTTACATCAGGATATTGCTGTGTAGATTGGAACTGTTTTGTCTCGAAGTCTTTTAGACTTGTAATAGTAGTAGGATCTTGTCCATGCCATCCCATATCTAATAAACCAAAGCTCAACTGACGAACAGTAGCTAATCCTTCTAAGAAGCTTGCGCTCTCTTTGATTTTTTCTACTAACTCCATAGGAATAGTCTCTCCTGTTTGGTAGTGCTTAGCGAATAGCTCTAAAGCTTCTTTCTCGTAACACCAGTTCTCCATCACTTGACTTGGCAACTCTACGAAGTCCCAATATACATTAGTACCTGATAGAGATGGGTAAGTCGTGTTGGCCAACATACCGTGTAATGCATGTCCAAACTCGTGGAATAAAGTAGTCACTTCGTTAAATGTAAGTAACGAAGGTTTAGTTGCAGTAGGCTTAGTGAAGTTACACACGATAGAGATATGTGGTCTCTCGTTTATTCCATCTTTGATATATTGGTTTTTGAATGAAGTCATCCAAGCACCATTTCTCTTTCCTTTACGAGGGAAGAAGTCAGTGTAGAACACAGCGATAAACTCACCAGCTTCATTCGTTACTTCGAACGTACGTACATCAGCGTGATACTTTTCTATATTGTGTACTTCAGTGAATACTAATCCATATAGCTTATTCGCTACTTGGTAAGCACCATCTAATACATTCTCTAATTGGAAGTATGGTTTTAATAACTCGTCGTCTAAACTAAAACGTTCTTGTTTTAACTTCTCAGAGTAGTACGAGCCATCCCATTTCTCTAACTGATCTATATTATCTGTTTTCTTAGCAAAAGCAGCTAACTCAGCAAACTCTTTATCTGCTGCAGGTTTAGCCTTTGCTAATAACTCTTCTAAGAAAGCATTTACTTTATCAGGACTTTGTGCCATACGCTCTTCCAATACAAAGTGAGCATGTGTAGCATATCCTAATAGATTAGCTCTCTCATGGCGTAAGTTTACTATGTTTAAAACGTTAGCTTCATTGTTGTGCTCATTGTCTTGGAATGCTTTTTTACCTCCTGCAATAGCCATTTCTTTACGCAACTCACGATTATCAGCATACGTCATAAAAGGAATATAGCTTGGATAATCCAATGTGAATATCCAACCCTCTTTACCTTCTTGTTCAGCTAATGCTTTAGCTTCTTCGATAGCCCCTTCAGGTAGTCCTGCTAAGTCTTGTTCAGAAGTGATATGTAATTGATATTTATGAGTTTCTGCTAATACATTCTCTCCGAACTTCAAAGCAGTAGTAGATAATTCTGCATCAATAGCTCTTAAGCGTTCTTTCTTGTCTTCAGATAATAAAGCACCATTTCTTACAAAGCTTTTATAGTTCTTTGTCAACAGTGTTTCTTGTTCTGTAGTAAGGTTTAGGTTATCTTTTTGTTCGTATACAGCTTTAACGCGTTTAAACAACTCTTCGTTTAAGGAAATATCATTGCTCAATGCAGATAACATAGGAGCTACTTCCTGTGCTATTTTTTGCATCTCGTCATTTGTTTCAGCAGAGTTGAGGTTAAAGAATATATTAGACAATATGTCTAATTCCATACCTGAATAAGCAAGAGCCTCTAAAGTATTTTCGAATGTAGGTATATCAGTATTAGAAGTAATAGCTTCTATTTCATTTTTTGTGTCTTGTATTGCTTTTTGAAAAGCAGGAATATAGTCTTCCGTTTTAATCTGTGTAAATGGCGCAGTGCCGTGTACTGTGTTAAATGGATTGTTTAATGCAGACATATTTGTATAATTTCTCTATTTATATAATACTATAAAAGTAAGTTTTTTTAAACAAAGGGGTGTTACAGTCTATTTAAAATTTAGCCAATTATCTCTTTTCTCAGTTTTAGAATTGCTCTGAGCCTAGAGTATTAGTGGAAAGTGAAAGAATATTGTAAAATAAGATATAGAAATAACGAGTGTGGAATGTTTTTTGCACTAATTGAGAATAATCACATATTAATAAGATTAATATTTGATATGTTTGTTATAATGTGTAATAAATCAATGTATTATGTTCGAAATGACATCAGAGGATTTAGCAATTCTAAAAAGTGAGGTATGTAAGTCTAATGAATTAGGAACCTTAACAGAACAGCAGTTAGAAATAATTTATAAGCATAAGTTATTCAATATGTTTGTGCCTAAAGATTTAGGAGGACTGGGATTAAGCCTAATCGAAGCCTTAGAAATAGAGGAACAACTAGCTAGAATAGATGGTAGTCTTGGATGGACAGTCACTATGTGTTCTGGCGCTAATATGTTTGTAGGGTACCTAGATACGTTTATGGCTAAGATGATCTTTCAGGATAAGAAGGTCTGTTTTGGAGGAAGTGCTCAGATAGACGGAGTGGCTAGAGTGAGTAAAGATGGTTATATCGTTAATGGAGTTTGGGATTATATAGTAGGTTTACCACATTGTACAGTATTAACCCTTAATTGTCATATAGAAGATAAAGGAGAGTTACTGTATAACCAAGATGGCACACCATACTTTAAAACGTTCTTTTTCTTTCCAAAAGAAGTTACTGTAATTGAAGACTGGAAATCTATTGGACTAAAAGCTACAGCAAGTCATAGCGTGAAGCTAAAAGACTTTAGAGTAAATGCTAATCGTACCTTTGAGATTAACAGTGAGCATCCAGTGATTAATGAACCCACTTATTACTATCCCTTTATGTCATTTGCACTATTGACATTAACAGCTAATCACTTAGGAATGCAGGAACACTTTATGGATGAGTTGCGCAAGTATTTTAAAGGTGATTTATACAATAAGTATTTTGAGTTTAAAGAAGAGATATTCTATACTTATGAAGAGAAGTTCTTAAAGCGTAGAGAAGTCTTCTATAAAGTGGCTAAAGCATCTTGTGATGAGATTATATTGAATGGTTATTTATCCGCAGAAACAACAGCAGAGATAGAATCCATGTGTAAGAAGTTAGTCTATAAAGGACGTAACTCTATTATGAAAGTATTACCTTATTTAGGAATGAATGCGATGAACTACACTACGGAGATGAATCGGATCGTATGTGATATTCTTACCGCTAGTCAGTTTAGTTTATTGCTACCAGAAAGTTTAGAATAAGAAGTTTGTTATAAAGAAGAGGCCTTGTTAGTATAACTAATGAGGTCTTTTTTGTTTTAATAAGTTAGCTTTGTAAAACAACAAAACAACCCAATATGAAACAGTATATAAGTGACGCAGATATAGCGATACTTAAAGGTGATATAAGTAAAGCTGAGAAACTTGGACATCTTACAGATCAGCAACTAGAGGTGCTTTATAATAATAACCTCTTTAATATATTTGTACCTAAGAAATATAATGGATTAGAACTTGACTTTATCGAGGCCTTAAGGCTAGAAGAACAGTTAGCGTGTATAGATGGTAGCTTAGGATGGACAGTTACATTGTGTAGTGGAGCTAATATGTTCGTGGGTTTTATTGATCCAGAAGAAAGCGAAAAGATATTTAGTAATAAGAAAGTATGTTTTGGAGGAAGTGGTAAAGTAAGCGGTGTAGCTACAGAAGAAGGAGAGTATTATATCGTGAATGGCTCATGGGATATTGTTACTGGATTGCACCACTGTACAGTATTCACAGTTAATTGTCACATTAAGATAAATGGAGAGTTACAACTCGATACAGAAGGTAAGCCTATTTATAAATCTTTCTTTTTCTTACCTTCAGAAGTGACTACTAAAGATAGCTGGAATACATTAGGACTTATAGCTACAGGTAGTCATACTATCGAAGCTAAGGAATTGCGAGTATCTAAAACGCGTAGCTTTAGTATCACTAGTGAAGCATGTACTATAGATACCCCGTTGTATCAGTTTCCTTTTTATCCATTCGCTAAGTTTACCCTTGCAGTAAATCAATTAGGTATGCAGCGACATTATCTTGATGAGGTAGCTCAGTATTTTGAACAATTAAAGGGAGGTGCTTATGAACAGTTTCAGACAGCATTATTAGCTAAGTTAAATACTGCCTTTGATACGCGTAAAGCAGCTTTTTATTCTTTAACAGAGTCTACTTGGTTTAAAGTAAAAGAAGGGATAGCACTAACAGATTCTGATCACTTAGAGATAAGTAACCTGTGTAGTGAATTAGTGTTTCAAGGTAAGGATGAGGTTATACAGAGTTTGCCTTATTTAGGAATGAAAGGTGTAAGTAATGATTCTCATATTAGCAGAATAGTCAGAGATATACTTACTGGATGTCAACATAGCCTGTTTTTGTAATTAACAATGAGTAATGTTTGAAGGAACAGTCTGTACATGGTTTCGTATGTCAATGTAGAGACGGTTTATTAACCGTGTCACTCAAGCTATATCAGATAGTGTAATCATAAAAAAAATAAAAGGATGCCCATCGGGCATCCTTTGTTATTTTATAGACTCTGCTGCTTTTAGTACAGCTTCTCTTAATCCGTTTTTATACTCTACCATCTTATTAAGTAGTTCTTCGTTCTGACTACCTAAGATCTGTAGAGCTAGTAGACCTGCATTTTTAGCACCATTAAGCGCTACTGTAGCTACTGGTACACCACCTGGCATCTGTAAGATAGATAGTACACTGTCCCATCCATCGATAGAGTTGCTAGACTTAACTGGCACTCCGATAACAGGTAGAGGAGACATAGACGCTACCATACCTGGTAAGTGTGCTGCTCCGCCAGCTCCAGCGATAATCACATTGATACCACGCTTATGAGCGTTAGAAGAGAAATCTACTAATTTCTCAGGTGTTCTGTGAGCAGATACGATATCCACTTCTACTTCTACACCGAATTCTTTGATAATATTGATTGCATCTTGCATGACAGGCATATCAGATACGCTGCCCATAACTACTGCTATTTTCATAATTTATTTGCTGATTACTTTGATTGTTTCTTTTACCTGTTGAGCTATTTTTCTCGCTTCAGTCATATCGCTATTTACGATAGTTACGTGTCCCATCTTGCGGAAAGGTCTAGTCTCTCTCTTGCCATAGATATGAGGAGTTACTCCATCTATTGCTAAGATTTCTTCCATACCTTCATAGAATACTTGACCTGTATATCCTTCAGCACCTACTAAGTTTACCATAATACCTGCTACTTTACTATCTGTGTTACCTAAAGGCAATCCTAAGATAGCGCGTACATGCTGTTCGAATTGAGAAGTATAACTAGCCTCTATAGAGTAATGCCCAGAATTATGTGGACGAGGAGCAACTTCGTTTACTAGTACTTCATCGTCTTGCGTCTGGAACATTTCTACTGCTAATAGACCTACGTGGTTAAATTTCTCAGACACCTGAAGAGCGATAGCTCTTGCTTTATCAGCTACAGTTGCATCTATACGAGCAGGGCAGATCACATACTCCACTTGGTTAGCTTCTGGGTGAAACTCCATTTCTACTACAGGATAAGTCTTGATCTCTCCATTTGCAGAACGAGCTACAATAACAGCCAATTCATTTTTGAATGGAACCATTACTTCAGCAATACATTCTACATTAGGCAATGTGTCTAAATCAGCAATCGAACGAACTACTTTCACACCATTACCATCATATCCAAATTGTGCTGACTTCCATACGAAAGGCAAGTTTACCTCGTTAGCTTTAGCTGCCTGGATTAATGATTCTATATCCTTAAATCTCTTATATGGAGCAGTCGGGATATTATGCGTAGTGTAAAAATCTTTTTGATTTCCTTTGTTTTGGATTAAGCGAAGTGTTTTTGGAGAAGGGAATACTTTAAGACCTTCCTCTTCTAACTTATCAAGTGCATCTAAGTTCACATTCTCTATTTCGATAGTCAGTACATCTACGGTTTTACCGAAGCGATATACTGTTTCGAAATCCATTAAATCTCCTTGAAAGAATTGATGAGCTCCATATTGAGCAGGAGCATCTTTACTAGGATCTAGTACATTCGTCGCGATGTCAAATTTGCGAGTGTCATATAGGAGCATTTTACCTAATTGACCTCCTCCTAATATTCCCAAACGGAAATCAGTAGAAAAGTAATTCATTGTGTAGTTGTATTGTTATCGCACAAAGATAATTTAAAATTATCTAAAATAAATAGTATTGCTTTTTAGTCTTACAGGATTAATCAACTTCTGTTGAAGGACAGTTATTAATGATGGGATAAACTAATGATCATTACATACTAATATTGTCTAGTAAATGATTAGAATGTTAGAAAAGAAAAAGTAAATCCTTTTTTCTTTTTAAGGGGTAATAGGAGCGAAAATGGTAGGATAAAACAGATGTTTTACTCCTGTTTTTTATTTTTTTAGTGAAATAGGTAGCCTGTTTAGGCCCTCTTTTGAAAAAAGTGAACTACTTTTTTTGATTATATTGAGTTTAGTTTTTATTGTATTTTATTGGTTATTAATAATTTGTGTGTTTTGTTCTCGTTTTGAGTATTATTTTAATATGGCTTTAAGGCCAGTATTTATGGGTGTTCGTAATAGATTCTTCGAGGATTATTCTAAGATTCTCCCTATTTGCTCTAGAGGAGAGCCTTTTTCTAAAAGAACTCTAAAGTCATCATAGAAGAATCTTAGACGGAGTAAGTTCCGGGATAGGATGTGTAATTACTTTTAAATCTGTGTGATTTCCCAATATAGACTAGAAAGGGGAGATAATAGTGTTTTGATCTTACGTGTTATAGCTAGATGAGGAGGCGGTTTAATGTGTTTTTTATAAGCGTAACTTATGTAGATACTCTATGATATTGATATTAATTGAGTTTATTATTCTACTCTATATTATTTATCTGTATGAGCTGTCGAAAGAAAAAAAGTGGAAAGGTTCTTTTTAGTGAATTGCTTAATCAAAATTGTGTTTTTGATTATTTTGTTATTTATTTTTAGTTTTATACGTTAAAAAGATGTTTTTTGTTTTATTTTACGGTTTTTAATTGTACTTAGTGTATTTTTAAACTATAATATTTTATTAAAGAAATATTTTTTAGTTAAAAAAATTAACTTATATTTGTTAGGAACGAGTTAAAGAAGGACTCGTTTAGAAATTGAAAATTACGTTTTAAGTAGTGAAAATAATCTCAACGATAGAACTATAAACTTTGGTTTTAGAGTTAGATTGAATTAGTTTGTTTTAGGCGTAGCGTTTTTATAACGCTACGTTTTTTTTATTTCTATAGGTAAAAACAAAAACAAATAATCAAATAAAAGCGAGTTGTTTTTTTAGAATTTGGGGGTAATTCCTTTGCATAGAAACGAATAAACCTGTATTCTTTTTGTATATTTGCAAATTACGAACAACTTCGACACAATGGAAATACAAGTATTAGATAAAGTATTCGTGCCTTTTATATCTAGGGAACGAATTGATACTAGATTAAGCGAAATCGCTAAACAAATAGAGAAAGACATGAACGGTGATGTTCCTGTATTTATAGGGGTTCTGAACGGTTCGTTTATGGTTATTTCTGATTTAGTGAAGCACTATGAAGGCTCATGTGAAATGAGTTTTGTGAAGATGGCTTCTTATATCGGAACACAATCTACTAATCAAGTAAATCAGTTATTAGGACTAGATATCGATGTGACTGATAGAAGAGTCGTTATTATTGAGGACATCGTGGATACTGGAAATACTTTAGTAGCACTTAAAAAGTTATTTGATCAACACCGTCCAAAAGAAGTACGCATCTGTACGCTATGTCTAAAACCAGAGGCTTATACGAAAGATATTCCTTTAGATTACGTAGCATTTGAGATAGAGAATAAATTTATTGTAGGATACGGAATGGACTACAATAAACATGGTAGAAATATACCAGAAATATACCAAATTAAAGAATAACAAAAGACTAACAGAATAAAGAATAGATAATGATTGCAATAGTTTTATTTGGAAAACCAGGTGCAGGAAAAGGCACACAAGCTGAGTTTTTAAAAGGAAAGTACAATTTAACTCATATATCAACTGGAGATGTATTCCGTTATAATATTAAGAATGGTACAGATTTAGGTACACAAGCAAAAGCCTTTATTGACAAAGGTCAGTTAGTGCCAGATTCGATTACTATTAATATGCTAGCAGATGAAGTAGCTAAGAATATGGATAAAGCAGGATTCTTATTTGATGGATTCCCACGTACGATAGCTCAAGCTGAGGCTCTAGAAAAACTATTGACAGAGAAAGGTATCAAATTTGTAGGTACTGTAGGATTAGAAGCTGATGATGAAGTATTAGTAGCACGTATCTTAGAGAGAGGTAAAACTAGTGGAAGAGCTGATGATCAAGATGAAGAAAAAATCAGAAATAGATATAGAGAGTACAATGAGAATACAGCTCCATTAATCAAGTTCTATGAGGATAGAGGTGTGTTTACAGCTGTGAATGGTATCGGATCTATAGAAGAAATTACAGGACGCTTAAGTAATGTTATAGATACTTTAATATAAGGACTCTATAACATTCAGTAAAAAAATATTACATTTGCCGCCCAATTCCAATTGTATGGTGCAATATGGAGTAAAAAATTAAAGGAAATGACTGAAGGGAATTTTGTCGATTACGTAAAGATATATGTAGCTTCTGGTAAAGGGGGTAGAGGATCTACACACTTACACAGAGAAAAGTTTATTGAAAAAGGTGGACCTGATGGAGGTGATGGTGGTCGTGGTGGTCATGTTTATATTGTAGGTAACGAAGGGTTATGGACGTTGTTTCACCTTAAATTTGCACGCCATATTAAAGCCGGTCACGGAGGTGATGGTGGAAGTTCTAGAAGTACAGGAGCTGATGGAGAAGATAAAATTATCGAGGTGCCATTAGGAACTGTAGTTAAGGACAAAGAAACAGGTGAAGTATTATTCGAAATAACTGAGCACGGTGAGAAGAGAATCGTAGCTGAAGGTGGTAAAGGTGGTCTAGGTAACTGGCACTTTAGATCTTCTACGAATCAGACTCCTCGTTATGCGCAACCAGGTATGCCTAGTGCAGAACTAGATATCGTATTAGAATTAAAAGTATTAGCTGACGTAGGATTAGTAGGGTTCCCTAATGCAGGTAAATCTACATTGCTGTCAGTACTTACTTCTGCTAAACCTAAGATTGCTGATTACCCATTTACGACGCTTAAGCCTAACTTAGGTATCGTATCATATAGAGATTTTAGATCATTCGTTATTGCTGATATCCCTGGTATTATCGAGGGGGCAGCTGAAGGGAAAGGTTTAGGTCACTACTTCTTAAGACATATTGAGCGAAACTCTACACTTCTGTTTATGGTACCTGCGGATGCAGATGATATCAAGAAGGAATATGAGATCTTAGTAGATGAGCTTAGAAGATATAATCCAGAGATGCTGGATAAAGATCGTTTATTAGCTATCACTAAATGTGATATGTTAGATGACGAGTTAAAATCTGAATTAAAAGTACAGCTAGATGCTGAACTAGACGGAGTACCATATATGTTTATCTCATCTGTAGCTCACCAAGGGTTAACAGAGTTAAAAGATAAATTGTGGGAAATGTTGAATAGATAATACTTAATTGGGATATTCTTTTAATTATTCCTAATTGCAAGAATGAAGGTGAGAAGAATCTAACGTTAATTGTTGTATAACGGCAAGTTAGAAGCTGTTTTTTATTTTTTTTTGTATATATTTACCCCTAAACTGAAAATATATATTTAGAGAAATAAAGAAAATATGCTAACATTAATTTTTCTCACCTTTGTACTTGGTTTTGGTATTTTGTTACTTAAGAAACCAGTACAGACTAAATTTGTTGCATTAATATCCTTACTTCCATTTTCAATTTTTTTATATCTATTATCTTTTTTACGTTCTGTAAAAGACGGGGTGAATAGTGTACTATACAGGTCGGAGTGGATACCTAGCTTAGGTATTAACTTAGATTCTAAAATAGACGGATTATCACTATTGTTTGGATTGTTGATTTCAGGAATTGGGACGTTAGTTTATTTATACGCGACTTCTTATTTAAGAGGGCATCCGCTCCTACATCGTTTTTTGAGCTACCTTACTATCTTTATGGGAGCTATGTTAGGAGTTGTTACTTCTGATAACCTTATTACCTTATTTATTTTTTGGGAGCTTACTAGTATAAGTTCGTTCTTCTTGATTGGGTTTAATAATGAACAAGAAGAGTCTAGAGCAAGTGCTTTATGGGCTTTAGCTATTACTGGATTAGGAGGTTTCTTCCTACTGTCCTTTGGAGTTATTGTCGGTGCTATAACCAGTACTTATACGATTAGTGATTTGCTTACTCAAAGCGATGTATTAAAAGATAGTCCTTTCTATCTATTAATCATTGTATTCTTATTTTTGGCAGCTTTTACTAAGTCTGCACAATTCCCTTTTCACTTTTGGTTACCAGGGGCTATGAAAGCACCTACACCAGTATCTGCATATTTACACTCAGCTACGATGGTAAAAGCGGGGGTGTATCTATTAGCGCGTTTTACTCCTATACTTGGAGGAACGATGGAATGGAGTACTATCTTATTAGTGGTAGGTGGTATTACGATGACCTATGGAGCATTTCACAGTGTCTTTAGAAAAGATATGAAAGGAATATTAGCCTACTCTACTATATCAGCACTAGGATTATTAGTATTCTTACTAGGTATAGGTACAGAGATAGCGCTATATGCTATGGCAGTATTCGTATTAGCTCACGCATTGTATAAAGCAGCTTTCTTCTTAATCACTGGTATTGTAGATCATGCTTTGCACACACGTGATATCACTAAATTGAGAGGACTGAAAAAATACTTTCCACTGCTTACTGTGGCTGCAGTTATAGCAGCATTATCTTCAGCAGGTATACCTCTTACTTTTGGATTCATAGGTAAAGAACTTATCTATGAGAGTGGATTGCATTATATTGATTATAATTTGTCATTGGTATTAGTAGGGGCACTGTTCTTTACTAATGTGTTCTTGACAGGATCAGGTTTTTTAATTGGAATTAAACCTTTCTTTGGTACTCCTATTAAGGATTACTGTATCTCGCATAAACCGGATTGGAGACTGATAGCACCACCTGTGGTATTAGGATTCTTCACACTTCTTTTAGGGATACTTCCTGTAATTGCTTATAAAGAAATTATCTTGGCAACATTCAGCGCTATGAATGGTGCAGTCGTAGAAATGCCTTTGGCAATTTGGCATGGAGTGAATACTAGTTTACTGCTTAGTGGAGCTACTATAGTCCTTGGTACTGCTGTATACTTTGGCTTTAAGTGTTGGAACAGTTCTATGAATGTAGTAGAGCGATTCGAAGGAATAGCTCCTAAGAATATTATTGCTTTCATAGTAGAGAAGTTTAGACAACTTGCTTTTAGATATACATGGGTATTTCACAATGGGTATTTGAGATCTTATCTCGCTGTAATCATTGTATTCTTTATAGGGCTTGTTGGGTATAAGCTATTCGCAGATGTGCCTTTATCAGTGAATACTGTTGGGTTATCTGAGTTTAGAACGTATGAGCTAGTAGTGTTTTTAATTACTGTAGTAGCAGTTGTTTTTGCTATTAATACAGCATCTAGACTTACGGCTATAGCTGCTACAGGAGTAGTAGGGTACTGTATCTGTTTGATCTTTGTGTTTTATGGAGCACCAGATTTAGGAATGACTCAGTTTGCGATAGATACACTTACTACAGTGTTATTCTTATTAGTGATGTTTAAGTTACCTGCTTTCTTAAAGTTGGGTAATAGTAAGATACAGTTTAGAGATGCTATTATAGCTATATCATTTGGTATTTTGATATCTATTATTACGCTTCAAGCTTTAGTGTCTCCTGCGGATAAAGATATTAGTCGCTATTATGCAGAGAATGTATACACATTAGCGAAGGGTAAGAATGTGGTAAACGTTATATTAGTTGACTTTAGAGGATTTGATACGATGATCGAAGGAATAGTTCTTTCTATCGCGGCTCTAGGGGTGTTTAGTATGTTAAAATATAAAGACGATGAAGAATAATAAGCCAAAACACAATATAAAAAAGTTAGACGCTACTATTCTTAGAACAGCGACTAACTATTTATTACCTCTATTGTTGTTGTTTTCTCTTTTCGTATTGTTAAGAGGACACTACTTGTCAGGAGGAGGATTTGTAGGAGGATTGATTGCATCGATTGCCTTTGTCTTACATTCTTTTGCCTACACGACTAGGAGAACTTTAAGACTGTTTCAGGTACCACCTCGAACACTTATTCCTATAGGGTTGACACTTTCTTTTATCAGTGGATTTTTACCTGTATTATTAGGACAACCTTTTATGACAGGAGTGTGGTTTGCGGATAAGGTAGCTGTAATTGGTTCAGTAGGTACAGCCTTATTTTTTGACATTGGAGTTTATTTAGTAGTAATAGGAGTAGTCTTGACAATTCTGTTGACTATTTCAGAGAGCGATTAAAATATAGATTTATGGAGTTACTTTTAGTATTATTAGTAGGAATCTTATATTCAGCAGGAATATACTTGATCTTGCGTCGTAGCATGGTTAAGTTACTGTTAGGGTTTATGATGTTAGGTAACGGTGCTAATATTTTAATCTTCTTAATGGGGGAACTTACCAAAGGGAAAGCACCTATCATTAATGGAGATAATATTCACTTTACTGATGCGTATGCAGATCCTGTACCTCAAGCTTTGATCTTGACAGCTATCGTAATTAGCTTTGGACTGACAGCTTTCGCTATTATTCTGTTGAAGAAAGTACACGAGACAACAGGTACAGATGACTTAGACTCACTTAATATCCAAGATTTAGATATATGATTTCGAACTTTATATTAGCTCCTATATTAGCACATATGATTACTGCTATAGTGCTGTTATTCTTTTGGAAGAATGTACAGGCACAGAAGACAGTAAGTGTGATAGGTAATATCGTAGGCTTCTTAGTGAGCTGGAGATTATTTGCCTTAGTATGGGAGAATGGAAATATGACATTGCAGATGGGAGGGTGGCAAGCCCCATTTGGGATAACGTTTGTAAGTGATACCCTTAGTGCTACTATGGTTATGCTTACAGCGATAGTGTCGTTAGCGGTAGGGATATATTCTACAGCTGCGACTAATATTAGCCGTATTCGTTATGGACACTTCTTTATCTATCACTTCCTAATTATGGGATTGATGGGAGCGTTCTTGACAGGAGATATCTTTAACCTTTATGTTTGGTTTGAGGTGGTAATTATTTCATCATTTGTATTACTTACCCTAGGAGGAAAGAAAAGACAAATGGAGGGAGCTGTAAAGTATGTAACGATGAATATGCTGGCTTCGAGTATTTTCTTGACAGCTATCGGTATCTTATACGGTATTACAGGAAGTTTAAATATTGCAGATTTACCACAGCACGTAGCTGCTGTAGAGAATAGGGGGCTAGTTACTGTGACAGCTTTATTGTTCTTCGTTGGATTTGGTATTAAGTCTGCTGTCTTCCCAATGTATTATTGGTTACCATCATCCTATCATACTCCGCCATCAGCTATTGGTGCTGTATTCGGTGGACTACTGACTAAGATGGGAGTGTACTCTATGATTAGAGTATTTACTGTAGTATTTGAGCCAGATGATTTTATGTTAGGCGTGTTTATAGTGATTGCTATACTAACGATGATTAGTGGTGCGTTAGGTGCTATTAATAAAAGAAATATTAGAAGGATATTGTCTTACTTTATCGTTTGTCATATCGGGTATCTTATAGCGGGTATTGGTATGTATACAGAACTTGCTTTTGTAGGAGTAGTGTTTTACTTGATACACGATGTAATAGTAAAGAGTAATTTCTTTATGATGAGTGGTCTGATACAGAAGATACGTGTAACTCAAGATATTTATAGATTAGGAGGGTTTTATAAAGACTACCCTAAGTTATCTATTGTCTTTGGTATTATCTTATTTTCTTTGGCAGGTATTCCACCATTGTCAGGTTTCTGGCCAAAGATATTATTGTTCCAAGAGGCGTTTAAGGCAGAGAACTATGTACTATTAGGAACGTTGATATTTGCTAGTTTCATAACATTGTTTATTGTGGCTAGAATTTGGTCTGAGGTATTCTGGAAAGATCTACCAAAACCAAATGCAGAAGAGATAGATCACTTTGCTCCTTTTCACATGAGAGGTAGATTAGCATTGGTATTACCAGTAGTAGGACTAGCTGTGGTGTCTTTGTTAATCGGGCTTAATGCTTCATTTGTATTTGAAGTGGCGGAACGAGTGGCTCATGAATTGATGAATCCATCAATTTATATTGATTCAGTAATGCATCATTTAAAATAGAGATTATGTTAAAGTACTTTTTACTTAATTTATTATTGACATTTGTCTGGGTTGCATTAACAGGGCAATTGAACTATTCTAACTTTGTGTTCGGTGGAGCAGCGGGGTTCTTTATCCTATGGATGTTGACTAGACGCTCACGCAATGCAGATAAAGAATACTTCTATCGCGTACCTAAGATATTGGTGTTTATCTTGTATTTTTTATATGATATGATGGAAGCTAACTTAAGAGTAGCTATCGATGTGATGACACCTAATTATCATACTACACCTGGTATCATTAAGTACAAGTTAGATGCTAAGACAGACTTTGAGATTACAATGTTGACTAATATTATCGCATTGACTCCTGGGACGATGGTGATAGATATAGCAGAAGATAAGAGTTATGTGTATATACATACGATGTATCTGACAGATAAGAAAAAGTTCATCAAGAACTTAAAAGCTAGAACAGAAACTAAATTATTAGAGATATTGCGATGATGACAGTAGAGAATTATTTTATATATGTGATAATGCCTATACTTAGTTTGTCTATGATATTAATCTTTATTCGATTTTTAAAAGGACCAGCTGTAGCGGATAGAGTAGTAGCACTTGACTTACTTATCACTGTAGGAGTTGGAGTGATAGGGGTATTTAGTTTGATAGCTGATGATCCAGTGTTCTTAGATGTAGCGATGATTCTAGCACTTATCGCCTTCTTAAGTACAGTGGCATTTTCTAATTATTTAATAAAGAGAAATAGAGATGACTGATATATTGATAATGATATTAAGTACCGTTGGAGCTATCTTCGTTTTGATATCTTCGATAGGGATAGTAAGGATGCCTGATTTTTATACCAGACTGTCCATTACTATTAAAGCAGCCACTTTAGGTATTGGTTGTATACTTACTGCAGCAGCTATACACTTTGCAGAGTTTTCAACCACGACTAAGGTATTGGCTATTGTATTTTTCTTGTTTATTACATCTCCTGTAGCTGCATTCCTTATTGCTAGGAGCGCATATATCTCAGGTATCAAGTTGTGGAAGCGTTCTGTAGTAGATGAACTACAAGACAAGTATGATAACAAGAACGAAATACCAGTGAACCCATGTAAAGAGGAAGGTGAGGAGTAGCCTTCTGACAGATTGTGAATAATTATTCAAATTGAAGATGAGTTTGTGTAATAACAATTATCTTCGCATTTCTAACATACTTATTAATATGAAAAAAATCGTTTTATTCTTAACTGCATTCATATTAGCTATACCTACTACGGTAAAAGCTGATGAGGGGATGTGGTTTTTGATGTTCATAGAGCGTTTAAACCAACGCGATATGCAAAAGATGGGACTAAAGCTTACAGCTGAGGAGATCTATAGTATCAATAAGCACTCTTTAAAAGATGCTATTGTACAGTTCGATGGAGGATGTACTGCTGAGATCATATCTAATCAAGGATTAGTACTAACTAATCACCACTGTGGATATGATAAGATCGCTGCCTTATCTACACCAGAGGATGATATTCTTACGAATGGATTCTGGGCAAAAGATAAAGCAACTGAACGCCCTGCTAAAGGTCTTTCTGTTCGTTTCTTCGTGAAGATGGATGACGTTACTAAACGTATCCTTAGCGTAGTAAATGATAAAATGACTGAATTAGAAAGAGAAAAAGCTATCAATCAAGAAATCGCTAAGATTCAAAAAGAGAATGATGGCAATGGAAAATATACAGTATCTGTTAGATCTTTCTTCCAAGGTAATGAGTTTTATTACTTCGTATATGAAGATTATAAAGATGTTCGTCTAGTTGGTACGCCTCCTAACAGCATTGGTAAATTCGGTGGAGATACTGATAACTGGGAGTGGCCTCGTCATACAGGAGACTTCTCTTTATTCCGTGTGTATACTGATAAAAATGGTAATCCTGCAGAGTACTCTCCTGAGAATGTTCCGATGGTACCTAAACACCACTTACCTGTATCTATCACTGGTATCCAAGAAGGAGACTTCTCTATGATTTTAGGTTATCCAGGTAGAACTAATAGATGGATGCCTGCACAAGGTGTTAACCAAAACATCAACTATGCTTATCCAGCATGGGTAGAAGGATCTAAACTAGGTATGGATGTAATGAAGAAGTACATGGCTACTAACGATGCTGTACGTCTTAACTATGCATCTAAATATGCTGGTGTAGCTAACTACTGGAAAAACCGTCAAGGGATGATTGATGCCTTAAATCAACACCAAACAGTTGCTACAAAAACAAAAGCAGAGAATGAATTCCACGCTTGGGCTTCTAAAAAAGAGAATGTAGCTAAATATGGTAATGTAATAGCTGATATCAATGCATGGTATGCTGCTACTAACGAAAAAGCTAGACATGATAACTACTTAATGACAATGTTGCGTACTTCAGCTTTTGCTGCTGCACCATATCGTTTAGCAGGTGGATTAGAAGCTTATGCAGCAGGTGATGCTAAGAAAAGAGCTGAAATGTTACCAGAGTTTAGAGAGTTTGTAAACAGTATTTATGATGGTAAATACGAACCATTAGAAAGAGAAATGTTAGCGAAGCAATTAGCTTTATACGCTTCTAAATCTAAAGGGTATGCTATAGCTCCTTATGTTGAGCAAATCAATAAAGAGTACAATGGTGACTTTGAGAAATATGTAGACGAGAGCTTTGATAAAAGTATCTTCGCAGACAAAGAATCTATTGAAGAGTTCTTAGCTGATCCTAAGTCAGCAGTAGTATCTCGTGATCCTTTATTCAAATTATCTTTAGCTATCATGGAGCACAACAGAGCTAAGTCTGATGAGTTAGCTGCTTTAGAAGATAAATACCAAAAAGCGTATAGACTTTTCGTAGATGGTGTTCAGAAGAGTAACCCTACAGGGAAGTACTATCCAGATGCTAACTCTACTTTACGTTTAACTTATGGTACAGTAAAAGACTTACCAAGAGGAAACAAAGTAAACGATGCTAAAGAGAATTGGTTCACTACATTAAAAGGAACTGTAGCTAAACACAAAGCTGGTGATGAGGAATTCGAAGCACCACAAAAGTTAATCGACTTATATAATAAGAAAGATTATGGTGTGTATGCTGATAAAGCAGGACATATGCCAGTTAACTTCTTAACTAACCATGATATTACAGGTGGTAACTCAGGTTCTCCAGTATTAAATGGAAAAGGTGAGTTAATCGGTCTTGCATTTGATGGAAACATCGAAGCTATGGCTGGAGATGTTATCTATGATCCTAAATTACAACGTACAATCAACGTAGATATTCGTTATGTATTATTCATCATTGACAAGTTCGCTGATGCTAAACATATCGTAGATGAGATGACTATCGTAAAATAGTTAACTTAGTTAAAATTCACAAAACGCCTAAATTATTTAGGCGTTTTTTTTTGTACATATATGATTCCTAGTTTAAGTTTACACTATGAAAAAGTATGTGCTATTTATATGCCTTTTATTTTTGGTAGGTTGTGGTTTTCAGAGAGATAACGACACTCCTGCTAAGCTTTCTTTTTACTATTGGCGAACTAACTTCCAGTTAGATTCTCTAGAGCGAAGTACACTAAAAGAATTAGATGTAGAGCGACTGTATATTCGCTATTTTGATATAGGTCTTCAAGGGGATACACCTATCCCGATCAGACCTGTGCTATTTAAAGATTCTATACCTAATGTAGATGTAGTACCTGTGGTATATATTAAGAATGAAGTATTGCTAAATAGCAAGATTGACAGAGGACTCGCTAAGAAGATAATAGATTATATCAATCAGATAAATAAGTATAATCACATTACAAGTAATGAGATCCAACTGGACTGTGACTGGAGTCTTAAGAGTAAAGAACCATTCTTTCAATTGATAGAAGATATCAAAAAAGAAAGCAATTGGAAAGTATCTTCTACTATCCGATTACATCAAGTGAAATATGCTGGTAAGACGGGTATTCCTAAAGTCGACTATGGAGTGTTGATGTATTATAATATGGGAACGATTGCTTCTGATTCCCTAAATTCTATTTATGATCGTAACATAGGTACTAAATATATTGGAGCTTTAAAGGAGTATCCATTAGAGTTGAAGTATGCTTTCCCTATTTACTCTTGGTTGGTACACACTAGAGATAATAAGGTAGTACGTCTAATTAGTAGAGTTCGTGCTGATGAAGTAGAAAAGAATACGGCTTTTAAAAAAATAGCTGATATCAGGTACGAAGTTGTGACAGAAGGTGTTTATTTTGGTCAATTATTTTTAGTAGGAGATCAGATAAAAGTAGAAACTACTACAACAGCTCAGCTGTTAGAAATGAAAAAAGACTTAGAGAAGGCAAGTGGGAAGTGCCCATCTGAGATTATATTATATGATTTAAATTCAAGAAATATTCCTTATTATGAAAAAGAAGTTTGGAAAAAGATTGTTGTATGCGAGTAGCTTATCTCTGCTTCTAGGAGCTGGGGTGTACTCTTATGGTTGTGCTGATGGATGGTGGAGTTATTCCTCTCTTTCAAATTTTACACCAGAGGCTTTTGTAGATAATTCATACAAGCCGATGTTCTTTGCGCCTAGTGAGCGCTTTTATGATGGGGCATATATGTATAATTCGGGTATGTATAATGACGATATTGTGAAAGATTGGACACAATATTTGGGTAATGCAATACTTGCGGAAGTAGTAAAAGAATGTCTAGTATCTAACGAGTTTCAGATGGATACTATGTACACATTATATAGTGAACTGAGAAAAGGAAAGAAGAGAAGTAGTATCTATGATTTAGACTTAAAGAATAAGAAAGTAGAGAACTTTATTAATTTCTTAAACTTCGCTAAGACTATTGAACAGTATTCAGCACAGGAATATAATTATTGGGATTACGAGAAGAATGTTAGTGAGCAACTACCTTCGGATTATGCTAGTAAGGTGCAGAGCTATTATGAGAAGATGGATAAGAAAGATACTTTCTTTATGAATAGAATGTGGTTTCAGGTAATGAAAGCTAAGTTCTATTCTGCTGATAAGAGTAGTGTTGTTTCTTACTTTGAAAAGACAGCTAGTAGTCAACCTCAGAATACACTGTATTATAGAGCAATGGGATATGTAGCAGGAGCTCATTATCAAAAGGCTGACTTTATGAAGTCTAACTTGCTTTATGCAACAGTATTCGATAAAGAGCCTTCTATGCGTCAAGTAGCTTTATATAACTTTAAAGCTTTAGACAAGGCTTCTATTAATAAGATAGTAGATAGTACTTCTGATAAAGAAGTGAAAGCTGCTGTATGGGCTATTATGGGGTACTATGATGATTTAGGGGAGTCTATGAAACGCGTTTATGAGGTTAACCCAAAGAGTCCACACATTGATTATCTTTTAACTAGATGGGTGAACTTACAAGAGCAGGAAGTGAATGTATTCACTGAAAGCAGTTTTAAATCTAGAGAGGAATACTTTAAAGCAATCAAGAAAAAGATAGATCAGAATACATTAAAGTGGGTGAAGTCTGTAGCAGATAAACCACAAGATGTAGCTAATCCTGTGTTGTGGAAACTTGCTTCTGGGTATATGGATATCTTCCAGGGAGATTATAAGAATGCCACTAAGCAGATAGAAGACTCTAAGGCTTATGCTAAGAAAGACGATAAATTATTATCAGAACAAATTAGAATATTTGCTCTAATTAATAATGTATCTCAAGTGAAGAAGATGGATAAGAGTACAGAGGATAAGTTATTACCTGAGTTAAAGTGGGTATATACAGAGCTAGTGAAGAATGATTACACAGATCCTCTAAGATACGATTATGCTGCTAACTGGATTAGACAGTTCTTATCTGCAACTTATAAGGAGCAAGGTAATGCTATTATGGCTGAGATATTACACTCTCAAGGAGTAGAGTACTATAAGGATATCAAACGCTCTAATGCTATGGAGAGTTTCTTATTGCGTACTAATCACTCTGGTATTGAGAGTTTATTCGCTTCGCTATATCAGTATAATCTAAGTGATATTTATGAGAGTAGAGCTATACATTTGTTCTATGAAGATAAGATAGACGAGGCTATCGTAGAGATGCAAAAAGCTAAACCTATAAAGCGCAAGAATACTTATGATGATGAGTATACAGAGTTCGCTTATAGTTCTAGTCAGTTATATGGTAACCCTTTTAATGGTAAGATTAAAGACTGTAATGATTGTGATCACGCAGCTAAACAAACTACTGTGTATACAAAGCTATCTTTCTTAGAGAAACTAAAAGAGATGGAAGCGAACATCGCTAGTGGAAATGATGTGTTTAACAATGCTCTGCTAGTAGGTAATGCATTCTATAACGTTACTTATTATGGTAACGGACGTAGTTTTTATTACAACAGTATTTGGGATGAGTATGGTAGTAATACTATTAATGTAGGGAATAGATCAAATATCTTGAATATGAGCAATGCTCGTAAGTATTACGATATTGCTAAGAAGAATGCTACTACTAAAGAGCAAAAAGCGAAGTTAGCTTACTTCGATGCAAAGTTAGAGAGAAATGACTTCTATGCTCAGACATACCACAGTGGAGACTATTACTACGGAGGATGGGGAGATGCAGTAATGTTTAAGAAGTGGAAAGGTTTTATAGAATTAAAGAATAATTATAGTGATACCAAGTATTATCAAGAAGTAATCAAAGAATGTGGTTACTTTAGAAAGTATTTAGGTCTAAATTATTAGTAATAAAAAAGCTCAGCATTTGCTGAGCTTTTTTATTTCATATTGTTTTATACTAATAGATAAGTACTAAAGGTGTAAATACTATTAAGAAGAATATCCCTATACTGATACAATCTATAGTAATGAATGTTATCGTGGTCCAGCGGTGTGGCAAGAGACATATAAGTATGCGACTAAGCCAACTATATAGAAAGAAAGAGAATATTCCTAAACTATAAGGATTGATAAGTTTAGGAGTTGTGACTCCGTAGTGTAAGATAGAGATAAAGTCTCTAGTCAATCCTCGACTTTTACACATATACGCTGGTAAGCCTTCACAGGCTGAAGTAATCTTGACACTATCTGTACCTATATCATTTAGAAAATATAAATACAAGAACATTAGCGTTAGCAGTACTCCAAAGCAAGCGTTAATAATAAAATAAGGGGATTTGCTCTTCACGTTTTATTCACCAGTTTTTACTTCTCCTTGATCAGATTCTTCTGTGAATATCTCTACGTTCTCACCATTAGATTCTTCTTCTTCATAATAATAAGGTTCTTCTAGTGAATCATTGATACCATATCTATCTTGATTTATTCTAATATCATTTTGAATTTGACTACCAATACCTCCTAATAGAGATCCCCAGAATAGACCTATCATTAGGGCAACTCCACCTATAGCTAGCCCTGCGATAGCTAATCCTTTAGGCTCTCTAGTTCTCTTCGCTTGGACTAATACTATGATTGATGAAATAATAGGAATTAGTGCAATGAATATTGCAAAGTATCCAAAACATGGAATGAAAGAGACCACTAGTGCAACGATGGCAAATACTAGTGAAATGATACCTAATACAGACGTTGGTTGTGGCTGTGGATATTGTGGTTGTTGAGGAGGGTAATTATAGTTTTCCATATATTTTTTGTTGTAAAGATATTGATAATATTTTAACATTTCAACGGTCTATATTCTCTAAATGTGTAGATGTTAGAATGCTGGAGTGGTTGATAGTATTATATTAATGCTAGATCTAGATTTAAGATATTTAGGTCAGAATAAGGACAGAATATAATAATGTCGTATTTTTACCTATCAATTAAGATTACTAAAAGTCAAAAGAAATATAGGATGCGTATACATTTTATCGCAATAGGAGGAAGTGCAATGCACAATTTGGCATTAGCCTTACATGCTAAAGGAGATATAGTAACAGGTAGTGATGATACTATCTTCGAACCATCTAAGTCAAGATTAGCTGCTAAAGGATTATTACCAAAAGAAGAAGGATGGTATCCAGAGAAGATTACTTCAGATATCGATGTAGTTATTTTAGGAATGCATGCTAAAGGGGATAACCCAGAACTTATTAAGGCTAAAGAGTTAGGATTGACGATATACTCATATCCTGAGTTTATCTATGAGCACTCTAAAAATAAAACGCGTGTAGTGATAGGAGGTTCTCATGGTAAGACTACGATTACGTCCATGATATTACATGTAATGCATTACCACAATGTAGAAGTAGATTATCTAGTAGGAGCACAGTTAGAAGGGTTTGATCGTATGGTTAATTTAACTTCTGATAATGAGTTCATGTTGATAGAAGGAGATGAGTATTTATCTTCAGCTTTAGACCTTAGACCTAAGTTTCATATCTACCAACCAAACATTGCTTTATTAAGTGGTATTGCGTGGG
Source organism: Myroides marinus (assembly GCF_900109075.1). Classification (GTDB taxonomy): domain Bacteria; phylum Bacteroidota; class Bacteroidia; order Flavobacteriales; family Flavobacteriaceae; genus Flavobacterium; species Flavobacterium marinum_A. The sequence continues at coordinate 37,820 of NZ_FNYS01000001.1, read as the reverse complement.
ATCATATCAATGTATTCCCAACTTTTGACAACTACGTTGACCAGTTCAAAATCTTTATTGATAAGATTGTTAACGGTGGTATTTTAGTATATAACGAGGAAGATCCTATTGTGGCTAAGCTAGCTGAAGAGACTAATAATCCTATTAGAAGATTGCCATATAATACGCCATCTTATACAATAGAGAATGAACAGACATTCTTAGATACTAATGATGGCCCTATGCCATTAGAGGTATTCGGTAAGCATAATTTAAGTAATATCAATGGTGCGAAGTGGATCTGTCAGAATATGGGAATAGATGAAGAGGATTTCTATGAGGCTATTGCATCATTTAAAGGTGCCTCTAAACGTCTAGAGAAGTTAGTAGAGACAGATAGTACTGTTATCTATAAAGATTTCGCTCACTCACCTAGTAAAGTAAAAGCTACTACTGAAGCTGTAAAAGCACAGTATCCAAGTAAAAAAGTTATAGCTTGTCTAGAGTTACACACTTATAGTAGTCTTAACTCTGCGTTCTTATCTCAGTATGAAGGCGCATTAGATAAGGCAGATGAAGCTGTAGTGTTCTATTCATTAGACGCATTAAAGATTAAGAATATGCCTGAGATCTCTCAAGAGCAAATGCAATCGGCGTTTAAGCGCGAAGGATTAGCGACTTATACCAATGCAGCTGACTTTAAAAATTACTTAGAACAACTTGATTTGACTAATTCAGTATTGTTATTTATGAGTTCAGGTAATTATGGAGGATTAGATATGCAGGCATTTAGCGATAATGTAGCGAGTAAGTAAGCTTAAAAGAAGAGTAAGAGATTACTATTATATAGAAGGTCATTAGTTACGATAGTAGCTAATGACCTTTTTTGGTTAATTACATACTGGAGAAGTGTACTCTAGTTAAACTTTCATCTATTTTCTAATGTTTTTTGGTTTAGGTAAGCATGGTTTATTCGCTTTTTGACCTAGTGGTATTTTTGTGTTTATATCTAATTCGAGATAGGGTGTTAGTATAATGCTAGTATAGTGTAAGTATAGTGCAAGTACCAAAACACCGTAATATTGTACTTAGACTATACTTTGATTATAGGATGAGTATACTAATATATGAACGAGAGTGCTGTAGTATATAGGACAAAAGGTGAATAGTAATATTGAGTAAAGGTTTGCTTTGATAAGTGATATGAATTTTACAATACCTTTATATTAGAAGTTGGTGGTAGGCTTACTTTTTGATTTGATAAGTCTTAAACTATTGACTATGGAGAACCAAAAAATTACTATCAAACAATGGGCTGAAGATGATAGACCTCGTGAGAAGTTAATGCTAAAAGGGAAAACAGTATTGAGTGATGCTGAGCTATTAGCTATCTTAATAGGATCAGGTCATAAAGATGAATCTGCTGTGGATTTGTGTAAACGAATTTTAGCTACATATGATCATAACTTAAGCATGTTAGCTAGACAGAGTATTACTAAACTAACTGCTTTTAAAGGTATAGGTGAAGCTAAGGCTATCACTATTATTGCGGCTTTAGAGATAGGTCAGAGAAGAAGGTTGAGTGAGCGCGTAGAAGAACCGCAGATAACATCTAGTAGTGATGCGTTCGAACTGATTAATCCCTTGATAGGAGATCTAGATCACGAGGAGTTTTGGGTGTTGTATCTGAATAACTCTAATAAGGTGAAGTATAAAGCGCCGTTGAGTAAGGGTGGAATGACAGGTACTGTGGTAGATGTGCGGGTATTGTTTCAGACTGCATTAGAGCAGAAGGCAGTAGGAATTATCCTCGCGCATAACCATCCAAGTGGTAAGTTAAAGCCAAGTGATGCTGATATACAAATAACAAAGAAGATTAAAGAAGCAGGAAAAGTAATGGATATACAGCTCTTAGATCACTTGATTATTACAGAGTATAGCTATTATAGTTTTGCAGATGAAGGGATTTTATGAAATAATAATAAAGTTTAAAAATTTTTTATCATAATTAATTAGTATAGTATTCTTTGGTTAGTTTAAATAAACAAATATTTATAATAAATTAAGTAAATTTAGTGGTGTTTTTGATTTGATTTATTATATTTATGGTGTTTTTAAGATAAAGTAGGATTTATAAAAAATACAATCTTTATTGTGTGAAGAAAGTGCTTTTAATATCAGTAGGAATCATTTTATTTCTGTGACATATTTTTTATTTTATTGATTTTAGAGATTTCTAAAAATGACTAGTAAAGAATGGTTATTTCTTTCTTCAAGCTAGTGTTCATATAGAAAAACAAAGAATGTTTAACTAATCAAAGGAATATAGGATTAAGTAATATTTATTTTTTTGATGCAAATAATAAATTTATGAATCTAAAAAAAAGTTGTTTAATAGTTCTTCTGACCATGGGCGTGTTTACCTCTGGAAAGATGTATAGTCAGGTATCTGTAGGGGATCCATCTCCTCCACTTAAAGGGGCTCTTTTAGATATAAAACAAGGGCCTTCTGATGCGAATAATACTAATAGTACCAAAGGAGTTTTATTTCCTAGAGTATTTATAGCAGATAAAACTAAGTTAGGTATAGATGCGGATACTAAAGCGTTGGAGTATGCAGGTGCTCAAGTGTATAATACCAATGATGCTCTTGGTAAAGGTATGTATACATGGGATGGAGAAAAATGGATGAAGTATGTAACTTCTGTTACTACCAAAAAAACTCAAGATACGGAAATGGTAGCTTTTAGAACGACAGGCAAAACTGATATTTATGCTGTCAGTAAAAGTGCTGATATAGAGTTACTTGCTCTTAGAGTTCCTAGCTGGACTGCAACTTTAGATGGGAATCTGTATATTTCGGCTGTTCTTTATGCCAAATTAGCTGCTAATGCTAACGCTAGTAATAAGGCTACAGATTTAGGAAATACTTTTTTTAAAATTATTTTAACAGGAAGTGATAATAGTAAAGAAACATTTCTAGCAGCATGTACGCCTATTAATGCACAAGCAAGTGCAAATGGTTATTATGCAAGAAACAATCCAGCAGTAGCTATGTCACAAGGAGCAGCTTCAGTAAAAAAAGGAGTTACTTATTCAATCAAAGTTTATGCTACGGAGGGCTGGGCTGAAAATGGTACGATAACTGCTGGAACTTATGATTGGAGTCCTTTTTTTGCATATTCTACGCTAAAAGCAGATTTTATATCGGTTCCATATTAAAATATTATAGTTAGTTAGGGAAGTCTTTTTTTGATGATTCTCTGAAGAATTTAAAATAAGTAAGACCAGTCTAGTTCTTTTTAATATAGAATTAGGTTGGTTTTTTTGTTATACCATTATTTTAAGTTGTAAATAGTGTTTTTATTTTATGAGAAGTTTTAGTTCTAAAATAAGTACTTTTGTACCTCAATCAAAAGATATTAAAAAATGGGAGTAAAAAGCTTAACTAGTAAGACAGATATCTTCTTTGATTTAGACCATACATTATGGGACTTTGAGAAGAATTCTGCTTTAGCTTTTAATGATGTGATAGAAGAATTAAAATTACCGTTTAGTACAGAGGCATTCTTAAGTCATTATGTAGCGATAAACAATGAATATTGGGATAAGTATAGCCTTAATCAAGTAAGTAAAGAAGAACTTAGAATAGGAAGAATCAGAGATACATTCGCTAAACTTGATTATCTGTCTACGACAGAAGAGATGTTATTGTTAGGAGATAATTACCTTAAGGCAATGCCTAATCATAACTACTTATTTGATGGAGCTATAGAGGTATTAGATTATTTACAGGATAAGTATAAACTTCATATTATCACGAATGGATTTAATGAGGTGCAAGGTAAGAAGCTAGAACGATCAGGAATAGCAGGATACTTTAAGACCGTGACTAACTCTGAGATGGCAGGTGTAAGTAAACCTAATCCAGAGATATTTAATTATGCATTAGATAAGGCACAAGTGAAAGTAGATCAATCAGTGATGATAGGAGATAACTTTTTGGCGGATATAGAGGGAGCTCTAGGAGTAGGTATGGATGCTATCTACTACAGTCAGTCTAAAGAGAAGGTGATACCACAGATCTATCACGTACAAAAATTAATAGAATTAAAAGACCTGCTATAAGCAGGTCTTCGTGTATCTAGTAGTTATATTTAAAGTGCCATCTGTTGCGTAAGAATTCTCTTGTCCCGTTCTCTCTATTATTAGTACCTGGTTCATATAATACAGTCCCTTCTAATTCATCAGGCAAAAACTGTTGTTCTACAAAGTTATTAGGATAGTCATGAGAGTATAGATACTCTTGGCCATAGCCTAGCTCTTTCATCAGTTTAGTAGGTGCATTCCTAAGGTGTATAGGTACTGAGAGATCACCTGTTTGTTTTACGAGTTGCTGTGCATTACCTATGGCTAGGTAAGTAGAGTTACTCTTGGGAGAAGTGGCTAAGTAAATAGCACACTGGCTTAGTAATATTCTACTCTCAGGATATCCGATAACAGATACCGCCTGAAAGGTATTGTTAGCCATAATAAGAGCAGTAGGATTAGCATTGCCTATATCTTCAGAAGCGGATATTAATAACCTACGAGCAATAAACTTGACATCTTCACCACCCTCTATCATTCTCGCTAACCAGTATACTGCACCATTAGGATCGCTACCTCTAATAGATTTGATAAAAGCAGAGACGATATCATAATGTTGTTCTCCTGTCTTATCATAGAGTACAGTGTTTTTCTGTACGATTTGCATAACTCTATCATTAGTGATTTCTATATGGTCATCATTAGTAGAGTTGACGATAAGTTCAAAAGTATTTAAAAGCTTACGTCCATCACCCCCAGATATTCTGAATAAAGCTTCTGTTTCGGTAAGTGTTATATTCTTTTTCTTTAAGAAGAGGTCTTTAGCTATAGCACGTTCTAGTAGGTGCTGTAGGTCATCTTTCGTAAAGGCGTTAAGTGTGTAAACTTGACATCTAGATAATAGAGCGGGAATAACCTCAAAGCTTGGGTTCTCTGTAGTCGCACCTATAAGGGTTACCCAACCGCGTTCTACAGCAGCTAATAGTGAGTCCTGTTGAGACTTGCTAAAACGGTGTATCTCATCTATAAACAAGATGGGATTACGTGCAGTGAATAGACCACTGTTATTTTTAGCTTTGTCTATAACTTCTCGGATGTCTTTTACCCCTGAGTTGATAGCACTCAATACATAGAATGGTCGCTCACTCTCTTTAGCTATGATTTCGGCAAGTGTAGTTTTACCAGTGCCTGGAGGTCCCCAAAAGATTAAAGAAGGTATAAAACCTACTTTTAACTGATTGGTTAAAATTCCATTTTCTCCTACTAAGTGTTCTTGACTTACATAGTCACTTAAGGTCTGTGGGCGTACTCGTTCTGCTAAAGGTGCTTCCATTTTACTTATTAAATGTCTATCTACAAAAATACAATCTCTTTTTTAGAATATGATACTTTTCTATTTGTTCTATTAAATATGATAAATTCTGTCGCATTATCTATATGCTAAAATGATGTGAAGAGAAATACGACTTATTTTAAAATGACTTATATTTAGCTTAACGAAAGGAAGATAATTATGAGTAAAGAAAAATTACCTCCTTTATCTATTAATCTATTATTTCTACCTCTGTTCTTTATTGTATTGATCTGGGGTGTGTATTGGTTAGATTGGAATAACTTCTATGAGTTGCGTGAGTATGGAGTATTGCCTCGTACCATATCAGGACTGAGAGGGATAGTGTTTAGTCCATTTATACATGGTGGTATCAAGCATCTTTATAATAACTCGATAGCCTTATTTGTCTTATTGTTAATGCTGCAATTCTTCTATAAGAAGCAGACATTGTCTGTATTATTATGGGGGATTATATTATCAGGATTCGGAACTTGGTTAATCGGTAGAGAGAGTTATCACATAGGAGCGAGTGGGTTGATTTATGTATTGGTAAGCTTTATGTTCTTTAAGGGGATGCTTACTCAGTATTATAGATTGATGGCTTTATCCTTTTTGATAGTGATCTTATATGGAGGATTGGTGTGGTATATGTTTCCTGATGTAGAAGAGGGGATATCATGGGAAGGGCATCTGAGTGGATTTTTGACAGGAATGTTATTGAGTGTTTTTATCTCGAATCCTGAGCATATTGAAAAAGGGTATAAGTATGAATGGCAAGATCCTAACTTTGATGCGCAGTCAGATCCGTTCATGAAGTGTTTTGATGAGAATGGTAACTTTATTATTATTCCAAAGGAGAAGGTCCTTAAGTATAGTGACCCATATAGAAGTAGTCTACCAGTAGTACTATTAGAAGGTATTGATAGATATTGGATAAAATAAAAGAAGCGTCTTATTAAAAGACGCTTCTGTAGTTTTTGATTGTAAAGTCAATGGCTGTTTCTAATACTTCACCCATATTATCACAGTACTTAAATGCTTTCTCATGTACGTAATCATATAAATCAGTTTTTAGTTGATTGACATGCTCTTGAGGAGCAACTGTGTCGTGCTTCATTACATTGAGTAAATCTTCTAGACGTTCTTTATTGCTTAGAACTCTCCTTACTAGTACAGAACGTATTTCTTTTCGATACTGTTCTATAGAGGTGTCTTTAAACTTTTCTATTACTAACCTTACGATAACGTTATTCTCCTTAAAGAATTGAGGTAAGTAGAATTTTAGATTACCTTCATAACACTGTTGGTCAAAGTCTATAGGGCGTATTCTGTATACTACGTGATCAAAGTCATGTGTAGGAATGATCACATAATTATAAGAACGCATATCGCCTAATAGTCCGATAAGACAACGCTCATTAAACTTTACATATTCTTTTGCTATTTGGGATTTCTCTAGTTCGCTGCATTGAGCTAAATGCTCTTTTATAAATACATCGCCAGGTATTCCCATGATGTGTTCTTCTATTAATGTATCTTTATGTACGATGTAGTTCATCGTATAAGGAGATAACATTTCTTCTAGCTCTAGTCCATAGATACGAGAAGCATCTGCTTTCTTTATATAGAAGTTGGTATAGATATCATTTAGCTTATTTCTTACTTTAACTCGGAACGGTTGTGAGTTACCGAATGAACAGAAGTCTATAGAATCTACAGTTAAGTGTTGTAAGGTATTGACATCTCCATCAGAGTGAAGAAGTGTATATATCTTAGTTAAGCTTGACTCTATTTCTGCATATTCATGTTCAGGATAGTATACCCTTAACCACAAGGTATCGTTGCCGAACTTATCTTCAACACTAATATAACCACTAAAGCGAAGCAAGTCCTCATAAAGTATACTCGTCTTAGTAGTGCGTTTATACTTATCAAGGTACCTTACTAAATCATCCGAAACAGGATAACATGGCTTTTTTTGTTGTCTCTTAGTGTCTTTTTGCATAGTTATTATCTTCTTTGACGAATAGCTTCGTATAAGAATGCTCCACAAGCTACTGACACGTTAAGTGAGTCAATTACGCTAAACATAGGTAGCTTTGCTTTTTCGTCTATGATTTTTAATACTGATGGATTGATACCTTTATCTTCGCTACCCATAATGATAGCTAGAGGTACGTTAAGTTCTACATCGTAGATTTCTTTTTCAGCTTTCTCAGTAGCACCCAGTGTTACTACACCTGATCCTTGTAGATAAAAGACTGCATCTTTAATATGGTCTACTTTACAAATAGGAATATTAAATACTGCCCCTGCAGAAGTCTTTACTGTATCTCCATTTACTGGAGCTGCTCCATTCTTAGATACTATGATACCATCAGCACCACAACATACAGCTGTACGTATGATAGCACCAAAGTTACGAGCGTCAGATATCTGATCAAGGATAACAAAAAGAGGTTTCTCTTTTTTCTCTAAAACACCTTCAACTAATTCTTCTAATGATGAAAAAGAAATAGGAGAGATGTTAGCAATAGCCCCTTGGTGGTTTTTGTTTGTTAGCTTGTTTAGTTTTTCGATAGGTACATAAGAGAAGTTAACATTGTTCTTCTTTAAGCTCTTTAATAAAGAACTCATTAATTCACCAGAAGCTTCTTTCTGTATGAATACCTTATCTATATCTTTTCCTGCTTCGATGGCTTCGATTATAGCTCGAATACCAAAAATTTGATTATCCTGTTCCATGGTGCAAAGTTAGTTATAATATTTTTCTAAAAAACGCGCAAAGATAGATTTAAAGGAGATTGGTTTTGAGCGTGTTTAGAAAAAATTAGCTTTTATATATTAGTTGAATAAAAAATATAATCTGTTCTATAATAGTATGATAGAGGTATGTTGGAATAGTATTTGCTGGTAAATTAAATGAGAATTAGCTTTATTGTATTACTTCAGACACGTGTATAGGGTGACATTGTTACCCTAATGTAGACTATTATGAATAATTTTAAACAGAGGTATTGTCAAAAATAGAGAGTGAAAATTGTTGATAAGTTTTTAATAACTATCGTATCAAGAGAAAAAAGTAGGTCAAAGAGCAATTGTTGATAAAAAAAATTAATTATGTTGAAAATTAATGCTTTGAGGTTTGAATAAATAAAAAATAGTTATACATTTGCAACCCCGTATATAGTGCGGAATAATATATTGTAGAAATTATTAATAAACATTATGCCAACAATTCAACAATTAGTAAGAACAGGGAGAACCCAATTGACTAAGAAGAGTAAATCGGTTGCTTTGGATTCTTGTCCTCAAAGAAGAGGAGTTTGTACGCGTGTTTATACTACAACACCTAAAAAACCAAACTCTGCAATGCGTAAAGTTGCAAGGGTACGTTTAACAAATGGTAATGAAGTAAACGCATACATCCCAGGAGAAGGACACAATTTACAAGAGCACTCGATAGTATTAGTTAGAGGTGGAAGGGTAAAAGATTTGCCAGGTGTTAGATACCACATCGTACGTGGTGCTTTGGATACTGCCGGAGTAAACGGTAGAACTCAAAGAAGATCTAAATACGGAGCAAAACGTCCTAAAGACAAAAAATAATCGTTTAAACGTTTAAGAAGAAGACATGAGAAAAAGACAGGCGAAAAAGAGACCTCTTTTACCAGATCCAAAATTTAATGATCAATTAGTTACGCGTTTTGTAAACAACTTAATGTGGGACGGTAAGAAATCAACAGCTTTTAAAGTATTTTATGATGCTTTAGAAATCGTTGAGGAGAAAAAACAAGATGAAGAAAAATCTTCATTAGAAATTTGGAAAGATGCATTAACTAACGTTATGCCACACGTAGAAGTTCGTTCTCGTCGTGTAGGTGGAGCTACATTCCAAATCCCAATGCAAATTCGTCCAGATAGAAAAATTTCTATGGCGATGAAATGGATGATTTTGTATGCGAGAAAAAGAAATGAGAAATCTATGGCTGGAAAATTAGCGTCTGAAATCTTAGCTGCTGCTAAAGAAGAAGGAGCTGCTGTTAAAAAGAGAATGGATACTCATAAGATGGCTGAAGCTAATAAAGCATTCTCTCACTTTAGATTTTAATCCATACAGAAACTATATACAATGGCAAGAGATTTAAAATATACAAGAAACATTGGTATCGCTGCACACATCGATGCTGGTAAGACAACAACTACTGAACGTATTTTGTTCTATACAGGTAAAAACCACAAAATGGGAGAAACTCACGAAGGATCTTCTACAATGGACTGGATGGAGCAAGAGGCTGAAAGAGGTATTACTATTACATCAGCAGCTACTACATGTACTTGGAGTTTCCCAACTAACCAAGGAGCGAAGTTACCTGAATCTATGGAGTACCACTTCAATATTATTGATACTCCTGGACACGTTGACTTTACTGTAGAGGTAAACCGTTCTTTACGTGTATTAGATGGATTAGTATTCTTATTTAGTGCTGTTGATGGTGTTGAGCCTCAATCAGAGACTAACTGGAGATTAGCTGATAACTATAAAGTTCCTCGTATGGGATTTGTTAACAAGATGGACCGTCAAGGATCTAACTTCTTAGCAGTATGTCAGCAAGTTAAAGATATGTTGAAATCTAACGCTGTGCCAATCGTTTTACCTATTGGTGATGAGGCTGATTTCAAAGGTATCGTTGACTTAGTTAAAAACCGTGCAATCGTATGGCATGATGAAAATCATGGTTCTACTTTTGACGTTGTAGAAATCCCTGCAGATATGTTGGCTGAAGTAAAACAATACAGAGGTCAATTAATCGAAGAGATTGCTGCTTATGATGAAAATCTTCTTGAGAAATATATGGAAGATGAGAACTCAATCACTGAGGATGAAATTCACGTTGCTTTACGTGCTGCTACTCTTGATATGAGCATCATCCCTATGACTTGTGGGTCTTCATTCAAAAATAAAGGTGTTCAGTTCATGTTAGATGCTGTTTGTCGTTACCTACCTTCTCCAATGGATAAGGAAGCTATCGAAGGAACTAATCCTGATACTGAAGAACCAATTGTACGTAAGCCATCAGTTACTGAGCCATTCGCTGCATTAGCATTTAAAATCGCTACTGACCCATTCGTAGGTCGTTTAGCATTCTTTAGAGCTTATTCAGGACACTTAGATGCTGGTTCTTATGTATTGAATACTCGTTCTGGAAATAAAGAGCGTATTTCTCGTATCTACCAAATGCACGCTAACAAACAAAACCCAGTTGAATATATTGAAGCTGGAGATATTGGAGCTGCTGTAGGATTTAAAGATATCAAAACTGGAGATACTTTATGTGATGAGAAAAATCCTATCGTATTAGAAAGTATGGTATTCCCTGATCCAGTTATCGGTATCGCTATTGAACCAAAAACAAAAGCGGATATGGATAAAATGGGTACTGCTTTAGCTAAATTAGCTGAAGAGGATCCAACTTTTACAGTTAAAACTGACCAAGCGTCTGGACAAACTGTAATCTCTGGTATGGGTGAGTTACACTTAGACGTACTTATCGATCGTATGAGACGTGAGTTTAAAGTTGAAGTTAACCAAGGTGAGCCTCAAGTTGAGTACAAAGAAACTCTTACACGCGATGCACAACACAGAGAAGCTTATAAAAAGCAATCTGGTGGACGTGGTAAGTTTGCTGATATCGTATTCAAAATGGGACCTGCTGATGAAGTTGATGGAAAACCATTCGTTGGATTACAATTCGTAAACGAAGTAAAAGGTGGTAACGTTCCTAAAGAATATATCCCTTCTGTAGAGAAAGGATTTAGAGAGGCGATGAAACAAGGACCTTTAGCTGGATTCGAAATGGACTCAATGAAAGTAACTTTAATTGATGGTTCTTACCACGCGGTTGACTCGGATGCATTATCTTTCGAATTAGCTGCTAAAATGGGTTACAAAGCTGCTGCTAAAGCTGCTGGTGCTGTAATTCTTGAGCCTATCATGAAGTTAGAAGTATTGACTCCTGAAGAAAACATGGGTGATATCGTTGGGGATTTGAACCGTCGTCGTGGACAAATCAACAGTATGGATGACAGAAATGGAGCTAAAGTTGTTAAAGCATCTGTTCCATTATCAGAAATGTTCGGATATGTTACTACATTAAGAACATTATCATCTGGTAGAGCAACTTCTACAATGGAGTTCTCTCACTACTCTGAAACACCATCAAACATTTCAGAGGCAGTAATCACTAAAGCAAAAGGTAACGCTTAATTTTAGAGTAAAATGAGTCAAAAAATCAGAATAAAATTAAAATCTTACGATCATATGTTGGTTGATAAATCAGCAGAGAAAATCGTAAAAACTGTAAAAAGTACAGGAGCAGTAGTAACTGGACCAATTCCATTACCTACTCATAAAAAAATCTTTACTGTTCTTCGTTCTCCTCACGTGAACAAGAAAGCTAGAGAGCAGTTTGAATTAAGTTCATACAAAAGATTGTTAGATATCTATTCTTCATCTTCTAAAACTATTGATGCTCTAATGAAATTAGAGTTACCTAGTGGAGTTGAAGTAGAGATCAAAGTGTGATAATTACACTCTAACGAGAAAATATCTATAACTAAGTATTAGGGTGTTTAACTCTAATACTTAGTCCTTTTAGAAAAATAAAAGAATTTTATAATTAATAATTAATATTTATGTCTGGGTTAATTGGTAAAAAAATCGGCATGACAAGTATTTTCGACGAAAATGGAAAAAACATTCCATGTACAGTAATCGAATTAGGTCCAAATGTCGTTACCCAAGTCAGAACCATTGAGGTTGACGGGTATGAAGCGTTACAACTAGGTTTCGATGACAAGACAGAGAAACACGCTACTAAAGCTGAGTTAGGTCACTTTAAAAAAGCTGGAACATCTGCTAAAAGAAAAGTCGTTGAAATTAAAGATTTCGCTGGAGAGTATAAATTAGGTGATGTTATCACTGCTGATTTATTCGCTGAAGGTGAATTCGTAGATGTACAGGGTGTATCTAAAGGAAAAGGATTCCAAGGTGTTGTAAAACGTCATGGTTTTGGTGGAGTTGGTCAGGTTACTCACGGTCAAAAGAACCGTTTAAGAGCACCAGGATCTGTAGGAGCTTCTTCTTACCCATCAAGAGTATTCAAAGGAATGCGCATGGCAGGAAGAATGGGAGGAGTTAATGTAACAGTACAAAACCTTAGAGTTTTAAAAGTAGTAGCTGATAAAAATCTACTTGTGGTTAAGGGAGCAATTCCAGGACACAAAAACTCTTATGTAATCGTTCAGAAGTAATGGAAGTAAAAGTTTTAGATATCACAGGAAAAGATACTGGTAGAAAAGTTGAACTTTTAGATTCAGTATTCGGTATAGAACCAAACAATCACGCAGTATATCTTGATGTTAAACAATATTTAGCAAATCAAAGACAAGGTACTCATAAAGCTAAAGAAAGAGCTGAGATATCTGGAAGTACTCGTAAGATTAAAAAACAAAAGGGAACTGGTACTGCAAGAGCAGGAAGTATTAAATCTCCAGTTTTCCGTGGAGGAGGTAGAGTTTTCGGTCCAAGACCAAGAAGCTACTCTTTCAAATTAAACAAAAGTTTAAAACGTTTAGCGAGAAAATCTGCTTTCTCTATCAAAGTGAAAGAATCAAATTTAATCGTTGTTGAAAACTTTAATTTTGAGGCTCCAAGTACTAAAGCATTCATTAAAGTATTGAATGGATTAGGGTTGGAAAATAAAAAATCTCTATTTGTGTTTGGTGAATCAAATAAAAACGTATATTTGTCATCACGCAATTTAGGGAAGGCTGCTGTTGTAACTAACTCTGAATTAAGTACTTACAGTATTTTAAATGCTGGAAGTTTAGTGTTAACTGAGGGTTCAGTAGCGGGAATTGTAGAAAATTTAAGTAAATAATAGGAACATGAGTGTTTTAATTAAGCCTATAATTACAGAAAAAATAACTAAAGACGGCGAAACTTTTGGCCGTTTTGGGTTTGTTGTTGATAGAAAAGCGAACAAAATTGAAATTAAAAAAGCAGTTGAGGCTGCTTATGGAGTTTCAGTTGTGAACGTGAATACTATGAACTATGCTGCGAAGCGTTCTGTTAAATACACAAAAAGTGGTATGATCAACGCTAAAACTAATGCTTACAAGAAAGCAATAGTTGAATTGAAAGAAGGAGATAATATAGACTTTTATTCAAATATCTAATAAATAATGTCAGTTAGAAAATTAAAACCTATTACCCCAGGTCAGCGTTTTAGAGTTGTGAATAGTTTTGACGCTATTACAACTGATAAGCCGGAGCGTAGTTTACTAGCACCGAAAAAAAAATCTGGAGGTAGAAATAGTCAAGGAAAAATGACCATGCGCTACATGGGTGGTGGTCATAAACAAAGATACCGTTTAGTTGATTTTAAAAGAGCTAAAGCGGGTATCCCAGCTACTGTTAAAACAATTGAGTATGATCCAAATAGATCTGCGTTCATTTCTTTGATCGCTTATGCTGATGGAGCTAAATCATACATCATTGCTCAAAGCGGTATGAAAGTTGGACAAACTGTAGTTTCAGGACCTGAAGCAGCACCAGAAGTTGGTAATGCAATGCCTTTAAGCAAAATTCCTTTAGGAACTGTTATATCTTGTATCGAATTACGTCCTGGACAAGGAGCTGTTATCGCTCGTTCAGCAGGTACTTTCGCTCAGTTAGTTGCTAGAGATGGTAAATATGCTACTATTAAAATGCCTTCTGGAGAGATCCGTTTGATTTTATTAGAATGTATGGCTACTATCGGAGCAGTATCTAACCACGATCACCAATTAATCGTTTCAGGTAAAGCTGGTAGATCTAGATGGTTAGGTAGAAGACCTAGAACTAGACCAGTAGCAATGAACCCAGTAGATCACCCAATGGGAGGTGGAGAAGGTCGTTCGTCAGGAGGACACCCACGTTCTAGAAACGGGATGCCTGCTAAAGGGTACAGAACTCGTTCTAAAGTTAAGTCGAGTAATAAGTATATCGTTGAACGTAGAAAGAAATAAAAGATTAAGACATGGCACGTTCGTTAAAAAAAGGACCTTATGTTCACTATAAATTAGAGAAGAAAGTTCAAGTAAACGTAGAAAGTGGAAAAAATGGAGTTATCAAGACTTGGTCTAGAGCTTCAATGATTACACCTGATTTCGTTGGACAAACTATCGCAGTACATAATGGTCGTCAGTTTGTTCCTGTTTATGTAACAGAGAACATGGTAGGACATAAATTAGGAGAGTTTTCACCAACAAGATCTTTTAGAGGTCACGCTGGTGCAAAGAATAAAGGTAAAAAATAATAAGAAGCTATGGGAGTTCGTAAAAGAGAAAGAGCTGAGCAAATTAAAGAAGCTAACAAGCAAGTTGCTTTCGCAAAGCTAAACAATTGCCCTACTTCTCCTAGAAAAATGCGCTTAGTAGCGGATTTAGTAAGAGGTCAGAAAGTAGAAAAAGCTCTAAATATATTAAAATTCAGTTCAAAAGAAGCTTCTCGTAATTTAGAGAAATTACTTTTGTCTGCAATTGCTAACTGGCAAGCGAAAAACAGCGACGCAAATATTGAAGAAGCTGGTTTAATCGTTAAAGAGATCAGAGTTGATGGAGGAATGATGTTGAAAAGACTTCGTCCTGCACCTCAAGGAAGAGCACACAGAATCAGAAAACGTTCTAACCACGTAACAATCGTGTTAGGATCTAATAATAACACACAAAGCAATTAATAAGCAGTATGGGACAAAAGACTAATCCAATCGGGAATCGCCTTGGTATTATCAGAGGATGGGACTCAAACTGGTATGGTGGAAATGACTACGGTGATAAAATCGCTGAAGATCACAAGATCAGAAAGTATATCCATGCTCGTTTATCAAAAGCTAGTGTATCTAAAGTAATCATCGAGAGAACTTTAAAACTTGTAACCGTTACTATCACTACTGCTAGACCTGGTATCATTATCGGAAAAGGTGGACAAGAGGTAGACAAGTTAAAAGAGGAATTGAAAAAGATTACTGATAAGGAAGTTCAAATCAATATCTTTGAAATCAAACGTCCTGAATTAGATGGATACTTAGTGGCTGCTAGTATCGCTCGTCAAATCGAAAGCAGAATTTCTTACCGTAGAGCTATCCGTATGGCTATGGCTGCTGCAATGAGAATGAATGCAGAAGGAATCAAAGTTATGATTTCTGGTCGTTTAAACGGTGCTGAAATGGCACGTTCTGAGACTTTCAAAGAAGGAAGAATTCCGTTATCAACTTTCAGAGCTGACATCGATTATGCACTTGCTGAAGCTCACACTACTTACGGTAGAATGGGGATCAAAGTGTGGATCATGAAAGGTGAAGTTTACGGTAAGAGAGATCTTTCTCCGTTAGCTGGTATGGATAAAAAACAATCTAAATCAGCAGGATCTGCTCCAAAAGGTAAATCTAACCCACGCAAAAGAAAGTAATTTTTAAACTGAAGAAAAATGTTACAGCCTAAAAGAACAAAATACCGTAAGGTACAGAAAGGTAAAATGAAAGGGATTTCTCAAAGAGGGCATGAACTTTCAAATGGTATGTTTGGAATCAAATCTATGGACTCTGCATTTATCACTTCACGTCAAATCGAGGCTGCGCGTATCGCAGCTACTCGTTTCATGAAACGTGAAGGGCAGTTATGGATTAAAATTTTCCCAGACAAACCTATCACTAAGAAACCTCTAGAAGTACGTATGGGTAAAGGAAAAGGTGCAGTAGAATACTGGGTTGCTGTGGTAAAACCAGGAAAGATTATGTTCGAAGTTGGTGGAGTGCCAATTTCAGTAGCAAAAGAAGCTTTACGCTTAGCTGCTCAAAAACTTCCTGTAAAAACTAAATTTGTAATTGCTAGAGATTTCGAAGCATAATAAAATTTTTATCATGAAACAATCTGAAATAGTAAATCTATCTGTAGCTGAATTACAAGAGCAACTAGTACAGTTGACGAACACATATAATAACCTGAGATCAGCTCATGCAATTTCTCCAATCGAGAATCCATTACAATTAAAAGTTGTAAGAAGAAGTATTGCAAGAGTGAATACAGAGTTAA
This sequence comes from Myroides marinus, assembly GCF_900109075.1. Lineage (GTDB taxonomy): Bacteria > Bacteroidota > Bacteroidia > Flavobacteriales > Flavobacteriaceae > Flavobacterium > Flavobacterium marinum_A. The sequence goes on along the minus strand of NZ_FNYS01000001.1, from coordinate 21,283 downwards.
GTAAAAGAGAGTTACAATAATTGTATTCTGCCGAAAGATGGAAAATAGAAAATTAAGAAAAGAAAGAATAGGTGTTGTTACTAGCAACAAAATGGAGAAATCTATTGTTGTGTCTGAAGTAAAGAGAGTAAAACACCCATTATATGGTAAGTTCGTGTTGAAAACGAAAAAATACGTTGCACACGACGAAACAAATGATTGCAACATTGGTGATACTGTAAAGATTATGGAGACACGTCCATTATCTAAATCAAAATGTTGGAGATTAGTTGAAATCATTGAAAGAGCGAAATAATTATGGTACAACAAGAATCTAGACTTAAAGTAGCAGATAACACAGGTGCAAAAGAAGTTTTGACTATCCGTGTTTTAGGAGGAACGAAACGTCGTTATGCCTCTGTAGGTGATAAAATTGTAGTTTCAATTAAAGAAGCAACTCCAAACGGAAGCGTGAAAAAAGGTAGCGTTTCAACTGCAGTTGTAGTTCGTACTAAAAAAGAAGTGAGAAGAGCTGACGGATCTTACATCAGATTTGACGATAACGCATGTGTATTGTTAAATGCTGCTGGAGAGATGAAAGGAACTCGTGTTTTTGGTCCGGTTGCAAGAGAGCTTCGTGAAAAACAATTCATGAAAATTGTATCATTAGCACCAGAGGTGTTATAATTCGTTCTAAACATGATTAAGCTAAAGATAAAAACAGGAGATACTGTACGCGTTATCGCTGGGGACCACAAAGGGACTGAAGGTAAAGTAGTACGTGTATTACGTGAGAAAAACAAAGCTATTGTTGAAGGGGTGAATATCATTTCAAAACACGTGAAGCCAAGTGCTTCTAACCCTCAAGGTGGAATTGTTAAAAAAGAGGCTCCAATCCAAATCTCAAACTTAGCGATCGTAGATCCTAAGACAGGAGAAACTACTAAAGTAGCTATCCAAAAAGGAGAGAACGGAAAAAATGTAAGAGTTTCTAAAAAATCAAAACAAGTATTATAGTTATGGCTTATATACCAAGACTTAAAGAAGAATATAAAAGCAGAGTTATCTCTGCTCTTACTGAAGAATTCGGTTATAAAAACGTAATGCAAGTTCCAAAACTTGAAAAAATCGTTGTTAGCCGTGGAGTTGGTGCTGCTGTTTCTGATAAAAAATTAGTTGATTACGCTGTTGAGGAATTAACTAAGATTACAGGTCAAAAAGCAGTTGCTACAATCTCTAAGAAAGACGTTGCTACTTTTAAATTAAGAAAAGGAATGCCAATTGGTGCAAAAGTAACGTTACGCGGAGAGAAAATGTATGAATTTTTAGATCGTTTAGTAACTTCAGCTTTACCACGTGTAAGAGACTTTTCAGGTATTAAATCTGATGGTTTTGACGGAAGAGGAAATTATAACTTAGGTGTTACTGAGCAAATCATTTTCCCTGAAATCAATATCGATAAAGTTAACAAAATCGCTGGTTTTGATATCACTTTCGTTACATCTGCTGAAACAGATAAAGAAGCGAAATCTTTACTTGCTGAATTAGGATTACCTTTTAAAAAGAATTAAGTATGGCTAAAGAATCAATGAAAGCCCGTGAGGTTAAAAGACAAGCATTAGTTGACAAATATGCTGCTAAGAGATCAGCTCTTTTAGAAGCTGGTGATTATGAAGGATTACAAAAGTTACCTAAAAATGCTTCTCCAGTTCGTTTACACAACAGATGTAAATTAACAGGAAGACCTAGAGGGTATATGCGTCAATTCGGTATTTCTCGTGTTACTTTCCGTGAAATGGCAAATAATGGATTGATACCTGGAGTAAAAAAGGCAAGTTGGTAATTAAGATTTAAAGGTAAAAACATGTATACAGATCCAATAGCAGATTTCCTTACAAGAATTAGAAACGCTGTGAGAGCTAACCATAAAGTGGTAGAAATTCCAGCTTCGAACTTCAAAAAAGAAATCACGAAAATATTATTCGATCAAGGATATATCTTAAGCTATAAATTTGATGATAGTTCAGTTCAAGGAACAATCAAAATAGCTTTGAAATATGATAAAGACACAAAAGAGTCTGTAATTAGAGATATCCAAAGAATTAGTAAACCAGGTTTGCGTAAATACGCTTCTGCAGCAGATCTTCCTAGAATCCTTAACGGATTAGGAATCGCTATCGTGTCAACATCTAAAGGGTTGATGACAGGTAAACAAGCGAAACAATTGAATGTTGGTGGAGAAGTTGTTTGTTACGTATACTAATTTAAAAAGACTAAGAGATGTCAAGAATAGGTAAAAGTCCAATAGCAATCCCTGCAGGTGTAACGGTTGACGTTAAAGAAGGAGAGATTGTTGTAAAAGGTAAATTAGGAGAGCTTTCTCAAAAATTTGATACAGTTAGTATTAAAGTTGAAGAAGACCAAGTTATTGTTGAGCGTTCTTCTGATGATAAGATTGAAAGAGCTAAACACGGTTTATACCGTAGTTTAATCAACAATATGGTTAAAGGAGTTTCAGAAGGATTTACTATCAGTTTGGAATTGGTTGGGGTAGGATACCGTGCTGCTAACCAAGGACAAAAGTTAGATTTAGCTTTAGGTTTCTCTCATAATATCGTAATGGATATTGCAAAAGAAGTAACAGTGGAAACTATATCTGAAAAAGGTAAAAATCCAATTATCAAGTTAACTTCATATGACAAACAATTAGTTGGTCAAGTAGCAGCAAAAATCCGTTCATTCCGTAAACCAGAACCTTACAAAGGAAAAGGTATCAAGTTTGTGGGTGAAGAGTTAAGAAGAAAAGCAGGTAAATCAGCTTAAAAATTAAGACTATGTCATTAACAAAATCTGAAAGAAGACAACGTATTAAATTCAGAATTAGAAAGATTGTTAGCGGTACTGCTGCTAAACCAAGACTTTCTGTATTCAGAAGTAATAAAGAAATCTATGCGCAAATCATAGATGACGTGAATGGAGTAACTCTAGCTGCAGCATCTTCAAGAGAAGCTGGTGTAACAAGAGGAACCAATATTGAAACTGCTGCATCGGTTGGGAAACTAATTGCAGAGAAAGCTTTGAAAGCTGGTGTAGAAACTGTATCTTTCGATAGAGGAGGTTATTTATACCACGGTCGTGTTAAATCATTAGCTGAAGGCGCTAGAGAAGCTGGATTAAAATTCTAAATAGTTATGTATCAAAATTATAAAAACGTAGAATTTGTAAAACCAACTGGTCTTGATCTTAAAGATCGTTTGGTTAGTGTAAACCGTGTTACTAAAGTTACTAAAGGGGGAAGAGCTTTTGGATTCTCTGCTGTAGTAGTTGTAGGTGACGAGAACGGTGTAGTGGGTCATGGTTTGGGTAAATCAAAAGACGTTTCTGAAGCAATCGCTAAAGCAGTAGAGGATGCAAAGAAAAACTTAGTTAGAGTTCCTTTAAATGGTCATACTATTCCTCACGAACAAAAAGGAAAATTCAGTGGAGCTAGAGTATTATTGATGCCTGCATCTTTGGGTACTGGAGTAATTGCTGGAGGTTCTGTGAGATCGGTTGTAGAGTCTGTAGGGATTAAAGATTTATTATCTAAATCTCAAGGATCTTCAAATCCTCACAACGTGGTGAAGGCTACTTTTGACGCTTTATTACGTTTAAGAAGTGCTTCTACAGTTGCAAAACAAAGAGGAATTTCTTTAGAAAAAGTATTTAAAGGTTAATTTGAGAGAATTATGTCAAAAATTAAAGTAAAACAAGTAAGAAGCCAAATCAATTGTCCTCTTTCACAAAAGAGAACATTAGAGGCTTTAGGACTTCGTAAGATTGGTCAAGTTGTAGAACATGAAGCAACTTCTGCAATCTTAGGAATGGTAAGTAAAGTTCAACACTTAGTTTCTGTAGAAGAGGCTAAATAATATTGTAGAGTATGAATTTAAGTAATTTACAACCAGCAAAAGGTTCAGTACACAACCAAAACAAACGTGTTGGTCGTGGTGAAGGGTCTGGTAAAGGAGGAACTTCTACAAAAGGACATAAAGGTGCTAAATCACGTTCAGGATATTCAAGAAAAATCGGATTTGAAGGAGGGCAAATGCCACTTCAAAGACGTGTTCCTAAATTTGGTTTTAAAAATATCAATAGAGTAGAATATGACGTAATCAACTTAGAAAAATTACAATCTTTAGTTGATAGCGGAGTAGTGAAAGATACTGTTGATTTTGCTCTTTTAGTTGAGTTAGGATTAACTTCTAAAAATAGTTTAGTTAAGGTTTTAGGGCGTGGAGAGATAAAAGCAAAATTAAAAGTTTCTGCACACAAGTTTTCAACATCTGCTAAAGAGGCAATCGAAGCAGCTGGTGGAGAAATTGTAACGTTATAAAATCTTAATAAACAAGATGAAGAAGTTTTTTGAAACATTAGCCAGTATTTGGAAAATAGAAGAGTTAAAGAACAAAATCTTGATAACTTTAGGGTTATTACTTGTGTACCGTTTTGGTACACAAGTTACCCTTCCAGGTATTGACGCAACGAAATTGCATGCTTTAACACAGCAAACTGACCAAGGAATTGGTTGGTTAATAAATGTTTTTACAGGTGGTGCATTTGCGCAAGCATCTGTATTTGCATTAGGTATTATGCCTTATATTTCTGCTTCCATTGTAGTTCAGTTGATGGGAATCGCGGTTCCTTATTTGCAAAAACTACAAAACGATGGGGAAAGCGGTAGAAAGAAGATGAACCAAATAACAAGATGGTTGACAATTGGTATTACTTTATTACAAGGGCCTAGTTACATCTATAACTTGTATGTGCAATTACCACCAGATGCATTTTTGTTAGGTTTCAATTCTTTCTCATTCTTGTTTTCTTCAGTAATTATACTAGTGACCGGAACTGTTTTTGCAATGTGGTTAGGTGAAAAAATTACTGATAAAGGTATTGGAAATGGGATTTCATTATTGATTATGGTTGGTATTATTGCAAGACTTCCAATGTCTTTCATCCAAGAATTCCAATCTAGAATCACTGAAAATAATGGAGGACCTATGTTGGTGGTTATAGAAGTAATTTTATGGTTGTTAATCATTGTTGCTTGTATCTATTTAACTCTTGCTGTGAGACGTATACCGGTTCAATATGCAAGAAGAAGTGCTTCAGGAACTTATGATCAATCTATGTTAGGCGGTAATCGTCAGTGGATTCCATTAAAGTTAAATGCATCAGGAGTTATGCCGATTATTTTCGCTCAAGCGATTATGTTCGTGCCAGCTGCAGTAGCAGGTTTGTCAACTTCAGATACTGCGAAATCGATCAGTACAACATTTCATAATGTGTTCGGTTGGGAGTATAATGCACTTTTTGCTTTATTAATCATAATTTTTACGTACTTTTACACCGCAATTACAGTACCTACTAATAAGATGGCTGATGATTTAAAAAGAAGTGGAGGGTTTATTCCAGGTGTTAAACCAGGTAGTGAAACAGGAGATTTCTTAGATAGAATCATGTCTTTGATAACATTCCCAGGTTCTCTATACCTTGCATTAATCGCAGTTTTCCCTGCAATTGTTGTAAGTTTATTAGGAGTTCAACAAGGTTGGGCAATGTTTTATGGAGGAACATCGTTATTGATTATGGTAAGTGTTGTAATCGATACAATTCAACAAGTCAATGCTTATCTACTGAATAGACAGTATGATAATATGTTGACAAGTGGTAAAAATAGAAGAGCAACAGCTTAGTTTTTATGGCAAAACAATCAGCAATAGAACAAGACGGAGCAATTATTGAAGCATTATCTAATGCTATGTTCCGTGTGGAATTAGAAAATGGACACGTAGTAATCGCACATATCTCTGGTAAAATGCGTATGCATTATATCAAATTATTACCTGGAGACAGAGTAAAATTAGAGATGAGCCCTTACGACTTGACCAAAGCAAGAATTACTTATAGATATTAAAGAGGCTATTAAAATGAAAGTAAGAGCATCAGTTAAAAAAAGAAGTGCCGAGTGCATTATAGTACGTAGAAAAGGTAGACTTTACGTTATTAATAAAAAGAATCCTAGATTTAAACAAAGACAAGGATAATTATGGCAAGAATCGCAGGGGTAGATATACCTAAACACAAAAGAGGAATTATTGCTTTAACTTATATTTTCGGAATTGGTTCAAGCAGAGCTAAAGAAATTCTAGAAAGAGCTAAAGTTAGCGAAGATAAAAAAGTTCAAGACTGGAATGACGACGAGATCGGAGCTATCCGTGAAGCTGTTGGTCAATTCACAATTGAAGGAGAATTACGTTCAGAGATTTCATTAAACATCAAACGTTTAATGGATATCGGATGCTACAGAGGTATCCGTCATAGAGCTGGTCTTCCATTAAGAGGACAAAGAACTAAAAACAACTCTAGAACAAGAAAAGGTAAAAGAAAAACTGTTGCTAACAAGAAAAAAGCAACTAAATAATAAGTAGTAATATGGCTAAAGCGAATACAAAAAAACGTAAAGTACTTGTTGAGTCAACAGGTGAAGCTCATATTAATGCGACGTTTAACAATATCATCATTTCATTAACAAACAAAAAAGGTGAAGTGATTTCTTGGTCATCTGCAGGTAAAATGGGATTCAGAGGTTCTAAAAAGAACACTCCTTACGCTGCTCAAATGGCTGCAGAAGATTGCGGTAAAGTTGCACTTGAGGCAGGATTGAAAAAAGTAAAAGTTTATGTAAAAGGACCTGGAAACGGAAGAGAATCTGCAATCAGATCTTTACATAATGGTGGAATCGAAGTAACTGAGATTATCGATATTACTCCAATGCCACACAACGGATGTCGTCCTCCAAAGAGAAGAAGAGTTTAATTTATAGTATAACCAAAGGTAGGAATAGATTATCGGAGGAAAGTGACCTGAATTCATAATCCCTACCTTTTTTCAATTTTTAAGAAATGGCAAGATATACTGGTCCACAAACAAAAATCGCACGTAGGTTCGGTGAAGCAATTTTCGGAGATGATAAATCTTTAGAAAAAAGAAATTACCCTCCAGGACAACATGGTTTAGCAAGAAAAAGAGGTAAGAAATCTGAGTATGCTATCCAGTTATTGGAAAAACAAAAAGCTAAATATACTTACGGTATTTTAGAAAAACAATTCAGAAACTTATACAAAAAAGCTGCTGCAGCTCGTGGAGTTACTGGTGAGGTATTAATCCAATTATGTGAGTCAAGATTAGATAACGTAGTTTACAGAATGGGTATTGCTCCTTCTCGTAGAGCTGCACGTCAAATCGTTTCTCATAGACATATTACTGTTAATGGGGAATTAGTAAATATTCCTTCATACCAATTAAAACCTGGTGATAAAGTTGCAGTTCGTGAAAAATCAAGATCTCTAGAGACTATCGAACGTTCATTATCTAATTCTAGCGCTGTTTACGAATGGATTACTTGGAATCCTGAAACGTTAGAAGGAACTTTTGTTGCTGTACCTCAAAGACTTCAAGTTCCTGAAAACATCAAAGAACAGTTAATCGTAGAGTTGTACAACAAATAATAATTGACATTCAGTCGAAACAAATATGGCAATATTTAATTTTCAAAAGCCCGATAAAGTTATCATGATTGATTCGACCGATTTTAAAGGTAAATTCGAATTTAGACCTTTGGAACCGGGATATGGATTGACTATAGGTAATGCATTAAGAAGAGTTCTTCTTTCTTCTCTTGAAGGATATGCTATTACTTCAGTTCGTATCGAAGGAGTAGATCATGAGTTTTCTACTATCGCTGGTGTAGTTGAGGATGTTACTGAAATCATTCTTAACCTAAAACAAGTTCGTTTTAAACGTCAAATTGAAGATGTTGATAATGAAAATGTTAGTATCTCTTTCTCTGGTAAAGAACAGTTGACTGCAGGTGATTTCCAGAAATTCATTTCTAGTTTCCAAATTCTGAATCCAGAATTAGTTATCTGTAATATGGATAGTAATGTGACTATTAATATGGATCTTACTATTGAGAAAGGAAGAGGTTATGTACCAGCTGAAGAGAATAGAAAACCTAATGCTCCTATTGGTACTATCTTTACTGACTCAATTTATACTCCAGTTAAGAACGTTAAGTATGCTATCGAAAACTATCGTGTTGAACAAAAAACTGACTATGAAAAGTTAGTTTTTGATATCATTACCGATGGTTCTATTCATCCAAAAGATGCATTAACTGAAGCTGCAAAAACATTAATACACCACTTTATGTTGTTCTCAGATGAGAGAATTACTTTAGAGGCAGATGAGATTGCACAAACTGAATCATACGATGAGGAATCATTACATATGAGACAGCTTCTAAAAACTAAATTAGTTGATTTAGATCTTTCAGTTAGAGCATTGAATTGTTTGAAAGCGGCTGAAGTAGATACATTAGGAGACTTAGTATCTTTTAACAAAAATGACTTAATGAAATTTAGAAACTTCGGTAAGAAGTCTTTATCTGAATTAGAAGAGTTAGTTGCAGTTAAGGGACTTAATTTCGGGATGGATCTATCAAAATACAAATTAGATAAAGAATAAACTAGACTGTAAAGTCTAAATTCTAGTAAGAAATGAGACACGGAAAGAAAATAAATCACTTAGGTAGAAAAGCTGGACATAGAAATTCTATGCTTGCTAATATGGCTTGTTCTTTAATCGAGCACAAGCGTATCAATACTACTGTAGCTAAAGCTAAAGCTTTAAAACAGTTTATTGAGCCACTAGTAACTAAAGCTAAAACTGACGATACTCATAACCGTCGTATTGTTTTCTCTTATTTGAGAAGCAAAGAAGCGGTAACTGAACTTTTTAGAGAAGTAGCTCAAAAAGTAGGAGATCGTCCAGGTGGATATACTCGTATTATTAAATTAGGTAATCGTTTAGGAGATAACGCTGATATGGCAATGATTGAATTAGTTGATTTCAACGAAATTTACAATGTTGCTAAGAAAGAAGCTAAAAAATCTTCTACTCGTAGAGGTAAAAAGAAAGCTGCTGATGCTCCTGCGACTGAAGCAACTTCAACTGAAGCTGAATCTAATGAATAGTATCAACAAAATTTATTTTGTTTATTTATAATATTAAGGACATCCTTTTTAAGGATGTCCTTTTTTTATTTATTTTTGCTAAGAATTTAAAAACAACACAACATTTAAGATGGAATATACAGAGAGAAAAAAGGCAGTCTTAGTTTTAAAAGATGGAACTGTTTTTTTTGGTAAATCAGTGGGTGTAGAAGGCACTGCAGTTGGTGAAATTTGTTTTAATACTGGTATGACAGGTTATCAAGAGATTTTTACAGATCCTTCATATTTTGGTCAGATTATGTTATCTACTACCGCACATTTAGGTAACTATGGTGTTAATGAAGATGAAGTTGATTCTGATGGTATTAAAATCGCTGGTTTAGTTTGTAAAAACTTTAGTTATTATCATTCAAGACCAAATTCAGAGTCTGATTTATTGACATATTTAGAAAAGGCAAATCTTATCGCTATATCTGATGTTGATACTCGTGCGTTAACTGCGCATATTAGAGATAATGGAGCGATGAATGCTATTATATCTACAGATGGTAAATCTATAGATGAATTAAAAGCTTTATTAGAGGAAGTTCCATCTATGGAAGGTTTAGAGTTATCTTCTAAAGTTTCTACTAAAGAACCTTATTTCTTTGGAAATCCAGATGCAACGTATAAAGTTGCTGCAATTGATTTTGGTATTAAAACGAACATTTTGCGTTGTTTTGAAGAGAGAGATTGTTATGTTAAGGTTTATCCTTATAATGTTTCTTTTGATACTTTAAAAGAGTTCGGTGCTGACGGATACTTCTTATCTAATGGGCCTGGTGATCCACAAGCCCTAGCTAATTTAGGAGTCTTAGATACGGTTAGTAAGGTATTAGATGCTGGGATGCCTGTTTTTGGTATATGTCTTGGTCACCAATTAATTGGTTTATCTCAAGGTGTTAATACTTTTAAAATGTTTAGTGGACACCGTGGAGTAAATCATCCAGTTATGAATCTTGATTCAACTCAAGGTGAAATTACTTCACAAAATCATGGATTTGCTATTAATAAAGAAGAATTAGATAAGCATGCTAGTTTAGAGTTAACTCATGTGCATTTGAATGATGGAACTGTGGCAGGTATGAAGATGAAGGATAGAGATGTATTCTCTGTTCAGTATCATCCAGAGTCAAGTCCAGGACCTCATGATTCAAGATATTTATTTGATATCTTCGTAGATAATATGAAAAAAGCTAAAGGAACTACATTGTAGTTCCTTTGTTGTTTTATGTTAATTTTATTTGAGGTGTTTTCTTCTTTGCTGAAAAAGAATGTTGTAAATTTGTGTATACTAAATTTTTAAGACACGATTTATGAGTACAATTATCAGTGTGCACGCACGTCAAATATTAGATTCTCGAGGGAATCCTACAGTTGAAGTAGATGTTATTACAGAGAGTGGAGTGTTAGGACGAGCTGCAGTTCCTTCAGGAGCGTCAACAGGAGAGCACGAAGCTGTTGAATTACGTGATGGAGGTAAGGCTTTCATGGGAAAAGGTGTTATGAAAGCTGTAGAGAATGTAAACAATATTATTGCAGAACATGTTGTTGGTGTAAGTGTATTTGAACAAAATACTATTGATCAACTAATGATAGAATTGGATGGTACTAGTAATAAAGGTAACCTTGGAGCTAATGCTATTTTAGGTGTTTCTTTAGCTGTGGCTAGAGCTGCGGCAGCAGAATTAGGAATGCCTTTATACCGTTATGTTGGTGGAGTGTCTGCTAATACGTTACCTGTTCCAATGATGAATATTATAAATGGAGGATCTCATTCTGATGCTCCTATTGCATTTCAAGAGTTTATGATTATGCCGGTTAAGGCAATTACTTTTAGCCATGCAATGCAAATGGGAACTGAAATTTTCCATCATTTAAAGAAAGTTTTACATGACCGAGGCTTAAGTACTGCTGTTGGAGATGAAGGAGGTTTTGCTCCAACATTAAATGGAACTGAAGATGCATTAGATTCTATTAAGTTAGCAGTTGAAAATGCAGGATATAGATTTGGTGATGAGATTATGATAGCTTTAGATTGTGCTGCTTCAGAGTTCTATGTTGATGGAAAATATGATTATACAAAGTTTGAAGGTTCTCTTGGTAAAATTCGTAGCTCTCAAGAGCAAGCAGATTATCTAGCTGAATTGGCAGCTAAATATCCTATTATTTCTATTGAGGATGGTATGTATGAAGATGACTGGGATGGTTGGAAGTATTTAACAGAAAAGTTAGGTGATAAAGTACAATTAGTGGGAGATGATTTATTTGTAACTAATGTTGCTAGACTTGAAAGAGGTGTTACAGAAGGAATTGGTAATTCTATTTTGATTAAAGTTAATCAAATTGGTACTCTTACTGAAACTATTGCAGCTGTTAATATGGCTAAGAACGCTGGATTTACATCTGTTATGTCTCATCGTTCAGGTGAAACTGAAGATAGCACTATAGCAGATTTAGCAGTTGCATTGAACTGTGGACAAATTAAAACAGGTTCAGCTTCTAGATCTGATCGTATGGCAAAATACAACCAGTTATTAAGAATTGAGGAGGAATTAGGTGATGTAGCATATTATCCACAAGGAAAAGCTTTCAAAGTAAATAGATAGTAAATATCATTATTTCTTTATATAAAAAACGCGATAGGTATCTATCGCGTTTTTTTATTATACCTAGATGCTATTGTTTTTCCTTCTTAACAGTTTTTAGGTGTTTTTTGTGTTGAATAAATTTTATTTTTTTATATGTTTTAGTGATAATATGATAATTTAAAGTATTATATTTTTTCATTCGTTTTATTGGAATGTAAAAGCTTGTTTTTTGTGTTTTTTTGGTAGTTTGTTTTGGGATATAACTTGTATGTATGCATAATAATTCCTATCTTTCCTACTGAAAATCTATGTAATATTTTACTTGTATAGATTATAAAACTTGTATAAAAATAAAAAAATAACAATATGTCTAAAACAGCTTATATAGAAGTTGACGGTGTAAGACACGAGTTTCCTGTGTTAGTTGGTACTGAAAATGAAGTAGCAATTGATATTTTAAAATTACGTGCTTTAACTGGAGCTATTACTTATGATCCAGGTTATAAAAACTCTGGAGCATGTAAAAGTGCGATTACATTCTTAGATGGAGAAGAAGGAATATTAAGATACAGAGGATATTCAATTGAGGATTTGGCTGAGAATTCTAACTTTTTAGAAGTATCTTACTTAATTATCTTTGGAGAGTTACCAACACAAGAAGAATTAGAGAAGTTTGAAAATGATATTAGAAAATATTCATTAGTTAATGAAGAAATGAAGAATATCATTGATGGATTCCCTAAGACAGCTCACCCTATGGGAGTGTTAGCTTCTTTAACAAGTGCTCTTACTGCTTTTAACCCTAAAGTTGTTGATGCAGATTGTAAGAAAGATTTGTATGAGGCTGTATGTAAGACTATGAGTAAATTCTTAGTAATTGCTACTTGGACTTATAGAAAAGCAAAAGGATATCCTTTAAACTATTATGATAATACTAAGAGTTATGTTGATAATTTCTTAAGATTGATGTTCGCCCTTCCTACAAGTCCTTATGAGATTGACCCTGTAGTTAAGAATGCAATCGATAAGTTGTTTATTTTACATGCTGATCATGAACAAAACTGTTCTACTTCTACGGTACGTATGGTAGGTTCTTCTCACGCTGGATTATTTGCTTCTATTTCTGCTGGAGTTTCAGCATTATGGGGACCTTTACATGGTGGAGCTAATCAAGCGGTATTAGAAATGTTAGAAGCTATTCAAAATGATGGTGGCGATGTAGATAAGTACTTAGCAAAAGCAAAAGATAAAGATGATTCATTCCGTTTAATGGGATTCGGACATAGAGTTTATAAAAACTTTGACCCAAGAGCACGTATCATTAAAAAAGCTGCTGATGAAGTATTAGGTAAATTAGGAGTTGATGATCCAGTTTTAGAAATAGCTAAGAAGCTTGAAGAAGCTGCATTAAAAGATCCTTACTTTGTAGAAAGACACTTATATCCTAATGTTGATTTCTATTCAGGTATTATCTATAGAGCATTAGGTATCCCTACTGAAATGTTTACAGTAATGTTTGCAATTGGTCGTTTACCAGGTTGGATCGCTCAATGGAAAGAAATGAGAATTAATAAAGAACCAATTGGTCGTCCTAGACAATTATATATTGGTGAAGAATTAAGAAGCTTCGTTCCAATGAAAGATAGAAAATAATATTTCTTTATATATCAAAGGCATCTATATCAGATGCCTTTTTTATTGTGTCATATTTGCTGTGTTTTCTGAGTTTGTTAGAGTTGCGATATAGAGTATTTTGTTATATTTGTGCAAAACATAATTTATGCTTAAGTTAAACGTAAACAATGAAAGCTCAAGATTGCGGGCTGTGGTCCTTGGTACTGCAAATAGTATCGGACCCACACCTACAGTAGAAGAAGCATATGATCCTAAATCATTAGAACATATCTTAGCAGGGACTTATCCTGTAGAGAGTGATATGATTAAAGAGATGGATGCTTTTAATAAAGTATTCGAGAAATACGATGTTCAGGTTTTTAGACCTAACCTTATTGAAAATTATAATCAAATTTTCACAAGAGATATTGGATTTGTTATAGAAGACAAATTCATTAAAGCTAATATTTTACCGGATAGAGATCGTGAGTTGGATGCTATCCAATACGTATTAGACCAAATAAATCCATCTGATATTATTTCAGCGCCTGAAGAAGTTCATTTCGAAGGGGGGGATGTAATGTTATGGAATGATTATGTTCTAATAGGTACTTATAAACGACCTGATTATAAAAACTATATAACAGCTCGTACTAATCAACTTGGTGTTGATTTTATAAAAGAATTATTCCCTAATAAAACAGTATTGTCTTTTGATTTAGTAAAATCTAAGACTGAACCACGTGATAATGCTTTGCATTTAGACTGTTGTTTCCAACCTGTAGGAAATGATAAGGGGATTATATATAAAGGTGGCTTTTATGATGAAAAGGAATACTATAGTTTAGTAGAGCTGTTCGGAAAAGACAACCTATTCCACATTGAAAGAGAAGAAATGTATCATATGTTTTCTAATGTATTTTCTATCAGTCCTGAAGTTGTTGTTTCAGAACGTAATTTTACTCGTTTAAATAATTGGTTGAGAGAAAATAATTTTGTTGTAGAAGAAATTCCTTATGCAGAAATTGCAAAACAAGAGGGACTTTTAAGATGTTCTACACTACCTTTGATACGTGATTAAAATATAAGATATGAATCAGACTACAAATACAATTTTAATGATACGCCCAGTTGCGTTTCGTATGAATGAGCAAACAGCTGTAAACAATTATTATCAAAAAGTTTTAGATAATATTACACCTGCAACTGTAAACGCTAAAGCACAACAAGAATTTGATACTTTTGTTGAGAAGCTTAGAGCTGTTGGAGTTGATGTTATCGTTGTTGATGATACTTTAGATCCAGATACGCCTGATAGTATTTTTCCTAATAATTGGATATCATTCCATGAATCAGGTGAAGTTATTCTTTATCCTATGTTTGCAGAAAATAGAAGGTTAGAGAGACGTGAAGATATTTTGGAGATATTAGAAGATAAAGGTTTCGAGATCACTGACATCTGGGATTATACTTCAGCTGAAGAAGATGATTTGTTTTTAGAAGGTACTGGAAGTTTATTGTTAGATAGAGCTAATGAAAAAACATATTGTGCTCTTTCTCCACGTGCAGATGAAGGCTTAGTTATTGAATTCTGTGAGGAGTTTGAAAATGATCCAGTTATTTTTGAAGCATTCCAGACTGTTGATGGTGAGAGAAAGCATATTTATCATACTAATGTAATGATGTGTTTAGCTGAGACATTCGCTGTTATCTGCGCTGATTGTATCGATGATAAACAAGAGAGAAAAACTGTTCTTAATAGTTTAAAATCTTCTGGGAAGGAAGTAATTACTATTACTGAAGAACAAGTAAATAGTTTTGCTGGTAACATGTTACAAGTAAAAGGTGCTGATGATAAGCGTTACTTAGTAATGTCTACTCAAGCTTATGAGAGCTTAACTGAGGCTCAAATTAAAGCAATAGAGAAACATTGTCCAATATTACATAGTAGTCTAGACACTATAGAAATGTGTGGTGGTGGAAGTGCTCGTTGTATGATGGCGGAAGTTTTCTTACCTAAGAATTAATATGATTTAACTCGTATATAAAAAACGGAGCCTAGGCTTCGTTTTTTTATTTTTAAATATATTATTTAAACTGATTTTAAATAATATATTTTTTTATATTTGCAATCAAGAATTCATCTAAATAAAATATCAAAATAAATGAAGCGTAATAACATATTAGTACTTAGTGCCCTTTGTGCAATGCCTATGATAACTTTGGCACAAGTACATGATACTATAACGCCACCCAACGCTAATCTTGGAGAAATTGTAATATCAGGACAGTATAGTCCTCAGTCTATTAATAAAGCTGTGAATAATGTAACTGTATTAAATAGACAACGTTTAGAGAATTTAGGGGCAGTCACTTTAGCTGATGCGCTTAATCAAGTGATGAATATTTCTATTTTACCTAATGCAGGTACTGGTAAGTCGTCTGTCAAAATGTTTGGTTTAGATGCTCAATATTTTACGATACTTATAGATAATGTTCCTATGATTTCTGATGAAGGATTTGGTAATAATACTGATTTAACTCAGATTAATTTGGATGATATCGAACAAGTTGAAATTGTAGAAGGAGCCATGGGAGTTGATTATGGTGCTAATGCTGTTACAGGAATTATAAATATTATTACAAAGAAAAATAATATTCATGATTGGAATGTAAATTTCTTTACTCAAGAAGAAACTGTTGGAAAGGAGTATGATTGGAAGAATAAAGGGAAGCATATTCAAGGTTTAACTTTAGGACATAATATAAATGATAATTTATATGCTAGTGTAAGTTATACACATAATGATTTTAAAGGTTGGTATAATGATAGAAAAGGGCATACTTATTATGGAGACGAAGATAAACGTGGACATGAATGGTTGCCAAAAAATCAAAACAATGTAAAAGCCTTACTTAACTACCATCATAAGTCGTATAGAGTGTTTTATAAGTTCGAGTATTTTGATGAAAGAATGAAGGATTATAGTAAGATATTTGATATGAATGAAAATCCTGTATTTGAAACTATTGATCCAATTGCAAAAGATAGACTTGTCAATACTAAACGTTGGGCTAATATTTTAAATACTTCTGGTAAGTTATATGATCTACTTCGTTTTGATTTATCATTTACTTATCAAAAGCAAGAGCGTGATGTTGACTTTTATAGATATCGTATTAAGTATGATGAGAAATTTGATAGAAGTTCATATAAGAGTGAAAGTAGAGAGGTATTTTTCTCAAGAGGAACTTTTAGTGATTTTATCAAATGGGAAAGAGCTAAGTTTCAAGTAGGATATGAGGTTTCACAAAGTAAGGGTTATTCTGTAATGAGCGAATCATTAGGTGAAAAACCTACAAGTAAGTCTTTAGGAAGTTATGATTTTTATGCATCTTCTGAAATAGATGTACTGCCTAATTTTATGATTAGACCAGGATATCGTTTAATGACATCTAGTACTTTTGATAGTCAACATGCTATGAGTTTAATGCTTAAGTATGTATTGCCTAATAATTATGAGGTTCGTGCTACTGTTGGTACTTCTCCTAGGTTACCAAATTACGAAGAGTTGTATACTTATTTTGTAGACGTTAATCATGATTTACAAGGAAATCCAAATCTTAATCCTGAAAAAGGAAAAACATTTTTTTTAAATTTAAAGAAGGCATTTGAGATTAATGAGGACTTTGAGTTTAACACTAATATTACTGGACGTTATTTGAATGTTAAAGATAAAATCGATCAGATACAAATTATTGATCCGGATGGTTTAAAATTTAAGTATGAGAATGTAAATCGTTATAGAAATGTCGGGGTAACTTTTTTAAATCAACTTCGTTGGAAAACTCTTGACGTAGGTTTAGGTTTTACTTACTCTGGTTCTGCTCAACAGATTTATGGAGCTCCTGGAGATACTGATAAATTCTTGTATACACCAGAGGTTACAGCTAATGTTAGTTATAAACTTCCTTCGACAGGTACAACTTTCTCTCTGTATTATAAATATAATGGAGAAGAATACAGATATAAAATGGAAACTGATATGTTTGGTGAGTATTATATCAAGGGAAAACAAGAGAGTTATTCGTGGATGGACTTGAGTATACGCCAACCTTTCTTTAAGAATATGTTGTTTGCTACTTTAGGTGTTCGTAATATGTTTGATGTGTTATCATTAAAAACTACTACTAGTTCTGGAACAGCACATAGTGATGGTGGAGCTGCGCAGAGTTTAGGATATGGACGTAGTTTCTTTGTCAAATTACAGTATAAATTAGGTTTTTAGTATAAATGAGATATTTAGTCAAAATAGTTTTTGTTCTTTTTTCATTAGTGATATTTACTTCATGTGAAAAGGATTCTAAAAATGGGAATAAAAATTCAAAAGAATTTATAGTTGCATTCGAAGAGCAATCTATAGGTTATAGTGAGATAGAAAAAAGTAAGGAATTAACAATTGTTTTCTCAGAACCAGCTCTTGCAGATGGTAGTATAGAGTTAATGATGACTCCTTCTAAAGCAAAGTATGATGTAGATTTTAGTACAGTTCCTGCTACTAAGGAAACTATATTAACTATTCCTTTTATTAAGGGAGCTACGAAAGCATCTTTTATGTTTAATAATTTAATTTTTCCTCATGATCGTACAGACAAAACGGTTCAGTATGATATTGTAAAAGTTAATTATTCAGTGAAGGATGTTAGCATCCAAGGGTACAATATTATGGTAGTTAGTTTCGATACAGCTATTGGAGGTGTTTTATCACCTTTATTAGGTGGCCCTAGTCAATCTAAGCAAGTTTATGTTGATTTAGGTGGTAAAGCGATGTATCCAGTTCAACGTGATTCTTGGGATCTAGCTTTTTATTCGGATACAGATTATCGTGTAAAATTGAATGGTTCTATTTATATGGCTGCTTCTATTTTGTCTTCTACAGACATTGATAAAATAAAAGAAACTGATGTCACTGGATTAAAAGGAAAAGTACAAATAGGGACTTTTGATCCTGCTAATGTTGCCTATATTGATTTTCCATCAGGATATTTAGAGTCAACTGCTATTAGTGAAATTAAGTTAAGTGATATAGAAAATAAAGTATACTTAGTTAATTTAGGTTTTAAGCCAGGAAGTAATGACGTTGCAAAGGGATCAGTAAATGTAACTGGTGATAGTAGAGGTTGGAAGAAAATTAGAGTATTGAGAAGAGATAATGGATATTTGTTGCAGTATGCTGATCTAAATGATAGTACACATAAGGAAGTAGTGATTACTAAGAATTCAGCATATAATTTTGTCTTCTTTAGTTTTAATAATGATAGAATTGTTGATGTAGAACCAACTAAGAAGAAGTGGGACTTAAACTTTACTGTGTTCACTAATACGGTTGATCAGAAAGGGGATCCTAAAGGATCTTACGGTTATTCAGATTTTATTGTTAATAACCGTTATGGTGGAGTTACTTCATATAAGGTAAGTATTCCTGCTAAGGATAAGACAATGTATAAGGATTTTGCTTTAAAAGATGTTGATATGGCATTGTTATCTCCTGATTTACGTACTATAGGTGGTACTTGGAGAGATGTAGCTAATGATAAGAAATTGTTTAATGATGTTTTTTATGTAATAAAAGACTCTAAAGGAAATTATTATAAAATGCGTGTCTTAAGCTTTATGAATGAGAAAGGAGAAAGAGGTTATCCGAAATTCGAATATAGTTTATTAAGATAACTTTAAAAATATAACATAACCAATTTGTTGTCGCAAGTTATGTTTTGATTCAATGTAATCATCAATACTTTCAGTATTTGTTGTTTATTGAGTTGTTAGTTTATTTTTGTTAGAAAACCCCAAGATTGTCGCTCTTGGGGTTTTTTTATTACTTATTCATAATGTGATGTAGATTAAAAGGATAGAAAAAAGTAAGGGTAAATAATTATAAAAATAAATTATTAAGATTTATTCTAAATAGTTATATTTGATTAAAAATATAATATATGGAACAATTGGAAAATAGCGAACTAGCTAAACAGTTGAGATGTCCTAGTGGAGATGTTGGAGTTAAAGTTGGTAATATAATGTATAGTTCCAATAGTAACATGATTTATAAAACAATTGATCGTCTTAATTTTAAAGGAGGTGGACATATTTTAGAGCTAGGATTTGGCAATGGTCATCATTTACCTTATTTATTTTCAAAAGATAAAGACATTCTATATGATGGAGTAGAAATATCAGAAACTATGTTAAAGGAAGCTAGTGAGTTTAATAATGATTTGATTAAACAAAGGAAGGTTGCTCTATCTATAGGTGATGATTCAGGTAAGTTAGCTTTTATGGATAAAACTTTTGATAGTTGTTTTTCAATTAACACTATTTACTTTTGGGAAGAACCTAGTAAGTATTTTCAAGATATTTATAGAGTTCTTAAGTCTGAAGGACAACTTACTCTCGCTTATATTCAAAAAGACTTCGCTTTAAAACAAAATTTTGTAACAGAAGACATCTTTTATTTCCATAAAACTGAATGGTTGATACGCTTGATGACTAATATCGGATTTTATAATATTGAACAATGGCAGTATATGGAGAACACAACAAATAAGTTAGGACAAAGTGTTGTCCGTCCATTTGTTGTTTTAAAAGGAACAAAATTATAAGAATTAATTGACTATCTTGTTTTTTGAGTCATTAGGTTATGGTAATTGAGGCTTTATATAATATGAGGTATAGAATTTATAAGATACATAAAGTTTACTTTTATTATAAGGAGTATAAATAGATTATACGTAAATTCGCATGCAACTTTCAAAGGAAGAATTATCTTCCTTTTGTTTTTATAATAACACAACACAACTTATATGGAATTATTAAGAGAACGAATTTTGCAAGATGGTAGATGTTTCGAGGGTGGAATATTAAAAGTAGATAGCTTTATTAACCATCAGATGGATCCTGTATTGATGAAATCAATAGGTGTAGAGTTTGTAAGGAGATTTGCAGGAACTAATGTGAATAAGATTATGACTATTGAAGCAAGTGGTATTGCACCTGCTATTATGACGGGGTATTTATTAAACCTTCCAGTTGTTTTTGCAAAAAAGAAGAAACCAAGCACAATGGAGAATATGCTACATACACAGATTCATTCTTTTACTAAAGATAGAACTTATGATGTTGTTATTAGTAGTGATTTTTTGCAGCCTACAGATAATGTTCTGTTTGTAGATGATTTTCTAGCTTATGGAAATGCAGCTGTAGGAGTACTTGATTTAATTAAACAATCAGGCGCAAACTTAGTGGGAATGGGCTTTATTATAGAGAAAGCATTCCAAAATGGGCGTAAGTTGATTGAAGATCGTGGAGTAAGAGTAGAATCATTAGCTATTATAGAAGATTTATCTAATTGTACTATTAAGATTAGATAGAATTTATGACATATTTATTTTGTGATAAAAAACCTCAGTATTAAATACTGAGGTTTTTTTATATGCAATTGCTAGAGAAAGATTGTTCTACGATAGGTCTAAGATGGTTTTAGGATTCTCTTATAAAACAGCTTTTGTTTAGAGCAAATAGGGGGAATTGTAGAAGAATTGTAAAAGGATTGTAAAAGGATTTATGGCGAAGGCTTGCTGTTACTGGGGTTAGAAGTATGTTTTAGAAAGTAAGTGATTAAAGTGTTTTGTTTATAAGTTTTTGATTTTTAGCCTATTGAGTTTAATTTATCTCAATTTGAGAAGTAAAAAAGTAGCCCACTTTTTTACTTTTAGTGCTCTAAAAGTGTGATAATAGGATATTTAAATTAGAAATACCTTTTGAATAGTGTTTTAAAAGGTATAAATGGACATATAAAGCGTTAAAGAGCAAAAAATGATAACTAGAAAAGGGGATAACCTTTAAAAATAGCTATTTGCACAATATATACTATATAATATAGAGTAGGGGAGTATAACTACTCAATAAGAGTATATCTGTACTATATATAATAGAGTAGTGTA
>NZ_FNYS01000005.1 GCF_900109075.1 Myroides marinus | reverse complement strand
CTGTTCGCCCATTAAAGTGGCACGCGAGCTGGGTTCAGAACGTCGTGAGACAGTTCGGTCTCTATCTACTGTGGGCGTTAGAAATTTGAGTGGATCTGATTCTAGTACGAGAGGACCGATTTGGACCAACCTCTAGTGCATCTGTTGTCTCGCCAGGGGCATCGCAGAGTAGCTACGTTGGGAAGGGATAAGCGCTGAAAGCATATAAGTGCGAAACCCACCACAAGATGAGATTTCTTTAAAGGGTCGTTGGAGATTACAACGTTGATAGGCTATAGATGTAAAGACAGTAATGTCAAAGTCGAGTAGTACTAATAACCCGTAAGCTTATGTGAGTCTCCCTCTGATACGTCAGAGGGAGGGCAACTTTCTAAAGTATTCTTGATAATAGGAGTTAAGTGATTATCGATATAGTTAAAAATATTAGTTACGTAAAGTAACAACCGATTTAAGGTGGTTATTGCAGCGGGGCTCACCTCTTCCCATTTCGAACAGAGAAGTTAAGCCCGCTAGCGCAGATGGTACTGCTAACCAGTGGGAGAGTATGTCGCCGCCTTTCTTTAGAATCCCCAATCTCATTAGAGGTTGGGGATTTTTTGTTTTTATTAGGTTTGTATAAACATTTCTTTTATGGTAAAATGGGTGAACTTGCTATATTTTCGAGGGGAGTCTTAAAAAGGTGACATTTTATGCACTATATTTGCAAATCGAAATTTTGTAGTAATTATTATTTAGAAGACAAGATGAGTAATGCAATCAAAAGACAGTTAAAGCGTGATACACCTAGGGGTATTATATTTATTATAGACTTATTAATTGTCTTGTTTACTTATTTTATTTCGAGTTTACTTTTGACTAATTTCTTTGGTAATTTTTCAATTGAGCTAATGCTTAAGAGAATACCAGTGTTATTTATTTGCTATATTATTAGTTTTTTAATATTTAAGCCCTTTAAAGGTGTTATAAGACAAACAAGTATTAAGGATATAGAGAATATATTTACATCATGTCTATGTGCTGGAGCTGTAGTAATGGTTATTAGTTCGTTACAACGCAATGAGTTTTTAGGAGATGATTTAGTTGATTATCTGAGATACTCTTATTCTTTCGTTTTACTACATTTATTTTTTACTTCGGCTTTACTTATTCTTGCTAGATTATTTTATAGTCAGTTTTATCGTAGTTATGTATTAGATGTTCGTAATCATAAACGTGTTATGATTTACGGAGCTGGAGATTCTGGTATTATTACAGTCGGAGCATTACAAGGTGACACAAAGATAAAGACACATATTATCGGTTTCGTTGATGATAATGATAGTAAGAAAGGTAATCGTTTAGCTGGTTATAAAATCTATAGTCCTTCTATCTTAGATGAGGCTTTTGTAACTAGTAATCGTATAGATGAAATTATTATTTCAATTCAAAATGTTACTAGAGAACGTTTAAATGATATATCAGAAGTTTTAGAGAAATTACCTGTAAAGCTTAAGATTATTCCTCCTGCTACAGATTGGTTAGATGGATCATATACTAATAAACAGATTAAGGAATTAAAGATTGATGACTTATTAGGACGTAAAGCTATACAACTTGATAACCCAATTATTGCTAGAGAAATAGAGGATAAAGTAGTTGTTATTACGGGAGCAGCTGGATCTATTGGTAGTGAGATTGCACGACAAGTAGCTAGATTTAATTTTAAGAAATTAATTTTAGTGGATCATGCTGAATCTCCATTGTACGATGTGCAACAAACAATGGTATCTAATAAGGCTGATGAGATTATTTATATAGTTGGGAATATTCGCGATGAGAAGAAAATGGAATGTATTTTTGAAGAATATAAACCTAATCTAGTTTATCACGCTGCAGCATATAAACATGTTCCTTTAATGGAGTCTTTTCCATATGAAGCAATTCACACTAATGTAAAAGGTACTAAGGTCATTGCTGATTTATCTGTTAAATACAGAGTAAACAAGTTTGTAATGGTATCTACTGATAAAGCAGTTAACCCTACGAATGTTATGGGAGCTACTAAGCGTGCAGCAGAGATTTATGTATCTAGTTTAAAAGATAACGGTGTTACTAGTTTTATCGTTACTCGTTTTGGTAATGTTTTAGGATCAAATGGTTCTGTAATTCCATTGTTTAAACGTCAGATTGATGCTGGTGGACCTTTAACTGTAACCCATCAGGATATCACTAGATTCTTTATGACAATTCCAGAAGCTTGTCAGTTAGTATTAGAAGCTTCAATTATGGGGCATGGAGGAGAGATATTCGTATTCGATATGGGTAAATCAATGAAGATATTTGATTTGGCTAAACGTATGATTCGATTAAGTGGATATAGTTACCCAGATGAAATGGATATTAAGATTACTGGATTAAGACCAGGAGAAAAGATATTTGAAGAGTTGCTAGCTAACAATGAGAATACTGTTAAGACGCATCACGATAAGATAATGATAGCAAAGGTTAGAGATCAGGATTTAATGGCTCTAAAAGCAGATTTAGAAGTATTGTGTAGTTATGTATGTAAAGACGAAGGACATGAAGATGCAGAGTTATTAGTGAAACAATTAAAAGCTATAGTACCAGAGTTTAAATCTCAGAACTCACGTTTTGAGTGTCTAGATAAGAAAGAAGAATGTTCAGTTAATTAACTGAACATTTTTTTTGTTTTATAAGCAAGGTTGGTTACTTCTTTTGGAAATTCATTCAACTCTAATATTTTAATAGCATTAGTACTTTCAGGCTTGCCTTGCTTTAGTTTATAATCAAAGTGTAATTCATTATTGATTATACTTTCTTGTAGATATTGGCAAGAGTAATTATGTGTCTGAAGTAAGTCAATGAGTTCTAAATCATGAGTTGATACTATAACTATAGCATTAGCTGTGTTGATGTATTTTAATATAGCATATGCTGAAGATATTCTTTCTAGTGTATTTGTTCCTTTTAATATTTCATCTAATACAAAGATTTGTGGTTCTGTTTTTTTAGATTGATCTATAAAGTTTTTCAATTCTTTTACTTCTTGTAAGTAATAACTTGTATTTTCATTTAAGTTATCTGTGATACGAATTGAAGTACTGATTTGTGAAAATGGAGCCTTATACTTGGTTGCAAATACATATCCTATTGTTTGAGCTAATATAGCGTTGAGTGTTAGCGCTCTTATAAGTGTTGTCTTTCCCGCCATATTAGAGCCAGTTAGTAGTAGACTTTCATTCTGTAAGTGTATATTATTAGTAATACAATTTTCAATAAGTGGATGAGCTAAGTTTTCAATTAATATTTCTTTTGTTGTGCTAAAAGTTGGTTTGCTCAACATATTGTTTATACTTAACGATGCAATAGAAATTGAGACATCAATTTTAGCTATGCTCTCAAATACTTCGGTTAGTTCTTTCTTTGAATTTTTAGCCTTGTTTAAAAATAATTGGAAGCTAATTAACTCAATATTAAGCATTATCTTAATCCATTCTATAGGTAACCATACTAATGTGCTAATCTCATCTTTAAACATATTATCTGAGTTAAATATATGTGTAAGATTATAAAGTGCTTTTAGTTTGTCAGTAGCCTTTTTAGTTTTTTCGAAATCAACTGTCTTTGATAGCTTCTTAAAAGCATGTAATTTATTAATTGTGTGATGTATTTGCTTAAAATACTGTGTCGCATTTAGTTGATCGTATTGTGCATATTTATTTTTATAGTGAAAGACTAAATTGATACAGAATATTAGAATAACTGGTAAAAGCCATAGTAAATTAATAAAACTTAATCCTAAACTAATAAGCATACATGTATTTAGTATATAAGCTAGTTTTAGTTTATTGTTGGTTATCGTATTATCACTGGTAAAAAGACTATGATAGTAGTATACATTTTTGTGATTTAGTGAAGAAAGCAATAGTTGTACTTGAAGTCTCTCGTGTTCATTTTTAATAAAGAAATCAATTGAATCATCTAATTCCCTTACTTCAGATTGCCCTTTAATACAATGAAGTTTATGATATAGATATTGTTGACCTATAGCAGAAGATGTTCTGTCTAGAAACGTAAATACATCATCTAAATCTAGATCTTGATTTGTAGTATCAGAGATATTTTGAAATGCGGAATTGTTTAATGTAGCAAGGTGATATGAACTTATTAAATCAAAATTGTATTGGGGAGTTTCTTTAGGTTTACCCCAACCTGATCTTAGTTTAGAGAGGTATTGTTCTCTTTTTGTTTTACTTCTTTGTCTGCTATATATGAGTATCAGTATAGTTATAATTAGAATACTTATTATCCAATTCATAGTGTAGTCGTTAGTTAGAAGTAAATATATAAAAAAAGGAACTGCTATTACAGTTCCTTTATATGTGAAAAGATATTAACTCTTATAAGTTAAACTTAGCTTTAATATCTTCAACTCTGTCTAATTTTTCCCAAGTAAATAATTCTACTTCGATTTCTTTAGTTTCTCCACCAGGTCTAGTGAATACTTTTTTCACTACTTGTGGTTTACGTCCCATATGTCCGTAAGCAGCAGTTTCGCTATAGATAGGGTTTCTTAGTTTAAGACTTGTTTCGATGAAGTAGGGTCTTAAATCAAATAACTCACTTACTTTTTTAGCAATCTCACCATCAGTTAAGTTTACATTACTAGTACCATAAGTATTGATATACAATCCTGTTGGTTTAGCTACACCGATAGCATAAGATACTTGAACTAATACTTCGTCAGCTACTCCAGCAGCTACTAAGTTCTTAGCGATATGTCTAGTAGCATATGCAGCACTACGGTCTACTTTACTAGGATCTTTACCAGAGAATGCACCACCACCGTGAGCACCTTTACCACCATAAGTATCTACGATAATCTTTCTACCTGTAAGACCAGTATCTCCGTGAGGACCACCGATAACGAATACTCCAGTAGGGTTGATTAGGTATTCAATCTCTTCGTTGTTTTCGAATAAATATTTATACTGAGGATATTTATTAAGAACACGAGTGATTAATATCTCTTTAATATCTTTTTCTATCTGAGCTTGCATTGCTTTTTCAGCAAATTCTTTTGAAGCAGCAGAGCTGTCAGCTGGTTGGATAAAGTCATCATGTTGAGTAGAAAGTACGATAGTAACAATTCTAACAGGAGTATTGTTATCATCATATTCTAAAGTAACTTGACTCTTCGCATCAGGTCTTAAGTATGTAACTTCAGAGTTTTCTCTTCTGATAGCTGCTAATTCTTGTAGTAGTTTGTGAGATAAGTCTAAAGCTAAAGGCATGTAGTCTTCAGTCTCTTTAGTAGCATAACCAAACATCATACCTTGGTCACCAGCTCCTTGTTCTTCTGGACTTTTTCTGTCCACACCTTGATTGATATCAGCAGATTGTTCGTGGATAGCAGATAAGATACCACAAGAATTAGCTTCGAACATATATTCACTTTTAGTGTAACCAATACGTTTGATTACATCACGAGCGATTTGTTGTACGTCTAAGTATGTTTGAGATTTTACCTCTCCTGCTAATACTACTTGTCCAGTAGTAACTAGAGTTTCACAAGCTACCTTCGAGTCTTTGTCAAATGCTAAGAAGTTATCAATTAAAGCATCAGAGATTTGATCGGCAATTTTATCTGGATGTCCTTCACTTACTGATTCAGATGTAAAGTAATAAGCCATAATAATTATTTTTTTAGATTAAAAATAGAGGAAATGGCTAAAGGGGAAGTATAAATTTCTGCTTTAGCATTTTTTACCGAGGTTGCAATCAGTACAAATTCTTCCTCCTTGTTATTTGTGATGCAAATGTATTAACTATTTTAGTAATGAAGCAAATATTTTTACATTTTATATTTATGTTAACTATTTATTAGGTGGTTAAGTTGTTGGTATATTAGTTTTTAAGTGTGGATTATCTGTTGCAGTATAGTATGTATATAGGGGAATGTAAACATATTTTACTTCCTAAGGAGTATCTAAACATTTAGCTGAGTTTAGGAAGCAATGTATAAATAAGGTGTATGTAATATATGTTAAAAAGTATGTATTAAATGTCATATTGATAAAAATCGGAAGGAAAAATAATAATCTGTTATATTTTATTGATTGTTTTGTACTTTTGCTATCAGTTTTAAACTTTCAAAACAACAATAGAATGAGACTACACAACATAGAAGACCAAAAATTAGTAACACCAGAATTAGCTTTAGAGTTTTTAGTAGAAGGTAATAAACGTTTCGTAGAAAACTTAAAAGCACATAGCAATCTATTAGAGCAAGTGAACTCAACTAAAGAAGGTCAGTTTCCTTTTGCAATTATATTAAGTTGTATAGATAGCCGTACTTCTGCTGAGTTAATCTTTGATCAAGGGTTAGGAGATATCTTTAGTACACGTATAGCTGGTAATGTTTTAAACGAGGATATTATTGGATCTATGGAATTTGCTTGTAAGTTAGCAGGTAGTAAATTAGTAATGGTTTTAGGACATTCTCACTGTGGAGCTATTACAGGAGCATGTAAAGGAGCTAAGTTAGGTCACTTAACTAATCTGTTAGCAAAGGTAGAGCCGTCAGTTGATTATGTGAAAGCAAATAATAGCGAATTAGACATTCATTCTAAAGAAGCTGTTGATTTAGTGGCATATCACAATGTAGAGTACACTATAGATCACATCTTAAATACGAGTACAGTACTTAGTGAAATGTATGAAGCAGGTGAGATAGGTATTGTAGGTGCTTTTTATAAAGTAGAAACAGGAGAAGTGAGCATCGTAAAAGAGTTGTTCATTAATAAAAAATAGTACTATGGCATATAGTGAGTTTTATAAGAAGCTATTAGATAATAATAAACAATGGGTAGAGGAGAAGCTGTCTGATAACCCTAATTATTTTAAGCATCTGTCACAAGAACAAAAACCTCCTGTATTATGGATTGGATGTTCAGATAGTAGAGTTCCTGCTAATGAAATTATCGGTGCAGGACCTGGTGATGTATTTGTACATCGTAATATAGCTAATATGGTTATCCATTCTGATATGAATATGCTAAGCGTATTAGATTATGCTGTCAATATTCTAAAGGTAAAGGATATCATTGTTTGTGGACACTACGGATGTGGAGGAGTCTTAGCTGCTATGAAAAATCACTCATATGGTATCATCGATAACTGGATTAGACACATTAAAACTGTTTATAGACTTCATAATCACGAGTTAGATCAGATAGAGGATGAAGTAGAACGTTTTAATCGTTTTGTGGAATTAAACGTTCATGAGCAAGTGTATGATTTAGGTAAAACCTCTATCGTACAAGAGGCTTGGGCTCGTAATCAAGAGCTAAGTATACACGGATGGGTATATGGGCTTAACTCAGGGTATGTGACAGATATGAATGTCAACTTAATGAGTAATCAAGATTTAGATGAAGTATATCAGTTGAGATTTAAAAAAATCTAGTTTGATTCATCAATATTTTCATTAAAGGATGAAGGTAATAGGGAAGGGATAAACCTTAGTAAAATAGGTAATATAATAGTCCCTCCTGGTAAAATAAATATAGCAAGAGATGGGATGGTCTTAATAACTTCAACAGTTTGTTTTTTGACCATCTTTTTTTCTTCCTTAGTAAGATCTCTATGTGTAGAATCTACTAATAATTTCATGAGTTGCGTATTCTTCTGTAACTCCTTAATCAGTCTATCCTTATTACGTGTTAATAGTAACTCTAAGTAACTACTAGAGTTTTTAATTACGTTGTCAAACAGGTTGCTTGAACGATAGTAATGGTAATCTTCATTGTTCTTTCTTACCATTGTCATAAAGTAAGATATGCTTTCTTCGAGCTTCTCTTCTGAATAAAGTACAGTAACAAAAGGCTCTGTACTAAAATCAGGAAGTTCTATTTCCTTTTTCTCATTGTCCCACGAATTACATACTATATAATCAATGATAAAGTTATTCTCAAAGTTGATACTAGGTCTGTCTTTAATAGGATCAGTATCTAATGACTTATTAGATTGTAAGAAATTGATTAGTTGTAAGTCTTTACTATCTGGGTTGTTTTGGTTCTTTTTAAACGATAGAGTTATTTCTTTTAAATGTTCCACGATGTGCTGATTGAACACATTAGGATCTATATTTTCGTTTATGTAGGCTTCGAATGCTAATACATCTATAAAGAGTAGAATCATATTCATCACGAAGTCATTAATCTTAGACTGTGAAAAGAAGTGCTCTTTCCAGCGCATAGACATTACACTCTCTAGTTTGCTATAAGGGTTCTTATCTGCGAATAGAGAAGTTATTATACTATTTTTATGAGGAATAAGTACATCATAAAATCCTATTAATACCTTTAGGAAGTCTTCTTCATTAGTAGACTTAGCATGAATGTTGAATACTTTTTCTAATAGTTGTAAGTAACAGATTTTAGAAAGTTCTTCTTGAGTGTATTTAAAGTTTTGATAAATGGCAGGTAATTCGGCTATATCGATAATTCCATAGCTAAAACCTATTTTTCTAATCTGCGTAGAAATTTCTTCACTGTCATTAGATAGAAAGATTTGATACTTATCCTTATCTGTAAAATACTTTTTAATCCAACCGTTTGTAGATGGGTTCATGCTGTATCTAAATATAAAAAAAGTGATGACTAAAAAGCCATCACTTCCAGTTTACCATTTAACTTGTTTTTCTATAGCTTTGATCATTTCTGATGCAATATCTTTATTTGTAGCTCCTTCTATTCCTTCTAGACCAGGAGAAGAGTTTACTTCTAATAATAAAGGACCCTTAGCAGAGCGAATGATGTCTACTCCAGCCACCTTTAGATTCATAGCCTTAGCAGCTCTAATAGCTATTTTCTTTTCTTCTGCTGTAACTTTTATCACAGAGGCAGTACCACCTAAGTGAATATTAGCTCTGAATTCTCCAGGAACAGCTTCACGTTGGATAGCAGCGACAACTTTACCATCTACTACGAAACAACGAATATCTTTACCGTTAGCTTCTTTAATAAATTCCTGTACTAAAATGTTAGCATTTAAACTTTTAAATGCATTGATAACACTCTCAGCTGCTTTTTTAGTTTCTGCTAATACTACACCCTTACCTTGTGTACCTTCTAATAACTTTACGATAAGAGGACTTCCACCCACCATCTTGATAAGATCATTAGTATCTAAAGGAGAGTTAGCAAATCCAGTAGTAGGTATATCGATGCCATTATTTAATAACAACTGTAAAGAGAATAACTTATCTCTAGACTGTGCGATGGCAGCAGCATTGTTAAGACTATATACTTTAAGAGATTCGAAATGTCTAGTCAATGCACATCCGTAGTAAGTCATACTAGGGCGAATACGAGGTATCACAGCATCAAAGTCATTCAGAACTCGTCCTCCACGATAGTGAATCTCAGGTTGATTAGCATCTAGTTTCATATAGCAGTACTTAAGATTTAAGAAGTGCATCTCATGACCTCTTAATTCACCTGCTTCTATAATTCTCTTGTTACTATATAACTCAGGATTACTAGCTAATAGACCGATACGCAAACCTTTCTTTTCAGTTTTAGGTTTAGTATAGTATTCGTCTAGTTTTTCCATTGTAGGTTGGCCTAATAAGAAGTGTTTTTCAGGATCTACTAACACTCTACCTCCCATAGCTTCTCTACCTAATAACATTCTATAACCCATAGAATCTCTATTAGTCAAAGTAAGTTCTATCAACCAATTCGTATCAGCTATAGATATTTCTGTCTGAATAACGTAGCGTGACTCTCTAGTACCACTAGAGCTCTTTACTATTCTTTTATCTATTACTTTTGATTCACAATGGATGATTGTTTTTCCATTATTCTGAAGAGGATTGACATCAAACTTAACCCACTTTTCACCATCTTTTTCAAAAGGTACGATGTTTATAGCATGTAATGCAGATGTCTTAGCACCTGAATCAACTCTAGCTTTAATAGCGGGAATATTTAAAGTAGAAAAAGAACACCATTCTTCAC
Organism: Myroides marinus; assembly: GCF_900109075.1. Lineage (GTDB taxonomy): Bacteria > Bacteroidota > Bacteroidia > Flavobacteriales > Flavobacteriaceae > Flavobacterium > Flavobacterium marinum_A. Next base: position 226,686 of record NZ_FNYS01000005.1, on the reverse strand, counting down.
TACCAACAATAACTTTGTCTAACATATAATTATAAAATCTAACGCGAATGTACTGTAATAAATATAATGCTTTTATATGAGAGTGAAAAAAAATATAAGATTTAATGATTTCGCAACATATTATAGATGTGAGAAGAAGAAGATGAAAGAGTGAGCTGTTTAGATTAATAGCTTTCTTTGTTTTAGTAAATCATTGAAGTAGTAAAAAGGTTATTGTGACATAAATTGCCATAGAATGTAATGGGAAGTCTTTACAGAGTGTTATTTATTAATAAGTTATTTCCTGGTTTATGTTGAGTTAAATGGTTATGTGGTTGATAACGTGCTTTTAAAGAGTAAGATTAGTTGTTATGTAATTACATTGCTGCAGTTTATAAAACTTAAAGTTAAGGAGGAATAGAAGGGAGTGAGTCCATACTGAGTCCATGATGTGTCCATAATACCTCTATTAATTATGCTGTTTTTAATAGAGTTACTATAGATGTATTATTGAATGAATATGTTATCACTCCACAGCATGTCACATTTGATAATTATTTAGGTTAGTCTATATGAAGGATTTTTAAGGAGTGCTTATTAGTAATTACTAAGCTATAGTGTGTAATGAAGTAATACAGTAGGGAGGGATTAAATAATAGACATATTGTACAAAAAAAGAGGATATCTAAATCAGATATCCTCTTTGTGTCACTGAGATTTATAATAAATCTCAATATTTTATTTTGCTTTTACAGTTATTTCTAAAGCGTCTTTAGCTTCGTTTAGCTTCATTTCTATACTGTCTCCTAGAGCTATTTTAGAATTTACTATTTCTTCTGCTAATGGATCTTCGATGTACTTCTGGATAGCTCTCTTAAGAGGTCTAGCTCCATACTGCTTATCAAACCCTTTCTCAGCGATAAAATCTTTAGCATCTGGGCTTAGAGTTAACTCATAACCTAAATCAACGATTCTGTTAAATAGTTTTTTAAGCTCAATATCGATGATTAAATCAATGTCACTTCTCTCTAGTGCGTTGAATACGATAATATCATCTATTCTGTTTAAGAACTCAGGAGCAAAGGCTTTTTTAAGAGCATTCTCTATTACAGATTTAGAGTTTTGATCACTCTGTTCCATTCTTGCTGTTGTACCAAAACCAACACCTTGACCAAAGTCTTTTAGTTGACGAGCACCGATGTTAGAAGTCATAATGATAATTGTGTTTCTAAAATCAACTTTACGGCCTAAGCTATCCGTAAGGTGTCCATCATCTAATACTTGTAACAGCATATTGAATACATCAGGATGCGCTTTCTCGATTTCATCAAAAAGAATTACACTATATGGTTTTCTTCTAATCTTTTCAGTTAACTGTCCACCTTCTTCGTATCCTACGTATCCTGGAGGTGCACCTACTAATCTAGAGATAGCGAATTTCTCCATGTATTCACTCATATCGATACGGATAAGAGCATCTTCAGAGTCAAACATTTCTTTAGCGATCACTTTAGCTAATTGTGTTTTACCAACACCTGTTTGTCCTAAGAAAATAAATGAACCAATAGGTCTATTAGGATCTTTTAACCCAGCTCTATTTCTTTGAATAGCCTTAGCAATCTTAGTAACAGCCTCGTCTTGCCCGATTACTTTACCTTTGATTAACTGAGGAAGATTAGCTAGTTTAGTGATTTCTTTTTCAGCAATTCTATTTACTGGTATACCAGTCATCATAGATACTACATCAGCAACATTCTCTTCTGTAACAACTATTCTGTTGTCCTTAACTTCTTTCTCCCAATTTTCTTGAGCGATAGCTAAGTCTTTTTCTAGTTGCTTCTCGTCATCTCTAAGTTTAGCAGCCTCTTCATATTTCTGCTTTTGTACCATTTCATTTTTTTGTTCTTTAGCTTGTTCTAATTTTTGTTCAAGCTCAAGAATGTTATCTGGTACATTAATATTAGTGATGTGTACACGTGATCCTACCTCGTCCATAGCATCAATAGCTTTGTCTGGTAAGAAACGGTCACTCATATATCTATTAGTTAACTTAACACATGCTTCGATAGCTTCATCTGTATAGATAACATTGTGGTGACTTTCGTATTTATCTTTAATATTGTTCAGGATAGTAATAGTTTCATCTACAGAAGTAGGTTCTACAATTACTTTCTGGAAACGACGCTCTAGAGCACCATCTTTCTCAATATGTTGTCTAAACTCATCTAGCGTAGTAGCACCGATACATTGGATTTCACCTCTAGCTAGAGCAGGTTTAAACATGTTAGATGCATCTAACGAACCTGTAGCTCCACCAGCACCTACGATAGTGTGTATCTCGTCTATAAAAAGAATAATATCATCATTCTTCTCTAGTTCGTTCATTACAGCTTTCATACGCTCTTCGAACTGTCCGCGGTATTTAGTACCTGCTACTAGACTCGCTAAATCAAGTGTAACTACACGTTTATTATATAATATACGCGATACTTTCTTCTGTATAATTCTAAGGGCTAACCCTTCAGCGATAGCAGATTTACCCACCCCTGGTTCTCCAATAAGAAGAGGGTTGTTTTTCTTGCGTCTACTCAAAATCTGAGATACACGTTCGATTTCTTTTTCACGACCAACTACAGGATCTAACTTCCCGTTTTCGGCCATTTCTGTTAAATCACGCCCAAAATTATCTAATACTGGAGTTTTACTTCTTTTAGAAGATTTAGTAGAAGAGCTGTCAGTACTGTCAGTACTTTTACTGTCATCTTGGCTTGATTCTTCAAAAGTTTGTGCTTTCGGAGATTCAAATAAATCTTCAGAAGATGTTTTTTCGGTATCTCTAGTATTAAGATATTCTTGCTTTACAGTGTCGTAATCTACTTTCATTTTATTTAAAATTTGAGTAGTAGGATCGTCACTGTTTTTTAGGATACAAAGTAGCAAATGAACAGAGTTAATTTCATCGTTTTTAAACAGCTTAACCTCTAGGTAAGTTAGGCGCAATGCACGCTCAGCCTGTTTAGTTAGGTGTAGTTGTACTTTGTTACTAAGCAATTCTTTATTATGAGAAGCAGGGTTTAATGTTTCTATTTTATGACGTAGAAAATCAATATCTATGTCTAGATTATTTAAAATATTAGACGCTTCACCTTGTTCCACTTTTAATAGTCCTAGTAATAGATGTTCTGTACCTATAGAGTCGTGACTAAGCCTGATAGCTTCATCCTTACTATAAGAAATAACATCTTTTACTTCTTGTGAGAAATTATCATCCATTTTTCAATTCAAATTAGGTGAATATTCATTTTTAATATTAAAGATACAAAAAGTGTACCTATGCCAAAAAGCTGACAATAGCTAAGTGACAAAAAAAAAGTAGAATAAAAAAGTAAGAAAGTGTTTTTTTTATAAAAAATGAAAGAGTTGAATAAACAAGTGAAATACTTGTATAAATACATGGAGAAAACCTATAAAAACCGTATATTAGCACGTTTAATAATTTTGACAATTTTTAATTTTATATACATATGTCTGAAGGAGAAAAGTTGATTCCTATTAACATTGAGGAGCAAATGAAATCTGCGTACATTGATTATTCAATGTCTGTAATTGTATCGAGAGCGCTTCCAGATGTTAGAGATGGCTTAAAACCTGTTCATCGAAGAGTATTATTCGGAATGTATGAGCTTGGCGTAATGGCTAATAGAGCACATAAGAAGTCGGCGAGAATTGTAGGGGAAGTTCTTGGTAAGTATCACCCACACGGAGATAGTTCTGTGTATGATGCGATGGTACGTATGGCTCAGGATTGGAGTATGCGTTACTTACTAGTGGATGGACAAGGTAACTTTGGATCTGTAGATGGTGATAGCCCTGCAGCGATGCGTTACACAGAGGCAAGAATGAAGAAGTTATCTGAAGATATTCTTGCTGATATTGATAAAGAAACAGTTGACTTCCAGTTGAACTTTGATGATACATTGGAAGAACCTAAAGTAATGCCTACTAGAATTCCTACTTTATTAGTGAATGGAGCATCTGGTATTGCTGTTGGTATGGCTACAAATATGGCACCTCACAACTTAACAGAGGTGATCGATGGTACATTAGCATTTATTGATAATAATGAAATTACGATAGATGAGTTAATGAACTACATCAAAGCTCCTGATTTCCCAACAGGAGGTATTATCTATGGATACGAAGGAGTGCGTGAAGCATTTAAAACAGGTAGAGGACGTGTAGTAATGCGTGCTAAAGCTAACTTCGAAGAAGTAGATGGTAGAGAATCTATTATAGTAACAGAGATTCCTTATCAAGTTAATAAAGCAGAAATGATTAAGAAAACTGCTGAAGCTATTAATGAGAAAAAGATAGAGGGAATCGCTACTATTCGTGATGAATCTGATAGAAATGGTATGCGTATCGTTTATGTACTTAAACGTGATGCGGTGCCTAATATCGTATTAAATACTCTTTATAAGTATACACAGTTACAATCATCTTTCAGTGTAAATAATATTGCATTAGTTAATGGAAGACCACAAACGTTAGATTTAAAAGAATTAATCTACCACTTCGTGGAGCACAGACATGATGTAGTTACTCGTAGAACGCAGTTTGAATTAAGAAAAGCTGAAGAGAGAGCACATATTTTAGAAGGTTTAATCATTGCTTCTGATAATATCGATGAAGTAATTGCTTTAATTCGTTCTTCTAGTAATGCTGATGAAGCAAGAGCTAAATTAATAGAGCGTTTTAATTTATCTGAGATTCAAGCTCGTGCTATTGTTGAGATGCGTCTACGTCAGTTAACAGGACTGGAGCAAGATAAATTACGTGCTGAGTATGAAGAAATAATGAAATTAATTAATCATTTAAAAGAGTTATTAGCTAGTAAAGAGTTAAGAATGAACTTGATTAAAGAGGAATTAATTGAAGTAAGAGATAAATATGGTGATGAGCGTCGTTCTGTAATAGAATATGCAGGAGGAGATGTTAGTATCACTGACTTAATCGCTGATGAGCAAGTGGTAATTACTATTTCTCACGCAGGTTATATTAAACGTACACCATTATCTGAATATAAAACTCAAAATAGAGGAGGAGTAGGGCAAAAATCTGCTGGTACAAGAGATCAAGATTTCTTAGAGCATATGTATGTGGCTACTAACCACCAGTACATGTTATTCTTTACTCAAAAAGGTAAGTGTTTCTGGATGAGAGTTTATGAAATTCCTGAAGGAACAAAAACTAGTAAAGGACGTGCTATCCAAAACTTGATCAATATCGAGAATGATGATAAAGTGAAAGCATTTATCTGTACTCAAGATTTAAAAGATGAAGCGTACATTAATGAGCATTTCGTTATCATGGCTACTAAACAAGGTCAGGTTAAGAAAACTCCTCTAGAACAATATTCTCGTCCACGTCAAAATGGTATTAATGCTATTACGATTAAGGAAGATGACGAACTATTAGAAGCAAAATTAACTGACGGTAAGAGTAAAGTGTTAATCGCACTTCGTTCAGGTAAGTTAGTTCGTTTTGACGAAGAGAAAACTCGTCCAATGGGAAGAACTGCTTCTGGAGTTAGAGGTATTACTTTAGCTGATGAGAAGGATGAAGTAATCGGAATGGTATCAGTAAGTGATCTTGAAAGTGAAATCCTTGTAGTATCTGAAAACGGATATGGTAAACGTTCTGCTCTAGATGAGTACCGTGAGACTAACCGTGGAGGTAAAGGGGTTAAAACAATGAATATTACTGATAAAACAGGATTATTAGTTTCTATTAATGCTGTGACTGATGCAGATGATTTAATGATTATCAACAAGTCAGGATTAACTATTCGTCTTAAAGTATCTGATCTTCGTGTTATGGGACGTGCAACACAAGGTGTTCGTTTAATTAATATTAAAGGAAATGATTCTATCGCTGCTGTGTGTAAAGTAATGCGTGAAGAAGATGAGGAAATCTTAGAAGGTGAAGAAGGAAATATCATTGATATCGATGATCAAACAACTGATAATTTAGAATAGTAACAAAACAACATACTATACAATTATGAATAAAGGATATGTTTATTTATTGTCAGCTTTGATGTTTTCAGGGTTGACTATGGCTCAAAAAAAAGAGCTTAAGGAAGCTGAAAAAGCTGTTAAGAAAGGTAATTTAACTGAAGCTACAGCAGCATTAAAAGCAGTAGAAGCTGTATTAGAGAATGCTACTAGTGCTGAAAAAGCTCAGTACTATGGATTAAAAGGAACTTTAGCTTATAGTCAATATGAGAAAGGTGTTGATGTAGATAACAATGTTGATGCTATTATCGCTGCTTTCAAAAAAGTTAATGAGTTCGAAACTAATAAAGGAAGTAAAGTAGTTAAACAAGCTCAAGAAGAGGTAACTACTGTGGCTGGTAAAGTAGTAGCTACTGCTATTGAAGATAATAATTCTTCAAATTATAAAGGAGCTACAAAGCGTTTTACTCAAGCTTATGAGTTAAACCCAAAAGATACTGTGTATTTATACTATGCAGCATCTACAGCTATTAATTCAAAAGATTATGCAGACGCAGCTGAGAAATATAAAAAGTTAGTTGAGATAGGATATAACGGAAGTGAGTCTTATTACACTGCAATAGAAAAAGCTTCTGGGGCTGTACAAAGTTTTGGAAAGGATTCTAAAATGCGCGACTTAATGGTTAAGCAAGGAACTCATACAGACCCTAAGTTTGTAAAAGAAGATTCTAAGCGTCCAGAGATCCTTAAAAACTTAGTGTTAATCTATAGTCAAGAGGGTAAAACAGCGGAGGCAGAGAAAGTTATTTCTGTTGCAAGAGAGGCTAATCCAAATGATATGAACTTATTATTAACTCATATGGATCTTTATTTAAAGTCTAATAATATGGGTAAATATGAGGAGTTAGCTAAACAAGCGTTAGCTAAAAACCCTAACGATGACGTATTATTATACAACTTAGGAGTTACTAGTTTTGACGCTGGACGTTTTGATGAAGCTCGTAAATACTATGAGCAAGCGATTCGTATCAATCCTAAATCAGAGAACGCTTATTTAAATATGGCTTTCCTTAAATTGCAACCAGACCAAGAGTTAACTAATAAAATGAATAACTTAGGTATGTCTGCTGCAGATAATAAGAAATATGAAGAGTACAAAAAACAAAAGAATGCTATTTATCAAGATGCGATGAATGACTTAGAAAAAGTTATTTCTATCAATCCTAATAACGAAGCTGCTGTTAGTACTTTAAGAAACATTTACCGTGCATTAGAGATGAACGATAAATTAAAAGCTTTAGAAGCTAAAAAATAATTAAAGTTATATATAAGAAAAGGAGAACTGTAGAGTTCTCCTTTTTTTGTTGCGTTATACAATAAGTAAAAAGGAGGACTTAATATTTAATAAGTCCTCCCTTTTTTATTATAATCGTTTAATTTTCTGTGTTTAGTTCTCTAATTTGGTTGAGTTTATCTTCCCAGATTTTCAACTCATCTTTGTACTTTTCTATATTCTTTTTAACTTCTTTAACGAAAGGATTTTCGTCAGTAGCATTTTGAATATAAGCTAGATTGTTTTCGAGTTGTATTACACCAGAGTTAATCTCTTCTATTTTGCGTTGGATAAATATAGCTTCACTTTGCAGTTTGCGTTTATCATTTGTTTCTAAGATAGACTCTAATCTATTATTAAACTTAACAGCTTCAGTTTCTCTTTTACTTAAACTTAGCTTATCGAACAATACATCTAGTATCTTGTTAAATTTACCTTCTATAAAGCGTTTATTAGCAGGAACAGAGCCAATAGATTTCCAGTTGTTAATATGATTCTTAATTTCTCCTAAATCAGTTTTATGATCTCCTGATAGTTGGAATCCTTTTAGTAAATCAAGATATTCTTTCTTTCTGTTATAAGCATCTATTTCTACTTCAGATTCTTTGTTTTTAATAGCGTGAAAACGATCAAAGTAAGAGTTACAAGCTTCTTTAAAGTCCGCCCATAGTTGATCAGAATATTTGCGTGGAACGTGCCCTATCAGTTTCCAATCATCTTGTATCTTTTTCATGATAGGAGTGACCTTAGCATAGTCTTCACTATCTTTTAATTCTTGAGCTTTTTGTATTAATGCTAGTTTCTTAGCATAGTTTTCTTGTTGTTCCTTTTTAAGCTCTTTATAATAACTGTTTTTATTACTATTAAAGTTTCTAGTCGCTAGTTTGAATAAATCCCAAAGCTCCTCTGTATTTTCAGCTGGAACTTTACCAATAGAAAAGAAGCGCTGTCTTAGTTCTTCTACTTTAGCTATTTCTTTTTGCCATTGATTGTGATTAGAGATCTTCTGTTTTGATAATACGTCTATTTCGCTAATTATAGCTACTTTTAAAGCAAGATTTTCTTTTTCGACACTTCTTAGTTGTTCGAATAATAATTCTCGCTTATCGTGCATCTGTTTAGTTATTTCGCTAAACTGATCCCAGATTTGTTCTCTTATTTCTCGATCAACAGGACCTATCTCTTCTTTCCAGATTCTGTGTAAAGTTTGAAGCTCTCTAAATGATTTGATAACATCCTTATTGTCTAGTAGTTCTTCTGCTCTAGCTATAAGTTTTTGTTTTTGCTCTAAATTATATTTAAAATCTAAATCTCTAGATTCTCTATCCAGGTGTAATTGATCATAGAATCTCTCTACATGGAAGTGGTAGTTATTCCATACATGATTGTATTTATCTTTAGGAATAGGACCTGCATTTTTCCATTCATCTCTAAGATCACCTAATTGTTTTAAGGCGTCACTATTGTTTTCACTGTTATCGATTAATTGTTTAAGTTTTTCGATAATAGCTAGACGTTTTTCTAGATTGGTATTTAGGTTATTTTGAAGTTGTTTAAAGTAACTGTTTTTAGCTACTCTATATTCTTCGTAATTGTGATCGAATTCGTTTTTGATTGGAAGGATGTATTGAAAATCCGATTCATTAGCATCAGGGTTTTCTTCAAAGAAAGCATCTTTCTTTTCTTCTATCAAGTCATTGTATTTTCTGTAGAACTCTTTTTTGATTTCTTCTACGTGATCTTTGATAGCTGTTACTTTGTGATGCTTAATTAATTTGTGAAGTTCCTTGTTAAGTTTTTCCAAGTCTAACTTTTCATAATTAACAGTAGGAATATTAGTGTCTTCAAAAGACGCTAAATCTTCTCCTTCCTCAGCGTTTGAAGCTGTAATAGAATCAAGAGCTTTTTCTTTATCAGTTGGGACAACCGCATTTGAATTTGATTCCGGTTTTTGTCCATCTGCTAGCTCATGCAGGTTATCATTCTTGTGTTCTAACATGTTTGAAAAGTATTTATTTAAACAATATGTAGTAAAGTGTGATTTTTTATCACACTCACTCAAATTTAGTAAAAAATATTGAATAATTCTTACTTTTCTTTTGCTAGAATCAATCTAATCAATTATTTATATTTAATCACACTCAAATGGCTTATTCCATATTTTATAAGCTTTTTCAGCTTGAAGTACTAACATTTCGTAACCATTCTTAGTTTTCGCTCCTTTTAATGTACCTGCCTTCATTAGTGCTGTCTCTTCAGGATTATAGATTAGATCATATATTATATGTTTGTCATTAATGTACTCCATAGGCACTTCAGGCATTTGATCTAAATTAGGAAATGTACCTACAGGGGTAGTGTTGATAATCACTGTATACTTCGTTAAAATTTCTTCAGTAAGTTCAGAATATAGCAGGTTGTCGCTTTCTTTAGTACGACTAACGAATATGTATTTTATCCCCAGTTTCTTTAATGCGTATTCTATGGCTTTACTCGCGCCTCCTGTTCCAAGTATTAGAGCACGTTTATGATGAAACTTTAAAAGAGGTTTTAATGAATGGTAGAACCCGTACCAATCTGTATTGTATCCCTTTAATTGTCCTTTTTTATTAACTTGGATTGTGTTTACAGCACCGATAGCTTTTGCTTTCTTAGATAGAGAGTCAAGATAAGGAATGATAGACTGTTTGTATGGAATAGTCACATTAAGACCTTTAAGGTCTTTTTGATTTAATACAGTATCATTGAATTCACTTAAATTCTGTAAGTCAAAGTTTACATAAACACTCTTTTTATCTTTAAGTTTTTCAAACTTTTCTGCAAAGTAAGCTCTAGAAAAAGAGTAGTCTATATTTTTACCAATTAATCCATATCGTTTGCTCATAATTCTCTATATAAAAAAAGCTATTCATTCGAATAGCTTTACTGTTTATTTGTGATTCTTTATTATACTTTGTACTATAGGATTTTCCCATTGTGTAGGGAAGTAAGTCTCTATAATTGTTCTTTTTTCAAAGTCCTTGTTTAGACCGCTTGTTAAGTACTCTGTACCTTTATCTATATCGTGTAAGGTAAAGTATATAACAGCTAATCTATAATCTATCTCTGCTTCATTAACATGGAAATTAGCAATCTGTAGTAGTTTTTGAATAGCAGTATTAAAATCTCCTAAAAGATATAATACATCAGCCCATCCAGTCCAGTGTTCTACAATATCATTTCCAAGCTCAGCAGCAACCTTGTAACCTCGTTCAGCTTCTTCAAAATTAAACAATGTTTTATTTAAAATAGCATGACGTATCCAATATTTTTCATTGAACTCATCAATCTGTAAAGCTTTTTGAAGGTAAAACAGTGCTTTATCATAGTTACTCTCTAGTATACATAGATCTGTTAAAGCAATCCATCCTTTGTCTAACATAGGGTCTTCATGCACAGCTCTTTTGTAGTACTGATAGGCTTGAGGGAAATTATTTAAGCTTTCGTAGCAACTTCCTATACGCATAAGCACATAAGAATTAGGATCATCCAATTCTAAAGTTGTCATATAGTTGTCTATTGCTGCTTGAAACTTGTTTAATTTCTCTTGCGTCTTTCCTTTTTCTATATAAGCCCCGATAAACTCTTCATCTATCAAGGTAGCATAATCGAACGCCCATTCAGCCTTTTCATAGTTTTTAATAATGAAGTATTGACGTCCTAATTGGTGCCAAGCTATTTCGCTATAAGGGTTCTTGTCAATAAATTTGTTTAAGAACTCTATTGCCTCATCATTTTCACTTAAGAAGTCAAAACAATATACTACATTATACAGCGCAGATTGATCTTCATCATCATGCTCTAGACATTGTATAAAATTGATCTTTGCTAGTTCGATATTGTCTAGCATTAAGTATTCCATCCCTAGTAGAGAGTATACGTCAGCTAAGTCTTCCGTTAGCGTTAGTGCTTTTTGTAATGACACTATCGCATCTTCATGTCTTCCTTTTTTAGAGTATACAGTTGCGCGTTGAATGAATACTTCTTCATTCTCCGGATCTATATTCTCTATTTCGTTAAGTAAGCGATCTGCAGCCTCAAGTTTGTTTTGGAACACAAGTAGTTCTACCTCTACTAGTTTTAGTCCGATAGAGTTAGGGTGTTGTTCTAATCCAAGTTTTAGTGCTTTTTTCGCTAGGTTTAGCTTTCCAGAATCGAGGTAGTGTAGAATGATATTCTCAAACTCCTCTGAATCAAAAAACAGAACCTTATTGGTCTTTAACATAGACTCAAAACGAGATAGAGATAATTTATATTCTTCTTCTTCGTTATCTAAATGCATATTTGTTTTTAATTAATTACTTAGGATATTATAATCCTAATTCTTTTTGTACCTCATTTAGTGCTTCGATAATGATAGCACATCCTTCTTTTATTTCTGTTTCTGATACTGTTAGAGGAGGAGTGATTCTAATCGCTTTTCCTTCGAATAGTAACCAGAATAAGATTAATCCTTTATCCTGACACTTCATAATTACTCTATTAGTAATATCAGCACTAGGAGTCATAGGAGCTATCATTAATCCGCGACCTCTAATTTCTTCAATTAAAGGGTGAACTAATAATTCTCTAAATAACTTTTCTTTTTCTAGTGTTTGAGCCATAATATCAGTCTCTACTAACTCTTTTAGAGTTGCCAAACTAGCTGCAGCTATTACTGGGTGTCCACCGAATGTAGTGATATGTCCAAATTTAGGATTGTCATATAACATATCCATATGTGTATCACTAGCTGTAAAAGCTCCTACAGGCATACCGCTAGCCATACCTTTACCCATAACGATAACATCAGGAACTACGTCATAGTTTTGGAATCCAAACAATTTACCTGTTCTACCAAAACCTGGCTGTATTTCATCAACAATCATAAGCGCACCTACCTCAGTACATCTTTCACGTACTTTAGTTAGAAATCCGTCAAATGGTTCCACAAATCCAGCACCACCTTGTATAGTTTCTAATATTACTCCTGCAGTTTTAGTCGTAATCTTCTGTAAATCTTCAACACTATTAAAGTTAATAAAATCTACGTCTGGAAGCAATGGTCTAAAAGCTCTTTTTCTCTCTTCAAATCCCATTACACTCATAGACCCCATAGTATTACCGTGGTAAGCGTTAAAACAAGATACTAAGTGACTTCTACCAGTTACTCTTTTTGCTAGTTTTAAAGCACCCTCAGTAGCTTCAGTACCAGAGTTTACTAAATAGGTCTTGTTAAGAGGAGCAGGGATGTTTTCTGCCAATAGTCTACAAAATTCTACAGAAGGTTCTTGGATATATTCTCCATAAACCATTACATGTGAATATTTGTCTAATTGGTCTTTAATTGCTTGGTTAACTCCAGGGTGTTGGTGCCCTAAAGTACAAGCAGATACACCTGCTACGAAATCTAAATAAGCCTTGTTATTCTTGTCATATATATAAGATCCTTTAGCATGAGATATTTCCATTGCTAGAGGATTGGGTGAAGTCTGAGCTTGATATTTATAAAAATCTTCTTTCATTACACTACTTTTTGCCTTTGTTAGACGTATTGTTTTGAGTTTGTTTTTTCTTCTCCTTTAATTGTTTAGATAGGCCAGGAGTAGCCTTTATTGTTTCAGGTTGAACATTGATAGGTTTGCTATGACCTTCTTTCATTTTATCTCTCGCTTGTTCACCATTTTTCTCTTTTTCTAGTTCTTCATTTGTGAAGATATCTGCCAATGTATTTATTCGTTCTTCTATCCTGTAGGAGAATCCTCTTAATTGACGTGCGTTTTTAGGTAATAGTGCATCAGGTAGTAATTCACTTTCAGGGCTAACGTATTTAGTCGCAGTAGTAATCTTACCATCTTCGAATAGTACGTTTATATGACTACAGATACCTTTATCTATTCCTACTAATTCATTCTTATCATTATACATATGATAGATGATTTCTGCATTCTTAACTAAGTCTAGTTCATGCAGTTTATTTTCCTTGAATTTACCATATAGATTAACTCCTTTCATTTGGTCAAACCCATCACCAATAGTGTCTTTTTGGATAATGAAAGCATCCTCTAATACTTTTAGTGAATCCATTTTTTGTGTAGCAGAATCACTTATTAAGTGGATAAAACGTCCAGTTAACTGGCTATCTCCATTCCATAACACAGGTTTACCTATCATCTGAGTAAGACCCGCTTTTTCACTCCAGTGGATAGAGTCAGCTTTACCACTCATACTATCCCTTAAGATACGAGCATCGTGATAAGCTCTAATTACTCTTTCTTTATCCTTACCAGTTAGTAAGATACGTGGAGCGTGCATGTATACAGAATCTCCTTCTTGAGACTTCATACTTACAAGAGCTTTTTTAGTTACAAATGTAGAGTCCTTAGCTTTATACATCTCAGCATAGTGCCCTGTGATTTTACTTTTATTAATAGTATCAGTAATTCTCACATTATTCGTAGCCGAAGCAAAGTCTTTCGCTTTAGAGTAGTAGATTGAGTCACCTTCTATTTTTCGTTTATCATACCAGATGTAAGAGTTTTTGACCATTTTACCTAAGTCTTTCTTTACATCGTAGAATCCATTCTCTGTGTAGATATAGTCTTCTTTATTCGTTATTGTAGAAGGTCCAAATACATAAGAATGCTGTGGCACTTCGTAGAAGTCCAAGTGGTTTGATTTGATTACAGTTCCTTTTTCAGAAGTAACTTTAACCGCTGTAAAGAATTGAAACTTTTTCTCAGCAGTGTAGTATCTTCCTTTTTGGCTCTCTAGTACATTACCTTTGTTATGAATAACAGCATGCGTATCATAGAAAACAAGATTCTTAAATCTATCGAATTTAAGAGTATCAGTTTCTAATGAAGAATCAGGAGAAGTCATCACAACATCACCTTGTGCATAGGCAAATCCATTAGTACCATTGTATTCAGCATACTTACTGTTTAGAGTAAGTGTATCACCTTGTACAATCTGTACATTACCAAAAAGTTTAAGGTAGTTCTCCTTTTCGAAGAAATAAGCTTTATTACACGTCATCGTCATTCCATCGTGTTCAGCTGATATTTCTCCAGTAAGTATTACAGCATCAGGTAATAGCTCGTGATTTATATCAGAATAATCTGCGTGATGTATGATGATTTTTTTTTTGTTTTGACTAAAACTTAGTAGGGCAAATAGTATAAATAGTAAATAATACGGTATTGTTCTCAAGTCACTATATTTTTTTCAAATTTAAGTAAAAAATACGTACAAAGATTTTAGTTAAGAATAATTTATAAACACTTGAGAAATAAGCAAAAAAAAACACTTCCGAAGAAGTGTTTTAATATGTTATTTTACGATAGTCTGTGTTCTATCAGGACCTACAGAAACAATTTTTACAGGAACTCCTACTTCTTCTTCGATGAATGAGATGTATTCCTTAAGTTCTATAGGTAGTTGATCATATTCAGTTAAACCTGTTAGATCAGCTTTCCATCCTTTTTTCTCTACATAGATAGGTTCTACGTTTTCTGGTTCGATGTTATAAGGCAAGTGAGTTATCTCTTGTCCCTTATATTGGTATTTAGTACAAACTTGTAATGTGTCAAAACCTGATAATACATCAGCTTTCATCATATAAAGTTCTGTTACACCATTAACATCTACTGCATATTTAAGAGCTACTAAGTCTAACCATCCACAACGTCTAGCACGACCTGTTACAGAACCAAATTCACGACCAACGTTTGCCATAGTAGCACCTATTTCGTCATGTAATTCAGTAGGGAATGGTCCACTACCTACACGTGTAGTATAAGCTTTAAATATACCGAATACGTTTTTAACTTTATTAGGAGCAACTCCTAATCCAGTACATGCACCTGCTGCCGTAGTAGTAGATGAAGTAACGAATGGATATGTTCCAAAATCAACGTCTAATAATGACCCTTGAGCTCCTTCAGCTAGAATAGATTTTCCTTCTCTTAAAGCTGTGTGGATGTAGTTTTCACTATCAATGAATGTTAGTTTTTTTAATTGCTCTACAGCTGTGAAGAACTCCTCTTCTAATTCAGCTAAGTTGTATTGCAACTCTACATCGTGAAACTTAATCATAGCTTCGTGCTTATCAGCTAAAGCGCGGTAACGCTCTTTAAAATCTGCAAGCTCGATATCTCCAACTCTAACACCGTTTCTACCAGTTTTGTCCATATAAGTTGGGCCAATACCTTTAAGTGTAGAACCAATCTTAGCTTTTCCTTTAGCTGCTTCAGAAGCTGCATCTAGTAAGCGGTGAGTAGGTAAGATTAAGTGAGCTTTTCTAGAAATTAATAATCTAGTGTAAATGTCGATGTTGAACTTCTCTAATCCTTCAAGCTCTTTGATGAAAACAACAGGATCGATAACTACACCGTTTCCGATGATGTTAATAGAATTTTTATGGAAAATTCCAGAAGGGATAGTGCGTAGTACATGTTTAATCCCGTCAAATTCTAATGTGTGTCCTGCGTTTGGTCCTCCTTGAAAACGAGCAATGATGTCATATTTAGAAGTTAGTACATCTACGATTTTACCTTTTCCTTCATCGCCCCATTGCAAGCCTAGTAGTAAGTCTACTGTCATTGTTTGTGTTGTTAAAAAGTTTGAAATTTAGTTGTTGTTTTCCACAGTTTCTTCAGCTTCATTAGTTTTTCTACTTCCATAGAAATAAAGTGAATGGTTGTGGATATCTATATTAAAGATTTCTTCAATTGTCTTTTTAATTGTTTGGATACGAGGATCACAGAACTCTATCACTTCTCCAGTATCCGTAAGGATAATGTGGTCGTGTTGTTTATCGAAGTAAGACTTCTCATAATGTGCTTGATTTTGTCCGAATTGATGTCTACGAACTAATCCACATTCTAGAAGGATTTCGATAGTGTTGTATAGAGTTGCTCTACTCACTCGGTAGTTCTTATTCTTCATCTTAATATAAAGAGACTCAATGTCAAAGTGCTCTTCGCTATCATATATCTCTTGAAGAATAGCATATCTTTCTGGTGTTTTACGGTGTCCTCTTTCTTCTAGGAACTTAGTAAACACATTTTTTACGATTTCTTGATTTTTTTCACTTCCCATATTCAAAAATATCTTAGTTGCAAATATAGAGCTATTTTCTTTTGAATTGAAAGAATTAGAATAAGCTTATCCTATAATGCTATAAATTATCATTATTTTATGAAGGGTTCACTCTCGTTACCTTTTCTATTCCCTCTATTTTCTTAAGGTTCGTCATCATTTTTTTAAGTACATCATTATTAGGAACGATAACTGTAATAGACCCTTTAAATATACCTGCATCCTCACTTAGTGAGATACTTCTGATATTGATAACTTTACTATCTATAATTATTCGCGTTATGTCCGTTGTTAATCCAGCAGAATCCAAACCTGTGATGTTTATCGTAGCTTCGAAGTTCATAGCCTCTTTAGAATCTACCCAATAAGCAGGCATAATTCTATAAGCATAGTTCGAACGCATACTGATAGCATTAGGACAGTCAGTTTTGTGTACTTTAATACCCTCATTAATAGTTACAAAACCAAAAGCGTCATCACCAGGAATAGGGTTACAGCACGTAGCTAGTTTATAGTCTAGCTTTTCTTTGTCTTTACCGAATACTAGTAAATCACCTGTTTTAGTAGATGATGTATCAGTCATAGCTGGAATAGAAGGAGCTCTTTTGATTGTTTTCTTAAAGAAGCTAAACAGAGAGTTATTTCTATTCGAAGCGTATTCTTTTAGCTGTACGTTATCTATTTCTCCAGCACCAATACGGTAGAATAAATCTTGACTAGTCTTAAGCTTAAAGTAAGATACCATTTCGTTTACCACCTTTTCGTCTAAAGAAATCTTTAGATGTCTAAGTTTACGGATAAGTTGTTCTTTACCATCCTCAGCGATGCGCTTAGTATCTTCATTTAAAGAACTTTTAATCTTGTTCTTCGCTCTAGTAGTTGTTACATATTCTAACCAACTCGCACTAGGCTTTTTGTTCTCAGAGGTAATTACTTCTACTTGATCTCCGCTAGCTAATACATGATTTAGAGGTACTAATCTACCATTGACACGAGTGCCGCGCGTACGCAGTCCTACTTCAGAGTGAATAGAGAAAGCAAAGTCTAAAGCTGTAGCTCCTTTAGGAAGTGATTTAATCTCTCCCTTAGGTGTGAATATGTATATTTCTTTAGCATATAGACTCAGTTTAAAGTCTTCTACGAAATCCACTGCATCAGTCTCTGCATTTTCTAGAGCCTCTTTTAGTTGATTAAGCCATTTGTCTAAACTGTTTTCTTCTGTTATTCCTTGTTTATACTTATAGTGAGCAGCATATCCTTTTTCAGCTATCTCATCCATACGCTCACTTCTGATTTGGATTTCTATCCATCTACCTTTTGGCCCCATCACAGTGATGTGTAGTGCTTCATACCCTGTAGATTTAGGAGCCGAGATCCAGTCTCTAAGTCTATTCGGGCTAGGACGGAAGTGATCAGTCACGATAGAGTATATCTTCCACGCGATAAACTTCTCGTCATGTGGAGTAGACTTATAGATAATACGCAGCGCAAACTTGTCATAAACTTCGTCAAAAGTAACATTCTGAGCTTTCATCTTACGACGAATAGAATATATAGACTTAGGTCTACCCTTCATCGAATATTCTACTTGCTCCTCATCTAATGATTTTTTTAAGATTTCACTTACTGTTTGGATATACTGATCTTGTTCTTCTTTACTCTCTTTCATTCTATTCAGAATGTCTTGGTAAATACGAGGTTCAGTGTACTTTAATCCTAAATCTTCTAGCTTAGTTTTAATATTAAACAAACCTAGACGGTGTGCTAACGGCGCGTAGATATATAAAGTCTCAGACGCTATTTTAGCTTGCTTATAGTCTACCATGCTTTCCATCGTCTGCATATTGTGTAGACGATCGGCTATTTTGATCAAGATAACGCGTACATCGTCATTTAACGTAAGTAGCATCTTACGGTAGTTCTCCGCTTGCATTGAGATATGCGGGTCTGGTTCTAGCATAGCCATTTTCGTTAATCCTTCTACGATTTTGGCTATTTTAGGGTTAAACCACTCTTCGATTTGCTCTACAGTAATATCAGTATCTTCTACCACATCGTGCATTAAAGCCGCTGCAATAGAAGTAGCTCCTAATCCTATCTCAGATGCCACGATTTTAGCCACAGCGATAGGGTGGAAAATATAAGCTTCTCCAGATTTTCTTCTTTGATCTTTATGTGCTTCAACAGCCACATCGAATGCTTTTCGGATTAGTTTTTTATCATCCTCAGATAAGGTTTGATAACTAATCTTAAGAAGTTCTTTATACTCTTTGGCTATTGCTTTGTTTTCTAATTCTATTTCTTCCTCTGTCATATATAATTCGCAACTTTTTATATCTAAAAACTGTTGATTAAATATAAGGAAAAATCAGACACATTAAAACTCTAAGTTGTTAAAAAAATATAGAATTATAATTTGATATACTGTATTTGTTATCAAATAGTTGAGTTTATTAGTGAGATTCTCTTGTGTTATTTTAGTTTTAAAAAACGGAGAAATATGACAAATATTCTTAGGTTGAAGAGAGAAAGTTGAAAATATAAATGCTTTCAAAAGTATATTCAGAGTAATAATGTGTATTTATTAGTAATAATAAAGCGATTGTGTTTTACAATTGATAATGCATAGTCTTATAAATGGTTGGTATTACTGTGGTATGACTAAGTAATCTGTGTGTAGTGAGTCCGTTGTTTTATTTAAAATAACGGACTCACTACGGACTCATAACGGACTTACAACGCAGTCACCTAAATGCTATATACATCTAAATATGATGTAAACCTCAACAAGGATAAAACAAATAGTATGAAGCAGAGTGATCGATTTTAATCCGTGATTCTCTCTTATATTGATCTGAAAGCTAAAAAGTACGCATAATGTGATTTATTTGTTTTAAAGTTTGATAAATGTAGTCACTTACTTACTAGATAAAAATAAGGTAAAAAAGGTTTTTTGAGGGCTTTTTGATACTAATATTTGTTTTTTTAAAGATTGATAAATATGATTATTTTAATCAATATTTTGTTTTAATATTCTGTTTATTTTGTTTTTTTGTTTTCATTGTGTATTGTTGTTGTTTCGTTTTTAAATATAATGTTGTATGTTATAGCTCGCAGATTGGCCTTTGTTTTGTTTTTGGTCTGATTTTTGAAAATTGACAAATTGTGAGAAAAATTATACGTTTTTCTTTTAAAAAGTGAGTTATTATTAAATCAATACTATAGCTAATAAAGTAGCTTTTATTTACTTGAGTATAGTATTGTATAATATTATATAGTATGAAAAAAAAGTTGTTACCAATTGTTTTACTTATTTGGGGATCTATGAGTTATGCTCAGGTAGGAATAGGAACTAAGTATCCTGATGCCTCTGCTGCCTTAGATATCCAATTTTCTAATAAAGGAATCTTAATCCCGAAAGTAGAATTAAAGAATATAGATGATACCAAAACTATTAATGGTGGAAATCCTAAAGAAGGATTGTTAGTATTTAATACGAATGATAAAGAGCTTCAACCTGGGTTTTACTTTTGGGGTAAAAGTGAACTAAAACATCAATGGATAAAGGTTGCTACTACTAATGATATCGTTAGTGGAGAGGTTGTTACGAATGAATCTCTAAAGGTAAAAGATGAGAATTTAGTATTAAGAGATAGCAAAGGTCAAGAGATCTCTATAGATCTATCAGAGTTACAAAAAGAAGATGTAGTCACTGATATATCGTCTAAAGGGGATGGTGTTTATGTGTACACGAATGAGGAGAAGCAGACCTATGTGATAGATGTAGTTACTGATGTTCAAGCAAACTTTGAAACTATTATTAATAACGAAGAGGTCAAACAAATCTTAAGAGAGCATATAGCTGTAGCACCTCCTAAAGGTAACGTTGTATATGTAAAGGATGGAGAGTCTTATGCTTTAAAGTATACAGATGATAATGATAATGCTGTATCAATTCCAATGGACGGTACTGTAAAAGAGTTTGAGACAGTTACTGTATTAACCCCTCGTGGAGATGGAGAGTACGAGTATCGTAATGAGACACAGATAAAGAATAACGAAGCGGGAGTAGTTATCGATGTGGTAGCAGATGTACAAGAGTACTTTGATGATATTATTAATGATAGTAGAGTACAAAAGTTATTAAATCAATTTATAGAAGCTAATCCACCAAAAGGAAACGTAGTATACGAGCTAGATGGAGAGTCTCCAGTGTTTAAGTACACAGATGAGGGTAATAATCTAGTAGTTATTGATATGTCAGTGTTAGTAAAAGCTAATGAAACAGTAACTTCATTAAGTGCTATAGGAGCAGGTAAGTATGAATACCGCAACGAGGATCAGATAAAGAATAGTGAAGCAGGAGTAGTTATTGATATAGTAGCAGATGTAGAGAGTAACTTCGAAACAATCATTAAAAACGAAGAGGTACAGAAGCTATTAAATCAATTTATAGAAGCTAATCCACCAAAAGGAAACGTAGTATATGAACTAGATGGAGAATCACCAGTATTTAAATACACAGATGCAGGAAATAATCTAGTAGTTATTGATATGTCAGCGTTAGTAAAAGCTAATGAAACAGTAACTTTATTAAGTGCTATAGGAGCAGGTAAGTATGAATACCGCAATGAGGATCAAGTAAAGAATAGTGAAGCAGGAGTAGTTATCGATGTAGTAGCAGATGTAGAAAGTAACTTCGAGACAATCATTAAGAATGAAGAGGTACAGAAGCTATTAAATCAATATATCACAACAGCTCCCCCTAAAGGAAACGTAGTATACGAGCTAGATGGAGAGTCTCCAGTGTTTAAATACACAGATGAGGGTAATAATTTAGTAGTTATTGATTTGACAATGTTAGTAAAAACTAATGAGACTGTAACCTCATTAAGTTCTATAGGAGCAGGTAAGTACGAGTACCGCAACGAGAATCAGGTAAAGAATAGTGAAGCAGGAGTAGTTATCGATGTAGTAGCAGATGTAGAGAGTAACTTTGAGACAATCATTAAAAACGAAGAAGTACAGAAGTTATTAAATCAGTATATCACAACAGCTCCACCAAAGGGGAATGTAGTATACGAACTAGATGGAGAGTATCCAGTGTTTAAATACACAGACGAAGGGAATAATCTAGTAGTTATTGATATGGCAGTGTTAGTAAAAGCTAATGAGACTGTAACTTCATTAAGTTCTATAGGAGCAGGTAAGTACGAATACCGCAATGAGGATCAGATAAAGAATAGTGAGGCAGGAGTGGTAATCGATGTAGTAGCAGATGTAGAGAGTAACTTTGAGACAATCATTAAAAACGAAGAGGTACAGAAGTTATTAAATCAATATATCACAACAGCTCCCCCTAAAGGAAACGTAGTATATGAACAAGATGGAGAGTCACCAGTGTTTAAATACACAGATGAAGAGAATAATCTAGTAGTTATTGATATGACAGTGTTAGTAAAAGCTAATGAAACTGTGACTTGGATGGAGCATAAAGTAGAGACTGTGATAGAAGATACTTATGAAGGGGAAGTTGAGAAAAAAATACATACACTGAAGTATCACGGAGAAGATAAAGATGATCCTCGTAATCAAGTAATCAAGATTGCAGAATTAATAAAAGGTTCAGAAACAGTTACCAAATTAGATTACGATGTAGAAAAAGGAACGATTAAGTACTATAACGAAATAGATGAGGTTACTGAAGTACCTCTTAAAAGCTTAGTTAAGAGATATGAATCTAAGACTAACTTAAGTATAGATCAAGACAATAAAGTATTAGTGTTTAAAAGTGAAGATGGAGAAGAGGAGATTAACCTGACATCATTAGTACAAGAACCTTGGTTTATATCAGGTACTAAACAAGGAGCTACAAATAATACGCAAGATATTTATACACAAGGTTGGGTAGGAATAGGGTATGATAAACCATCTAGTGTGCCTAATGAAAAGCTGAGAGTGAATGGTAGTATTACTGCTACGAATAGTTACTATGCAGATTATGTATTTGAGAAATACTTTGATGGTTATTCTAATTTAAAATACGACTACAATTTTAAGAATTTAAAAACAGTAGAAGACTTCATTAAAGAGAACAGACACTTACCAGGTATTACACCTATCACAGAGTTACGAAAAGAGGAGTCAGGATATAGTTTTAATGTATCAGAGTTGTCAATTCAGTTATTAGAAAAAACCTAAGTACACGACAAAAATCTAAAGCAATTGATATTTAAAGGATTATGGCTATTTTTAGAAAGCAATAATCTTGATAGATAGTCAAGTCCAAGTTTAAATACACTAATAAGCCTATTGCCATGATTCTTGATTGTGATAGGTTTAATAGCGTCAATATAGTCTCCAATCTTATAGCACCATACAAAAGCAATCATCACTAATATGACTAGTTTTTCAAGCCTATCTATTTTTTGTAAGTGTGTATCTTCTATATTAAATCCGCTAGACTTGAAGGCTTTAAACAAAGTTTCAATCTGCCATCTTATTTTATAAGTATCTAAAGCTTTCTCTGGTTTATTAAAACCTATGATTATACAGAAGTCTATTTTACCATCTGTTATCACTTTAGTTCCAGAGATATAACATAGCTGATTATGAATTCTAACAATCTTGTAATATTGCCTTGTTTGACCAGGTTTTAAGTTATTAAATAGATGAGAAGCTGTTATTTCTTTCTGTTTACTAGGCAGGTAAACCTTAAAGTTATTTCGAATACGGATGTAGTATTTAATCTGTCTATCATTTAGATAGCTAATCCAATCTTCTCCAACAAATTCTCTATCAGCTAATACACAATCAATACGATCTTTACCAAACCAATCAATAAAAGTATTAATGAGCTCTTTTCGCTCATTTGTATTTGAATTACCTCGTTTATCTAACATTTTAAATAGTATTGGAAAACACATATTCTTATAACTAATACCTAGCATTAAGATATTTATATCTTGTTTTCCAAACTTCCAATTGGTGCGATCTATCACAAGAACATAAGATTCCTCAGTTGGAATAAGTGCAAATATTAGTCGAGATATCCATTCCAATTTCAAATCAACACAAGATATAAAACGTTGAATACGTCTATAGTTACTACTTGTTTCTGCACAATTGTCAAATCCAGTTGATACTTTAGAAAAATTCACAGACTTTACTTTGCATAGAGAGACGATAAACAAACAAATAAGTCGGATCCTAGCTACCCCTAATTTACCTTTAAAATTGGCTTTTATAGTTGTTAGAAGTTCTGTATTTTTGTACTCTAGGCTGTTGTTCGTTTTTAAAGGCATTACGTGAGAAATAATTCTTTAATATACTGAATATCAGCCTTTTTTACAAATAATCTTTCCCTTTATTTCTCTTAAAATCAACTAATTAATACTTTTGTCGTGTACTAAGAGAAAAAACAGAAGAACTGTATTTACACACCATCGAGCAAGAGAAGAAGATTACTTCATTAGAAGGTGAATTACAAGAAGTGAATGAACGATTGAACAAAAATCAAAACGAGATTGATGGCTTAAAAGAGCGTTTGCAATTGATGGAACAGTTAATACTTAATCAATCTAAAAAGTAAAAAAAATGAGAACTTACATAATTTATATATATGCACTTATTAGTTTGTTGAGCATTAACCTAGTTCAAGGACAGCAAACTTATATGACAAAGATTAAGGATGGTACAGTAGCACAGAGTAGTTCGGTACCAAGTGAGGCTGTTATCTTAGAGTTAGAGTCTAGTAACAAGGGGTTTTTAGCACCTAGAATGACTACAGTACAGAGAGATGTGATAGATAAGGCAAAGCTAAAAGATGGTTTACTTATTTTTAATACGACTACAGGTTGTATTAACTACTGGAGTGGTTTGCAAGACACGTGGTTAAGTGTATGTGGTACGCCACCACCAGCAGAGATTGCTTTAACTCCAGATCAGTGTACGAGTATTATCACCGAACCCTTACAACAAGGTGTTACACTTACTGAATTAAATAAAATGAATATACCTGTGACTGTGACTGTAGCAGGAGTATATGATATCATAGTGAAGTCTACTAATGGATATTACTTCTACGCTTCGGGTAGATTTCCAACAGAAGGAGATTACAATATCATCTTACAAGGAATAGGTACGCCATTGAGAGGGTATGAACCTGGAGAACAGGGAGATGTTCTTGCAATGATATTAAATGGTAAGACTAGAATTTGTAAGCCTGTTGTCTTTGTTAAAGAACAAGAGATGTCTTTTGATATGCAGTGTAATACAATATCAGTAGGAGAGGATTTATTCTTAGGAATGCCATTAACTATAGATAATAAGATAACAATAGATGTGGTCGTTCATACAATAGGGACATGGAATGTAACAACTAATACAGTGAATGGTCTTTCGTATATAGGTAAAGGTAAGTTTGAGGCTACGGGATCTCAAAAGATAGAATTAATTGGTCGTGGTGTACCTACTACAGTAGGATCTACAGAGCTTGTTTTGACTTCTAACTCTGCTAAGAATAATACATCTTGTCCTGTGACTATATCTGTAAAATCAGTTAAGTACGAGATTATATGTAAGGATATTAATATAGAAGGTAACTATCAACAAGATGTAGCACTAGATAAATCTAATGTAATTAATGTACCTGTAAAGGTATTAGCTCCTGGGAAAACTACAATATCTACTACAACAGTTAATGGAGTGAGTTTTAGTTCTGGAGAGGTAGAGTTAGAGTTTAATAAAGCAGCTAATGATATACAGATAGTGGCTTTATTCTCAAATGAAACAACACCACAGGTAGTGGGAGATTACAACTTTAAGATTACAGGTGATGTAGGAGCAGTATCTCCATGTGACTATAAGATTACAGTATCTCCACAAGCTGTTAATTATACAATAATGTGTAATGATATAAGAACACAAGGAGTATATGCACCTAAGGTTCCTATGGATAAAAGTAATAAACTAGCTGTAACAGTGGATGTTAAGTATGTAGGAGATTACGAATTGTCTACAGAAGTAGTAAACGGAATAAGATATGAAGGTAAAGGAACATTTACTTCTACAGGAAAACAAGTAATTTATTTACCTGCATATGGAGAGCCTATCGAAACAGGGAAGTTCTCTTACCATCTAACATCTAATAGTAATGCATTGAGTGGTAACATATCTTGTGATTTCTTTACTATAACAGTTATTCGTAAGATGAATATTTTGGTAACACCTAATAATACAGCAAGTTCTTCATTGTTGTCAGCTAATATTTATACCGCAGGAGTAATAATGCGTAATACTGAAAACTTTGGAACAAAAGATAATTCTGTAGTTCAAGTGGAAAGCTTAAATATGATAGGAACTACGCTTACAACGCCAGAAGATTTAAGAAATATAATCAACCAAGAGAAGATAGATATTATCTGGCTTACTTTTGGAGCCATGAATGCAAGTTATATAGATGTATTAACAGAGTTTGTAAACAATAAAAAAGGAGTGTTATTATTGAATCAAGAACGAGATATCAAGGATGTTTCTCTGTTGATTGATAAAATAGGAAATGCTTCAGCAGGTACTACTAAGTATAGCAATGTTATTACGCAATCTAATTTAATCTCGAATATAGACGATCCTATATTAAATGGTTCTTTTGGAGATATTAGAAATAAGTACTTTGGAATAGATTACTTTTATGGTTTTTATTTCTCTAATTTACCTTTAGGGCAGTATAATGTCTTATCAACAAGAATAGATGATCCAACTTGGGCTTTTGGTGTGAAACATAAAACAAAAGGTTTTGCCGTAGTAGGTGATAATGGCTGGATGGCTGGATATACTGATACAAAAGTAGTAAGAGCATCAAGTTACCCTAGTACTACTACTATAGATGGTAAACCATTAACTACGCCAAAATACTATAAAGTCAGCGAAAAGATTAATGACTATGTACCTGTAGAGAATTCATTCTTTATGGCTAATATGATGGAATGGGCTATTAACTTTGCTCAAAGTAATGTAGACCAGGGTTATCAGATGACTGGAAAACCATAAGAAGTCATAGAATATAAATTTAAGAAGGTATTATCTCATCAACATGATGAGGTAATACCTTTTTTGTATGAATAAAGTACTATGATTTATTGTGTTTTTTTTCTTCGTTCAGCTACTTCACTTATATAATTATCTATGTAAGGTAGTATTTCTTCTAAAGACGGAATACCTGAAAAACAGACTTCTTTTTTACCAAAGTATCCTCTAAGATTAGCTTCTATTATGGCATTTTTATTAGTAATAGTCACTGTGTGATCTATGCTTGCATGGTTATCTATAATAAGCGCGAACTGATAGAGTTTTTGTGGACAGAACTTAGCTTGTTCTATTAGTTGACTTGTAGGTAAAGGATTAGTTCTAATCTGTGACTTATATCCATAAGCTTCATATAGAGAGACTTGTTCTTCTGTTAGTGCTAAAAAAGGATGTCCTTTTTGTAAAGGTCGGTTGATTAAAGAAGTTTGGTCTTCTTC
Organism: Myroides marinus; assembly: GCF_900109075.1. GTDB lineage: Bacteria > Bacteroidota > Bacteroidia > Flavobacteriales > Flavobacteriaceae > Flavobacterium > Flavobacterium marinum_A. Next base: position 199,714 of record NZ_FNYS01000005.1, on the reverse strand, counting down.
CCACCAGAACCCTCTAGCAATAACCTCTACAAACTGATCGTGAAAACTAAAGATATAATGCTTAAAATCTGATAACATATCATTGACATTACCACCAAACTCGTATGCTCTACCATAATGCTTTTTCTCATAGGTATAACGTTCTATTTGCCATGCAGAGTTTTGTACTTCATATACCCAACACCATTCTTTATCTTCAGTCCAGTCATCATCATAAGGTAGATACTCTCCACGACAGATGCGAATAGCATCTAGATTATAGAAAGTAATACGGCCATATCGTTCATCTTCTGTTTCAAAATATATGCCTGTTAAGTCATCAGCATAGATCACAGTAGGTGATAATACAGAATCAGGTTTTATAGGTACAGATATACCTAGTGCATATTCTTTATTGTCCATTGTGTTTATTCTTGGTTGTCAAGGCGCATACGCATAGATAGGTTGAAGGTATCAAAACCTTCTCTAAGGTATAGTTCTATTGCTTTTTTGTTTTGTGCTAATACACTAAGTTCAAAGTAGTCTACTTTGTTCTCTACTCCCCATTCTTTAACAGCTTGAATTAGCGTCTTGCCATATCCTTTACTGCGACTGTTAGGGTTAACTACTAAGTCCATTAGATAAACTAAACGCTGCTGTACAAAACAGTTATAAGGAGGGGCAGACTGTAACTGTGCAATAGCAAAGCCTTGTACTTCATCATTATCTTCAGCTACAAAAATAGTAAAGTCATTCTCTTCTAAGATCACACTTTTGATAAAGTCTTGGTCTTGCGCTGCAGCCTTCATATAGTGAGGTTCTAAGTCAGCCATTACTTCGAATAAGTTAAAGTATAACTGTTGTATAGTAGTTAAGTCTTCTAAGTGTGCTTTTCTTATCATCGTCATTAGTATTAAACAACTAAAATATGACATCGTGATTAGATGAACTAATAAAGTATAATAGATTATGTAGATGGTGTTGGTAGGATAGATATTATTAGTTTTAAGGTGTATTTTTTTGATGCTTTTGTGTCATACAAAAAAAGGAAAAGATGATGTGTGTTGAAAAACATTAAAGTATAACACTGAGCTCATAAAAGATATTCTACAAGTGAATGAAGAGGCAGAAAAAGAATATGTAGTTAAGGTAAATGAAGCGAATGATATATGGAAAGATATTCTATAGACTTTTATTATATACTAAATCACAGAGCCCTAATAATGCGTTATTAGGGCTCTGTGATTATAGAAGCATAAGTTTTAATAAATAGCGACAGGATTGATATTTACTTGTGTGGAACCTACGTATAAAGGTTGACCTAATACAAATAAGAATTCCCATACTGTTTCTTTTACTAATAGGCGGGTATCTATAAGTTCTAAGTTGTAAATACCTCTTTTAGCAAGCATATATTGGTTAATTGGAAATTCTTCAGATCCATTAGGATTAGGGTAAACTTCGGATGCCCAAGTGTCTCCACCAAAAGCGACAATTCCTTTATCAGCTAACCATTTGGCTGCTTCCATTCCTATACCTGGTTCTACTTCTAAGAATTGTTTATTGTCTTTACCTATAAGCTCTAACCAACCTGTATTAAACAGTACAACATCACCTTTTTTGATTTCAATGTTTTGTTTCTTTAAGACTGCTTGGATATCTGCTACAGTAAATTCTGTGCCTCCAGGTACAATGGCTTTGTTGTAATAAGCGACCATATCTAAGACTACTGCACGTGTTACAATAGGAGGTATTTTTTCAATTCCTAATTTCTTAACACCTTCTACTGTTACGAAGTCTTGAGCTTTGTTACCATTATAGTAGACATTATTTATACCGATGTGACCGATACCATTTAGTTGTGTACCTACACCTGTCCAAGCCGTTACTAATTCATCATTAAAACTGAATTTGTTAGGGCCAAGAGTTTGTCCACCTTGTTCTCCAGGTTGGATATTGTATAAGTTAAAACTGCGGTGACGAAACGCAGGTAAATGCTTGTTGATAGGCACTGCCAATGCTACTGTTTTTCCTTGTTTTACTAATTTTAAGGACTGCATTACAGTTTCAGGAGTTAGTAAATTAACAGCTCCTATTTCGTCATTAGCCCCATAAACAGAAGGATGCCAACTATGGTCGTTGGGGTCTATGCTTAATTTGGTATTTTGTGCATGTAGTATTCCGCTTAAGAGTACTACTGCTGCTATTATTATTTTTTTCATTGTATTAGATTTTAGCTAATTCTGTATTGATGAAGTTAATCTCATCAGTAGTAAGTATGATATTCATTGCTTTAGCATTAGCGATAGCTTGTTCTGCATTACGTGCTCCAGCAAGAACCACTGAGATAGCAGGTTGTAAGCTTGTCCATCTCAATACTAATTGAGATAGTGTAGCTCCTTTTTCATTAGCCAATGGAGTGATTGCATTTAAGAAAGCTTCTACTTTCTGTAAGTCAAACTGCTGGAAGTATCCATTGCGGTGATCGTTGTCTTTTAGTTTACCATCTCTGAAGTACTTTCCTGTTAATAATCCTCTTTCCATTGGGCTATATACGATAATTCCTAAATTGTTGTCTAAAGCATAAGGAACTAAGTCTTGTTCTATTCCTCTGTTTAGCATGCTATAACCTACTTGGTTACTTGCTATATTTAGTGTTTGGCGAGCTTCTTTTACTTGATCTACACTGTAGTTACTCACTCCAGCAGCACGTATTTTACCTTGTTGAATTAAGGTGTCTAACGCTTCCATTGTCTCTGCGATAGGAGTAGTGTTATCAGGCCAGTGGATTTGTAATAGATCAATATAGTCCGTTTGTAAACGTCTTAAACTCTCCTCTACTTCTTTGATAACATTAGCCTTTGAAGCATATTTATAGATAGGAATTGTCTTACCAGCGTCTTCAGCGTCAAAGAAGTGTTCTCCGCGTCCTTGATTACTACCATCCCATACTAAACCAAATTTGCTTAATAGTTGTATTTTACTTCTGTCATAGCCTTTAATAGCTTGACCTATCATTTCTTCGCTTAATCCAAATCCATAGAAAGGAGCTGTGTCTAAAGTTGTTACTCCGTGATCAATAGATGCTCTTACTGATTCGATAGAGTCTTTTTGTTCGTTACCACCCCACATATTACCACCTATAGCAAAAGCTCCATAAGTAATTGTAGATAGTTCTAAGTCTGTATTTCCTAATTTTCTGTATTCCATTGTATTAAATTTTTTGTGTTAAGTATATTTGTGGTTGTTCTTGTAAATGTGATTCTATTAAACTGCCAAATTCCTTGATATAAGGTTGTTGGTTGTGTTTATCTAAACCTTCTTGGTCTTGCCATATTTCATAAAAGATAAAAGTGTTTGCATCTGATAGATCTTGATGTAAATCATATAGAATACAAGCTTCTTCTTTTCGAGTTTGCTTAACCATGTTAAGTAGCGTACTATGTACTTCTTCTTTAAAGGAAGGCTTTGCCTTTATTATAGCTGTTATAATTACGTTCATTATTATTTATGCTAATTGCGATTCAGTTATATTGATAAATTGGTTTTTTAGATGCTGTACGTAGTCTCTGTGATACATATTTAATCTCTCTTCTGTGCAGTTCTTTTCTAAATCGTGAAAGTGGAAACCTTCAATTCTTTTTAAACCTATAAATTGGTTCATCTTGTGAAAACCGAATAGTACTCCTTCATCTTCTGTATGTTCGTCAAAGAATTCACCAGGTAGTGTAAATGCTGTTTTTGGAGCATTCCAAGATGAGGTAACCATATAGTGTTTACCATGCATTAGCCCACCTGTACCATAGTTGATGTCAGGGTTCTTTCTACTTCTACCATCATTAGCATAGATACCGTTATTGTGCCCTGCTGTAAATACCTCATCAATATATTTTTTTAGAGCATTAGGAACTTGAAACCACCATATAGGAGTGTGATAGATAATAGTATCTGCCCATTTATAGTTTTCTGCTTCTTCGTTAGTATCAAAGGGATTATTGATATTCGTAACGCGTACTTCATATCCTAAATCTTCTAATGTTTGTTGAGTCCAATCTGTTAATGTGTTGTTGAATAAACCACCTGAATGTGCAAATGTTTGCCCTCCGTTAATTATAAATATCTTTTTCATTTGTATTATTTTAATTATTGATAGTGCAAAGTTCTATTAGTTTTATGTATTATAAAAATAACTTATATTATAGTAGTGTATTATAATACTGATAGTTTATTATGTGGATTGAATAAATTAAACTGTATTTTTGTAGGACAAAAACAATGAATTATGCGTTGGAATTTAGAATGGGTGAGAACCTTTAAAGCTATATATGAGACAGGTACGCTATCTGCTGCTGCGCAAGAGTTATTTATCTCGCAACCAGGGGTGAGCTTACACCTGAACTCTTTAGAAGCTTATACAGGGTATAAGCTGTTTGATCGTTCTGCAAGAAAGATGGTGCCGACAGAGAAAGGAAAGATATTGTACAATTGTATATTAGAACCTCTTAATCGTATGGAAGTAGCAGAACAACACTTTCATAAACGCGCACAAGAAGAGCGTACTACGATTAGTGTGGGAATGTGTTTTGAGACTTTTCAATATACTTTAGAAGAGCATATCGCTACTTTGCCTTTTAACTTAATTATCAAGTTTGGCGAGTACCCTCAGATGCAGCAGGATTTAGACAATGGATTATTGGACTTAATTATAACTCCTCAAAAAGGGAACCAACCTAACTTAGAGTACAATGCTTTCTCTAAAGAACGCTTAGTACTAATAGCTGGTTGTGATACTAATACGGAGGAAATAGAGAAGCTATTAAGCAATGGTAAAGTCAAAGAGGCAGGTAATTTATTAAAACAGCTCTTATGGTATAGTACAGCTGCGGATATGGAGCACCTAAAGAACTTTTGGTTAACACACTTTAAACAACACCCTGACTTTAGCCCAAACTATATTGTGCCTAATATTAGTTCTATCGTACGCTGTTTAAGTAATGGAAGTGGAGTGGCTGTAGTGCCTGACTTTTTATGTGCAGATGCTATTCAGTCCAAAAAGATAAAAGTGGTATGGGAAGGTGCAACACCTTTGGAGAATACATTATACTTCGGTACGCGTAAGAAAACGATGTATGCTGAAGAAATTACACAACTTCAAGAGCTGCTAAAGGAGAAGTGGGAGGTATAATGATTTTGTGTTTTTTCTTTTTTTTAGGATCAACGTATAACACTGGTCATTAATAAGTAAGTTAGAGAGTATTAATCGCCTTATTGCTGAGTTTCGGAATTGTAAAAGCATTGAAAGAATAAAATAACCCCGTGTAACTGATATGTTACACGGGGTTTGTATTAAATCTTATACCTCATCACTGTGTGTACAGGTTCGAAATGTTCTTTAAGGTAGAGGTCATAAGCACGTTTGTTTTGTTCCACTACCAAAAGCTCTATATAATCTACCTTTTTGTCTTTTGCCCATTGTTTGACAGCGTCTATAAGTTGCTTGCCGATGCCTAAATTTCTGTATGCTGGTTCTACATAGATATCTGCAAAGTTGAGGTATCTGTGTTGTACAAAGCATTCGTAGGGTAGAGTATGCTCTATAAACAGTGCTACCATACCGATAAGTTGATCTTTATCTACAGCGACTAAGAAATCCCATTCGTCTGACTGTATTGTTTCTTCTAAGAAGTCAATAGCTGGTAGGTCTGCTTTAAAGTACTCTGGTTGGTACTCTTGCATGACTACGAACTGCTTTTGATAAAGCAGTTGTAGTTGAGGTATATCCTCTAATATGGCTGGGCGTATGTGTATCATATTTTTAGGGAGTAGGGAATAGGACAAAGGAAGAGTGGTAGGTAAACCGTAAACAGTTTACCATAAACCCAAAACTACTTAAACCATTTACCTAATATCTTTTTTAGAAAGCTTTTTTCTTGTAGTTCCGTAGGAATATACAAGTCATTCTTCTTAGCTATAGTTAAGTAATGAGCGAGTTTTTCACTGTTTTTAAAACCTTCATCATATGCATAAATATACAACAAATCTGTTGCAGCATGTACATAACCTTTTTCTACTGCCTGTTCAAAGTATTCGATTGCTTTAGCAGTGTCTTGTTTTACTTCAAGACCTAAATTATAAAATTTACCCATTAAAAAAGAGCCTAAGTGATCTTCTTCTTTAATGTCTTTTTTGATGTATTTCATTGCTTTCTTATACTCACCTAATAAATAGTAGCAATCTGCAATATAGTTAGCAACGTAAAAGCCCCAAACTTTGTCAAGAGGTAAGAAGTATTTTAATGCTTCTTCGAAGTTTAGTTCTATTCCTTCAGCTCCTTGATAGTATAAATAAGCTAAGTTTAGTTTTGCTTGATTATTTCCTCTTTCTGCTCCGAGTTTATAATATTCAACTCCTTTAATGCTATCATAAGACACACCTAAGGACTCAAAATACATATACCCTATATTCGTAGCGGCGTAGTTATTACCAAGCTCAGAAGCCTTTAAAAAGAGTTTCATTGCTTTAGGATAATCAATATAAGCTTCTTCTGTCAAATAGCGATAACCAAGATCCTGTAGTAGCTCATCGTTATTTAGTTCTTCCGCATAGCTTAGAATTTGTTCATATAGCTCAGAGTGATCATGTTCTAAGTAATAATCCTTAATCTTAGTGATATAATAAGGCTCCAATGCTTTATAATCAGATAGGGTAAAGTGTTTAGCCTGTGCTGTGAAATAAGGGCTAAATAGGCCAACTTCTCCTTCAGCATTATAATGCATACGTGTAGCTAAGGCTAATAACTGTGTATTCGGTAATAGTTGTAAAGAACCATCAGTCCAGATATAGACAGTATTGTCTTTATACACAATGATCTCTTGAGGAGTATTGTTTAAAGGGTGTAAGGCGATATAATTACAATCAGTAATAACAGGATCTGTTGTCTCCATAGGAGTTATAGCCCATAGGTTATTCTTACTTGCATACACTTCATCTGACAAGATGGTTAAGTCAGTAGCAACTTGTAATGGGATTGCCCATAAACGTTTGATACAGTCATAAACTCCTTTCTTTTTGCCAGAGCTTACATAGACTTGACCTATCTGTAGGTTGATATTCATCAAGATGTATTTCTCAATGCGGCCTTTGATAGGTTCAAACAAAAATGCCTTAAGCTCAATATCATAGATAGACACTCCTTCATCAGTGATTACTTTGATACACTTATCTGTTAACCCTTCTGCAGTCTTTATGTTATCTAATACAAGTTCTCCTTGTGCATTGATTATCTTTTTTAGTTTAGGTCCAAGAGTTGAAGGAACTAAAAGACACTTATCAGTGCCAATGTCTGATATATCACTAAAATCGTAGTTACCAATAAAGCCAAATGAGTTTGAATACATAATATTCTTGTTCTTCTGTTTTCCACAGAAATACAAGTAGTAATACTCAAAAGGAGCAGTAGAGGTAAATGGAATACACTCTTCTCCTTTGTAATTAAACACGGCATATAGGTCTCCTTGTAATACATTGAAGTATTCTTCGTTTAGGAGCTCTATTTCGTCATAGATAAAATCAGAAAGAAACTCATGTGTACTGATATTGTAAAAAGCGTATTTCTCCTCCTTTTTTAAAGAACAAGTAATCACAGTCTCGTAATCGTCAAAGTCATTATTGTCACCAGATATATAGGTAACAGCAGTATCACTTACATAATCCCAAACAGGTTCTAATACAATCTTTCCTGTTTTATCAATAAGTCCACATTTGTCATTTAAGATGATGTATGCTAATCCACTTTCTTCAAATTCTCCAATTCCATCATATAGGGCAGGTAGTATAATCTCTCCATCAAGTTTTTTAATACCCCATTTCTCATTTTCTTCAAAATGTAGAAAGTCATAGTTAGGCTGGAAGGCTATTTCTAACCAATCCCAACCATAATTAGCATTGTCGTTATTTAAGTACTCCTGGAAAGTGCTAAAAGGAAAGAAGTAGGTAGCGATATCTGAATTGTTGAACTGCTCCACACTTGCATTGCTGTCTAATAATTCTTTAAACTCAGCTGCTAACCCTTGTAAAGTCACTAAGTACTCTTTTGCCAACTTCTTGTGACTGCCTTCGCTCATATTATACACATCAGAACCATCTAACATTAGACAGTCTCCCTCTAAGTTATTGAAGTAGTATACTTGTTTATTATACGATTCGGTGTATTTAGGTTGATGTTCTTGAGGTATTAATTCATCAATATGGCCTTGTATCCACTGGTGAAACTGCTTAAAAATAGGCATCGCCTCTTTCATCCTGAAGTATAGAAGGTAAGAAGGCTTTAGACTATAGTTTTTTAATTCGTTGAATTGTATAGGAATACAGAATAAAGGGAAAAAAAATAGGGGAATCTCATATTTCCACTCACCTACAAACTGATGTTCTACTTCTCCTTGTGATGTTAATTCTATATTGCTAACTATATGTCTATGTCCCATGATACTTCTTGTTTTGCCTTCAAAAATAGGATAATTACAGTTAAGAAGTTATACCTATTTACAGCTATTTGGGAGATAGAGAACAATTATTGAGGGGCTGTTATTTTTTTGCTGGTGTAGATAGTAAAATAGGGCAGTGAGTTAAAAAAAGAAAATTGTTTTTTGTTTTTCATCGCTAATAATGAGCATTTATGTAATCAATTAGGTTCTTTTTTACTCACTTTTTCTTTTTTAAGTGTCATTTGATTGTTTTTAGCACTTATTTTAAAAAAAAGAGGTATGTTCTTTCCTCTAATAAAGATTTTGTTTTGTGTAACTTGTTGATTTTTAAGGTTGTGTTGTTTTTGTGTGAAAGAGAGATAGAATTGATAGTCTCTGTAAAGGCTTATAAATAGTGAGTTAGAGCGAGATCCATCGACAATTCATGGAGAATACAACGAGTTTAGTTGAGTGGAGAGGCCTTTTGTCGATGAAATGTTCATTTATTGTTCTCTTATTGTCCTTTAAGATTGCATGAGAGTGGTATGTCTAAGGGCAGGAGTTTTAAAATGGGAACAAAAAAATATGCTCTATTATGTGTACTATAAGTAGTACACATAATAGAGCATAGAGGAAGAACCTAGTATAAGGCCTTAATATTGTTTATTTAAAATCTCTTTGTCTTTTAGCTTCAAATAGTAGGATAGAGGCTGCTACTGATACGTTCATAGAATCAATCACTCCACTCATAGGTATGATAATATTCTTAGTACTAGCATCTCTCCACTCTTGAGTAAGTCCTGTCGCTTCTGTACCTACTACGAAGGCAGTCGCTTCTTTATAATCTCTAGTGTGGTAAGAAGTAGAGTCTTGTAATGTAGCACAGTATATGTTGATATTGTGCTCTTTTAAGAATGCGATAGCATCTGTGGTAGAAGCCATAGCAATCTGGTTAGTAAATACACATCCTACACTTGAGCGTACAACGTTAGGGTTATAGATATCACTTTTAGGGTTAGCAATGATAACAGCATCAATGTTAGCAGCATCTGCTGTACGTAAGATAGCTCCTAAGTTACCTGGTTTTTCTGTAGCTTCAGCCACTAAGATAATAGGATTGTCAGATAGCTTTAGATCTTCTAAGCTTAATGATTTAGTGTTAGCAATAGCAATTACGCCCTCTGTAGTATCTCTGTAAGCAAGTTTTTGATATACCTCTTTAGATATCTCTATGAGTTCTGTATCTCTAGAGGTATAAGGTCTTAATGATACTTCTGATACAAGATCAGCATTGAATAAAAGAGTCTTTAATTTATATCCACCTTTAGTCGCTAATTCTATTTCTCGAAGTCCTTCAATGACAAATGCACCAGATTGTCTTCTGTTTCTAGACTTTTCTTGAAGTTGAACAATGCTTTTGATTAGTGTGTTTTGAGGACTGTCTATTTTTTTAATCATCATATTACAGGGAACCTTTTGCTTTGATTTTCAGGTATTTATTAATCGTGTTTATGGATAAATCTTCTGGAGTGGTTAAGATTGACTGAATACCATATTTGGTTAATTCATTCACTATTAAACGCTTTTCAAAGTTAAATTTTTCTGCAATTACTTTGTCAAAAATCTCATCTGAGTTTTTAGCTTTCTTTTGCGTTAGTTTAGTCAGTTCTGTATTTTCAAAAAACACAACTAGTAGAACGTGGTTTTTGGCTATTGCTCTTAGATAGGGTAATTGCCTGTTTAAGCTTGATAAAGATTCAAAATTAGTATACAGTATGATTAAACTTCGGTGTGTAATCTTATGTCTGATATGGGCATATAATTTGCCGAAATCACTCTCTACAAAGTTGGTTTGAACTCTGTAAAGTTGCTCCATAACCTTTTGTAATTGACTAATTTTTCCTTCTGCAGGTAATTGATTGGTAATATTCTCATTGAATGTCATTAATCCTACTTTGTCATTTTTCTTTAAAATAACGTTAGATAATGCTAAAGTAGAATTGATAGCATAGTCAAGTAGAGATAACCCCTTAAAAGGCATCTGCATCACACGTCCTCGATCTATAATGTTATAGATAGTCTCTGTGTTCTCGTCTTGAAATTGGTTGACCATTAATTGGCTAGACTTAGCAGTAGCTTTCCAGTTGATATTTCGGATATCATCACCTAGTACATATTCTTTTATCTGTTCAAATTCAGTAGTATTACCTATTTTTCTGATTTTCTTCATTCCATAAGTATATTTGTTTTTAGAAAATGCCATTAGGTCATATTTTTTCATTTGAATAAATGAAGGATAGGTAGCTAAGTTGGCTTGATCGCAGAATATTAATCTTCTAGAGATAAGCTTAAGAGGGCTAGATATGTATACATTTAGCTTTCCGAAGATGTATTCTCCTCGTTCAGTAGGTCTTAGATTATAACTAATTGTCTTTAATTCTTTCGATGGAATAGTCCTATTTATCTCAAAATCTCTTTTTTGAAATTGAAATGGTATTTCGTCTATGATAGTACAGTGTATAGTGATATTATACTTGTTTTCTACTGAAATATAAATAACGTTATCATCGCCATTAGATAGTTTCTCTGGTAAAATTCTAACAGCGTTGATATTATCTTTTTTAGTAAATAACAGTGTAATGTCAACAAGTACTGTAACAAACAGTAGTAAAAATATTCCCCAAACAACATTATAAAGGATTGGAAATATAAAAGCAAGAACAAATAGAGCAATGATACAGCCTAGGACTATATATACTCGTTTTTGCAAATAAAGTTGTTTGAATAATTTAAACATAAGATGTGTTTTTATTATCTAGGAATATCTATAGTTTCTATGATTTGATTGATAATGTCATTAGCTGTTACACCTTCCATTTCTCTCTCAGGAGATACTATAATACGGTGTTTTAGCACTGGTATAGCCGCTTCTTTGATATCTTCTGGTGTTACGAAGTCTCTGTTATTAATAGCTGCAAAACCTTTAGCTGCATTTAGTATAGCTATAGATGCACGAGGAGATGCTCCTAAATATAATAAAGGATTAGTACGTGTATCTGCAACTATCTTAGCGATGTACTCTATGATTTTTTCTTCTACGATGATTTCTTTAATCAGCTTTTGGAACGAAATAATCTCAGTAGGAGAGACCACTTTATTGATTTGTGCTAGTTTCTTTTGGTCTAGCAGTTGATGTTCTCTTTGAACTATTGCAATCTCTTCTTCTAGAGTAGGATATTCTATATTAATCTTAAATAAGAAACGGTCTAATTGGGCTTCAGGTAGTCTATACGTACCTTCTTGTTCTATTGGGTTTTGGGTAGCAATAACTAAGAAAGGTTCACTCATGATATATGAATGCCCATCTATAGTGATCTGTCTCTCTTCCATTACTTCAAATAAAGCAGCCTGAGTTTTAGCAGGAGCACGGTTAATCTCATCAATTAGGATTAGATTAGAGAATATAGGTCCTTTTTTAAATTCGAACTCACTCTTCTGCATATTGAATATAGATGTACCTAGTATGTCAGAAGGCATTAAATCTGGTGTAAACTGAATACGACTAAAATCCATAGAAATAGTCTGAGCTAGTAGCTTAGCAGATAAAGTCTTCGCTACTCCAGGAACTCCTTCTAGTAGAATATGTCCATTAGCTAGAAGAGCTACTATTAATTGGTTAATCGTTTTGTCTTGCCCTACAATTACTTTTTTGATTTCAGTTTTTATAGCTTGTACTTTCTCTTGTAAAAGGTTTAAGTCAAGGCGAGATTCAAAGTGTAGGTTCTCTTCTGTGTTTAGTATATTTTCCATAGTATATTTTTAGTCAATGATGTTTTCTATTAATTTATTTAATTCGATTAATAAGGTTTCAGATGCATAATTTTCAGATGCTCTAAATTGTTCTATAAAGCGTATAAACTTAACAATGTCCTCTTTATTCTTTTTAGTCTTAGCATGAAGATTATTGATAAAGTGCTCGTCTAACTTAGTAGTATCTATCCAGTACTCTCTTCTTATTTTTTCTAATGTATAGATGATTTGTTTATTCATTAGATCGTGATAATCCTTGTTCTGAATGTATAGGTTAGACACTGTTTTAGTGAATTCGACTGTTGTATTAGAAAGTGGTTTGATTATCGGTATTATTCTTTGTTTTCTCTTAGCAGTGAATAGAATAAATACGACTATCGTACCCAAAAAGAAGTACCAAGCCCATTTAAGCGCAGGATTCTTAAATACAAATCTCAATATAGACTCAGAGTGGTACTCTGTATCTGTAGGTAGTTTATTGACCGTGTAATACGTTTTTTGTTGAGGTAAATAAGATAGAATCCCTTGTGCATATAAGTGATTATTACTTTCTAGTAGATTGTAGTTAGTAAAAGCAATAGGTTGAAGCCCTAGTATTAATTGTCCTTTTTCTTGTCTTTGACGAATAAGATTAGGGTACTTAACACCGTTGTATTTCAGGTAACCAAGTACTTCTATTTTACTTCTTAATGAATCTGGAATATCAAAGAAGTAAGGATTTAATCCTTTGATTTTATAAGAGTAAGTAGATATGCTTTGATTAGCTAGTGTAACAAATAATTGTTCGCTTTCTGCGTTATTATAATCCACTTCATAGTAAAGAGAAGAGGTTTCTATGCCGGCTATTAATCCATCTATATTGTCTTGGATAATTAATGCTGTATTTCCTTTAAGTATATATTCATTTAGTTTTACTCTAGAAAAAGAGTCTAGATAACCATAGTCTTTTAAAGAGAATAGGCTATTAGTATGAATGCTATCATAGTTACTATTATCAAAAAAATCATAGAGATGCTCAGTGATACGAACAACACTGTCTTTAGGAAACATATAATCAATCTCCTTATCAAGTATGTAGGTTCCGTAAGGAGATTTACTAGTATTGTCTAAGGTTACTCTCCAGTTGATAGGGTCGACTTTATTAGACTCTATAAAATATACAAAGCCAACTATCACCAAGAAGAGGAACAGCATTTTTTTAGAAGTATTATTCATTATGGCTTTGTTTTAATAGAGCATCAAAAGATTTCTGAGCTTGTTTAAATTCAGTTTCTGTTATTTCAAATTCTCCATACCATATATTGTTATAGATATAAGAGAGGTAAGTAAAGTCTTCTTTTAGTTTAGCGTCTTTAATTTCATTTAAATAGTCAGCATTAGTTTTTTCTATATTCCATACTATTTGCTGTTGATCTTGTAAACGTTGTAATAACCATAGATAATAATAACGAATACTCAATCTGTATTGCTTCTCGTTTATTGTTTTTTCTAGTAAAGCAGGGAAGTTAACAGTAGTTAAGTTAAGCTCTATATCATTTACTGGGACATCTATTTTACGTCCTTTTTTCTTAAATAACCAATACATATCCTTTTGGATAAATGCTCTAATTATATAAAATAATAATAGTATGATGACAAATACAGAAGCGATTCGGTACAGATCATCAAGATGACGAGATGTGTTGGTTTGGACATTCAGAGGTTTAAAGAGCTCATCTAATTTCTTATTAAGCCAATCTTTAAAACGTTGCCAAGCAGATTTCTTTCTAACATGCTCAGTATAATCAAATTCTTCGTCAGATTTATACTTCTTCTTATAATCTGTTTTGAATTTATTAATTACAATACTATCTGTTTTATCCTCAGTGTATGGTAGTACATTTATGACTTTCTCTATTTCTTCATCTTCATCATAATCTTCGTCTTCTTCTATATTAGAATGATCTGAAGATGGTTCAGACAAGGTATCATGCTCTACCTGACCAAAAGAGTGAATGGTAAATAAGGATAATAATATTTTTATATATAACTTTTTCATTAGTTAGTTCCTATCATATCAATGTCTGCGTAAGACTGTTTGTTTTCTTTACTTTCTCTAATACTGTAATAAATTAGTCCTTGATTGATCAGTAATACATTGTTAGCTATAAATGAGACTAAAGATGTAAGTAAGAATATGGCTAAAAACATTAATTTGAAGCCTTGTGTCTCAGAAAAATCACTATTGTTCTTCTGTGATAAGAATAAATTTCCATAGAAAAGTAGCTGAGGTATGGAAGTTATTAATCCTAGGATTATTTGCATTACTACATAAAATAGAAGAGTGTTACCAATGATAATCCAGAATTGACTAAATAACATATTTAAACCAATCTTATATGATTCGAAAAAGCCTTTTCTATTCGTAATATATTCGTATAGAGATAAACTTATCCAAGATGTAATAGTTGGGAATAAGGCTAAAACTAATGGAATTCCGATTACAAATATGACTAAAAGAGTAGAGAGACTTAGTAGTAATAATGATAAGGGGCCAATAAGAAATAACGTACCTAATCCAAAACCGAATAATCTACCAAAGTCTTTCTTTATTGTCTTTACAACAAGGTTTTTATTTTGATATTCTTTAGGCTGTTCCTCTATATTTTTTAGAAAATATACAGGGTAACTTGCGGATATAATACTGATGATAGTTACCAGAATAATAGATACTATCACTAAGCCTATGATTAATCCAATATTATTATCTATAAAAGAGTTTATAGGTGAAGTCTCATATTTACTTTCTCTAATTGCGTTAAAAATTACATCAATTAAGAAGTAAGAACACAATAAGTATAGCATTATTAAAACACCACAAATAGAAAAGTAATTTTTAAAATATACAGCTCCTTCAGTTTTGAAGAATTCGATAGTATCGTTCATTAGATTACTAAAGGATCTTCTTTTAAATACAATGAACATAGACTATTGTTTATTAAGTTTAGAATATACTTTTTTAGGATAGATAAAAAAGTAGAAAATAATTAAGGAGAATGTACTCAGGATAATAAAGTAGTTCAAAATATCTGGCATTTCTTTAGCGTATCTAGTGATAAAGCCTTCTATAAATGCTGCTGTAATTACAAAAGGGATCATAGCAATGAATATCTTGAATCCATTTTTAAACCCTATAATAAAAGAGTTCTTACGAGAATATGTTTTAGGAAATAAAATACTACCTCCAAAGATAAAACCAGCAAAAGCCTCAATAATTATTCCTGTAATCTCTATTGCACCGTGTAACCAGATACCTTTAAGGCTTTCTAAGAAAGCACCTTCTTTTATAAATAGATATTGAAAGGCTCCAACCATAATACCGTTATATAACAAGTACACTAATGTACCTATTCCTGCAAAAATACCATATACGAAGAATTTAAGAGATACAAATAAGTTGTTAAAAGCTATTCCGATAAAGCTTCCCCAATTACTACCAGATTTATAGATAGCCATTGCATCTTCATTGTTAATGTTATCCAAGGTGGTATTAACATAATAATCACCAAGGATTAATCTTATAAAACCTAAGTCATAATGAGCAGAAACAAGACCAATGGTAAATAGAATTAGAAACGTCAAAACTGAGAAGTATAAATAGTTTTTGTATTCATATACAATAAGGGGTACTTCTGTCTTGAAAAAATGTACTATTCTATTTTCTTCAATACGTTTAGTTTTGTAAATTTTTTGATAAGTTTGTGCCGCTAAAGTATTGAGATATTGTGTAACTTTACTATGAGGATAGTAAGTCTGTGCATAAGATAAATCATTCATTATCTGAATGTACATATCAGCAAGATAATCAGGTTTGTGAATTGTTTCGGCATATAAAGTATGTTCGAATTCAATCCACTTTTCTTTATTATATTTGATAAAAGCGACTTCTCTCATTTAAAAGCAATGTAATTTATGGCTAATTTAACAATAAATACGACACAAAATATTAAAATAGAATTTAATCCAGCCTCACTAGGAGAGCGTATGTTATCGTCTATATTAGACATGATATTTAAGATTCTATATGTTATTTTAGTTTTTTATTTATTAGAGGAATTTAATGTTTTTAAACAAGGATTAGATAGATGGTCAGAAGCTGCTATTACAATTACATTTTTACTTCCAGCGTTCTTTTATTCTTTATTTTTTGAAACTATTCTGCAAGGAGCAACTCCTGGTAAAAAGATAATGAGGATAAAGGTGATTAAGATAGATGGGTATGAGGCAACTATTATAGATTATGCTACTAGATGGGTGATGAGATTAGTTGACTTTTGGATAGGGTCAGCAGTAATCGGGTTAATCACAGTTATTTCGTCTGATAAGGGACAGCGATTAGGGGATATTTTAGCAGGAACAGCTGTAATCTCTGTAAAAGAGAGAGTTTTTTTATCTGCAACTATATTTCAGGAAGTTGATGAGCAGTATGTGCCATTATTTTCACAGGTACTAAGTTTAACAGACAAAGATGTATATATCATAAAAGAAGCTTTAACTAGAATAAAAGCAAGTAGAGATGTACAATTATTATACAAGTTAGTAGATAAGCTAAAGAATGTTTTGGGGATAGTAGATATCAAATCTTCCTCTGAATTAGAGTTTGTCGAGACTATTTTAAAAGACTACAATTATTTAACAGCTAAGAGTTAGCAGATTTTTATTATTATTTAATGTTTGATTTTTTTTACATTTTAGACTTGCTAGGAACATTGGCATTTGCTATTTCCGGAGCATTAGCAGGGCGTGAAAGAAGGTTGGATTTGTTTGGGATGACTATTTTAGCATTTGCAACAGCCATAGGCGGAGGAACTATAAGAGATATGATGATTGGATGGACCCCAGTGATGTGGTTAACTAATCTGAGTTATTTTTATGTTACTTTGTTAGGTGTTGTAATGGCTATTGTATTCTATAAAAAGTTTAATTTCTTACGCTATTCATTGTTTTTATTTGATACAATAGGGATTGCAGTATTCACATTGATAGGTATTGAGAAAGGGATGAAAGTAGGATTACATCCTGTTATTTGTGTTACTCTAGGAACCATTACAGCTTGTTTTGGAGGGGTAATACGAGATATATTAGCCAATAAGATACCTTTGATCTTTAAACAAGAGATATACGCTACGGCTTGTATTTTAGGAGGATTAGTGTATTATTTATTAAACTATTTTGAGTTGAGTAAAGACATTTTATATATAGGAACAGCTGGAATTATTATTCTTATAAGAGTATTAGCAGTTAAGTATAAATGGAGTTTACCTTTCGCTAATGTATAAGTAGAGACTTTTAACGTGTACTATGTATAAAAGGATATCTTGATTTAGATCAGGATATCCTTTTCTTTTTGACTTATAGAGATAGAGTTGTATACCGTACTTAGAACAAATGTAAGCACAGTAAGCCCTGATAACCCTATGGCATTGTACCATAGATAATGAATGTTTGTGGTAAAGTATAGGTAGAATATGCTAAGTTGAACAATGATAATACTGACAAAGAATATTTGATTATTAGCTCGACCATACATGCTTATTAATAGGATGGCAAGTAATGTACCTGAAAATAAAGAAGCATAAGTCCACAGTATTTGAATCAGGTTTAGGAATACTGGAACGTGATACGTTATCAAAAGTATAAGTATTATAACGAGTATACTAACTAAGAAATACCTGTTTTTAATAGGATGTTCATTTGCTTTGTTTTTCTTTTTGATAGGTAGTATATTGAGTATACTTTTTGTTAACCAGTTTATTTCACGTAAGCCAAGAGATATTAAGCTAATTAAAAATATTGCAATAATAATACCTGTGATACCATCTGGTACATAGAAATTGATAAAGTGTAATAGAATAAAATCAGAGTCATTAACCTCTACATCATCATTAGCTTTTTTAATAAGTGTTTTTGCTTCTTGTTGTAGTTTATTTGCATTCTCTGTTAAACTCAATATTTGGTCTTGGAGTACCTCATTACTATAGTTCTGGTAGATTTGCCCACTATATAAAAGGCTTGCTTCTTTTCTAAGGCTAAGTATCTTGTGATATTTTTGTTTTATTTCATTGTATTGATCTGCATATATTGACTGTTTAACAGTATGTACATTATTAGGGTTATAATGTAATGGAGCGTCATTAAACTGATAGAATGTAAAAAGTATACATCCTGTCAAAAGAATGAAAAACTGGAAAGGAATATTTAATAAACCATAGATAAATAGGCTGTCCTTAGTTTTATAAGAATATTTGCTCTGTCTATAGATTTGAAGTGTTTTAGTATTCATTGCTAATAATGCAACAAACAGGATTGTGCCATTAATAAGACATTTCGTTAAATCAAACTTGTCTTTTTCAGCTAGTTTACTGTCTATTAAAGTTAACTTATCAAATGAGGCTGTAAAGCTTAAGGTATCATCTATATACATCCCAAGAGGAAGTTTATACAAAATACAAGTGAAGATAAGAATGATTATAATCGTGCAATATAGTAGTTGATTGTGCTTTTGAAATAGGTAGTTTTTATTTTTAAAAAGTAAGTGCAATACTATAAAACCAATACTGATAAATATAAGAAGTGTTTTAAAGTTCACCTTCACTAAGATTGATAAGACCATAGCTATAGCATAGAATGTAATAGTTAATATTAGCATTCTCAATATAAGGTATAGAACAACAGTTAAGTTGTGTATTTTTTTATCTGAATGATTGAGTATGTACTCAAAAGCATTTTTTGTTTTTGCTATTTTGTATTTAGGAATGATTACATACAATGTAAAAAAAACAGCAATTGGTATACCTAAGTATAGTTGTAAGAAGGTAATACCTTGGGAATATGCCTGCCCAGGTAGAGAAATGAAGGAATAGACAAAAGATTGTATAGCTATAAGCTTTACACCATAGTTCAAAGTAGATTTGTCATAAATAGAGCTACTATTTACTTTCTGTAGTTTAAACTGCTTTATAGCTAATGTAATAATTAGAATAAGGATAAAAATACTCCAATCAATCGTATTCATTTTAACTAACTTATTTGGTTAGTAGGTTAATTCTAATACCTTACTAACGTATATTAATAATAGGTCAAACCTAGTTATATGTAAACTAGAGTTAACATCACAATAAAGGAGTTACATGATATATGTACTCAATACTGTATCTCGGTTAAGTAGTAAATGAAGTTCTTAGTGTCTTGTTTTTGAGGAGGTTTATGTAGTAAAAATGAGAGTCTTATAAAAAATAAGGCTAGCACAACCTGCGTGATGAGGTTAGCTAGCCTTAAATTACTACCATTTGACTATTTAAACCATAATGGTAATTACAAATTTTGTGCCACTATTAAATAGTAGGATTGTCTATATCTTCTTTTTTCTCAACTATTACTATACCTTTTTGAAGTAATAAGCTATTAGGGTAAGATATTTTTTCGTTATCTGCTGTCATTAATATTGTACAGAATGCTTTAATATCAATTATTTTAGCCTCAATAGGGAAGTCTTTGTCTTGAATTCTGATTGTATCTCCAATTCTAAAAGGGAAAGAGAAGAATAATAAAATACCTGCAGTTATGTTACTCAATAGAGACCATTGTGCAAACATAGCTACTCCTATAACTGTGAAGACTGAAGTAAGAGTAAGCATAAAGTTCTCTGCTTTAACCCCCCAAATAGTAAGAATAACGATTAAAAATATAACAGATAGTAGTGTATTAAATAAGCGTATAATCAATACTACACGACTATCTTTACGTTGTTCTTTTGTAGAAAAAGAACGTATGATATAACCTACTAATTTTCTAAAAGGAATGTATAAGGCTAATGTAATTGCTGTTGCTATGATTTCTGGATAATATTCTGCAAACATATTTTTTATTTAATGAATTGTAATAATTCGTCAACTAACTCCTTGGTTGGTAAACCAACTATATTAGTGTAAGATCCTTCTATTTTATCTATTCCTACTAATCCTATCCATTCTTGTATGCCATAAGCACCCGCTTTATCATAAGGTTTATAGGTATCTATATAGAAGTATAAGGCCTTGTCTGATAAATTAGCAAAGCTGACTTTAGTAGTACAGTGGAACAATGTCGTTTTGTTTCGACTTTTAAGGCAAACTGAACTGATAACTTCATGTTCGTGTCCACAAAGACTTTTTAACATCACATATGCTTCTTCGCGACTTTCTGGTTTACCTAATGACAGATTGTTGTTCCATACTGTAGTATCACTAGTGATAATAATTTCATTATCATGCTGTAGTTCTATTGCATCAGCTTTTGCCTTAGCAATAAAGTCTGTGATTTGTGCTCCAGTAAGTTCTACAGGATATGTTTCATCAATATCAGAAGCTCTAACTGTAAAGTCAATACCTAATTCAGTTAAGAATTGTTTACGACGAGGCGAGTTAGAACCTAACACTATTTTGTAATCTTTTAATAAGTTATTTAGCATAACAGTGAATATCTGTATTAATCAAATTTAGCATTGAAATGTTGAAACCATTTGTGTTGAGTCTTCATCACTTGTTCGATTACGTCTCTAACAGCACCTCTACCTCCATTAAGGTGAGAAATATATTTAGAGATTCTCTTTATTTCTTGTACAGCATCTTGAGGACAAGTAGGTAGTGCTACTTCATGCATGATATGGTAATCTGGAATATCATCACCCATGTATAGTACTGTATCAGGAGAGATATTATTAGCAGCTATATATTCTTTAAACACTTTTACTTTATCAGATACTCCTAAGTGAATATCTTTAATACCTAAATTACTAAATCTAGTTCTAACTCCTTCATTACTTCCTCCAGAGATAATACATACGTTATATCCATTTTCTACAGCTGCTTTCATTGCATATCCATCTCTGATAAACATATCTCTAAGTAAGTTACCATCTTGAGCT
Organism: Myroides marinus; assembly: GCF_900109075.1. Lineage (GTDB taxonomy): Bacteria > Bacteroidota > Bacteroidia > Flavobacteriales > Flavobacteriaceae > Flavobacterium > Flavobacterium marinum_A. The sequence goes on along the minus strand of NZ_FNYS01000005.1, from coordinate 178,519 downwards.
ACGTGAACTGTTCCATCTGTTAACACACCATCTACGTCAAAGATAAAAGTAGTGATGTCATTCATTATTTCTTTAAAATGTTTAGACATTAGTTATTTTGTATTGAATTAGTTATAAGTTGATATATTTCTTTTTTAATAGGGTCATTTAGTGCTTCTAAGTGACGATCTATAGTTCCTTGGTCATTACGTGCAGCAGGTCCAGTTTGTGCTTCTCTCGGAGATAAGGTCTGAACTTTATTTGCTGTTTCTAAAATCAGTGGCTTTAGAATATCAAAAGGAACCATATTTTCTTTACAAATATCTTCTCCTAATTTGAATAGATGATTGGTAAAGTTGTTTACAAATACTGCCGCTAGGTGAATAGACTGTCTTTGTACAGACGATATTTTATATACCTTTTCAGAGAATGCTAGTGCTAACTTTTCTAAAAGAAGAAAATCAGTAGGATTATTAGCCTCAATACAGTAAGGTATTTGGCTAAAATCTACTTCTTTATCTATAGAAAATGTTTGCAGCATATAGAACACGCCTTTTCTTGTGGTATTCATAATAGAATCCATCGGCTTGGTACCAGAGGTATGCACTATAAAAGCATTTTTTAGAGGGATAGACGAAGAGACTTCTTCTATAGCATCATCACTGACTGCAATTATAAAAATATCAGCAGGTTTTAGCTCACTGATATCAGAAATAATTTGATTGTCAGAGACTAAGTTCTTAACTTTGTTAGGGTTTCTTGAGTAGACTTGTTGCAACTTGATATCATCGTGTTCTAAGAACTCTAGAATCAAGTGGTGAGCAACTTTACCTGAACCTAAAATAGATATTGTAATCATAGCAGTAAAGTTTAGCATTAATTTGTAAACTGATTGACTGTAAAATTAGCAATTTGTAATGAGAAAAGACATAGAAAATATAGAAGATATTAAAGTGTTAGTTGATACCTTTTATGGAAGAGTGCAAGAGGATGAGTTTATAGGACCTATTTTTAATAGTAAATTAGAAGGGCGATGGCCAGAACACATTGAGAAGATGTATGCGTTTTGGGAGACTATTCTTTTAGAAGAATACAGCTATAGAGGAAAACCATTTCCCCCACATGCTCAACTACCAGTTGAAGCAGAGCATTTTGAAGCATGGAAAGTACTTTTTAATGCTACAGTAGATGAGTTATATGAAGGAAAAAGAGCTGATGAAGCTAAGTGGCGTGCAGAACGTATGGCTGCAATGTTCTTAAGTAAGATTCAGTATTTTAGAGAGGCTAATATGAAACCTTTAGAATAAATTAAAGGATAGAATAAAGATAATAAGAGAGAGTGTACATCTAAATGTACACTCTTTTTTTTTTGGAATATGTGAATACTGTAAGACTAGAGCTGTTTTACTTTGTTTTGTTTGGTTTTCTTCGTTATTGGAGGTTATACATTTGGAGTCTAATCAAATTAATTATTATGAAAAAAGTTTTTATGTTTATGACTTTGTCATTATTGACAGTATTTAGTATTGGATGTTCATCAGATGATAATGATAAACCAATTATTGAACCTCCTATTGAAACGAACTATGAAAAAGCAATAATGAAAGAATGGGTATTTGATAATTATCAATTATTAGATAAAGATAGAAAAGTAGTTAAAGAGTTCGATGCTATGGGACAATTTGAATGTAAAAAGAACATTTGGAATTTTAAAGAAATAGTTAACGAGGATAATGTGAAACAGAATGCAAGAGTAGATTTATCTTATATAACTGATCCAGATACTAATGAGTGTATAGAACATAGAAAAGTAGCACCTTATAGTATTAAAGATAAAGAATTAATAACTGCCCTAGTAAATGATGGTGATCAAATGATGGTTTATTTTTTTGAAATCCGTGAAATAGGTAAGGAGCAAATGTTATTAATCAGAAAAGATTATGAGTTAACAGAAGAAGAAGCTATTAAATATAATTATCCTAAAGAAGCTAAGTATTTACAATATAAGTTAAAGCTTAAAAAATAAAGAGTTACTATTACACAGCATTGAACATGCATGATGATAGAAGAGAAGTATAATGTAGTGTTTTAAAGAAGATAATATTAAACTTTTAAATTAGCTTAAAGAATTAAAATGTACAAAATTAGAGAGAGTATACCGACAAAGTGTACTTTCTTTTTTTGTAATCGTTGAATACTATAAGATTCAATAAGTTTTACTTTGTTTTGTTTGGTTTTCTTCGTTATTGATGGTTATATATTTGGAGTCTAACCAAATTAATTAATTATTATGAAGAAAATTTTTATGTTTATGGCAGTGTCTTTATTGACAATGTTTAGCTTTGGATGTTCATCAGATGACGGAGGTGAAGCTCCTATTATTGAGCCACCAATTGTGACAGATTATGATAAATTTATCCAAAATGAATGGGCTTTCACAAAGTATCAATTATTAGACAAAGACAGAAAGGTTGTTTTTGAGATGGATTCCAAAGGAGCAGATTGCAAAAATAATTTATGGATATTTAAGGAAGAACTGGATGAGAATAAAGAAAAGATAAAAGTGAGAACAGACTTATCTTATATAGAAGATCCAGAAACAGGAAAATGTGAAGAACATAGAAAACAAATTCCTTATAATATTTTGAATGGCAATGAATTAGTTACTGCATTGGTAAACGATGGAGACCAACTTATGATATACTTTTTTGAAATACACGAGATGCGCAAGAATAAAATGTTATTAATCAGAAAAGATTATGAGTTAACAGAGGAAGAAGCTATCAAATATAATTTTCCTAAAGAAGCCAAGTACTTACAGTATGAGTTAAAGACTATGAAGTAATAAAGGCTAGTAAGGTTACCTTTTAAATAGACGTTATTTTTTGGATTATATATTCAGATTTTTTTAAAACCACTAAAGTATTTTTTAGTGGTTTTTTTGTACCCTTTAATTGCTTTAATTTATAGCATGACATTTTTTATACTCCGTTAGATATTTTCTAAACTTGTATAATAAAAATCAAATACTATGGATTTGTTTAGTGATTATAATCAAGAGTTTACTAATCTCCTTCCTTATGATGGAGAAGTAGATTATTACGGTATTGTATTAGATAAGAAGACAAGTGATTATTATTACCAAGAGTTTCTCTCGAATATTGATTGGCAACATGATCAAGCTATTATTTTTGGGAAGAAAGTTACCACTAAACGCAAAGTAGCTTGGTATGGTGATGTGTCGTTTAGCTATACATATTCTAATATTACTAAGACAGCTTTGGCCTGGACAGAAACTCTAGTTGCTCTGAAGAAACTTATAGAAGAGAAAACGGGTGAGACCTATAATTCTTGTTTACTTAATCTCTATCATACAGGTGAAGAAGGTATGGCTTGGCATAGTGATGGAGAGAAAGATTTAAAAAAGCACGGAGCTATTGCATCTGTAAGTTTAGGAGCAGTACGTAAGTTTGCTTTTAAACATAAGATTAATGGTAACAAAATTGACATAGTTTTAGATCATGGAAGCTTGTTAGTAATGAAAGGTACAACACAAGAAAATTGGCTACATAGACTACCTCCAACTAAAGTAGTACATACTCCACGTATTAATCTTACCTTTAGAACCATCGAAATAAAAGAATAAGGGATTTATGAAACAAAAGTCATTTAGTACACTGTCTAATGTAATGAATCAAGAATTATGGCATACACTATTACCATTACTTCACGAAGAAGTTCTAGACAATAAAGAGATGCTAATCCGAGAAGGAGAGATAGCAGATAAGATTGTGTGGATTAGAGCAGGAGTGTTGCGTTCTTATTTTTTGTTAGAAGATGGACAAGAACGTACGTACTGTATTACTTTTGATGAGAGTATGATGACAGCGATGACGTCTTTTATTTCAGGCAAACCTTCTAAAGAGAATATTCAATCTATAGGAACAACAGAATTATACGTATTATATAAGGCAGATGTAGATAAGTTATGTGAGAATAATATAGTATGGACTATCTTTTTTAAGCAGCTGTTAGAAGAGCAATTTATGGAGTTAGAAGAGAAGCTTTTTGATATTCAACGTTTAGAAGCAAAGGAGAGATATCTAAAACTATTGCAGCACTACCCCCAATATATCCAGCGAATACCAGGTATATACTTGGCCTCATTCTTAAATATTACCCCACGACATTTGAGTCGAATACGCAAGGAAGCTCATTTATAGACCTATGTCCTCTTTTTAGTTATTTAAAGCCAAGACCTTTGTGCTTTAAATAAACTATTAGATATGAATATAGATAAAGAACTATTATTAGCTCTTATGATGAGTGCGTGGACACAAATTCCTTATGATACTCTCTTAGAGTTTAATCCTCAGCAGATCCGTGTAGAAGAAGAGCAATTGATGAGATTAGAAGGACAAGTAACAATTCCTACTGATTTAGAGGTGTATAATAAAGAGATTCTTACATCATATAATACTTCTTTGAGCTTAAGAATTTATAAGCCAAAAGAAATACACAAACCATTACCTGTAGTTTTATTCTTACATGGTGGAGCCTTTATCTTTGGTAGTCCAGAGCAATATGACTTTCAATTGTTCGACTTAGTGCGTGAAGCTCAGGTTATTGTTGTATCAGTTGATTATCGACTAGCCCCAGAGTATCCTTTTCCTGCTGCTTTAGAAGACAGTATTATTGCTCTTCAATATGTTTATAAATATGCAGAGACTCTTGGAGGAAATAAACAAAATATTAGTGTAATGGGAAGTAGTGCAGGGGGAACTATCGCTTTGTCATTACTACACCTAAATAGAGATAGTGATAAGATACCGATAACTAATGCCTTTATTCTATATCCACCTACTTCAGATAAATTAGACACACTATCTATGCAGACTTATGCTAATGCACCTATGCAGTCTAAACATAGTGCTATATATATGTGGAAACATTATTTATCAGGGAACGAGAGTAAGTGGAGAGAGTATGCTATCCCAAATCAAATGAATGATTATGAAGATCTACCACCGATGACATTTATCTTAGCAGAATGTGATCCTCTTATTGATGAAGCTAAAGAGTACGTAAAGTTAGTACAGCAGAGTGCTGGACAGATAGAAGTTAAAGAGATAAAGGGAGCAGTGCATACTTTTGATTTCTTTGAATGTGCTATTACTACTGATTTCACTCAGTATAAGATGGATTATTTTAAAAAGTTATACTCGATGTAAGTATATTTATCACATATTAAAATAAGAGATATGAATAACTTCAAAAGACATTTAGAAAAGTTTATTGGTCAATTATCAGAAGAAGAGATAGAGACTATACTATCTTATTTTGAAATCATTACTGTGAAGAAGAAAGAGGTTTTACAAGAAGCAGATATGCTATGCGATAAATTATTTTTCGTAGAGCAGGGCTGTCTTAGAAGTTATTATATGAAGGCTAATGGAGTTGAGCAGACTATAGATTTCGCAATAGAGAACTGGTGGTTAACAGATAATATGGCTTTTGAACATAAGAGTAATAGTGGATTTTATATTCAATCTGTAGAAAAATCCCTTGTTTTGACCATTACTAAGGATAAGTTCTCAGCGTTATTAGTCAGTCATCCTATTATGGAGAAGTATTATAGACAAGTATTTCAACGTGCTTATGCAGCGGCTCAGTATCGCCTAAAGTATCTATACGAATTTAGTAGAGAGGAGTTGTACTTCCATTTTGAAGAGCGTTTTCCTGAGTTTATTCAGCGAATACCACAGTATCTGATGGCTTCTTATTTAGGTTTTAGTCCAGAGTATTTGAGTGAAATTAAGAAGAAGAGGTTTTCTTAAACCTGTTTAAGTTTATTGCTGCTCGTATAGAATAGCTTTGTCATAGTTAAATAAAAGAACAATTATGGCAAAGAGAAAAACAATTTACAGTGTTGAGCCAAAGGCTTATGAGGGAATGATGATGTTAGAAGAATATCTAAACAATTCTCAGTTAACACCTATTCATAAAGAACTTATTAAGATCAGAACATCTCAACTCAACGGATGCGGATATTGTCTAGATATTCATACTCAGGATGCTATAAAGTATGGGGAGACAACTAGAAGACTTTTTGTGTTAGCAGGATGGCAAGAATCAGAATTATTCACAGAAGAAGAACAAGTAATCCTAGCAATGACAGAAGCGGTTACTTTTATTCATAAAGGAGGAATAAGTAACGAGTTATATGTTAAGGCACAACAGTTATTCAACGAAGTGTATTTAGCACAACTAATTATGTGTATGGTAACTATAAATGCTTGGAATAGAATAGGAGTAGCTACTCATATGAAAGCAAAATAATCAATACTATAAAAAGCAGAAGAACTATCTTCTGCTTTTTTGCTTTTTATATAAATAAGAGGTTATTTACTGTTATCTCCTGATATAGATTGTAAAGTATTTTTGCAGGAGAGCCTTAGTTTGTATGGTATCTGGTTGATTAATAAGTAATTATTTTAAAACGTGATAAAGTGAAAAAACTATAGATATTTATGAATAATTGTTGAAATATTCTTAATTTTAGTAAAGTCCTATTTAGAATAGGTTAGGTAGTAGGGGATTATAGCCTATTATCTTTAATAAAGTGTGTTACCTAATTCATTAATATCTATTTTACTATGATAAAAGATTACTTGAATAAACTAGTAGGCATTCGCTTAAAAGGTAGAAAGAAAGAGTTGATACTAGGTATAGTATTAGCGTATAATGAAAAGTGGGTATTAACTAAGTGTAATGCTGTTGATTATATTGTAGATGGGTATGAGTTAATTGCTATAGATAAGATCTCTACTATAGAACGCGGAGAGAATATCACCTTTATTGAAGAGGTATTAAAGGCAAAACACGTTGATTTTTATAGTACTCCTATACAATTGAAAAATAATATCTTTCATACTCTTAAAGATATCGGAAGTAAATATGGTGCTTTTGGCCTAGAATTTAAAGAAGAAGACTGTGTTTATGTTGGTAAATACATGGACAGTGAAGATGATGAGTATTTTGCTTTCGAAGAATTATCAGCTTCGGGTGAGTGGTTTGAAGAGATAGAAGAGTTTAAGATTTCTAAAGTATATAAGATAGATTTTGATGGAGACTATGTAGAATCCTTATTACTATATGCTAATAGAAAACTTAGTGAGTAAATATATTAGAAACTTTTAATGTTTGTTTATCATACAATTGCATGGTTATTGTTTACATTGTCAGTGCGAAAAAATATAAGTACCAATTTTAAAAGATTTATTATGAAAAGAGTTTTAAGCTTTTTACCCATTTTGTTTTTGAGTCTATTCTTGTTTAGCTGTAGCAGCGATGATAACTATATAGACGTGTCTAACCAAGTAGGAGGTTTTACGATGGTTAATGCCTACGAAGGTAGTGATGCTGTTATCTATGCAGCAGATGGTCGTGCTATCCAGAATCCATATTACCCTATGATATACCGCAGTGTTGGTTATATTAACTTATGGTCAGGAACTAGATTTATAGAAGTATTTGGATTCGGAGAGTCTAGAGTACTTGCTAATAAAACACAGAAGATACTTCCTCAGCAGTTCTATACTTCTTTTATAGGTGGAGGAAAAAGTAAACCTATTCATTTTATTACAGAAGATGTAGTAAACAAAATTAATCCTCGTGAAGATGCTAAACAGTCAGGAATACGCTTCTTTAACCTTAGTTCTGATGAGGTAGTGGCTACTGTTGAGTTTAATGGTAAAGCTTTAGTAAAAGAATTTGAAAACAGAGTACAAGACAATGAAACAACTGTAGTTAATACTCAACGTTTTAATGTTGTGGATTCTAATACTTATACTATTTCTATCAAAGACAAAGACGGTAAAGAAATAGTAAAACGTGAAAATATAGTATTAGAACCTTCTAAATTTTACTCTATTATGTTGACAGGATCAAAGGATAATGCTAATAAACCTTATTACGTTGGTGTAGTAAATCAATTAGTGAAATAAGAGTTATTAATTTATAAAATACTAGATCCCTTATAACCAGGTTTAGGTTATAAGGGATTTTTTGTTTCATATACATTAGATGAGTTATTATAGAGTTCACGATTGGATAAGAATGTTTAGCATTTTTTAGTTGTTATTATACTATAGTTATATACTGTTTTTTAGTTGAGCTTTTGTTGTACATAAGCATTATGTAATATCTTTACTCGACTGAGTACATCTGTCACTATAGAATAGATGAATAAAGCACAACTTAACAATAGAAAGATATGTTTGACAATAAACAAATAGATATAAGTACACTACCTCAAGTAGCACAAGTAGATTTTAAAAACTTGCACCCTAAGTATAAGACGGTAATAGGGATAAGGTTATTAATAGCTAGTATTTTTATTCTTCTGCTTTCATCTTCTCCCTATATATTTCAACACATCACTAATAGTTTACCTATCAGTGATATTTGGCTTGTTTCTATTTGTGGAGTAGGGGTCTTGTTAGTTATTCTGATGTGTATTATTTCTTTAAAAGGAGTGCAAATGAAAGGGTATGCACTTAGAGAACACGACATTATTTATAAGACAGGGATTATTAGTAGAAGTCAGACTGTTATTCCATTTAATAGAGTTCAACACGTGGTGGTATATGAAGGAGCATTACTAAGAGTTTTCGGATTGTGTACAGTAGAGTTTTTTACAGCAGGAGGTGCATTAGGTGATTTGAAAATATCAGGAATATCCAAAGAAGAAGGAGAGAGACTAAAAGCTTATGTGATACAGAAGATTACAAAGTCTGTAAAGCCTGCTTTAATAGTAGAAGAGAAAGAATATAAAGAATCTGAAATAGAGCGTATAAATGAGACAGAGTAACTTCTACAGACCTACTCGACAGGCTCAGATAGGTATAATTGCCAATTTTTTAAATGCATTACAAAAGGTAGTGAGAGCGTTTGTTCCCCTTTTAATTGTATTTTTTGTCAATAAACGCATCGAATTATCAACTAGTATTTGGGCATTTGTCATTATAGGAGCATTCTTAAGTTTAGGAATAGCCTATCTTAGTTATCGAAATTTCTTGTTTTATATAGATGAACAAACCAATTCATTCATTATCCAACAAGGAATAATAAACAAATCTAAAGTAACCATTCAGTTAGAGAAGATACAACAAGTTAATCTTAATCAGAGCTTTATTAATAAGTTAATTAATGTATACTCAGTAGAGATTGACTCTGCTGGTAGTAAGGATAAAGAAGCTACTATTCCGTCTATGGCCTTAGCAGATGCTAACGTTCTAAAGCAAATTTTGTTAGATTATAAATCTGAGAACCAATCAATACACTATACTAATCTATCAGAGTCAAATATTTCTACTGAATATCACCCGATAGAGACTAAGCGAATTAGTGTCTCTACACTACTAAAAGTAGGACTAACGACTAACTATCTCTACACATTAGGAGTTATTTTGTTGTTCTTTAATATGCTCTATGATACTTTAGTGAATAAGTTTGCTATAGAACAGTATGTTAATACTGATGAAGTAACGTCTTATGTAGAGAGAGGAGTACCTACTTTAATCATTATTTATCTCGTGGTTTTATTGATCGTAGCTATATTAGTAGTTAATGTAGTGCGTACATTTTTAAAGTTCTGGGATTTTAAAGCAATACTTTCAAGAGAGACATTACTATTATCTCATGGACTATTGTCTACACGTAATACTATTATACGCCCAGAACGAGTACAGAAGATAGAAGTAGAGCAAAACTATTTTCAAAAACTATTAGATATTTGTAGTTTGAAAATTAGTCAGGTAGCAGGAGAAGATACAACCAATAAGAAGACAGGTTTACAGATACCAGGATGTTCTGCTGTAGAGAAAGAAGAACTGTTTAATATATTAGTTGGCAGTGCTGGAGGTGATTATTCTACAGAGTTAAAGCATAATTATAGGTTTCTAGGTTTTAGAATCTTTCTTCTAATAGTCCTTCCTGCATCCTTGTTCACTTGTTTTTTTAAAACAGAGTTTACCATAACAGTATATAGTTATTTAATATTCACTTATTGTTTTGTAGTAGGACTAGTCCTTTATAGATTATACCGAGTAGGCCGTCTTTATGTAAGTGATTCGTTTATCGTTATTCGCAAGGGAGTATGGGATGTATCTCATATCTATATTCAACCTCATAAGATACAGAAGATTGTAGTATCACAGTTGTGGTGGCAGCAGTCTGCAGATGTAGGTAGCTTACAGATTTATACAGCAGGAGGTATTATTAGCTTTAGTACTACTCGCTATAGTGAGTTAGTACAGTTACGTGATAAGTGGCTGTATCAGGTAGAGTCAACTGCATTAAACTGGATGTAGTATATAAACTAACAGAGGGAGTAGTCACACTATTCCCTCTGCTAGTTTATATACTTATTCATCATCTTGAACCTTTTTAAGAGCTCTGTTTAATGTTCTAGTTGTTATTCCTAGATAAGAAGCCATATCTTCTTTAGATATATGTACTTGTTCTTTTTCTTGTAGTTCTAATAGTTTTTCTAGAGCGTGTTCTACAGTATACAGCTGTTGAAACGAAGCTCTCTCACTTGTGTGATACACTCTTAATGATTCTACTTCTAATAGCGTATTATTAAATGTGATATCGGTCTTTAATAGATGTTCGAATACAGATAGAGGTATGATATAAGCATTCACTGGAGTGATAGCTTCTACAGAGCATAAACAGTTCTTCTTACCGATAAACTCAATCTCACCCATAATCTCTCCAGTACTAAGAAATTCAGGGATATACTCTTTTCCGTTTTCTTCAGTGATAAAACATTTTGTGATACCTTCCTTTATAACTATTACCTTTGTGACAGGATCTCCTTGATGAAGGAGAATTTCCTTAGGCTTATAGGGCTGTAAGAGGATCTTATCATTAAACACATCAGTCTGCGCTAGCGATTCTATATACGATAGAAAATTAATATTTATTCTTAACATTTTTTTATAGCCTTAGGGACAAATGTCCTATGTGGGTTATACAATAATAGTGATTTTTGCAGTATCAAAATTAAGTATTATTACTTGTTAATCTAAATGAATTAAGAAGTTTTATACTAAGATTAAGAAGAATGCTGTGCTGGTGTTTTCTTTAATTTAATTTGATAAGTTTTTTTCAATTATATTTTACAAGTGATAAGTGTTTTTAAATCAGAAATGGGAGAGTAAGGTAAGTGGTACTGTCCCGTTTTTTGACTAATAATCACTAAGTTTTAAGACTGTTTGATCAATAGTTTATTTGATTTAATAATAATTCATTTGTAGATTGTAGGATTAAAATTCTAAGATATTTATAACCATCTTTCGTGTAGGTGTGGTGGTTATAAGTCTCGGATAATATATTCAAGTGATAAGTGTTTTTTAAAACAAAAACGGAAGAGTAAGGTAAGTGGTACTCTTCCGTTTTTTGTTTTTATTTATTGTATTGTTTATTCTGTAATTGAGTAGCTGTAAACTGATAGAACGATATCGCCTCATTTACATACTTCTGTTTAGGTTGCTTTATTTCGTCTAAAGGAGTTACTAACACATCTATTTTATTATCTTTAAAAGAATACTGTTTTATCTTCTGATTAGGACTCAGTATAGTCAGTGTATTGTCTCTTATATATCCTAAGTCTTGATAAGTAGCGATAAATGCTCTAGGTACATAATCTTCTTTTAATACATCAACTCCAAAGAATTTAGACTCATAATTAAAGTTTAGAATACCTAATAAAGTAGGCATTACATCTATCTGAGAGATCATTTTGTCTACCTTTTGTGGAGTCAATCCTTCGGGAGCATATATCATAGCAGGGATTCTATACTTGTCTAACGGTAATTCTGTCTTTCCTGCACTAGAAGCACAGTGATCAGCTAGAATAACAAAAACAGTATTGTTATACCAAGGTTGTTTCTGTGCAAGTTCAAAGAACTTTTTGATAGAGTAATCAGTGTATCTCACACCTTTATCGCGGTCATTACTTAAGTCAGATGTATCTATAACACCATCAGGATAAGTAAATGGACGGTGATTACTCACTGTCATAATATGGTTAAAGAATGGTTTACCTGATTGATACTCTTTATCCATTACTTTTATGGCTTTTTTGGCCATATCCCCATCAGCTACACCCCATATATTTTGGAATGTTATCTCATTAGGAGTAAAGTCTGATTTGTCTACGATATCATATTTGTTTCCTCCAAAGAAATCTTGCATATTGTCAAAGTACGCATCTCCACCATATAAATATTTGACAGCGTATCCATTTTTAGCAAATACAGATCCAGTTGTAAATTTGTCTTTATTATCCTTGCGTTTGACTACACTTTCTCCAGGAGAAGGAGGGATACACATAGTGATAGCTTCTAATCCACGTACTGTTCTATTTCCAGTAGCATAAGTGTTAGCAAAGAATACACTCTTAGTCGCTAAACTATCTAAAAATGGAGTAAGCTTCTTATCATTGCCATAATATTCCATAAAGTCAGCACTAAGACTCTCTATACTGATCAGCACTACATTCTTTTTAGAAGTTACCGTATCTCCTTGTATAGTTCTCAGTAGAGATTCTCCACCTGTATAGCTAGGGTAGAAGGTTTTTAGGTTAGTAGCTACTTCTTCTTGCGGTAGGGTATTATAGAATTTTAGGTAATCAATAACACTGTTATTAAATGCCTGATAAAACTTAAACATACCATTGCTCTCTAGTTCTTCTGTAAAAATGTTGTTTGTGTTAAGCGGTGTCATTATTTTATTGACTAATGCTAGTGAAAATCCGAATATAAAGAAGTAACATACACTAAGTAGAACTTTATTTCCAAGCGGAACGATGTTCTCTACCACATAGACTGTCTTTTTATAAATAAAGTAAGTTACTAGTAATGTAGTGATGCCAATACCAATAAATAAGGGAACTACAGGATAAGACTCAATAATATTACCGATAACCTCATTAGTATATACTAGATAGTCCACAGCGATGAAGTTATATCTAACTCCAAACTCATTCCAAAAAAAGAACTCACTTATCGTGTTTTGAAGTAATACTAAAGTGAATAAGAATAAGACAAAGGCGTAATTAATCTTTCTGATTTTTAGTCTTTGATTAGGGAAGAACAAACAAAGTCCGAAGAAAGCCATTTTGATAGATAGAAATGTTATCGCTATCTCAGGTATTACTCCACCATATTCATTAAAAATAGTTTTGCCAAAAGTCACCCATCCCCATAGACCTAATAATATAGCGAAGATGATATACCCGTAAGGCTTGCTATACTTGTTATTTGATAGAAATATGAAGTATAACCAGAATACAATATAACCAAGGCTAAATATCACAGCATCTCTAAGTATACCTAAAGCAAATATAGATAAGAGCTCTAATACACTAAAGGAAGATGTAGTTATTGGGTGGTTGATTAAGATTATTCTTAGTACAATATTTAAAACTAAGTAGAAACTTAGCAAATACTTGTAAGGGACAAAGAAAGATGAATTAGTTGACATTTGTGTTTTAGTAATTCGTATTTAGTTAATAAAAAAATCATTGTTATAATAACTAACTGTAAAAGTATATTGTTATTGTGGTATAATTATTAAATAAGTATTAATTATAATAATATGTTTTTATAAATTATTATTAGTTTAATTAAATATGTACTAATCTGTTTGTTTTTGATATTTTGATAATTGTAATTTTGACTTGTTTTTAAGTAACTAGTTTGTTATTAGTGTGTTGAGAGTTTTTTACTTTTTTTGATATATAGGTATGTTATTTTTATAAAATCTAAATGTATTTTATTAGTTGTGTAATTTGTTTTGTGAGTTTCTCATAGTGTTATGCCATACAAGTGGATGAGGTAGTAATGTGAAAGTGGACTACCTAAGACTGAGGCATTCCTTATAGTTTTGGGCGAAATAAAAATAAACTAGAAAGATGAATATTAGACACGACTGGACAAAAGAAGAAATACAAGCGATATATGATACCCCATTATTAGAGTTAATCTATAAAGCGTCTACAGTACATAGACAATATCACAATCCGAATGAAGTACAAGTAAGTACACTATTGTCTATAAAGACAGGAGGATGTACAGAAGACTGCTCATACTGTGGGCAGGCAGCGAGATATCATACAGATATCAAGGTACAACGTTTATTGCCTTTAGAGACAGTGTTAGAGACAGCTCAGAAGGCTAAAGATAGTGGTTCGTCTCGTTTTTGTATGGCAGCAGCCTGGAGAGAAGTACGTGATAATAGAGACTTTGATAAAGTTATCGATATGGTAAAAGGAGTTAATGATATGGGCTTAGAAGTATGCTGTACACTAGGAATGCTTACAGAAGATCAAGCGAATAGACTACAAGAGGCTGGGCTGTATGCGTATAATCACAATCTAGATACCTCTGAGGATCACTATAATAATGTTATCTCTACGCGTAACTTTTCTAATCGTATCAATACGATAGATAATGTACGTAAAGCTGGTATCACAGTTTGCTCAGGAGGGATTATAGGTTTAGGAGAGAAGGACGCAGATAGAATATCTATGTTACACACATTAGCTACTATGCATAAGCATCCTGAGTCAGTACCTATCAATGCTCTAGTACGTGTAAAGGGGACACCTATGGAAGATATGCCTAAAGTAGATACATGGGATATGATACGCATGATCGCTACAGCGCGTATTATCATGCCTACTACGATGGTAAGATTAAGTGCTGGTCGTATCGAAATGTCAGAGTATGAGCAGGCAATGTGCTTCATGGCTGGTGCTAACTCTATGTTTTCAGGTGATAACGAGACGCTATTAGTGACCCCTAATCCTAGTCTGTCTGCAGATCAGATGCTGATGAAAAACTTAGGACTTAATCCTATGAGATCTAAAAAAGAAATGGCAGTATAGCTACATTATATACATTCATAAATAATCAAAAATCCATAGAAACAGGAGTGTTTCTATGGATTTTTTTATGAAAAGTGAAGAAGTAATATCAGTCTATATAGACTTGATATTATAGGATATATGTATTAGTTTTTTTTGGGTTTGACATAGACTATAGCAGCAGGGTTAAATGATTTGCTGTTATATAATATTTTGCTATTGTCAGTGTCTACCGAGTAGAAGAGTAACTCTGTTACGACCATTACTAATCTATCAGGATTATTTATTTCTTGTACCCATTGTTGTTGTTTTGTTTGCTCTTGATTCTTGTCAAGATCTAAAGTATATACTACGTGTGAAATGGGTTTATCTGTCAGTTCTTGATATTCATATATCATAAGCCTTAGTTTACTACTGTTAACAGTAGGAGGATAGAGTACATCTGACATAGTAGAGAAGGATGGTACTGTTATCTCTAGGTGAATATCATCTATCATTTCACACTGTATAGGAGCTAGTAAAGAATCTCTGAAAAGGCTATCTATATTAAAGTCAAAACCTGATAGCTCAAACATATCTGCTTTATTTAGTGTTTTGTCTTCATCACTAAGGGTAGTGTTTTTCTTTAATGCATTAGCTATTATTGAGTTAAATCTATTGTACATATAAGGATCATGTCTCTGTCCTAAGAATGGTTGTATTACATCTCTAACTTTTTTTGCACTTTTAGATATACCTCCGAATGTCTTAGCTTGTTTTAAGGTATTCTCATGTTTTTTATGTTGTCTAGGCGTTGTCTGCATTATATTCTTTTCTCTTACGATTCTTGTAATGGTTGGTCCCACCTTTCCTCTTATATTTCCTTTGTTATCTATTATCGCCATGATGTAATGTATTAAATTTATTGATGGTTTTATAAAGTGAAGTTAATTAATGCGTTAGATATATTTTAATAGTATTCAAAGAATAATCTAAGTGTAATGTAAGTATGGTTTAAGTACCATTTTACGGTGTTTTGGTACTTGCACTGTACTTACACTATACTAGCATTGTACTAAGAAGTGAAGTGAGGATTAAGTAAATCAAATATTTAGTAAAGTGTGACAAAGGCAAAAGTCTAAGCTTTTTTTTTAAACTAATACCATATTTTAGAAGAGTAGGGTATGTGGTTATTTAGAGAGAAATCTTATTGTGAAAAATATAGGTACTCTAAAACGGGATATTGTTTTTAGTAAATATTTTAATTCATTTTAAAATCCTGTTTATTAGTGTTTTATTAGTGTTTTATTTGAGTTTTTTAGTTGTTTTTTGATGGTTTAGTATTTTAAAGTATACTAATAAATATTGTTTTTAGTTTAATGGAACGGTTTTTGGTTTTATTAAGAAGATAAGCACAGATTTTTGGTTATACGATAATGATTAGATTACATATATAGTAATTGAGAAGATAGTGAGCAATACAATTTGTTTATAGGTGAGACAGATGTATTTGATTTATGACGGAGGAGTTATTGTGTTTGTGGATTCCAGTTTTCTAATACGATGGGGATTATTGTTTAGAATTCTGGAATCCTTTTGCTCAAAATATTTGTCACTTTATAGTGACCTCTGTTTCAGGTTAAACATAGAAAGATTGTTACTGAAATTAGGAGCTATAGACTATCATTATATCATATTTGAGATGCCAATTTGAGCTTATTTAAAGCGTACAATAGGTTAAAAATAAAGTTTAACGAAACTTTTATAAGGCAAAATGACAACAAGATTTTAAGGAATTTCTTGCGGTCATTTATTTGTTTTAATTGAAAGTGAAAATTAAAGTTTTTCTTTTCTTTAAATCTAATTGTTAATTAAATGCATTATGCCTCTTTAAATCACAATTTGTGATTTTATTTTCTACAAATAACCTTTAAAATATTAAGATATTATTAGAGGACTCTCTTTAATATATGACTTAAAATCAACAATTTATATGATTTGAGTCATAATCGCATAAAAAGTACCACTATACATTTGTACCAGTAAATAAGAGAAAGGTAACAATGTCGGAGTTACCTAATTCAAAACGTTCTTTTTTAGTCTGTTTTATTATGTAAACTTAATTGTGTTTATTACTTATAACATAATTCCTTTTATGTTATAAATGTCGAAATGGGGAAATACAATGCAGTTCATGTATTAAGCTTCTTTAGGGAGAAGAAGTCGGTACGGATTAAAAAAGATTTTCATTAATTTTTTTTAATTTATAGTATTATGAAACGATGTGCGCAAGTTTTAGTAGGAGTTTTAGTGTTAAGTTTAAGTTCATTATTTGTTAGCTGTAGTGCTGATGATAGTAACAACTTAGTAAACAGCAATCCACCAATGTCTATAAACAATGTAAGCATTGAAAAGAAATGGATTGTGGCTCATTATGATTTTGAGGCAGATATTAATCGAAGTCATAAAGAGGCTTATCAGAAGTCAGCTGTGCAAATTGACATTATGAAAGGTGGTGTTTACAAATCTATTGACAAGTATTCTTTAAAAAAGTCTGACGGTCAATGGGTGCTAAATGGAGATGTGATTAGCTTAAGCGACAATGCCACTGGGGAAGTATTGAGATACAAAATCGAAGAACTAAATAGAGCTGATGCGATAGTTAGTCCTGTGAATTGTAAAGAAATCTCAAGAATTGAGTTGGTGAATTTTTCTAAATAATATGAAATCTGTTCACCTTACTAGCAAAAAAAAGCAACCTGATGCCTTTCAGGTTGCTTTTTTTTATGCCTATAGGTTAGATTAGTACTAATCTGTTTTTTTAGTGCTTTTTCTCGTAGTGATATAAGTAGCTACTAAAGCTATAATTCCCATAGTCATAATGCTATAAAAGAACCCGTTCCAATTGCCTTTGTTTACAAAGATACCTGTGGAGCTCCCGATAACACTTGATCCAATATAGTAAAAGAACCAGTATAGTGCTGTAGCTGAGCTTTTAGCCTCTTTTCCTAGGGTAGTCACTACTCGGCTAGCGATGGTGTGTCCACTAAAGAAAGAAATAGTAAAGAAGGTAAGTCCTATTAAGATAAGAATTAGGCTTTGCATGTACATTCCTATAGTACCCACTATCATTAAGGTTAGTGCGATAAGCATAATCTTACGAGGGGAATACTTGTCTGATAAACGTCCAGCTACCATATTACCGCCTATACCGAAGGCGTACATTAAGAATATCATAGCGATAAGGTAATGTGGGAGATTATAAGGTGCAGCTTCTAGTTTAAAACCTAAAAAGTTATAAGCACTCACAAAAGATCCCATCAGACAGATAGCGACTAAGTACATAGCCATAATCTTATAATTCTTAAAGATCGTTTTCATCTGATTTAACTTATTGTTCATCTTTAGTTTCTTAGGGCTAAAGAATTTAGAATCTGGAAAGTATATATAGAAGACAATAGCGATAATCACAGCGATGATTCCAATAGTAAAGACTGCCGCCTGCCATCCAAGCCATCCTGAGACAAGTGCTGCTACTATACGACCAAACATTCCTCCGAAGGTATTACCTGCTAAATAAAAACTAATCGCTGTACCTATATATTTAGGATCTATTTCTTCTGCTAGATATGCTAGTGTTACTGCGGATACTCCTGAGATACACATTCCTTTAATAAAGCTGATATTGACTAAGATAGAGAAGTCTGATACGAATGCTGATAATAGCGTTAACATAGTCGAGGTGACTAAAGAGAAGATCATAACATCTTTACGCGGATAACTATCTGCAATGAATGCAAAAAGCAATAATCCGAATGCCATTCCCATAGTTCCTGCAGATACTAAGTAGCTGCTCTCAGCAGGTGTAACTCTAAAGTGTGTAGTGATTTCCGAGAGTATAGGTTGGAAGTTATATAGTTGAGCAAATACAGAAACTCCTACTAAAAAAATACACCATTTAATTCTCTTATATGTAGTAGTACCTTTTATAGCTCTAGCTATTTCTATATTTTCTGTATAGGTTGTTGTACTCATTTGTCCTTTATTTTTTGTAAAGTTAAGGGTAAGTGTTATATTAGTAAAACGGTATTTTTCTATCACATCAATCGATAAAACCGATTAATATATGGAGTTAAGACAACTTAAATATTTCTTGAAAGCTAAAGAAATGCTCAACTTTACTGAGGCTTCTAAGCACCTATACATTACTCAGAGTACTTTGTCTCAACAGATAAAACAGTTAGAAGAAGAATTGGGGCAACCCTTATTTGATCGTATAGGGAAGCGGATAGCTCTTACCGAGGCAGGAGAATTATTTGCTTTTTATGCAGAGCGCAGTATCCGAGCTGCAGAAGATGGTAAATTGTTATTAGAGGACTTAGGTGGACTAAAAACAGGTATTTTAAAGATAGGGCTTACATGGGGGTTAAAGACATTGGCACTATCATCCTTAAAGATATTCACAGAGACATATCCAGAGGTGAAGATTGAGGTAAGCTTTGGGACAACTAATGAGCTTATGGAAGATCTCTTAAAGCAGAAGATAGACTGCGCTCTTACTTATTTTGATGGAGCACATGAGGAGAACTTTATTTATCAGTCGGTCTTGACTTCTGATATGGCTTTAATGGTTTCTTCTGATTCTGAACTAGCAAATCCAAAAGGAATAAAGTTAAAGGAGTTAGAGCAGTATAGATTAGCGCTACCTGTTAAAGGATTTAGTACAAGAGACTTTTTAGATAGGGCATTTGAGAAATACCATATAGTGCCTAATATTGCGATAGAAACCAATCAGACTTCAATGATTATAGATTTGGTAGAATTAGGAGCATATCAAACTGTGCTAGCACACGCTACTGTGTACAATGAAGATAACCTAAAAGCTATACCGATTATTGATATTGATATGAAGAGAGAAGCTGTAGTCATTCAACTAAAAGATAGTTATCATAAAATAGCAGTAAGGGTATTCATTGATTTATTGCTAAATGAGAATAAAGATGAATTTGATCAAAATAAGTAGTAAACTAAGTATGTGTATTTAGGTGCTGAGTTGACTATAATTTAGCTGTATAATACTTATAATCTTTGATATTTATAGACTTAAAGCCTATATCCTTGCTAATGGGTATAGGCTTTTTTCGGTAAAAGTGGCAAATTGTCTATTTTTTTGATTTAGAGGTCGATTTGTGAGAACCTTAAGTTTAGCGTTATAATATTTAATTAATTTAAATAAGGTAGGTTATATTTTATGTATGTGGGAATTAAAATCACGATAAACTATTATACTGATAATCTAAGTCCTTGTTTTTCCATTATTTGAAAAGCTTTTTTCTTTTGTGAGCAAGTTTACTTTTTTATATTTGCGATTATTTAATATGATTCTAAATAAAAACAAATAAATAAATGATAAGAATAATACTAATTCTTATACTGATAATAGTTTCTTTTATTTCTGTTTTTGTAGGTGTAAAGGATATATCTATATTCGATATACACAGACTAGAC
This sequence comes from Myroides marinus, assembly GCF_900109075.1. GTDB lineage: Bacteria > Bacteroidota > Bacteroidia > Flavobacteriales > Flavobacteriaceae > Flavobacterium > Flavobacterium marinum_A. The sequence goes on along the minus strand of NZ_FNYS01000005.1, from coordinate 158,115 downwards.
CAGGATGAATTGTTGGTTATGTTAGTAAGTAGATTACCTCGTATGATATCTGTATTAATAGCAGGTGTAGGTATGAGTATATCAGGGTTGATAGTACAACAGATTTCAATGAATAAGTTCGTTTCTCCTACTACGATGGGTACATTAGATGCCTGTAAGATGGGGATATTATTCAGTATGATCCTATTTCCAGGTGGAGGAATGATGTATAAGATGATTTTATCATTCAGTATAGCATTATTAGCAAGTGTTATTTTCTTAAAAATTTCAAGTAAAATAAAGATGCGTAATATCATCTTTATCCCATTAGTGGGGATTGTATTTGGTAATATCTTAAGCGCAATCTCAACTTTCTTTGCCTATAAGACTAATCTTGTTCAGAATATGGAAGGATGGCTTATCGGTGACTTCTCATCTATTATTAAAGGAAATTATGAGATCCTATACTTAGGAGTGCCTATCGTAATACTTAGTTACCTATATGCTAATAAATTTACCATAGTAGGGTTAGGAGAGGATACTGCTAGTAGTTTAGGGTTAAATCACAAAAGAATAACCTATTTAGGACTTGTCTTTGTATCTATTACATCTACGGTAGTTGTGCTTACGGCAGGTGTTATTACGTTCTTAGGGCTTATTATTCCTAACATTGTTAGTCTGATGTTTGGGGATAATCTTAAGAAGACAGTTAGTTATACGGCTTTAATAGGTGCTATATTCTTGATGATATGTGATATTATTAGCCGACTGTTAATAGCTCCTTATGAGATACCTATTGGGTTAACGGTTAGTATAATTGGAGGAATGATATTCTTAATATTAATATTTAAACGTGCCAAAAATGTATAAGAATAAAGCGATTACAGTTTTAGCAGTTGTATTGATATTATTCATTGCTATTTATATGTTCACTTTTACAGGAACAAAGCTGGATTATGTATTGCCAAGACGAGGATATAAAGTAGCTGCGATGATCTTGATCTCTTTTGCTATTGGATATTCATCTATTATATTTCAGACTATTTCAGCCAATAGAATATTGACTCCTTCTATTATGGGGTTTGACTCCTTCTATTTGTTATTGCAGTCTTTATTGGTATTTGCTTACGGGGATAAAACCTTTCAAATACTGACATCAGAGAAGAACTTTGCTATCTCTGTCGTACTGATGTTAGGCTTCTCATTAGTGATGTATTATGCTGTGTTTAAGCGAGAGAGTAAGAGTATGTATTTACTTTTATTAGTAGGATTATTGATGGGAACTTTATTTAGAAGCTTCTCTTCATTTATCAGTATGTTGATAGACCCTAACGAATTCTTGATGATACAGTCAGCTATGTTTGCTTCATTTGATAAGATTAATCTAAACTTATTAGGTATATCAGCAGTGTTACTTATCGTATCGATGATAGCTGGTTCAAGATATTTTAGACAGTTAGATGTATTAAGTCTTGGTAGAGAGAACGCGATTAGTTTAGGAGTGGATTATCACAAGGTGATTAAAGCTAACTTACTTATCATATCTGTGATGGTGGCTATATCTACTGCCTTAGTAGGTCCTATTACTTTCTTAGGAATATTAGTAGCTAACTTGACATACGAATTAGTGAAGAGTAGTAAACATAGTCAGATGGTATTGGCTTGTTGTCTACTTACATCTGTAACAGTGATAGGTGGGCAGTACTTAGTAGAACACTTGTTTAACATGAGTACTACTATTAGCATTATTATAAACTTCGTAGGAGGGGTTTATTTTATTTATTTATTATTAAAAAGCAACAAAGGATGATAGAGGTAAAGAACGTATCGAAGATGTATGGAGAGAAGATGATCTTAAATGATGTGTCGGTTTCTTTCCCTAAAGGAAAAATAACATGCTTAGTAGGAGGTAATGGTACGGGTAAGAGTACATTGTTATCAATCATTAGTCGTTTGGTGGCTAAAGATTCTGGACTTATTAATCTCTTAGATAAAGACATAGTAAACTTTAAGAATAGAGACTTTGCAAAGAGGCTGTCTATACTAAAGCAGGCTAATCATCCTAATGTACGATTGACAGTAAAAGAGCTGGTGGAGTTCGGACGTTTTCCTCATTCACAAGGGAGAATGAATGCCTTAGATAAAGAGAAAGTATTAGAGAGTATTGCTTTTATGGGGCTTACAGATATACAAGATCAGTATATAGATGAGTTAAGTGGGGGACAACGCCAACGTACATTTTTAGCGATGGTACTGGCTCAGGATACAGAGTATATCTTGCTGGATGAGCCATTAAATAATTTGGATATGAAACACTCTGTTGAGATTATGAAGATACTTCGTGTCTTAGCAGATGACTATGGTAAAACGATAATTATTGTAGTGCACGACATTAATTATGCGTCTTCGTATGCAGACTATATTGCAGCGGTCAAAGATCATAAGATTATTCACTTCGGACTGACGGATGATATCATCAGAGAAGATATTATGAAAGAAGTCTTTGATATAGATATGACTATCGTAGATAACTGTAATAATAAAGTGTGTATATACTTTAAATAATTTTAACTAATCGAGTTGTTATGAGTAAATTTTTAATAAGCTGTATCGCAGCTTCAGCCTTGATCTTTACTTCTTGTAAAGAGACAAAAACAGAAACTACAGATGAAAATGTAGAGAAGGTATCAGTAGAGCATTTATCAGGAACTACTGAAGTAAATAAAAACCCTAAAAATGCTGTAGTATTAACTTATGGTATTGTAGATACTTTTGAAGATTTAGGTATTGAGTTTAAAGGGGCTCCTAAGACAAATCTACCTGCGTATTTATCTAAATATGCTGATGATGCTAACATCGTAGATGTAGGAGGTATCAAAGAACCAAACATGGAAAAAGTAAATGCATTAGAGCCTGAGCTTATCATTATCTCTGCACGTACTGCGTCTATGTATGATGAGTTTAGTAAAATAGCTCCTACGATTAATTTAGATATCGATACTAAAGATTATATGAATTCTTTTAAAGCGAACCAACGTACTATCGGTAAGTTATTCGGTAAAGAAGAATTAGTAGAGAAAGAACTTAAAGTAATCGATGAGCGCGTAGCTAAGATTAAGGAAGCTACTGCTAAGTCTGAAAAAAGAGGTTTAGTAGTATTAGCTAACGAGGGACGTTTAAGTGCTTATGGTACTGGTTCTCGCTTTGGTATTGTTCACGATGTATTTGGTTTAAAACCAGCTGACCAAAAAATAGAAGCTTCTACACATGGACAAGCTATCTCTAATGAGTTTATTAAAGAGATAAACCCAGATTATATCTTCGTAATCGACAGAGGAGCTGCTATTAAGAGAGCTACTATGGGTAAAGAAGAATTTGCTAATGCATTAGTGAAAGAAACAAGCGCTTATAAAAATGATAAAATCATCTTCTTAAATCCTGAAGTATGGTACTTATCAGGAGGAGGACTTAAGTCTATCAAAATGATGTTAGACGAGGTTGAGCAAGCAATTGCTGAATAATCTTTATTTTTTTGCTTAATCCCCAGGTTCTGTTATAGACCTATAAACGAGAGATAATTATACTAAATATCTCTGAACTTATGAAAAAAGCATACTGTAGTATGGTTTTAGAAGAAGTGAAAGAGAGATAACGTAGAATTAGCTCATAGTATTGGGCTAATGCAGAAACTGGGGTTAAAAGCTATCTTTCGGGATAGCTTTTATTGTGAAATATTGTTGTGGCTTGAGTTGTTCGAATTAGAAAAACCAAGTGTTGTGCTGTTTTTAGCTTGATGTAAAAATAGTGTGTATAAAAAATCCCTAATGGAGGCCATTAGGGATTTTTGTATTTATATCAGTTTTGATTATTCTTCTACTTCGTCAAATACAGGTACAGGACGTTTGCTTTCGTTAATAGCAACTAGTGTGAATGTACCAGTCATCGCTTTTTCTCTACCATCTCTATACATACTCTCTACGAATACATCTACTCTAACATCTAAACTTGTACGACCTACACGCACCACTGTTCCGATAAGCTCTACTAAAGTACCTGCAGGGATAGGGTGGTTAAAGTCAATCTTATCACTAGATACTGTAACGATAGGCTTACGACAAAAACGCGTAGCAGTCATAAATGCAATTTCATCCATGATATACATTACAGCTCCACCGAACATAGTGTTGTGGTGGTTAGTTTGACCTGGGAATACCGCTTTAAATACGTGTGTTTCTGAGTCTTTTATTTTCTTCTGAATACGTAACTCTCTGTTTGTTAATTGACTTTCCATATTGTTGTAATGATTCTTTTGTCAGTTAGTTTATTACTTTAATTATTCATGAATTATGGAATAGCTGTTTTGGCTTTAATCTCTTTAGTGCACAGTCTTTCTAAAATGTCATAAGTGAAAGAGGAGTACATCTATGTTGCTTCAAATCGCGAAAGCAATACCATAATATTATACCGAATAACTTAACTGGTAATCTGACTTGTAATAGTATTACTTACAGTTGCGCGACAGTTCGTGAGTTTCACACGATTCCCCTGCTAAGCTATTATACATGGGTATAACCTTGCAAATATAAGGACTATTAATGGGATTGAGTTTATTATTCTTAAATCTTAGGCAATTTTTAAGGTTGTAATTGTTGAATTATTATTCTAGAAGAGTATTGATTAGAGTAAAGAAATGAGTTTTTTATATAAATGTATTTAAAACAGAAAGAACAAAATGATAAGTATATTATGTCTTATTCCTTGTATTAAAATTTGTTTAGTAGAGCCAAATGTTTATTTTTAGAGTCTATTAAACCAATTATGAAACAATTACATTACAACCGTAAAAACTTAACAGACCAAGAGTTACTTGGACTTTATAAAAAACTACTCAAGCCTCGTATGATAGAGGAGAAGATGCTTATCTTAATCAGACAAGGTAAGGTGTCTAAATGGTTCTCAGGAATAGGACAGGAGGCTATTAGCGTAGGTATAACAGCTAGCTTAGATAAGGATGAATATATCTTACCTATGCACCGCAACTTAGGAGTGTTTACTTCAAGAGATATTCCACTTTACCGTCTTTTCTCTCAATGGCAAGGAAAAGCAAATGGCTTTACTAAAGGAAGAGAGCGTTCATTTCACTTTGGAACGCAAGAATACCACATCGTTGGGATGATTTCTCACTTAGGTCCTCAACTAGGAGTGGCTGATGGAATCGCGCTAGCACATACACTTCGTCAAGAAAAGAAAATAACAGCTGTATTTACAGGAGAAGGAGGAACTTCAGAAGGAGACTTTCACGAGGCATTAAATATAGCTTCTGTGTGGGATCTTCCTGTGTTGTTTGTTATTGAAAATAATGGATATGGATTATCTACACCTACTAATGAACAATATAGATGTGAGCATCTAGCTGATAGAGCGAAGGGATATGGCATGGAAAGTCATATTATCGATGGGAACAATATACTAGAGGTATATCAACAGATTAGCGCATTGGCTCAGTCTATTCGTGAGAACCCTAGACCTGTGCTTATAGAATTCTTGACTTTTAGAATGCGCGGACACGAAGAAGCGAGTGGAACTAAGTATGTACCACAAGAACTTATGGATATGTGGCAGCTAAAAGATCCAGTAGAGAATTACAGAACTTATCTGAAAGAGATAAGTGTACTAACTGATATTGCTGATGAAGAGATAAGAGCAGCTTTTAAGAAAGAAATAGATAAAGACTGGAAGACTACACAAGAAGAGCCAGCTATAGTGGCTGATCTAGCGACAGAATTAGAAGATATGTATGCGCCTTATGCGTATGAAGATGTTAAACCTACTGGTGAAGTAGCAAATATTAGATTAATAGATGCGATATCAGAAGGGTTAAAGCAGTCATTTGAGCGTCATGATAATCTAGTTATTATGGGGCAAGATATTGCAGAGTATGGAGGAGCGTTTAAAGTGACAGATGGTTTTGTAGAGCAATTTGGCAAAGGGCGTATTCGCAATACTCCTATCTGTGAGAGTGCTGTAGTATCTGCTGCTATGGGATATTCTATAAATGGAGGAAAGGCGATTATGGAGATGCAGTTTGGAGATTTTGTGTCTACAGGGTTTAATCCAATAGTGAATTATCTAGCAAAGATACACTATCGCTGGAATGAGAAAGCAGATGTAGTGGTACGTATGCCATGTGGAGGAGGTACTCAGGCAGGACCGTTTCACTCTCAGACTAATGAAGCATGGTTTACTAAAACACCTGGGTTAAAGGTAGTGTATCCAGCATTTCCTTATGATGCTAAAGGATTAATGGCAACTGCTATTAATGATCCTAATCCAGTAATCTTCTTTGAACATAAGTTGTTGTATAGAAGTATTTATCAGGATGTTCCTAAAGCGTATTATACACTGCCGTTTGGAAAGGCAGGTGTATTAAGAGAAGGTGGAGATGTTACAGTTATTTCTTTCGGAGCAGGAGTGCATTGGGCGATGGAAGTTTTAGATAAACATCCTGATATTAAGGCTGATTTGATAGATTTACGCACATTACAACCTTTAGATGAGGAAACTGTATTTAAATCAGTGAAAAAAACAAATAAAGTTATAATTTTGCAAGAAGATTCCATGTTCGGAGGAATCGCAAGTGATATGTCGGCGATGATTATGGAGAATTGTTTTGAATACTTAGATGCACCTGTTAGAAGGGTAGCTAGTTTAGAAACAGCCATACCATTTGTGAAAGCTTTAGAAGATCAGTATCTGCCTAAGGACAGATTTGAAACAGCACTATTAGAATTAATGGCCTACTAGAATAGAAAAGAACTACACAACTATAACAAGAATATGAATAACACAATCACAAAAACGGGTTTTGAGTTTCCAAATCAAAAGTCAGTTTACCGCGGAAAAGTAAGAGAAGTTTACAACATAGCAGACGACCTATTGGTTATGGTTGCTACGGATAGATTATCAGCTTTTGACGTTATTATGCCTAAAGGAATCCCTTTTAAAGGACAAATCTTAAATCAGATAGCTACTAAGTTTATGGAGATGACAAGTGACATCGTTCCGAACTGGTTAGTGGCTACTCCAGATCCTAATGTAGCGGTAGGACACGTGTGTGAGCCGTTTAAAGTGGAGATGGTAATCAGAGGATACTTAGCAGGGCATGCTGCACGTGAATATGCAGAAGGAAAGAGAGTGTTATGCGGAGTAACATTAGCAGAAGGATTAAAAGAGAATGATAAGCTACCTATGCCAATCATCACTCCTTCTACAAAAGAGGATTTAGGATTACATGATGTTGATATTTCTCGCGAAGATATCTTAGCTAGAGGTATTGTGTCAGAAGAGGATTATCTAGTATTAGAGCAGTACACTCACGCACTTTATAAAAGAGGAACTGAGATAGCTGCAGAAAGGGGACTTATCTTAGTGGATACTAAATATGAATTTGGGAAGACTAAAGACGGAAAGATTGTGTTAATTGATGAGATACACACGCCTGATTCTTCTCGTTATTTCTATGCAGAAGGATACGAAGAAAGACAAGCAAAAGGGGAGGCTCAAAAACAATTGTCTAAAGAATTTGTAAGACAATGGTTAATCAGTAATGGTTTTCAAGGAAAAGAGGGACAAGTAGTACCTGAAATGACAGAAGAATACATCAACAGTGTGTCTGAACGTTATATCGAATTATACGAGAACATTATAGGTGAACCTTTTGTAAAAGCGGATGTCTCTAATATCAATGAACGTATAGAGAATAATGTCTTAGCATTTTTAGCTAAGAGGTAATTTATATATTTATGGAGTTATTAAATAGTCTACAGTGGCGTTATGCTACTAAGAAATATAACAATACAGTAAAAGTAGCAGAGGATAAAGTAATGCAGATTATAGAGGCTGCTCGTATGGCGCCTACATCTTCTGGGTTACAACCTTTTGAAATGATATTGATAAAAAATCAGGAGTTAAAAGAAAAGTTAGTTCCTGTGGTAATGAATCAAAGTCAGATAAAAGACAGTTCTCATGTATTGGTTTTTGCAGCATGGGATGCTTATACAGAAGAGCGCATTGATGCTGTGTTTAAAAATGTAGAAACAATTAGGGAGTTAACTCCTGGTTCTACAGATGACTATAAAGCTTCTATAAAAGGAAACTTTAATAGTTTGACTAAAGACCAACAGTTTCAACATGCCGCTCGTCAAGCTTATATTGCTTTCGGAATGGCTATTGCAGCAGCAGCAGAATTGAGAGTAGATGCTTCTCCTATGGAAGGCTTTTATAACGATCAATTAGATGAAGCTTTAGGACTAGATAAAAAAGGATTAAAAAGTGTAACTATTTTAGCATTAGGAGAAAGAGATCATGAAAATGATTGGTTATTACCTATGAAGAAAGTACGTTTTGCACTTGAAGATATTTTAACAGTTATCGAATAATTTATATCCCCTCATAGTAGGGGATATTTTTTTGACAGTGATTATCAAATTCATAATATCAATTTACTAAAAATACTTAAATTTTTTGATAGTGTATTTTTTTTGCTGTTTTATTGAGTGAATAGCAATAGAAGTATGTATTAATTCAATATAATGAAGAAGTATATACTAGCTTTTTTCTTGATAATATTTTATATTCGTAACGAGTAAATTAGTGTATTTTACAATGAGTCAAAAAGAAACAAAAACGGCTCTTTCTTACGATGATTTTAAGAAAGAGGTAATTCAAGATTATAAAATTGCGAAACTAAGTAGAGAATGTAGTTTACTTGGTAGACGTGAAGTACTTACAGGAAAAGCTAAATTTGGAATATTTGGTGATGGTAAAGAGGTGCCTCAATTAGCGATGGCAAAGGCTTTTCAGAATGGAGACTTTAGATCTGGATACTACCGCGATCAGACATTTATGATGGCGATAGGACAATTGACAGTAGAACAATTTTTTGCAGGACTTTTTGGACATGCTGATATAGAAAATGATCCTATGTCTGGAGGTCGTCAAATGGGAGGGCACTTTGCTACTCACAGTTTAGATGAAAATGGTAACTGGAAGAAATTAGTAGATCAGAAAAATTCAAGTGCTGATATATCTCCTACAGCTGGGCAAATGCCTAGATTGTTAGGTTTAGCTCAAGCTTCTAAATTCTATAGAGAATTTGCAGATGCTGATAAAGAAGGAAACTTCTCAGTAAATGGTAATGAGGTAGCTTGGGGTACTATCGGTAATGCTTCTACATCAGAAGGATTGTTCTTTGAGACAATTAATGCGGCTGGTGTATTACAAGTACCTATGGTAATGAATGTATGGGATGATCAATATGGTATCTCTGTACATGCTAAATATCAAACTACAAAAGAAAATATCTCTGAAATCTTAAAAGGATTCCAAAGAGATGAAAATGGTAAAGGATATGAAATCTTACGTGTTAAAGGATGGGATTATGTAGCTTTAGTAGATACTTATAACAAAGCATCAAAAATAGCTAGAGAAGAACATGTACCTGTATTGGTTCACGTTCAAGAGTTGACTCAACCTCAAGGTCACTCAACTTCTGGATCTCATGAAAGATACAAAAGCCCAGAGCGTTTAGCTTGGGAAGTAGAGCACGACTGTGTTGCACAAATGAGAAGTTGGATGATTTCGTCTGATATTGCTACTGCAGAAGAGTTAGACGAATTAGACAAACAGCTTAAGAAAGAAGTATTAGAAGGTAAAAAGGCTGCATGGAAAGCTTATGTAGATCCTATTGTTGCAGAACGTGATGAGTTAGTAACTTTATTAGGTACTGTTGCTGCTTCTAGTGCTAACAGAGTGTTTATCGAAAAAATGGCTAATGATTTAGCTGGTATTAAAGAACCTATCAGAAGAGATGTAATTACTACTGCTCGTAAAGTATTGAGAATGGTAATTAAAGAATCTGGTAAAGGTGTCTTAGTACAATATATCGCTGATTTCTTTGCTAAAAACCAACCTCGTTATAGTTCTCACTTAATGACTGGTACGGCTACTAATGTAGCAGAGGTAGTGCCTACTTATGATGCAGATGCAACAGAGGTAGATGCTCGTGTGGTGCTTAAAGACAACTTTGACTTTATTTTAGAGAAACACAAAAATGTAATGATCTTTGGAGAAGATTCTGGTAATATCGGTGACGTTAACCAAGGATTAGAAGGCCTTCAAGAGAAACACGGAGTAAATAGAGTAACAGATACTGGTATTAGAGAAGCTACAATCTTAGGACAAGGTATAGGAATGGCTATGCGTGGATTAAGACCTATTGCTGAGATTCAGTATTTAGATTATTTATTATACGCTATCCAAATTATGAGTGATGACTTAGCTACTCTTCAGTATAGAACAGTAGGACGTCAAAAAGCTCCATTAATCGTTAGAACTCGTGGTCATAGATTAGAAGGTATCTGGCATTCAGGTTCTCCTATGGGAATGATCATTAACTCTATTAGAGGAATGCATGTATTAGTCCCTAGAGATATGACTAAGGCAGCAGGATTCTATAACACTTTATTAGAGAGTGATGAGCCTGCTTTATTAATTGAGTGTCTAAATGGATACCGATTAAAAGAGAAGATGCCTAATAACTTAGGAGAATTCAAAACACCTATCGGAGTAGTAGAAACAATTAAAGAAGGTAAGGATATCACTGTGGTATCTTATGGGTCTACTTTAAGAGTGATCGAACAAGCTGCTAAGGAATTGTTAGAAGTAGGTATTGATGTTGAGATTATAGATGCTCAGTCATTACTTCCATTTGACTTAAACCACGATATCGTGAAGAGTCTTGCTAAAACTAACCGTTTATTGGTAATTGATGAAGATGTACCAGGAGGAGCTTCTGCTTATATTCTTCAAAAAGTACTAGAAGAGCAAAAAGGTTATAAATATTTAGATAGCGAGCCTCAAACATTAACTTCAAAAGAGCACAGACCAGCTTATGGTACTGATGGAGATTACTTCTCTAAACCTTCTTCTGAAGATGTATTTGAAAAAATTTATGCAATTATGAATGAGGTAAATCCAAGTTTATATCCTGCATTATATTAAAAATAAGAAACAAAAACCTCCCATATAGGGAGGTTTTTGTTTTAAAAGCACTTTTCATCGAGAATTTTGTAATAAAATGGTATTTTTTATTCGCATTTTTATATTGATATATTATACTTAAAATGGTTTTAATACTGTCATAGTTAGTGGGATTAAGGACTAAATAGTTTTCTATTTATTATGAAAGCATACAAAATATCATTATTTTTGCAATTGTTTTTTTAAACATAGTTATATTATGGTAAACGATTTATTTGACAGAATACAGAAAAATAAAGGGCCTTTAGGAAAATGGGCATCTCAAGCAGAAGGATATTATGTTTTTCCTAAGTTAGAAGGACCTTTGTCAAATCGTATGATGTTTCATGGAAAAGAAGTTATTAACTGGAGTATCAATGATTATTTAGGTTTATCTAATCACCCAGAAGTAAGACAAGTAGATGCTGAGGCAGCTGCTGAATATGGTGCTGCATACCCAATGGGTGCGCGTATGATGTCGGGACATACTACAATGCATGAGCAATTACAAGATGAGTTAGCTGCATTCGTTAAGAAAGAAGCTGCTTATTTATTAAACTTTGGTTACCAAGGGATGGTTTCTATCATCGATGCTTTAGTAACTAAGAATGATGTGATTGTATACGACGTGGATTCTCACGCTTGTATCATTGATGGTGTTCGTTTACATATGGGTAAACGTTTTACTTATAAACACAATGATATTGAAAGTTTCGAAAAGAATATGGAGAGAGCAACTAAAATGGCTGAAACTACAGGTGGAGGTATTTTAGTGATCACTGAAGGAGTATTCGGAATGAGAGGTCAACAAGGTAAATTAAAAGAAATAGTAGCTCTTAAAGAGAAGTATAATTTCCGTTTATTAGTTGATGATGCTCACGGATTTGGTACTTTAGGTGTTACAGGTGCTGGAGCAGGAGAAGAGCAAGAATGTCAAGATGGTATTGATGTTTACTTCTCTACATTTGCTAAGTCTATGGCTTCTATCGGAGCATTCGTAGCAGCAGATAAAGATATTATTGATTATTTAAAATATAACTTACGTTCTCAAATGTTCGCTAAATCATTACCAATGATTTTCACTAAAGGAGCATTAAAACGTTTAGATCTTTTAAGAACTAACCCTTCATTAAAAGCTAAATTATGGGAGAATGTAAACTTGCTTCAGAATGGATTAAAAGATAGAGGATTTAATATTGGTGATACTAACACTTGTGTTACTCCTGTATACTTAGAAGGAAGTATTCCTGAGGCAATGGTAATGGTAAATGACTTAAGAGAGAACTATAATATCTTCTTATCAATCGTTGTTTATCCAGTAATCCCTAAAGGAATTATCTTATTGAGAATGATCCCTACGGCTACTCATACTAAAGAGGATATTGATGAGACATTAAAAGCTTATGAAGCTATCCGCGAGAAGTTAGAGAATGGTACTTACAAACAAATTGCTGAAGCAACTACTGTAGATGTATCTAACTCATAATCGTAGATTATAGATATAAAAAAAGGAACCTATATTGGTTCCTTTTTTTATGCTTATTATTTAGGGCTTTTAGTCAATCTAAAAGCGATGTATATTAACGGTATAGTACCTGCCATAACTAATACTGTAGTGAATAAAGCATCTGCTGTAAATAGAGATACTATAGAGCTTGCTATAAAACACATTCCTAATTGTATGGTGTTTTGTAGAGCTGCTGCTTTTCCTGAGTTATTAGGATATAACTTTAATGCTTCAGATACTACAATTGGGTAACATGCTCCATTTACGAATGCCATTAAACAGAATGGTATAAGTAGTGTAGTTAAGGTAGGATTAGTAAATACAGCTAAAGCAGTAAGTGAACTAACAGCTATTACGAAAAGTGCAATAAAGTAAGGCATCAGTACTTCTCCATTTACTTTAGCAGATAAAGTTCTGTATCCAAAACCTCCTATCAAGAAAGCAATAGTCTGTGGAACGAAGCTAAATCCTATTTCACTTTCACTATATCCCATTTCTTTTAAGAAGAAAGGTGATCCTGTCAACCAAGCAAAGAAAGCAGCTGAACATAAAGCGTAAATCATAACATTACCTAAGTATTTTTTTGATTTAAGTATAGCGAAGTATGATATCCTCATAGTTTCAGATGTTGTAGTTTCTTTTGCAGTCTTATCTTCTTTAATTGTAAAAGTATATAGGATAAGTAGTACTGCTATAACAGCTAGTGTGATAAAGATAGATCTCCATCCAAAGTGGTTTAGTAAATAAACTCCTAATAAAGGTGCTAAGGCAGGTGATAATGCAACTAATGGCATAATAGATGCAAAGACTTTAGTCGTTTCTGCCGCTGGGTATTTTTCGATTACTAGTGCCTGCCAGCTAACAGCTGCTGCACATACTCCAATAGCTTGAATCAATCTCAATAGCATAAACGCAATAACGCTTTCTGTAAAGAAGATGATTAAAGAAGAAATAGTGAAGATACTAAGACCTACAATAATTGTTTTTGGTTTACCGAATCTGTCTGAAATAGGTCCCCATATTAATTGTGCAATAGCATATCCCGCAAGGAATAAACTCAATGTAGCACTAATATTACTCTTTGAGGTATTAAGATCGATACGCATTGTATCGAATGCAGGTAGATACATATCTGTAGCTAAGAAACCGATGATGCTCAAACCTACTAGATATATTAAAAAGAAAAAACTATTCTTGTTCTTTTGTGGCATATATTGAAAATTTTAGAATCGGCAAAAGTACACTAATTAAGTAAGGTGGGGATGAATTATTATTGTTTGTTTTTATTGCAAGTATAGATAAAGCTAATACTAAACAGAGTGGTTTTGGTAGTTTATTGTAAGTGAGTATTTTATGGGGTGGTATTGAAAATAAAAAAGGATTACCTCTTGTAGAGATAATCCTTATAGTATCCAGTTTTTAGCGTTATTTGCTATGTTTTGTACATCTTGTAGAAACATTGATGTGTGATATCCATCTGCTATAGCGTGATTGACATATACAGATAAAGGGATTAACACCTTGTCATTCTCTGTGTAGTATTTTCCAAAACGTATAATTGGTTTTAAGAAATCACTGTCGTGAGATGTGTCTTGACTTATACTTTCAAAACTAATCCATGGAACGCATGAAATAGGAACGAAGTTAGCAGGTAAACCTTGTTTAACTTTAATGCCCTTTACATCTTTATACTGTTGGATGTCATTGATTATATTTTGATGAAATACAGCAAAATCATCACTATAGTCACTCCATAAGTCAGAGAATGTTTTATCATCTTCGTGAAATAGTGTAAACTGAGGCGTTAGATAATTCCAAGTGCCCAGCTTGCCATCTTGTATACTAGTGCGCAATTCTTCACTATTGTTTAGAGCTTTCATAATTACATATAAAAAAGTAGGGAAGAACTTATATCCTTTACTCTTGTATAATGAGATGATGTCTGTTATGTCTATTTTGATACTAACAGTGTACTTTGTCTTCAGAATATTGCGATAGTACTCGTAATAAGGAGTACGTTTCCAGGTATTCAGATCAATAGGAGTGAATATAGCATTAGTATCCATTTACTTTACATAGAAAGGTTTTGCTTGGTTGTAGAAGTAATCGCTATAGTTGCCATTTTGTTCTAATTTGATAATATCAGCATATTCGCCTTCTTTAAAATGAGATTTACAGAAAGTCGAGACTAAATTGGCTACTTCTTTAAAATTACTTAATTCTTCTGAACATTCGATAGCAAAGATATAGTGAGGTTCTTTGTCTAAAATCTCATTAAAAGTCCATCCTATATAAGCAGCAGTTATATGTTCGTTTTGATAAAAAGCACTTTTAAGTTCGTTTAATAATGTAGTTGGGTTGTTGTCAGGTTTGCCAATTTGCACATTCATCTGACCTCTTAATACAGGACTTGATACAGTATTAAATATACTTCCATTAAGCATATCAGCTATTTCTTCAACTACTAATTCTTTGTAAACTTTAGAGAATGGGTTTACTATGATTGTAGCACCTACAGTCATTTCTAAGAAAGCATGTCCTCTTACTTTCATATAATCCATTTCTTGGTGTATAGCACTACCATCATATATTCTATCTGGATCAGTGAATACAGGTATGCAGTTGTTTTCAAAAGCGATAATAGGAGGTGTCTCACTATCTTCAGTAGTTGAGTCTTTTTGTACTAATATGTAGATGTAGTCTTTTAAGAAACGGTTATAAAAAACAGCTCTATATTCTGGGTTACTTCCTGCTTGCTCTATAATTTGAGCTAAAGTAAGATTTGTATTAAGTTTAGTGGTTGTATTCTTGTTTCGATTATAATTTGACATTATAGAATGTATTTTTATTCAAAGATAAAGGATTTAATCATACTAGCTTTGTAAAGAATTGTAAAAATCTCAATAGGAGTAAGGAAATAAAAAAGGCAGTATAGAACTGCCTTGATTTATTATTTAAAATATGAGAATGTTTCGTTATTCTCAATCTTTAATAGTGTTTCGTAGATTAGTTTGATAGTGTTCTCCACATCATCTCTGTGTACCATCTCTACTGTAGTATGCATATATCTCAACGGAAGAGAGATAAGAGCAGAAGCTACACCACCATTGCTGTAAGCGAATGCGTCAGTATCAGTACCTGTTACTCTACTCATAGCATTGCGTTGGAATGGGATATTGTTGTTCTCAGCAGTTTCTTCGATTAATTCTCTAAGGTTATTCTGAATAGCTGGAGCATAACCTACTACAGGTCCTCTACCTATTTTATTATCACCTTCTATATTCTTATCAACCATAGGAGTATTAGAATCGTGACAAACATCCGTTACGATAGCAACATTAGGTTTGATTGTCTGAGTAATCATTTCTGCTCCACGTAAACCTACTTCTTCTTGTACAGCATTAACGATATATAATCCGAAAGGAAGAGTTTTATTATTTTCTTTTAATAGACGCGCCACTTGAGCAATCATAAAACCACCCATTCTATTGTCAATAGCACGACATACAAAACGGTTTTTATTAAGTATAGTAAATGTATCAGGATATGTGATAACACA
The DNA here is from genome assembly GCF_900109075.1 of Myroides marinus. Classification (GTDB taxonomy): domain Bacteria; phylum Bacteroidota; class Bacteroidia; order Flavobacteriales; family Flavobacteriaceae; genus Flavobacterium; species Flavobacterium marinum_A. The sequence goes on along the minus strand of NZ_FNYS01000005.1, from coordinate 141,991 downwards.
ACCAACATGTACTCCTAAAGCTTCTACTTCTGCTTTAGAATCACAACCTAGGTCGATAAAGTTAGTCTCTATTTTTGGAGATTCTTCTTTACCTGCTCTATTTCTGATGTGAATAGCTGGCCATCCGAATACACCTTCTACAATACCTTTTTTAGTGTGAATGTGAACTCTCTTAGAAGGAGCAATCATATGATCACTACCACCATTGCGTACAACGTGGATAAATCCTTCTTCTGTTATATATTTTACGTACCAAGAGATTTCATCCGCGTGTCCTTCTATAACTACTTTATATGGAGCATCAGGGTTAATAATTCCTACTGCTGTTCCGTAAGTGTCAGTAATAAAAGTATCTACATAAGGTTTTAGATACTCCATCCACGTTTTTTGGTTATTAGATTCGTGTCCAGTAGGAGAAGGATTATTTAAATATGTCTCTAAAAATGCTAGAGATTGATCATCTAGAATTGTCTTTGCACTCATAATTTTATTTTTTGCTAATTTACCCAATACATTATTATTACTCAACAAAAAGCAATAATTTTGATGTATATTTTAAGTTATGAAAAAGCTTTTGTTGTTTAGTTTTCTCTTGTTGGCACAACTACTGATAGCGCAGGAAGAGAAAGGGCTTGTAGCTGTACCAGAGATTCCTCACGAAATAATTATTAATGGGGATACAATACAAGAATATACAATACCTGAGATATTTATAGGAGTAGATGTCAAGGACGAAAAATATAGAAGAGATATGATTATTCTTCGCAACAGATTGCGTAGAGTGTATCCTTATGCGAAAGCAACTGCTGAGAACTTAGTTATTCTAAATGCTAATCTTGATAAGATGTCAAGTAGTGGTGATAAACGTAGATATATAAAACGATCACAGAAGTATCTAGAAGAACAGTTTACAGAGAAGTTAAAGAAACTATCTAGAAACGATGGTAAGATTCTAATAAAGTTGATAGACAGACAGACAGGACAGACTGTTTTTAAGCTAATAAAGGAATTTAAGAGTGGATGGAAGGCTTTTTGGTCTAATACCGCAGCTAGAACATTTAGTTTAAACTTAAAATCAGAATATCATCCAGAATCAGAACTTGATGATTTTTATATAGAAGTGCAATTGCAGTATCTGTTCTATTCAAATCAGTTAGAAGAGAGAGCACCTCATAAACCTATTAACTTAAATCAGCTTAGAAAACAATGGTCTAGTAAGATAGGAGAGGATGAGTTTTTCCCTTCAGAGTTACGAGAATAATTTCTGTATTATAAAAAATAAACTACCTTTGCGATAATAAGAGACCTATGGAACAATTTATCGTATCTGCCCGAAAATATAGACCCCAGACATTTAAGGATGTAGTAGGACAACAAGCTATTACAAGTACACTAGTTAATGCTATAGAGAGTAATCACTTAGCACAAGCTTTATTATTTACTGGACCTAGAGGAGTAGGAAAGACGACTTGTGCTCGTATTTTAGCAAGAAAGATAAACCAAGAAGGGTATGACGATCCGAATGAGGATTTCGCATTTAATGTATTTGAACTAGATGCTGCCTCTAATAACTCGGTGGATGATATCAGAAGTCTTATTGACCAAGTACGTATACCTCCACAAACAGGTAAGTACAAGGTGTATATTATAGATGAGGTGCATATGTTATCTTCAGCTGCTTTTAATGCTTTCTTAAAAACATTAGAAGAGCCACCACGTCATGCTATCTTTATTTTAGCAACTACAGAGAAACACAAGATTATACCAACGATATTGTCTAGATGTCAGATCTTTGACTTTAAACGTATTACTATAGCAGATGCTGCTAATCATTTAGCAGACGTAGCTAGAAGCCAAGGTATCAACTTTGAAGATGATGCACTGCGTATTATCGCTCAAAAAGCTGATGGAGCTATGCGTGATGCTTTGTCTATTTTTGATAGAGTAGTATCTTATTGTGGTAGAAACTTGACTAGACAGGCAGTAGCAGAGAATCTTAATGTATTAGATTTTGAGTATTATATCCGTATTACAGATATGGTACTACAAGGTAATATCCCAGGTTTGTTACTTGCTTATAACGACATCTTATCTAAAGGATTTGACGGTCATCACTTCGTATCTGGATTAGCATCTCATTTTAGAGATCTAATGGTATGTAAGACTCCTGAGACAATAAATCTGTTAGAAATAGGTGATCATGGTAAGCAATTATTCTACAATCAATCTCAACAAACATCAATGCCATTTCTTTTGCAAGCAATTGAGATTGCAAATGATTGTGATTTGAAGTATAAATCAAGTCAGAACCAAAGGTTATTAGTAGAGTTGTGTCTTATGCAGTTAGCGTCTTTGTCTTTTGAAGGCGAAAAAAAAAAGATAAGCAATTCATAATTCCTGCTTCTGTTCTTAGGGATTTATTGACAAGTGGCCAGTTTAGTAATAATACTGTATTAAGTGGTCTTAGTCAAGTTGGTAATAATCATACTCAAGTAGATAGCCAAGAATTAAGTATATTACAACAAACAAATATTCAAGTTTCTGCTGTAGAGAATAGTATAATGCCTTCTCAATCTACTTTTGCACAAGTAGAAAATGAGCAGTATAGTGCTCCTGCTACAAGTATTCCAAGTAATGAAGTAAGTCAGGCTCCTCTAAATAGTGTTATCACTCCTGCTAACAACGTAACAGGTAATGAAACGAGTGGCAATGAAGTACCACAACCTAAGAGAGCTTCGGCATTATCTTTAACTAGTATTCGAAATCGAAAGGAGCTAGCTTCTTCTTTAGAGAAGAATGTGATTAATCCAGATGATTTACCAAAAGAGCCTTTTACTTATGACCAATTAATTGGAGAGTGGAACTATTATATGGATCGTTTACTTCGTGGAGGATTACCATTAATGGCTTCATTGATGAATATGGCTAGACCTACTCTAAAAGGATTCCAAATAGAACTAGAATTACCTAATGCAGGGTCGAAGTTAAGCTTCGAAGAAAATAAGTATGATTTAGTTAACTACCTTAGAAAGAAATTACAGAACTTTGATATTGAGTTAACTATTATAGTAAATGAAGAAATAAAATTAGTAAAACGAGTACTTGATTCGAAAGATAAGTACCAACATTTTGTCAATATTAATCCTGAAGTAGAGAAGCTAAGGGATATATTTGATTTAGAATTAAAATAATAAGAAGTAAGGTTTTCACAATATTAAAGAGATAAGGAAATGATAAAAATAGGAGATGATAATAAATTAAAGGTTGCTCGTTTTGCTGCGGGTATAGGACTTTATTTGACTGATGGAGTAACAGATATTCTTTTGCCTAGTAAATATGAACCTGAAGGTATTAAAGTAGGAGATGAGTTAATTGTTTTTGTTTACTTAGATCAAGAAGAAAGACCTGTAGCAACTACTTTAGAACCTAGTATATATGTAAATGAATTCGCTTTATTAAAAGTGAGTTATATCAATGAATTTGGTGCCTTTATGAATATGGGACTAGAGAAAGACTTGTTCGTTCCTTTTAGAGAACAAGCTCGTCCTATGAAAGAAGGAAATAAATACTTAATCTATATGTACCTAGATGACCAAACTAATAGGTTAGTAGGATCAAGTAAATTAAAACAGTTTGTAGACAATAAAGATATTACTGTAGCAGAAGGTGAAGAAGTAGAATTAGTTGTATCTCATATTACAGATTTAGGAATCAACGTAATTATCAATGAGAAACACGCTGGATTAATGTATAAGAATGAAGTGTTTGAAGAGTTACATACAGGGGACCGTATTATAGGTTATATCAAATCAATCCGTCCTGATGGAAAGATTGATGTTAGTAGAACTAAGACTGGTTTTGTTGGAATAGCTGATAACGCAGCTATCATTATTAGAGAACTAGAGCACAATAGAGGTTTCTTAGGGCTAAATGATAATAGCCATCCAGAAGATATAAAGACAGTTCTAAACATGAGTAAAAAAGCTTTTAAGAAAGCTGTTGGTACACTGTATAAAGAAAAAAAGATTGAAATCAAGGAGGATGGAATTCATCTAGTAAGATAATTTACCTGAATTGTAATAATTATATAAAGAGTTGAATTTTTTATTCAACTCTTTTTTTATTTTTGCACTAGCTTTACTCAATTTTTATAGAGGTTCACCCTTTTTAATTGATTAATTACTCTTTAAAAGGTTACGTTTGTTACCCTTTTACATTTAAAAAAGATAAAAGCTAAAGTCCCCACAGCACCTATTGTTTAGTAATGATAGGTGCTTATTTTTTTAAGTATTAACAAGAATATATTCGCATAATGTCTCATGTGAGATATGGTGGGGACAGCAGTGAATATATGATAATAATATTGTTGTTTTTTTATAAAAAATACAATATTGGATAATAAGTATAGGTAAGCTTAACTAAGAAAAAATACAGTTTCACCCATTTTTTTACTTGATTCTATTATATAGGGTTAGTTTTGTTTCCCAATTAGATAGTTTTTTTTATTCAAAAAAAGGATTATTTTAGTTATTGATAAAAAACACAACTATAACTTAATTTTAATTGGGGTTAAAATGAAGAAATTACGCTACTATTTTTTGGTATTAAATTACCTAAACCAAAACCATTACCCTTCGCGGGAAAGACTTTTAGAGTATTTAGCAAGTTATGATATTGATATTAGTGAACGAACACTATATCGCGCACTAAGTGATTTGTCTACAGAATTCGGAGTAGAGATTTCTTTAGATAATGCTAAAAAGGGGTACTACATAGCTCCTAAATATTTAGCAACAGCAAATCAAGTTCTTTTACATCTTAAAGATTTAGTTACTACAGATATATTAAATTCAAGTAATGGGGCTAAATCTGCTGTATCTATATTCGTTGACGCAGAGAAGAAGAAGGGTGTAATGCCTATCGATACAGTTCGTCTAATATATACTGCAATGACTAAAGGACAAAAAGTATCTTTTATTTATGCAAACACACTAGAAGAAAGTTCAAATCGTTTAAAGATTGCACCAATACTTTTTAAACAGTTTGAAGACACATGGTATGTTGTAGCTATAGAAAATGATCAGTATAAGACTTACTTCTTAGATAAGATTTACGATGTTAAGTTAGAAAGCGAACGCTTTAAAGCATGTTCTGAATCTGCAAGAGCTAAGTTTAGTGAAATTATAGGACTTAACTTTACAGGAAGTGACTTACATGAGGTTGTTCTGTCTTTTGACAAGAGTCAAAGAGAATTGTTACAAGCTTGTCCACTTCACTCTTCTCAAGTTATTACTGAAGAAGACAATGATAACAGAGTTCTTGTAACTTTATTAGTTAAACCAAACTTTGAATTAAAACAACAAATTATGAAGTTTGGAAAGTTAGTAAAGGTCATAGAACCACAACAACTTAAAGAAGATATAATAGAAGAACTTCGTTTTGCTTTAGAGCAACACGAAGAAGAATATTTAAAAGTACATTAGTTTGGGGGAATTAATGTAAATGTTGTACTGTATATGATAAGTTATTATTAAGTCAAAATATACAGAACAACGGTTAGTTTGTTTCTAAAAAAATAGCAGGTGGGGGCCTGCTATTTTTGATTTAATTCAGTTTCACGTTTGGTTAATTATAAGAGATAGTGTTAACTATCTGGCACGATTTACTAACATAAAATTGAGATATAGAATAATATCGTTACAGTACAAAAAAAGACCGTTTGATAAAACGGTCTTTTTTATTAATTGGAGAAAAATCTCTTAGTATTTTAATCCAGGATTAGCTTGTATTTCTTTCTGTGGTATAGGAAGTTGATAAAACTCTTCAAATGGTTGTACAGTTAACTCATCTGTATCTACAGCTAGGTCATAATCTTCTCTCTCTAAAGGCATGCCTAATCGCTTTAAATCAAAGTAACGATGTCCTTCAAATGACAACTCTAAGAAGCGCTCTTGTAAGATATCTTTTAAGGCAACAGTATTAAATTTAGAGACTCCTTTAATTCTGTTCTCTCTTAATATGTTTATATCTGAAGTAGCTCCTTGAGTGTTTCCTAATTGAAGAGCAGCTTCAGCACGGATTAAGTACATTTCACTAATTCTGAAAACCTTATAATCATTAATACGATCATTAAATGCACTACCATCATATTTACTGATAATATCCTCATTTTCTACTCCGAAGAAATGCTCGTATCTCATATCATTATCAGCATCAAATTGGTTTCTTAGTTTCTTAGATGCAAAGTATAATGATTTTCCGCTACTAAAGTCATACCAGAAAATGTTTGGTCTGATCTTATCATCGTTGTTTCTCTTTAACTTAAAGATTACTTCAGCATTCGAAGTGTCTTCCCATATTCCTTCAAATTCCTTAGCAGTAGCTAGAGGGTATTTATTGATCAACTCACTTGTATATTTTAAAGCTTTATTGTAATCCTTTTGATATAAGGCTATACGTGCCGATAGAGCAATGATAGCATCGTGACTTAATCTTATCTTCGAATCACTTTTAATAAGCTCTTGAGCGTCCTTAATATCCTTCCAAAGATTTGAGTAAAACTCACCAATTGTTAGTTTTCCTGGCTTTTCATATACATTAGAACTTGTTTTATATGGAATAGTACTCGCATTTCCTCCTAAGTAATCTGACTGTCCGAAGATACGGTGTAATTCAAATAACACTAAAGCTCTAAGCCCGTGTAGTTCTCCTTTTAGCTCACTTAGTTTTTGTACTTCATCTTCAGTATTTGTAGGAACTCTATAAATATTTTCTAATAGTACATTTACTTTATATACACTGTGGTAGTAGTCTAACCAAATTTGGTGTAAAATATCATCATCCGCGCTAAATGTCCATCTGTTGATATTCACTGCATAGGAGTTTACCCCTGCATTAGTAGGAGCTAATTGGCAGTCATCTGCCATAATAGACCCGATTAATGTATTGTATTCTATGTTTAATTGAGTATACGCTCCTAATACACCATATTCGAATTGCTTCACAGAACTGTAGATGTGATCATCGCTAACAGAATCTTTAGGATCTATATCTAACATATTATCACAACTCTGAAAGCTTAATGCTCCTATTAAAAGTAATAAGGCTGTATTGATTTTATATATTGCTTTTTTCATTCTTGACATGTTTAAAAAATTACTCTTAGACCAGCTGTGATAGTACGTGGAAGAGGGTATTCATATTGGTACCAGTTGTTGTCATCTTCAGGATCTTGTCCTTTCCAATTCGTCCACGTAAGTAAGTTTTGTCCTTGAGCGAATACATTTACTTCTTTCACCACTTTATTCCATTTACCAAAGTTTTTAAACTTATAGTTTACACTTAGGTTTCTAAGCTTTAAGTAATCAGCTTTTTGTAACTCTCTATCTGTCATGTAACGAGCATATTTTGCGCTAGGATTATCACTTACATCACCAGGGTTTTGCCACATATCTAACATACTTGTAGATTGGTTATAGATGCGATAAGTCTGGTCAGCAGAAGTTCTGTAGAACTCACCTGTATTTAGACGATACATCCCTTTGATAAATGAGAATAGAGCACTTACTTCTAGATTCTTATATTTAAAGTTCGTTGTAAAACCACCTTTTATAGCAGGGTCAAAACCACCTTTTACTAACACAGCATTGTCAGGATCATAAGTAGTTGTAATATTTCCTTCTTTGTCATAGTATAATGGAGCACCAGTTTGTTGATCTACGCCCGCCCATTTTACCATATAGAAATGTCCAATTTGTTTACCTACTTGGTGGATAGAGTAGTCCTCAGTGATGATTTCATCCTCATCACCTAAACTCAAGATTTTGTTTTTGTTGTAAGCAAAGTTTACACCTAGGTTAAAAGTAAAGTCTCCACTTCTAATCACGTCACCTGATAGTTTTAGCTCGATACCTCTATTTCTAATTTTACCCATATTATCAGCTACTGATTCAAAACCAGAAGTGCTAGACAGTGATCTATCTAAGAATAAATCACTTGTAATACGGTTGTAGAAGTCTACTTCTCCCACTAATCTATTTCCAAATAATCCAAACTCTAAACCTAAATCTAGTATTCTATTCATTTCCCAGTTGTAGTTACTGTTACCTGGAGAGATTGGGTTTAATGCAGTACCTCCGTTATATTGTCCCGGGCCATATAAACGACGGTATCCGAAGTCACTCGCAAATCCATTAGCATTACCAGTCAAACCATAACTAGCTCTAAGACGTGCCATAGATACTACATCTATGTCTTGCATAAAGTCTTCTGATTTCATATTCCAACTACCACCTACAGCGTAGAAGTGCTTATATCTATTGTTGCTAGGAACACGTGACGACCCATCACGTCTAAAACTAGTAGATAATGTAAATCTATTCTCATAAGAATATCTAAGTAAAGCCACTTGAGATACCAATAAGTTCTCAGATTCTCTACCCTCTACCTTAGGGATAAAGTCATTCTCAGGAGTACCTGGAGTAATACCACCAGCTGTGTGATCTAATCCGTCTATTAATCCATAACCTGTAAATCCGTGGTAGTTATACTTCTGTCTGTTCATCTCCATTAAGGCGATAGCCTCTATCTCATGTGCATCCCATCTGTATTTATAGTTGGCACCGAAGTTAGCCATTAGCCCAATATTAGTCTGATCTCCTTGACTAAACATCCCTTTTCCACCTTCTTCTACAAGATCTCCAAAGTAAGTATCAGGTTTGATGATATGTGTATTGCCTATTTTGGTATAGTCAACACCTAATGTGCTTGTCAGTTTTAAATCATCTGTAATATCAAAAGAGAAGTTACCTGCTAATACACCTTTCTGTTGTTTTTCTCTTCTACTAACATCATTGTACATTGATAGTGCATTAGTACCAAATCTATTAGGACCAGGTGTAAGCCTTCCATTTTCATCATAAGGATTTTCATAAGGCAAAGCGAAATACATTGATGCCACAGGATTAGTTTCACTTACATCAAAATCAGATTCAGAAGATTGACTGTTGATATTTGCTAAATTGATAAAGAAGTTAGAGCTCAGTCTACCTGATTTGTGATGAATATTACTATTCACATTAAATTTCTCTATACCAGAGTTATAAAGCACTCCATCTTGTTTGAAGTAATTCACAGAAGTATAGTGTTGTGTTTCATTATTTCCTCCTTGAAAGCTCAAATTGTGAGATTGATTAATCCCTCTTCTAAGAAGCTTCTTTTTCCAATCAATATTAGTGTTTCTAATCTCTGCTAAGCGTCTATCTCCTTCTATATAATCCACATCAGACTTAGCCACCTGAACACCGTTTACTATCTTATAAGGATTGTTTCTAGAATAAGCCCATCCTGGTAAATCTTGATCTTGAAGCATCTCTTCAAATTGAAGACGTTGGTTGGTATTCATCATATCCCATTTGCTATTATTAGCTTCAGAATATCCATATTGTGTTTGATAAGTTACTCTCATTCCATTAGAGTCACTAGGTCCTTTCTTAGATGTGATAACGATAACTCCATTAGCACCTCTAGAACCATATTGAGCGGTAGCAGCCGCATCTTTTAGTACAGTGATATCTTCAAAATCTTCAGGATTAAGAGCAGAGAAGGTTGCTGGTGAGATAGGCATTCCATTTAATACATACAGGGGATTGGTATTTTCATCTTGAAGCGAACCGATACCACGAATAGTAACTCTACCAGGTGTACCAGGCTGCCCAGAAGGAGAAGCTACATAAAGCCCAGGTACTTGTCCTTGTAGAGCTTGATCCATAGAACTCACTTGTGACTTATTAAGCGATTGTGCCTCTATTTTACTAACCGCTCCCGTTGTTTTAGAACGCGATTGTTTAGTATATCCTGTAACTACGATTCCTTCTAATAAGTTATCTTCTACATCTAAATCAATAAAGCTTGGATAATCTCCACCTTTAATCGTGATTTCTTTATCGAAATATCCGATATAAGATAAGCGAAGTTTAATCTCTTTTAAATCTCCATTATCTAATTCGAAATGACCGTCATCTTGCGTGATTCCAACTTCGTCTTTAGTGATGTTCTCTATCGTAACACCAGGTAAGGGTAGAAGCGTCTCAGCGTCTCTCACCACTATAGGTGCTTTCTTCTGTTGAGCGTAACTGCTAGCTGTCACAGCCATTAAAAAGGCAAGAGACAACAGTGATCTTTTAGTGATATGCATAAATAAGTTATTGTTCAATTTTTAACAATACAAACTTATTTTAACTTAATTAGGATGGTCTTAAAGAGGTATGAGTGGGAGATTAAAAGGGGATTAGAAAATTTTAATGTCACATGAAAAGAATGAGGAATGAGGAATGTTTGCTTGGGGTATTATCCGTGTCACTTAAACATCCTCATTGCTACGCAATAGTCTCCTGACTTTGCGTTCTTTTGTGTTATTGGGCGAATGGTAAAGGCCCCTATGATTGTGGATATGCTGTGCGTGATAATGATTGTGTGACACGCAAGGTATTGCGTCTGTACCTTGTATTGTCAAGTGAATGGTAATTCGCCCTTACTATTGTGGATATGCTGTGTGTGATAATGATTGTTTGACACGCAAGGTATTGCGTCTGTACTTTGTATTGTCGGACGAATGGTAATTCCTACGATTGTGGATATGCTGTGCGTGATAATATTGTGTGACACACTAACATTCTCATTGCTACGCAATAGCCTCCTGACTTTGTGTGTTGTGGGGCGAATGGTAATTTACCTTTATGATTGTGGATATGTTGTGCGTGATAATTATTGTGTGACACGCAAGGTGCTGCGTCTGTACCTTGTATTATCCATAAAAAAAGCGAACCAGATGAGAGGTTCGCTTTAGTGTTGCTTTCTTAGAAAGCGTGAATTATAATTTAGATAATGATTGAGATTCGTGATCTGTATTGACTTTAGGGATCTTTAGTGTCACTGTAGTTCCCGCTCCTAACTCTGAGTCTATCATCAGTTGACCTTTGTGTAGGAGTACTATTTTATGTGCTAAAGACAATCCTAATCCAGTGCCTTTAATACCGAATGCATTACTAGAACGGTAAAAAGGTAGAAATAGTTTGTCCAAGTCTTCTTTTCTTATTCCTATCCCTTGATCTTTGACAATAATGATGATATTGTCCTCATCTGTTTCTAGGATTAACTCTACAGGTTCGTTCTGTGAGAACTTACTCGCATTAAATATAATATTAGACAATGCTAGTTCTAGTAAGTTGCCATTACCATTAAAGAATAGCTTGTGCAACTCTTCTTCTGTATTAATATTTAGCTCAAGATTTAAGTCTTTTTGTGCCGCTATAAGGTGATCTATCATTGTCCACCAGAACTCCTCAAAAGCGTGCTTGTGTAACGGATATACAGAACTATCTAATTGAGATAGAGCAAGTAGATTATTAATCATTTGATCCATATGAGTAGCATCGTTGACTACTCCTTGTAGCACTTTTTTATATTCATCCTCACTACGAGATTGTCTAAGGGCTATTTCTGCATTGCCCATCAGAGAAGCTATAGGTGTTTTTAACTCGTGTGAAGCATGAGAAACGAAGGCTTGTTGATTATCAAAGGAATCTTGTAACCTTCTAAACAACTCATTAATTGTCTCACTCAGTGTTCTAATCTCATCCTTAGACATGTCTTGTGTAGGAATAGGATAAAGTGTAGAAATATCTTTTCTAGACACATGTCTATTGATACGTGTAATTGGTATTAGGAAATAACCTGCAAACCATCTAGACAAGAAGAAAGTTATTAATAAGGCTATGATAAGACTACCTAACATTACTGTTCTCAATTGTTTTAAAGCAGCCATTCCCTTGTCATTAGTCGCTTTTGCCATCACAATAAAGTCTCCAGAGTTATCTCTATAGAAGATTCCTACCACATATTCATCACCTATTTTGAAGTTTACTTTTTTCTTGTCTATTACTTCAGCTAGTATTGCTTTATTCCATTTAAGATCGCCCTCTTCTATAAAAGTAGGAGAGAAATTGATATCGTATATTCTTATCTTTTCTTGAGATAATGTTCGTGGATATTTGCGTTGTACTTCATCGTATTCAGCCTTAGTGAAGTTGTCCTCTGCTAGATAGTTATGTCCTACTGTAAATGCTCTATCTTCAAGTTGTTTAAAGAATGTATTTTGCCAGTGATTAGATACCACAAAGTATACAGCCATTAATACTCCTAAGAGTAGAATGGCAAATAAGCCTGAGAATTGAAGTGAAAGTCTATTGCGTATTTTCATATCTCATCTTTTAGAATGTATCCCATACCAATAACAGTATGGATTAATTGTGTGTCAAACTCTTTATCTATCTTACGTCTCACATAGTTGACATATACATCTATCAGATTAGTACCTCTATCAAAGCCGATTCCCCATACTGCCTCTGCTATTTGAGTACGTGCTAGGACCCTGTTTTTATTCACTAAGAAGTACTCTAATAGTGTATATTCTTTTTGTGTTAGTACAATCTCCTTATTAGCTCTAGTAACTGTTTTTTTATAAGTATTCATTACTAGGTCTGCTGCTTTATATTCGAGAGTAGGCATAGACATTGTATTTCTACGAGTCAAGGCTTTTATTCTCAACAGCAATTCTTCAAAGTGAAATGGCTTAGTCAGATAATCATCAGCTCCCATATTAAATCCTTTTACCTTATCATTAAGTGTTGATAAGGCAGTAAGCATAAGGATAGGAATATCTCCTTTATATTTTTTGATCTCTTGACATACTTCAAAACCGTTCATGTGAGGTAATATGACATCTAAGATAATTAGGTCAAATTCTTGTTGCATTGCTAGTTGTAACCCGATCATCCCATCATAAGCAAAAGATACCTGATGTTGACTCTCTTCTAATCCTTTTCTGATAAAGTTAGATACACTTACTTCGTCTTCTATTAAAAGTATATTCATAGCACTGATTTTTTACAAAACTAAAGCATATATCGAGCCACTTTTAAGTATTAGAGAAATTTAATGTACCATTAGAATACGCTTAGAGTCTTATTATCAGTTAGTTATTTGTTTTGTAGAAGGTATGTTGATTAGTGTTTTCTAATGTAAGCTATTCTACTTCAGATTGATGCCTGTATTAGTATTCATAGCGTTATGTTTTGGGTAAGTCTTTAGTGAGAGGGGAGTGTCTCTGGTGTGAGTCCGTTGTTTTTATCATTTTAACGGACTCACAACGGACTCATCCAAATAAGAACTCTATAATAACAAGACCCAAACTCATATTGAGGAGATAAGTAGACATAAATGAAACAGTTATTTAGTAATCTGATTCACTACACAAAGTAATTAATAAAAACAAAAACAGGAGAGAAAGACTTCCACATTCTTCCATTTATGACCATTTAATTCCAAATATTTCTTTTTTCTTCCATAAAGTTCCACTTAATTCCATTTTTAAAAATATAACTAGTTGTATAGTAAATGTTTGCTGTTTTTTGTACACCTGTTTATTCGGAAGGGCTTCGGAAGAGTTCAGTGTTTGTTCGGAAAGAGCCGAGGTTTTCCGAAGACTTTCAAAAGTCTGCTTAACGAACTCCCGAAGAAAAGGCTTTGACTTTATAGATATGTAGTATAAGTAGTATTTGTATACTTATTTCTATTTCTGAAGTGATTACAAAAAAATAGAGCATCTCATAAGGCTATGAGATGCTCTGTGTGTATTTTATACTTGGTATGATTTGTTTAGTTTTTTGCTAAGTTGATTAATCTAGCGATGTATTTATCATAGTCAGCACCCGAAATTATCTTTACAGGAGCAATACCTCTAAAATCAGCATTCGAAAAATATCTACACAGTAGTAGATAGATAACCTTACCTTCTTTATCTGCTTCTATTTGCAATTGCATAGGTCTGTCATGCGTAGTTTTTTCGTTAGTTAGGTTATTCCAGTCTTCGTTTTCATACATATTGATAATGCGCATATCTCCAGGACCATAAGGTTCTGTACCACGTGGAGGATTAGCAAATTTAGCTGTACCTATACCTGTAATTTTACCTCCTGTCTTTTTACTATAAAAATTAGAAGACATAACGAAAGTATTAAATAGCCCTATTAGCGCTATTAGGATTGCTAGACCTCTAACTAACCATCCATCTTGTATTAGACTAGGATAAATGATTAGTACTATACTAGCAATAGTTATAAAGCCCCATATCGCTTTCTTAAGCATGTTAGTTCGCAGTTCAAAGTCTTGAGGATTTGCTCTAAAGTAATCATACAAATTAGCAGGATAATTGTTGTTCATGTATTAAATTTTAGTGTTTATATTTCTTTTTCTGATTTAAATATATTGAATATTACTAAGTGTTATTTACTATTAGATTGAGATGTTTGATTATTGATAGTATTTAGTGTTTTTAGCGTGTAAAATATTTGATTTTATTCTTTTTAATGAAGGTTTTTTTGTTTTAATTCTAATGTTATCAGATTGTTATGTTTTTATTTGTATGTATATGGTTAGGCTATAATTATGTATTTTTAGAATAACCAATACAACTATTATGAATGAATTTTTACGTTATCGATTTCTGGTAGATTCAGGTGTCGATGTGCTGTTTAAAAGAGAGATAAGCAGCCTTCAATGTTCTTATCAATTCTCAGATGATTATTTCCGTTTTTTACTAATCAGTAGTGGTTCTTCATTAGTGCAGACATCTACAGAAGTGTCCTTTTTTGATTTGAGTGTGCATAACACTTCAGAGACTTTAGAGGAGGTGAATGAAGACAGTATTTTTTCGCCTTATATATTTATCATCGGACGATGGAGTAGAGATATGTTAATAGGTGAAGTATTAGTAGGAGATCGTAAAGGAGCTATAGTGTTAATAGCAGAGGATAAAATTTGTGATATAGATAGTATAGAGGAGCTGTTAGAAGATATGGATGTAGAGGATATACACATAGTATTAAAGAACGATGGAGATACTGTGACAGCGCTATTATCAGACGGCAGTGGAGTAATGACAGTATTAGAACACTCATTTTATGAGTTTTTAGATAATAGGTTATTATTGGCTAGCTAGTTAAAGCGTTAGTAAATATAAATAGTTGAGTTTTTTTTCATAACAATTAAGTTTTCAGGTTTTGACGTAAGGTAGTGTAGCTGTAATAGGCTACACTATTTTTTTTGTCTTGTACTCCTTAGGAAATCTAGATAGCTCAGTTAAGAGTAGTGATCAGGTACTATTAGGAAGAATAGAGAGTTTCTTATAATAGAGAGAACAAATCAGTAAAACCTAAATATTGTTACAGATTAGTTAAGTATTTTTCCGTTTCAAGTAATTATATATCATTTTGAGTGAGGTAGATTTAGTTATATGGAAATATAAATTTATTTTTGTTCTAGAATTAAAACAAAATATATGGCGGCTAAGAAAGTAAAAGAAGAATCAATGTTCTTGAAACATTATAGATTAATGGTTGTTCCATTAGTTTTTATTCTTTATTTATTTTCTCATTTCTTATTAAACCCTTATGATGCTGATTGGGTAGAGATGGATGTTAAGGAGATGTGGGAGTCTGCTTTAGTATTGTTTGTTTATTGTATGGCTATTACTGAGGTAAGCCTTTGGTTGAGTAGGGTACTTAATAAGCTTTTGCCATGGGATAAGTTACCTGTCATGCGAGTAGTGGTACAGTTCTTTTTGTTGATCCTGTTTATCTTTATTATTTACTTTGCTATTAACTTTGTATATATCTATATCTCTCCTTATAATACATTTGATATCATAGATTTAGAAGATAAGATAGATATATGGCAGTCATTGATTATTAGTTTTAATACAGGTATATTTATTAGTGCTATTCACACAGGTTATTTTTTGATTAATAACTGGAAGAAGTCTATGGTGGATGCCGCAGATCTAAAGTTAAAAGCAGAACAGTTAGAGCGTATAGCGAGTCAGGCAGAATTAGAATCTCTAAAGATGCAGTTAGATCCTCACTTCTTATTTAATAACTTTAGTACATTATCAGAGTTAGTCGTAGAGGATCAGGATATTGCGGTGAAGTTTATAGATCACTTATCCATAGTGTATCGATATATGCTGTCTAATGTGCGTAAGAATACAATTAGTCTGGCAGAAGAACTAACATTCGTAGAGTCTTACTTTTACCTGATTAAAGAAAGGATGGGGAGTAAGGTGAGGTTAAATATCAATGTATCAGAAGAGATTAAAAGAGGCTTTTATGTAGCTCCTATTGCGATACAGCTTTTAGTGGAGAATGCAGTTAAGCACAATAGCGCCTCTAAAGAAAACCCTTTAAAAATAGATATCTACGTAGAGGGTAACTATGTAGTGATTAGTAATAATATACAAGAGTTAGTAGTGACCTTGCCATCATCTAAGGTAGGTCTGACTAACATTAAGGAGCGCTATAGACTACTGAGTAAGCACAAAGTGGTAATAGATAAGTCAAAAGATAGCTTTACTGTGAAGTTGCCTTTGTTGATTAATAAAAATGATAAGTAATAAATACAGCAAAAGATAGAGGATATATGAAAGTTTTGATAGTAGAAGATGAGGTAAGAAATGCTAATAAGTTATCTCGATTATTACAGATGCTAGATTCTGAGATAGAGATTCTAGCTGTGGTAGAAAGTGTAAAGGAGTGTGTAGATTGGTTAAAGAATAATGAGGAGCCTTCACTTATAATGATGGATATTCGATTAGAGGATGGACTGTGTTTTGAGATTTTTGAACAGGTGGAGGTAAAAGCTCCTGTAATATTTACAACCTCTTATGATGAGTATGCTCTAAAAGCATTTAAGGTCAATAGTATCGATTATATCATGAAACCTGTGAGAGAAGAAGAATTGGAACAGGCTTTGGAGAAGTTTAAATCGCTTAGATCTACACCAGAACTTAGTGATTCTATAAAAGATATATTGGGCAACTTGTATAAAAAGGAAGCGTTTTATAGATCTCGTTTTCTTATTCCTTATAAAGATGGTTTTAAAACTGTGAAGGTAGATGAGATTGACTTTATCTTTTCAGAGTTAAAGATTACTCATCTAGTGCTAAAAAATAAGTCTGTAATTATCGTCGGACAAACTTTAGAAGAGTTAGAAGACGAATTAGACCCAAAGATTTTCTTTAGAGCGAATAGACAACATATCATTAGTATTGATAGTATTGATAATATACAGAATTATCACAATGGTAAGTTGAAAGTAGGATTGGTTAAAGATCCTCAACGCGAGGTGATTGTAAGCCGTGAAAAGGCTCCTATTTTAAAGAATTGGTTGAACTCATAAAAGCTACTTAGGTAGCTTTTTTTTATGCCTATTTATACGGTTCGGAAACTGCTTAATCGTATTGGTAATCACTTTTGACGCTTCAGGTTCGAATTTTTACGCTTCGAACTAATTCTAGAAGTTGTAATGGTATAATTTTTGATTTTTGTTGTGTTAAAAGCGTTAGAAATGAATAAAATTTATAGAAGTACGAAAGTTTTGTTTTTAGGAGGACTATTATTTGGTTTATCTGTATTTTTCGTTAGTTGTAAAAATGACTCAAACGAAGGGGCTGAAGCAACAGATGCGTTAGAGGTAAAAACCAGTGTAGTGGAGAAAGGTGATGCATTAGTATTAAAGAAATATACTGCATCATTAGAAGGAAGAGTTAACGTAGAAGTACGTGCACAAGCTTCAGGATATATCGAAAAAATATTAGTAGAAGAAGGAAGCTATGTGAAAAAAGGACAAGCATTAATACTTATCGATGCACAACCTTATCGTATTCAATTAAATAATGCAAATGCAAGTTTAAAAGCTGCACAGGCTGCTTTAGTAAATGCTCAATTAGAGAAGGATAAAGTACAGTCGTTATTAGATAATAAGTTCGTATCTCCAATACAGTTAAAAACAGCTGAAGCGGTATTAGATAACGCTAAGGCAAATGTAGCTCAAGCTCAGGCTGCTGTAGCAGAAGCTAAACTTAATTTGAGCTACTGTACGATTACTGCTCCAGTAGATGGGTTCTTAGGGCGTATTACTAAACGTGTTGGGAACTTAGTAACAGCTGGTGAAGTAGAGGAGTTAACTACTATGTCTGATATCTCTCAGATGTATGCTTACTTCTCATTAACTGAAGCAGACTATTTTAATCTTATAAAAGAGAATGGTGGTTCTGAGAACGTACTAAAAATGCCTATCGAATTAGAATTAAGTAATGGAGATAAATATCCTATCACTGGAAAAGTGGATGTAATCAACGGAGAGTTTGATGCGGGAACTAACTCTATCAGCGTACGTGCTGTATTTGATAACCCAGAGCGTCTATTGAGAAACGGTGGTACAGGTATTGTGAATTTAATGGCTACACATAGAGATGTAGTACAAATTCCTATTGCCGCTACAGCTGACCTACAAGATAAGATATTCGCTTATGTAGTGAATAAAGATAATACTGTAGATCAGAGACAGCTTAAGATTATCGGAAAGAACTTACACACTTACTTTATCGAAGGAGGTATTGAAAAAGGAGAAGTACTTGCTATCACTGGTGTAAACCAATTACAAGACGGTATGTCTGTAACAGCGTTACCTAGTACTTCTAAAAATGCGGGAGGTAATGTAAGTTCAAACACAGCTAAAGCGAGTGAGTAATCTCTAGATTAATTATTTAATTAAAACAAACAGAACAAATGCTTAAAAAGATTATACATAGGCCAGTACTGGCTACCGTTATATCTCTTATTATAGTAATATTAGGGGCAGTAGGGTTAACGCAGTTGCCTATGGCTCAGTTCCCTGATATTGCACCTCCTAGTGTTACTGTAGCAGCTTCTTATCCTGGAGGTAATGCTGAGACAGTACTTAAATCTGTAGTTACGCCGCTAGAGGAGGTAATTAACGGGGTTGAAAATATGACTCACATTGAGTCTACAGCGAGTAATGATGGTACAGCCTCTATTACAGTGTTTTTTGACTTAGAGACAGATCCTGATCAAGCTGCAGTAAACGTACAGAATAGGGTAGCTCAGGTGTCAGGTATCTTACCTGCTGAGGTATTACAAGCTGGGGTAATCACGCAGAAAGAACAGCGTGGTATGATTATGATTATTGACCTTATCAGTGAGGACAATACTCTATATGATGAGACATTCGTACAGAACTATGCTCGTATTAACTTAGTACGTGAGTTAAAGCGTATTAAAGGGGTGGGTAAAGTACAGTTATACGGTGAGAAAGATTAT
Source organism: Myroides marinus (assembly GCF_900109075.1). GTDB lineage: Bacteria > Bacteroidota > Bacteroidia > Flavobacteriales > Flavobacteriaceae > Flavobacterium > Flavobacterium marinum_A. The sequence goes on along the minus strand of NZ_FNYS01000005.1, from coordinate 122,756 downwards.
GCTATGCGTGTATGGTTAGACCCGCACAAATTAGCAAATAGAGGATTGACTCCTGCTGATGTAGAGCGTGCTATCCAAAGTCAAAGTATGGAGGTTGCAGCTGGTAACTTAGGTCAGAATGCTGGTGGTGCTGTACAGTATACATTGACATATCCTGGTAAATACAATACTCCAGAGCAGTTTGAGAACATCGTAGTTCAGGCTGATAAGAGTGGTAACGTATTATACTTAAAAGATATTGCTCGTATTGAGTTTGGTGCGGTAGCGTATGATGAGGAGAACAAGATTAACAGCTTAGATGCTGTGAGTATGGCAGTGTTTCAAACTAAAGGATCTAATGCCAATGAAATTCAGACACAAGTATATAAAGTAATTGATGAGTTAACTCCTCAGTTGCCAAAAGGATTAAGATATAATGTAACATTTGCTAATAAAACTCAATTAGACGAGTCTATTAATCAGGTGAAAAATACATTGATGGAAGCATTTATCTTAGTGTTTATCATTGTATATATATTCTTACAAGATTTTAGATCTACTCTTATTCCTGCGATAGCAGTACCAGTATCATTGATCGGTACGTTCTTCTTCTTGAATATGTTAGGGTTCTCTATTAATATGCTAACGCTATTTGCATTAGTACTAGCAATTGGTATTGTAGTGGATGATGCCATTGTAGTAGTTGAGGCCGTCCATAGTACGATGGAGCTCGAAGGGCTAGATGCTAAGGAGGCTACATCAAAAGCGATGAGTGAAATCTCAGGTGCTATTATCTCGATTACTCTTGTAATGTCTGCGGTATTCTTACCAGTAGGATTTATGGAAGGACCAGTAGGGGTGTTCTATAAGCAGTTTGCCTATACATTAGCTATTGCGATTATGATTTCGGCAGTAAATGCCTTGACATTAAGTCCAGCGCTATGTGCATTGTTACTTAAAAATCACCACCACGATTTAGAAAAAACTGGAGAAGTTAAGAAAACAGGATTTAAGACTAGATTCTTTAGATCGTTTAATGCTGGGTTTACTTCATTAACAAATAAATACATCGTAGGAGTTAAGTTCTTAATCAAACGAAAAGTATTAAGCTTAGGTATCTTAGTAGGATCTATCATAGGAATGGTGTTCTTAATGAATAGTACGCCTAAAGGATTTATTCCTAACGAGGATCAAGGATTTGCGATGTTCGCTCTTTCATTACCTCCAGGATCGTCTATTGATAGAACAGCAGCAGTGTTAAAGGATGGTGATGAGATTATGAGAAAGCATCCAGCTGTAAAAACTGTAACTACTATTTCTGGATTTAACATCTTAGGTAATGCTGCCAGTCCAGCGTACGGTATGGGATTCATCTCATTTAAAGATTTAAAAGATAGAGGAGAAGTAAGTGATATCAATGAAATATTAGCAGAGTTAAACGAACAGTTAACTGTGTTAAAAGAAGGAGAGTTCTACGTATTCGCTAACCCAACAGTACCAGGATTTGGAGACTTTGATGGATTAGAGTTAGTAGTTCAGGATAAACGAGGAGGAAGTATAGATGAGTTTGCTAGTGTGGTAAACCAATTTAATAAAGACTTAAGCGAAACAGATGAGGTACAGAGTGCCTTCACAATGTTTAAAGCTGACTTCCCAATGTATAAGATTGTTGTAGACCCTGTTAAAGCTAAGATGCACGGTGTAGATGTAAGCGATATGATGAGTGCTGTACAGTTATTCTACGGATCTGCTCAGGTGAATGACTTTAACCGTTTTGGTAAGCAGTTTAAAGTATTCGTACAAGGGGATGCTCAGTTTAGAGCTGACGAAGAATCGTTTAAAACTATTTATGTAACAGCAGGTTCTGGAGAGATGATTCCTATTAGCTCTTTAGCACACTTAGAAAAAGTGTATGGCCCACAGGCAATCAGCCGTTATAACTTATTTAACTCTATTACTGTAAATGGTATCATTAAACCAGGAGTAAGTACTGGTGATGCAATGAAAGCGGTAGAGAAAGTAGCTGCAGAAAAATTACCTGCAGGATATGCTATTGATTGGTTAGGATTAAGTAAAGAGGAGCAGAAGTCAGGAGGACAAATGGTATTTATCTTCGGTCTATCTATCTTATTTATTTACTTCATTCTATCAGCACAGTATGAGAGTTACATTTTACCACTAGTAGTATTATTATCATTACCAGTTGGGATTATGGGGGTATTCTTAGCCATCGGATCAGTAGGTATTGCTAATAATATTTACGTTCAGGTAGGGCTCATCATGCTGGTCGGACTACTCGCGAAGAATGCAATTTTGATTGTAGAGTTTGCGGTTCAGAAACGACAAGGAGGAATGAGCATTGTAGACGCAGCTGTAGAAGCTTCACGTTTACGTCTTCGTCCAATCTTAATGACTTCGTTTGCATTCATCGCAGGATTAATTCCACTGATGTTTGTACAAGGATCATCAGCTCAAGGTAACCACTCGATCAGTATTGGTACAGCAGGAGGAATGGTAGTAGGTGTAATCTTAGGAGTATTTGTTATTCCTTTCTTATACGTATTCTTCCAGTATTTACAAGAGAAAGTAAGTGGAAAACAACCAGAGCAACCAGAAGTATTAGAAGACTAGTATTTCAACAAGTTTAATTATTACGAGAAAGAATGAATAAGATAGTATATATAGCATTAGGTTCAGTATTGTTCGCTTCATGTAAAGTGGGAAAGAACTATGAAAGACCGTCTGTAGAAACACCAAAACAGTTTTATAATGAAGCTGCTTCGGATACTATAGTTAATGATCTAGCACAGTTAGGTTATGTGGAGTTCTTTAAGAACGAAGAATTGACTAAGCTGATTGATCTAGCTATTGAGAGAAATGCGGACTTACAGTTAGCTGTTAAGAACATTGAACAAACTCGATTGTTATACACACAGTCAAGAATGGCTTTGTTACCTGAGTTAACAATGAATGTAGCGGCTAATAGAACGGAGTCTTCAAAGAATAGTTATCTAGCAGCTAATGATGCAGGACGTATTAATGATGATTTTAACGCTAACCTTAACTTGTCTTGGGAACTAGATATCTGGGGTAAAATCAGAAGAGAGAAAGAAGCTGCATTAGCTACATTAATGCAAACAGAAGAGGTAAAACGCGCTATAGAGAATAGATTAGTTGCTGAGGTAGCGACAAGTTATATCAACTTGTTAATGTTAGATGAGCAGTTAAAAATAGCACAAGAAGGTATTGTACTACGTGAGAATACTTACTCTTTAACGAAAAAGATGTTTGAGGTAGGAAATGAGACAATCATCGCTATGCAACAAGCAGAAGCGCAATGGTTAGAATCAAAAGAATTAATACCTCAAATAGAGCAAGAGATTGCCTTACAAGAAAGTGGATTGAATTTGCTTTTGAATAATTATCCGCAGGCTATATCCCGCTCTGTTACATTAAGTGATTTAAATTTCATTACTGATTTAAACACTGGAGTGCCTGTGGATTTTTTAAGTAATCGTCCAGATGTACAGGTAGCAGAGTATGCTCTAAAAGCAGCTAATGCAAAAGTAGGAGCAGCTCAAGGACAAATGTACCCAAGCATTGTTATTTCAGCACAAGGAGGGTTTAACTCTTTTGAAGCATCAAATTGGTTTAATGCACCAGCTTCGTTATTCGGAATGGTAGCAGGAGGGTTGACACAACCTTTGTTTAACCAGAAGAAGTTGAAAACAGCTTATGAAATGGCTGTTGTAGAAAGAGAAAAAGCAGGTATAGAATTTAAGAATAAAGTTATAGCTGGATTTACTGATGTACACAATGCATTAGTGAAGATAGATAAGATATCTCAAAAAGAGGAGGTAATGAAGAAGAGAGTGGATATATTAAACACTTCTCTTACTAATACTAAATTTATGTTTGAGATGGATAAGGCATCTTACTTAGAGGTTGTTAATGCGCAAGGCTTAGCATTACAGAGTAGTTTGAATTTTGCAGAGTTAAAAAGAGATTATTTAGCATCACTAGTTGACTTGTATAGAGCATTGGGAGGACATTAATAACTGATAGTAGATTTTTGATTGAGGATTAAACCAATATTGTTCGCAATATTGGTTTTTTTTGTTTGTGAAGTTATGGTTGATTTAAATTTTTTTCTGTCCTTTGCATCAGTTAGTTATCTTTGTAGTTACAAGAGTGATATATGAGTAATAAAAGTGTTAAAATACAGCAGGTTGTAATGACTGTACTAAGTGTTTTTTTCTTAGTAGGGGTAGGTTATTATGGTAATAAAAATAAAAAGGTTGAGGATGAGTCTACTGAAGTAGCGACTGTGGAGAACGCTGTAGAACACAAGGAAGAAGAAATAGTAGAAAATCAAGTAGCAATAGAAGAAGTAAAAGAAGAGGAAAAAGTAGAAGAAGTAGCTACACTTCCCGCACTTTTATTGTTGCAAAGTAAGTACCATACTTATACGCGTGAATATGTAGCTAAGGTTAAGTTGAAATATAGTACTCCTGTAAGAGAAACAGTGGAAGGAAGAATTGTATCTGTAATAGCTAGAGAAGGACAAATGGTATCTGAAGGACAACCTATGTACGATATAGAAGTTGGGTCGCTTAACATGTCTAAAAAAGAAAGAGATAGAGAACTTAATGAATACAAGAATTTAAAGAAAGATATAGAGCGTGCTGAGAATAAGATGCAGAAACTTGCTAGAAAAGATACTACTGCATTCTTAAAACAGCGTCAGATAGTAGACGATCTTCGTCAGCAATTAAAAACGCTTAATGAGAGTATAAACGGGGATAATAAGAAATATACACGTTATACAATCAAGGCTGAACGAGAAGGTATTGTTCGCAATCTAAACCTAAGAGTCGGTGATGTATTGGCAGCTAACGATAAGAATATACTGTATAACTTAGTTAGCTATGATGTTTACTTTGATATTCCTTCTAATGAATTACCACAGTGGAAAAAAGGATTAGCAGGTGAAGGGCAGACGACTGTTGTGAGCTCATTCGAAGGAGTAGGTGGACAACGTGTTCCTTTTAAACTAAACATTAAAGGTGATAGTGAATTAGTATTCTTAGATAAATCTTCTGCAGTACAAGAGAATCTAAAACTTAGAGATGACGGTGGTATTGATAATAAGATAATCTTATCTATCGTCTATAAAGATGTTATAGAGATACCTGTGACTGCTATTAGTATAGACCCAGAGGGAAGACAAGAAATCACAGTTATCAATGGTAATGGTGATAGTATTAAAAAAGCAATTAATCCTATTCGTAAGTATGCATCTTATGTATTAGTAAATGATTCTTCTTTAGAAGGTACTTCTATTCGAACAGGAAAGTAATAGAAAGTAAAAAAATATGATAACCCCTTGTAGTTTCTACAAGGGGTTATTTGTTTTATAAGCTTTACATAGAGTTAATATCTTATTAATATTGAGAGTGTTGGTTTTTGTTTCTGTAAAGTGTTATATACTTGGTTTTTTTATGTTTTATTTAGATTTATGGTGTTTAATTTATGTATAGAATGTTTTATTTGTGGTAATTATATACATATATGTGTTTTGTTAATGATAATAATAATTAAACATTGACTTGATGAGTGGCTATTAAGTTTGCCTGCAAAACTATACAATGTAATTATTATGAAATTAAAGTACTTATTTTTCTTATTTGCAATTTGTTTTGCATTTACTGTATATGGACAAAACAACCATGTAAAAAAAGGTATATTATCTGGAAGGGTTGTTGATTCTGGAGATAAAAGTTCTCTACCAGGAGCAGCTGTATTGTTAGATAATGGAAAACAATATACTGTGAGTAATAGTGGTGGTTATTATGAGTTCTTAAATATTCCCGAAGGGAAATATACTTTAACAGTTGATTATATCGGTTATACTTCACTTCAAAAAGAAGTAGAGATAGTATCAGGACAAAATAAGGTTTTGAATTTGAGTCTCTCTACAGATGTAGAAACACTAGAAGGTATAGTTGTTATAGGTGAACGTTTAAAAGGACAAGCTAAAGCCTTAAATCAACAGATGAATAATTCGAATATTTCGAATGTTATTTCTGCTGACCAAGTAGGACGTTTTCCTGATTCAAATGTAGGAGATGCACTAAAACGTGTTCCTGGTATAACAATGCAAAATGATCAAGGAGAAGCAAGAAATATAGTTATTCGTGGATTGGCTCCAAGTTTAAATTCTGTTACTTTAAATGGAGATCGTATTCCATCTGCTGAAGGAGACAATCGAAATGTACAAATGGATTTAATTCCGGCTGATATGATTTCGTCTATTGAGGTAAATAAAACACTTACTCCTGACATGGATGCTGATGCTATAGGTGGTTCTGTAGATCTAATTACAAGAGCTTCCCCTTATGGAGAGCGTATCTCTGCTACATTAGCAGGAGGGTATAATCCAATACGTGAGAAAGGTAACTATATTGGTAGTTTTGTATATGGTAATCGTTTCTTTGATTCTAAATTTGGAATGATATTAAGTGGTTCTTATAACAGTAATAACTTTGGATCAGATAATGTGGAAGCTGTATGGGCTAAGGATAAATATGATAATGTATATCTAAGTGAATATGATATTCGAAAATATGATGTTCAACGTGTAAGACGTAGTTTTTCTGGAGCATTTGATTATAAAATCAATGATAACCACACTATCTATGCAAGTGTAATGTATAACTGGAGAGATGATAGAGAGAATCGCTATCGTGTGCGTTATAGAAGTATTAAACCTGATTATGATGCGGATAACAATATCATAGGTTATACTGGGGATATCAGAAGAGAAACTAAAGGTGGTGTAGATAATAATAGAAATAAGAATACTAGATTGGAAGATCAAAGAATTCAGAATTATGCTTTAAGCGGTACACATTTATGGTCTAGTAATTTAGATATGGATTGGTCTGTTAATTATTCAAGAGCTTCAGAAGATAGACCAGGAGAGAGATACCTTGACTTTCAAAATAAGAAGGTGTCTATGCAGGAGCATTTAAGTGATAGCAAATTTCCGATGGTGACTTCTGCTAAAGATCTTCCAGGTAATTTCTCATTTAGAAACCTTACAGAGAATGACAATTTTACAAAAGATAGTGAATTTGGAGCAAAGTTAAATTTTAGAGTACCATTTTCAGTTATTGAAGATCAAAAAGGACGTTTGAGATTTGGAGGTCGTTTAAGGTTGAAAGACAAGAAACGTGAGAATATGTTTTATAAGTTCTCACCAATAGGTACTAATGTAATAGGTAATCTAGATGTTGTGCCAAATAGTTATTATGGTGGAAATGATTTCCAAGCTGGAAATAAGTATGTACCTGGTTATTTTGCTTCTAATCATTATTTAGGAGGATTAGATCTACACAATAGTAGTTTGTTTAAAAAAGAAGCTGTACCAGCTGAGTATTTAGCACTTAATTTTAAAGCTAAAGAAGATATTTATGCTGGTTATATTCGTTGGGATCAGGATTTCAATGAGAACTTATCGATGATAGTAGGTGCTCGTATTGAACATACAAGTATAGATTATACAGGTAATCATATAGTAGATGAGAGTGATTTAGTAGGGCAAGTATCAAATACTAATAGTTATACCAATGTATTACCAAGTCTTACTTTTAAGTATCAGACTGCATCTGATTGGATCTACAGAGCAGCATTTACAACAGCATTAGCTAGACCAGATTATTATGCATTGGCACCTTATATTAATGTATCATCTCAAGATAACGCGTTATCAGCAGGTAATCCAGATTTAAAGGCAACTTATGCTTATAACTTTGACTTAATGGCAGAGAAGTACTTTAAATCTGTAGGGATGTTCTCAGCGGGTATATTTTATAAGAACTTAAATGACTTTATTTATACTTATAGATCGGATTCATTTACAAGAGATAACTTTACTGAGCTTTTCCCAGATCAAGTAAACCCTATTAAGACTGGGGAGAATTGGAAATTTATGCAACAAAGAAATGGTGATCAGGTAAACTTATTTGGAGTAGAAGTAGCTTTCCAAAGACAACTTGATTTCTTACCAGGTAAATTCTTTAAAGGTTTAGGAGTATATGTAAACTATACGTATACACACTCTGAAGCTAAAGGGATAGCTAATGAGGATGGGGAACTAAGAAAAAACATGAAGTTGCCAGGTGCAGCTCCACACATGTTTAATGGATCTTTATCTTGGGAGAATGACCGTTTTTCGGCTCGAGTATCTGTAAATTATACATCTGATTACTTAGACGCATTAGGAGGAAATGAGTTCGAAGATAGTTATTACGATAAGCAACTATTCTTAGATGCGAATGCTTCATATAAAATCACACGTTATTTACGTGTATTTGCAGAAGCAAATAATTTGACTAATCAACCTTTGAGATATTATCAAGGAGTGAGTCATAGAGTAAAACAAATGGAGTACTATCAACCTAAGTTTACATTAGGATTGAAGTTTGATTTCTAATAAATAATACAAAATAAGAATGAGGGCGAATATGAATCGCCCTTGTTCCATTATAATAACTTACAATGAAAAAAATATTATATATACTAACCTTAATCGCTCTTTCTTTTAATAGTCATGCACAAACTCCTTTTGAGTATGAGAAAAGTACTGGATATAGTGGGAACAATATTCCTAGTCTAGTTTATAAAGATGATAGCTTTAACTTTTTGGTTATGGGAGACTTTGGTAGAGTAGGAGATTACTATCAAAGAGATGTGGCTAGAGAAATGGGAAATGCAATGGTGGTATTAGACGGAGAGTTTGTGGTATCGGTAGGAGATAATTTTTATCCTAATGGTGTAGCAAGCACAGAAGATTACCACTGGATATCTTCTTTTGAAAGTATATATACCAATCCATCTTTATATGCAGACTGGTATGTTGCATTAGGAAATCACGATTATCTAGGTAATGTACAGGCACAAGTAGATTATACTAAAGTTAGTAAACGATGGAATATGCCTGATCGTTATTATAGTAAAGAGTTTAAACTTGACAATGGAGAAAAGCTGTTGTTAGTGGTTATGGATACTAATCCGTTTATAGATGGTTATCAGAAGAGCAGTAAGTATGGTGATCTTCGCGAACAAGATACTGCTAAACAGATGAAATGGCTTGAAGAGACTTTAGGTAAAGCGGATAAATCTATTCAATGGAAAATAGTAGTAGGACATCATCCTATGTATAGTGGAGGGAAGCGTAAAACGAATAAGGATACCCAAGGTTTTGAGCAGAAGTTTGCGGATTTCTTTGATAAACATAAAGTAGATGCTTATATCTGTGGGCATGAGCATGATTTGCAAATTATAAAACCTAAAGAACGTTATACAACACAGTTTTTATCAGGTGCAGCGAGTGAGGTAAGACCGTCAGGAGAAATGGAACATACTATATTTGCTGCAGCAGAACCAGGCTTTATGACGTTTTCTATTTTAGATAAGGAATTGACTGTACAAGTGGTCAAAGCAGATAAGGCAGAAGCAAAAGTGTTATATACACATATAATTAAAAAGGATAAATAATGAAAAATAAATATATCTACTCTTTAGTAGCTTTAGCATTATTAGTAAGCTGTAAAGATAAATTAGCTCCTGTGGCTGAGGATGCTATACAACCGACAATAATTACAGAACAAACGATATACGATACTGATGATCCTGCTATTTGGGTTAATCCAATAGATAAGAGTAAAAGCCTTGTTATCGGTACAGATAAGGAAAATGGAGGAGGTATCTATGCTTATGATTTACAAGGAAAAATAGTTAATAAACATTTAGATATGGCTCGCCCTAATAATGTGGATATTGTATATGGATTTTCTTATAAAAATGAGCTGATTGATATTGCTGTGGTAACAGAACGCAATGCTAATGCCATACGTGTATTCAGATTACCAGAATTAACCCCTATAGATGATGGAGGTTTGAAAGTATTCGAAGGAGAAAAAGAAGAAAATTACAATGAACCAATGGGAATTGCTCTATTTGAAAAGAAAGAAGGAGAGTATAAATCTCTTTTGGCAATAGTAGGTCGTAAGAGTGGCCCTTCTGAAGAATACTTATGGCAGTATAAGATACAATCAGATGATGCAGGTAAGTTGAGTCTTGAGTTAAAGAGAAAGTTTGGTACTTATAGTGGAAAGAAAGAAATAGAAGCAATAGCAGTGGATCAAGAATTGGGGTATATATATTATTCTGATGAAACAGTAGGTGTACGTAAGTATTATGCTGATCCTGAAAAGGGAAATCAAGAGTTGGCTTTCTTTGCAAAGGAGGATGCTAAAAGAGACCATGAAGGGATTGGTATCTATAAGAAAGATGATCTGACGGGGTATATTATAGTTTCTGACCAACAAGAGAATGCTATATTAGTTTATCCAAGAGAAGGAAAAGGAGCTAATCCACATGATCATCAGTTAATCGCTAAAATACCAGTCTCAGCAATAGAATGTGATGGCTTAGAGATAACTTCGTTAGGACTAAATAATACTTTCGATAAAGGGATGTTAGTTATGATGAGTAATGGTAAGGTTTTTCATTATTATGATTGGAAACTTATCCAACAAGAAATAGATAAAGTAAAGAAGTAAATAAAAAACGAGTCAGTAATGACTCGTTTTTTTTGTGTTAGATCTGAATAATAATGTGTAATTTTCTCTATTTCTTTACCTTCTTTAGAATGATATTATCATCTTTATGAGTAATGGTAAAAACACCAAGGTCAGTATCCTTTAAGGGTTTTAGTTCTTTACAATACACATTGTATTCTAAACTATTTAAGAATAGACTAACAGTATTGTTAGATAGATTATATCGACCTTTAGAGGTAATAAAGCAATCGTTACCACATGGCCAAGAGTTATAGCTAGTAAAAGTGTTTAGGTCTGTAAATTCTATAAAGTTACCCCATCTCATATCTGTACGTGGTGATAAGATGTATTCCTCAGCTTCTTTATCGTGAATAACAGAGCTAATAATCCAAGTACCTCTTATGTCTTGAGCATTGACGGTAGTTATAAAGAGTAAACAGAAGTAGGAGAATAGTGTTTTCATATAATAGTTTATATATAATAAACGTAAAGTATTGTCTTTTAGTGTTTTTTCTTTTTTATGAATGCTTCAAATATTTGATTAAATAGGATTTTAAAATAATGAATATCAAATAGAAAGGTAGTTAAAGTCTGGGTGCTGATGCGAAAGTTGATAGGTTTTTATTAAATTTAATAAAACCAAAAAACAATCTTATGGATAAATTAATTATTGATTGGCAACAATTGCCAACTTACAATACTGTTATGGCTGTAGCTTCTGGTGCAGCACTGTTGTCTCTAGCAACAATAGGAAGAAGTTTGATTAATAATCAAAAAGTAAATCCTAAAGGTTGGGCAATGAATCTATTCACATTAGCTTTAATCTTAATTACAACAGGACTTCATATGACAGTTACTTGGCCATTGGCAAAGTACTTCCCTTTTGATAATATTATCTTTGGAGAACCTTCTCTGGTATTAGGAGCGATGTTATTACCTATTGCTTATTATTTCTGGAAACATGAGAAAGATGTAGTAGAGAATGAGAATAGAATGCAGGCTATAGCAGCTAACTTTAGACATTTCAAATATCTTATGATTGGAATAGGATTAGGAATGATTGGTATTGCTTTTGCAGGAGTTATTTACCAACTATTTGCAGCGCCAAAGGAAGAACCTATCTCAGGTATGTTTGCCGATTATCCAATGTTTGAGGCAGTGTGTATTTCTTTAGTATATGCAGGTATTGGAATAGCGGCTGTAATTATGCCTTCTACTTTAGAAAAGCTTACGCAAGGAAATCACAATAATAACACAGTTAAGTTTGCTTACTTTTTGTTGACATTAGTAGGATGGGTATGGTTGTTATTCGGTGCTTTAAACTATTTTACACATATAGGTTTAATCGTTAATACTATGGGATAATGAAAAATATAGAACAAAGAAACTACCCAGTTAATTTCTCACACGTGGGACTAACAGTACCAGATTTAGCTAAAGCAATAGCATTCTATACAGAAGTAATGGGATGGTATCACTTATCAGGTCCTATTATTGTTAATGAAGTAGGAGGAGGAAGACTTGCAGAGATTGGTAAGATACTGTATGGTACAGGATGGAAACAATTTAGTTTTGCTCATTTGAGTTCAGCTGATGGAATAGGTTGTGAGTTGTTTGAATTTGCAAATAACACTGATAAAGAATCAGTTAATACTCCATTTCGTACAGGAATGTTCCACTTTTGTGTACAAGATCCTAATATTGAGGAGCTAGTAGCAAGAATTGAAGAACATGGAGGAGAAAAAATGTGTGATATTATAGAGTTAGATCCAGGGAATAAACCCTATAAGATGGTTTATGTAAAAGACCCTTTCGGAAATATGATTGAGATTTATACACACTCTTATGAAAGACATAACTTAGGATAAGTACATATGGTTTACAGTTAATGAGGTGTGGTCTTAAAATATTCATCATTAGCTGTAAATACTTTTATCCTCTATTTCTCAACTTACCCCTCTCTTTTATTCCTCATTTCCAAAGGGCGTATCCCTGTGAATTCGCGAAAGGCATTGCTAAATGAACCAAGTGTTACATAACCTACTGTATTCGCTATTTCGCTTATAGACTGTTCTGTTTTCATCAATAACTCTATTGCTTTTACAATGCGTAGTGCTTTGAGGTATTGTAAGAAAGGAACTTGAAGTTCTGCCTGAAAGAGGCGTGATACAGAGCGCTCACTAAGATTAAACTTATCACTAATATCTGCTAATGTAAGTTGCTTCCCAAAGTGTATATCTAAGTAATCTGTAATCTTAACCATACGAGGATTATCACTGATAGGAAGTTGTAATTGCATATTCTTATTAATGGAAGAAGGCAATATATTCTTTAAAGCTTGTAAGAACTCAAAGTTAGGTGTCTGAGGATCTACCATAAGGTCATGCCAACGCTCAGTATAAGCAATCATCTCGATTACTAAATCAGAAGCTGCATATATTCCCAATTCGTTATAGAAAGGACTTTTATTGTCATCATTTGTATAAAAGTACAAAGAGCGAAGTACAGTAGCGGAGTGACTAAGCTTTAATATATGTGGAACACCACTTGGGATCCAAAAGAAGTAACGCGCAGGTACTACATAAGTAATATTATCTACAGTTACATATGTGATTCCTCCCTCTACATAGGTCAATTGCCCTTTTTGATGTTGATGTAGCGGATAGCGTTTGTCTGATTTTTCGTGAGTTACGAATACACCATCTTCTACAGTGTCTATGAAGTCTAATGAGTCAATGATTCTCATGGATAGGGCTAATTATTATGGGGCACAAAAGTAAGGATGATTTTGTCTGTTTTCAATAAAAAGTTGACTATTTTAGAAGTACAAGGTATAGTGTACTCCCTTTACTTTTGCGACGAATAAAAATAGTATATGAACCTCGGAAGTCGCCTTCTATTACCTGTGTTTGCAAGTAGTACCCTGATGGGGTATAGCCAAACTACAAACTTGTCAATTTTACCTAAAGACACCCTTAGAATTACCCTAAATGAAGTTTGGCAACAAACGGATGTACAGAGTAAGAAAGCGTTAATCTATATCAAAGAACAAGAGATTAGCCAAGAGAATACAAAAGATGCGCAGATGGGGAGATATCCAGTTTTTAACGCTGTTGCTAAAGTTGAGAAAGCAAGTAATATTCCTGTATATTCTAACGGGATATTTAATAAGCCAGAACAACACGATGTCATCCATACACTCTATAACACAGGAGTGTCTATGTACCTAAATCTTTATAGTGGTAATCGCCAAAACTTAGAGATAGAAGAGCGCAAAACACTTGCTCATAAAACGGCTATTCGCGCTGAGTTATCACAGTCTGAAGTTCGCTTAGAAGCAGCGAAGAGTTATTTGACACTGGCTAAGGTGTTGCGTTTTAGAGAAGTGATAAAACACGATATCGCAGATCAAAAAGAGCAATTGGCAGAAGTGGAAAAACTCTATAAACACGGCGTTATTCTTAAGAGTGACGTGCTACGTGCTACAATGGAAGTGTCTAAGAGAGAAATGACTTTAGTACAAATAGAAAACGATATTCTAATAGAAAACCAGAGGTTGACCTTATTAATGGGGCAAGAGGATACAGAATTTGTCTTACCTCAAGAGCTATCAGAAGAACTACCTATAGTAGAACCTTATGAAGAGGCCTTAGGAATAGCAGCAGAGCACGCTCATAAGCATTTGCTATCAGAAGAAGACCTTGCACTAAGTGAAATAGAGAAAAAGAAGATAAAAGCACTTAATAAACCAAGTGTTGGACTTATCGGAAACTTTACTATGGCTAATCCACAGATATTCTTATACCCTTATAATCCAAGCTGGTATAGTTTAGGAACTATAGGTGTACAGGTTTCTTTTCCTATTTCGTCTATTTATCACAATAAACACAAGATCAAAAGCAGTGCCTTAGAGCATGAGAAAGAGGAGATACAACATCACCATATACAAGATCAAATCAAGCAAGAAGTGCAACAAGCTTATTTGCGATATAAAGAGTCATTAGTACAAATAGAAGTTTGTACTAAGAACAAAGCACAAGCTTCTGAGAATGCCCGCATTATCAAGAATACTTATTTTAATAAAATATCCTTACTCACAGATTTATTAGATGCTGATTTACAGCATTTGCAAACGCAGTTTGAATTAGAAGCTGCCAAATTAGATAGCATTTACAAATATTATACTCTTCAACAAGCAAAAGGACTATTATAATGGACATTAAGACACGTATTAAAATTACAGACCGCTTTATTACTCGTGTAACGCGTTATATCGCATTAGCAGTTATATTTTTTGGTTGTATTTGGGGTATTCGCACGCTTTGGACTTATTGGAGATATGAACAGACAAACGATGCACAAGTACAAGAGTATATTAACCCTGTTATAGCGCGAGTGGGAGGATATTTAACAGAGGTGCGCTATGAGGAGAATGAGATAGTAGCTAAAGGAGATACTTTACTTATAGTGGATAATAGAGAGTATATCTATGCTCAAGCAGAAACTACAGCAGATATAGATAAACAATATGCTCAGTTAAAAGAGTTAGAAGCACGCCAGTATACATTAGCGCAAACAGCTGCTGCTGCAAAGAGTCAGATACAAGGACGTGAGTCAAAGTTTAAGCAACAAGAATTAGATTATAATAGATATCACAAACTGTATGAAGTAGATGCTGCTACTGCTCAACAGTTAGAAGAAAAAAGCGCTCAGCTTGATATCGATAGAAGTGACTGGAAAAGCAGTGTAGAGAATGCACAAGCTGCTCAAGCAAGTATATCGGATATAGAGGCCCAAAAAAGAGTATTAGAGAAAGAGATTTCTCGCTTAAAACAACTTCAAAATTATAAAGACTTGACAGTAGGATATACAGTTATCACTGCTCCATATCGTGGTAGGATGGGGAAGAGAAGTATTGACTTAGGGCAAATGATTACGCCTGGTCAAGTCTTAACTTATATAGTGAATGATGAAACGCCTAAGTGGATTGTGGCTAACTTTAAGGAAACACAGATTAGAAATATCCGCTTAGGAGATGAAGCAGAGATTGCTGTAGATGCTTATCCTGACACTCAGTTTAAAGGAAAAGTGATTTCTATAGCACCAGCCACAGGCTCGAGCTTCTCATTACTCCCTCCCGATAATGCTACAGGGAATTTCGTTAAGATAGTACAGCGAATCCCTGTTCGTATCGAGATTACAGCACCAAGTGATTCTGAGGAATTGCTAAAAGCAGGTATGAATGTAAATGTTCTTATCTCTAAAAAACAAAAAGATGCAAAGTAGCGATACATCTACCTTATTTGTTAATTGGATACCAGAGTGGGCAGTACGCGTCATCCTTTTTGTACTTTTGATGCCGAGTATTGTCCTCTTCTTTCTACCTGCTGCTAATGCTACAGCAGCAGCAGGTTATTTTGGCTGTGATCCTCGTGATATACAGTTTTCAGTCTCTTTGCTTTATGCAGGCTTTGTGTCTTTTTATAGCTTAGAGAGACGTTTCTTTACTTACTTAGCGACTAAGGAATACTTCATAATCTTTAATGTTCTACAGCTCTTAGGTTGTGTTGTGCTGTATAATGTGCAGGCGTTATGTATAGTGTTCCCTATTCGCTTTTTACAAGGGATGTTGTTTGCCAGTACAGTGAATCTGTGTATTTCGACTATGTATATGCGCCTCGAAAGTTCTAAGGCAAGGGAGATATCATTCTCTTGTTTTTATGGAATCTTGATTTGTGCTACTCCCTTTAATCAATTGATAACTTCAGATATCATTGATCAGTATGACTATTCTTTCTTGTATAAAGTAGCTGCTTTTTCTTTTGTGCCTGGGTTGATTATGATTATGTTGACTATGCGACATGTGCGCCTTAGTCGTAAGTTGCCGTTGTACAATTTAGATTGGGAGAGTTTTGTATTGTATGCAGTAGCTGTTGTGCTATTTGGTTATATGGCTATTTATGGGCAACAGTATTACTGGTTCGAAGATGAGACTATACGTTGGGTAGGATTGGGAATATTGTTATCAATGATAGTGTTTATAGCTCGTCAGAAGCGATTAAAACGACCTTATATTAATTGGGATGTATGGAACTATAGAAACTTTAAAATAGGCTTATTCCTATTGTTTATACTCTACATATGCCGATTTGCTTCTGGGATTACCAATACGCACTTTATTACTGCGCTACATCTTGACCCTCGACATTTGTCTTATCTAAACGTCTTTAATCTGATCGGTTTAGTAGCAGGGGTAGTGGTAGCTTGTATTTGGTTGTTGAGAAGATATCAGATGCGTTTTATCTGGAGTTTAGGTTTTGTGTTCTTATTCCTTTATCACTTAGGAATGTATTTATTATTTGTTCCAACTGCCAATAATGATTCATATTATATACTGTTGTTCTGTCAAGGTTTTGGAGTAGGATTATTAATGGTTCCGACTATTATATATTGTGTTGCTTCTGTACCTGTAGAACTTGGCCCTTCTGCCGCAGCAGTTTGTTTGGCAATACGCTATTTAGGATATACAACGAGTACAGCTGTGATGAACTATTACAATCTATACAGTAGTAGTCTTCACCAAAGTCGTTTTGCTGATTATTTAAACTATGCAAATCCTTTCTTACAACGCAAACTCAATCAAGGAATGAGTAAGCTTGAGGGAAGAGGATTGTTACACACTCCTGCACAAGAGGCGAGTGAGAAGTTGCTATTGACTGATTTGAGTAAACAAATAGAGTTGAGGTATGCAATGGATTATTACGAGCTGATGTGTTGGATGTTATTAGTGATAGTCATTTTAGTCATATTTACACCATATCTAAGTAAGACTTGGGTGTATTTAAAGTCTAAGACACTATCTCCTTTTTAATATTGCCATTTTTTAGGTTGAGTACTGATAGAAAACTCCTTAGTTAATGATAGATTGCTAAGGAGTTTTTGTTTTCTTTTAATCTAAGTTTTAAAGTAATCTCTTCGCTATTTCATTCTCAGGTAGAATAACTCCATTTTTTAATAGCAGTTTCTTTTTATTTGTTGTATAATCTGTTATTATATCATATTGATTATTACAGGATTTAAAACGGAATAGTAAAGTCTTAAAACCTGCTATAAATCCATTGGTTGTTGTATCTTCATAAACTGCTTGAGAACAACTTTTTTTAAAAATACATTTCCTCCTATTTTTAGGAGGAATTAATAGCCAATATGATTTGATTATAAATAGCAATATATATTTCATTACTTTGAAAAAACAGCCATTTGTCTTGTTGTTGTATAACCAGGTTTAGCTCCAAATCCAAAACAACCATCATCTGCTCCCACATAGGTTGTAACGCTTTCTAATCTGATATATGACCAACCTTCTGAGGCATATTTATTAATTAAAATTTCAAGCTGTTGCGCAACATGATCAGATGTTCCATTTTTAGAATCAATAGAGGCAACGAATGGTACTACTTTATACTTCATAGTTATAGTTTTTAAGTTATTATTAAGTAATTTGATTGTAGTTGTAATAACTCAAACATAGGTGATTTTCTCATAATCAGTGTACGGAAAACCGTAAAACCAAATAGATATAAAAAATAACACCTGTGAAATAAATTTATTTATACTATTTTTTTATAGAATATTTATATTTGAGAGTTTGTGTATATCCTGGTAACTCTTGATATATATAACCTTAATTAACCTAATCTAAAAATGAAAAAAACATTACTATTAACCTGTTTATTATTGCCCTTATTAAGTACTGCTCAGTTGCAATCTGTATTTCAGTATAAGATAGATTCTCTATATGCTAAACATAAAGATGCGGTAGGTATTATGGTACACGTAGAGTCTCCTAAACAAGGTGTCTCGTGGAGTTATGCCACTGGCGTTTCAGATATTAAAACAGGTATAGCTTTAAAGCGCGAACAACCTGTTTTGATAGCAAGTAATACAAAGCCCTATGTAGCTGCAGCTACCCTGAGGTTAGTAGAGGAAGGAAAAATATCTTTAGATCAACCTATAGAGAAGTTATTGTCTAAGCAGACTCGTCAAATGTTTGAAAAGGCGAACTATGATTTAAATAAGATTACGGTAAGACATTTATTATCTCATACTTCAGGTATTCAAGATTATGTAAATGATGCTTATTTTGAATTGGTCAATGAACAACCAAAACACATTTGGACAAAAGAGGAACAAATAAAGCGCTCTATGCATATGGGAGAACCTCAGAAAGTAGGAGAGAAGTTTAGTTATGGAGATATTAATTATCTGTTATTAGCAGAGATTATAGAACAAAAGACGAATAAAGTGTTCTACTTAGCGATGCGTGATCTTTTAAAATATAAAGAGTTAGGATTGACAGAGACTTGGTTTATTAACTTAGAAGAATATCCTAAACAGTCTATGACATTAGCTCATCAATATGCTAATAAGTACAATTGGGATTCTTATGATTTAGACCCTTCTTGGGATTTATACGGTGGTGGGGGAATTGCTTCTACTACAAAAGAATCAGCGTTGTTTTTTCAATATTTGTTTGAAGGAAAGATTATCAAAGATAAGAAGCTTCTTCAGGAGATGATTACTTATGTACTACCTGCTGATCAGTCTAAGTATTGTCTTGGAGTATTTCATTTTGATTTAGGATTTAATGCTTATTATCACGGTGGATGGTGGGGAACTGATGTTATCTATTCTCCAGAAGCGGATGCTACAGTCACTGTATTCACACTACAAAAAGACTTTCAACATATCATTAACCCTTATATAGGAAAAGAGTTTTTGTCTTTATTGTTAAAAGAGAAGAAGTAAATGAGTATAAAAACCTCCTTAGTGCATTTTGAACTAAGGAGGTTTTTTAGTTCAAGAATTTTAAGTATCTCATGTTTCGCATATCAATATTTAATTAAATTAGCGAAATATTTTAGGCTAATTCAGTTTAAAGGCTTTTTATAGGTATAAAAGTCAGTAAATAGTGTTTGAGCTTTATAATTTGACAACCTTATTCCTTACTTAGATCTATGAAACAAAGAATAAAGAGATATAGTATACAATTCGTTAAAGAGATAATTCCTGTTGTGGTAGGGATTTTAATTGCTCTGTTTATTGATAATTGGAATTCTCAACGCAAGGATAGAGCGTATATTAAACAAGTATATACAACTATTAGCACTGAATTAAGTGAGTCTAAGGAGGATATAAAAGCGATGATGCCTAAGCAGAAAGCATTAATTGCTTCTTTAGAAGAGAATGCTAAAAATACTGAAGCTTCTATTCAGAAAATAGTAATGGATTCAAATGGTATTTATATTCCTCAAGTGAAGATTAATGGATGGAAGGCAGTATCAAGTACTAAAATAGATCTTATGGATTATAATCGCGTGAATACACTGTCTAATATTGCGGAATTAAAGGAGATGATCAATAATAAGAGTGAGTTCTTAATGACTTACTTATATTCTAATATAAACTCCAAAGATGAGAATACAAAACAGACTTTTAAAATGATCTTATTGGATATTATGCAAACCGAAAATACAATGCTTCAGCTAATAGAGTATTTTGAGAAGGAGAGTAAAGCCTCTTAAATCGAGTAACCAAAACTCTATTTAAAACAAACACACGTGAAGTAAATACTAGATTGTTTAAAAAATCTTCAAGTGTTTGACACTCTTTAATTGACTAATGCCATGAACGTACTTCGCAAGGTTATTAGGGTTGAAGAGTTTATTTCTTCATACAAATCTTTAATTAAGATTAAAAACTAGAATTATTCATCTATATTATAGGAAAGCCTTTATTGTTTTTTGATACAGGAATAAGATAGCATTAAAAGCATATTTTTATTTTTTGTATCTTTGTAGAGTATTTTGTTTTATATCAGTGCACTAACTGATGATTTAAGTATTATAAATGACACAAATCAAAGTGAAATAAAATCTTCTTATGAGTTTAAAAAACACCATTCTGCAAGGTGTTTGAATTCGCATTTCGCATTATTTTTTTAATCAAGAACCTAGTTTGATTTACCTCAAACCGAGTATTCATGCAGTGTTGTTCGACCATTGTTCGAGAACGCTTCGGGAAAGACGCCCTTTTTCCGAAGCGTTCCCGAACACTTCTCGAAGGACACTCGAACAAAACTCGGTGAAGCATTGGTATCATTGGTATCATTGGGTTTAGAGTGTGTTTTTAATTACTAAAAAATAACTTTCATGAAAAACGATAGTACATTTTGAGAGTGGTAAAAAAGACTGTTTTTTATCTTTCTTAAGTGTAGTAATGAATGAAATCAAACAACATATAGAGTAGGTGTTTTAATGTTGTAGGGGGTGTAAATCACGTTATTGGGAACTTTTTAGCATAAAAAAACCGACAACTCTCGTTATCGGTTTTTTGTTATGTAGTGATTTACTTTTCTACTTATTTAGAAGATAAGTAATTAATTGCTTCATTTAAAACTCTATCTACAAAGTTAGGTGAAGCCATTTGATATAATTCTTCATCAGTAGGAGGAGTTACATAAATATTTGGTTTTATACCTACTCCTTCAACTACAACTCCATTAGCATCTTTCATTGCTAATAACGGCATATAGAATGTCAATTTACCTCCAGCGATAGCATCTCTAGTACCACCGTTAAAATCATCAACTGTACCTAATCCTGCTGTAGCACCTGCACTATAATCACCAATACTTACAACTTGGTTTCCTTGAGATTTTAACATTAATGTAGTTATCTCAGACATACTAGCACTACCTTTATCTGTTAGAATAGCAATAGGAATATTGGCTGGAATACCAAAGTTGTGTGGTTTTGTTTTAGCCTCCACCCATGGAGTATAGTTAAATCTACCGTTACCTTCTCTTGTTCTTTGGTAAGCAAATACAGTATTTTTAGTAATAAAACGATCTGAAATAAAACGTGCATCAACAACTGCTCCACCACCATTAGATCGTAAATCTATAATAATCTTCTTAATATCGCCATTATGTAAAGGATTTAAGAATTTTTCGTAGAATGGAGCTCTTGCTATGATTTGTGTTATAGCACCAGTTAATTCTGGGAAATTATACCCAAAATTAATATGATTCCCCATAAGACCAATAAACGAACCTACGTAGTCTGCTGTAGCAGCATTGTATAAAGGACCGTAAGGTGCTATCGTATTGTACTTAGGTAATGCATTATATGCTATTAGAGCTTTTTGAGCAGCTGTAGTTAACTCTTTAGTAACTATTTCAGTTTGGTTAAATTTAGCAACTTCTTGCATAAATGTTTTAAAAACCTCAGATTCAGAATAAGAGTTATATGTATCCAGTATATTAAAAGTAACATCTTTAATAGCGTTACGCATATTAACATCTTTAATAGCATTTAACTCTTCGCTTTCAGAAAGAATCTCTTTTGTCAATAGTAAAGCATTTCCTTTACTAGGGTTTAAGTATTGATTAGCTAAAGTTATTTTAAAGCTATTAGTTACAGCAAACTGACTAAAAGTTAAATAATAGATATCAGGATTAGAAGTTAAATTACCTGCTATTATACCTAAACTAGCTGTTTTTGATTTAAATGCATTTTTATCAACTCTTTGTTGCATATAACCAAATTTATCTTCGAATGGATATGTATTAGGATTATCCTCATTTAACATTCCACCAAAGAAAGTAAGGGTTCTAATAATGTTTTTGTTAGTTGCTGGGAACTGTATTTTAACATTAAAGTGACGGTCAATAATAGGATTTATAATCTCTTTAAAGTAACCAGAAGCAGCTAGGAAGTCTGCGTTTATTTGTCCATCGTCTTCTCCTGGTCTTCCATAAGTTTTTAGAGCAGCAAATTTAGGATGATACGTTTTGTACACTTCATCCCAATCTAATCCACCTTGTTGTCTTTGTTCAGCAAAGTAGTTGTATTGTTGATCCATTGTTTTCCAAAAAACTTCAAATAGGTCTGCATACGATTGTACGTCATTTGCTGTAAATCTTCTAGGGTCTGTAACTGTAACATCGTCAGTAGAACAAGATGTAAACACTGTTGCAGATGATAATGATAATATAGATAAACTAAGTATAGTTATTTTATGTTTTATTCTTTTCATTGTGTGTGATTTTATTAAAATTTATAAGCAGCTCCTATTGAAATCATATGTGAATCTCTAGTGATCTTTTTATCCCCTGGGCTATCATATTTGTATGTGTCTGATAAACCATACAAATAATTGTAACCTGCAAAGACATCAATTTTATCAATAGAATAACCTACTTGAACTTGTCCTTGTAGTCCCATAGATAGTCTGCGTAATTGATTTTCATTTTTACCAAAATCATATTTTTCAGAAACTGTAGTGTAGTTAAATGATCCATCAGGTTGTAGTTCTGAGAAAACAGGATATTGCCCTTCTGTTTTCATTTTTGCCCAATACTCAGTATAAATACCTCCAGCAACTTTAACCCAAACACCATCTGTTGTATACGGGTTATTAATTAAGTATCCACCTACTAATAATGGAACTGATATAAAATCATTATTGTATTTAGAGTACCACCCTTCACGAGAGCCTGTTCTCTCAAACTCATAGTTTCTTTGTAAATAAGAAACTCCCGTAGATACAAATAAGGTTTTCCATACATTCATTTCTGCAGAAACATTAACTCCAAACCCCCCACGAGAGTTATACTTAGAGTCTACTAAGTTGGAAATATTAGCGTTTAATGAGGTATTAGTATACCCTAAATCAATTCCTACTTTGAATCGATTGTCTTTTTTTTGCTCATTTTGCTCACTTTGTGCATGGAGACTCATGCTAACCATCGAAAAAATGATAGCTGTTAAGCTACCTAATCTTGTTGAAATCATAAATTTTTATTTGTTTAGTTAAACTAAAGTAAACAAAAAATAATATATTTTTAAAATAAAATTAACTTAAAATTAATATTAGTATTATTTAAGAAGTTGTTTTAATTGCTGATGGGTGTTAATAAAGTATTGTTATTGTATATTTTATGTGTTATAATTATTATAAAATAGTTGTTTTTTAATGTTTAGATTGGCGAAAAATAATTCGCTTAAAGTAGGGTTTTTTATAAACGTCAATTAGGAGTGGGAAAAAATGTTTGAATAATTTAATTATTGAAGAGTTACTTAATTATTTAGAAGTTATAAATATCAAGTGAAAAATAGGTATGGATATATAGGGTGTAGTAAATAGTTGTTGTGAATATATCTATTAGAAGAGTGATTGATAAAAATGAAACCAATATTTAATTATATGTGGTATTCTTTATTAAGAGGAGGTTCCTTTTGGAAGGGAGTAGAGATCCCATTAGAGGTTAATAAGCACGAAGAAAAATAGCTAAACTGTGTTTAACCTCTTTTTTATGCTCATAAATTAGGACGAAGTAAGCGACTAGAGATTAGAGAACTCATTAAAGGTTAATTGACACAAAGAAAACCAATACCTCATTGCATGTGATATTTCGTTTTTTTATGCTCAACATTATTCTGAGAGTGAAACTATCAATAACTTTTGAGCATAAAAAAACCGATAACTCTCATTATCGGTTTTCTTCGCGGAGGAAGAGGGTTAGTCTCTTTTATTCCGTATGCCTTATAAATAGGGATGTTCACTTTTTTTAATTGTAGTAAGCACCTAATAGAGAAAGTTTAAAACTATGATTTGGAATCATTTTGAGATTCTTGTTAAAGTTAATACTTTCTACTTTTTAAATAAAGAAAAAGACACATATATCAGTAATTTCTTCTATTTCAATATACCATCACTACCTCTATAACCTTTTGGATGGTTGCTATTTATAATGGTAAATATTACCGATTTTAAAAAAAATACTCTTGTAGATCAGATGATAGATGAAATAAATAAATAACAATCTATATATCAATAACTTAATTGTTAGTGAATAATCAACTGCTTGTCATCTACGGTTCATCTGTGCTCATCTAAAGAAAGTAATTCACTATTAGTACAATTATGATCAGATGCTCAGATGATAACTAAATGACATATAGATATCATCTTAACAGTTGTAAATCAACAATATACAATCATATAACCCGACTTATGAATATTCAAGAAGAAAAAAATATATTGATTATTTCTATTTTAGATAGCCTAGATATAAAACCAACTAAAATCAATGATAAACAAGCCTGGTATCACTCTCCTTTTAGAGAGGAAAATACCCCTGGTTTGTGATTCAAAAAAGTTCTAAAGATTTTAGCAAACAATTGTTTTTCTCTTTACTAGTAACTTTATATTACACAGGCTAATATAGGAGAGAAATATTATGAGGTTACAGCAATTAAACCTCTGAGAAGTTAATTGCAGCATTTCCATTAATTACAAAAGATGCAAGAGTTAGATATAAAGATTACAAGGATGTCAATGATTATTTACTGAGTATTAGCCGCGATAAATTGACGTGAGAATCATCGAGATGTGTCTTTGTCCTTACAAATTGAAAATTTTCCAGTATCAAAGACCGCTCGTTTTTCTCCCGAAGGTCGCAAAATGGGTAAAAGAAATAAGAGTATTAATTACGAGAATACAAGAAGTAATAAAGCATTATCTATGGCTTCTTTCTGCTCAAGTAAGTAAAGATGTTTTCTTTTGATTCCAAGTATTTCTTCTTTGATGTATTTTATGTTCTATAATTAATAACTGAATTTAATAGGCATAATAAAGCCAAATAGGCCTCAAAACTGCCAAAAATCAAGTAAAATCTATTTTGGTTATAGTTTAGTTGTTTAACCTTAAAGATAATTATCATGGAAAATCAAATCACAAAAGAAGATTTAAGACTGTTTGCACAAACAATCATTGGAGAGCTAAAAGAACTATTAGCTAAACAGAGCAAAGAAAACTCTCTTGAATGGGTAAAGGCAAAAGTAGCAAGGCAACTACTTAATATCTCGCCAGCTTCATTACAAACATTGCGTATCAGTGGTAAATTGCAGTATCGCAAAATACTAGGCTCGTATTACTACAACAGAAAAGAGATCGAAAACCTATTTAGTAAGTAGAAAATGTCTACTTATTAAATAGGTTGAAAATTGACTCCCTTAAATTCCTTGCTTGCAAATACAACAGTAAACTGTTAGAAAGTGTAGAGAATTTAAGGGAGTTTTTATTATCCATTTAACTGATTAATAAAATTAGTTAGTTGAGTTAATTTATCAGGATTTAGCTTTTTTAAACTCTCTAATAAATCGGTGTAAGTATCAGTTTGTTTATTTGCTTTTCCCTCAAGCTTATCTTTTAATATCTGCATTTCAGTTTTAATAGACTCTTCTTCTGTTAGAGCGTATTCCTCTGTTTGTTTAACAGAGTGATGACCTAACATTTCTTTTACTACGTGAATAGGTACGCCATTGCCAAGAGTTACAGTACTTCCAAAAGTTCTTCTTGCTTTATGCGTATTTAGTTCGCTTATCTCGCACAGTGAGGCAATCTCTTTTAAATACTCATTCATCTTTTGATTTGAGCGAACGGGAAGTACTATATCTTTATAAGTGCAATCAGGATGATCTTTATACTTTTCCATTATCTGTATAGCTTTAGGAAGTAAAGGGATGGTAATATTAGCATCTGTCTTTTGTCTGTTGGTTCTTATCCATAGATTGCCTTCTTCATCTTTTGTAATATCGCTTTTCTTTAGCTTAAACACATCGATATAAGCAAGACCAGTATAACACTGAAAAACAAATACATCTCTTACAGTTGCTAATCGCTCGTTAATAAACTCTTTGTTTTCTAAAATAGATAGCTCTTGTTTGCTTAATGGTTTCTTATTGAGCTTAGTCTTTTTAGGTTTATACTGTACAAATGGATTAGAAGAGATTATTCCTTTAGCAACTGCCCTTAAAACAATCTTCTTAAAGTTTGAGATATACTTAATAGCTGTGTTATTAGAACACGCTCTAACGGTTTTTAAATAGTGCTCATAGCCAATTACAAACTCATAGTTGAGTTCTCTAAACTCTATATCGTCTTTACCATATACATAACGGATATACTCAGCTACGTGTGATCTTGCTGTTACGTATCTTTCATGCGTTCCAATGGAGTACTCTTTAGGTACAAGTTTAAGCATTTCATCATTGTGCTTTTGAAACTCTTCTAAAACTTTGACTTTACTAGCTCCTTTACCTTGGATATAATCCATAAGTACAGAAGCAGTAATAGGTTCTTCATTGCTTAAGAGTTCTAATTTGTACTTAGTAATCTTTGATACGATTGTATCTAAGAGGTAGTTTAGCGTTTTAGCATCTTCTTTAGTGCCGTTGGCACGACCTGCTTTTTGGTTCCATCTATTGATATCCCATTTATGACTTAAAGAAGTCTCTTTACGAATACCATCTACTGTGATTCTAAGGTAAACACCTCTTAAATCACTTTTCTCTCTATTGGGTTTAAGAAAGAAATTAATTGATAACTGTTTTTCTAACATAATTCAACTGTTTTTAAATATTAATAAATGTCGAATTAAAACGTTCCAAAATCACAGTTTAGAACTCTCTGGCGCCATTTGGCGTAAGGGTTCGTTAAGTTTGAAGGTGCGCATCATTAAAATATTTTTCTGTGCACCGAATCAAGTGTATTTTTGGGTGCACTTTTGAAAAAAATGGGATATCCCTAAAAAAGAAAAAACCTATAACTCTTTTGAGAATCATAGGTTTTAAGTTGTTTTGATGACCTTTAAAAGGTTATCATTTATAATTTCGCGGAGGAAGAGGGATTCGAACCCCCGGACCTGTTACAGTCAACAGTTTTCAAGACTGCCGCAATCGACCACTCTGCCATTCCTCCTTTGGTCTGCTTTACTTCCGTATTGCGAGTGCAAATATACTGCAAATACTGGGGTTTGCAAGTGTTTTTTGAAAATATAGGACAACTTTTCTAATTGTTTATTGTAACTTGTTTATTTTGAGGGAGTAAAAAATTGTCTTTTTTGAGGGGATTTTGAAGATATAGTTATTTAGAGAGGATAATACTTCTCTTTCTTTATAAAATAGCTTGAGTTGTAAAAGTGGTTTTATATTTTTATAGCATTAAAGAGAGAGTTTATGTTACTAGAGAAGTTACTAAAAGAGTTTGGCGTTGATATTTCTTTGTTTACTACTTCTGAGTTGATGTTATTTGACTCCTATTTTGAAGAAATTCATGTAAAGAAGAATACATATCTAATAAAGGAAGGGGAGGTAGAACCTTATAGCTACTTTGTCTTCCAGGGAACATTTAGATGCTGGACGCTTGATCACAAAGGAGTGGAGCAGACCTTTTGGTTTTGTAAAGAGGGGACTTTCTCGATGTCTAATATATCTTTTTCTCTTCAAGAAAAGACTAACTTTTCTGTTCAGGCTGTTACAGATTCGATTGTATATCGCATTAGTAAGGAACAAGTAGAGCTTCTGTATAACGATATGCCTAAACTTGAGGTAATATTTGGTCAGTTGACAGCAATGCTCTTAAATCGCTTATTACAGCGTAATATTGATTTAATTAAGTATTCTCCTGAAGAGTATTATGTAAAGTTACTAGAAGAGTATGGTGCAACTATAAATTACATACCCCTAAAAGATATAGCATCTTATTTAGGAATCACTCCACAGGCATTAAGTAGAATCCGCAAACGCATTTTTTAACTTGGGTTCAGTGTTATTAGTGATGAAGAGTAGAAATTTGCCTTATTAAATATATAGATTATGATTAGAAAAGTAAAGAGTAGTGAATATCCTCAATTAGTAGATATATGGGAAAGTGCGGTGATTAATACACACGATTTTTTAGCAAGAGAGGATTTTGAGTATTTTAAAAAGACAATACCTAATTATTTTGAATTTGTAGAGCTTTATGTATATATAAATAGTGAAGAACAAATGACAGGATTTATAGGTGTAGCAGATGAGAATTTGGAGATGTTGTTTATTCACAATGATTTTAGAGGGAAAGGAATAGGTAAACTATTGCTCAACTATGCGAAAGATAGATTACATGTCAATAAAGTAGATGTAAATGAACAGAATGATCAAGCAGTTGGCTTTTATTTGCATCAAGGTTTTGCACAGATAGGACGTTCTGAAACGGATGGGCAGGGTAAGCCATACCCAATATTGCACTTAAGCTTATAGTTTTGTAGGCTTTTATAGTTGTAATATTAGAAGTTTAGCTTATAAATGTTCTTTGTATTACCTTTTTGGGCATTTATACTATTGTATTATTTATCATTTTTTGGTAAGCCCAGTAGTTACAAGGTATTAGAAGAGTTTTATGTTAATTGTGTTGATTTTTAGTTAGTTAGTGTTTTTTGTGGTCAGAATAGACGAAGTTGTAAAAAAATCAAGTGCAAAAATAGAGAACCAAAATCACAAAAAAGTCAGTAAATACTGTGGTTATGTGAGATTATATTCTATTTTTGTATAGACATTAAAATGTAAAAATTACCATGAAAGAATTAATCGAAAAAATTAACGCAGAGTTTGAGGCGTTCAAACAAGATTCAGCTTTACAATCAGAAAACGGAAATAAAGCTGCAGGTACAAGAGCTCGTAAAGCATCTTTATCTATTGAGAAACTTTTAAAAGAGTTTAGAAAAGCATCTTTAGAGGCTTCAAAACAATAATAATAAAAGCTCCTACTTACTGAGTAGGAGCTTTTTTATTTCATAAGTTTGTACAGTATTTAACTCAACTGTATGAACTATTTTATCATAGGTGATATCCATGGATGTTATCACACTTTATGTGCTCTCTTAGAGCAATGGAATCCTCAGGAAGAGCACCTAATCTTAGTAGGAGATTTAATAGATAGAGGTAACTACAGTTGGTTAGTAGTTGATAAGTGCTTGTCTCTTTTAAATGATCCATCAGTATTTGTTACTATACTTAAAGGCAATCACGAAGCTGAATTAATCTAGTATATTCGAGATGGACATCATGAGATATGGACCTCACAGTGTGGGTTAGCCACCTTAGATGATTTTGAACATCACAGTGTTGACCTTACAGAACTCTTACCTAAACTAGAACAATTACCACTTGTCTTTGAAACAGCATTTTTATAGTGACTCACGCAGGTGTATCTGATACCCAATATCCTTATCAGGAGGATAATTGGGATGGTGTATTATGGAATAGAAATGAGTTGGTAAACTAAGACAAACTTCAGATTCACGGACATACTCCTTTACATCAATCCCTTCCTCAATATACAGAACAGAGTAATTCTTATAACATTGACACAGGTGCTTATTATGGCTATGGATTAACAGGTATTAAGATAGATGATATTGCTAATGTGCTAGAAGTAATTACTGTCCCAACAGATATGAAGGACATTAAGTAGTTTCGTTATTGAGATAATTATCAAATTTGTTTTATTATAATAGAATTATAGTAGTGCTTGTAGATCTTCTTTTATCATAGAAGCAGCTGTTGCATTATCTGATAGATGGAACTTATATTGTTTATCTGCTTTGGTTTGTACTTTTAGTTGATAGAATGAAGATCTTCTTCCTCTTTTTCTTGATAGTTCAAAGCTGAGTAATGTATGTTCAGGTATAAGAACTGTCATCGTTCCAGTCATTATATACACATTATTGTTATTAAATATAATGGGTAAAGTGTATTGGTAAAACGGACTGTATATATCATTATATGATTTTAGTTTTTCGATATAACGATTGTTCAGTGTTTTTAATATTGGAATATATCTGTCAAAAAATAAATGGATGACATAGTACATTAACCCCATTAACGAACCTATTATTACTAGTAAGAATAAACTGTGATAAGTAGCAGAAGTTATGCGTTCTTGATATCTGTCTATACCTAATTTCTCTACTCCATAAGACATCGTTTCCTTGTAGGTAATTAGGAAAAACATAAGAGGGGTTAGTACTGTTATCGTGATTAGAACCCATAAGGCTATTTTCTTTCTTTTTTCTAATACAGCTATAAAGCTATTGATGTAGTGTTGATTTGTTGTTGTTATTGAGTCTTGCATATAGAATGTAAAATAGGCTTATAGTGCACTAAGGTAAAGTTTTTAAAGGATTCTGTACTGTTTAAGTTAGCATAAATTTGAATAGTTGTATCTTTGTATCGGTACAGATAGTAGATTATGAAGCAGTATAAATATAGTGTATTTACAGATAAAATAGAAGAAGGAATAAGAAAAGGTCTTTTAAAACCTGGAGATAAATTACCTTCTGTTCGCGCTATAAAAGCAGAATATACGCTAAGTACTAGCTCTGTACAGAGTGGATATGATTACCTTGTTTTTAGGGGATTAGTACAGAGTCTACCTCGTGCTGGTTATATTGTGGCAGCGTATATAGATAGTGAGATATCTTCTACAGCGTTAAATGCTATTCCTAGAGACTCGGTTTTTAGAGAGAAAGTATTGTTGACTTCAAATAAGTTAGAACATTCAGAGCAAGCCTCTCTAAACGTAGCAACTCCAGCAGATGTATTTATACCACAGAAACTAGTATTGAAGACGATGCAGGAAGTTATCCGAGAGAAAGGAGCCTCCTTACTGCGTTATTACCCTAATAATGGCTCTAATGAATTGAGAGATCTAATAGCTAGTCGCGCAGCCTTATATGGGACAACTATTCAAGCTGATGAGTTAGTTATCACTGATGGAGCATTGCAGGCATTGTATATCGCATTAGCGTCTGTTACATCACCTGGAGATATTGTAGCAGTAGAGAGTCCTTGTGTATTCTCTATACTAGAGGTTTTCGCTAGTTTAGGGTTGCGTACTGTAGAAGTACCTGTGCGATATCCTAATGGTTTAGATATCGAATACCTTGCTAAGGTATGTGCTGACTACCCTATCAAGGCTATTGTAGTTACTCCTAATTTTCACAATCCTACAGGTCTATTATTGACAGATGAACAGAAGCAACGAATATATGATATTGCTGTAGAGTACAATGTTCCAATTATAGAAAATGATATCTATGGAGATTTGTATTTCGAAGGTAATAGACCGAGTAATATCCGCAGCTTTGATACAAAAGGATTAGTGTTGACCTATTCTTCATTTTCTAAGACTTTAGCTCCAGGACTGCGATTAGGATGGTTAGCTGCTAGTAAATACTTCTCAAAAGCAGAACGAGTAAAATTCTCTATAGGGAGATCTGTATCTCCTATAAATCAAGAGGTAATGATTAAGTTACTTAACTCCTCAAGTTATGACAAACACCTGCGTGTGTTTCGTTCTAAATTAGAGTTTCAGTGTATTCGATTGATAGAACAGTTTAGAGTGAGTTTTTCTGAAGAGTTTAAGCTTACTTATCCCAAAGGCGGATATAGTCTATGGTGTCAATTACCTATAAATGCAAATGTGGACTTATTTTATAAATCTTGTGAAAAAGAAGGAGTTTATTTTACTCCTGGTGATACTTTTTCATTTACAGATGCTTATGACTCTTGTTTTAGAGCTGTGTTTTCCCAGCAATTAACAGATGAGCACTTAAACGCTATTCAAAGGATAGGTAAGGTATTGAGGTAAACTATGTACTGATAGTTTTTTACTATACTGTACCGATACCTATATCTAATGGAATTCTATATTTGTATAAGTAATAAAATAGAATACCATGGATATTATATCAAAATTTACAATAGCATCAGAAGAAGGACTTAGACATTTGTTTAGTCTTCGCAAGACTCAATATACTCAGCAGTATCAAGAAACGGTAAACGCAGATAATCTTACTAATTATATAACTACGCAACTCGATGCGAAAGAGGCTATCTTAGAATTAAATAATCTAAGCACTCAGATGTTATCAGTCTTTGTTAAAGAAGAACCTGTAGGATATGTATTGATAAAACAAACGCCTAGTCCAGAAATACTAAAAGATTTAAAAGTAATTAATTATGCTCCTTTTTATATTAGTGCGGATCATAATAACGCAGAGGTGAGAGATTCTCTGTGGAATAAGAGCTTGTCTTTAGTGCGTAACTATGACGCAATATGGACAGAGGTATTACAATCGGATCCACTTATTCCATCATTAGAACAGTGGGGATTTAAAGTAGAAGAGCAGTCTATGATGGCTCCATTTGGTAAGCCATCTTATATTATGATTCGCAGAAAAAGCAATGTTTAAAATAAACTTTTTTTCATTTGTATAAGTTGTTTTTTGAACGTCACAACCATAAGGATTACTTATGGTTGTTTTTTTTGATATTATTTAGTTATAGGAGGTAAACCTAGTTTAGTTCTTCGTTTATTTACTTTGTCTAAGTTATCGTAGGGAGGTAGTAATATTGTGTTGCCATCTTTATCTATTGTAGACTGTGTACCATACTTCTGAGGTTGATTATCACCTACAGCTATTTTATCATAGAGATAAGCTAAGTGTTTAGACTCAAGATAACCTAGTTTTACTGCTTTTTTGATTTGGAGTAAGTATTTTTTTTGATACTCACTATTAGCATGTAGTAGTATAGTTAAGGCATTGTGACTACTTTCTTGTTTGTTCTTTATAGAAGAATGAAAGTCACATGAGTTGAAGATATTAAATAACAATCTCTGATTTAAAGCATCTACTTTGGGATCTATTGTACCACTAAGTCTATTTTCTTTATCTTTTAAAGAGGCTTCACTTAGAAGTCTATCTAACTGATTACAATCAATATTCATTTTAGCATTTATTGTATCAGCATAAGTGCCATAAGTATGGTATAACTGTAGCGTTTTATTGAATGTAATATCTGTGTTTTTAATTTTTCTAAATCTTAAGATGATAGAATCATTTTTAGTGTCTAAGTATCTATCTACATAGTATTTAGAAGGAGAGTAACTAACAGCTTGTTTGTAATCAATGACCTCTCCTTTAGGAGATAGTATTTTACAAACTTTGTTATTTAAGGCATCTTGTTTTATTAACTCAACTATCTCTTTATTAGTCAGTTTTATATATCTCTTACTATTAGTACAGCTACTAATAAGTAAAGTAATAAATAGAGTATATATAATCTGTTTTATCATATTATTTATATTTTCTTAAACAACCTCCATTGAATGAAGTTCCCTAATAACCCTGTTCTATTAAAACCTAATCGCTCTAGAGTTTTGGCAGATCCTATATTATCAGTAAGAGATTGAGCAGTAATGCTCTTTACATAAGGCTGCGTAAAAGCCCAGTGGATCAATCCTTCAGCAGCCTCGCTCGCATAGCCTTTTTGACGTTCTTGTACCACAACCCCGTAGCCGATATCTATGACTCCCCCGATATTAGGTACTCCTTTAAAGCCAATATCACCTATGATAGTATTGTTCTCTTTATTTACAATTAACCAAGACTCAAAACCTGTAGGAGCAGGTACTTTCTTTAAGTTGATTAGAATACGAGGCAAAGTTTCTACCATATCTGTATCTGGCCAACCTAGAGAAGGTTCTAGTCCATACTGTGCTAATATACTAATGTTGTTATTAAGTAACTCTTCACATAGTTCTACAGTGAAGGGAATTAGGTAAAGTCTATTTGTAATAATCTTTTTCAAGGTAATCTTTAATTCAAATTTAGTTCTTATTAGTACTAATAACTATATAAATAGGGGATTAGTATATAACATTAATAATTTTCTAATCGAAGAGTTTGATAGCTTGCTTTATGATAGAGGTAAAAGGTTGATAATTTTTAGTACTAATAATATATTAAGTTCAATATGCGATGTTTTTAATAAAAATTTGATTAGTTTTAGTAATGAATTATATCTAAAAGCTAAAATCAATCAATAAGAGTATGGAAAGAAGATTAAGACTCTATTATTTTACTTTATTACCTATTGCACTGGTAATTATTTACCCTTTTTTATTGAAAGAAGGAGGAAAGGGAATGAGAGTGTTTTTTTACTTTTTAGGTACTGGATTACCTTTTTTACTGTTGAATGTTGGTAGAAGTCTGTATAAAGGCAAAAAAGCTATAGATATCATTAATGTGGCTTATGTGGTACTGTTGTTTCTATATGGATTGTTAGTTTTGAGTTTTAAAGATTGGTTAGTTGTAGTTTTACTGTACCTACCTTTCATATCACTAGTAATATTAGAGTCCTTTAAACAGAATAGATATCTCATATTAAATATTGCTAGTATCTCACATTTAGTGTTATTTATAGCCTATGCGATAAGTTTGTAACAAAAAAATCGTAACTAAGGTACATGAGTATCCCTAATTACGATCACATTATTTAGTAAACAAATCAATTCATTAGTCGTTTATTGTTAAGTCAATAGAATTAGCTTCTCTAGCTATTATTTCTATTTTTTGTAAATCAGTTAATTTACTGAACTTAAGCTTTTCCATTTCAAAGTCACGTAAGACAGAAGCATCAATTCGTTCGCTAATTTTATTTACTAAAGATGTAGCTGAGCTATAACAAGTAGTACCTGTATCGATAAATTGTAAGTAATATAACGCTTTAGTATAATTTCTCTGAGCTTCCTCACTAAGTGCTTTTTGAACTAATATTCTACAACTTTCTTCTTTGGAGTCAGCATATATCTTAGTTATTAGTTTTTCAGATTCTTGAAAACAAGTTGTTGGTTCAGGAACATAGCGTAGAAAGTCAAATGCTTTGAGGTATTCTTTACGCTCAATATTTACCTTTACTGTGTTTAAAACATTACTACAATTTGATTCATAAAATTCAAGTATCTTTTGGTTGCTCTGTTCAAAAAAAGTAGCAAGTTTTTGTTCATTATTAACTCTATCCAAGGCTTTATCGATTGCAATAGATCTGTTTTCTGCTGTTATAATGTAAGATTGCTTAAATCTTTTAAAAGTAAAGTTATCATTCTTACCTTGAGTGACTAATCCTATCTCTATTTTTATAACTTTTACTATTTGTACTTCACCAGCAACTTGTTCACTAATAATTTTAATTGATGGGATAAGTACATAAGGACTCTGATTTGAAAATAGATTACCACCAGTGTAGTTCTCTTTTAAAATATTAGTTAGATATTCATATTGAGATATGCTAGCTACTTGATTCTCTATCGGTATATCTATTACATAATTTGCTTTATATGTTTTTTTCTGTCCAAAAATAATAGTAGACCACAGACATAAAAGGGTAATTAGTAAAGCACTTATTTTATAGTTCATCATTATTGTTTAATAGTTACATACATCTTTTGGCCATGTATATTTCTTGAAGCTTGCACTCCTTTAGATCTAAGATATCTTATAACTTCAGTAGCGAAACGGTTTAGATTATATGGTTTATTTGTTTCTTGATCATAAAGAGGAATTCTTACTTCATCAAAGAGCATTTTATTATCTAAGATACCTGTTAGATTAGCTCTTCCCTTATAAGCATTTGTAGATATCCAATCTTCTATTAATTCATTAAGATACTCACCAGAATCTAGAGCACTATCAAAGTCAATAGTTGCGTTTTCATCTAAGTTAAACTCTACTATTGTAGCTCTACCTATTTCACGAATTTCATCTGTTTTGACCATTAAGGTATTTAAGAATTCTTCTTGAATACGATCAAATGCTTTCGAAATTAGTTTTTCATAGTCATTACTTACAAATTTACTTGTACCAGTCTTATTTGAAAAACTTGCCCCTGTATGAGTCTCAAATGCAGTTAAGTTTAATACAGTATTTGTACCTGTTTCATCAGTTGTTAATTGAACATCTACCTGTACATAAAAGTCCGCTCCAGATGTGGTTAAAAGGTCAGATTTAAAATTAGATTGTCTATCTACTGTGAATGCAGCATTAGCTTGTGCAGCTCTTAAATTGGCAACAAAGTCAACCGTTGACCAACCACGTTGGTCAAAGGCTTCTTTTACTTTAGAAACAGCTGTTCTAATGTAAGGGTTCTCGTCTAATACAGTTCGAATATCTTCGTTTTGTTTATTATAAGGAATAACCATTATCTTAGCAGCAGCTCTAACTGATTCGTCACTCCTTGTACCAGCAATACTTGGAGCTTGTGCTAATGTAGAGCTACTGATAATAAATATCATTAGTAGAACTACTAGCTGGGTTATATAATGAGTTTGAAATATTCTCATTAGAAACCAATTTTATTAATTATATTATTTTTTTCTAACTCTTGCCTTAGCATATTGTAGTTTAAAGTAAAGACTGATACAGCACTAACACAATTACTTTTTTCTACACAGTCATAAAACTCATCTTTAGAATTAGTTACAAAGTGTTCGTAACCCCCATTCCAGAATTTATCAAAGAATGCTTTATGTTTATTCTCTACACTGATACCTTCACGTATAATTGGATTTTTAAAGTCAGTACCAACAAATCCGAAATATAGTAGTTGTTGTATTGCTTTTTTATGAGCCATTCTTACGGCATCTTCTTTTGATTTTTGCTTTTTACCATCTACTTCATCTCCATAACCTTTTAGAGTTACAGAGCCTTGAGTAGCATGATTAATTACTTGAGAATCTGAATAAGGGCTGTACATTTTTTTTGCACAACTACCTAATAATAATGAGAATAGTACTACTGTTAAATAAATTTTTTTCATGATTTTAAATTTTGAATTATCTAGTTATTACTTTAAAAGAGGCGTTACTTTCATGAAGTTTTTTAAATGATTTTTCTGAGTTTAAAATGACTGCATCAGCGAAATAAGCGTCATCTACTTTAGTGATACATGCCGTAGCAACCTTTTGACGTCTTTGTACAGTTTTATCTCCTATTGTTACTTCTGTTATATTCATTATATCTAATAATTGGCCAGGTATTATACCTATATTTGATCCTGCAGCAATAGTTAGAATATTTTTGTTTTTAGCGTCCCAATTGGCAATATCAATAGTTAGTGGGAAGTGTTTTGATGTGAATACCTTGACATTGTCACTAAGACGTTCTAGTGCAAGTATGAAAGCATCTTCTTTGTGTTTTTGTTCTTTTTGCAATCTATTTTGACGATTAGTCATTTCACTAATTTCTTTTTTAGAAGCATATTTTGATCTCGCATCTAGAGCTATCTTGTCAGGTTTAATAAAGTCGCTGTTTACACTTGCAGTCGCTAGAATCTCTCCAGTAGAGACACTTAATACTTTTATTTGTACCTGTAACATGCTTTCCCACTCTTTTTTAGTATTTGTATGGCGCAGGCCTAGAATACTTGGAGAGATAAGATAACTAGCACCTTTACTAATACCATCTGTTATAACATCGTTACTATCCATAAATGCTTCAGATCGTTGTAGTTTTTTTTCTTTCTCTATTTCAGATAGTTTTTCTCTATCTACAACTGTGAATTTTTTGGTCTCAACAAATGAGTTAAGTATTGATTCTTGTATAATAACAGCATCTGATCCAGAGATGGTGTTAGAGTCATAAGTGATAGGAATAAAGGCTACACTAATTTTGCTTTGTCCTAGTGTGTATAGACTAGAAAGCATCAAAAACAAGAAGACTGTTTTTGTTTTCATATTGATTTGTTTTAATAATGATTTACTGTTCGCAAAACTCGTTAACAGCTGTAGCAAAACAAATTTTTAGGTAGGTAGTTAAGGGGGTAGTTCTTTGTTAGGCCTATTTTAGAAGCTGGCTACCCGCGGGTAGTTTGTTTGTTTTGTTGTTGATTTTCAGTATTTTATTAGGTTTTCTTTGGGTTTTGTAGTTGAACTATTTAAAATCTTGTTTAGTGGTTTAATTACGAATTGCGGATATAAATAATTTATTTATTCTCTTTTTGACCTGTATTTAGTTTTAGTTGTAGGTTAAATAGTCAATGAATGTGATTTTTTGTTGATTGATTATTGTTTTTTTAATTTGCAATTGGATATTTTTGCCCGAATTAATTTTATGGTCATGCCGACTAAAGTGTTTTTTAGAGTAATTGTTTTTCTTCTTCTTTTTCTATCTGTAGGAAAAGGTTTTTCTCAATCTTATAATTTTGAAGAAATATCTCAGAAGGTTACTTCTTTTAATAATGTAGGCAAGTATGATGACACTATTATATTATTAGAAGAAATTATTAGCAGTAAACAAGCTACTGCCTACGATAAGTATCAAGCTTATTTTTTTAAATACATTACTTATAAGAGGTTGTTTAGCTATGATAAAGCGGAACTTAACTTAAACTTAGCACTTAAAGAAGGACTTAAAAGTGATGTTTATAGAGAAGTAATTATTTCAAAAGTTAAGTTAGAGAAGCTCTTTATAGCTTTTGATCAATTAAAGTTTACTGAAGTTAATACTATATTAGAAGAGATTAAATCAGAAGATTTAAAGCATATATCTCCTAATACTCATGCTTTTTATTTAGCTGTGTTAGCAGTTGTTGAATCAAAGGAAGAGAACTTTGAAAAAGCAATAGAATATTTGGATAATGCTATTGAAATACTCGAAAAAGAAAAGCCTGTAGATCTTCCGTTAATGTATAGGAAGAAAATAGATATATATAGACAAATGAATCAGTATGATAAAGCGTTGAAAAGTTTTGATCAAGGGCTTTATTATGCAAAGAAGTATAATATGGATATCTATATTCTGAATATGTATTATGACTTGGCTTACTTTTATAATCAAATAAAAGATTATGAAAATGCTGTGATAACACAAGAGATATGTAATTTATTATCTAAGGAATATGATGAGAGAACCACGATTGGTCGCCTAAATGTATTAGAGACAAAGTTACATAATCAGCGTATTGATCAAGAGAAAAAGGAGCATTTAGTGTCTGTAGTTGTGATGATTGTTATTTGTATAATAGTTATTATAATTTTCTTCTTACTCTATAGATATATTCTAAAATCCAAAGAGAGAAAAGAGTGTCTAAGATTAGAAAATGAGCAGTTAAGGAATAATATTATGTCTTTTATATCTGAGCCTAATATTCAACAATATAGCAGTGAACTGTTACAATTAACTGAGCGTCAATTAGAGATTGTTGAATTAGTCAAGCAAGGAAAAACAAATAAGGAGATAGGTGAGAAGTTATATATTTCTGAGAATACGGTTAAATACCATTTAAAAAACATTTATAAAGTATTAAACGTCAATAGTAGAGAGGATCTATAATTATGAAAAACATTATCTGGTTTATGATGTTCTTTTTTGTTAGTATAACTGTTTTTAGTCAGACTATTGATTACAAGGAGTTAGCTAAGGAAATAGAACAAAACAATTTAGCGTTGGACTATAAAAGCTCTATTGTTAGGTTGCATAGGATTATCTCTGATAAGAATAGTGAAAATATAGATAAGAGCAATGCTTATTATTTGAGATATCAACTATTTAAGAGGTTAGCTATTTATAGTGAAGCATTAGATAATCTAGAGGAAGCTTTTCTGTTTGGTTTAAAAAGTACGGAGAAAGATAAAATTACAAGAAAGTATGGACTTGAAAAAGCAGTTACTTACTGTGAAAAACTTGAGTATAAACAAGCTATCTACGAATTAAATTTATTAAAGATTGACCAAACTCAATTAGAGGCAAGTGATTTAGGTTTATATCTATTTTTAAAAGGAATAGAAGCTTTAGAAGGTAAGCAAGTTTATCAAGAGGCTGTGAGTCGTTTCTTGGAATCTATAGATATACTTAAAAAAGATTATCCACAGTATTTACCAGTAGTTTATAAAGAGTTATTAAGAGCTTATGCTTTTTTAGGTAAACACAATCAAGTTCTAGATAGTTATCAAAATGGAGTGACTTATGCAGAGCAGTTCCAATGGAATAGTGAACTAATACAATTGCATCGTTTTATGGCAATTTATTATAAGCAAATAGGAGAGGTAAGAAAAAGTTTAGAAACAAGCCAATTAGTATTAGTGTTAGCTACTAGGTTTGATACTGTTAATTTAAGTAGTTCTTTAAATACTTTAGAAAAGCAATTACTAGAAGAAGATGCTTCATTAAAAAGGAAAAGATATATCGAGAAAGTCTTACAAGTATTTTTAGGGTTTGTTCTTATTGTTACAGGGATTTATTTTGTTAAGTATAGAAGGAATATTGTCAAACAGAAAAGTATCACAAAGGAGAATGAGAGGCTTAGACAAGACTACGAATCTCTTATTAGTAAAGAAGAAGTGACAAGAGTAGAAAAGGAGAATTTATTAACTGATCGACAAAAAGAAATAGTTATTTTAGTAAGACAAGGAAAGACAAATAAAGAAATAGCTAATGATTTGTTTGTATCAGAAAATACAGTCAAATATCACCTAAAGATTATATATGAGGTTTTAAATATTAAGAGTAGAACAGATTTATTAAAGTAACAGAATACTCTTTTGTATTAGAGCCAGTTGCTAGATAACAAAACAGCTTGTAATCTAATTAT
Organism: Myroides marinus; assembly: GCF_900109075.1. Taxonomy (GTDB): domain Bacteria; phylum Bacteroidota; class Bacteroidia; order Flavobacteriales; family Flavobacteriaceae; genus Flavobacterium; species Flavobacterium marinum_A. Next base: position 81,829 of record NZ_FNYS01000005.1, on the reverse strand, counting down.
GATGACAAGCGGTTTTTATTATGTTAAGCATCTTGCTTAGTATCCGAGATAATTAGTTCTCTTAAAAGAACGCTCTGAGGCAAGTCATAAGCGAACTTAATAGTACGAGCCACATCAATAGCCTGAATGCGGTTAGCACCAGAGTTCTTCATCCACTCTTTGTACCCATCTTTGATATCATCACTAGTCGTATGACTAAGTAGTTCAGTTGCTACAGCACCTGGCTCTACAGAGATTACACGTACATTAGAAGGACTCAACTCTAGACGAGCAGTTTGTGTAAGCCCTCTCACAGCATATTTACTAGCACAGTAAGCAGCGTGATTGTGAAAAGGAAGTACTCCTGCGATAGAAGACACGTTAATGATAGTACCACCTTGTCTTTCCTTCATGTCCGTCATTACTGCCTGCATCCCATTCATCACACCTAGTACATTGATATCTAGCATTTGTTTCCACTCGCTAGGATCTTGTGTAGCGATATCACCTAATAGCATTACTCCAGCATTGTTGATTAGTAAGTCTGTCTTGCCATATACAGCCTCAGCTTCTCTGATAGCTCCTTCAAAGGCAGCCTTGTCAGATACATCCACACTCTTACACATTGTGTTAGGAAGGTTTAATGCTTCCATTTTTTCTAGTCTTCTCGCTAATAATAGCAGTGGGTGTCCACTTTTAGAAAACTCTATTGCTAATTCCATTCCAAATCCAGAGCTAGCTCCTGTAATCACAACTAATTTTTTGTCCATTTTACCTTTGATTAAGTTTAGTACACAACAAATCACGGTCAATAAACCAGTATTTACTGTGCTTATATTATTTCTCTTTCTAACTGCAAGATACTGACATAAATACTCTTAATCACAATTATTTATGGTGTTTTTAAGTAGTTTTTGGTATGTCTTTTTTATGATGTAATTGTAGTACTTTATCATATTCTTTTTGAAGACTTCCTTCTAACATTCTTTTCTCTAGATCTTTTCTGACAATTTCAGGTAACAAGTATTTTTGTAACATCAAACTAGTAATAGGAGCAGCCCAAGTAGCTCCCCAAGAACCATTCTCTATAAATACAGCGATTGCTATTTTTGGATTGTCTTTTGGTGCAAATGCAACGAAAACGGAGTGATCTGTCAATTGGTATCTCTTGCCATTTATTCTAGTGAAATTCTCTACTGTTCCTGTTTTTCCACATATTTCTAAGCCAGGTACTTTTACAGATCTTCCTGAACCAAAATTAAAGACATCATTCATAGCGTTGATAACAGGTTCAAAATGACGTGAGTCAATTGATGTTACATGCTTAGTTGTGAATTTTTTATCAATGTTATGGTGCTCTATATTTTTGATGATATGAGGTGTATAATAATATCCTTTGTTTGCTATAGCAGTTACGAAGTTCGCTAATTGCATAGGTGTCATAATAACCTCTCCTTGTCCTATAGCATTTGAAATAGTCGTTGTACTTTTCCATCCTCCATTAGGATACCATCTGTTGTAATAATCTGAGTCAGGAATATGACCTTTTCTTCCTTCTGGTAGATCATAACCTAGAAATTCTCCTAAACCAAAACTGTGAAGGTGCTGACTCCATTTATTAATTCCTTCTGTTGGTGTTTTATACTTCTCTATAATGCGTTTATAAGTATTAGCAAAGTAAGTGTTACACGACTTAGCTATTGCCGAATTTAAGTTCCAAGTACCTACATCGTGACATCCCATCCAAGCTCCTTTACCGTAATAAAAACCTCTATTACACGTAAATGTAGTATGTGTATCTATAACACCTTCTTGTAGACCAATTAGTCCAGTAAGTAATTTAAAAGGAGAACCAGGAGAGTATTCTCCAGACAGTACTCGATTATAAAGTGGTTTAGCTAGAGAATCTCTATATAACTCAGTATAATTCTTAGAGCGCTCACGACCTACTAATAAATTTGGATCATAACTAGGGGCATTGACTAATGCTAATATTTCACCTGTTTTAGGTTCTATCGCAACGATTCCTCCTCGTTTATTCTTCATTAGTAATTCTCCATACTCTTGTAGCTCTGTATCTATGGTTAACGTAATATCTTCACCTTTTTGTGCTATTGTATCATAGATTCCCTCTTTAAACGAGCCTATCTCTCTGTTAAATCGGTCTCTCTGTATATATTTAACTCCTTTAGTACCCCTCAGTATCTCTTCATATTCTTGTTCTATTCCCTGTATACCTATTAAATCTCCAGAACGATAGTAGGGATTAGCTTTGATGTTTTGCTCATTTACTTGACGTATATACCCATATAGATTGGCTCCTGAAGAAACTTGGTAGTCTCTTAAAGATCTTTTCTGAATGTAGAAACCGTTAAAGTGGTGTATCTGCTCTTGGAACGCGGCATACTCTGTTTTGTTTAATTCTGATAAGAATACAGAAGGTAGGCGAGGGCTATATACTTTTGCTTTTTCAAGCTTAGTTATAAATTGTTCTTTAGTTACATCAAGTAGATTACACAGCGCTAACGTATCTATATTTTTAACTTCTCTAGGGATGACCATGATGTCATAAGAAGGTTGATTAGCGATCAGTAACTTATTATTCCTATCATATACATAACCTCGCTCAGGATACTCATATACTATTTTAAGTGCATTGTTTTCTGATTTCTTTATATAAGTATCATCTACTATTTGGAGATAGAAGAGTCTAGATAAGATAACGATTGTTATTGTGGTGATAACAATAGGTAATAGGAATTTTCTCATTTTGAAAAAAATGGTTTTAAGTCTTAGGTTAATGTTATGGTTGTATAAAAAAAAGTCCCTATAAGGAGGGACTAAATGGTGTGATAACAAAATTAAAAGGATATGAATAACAGCCTAAAACTTTAAACTTTTTTTAACCTTTATCCTGTTGATAGTTAATGTGATAATATGACTTTAGCCTTTTTATGTCGCTAGATTTAAGGGCTTTAATTAAAACTTGCTCAGCTCAAATGTTTCCAAATTAAAGAGATGTGTATCCAAAATGAGGGTAATAAAAAAGGGATACAATTTTTCAGAGATATTAAGGTTATTATTGTAAAACCTAATTTAACTTACTCAATACCAATGAAAGTACTATTAGAGAAAATGCGATTGATATTTCTACCTTTTGTAGGTATAGTATTCTTCTTTTTATTGGGGTATACTCTTTTAAATTGGGTGGTAACTATTCAGTTAAGAGTGGATATAAAGGAAGATATTACATCTTTTTGGATACCTATGGGCTTGGCAGCAGTACTTGTATATTGGCTCTTATATCCACGAATTAAGTTATTGCAATTTAAGAACGAAAATTATCATTTTCTATATGCTATGTTAGCTATAATAACGATGTGGGGAACGACAATAATGACACAGAATTACTTACTTACCTCTACAGGAAAGTTAACTCATCTAGAAGATGTGACACAGTTAGTTAATCAAAAGCAAACTAAGTACTACACACTAGGTCAATATTATATAGACAAGAATAATATAGCGAAAGAAGAAATATTATCTATATCAGGTAGGCACAATGATAACTTCAATATGAATATTTACGTTGCTATGCCTATTCATAAAAGATTTAGTACTAAGTTAGAATCAAATCACAAGTATTGGCTTGCAAAGAACTATTCAAAGACGATTGATAATAAAAGTTCTCAAAGTGAAAAAGAGTATCAGTATAGGAGGTTTTTAAAGAGAGTGGAAATTGATTTTTCTAATGAAACCTTTAATGACTTTACGTTTTTAGAAGTATTAGGAAATACGGGTAAACGTAGAGATTTTCAAACTGCATTACAGAATAAAGGTCAGAGTATAGAAGGAGGTGTATTATTCTTTGAAGCACATACAGAGGCTTTTGAAAATAGAAATAAAGTAACTCTGAAGTGGATACTACTTGCTTTAGGAGGAGGAATTTTATTATTTTTTATATTATTACTCAAACCTAAATTTCATAAAACTAGACTTCAAAATTTTAAGACTAATAAAACGAAGAGAAATAACGAGTTGTTATATCTGTTTGTTCCACAAAAGGGCTTCTTTGTCACCCCAATTATTCTTAACCTGAATATTATCCTGTTCATTTATATGCTGTTTGCTTATGGTGAAGCTGTTTCTATAAGAAGCCAAGATTTACTCGATATAGGAGCTAATTATCGCCCACTAGTATTAGAAGGGCAGTGGTGGAGGTTACTGACTAACATCTTCTTACACGGAGGGCTAATGCATCTCTTTGTTAATATGGCAGGGCTATTATTCATAAGTATCTTTCTAGAGAAGTACTTAGGAAGTATTAGATATGCAGCAGTCTATTTAATTTCTGGTGTATTTGCTAGTTTGTGTAATATATGGTGGTATAAAGCTACAATAAGTGTTGGGGCTTCAGGAGCTATCTTTGGGTTATATGGTTTCTTGCTAGTTTCTTTATTAAGAAAGAATGTACCACGTGATATGGATAAAAGGTTCTTAATCATTGTCTGTGCATTTATAGGAGTTAACCTATTGATGGGATTATCAGAGGGAATAGATAATGCAGCACATATAGGTGGGCTTATTAGCGGTCTAATATTAGGATTATTTATGTCTAAGTATGTTAGAGATGAGGAGTAATGACTGTTTTGTTGTGATTGTAAGTTAACTATGTTTTTATAGAAGGTTCTTATAAAACGATTTAGGTATATATTTAGATAAAGGTATACAAGTAGTATTAAATGCTTGAAAGTAATGTTCTACAGATCTTGTATTATTATCCTTTATAGTAAGCATTGGGTATAATGGATTAAGATAAAAAGTAATTACTTTTTGTCTGAGAATCTCAAATTCAATTATATATTTTTCACTCTTAGATTCAAGAATCTTATCGAAATCTATAAGGAGGTGGCATATATGTATAAGAGCTTCTCTTTCTAAAACATAGTATTTGAACAATGCTGTTTGTAACCAAATTGTTTTAAATTTTCTTTGTGAAGTATATGAATAATTTGATTCTATCTCATCTTGAGTTATATGGTACTTTTGTTGAAAATATTGAAGAATTAAAAGAGGAGAGATAGATTCTTGTTTATAGTATTGTTGTAAGTCAGGCCAAGTAGTCCATCTTGCTCTATCTAATGAAAGATCTATTTGATGAAAGTACTGATATAAGAATAAAATGTCAGAATATTGTAGTCTAGTGTTATGCATATAACAAATATAAAGAGTTGGTTGTAATAAGTAAAACTATAAAAGTATTACTACAATGGCTATAATTTTCAAACTTTGTTTAATAAAAAAGCAAAGCTATTCGCTTTGCTTGATATTTATTCCTTCAAGTTCTTGTTATATCTGAAGTTTCGGATGATACATACGATATTAAATAGTAAGGCTATCGAATATAACGTTGCTAGAGCAGGCTTCTCGAACTTAGAAGTACTAGGATCAAAAAGGCGGTATAAAGCAGAGCCGATAACTAAGGCACAGACAATAAAAATAAATGATGTTTTTTTGTTTTTTTGCATAAGTAAGGTGAGGTTAGTTATTAAGGTATTATCGGTATTCTGTATTAACCCAATACCTATAAGGGGTATAGGATTAGGGTTTAATATTTTGAAGTAATTCAGGGCCAAATAACATTGCAACAAAGAACCCTAAGGCTATTAGTAGAATAATTAGTGCTATGTATAGTACAATGCCAAGGGCTATGAATAGTAATAAGCGTAGTATTATACTCTTTAAAGAATGTTCTTTATAGAACTGTTTAAAGAACCATGTAAGTATAATAGGTGTTGTAGCTAAGGATATCATAAAGATATTGATAACAGTAGTAGGACTATCCTTATAGTAATAAGCGATAGGAGAGAAGACCACAATGTTAAATATCGTGATAAAAGACAATATATAAGAATTCATGACTATATGCTCATAGTAGTTTTGTCCCCATCGGTTAAAACAAATTTTAGTAAGTAACGCAAAGAATGGGATAAGTAATAGCATCAAAAAGGAGTTATAACTTACCGAAAACGCCACCAACTCATTTGCGAGTTTGTTGTTTACTTCTTGTTGTGAATAGATTAAGCGCATAGCCTTTTCTAACTCTATAAATTGAAAAGAGATAATAGCTGATATTCCACTTAGTACGAAGGCTAATAAGATCGGTTTATAGTGTTTTAGTCTGTTGCCATCTAGGAACTCTCTAGCTGTTTTACCCGGATTCATCGCTACCTTAAGTACAGAGTACATAAAGCCTTTATTAGCATAGATGAGTACTTCATACAGCTCTTCTAATAGATACTGTTTATCTATACGAGAATAGCGTTTTTGTCCACAATTTGCACAATAGTTCTCGGTTACTAATTGACTGCAATTCGCACAGTTGTCACTCATATTACAACATAAGATTAGTTATAGAATAGCGTTTTTATATTTATCACTACTTAGTGAGTAATAATGCGAATGTATAAAAAATAAGTAAAGTTTATTAGATTTTTTTTAGTTAGGTTAAGGATGAGGTGACGAATGTTAAATCGTGTATTAGAGGTTCTTGTACCTCTTAGATGAGGTTGTCTAGTGCATATTGAGTTTAGTCTATTATCTTTAAGGTTTTAAATCAATATAAAAGGATAATGAAGTTAACTTGTGTTATAGAGCTATTACCTTTTGCGTATGCTACCCAAGAGTATAAATCACCTTTAGGTAATGCTATAGATTCACCTAAGGAATGGAATACCTATTGGCATAATAGTATATCAGATAGCGGATTAGGCAATCTAAAAGCAAGTAGAGAAGGATCTTTCTTTGTAGATATAGAGGAGCTAACTACAGAGAACTTAGTCGTTATTCTTCAGAAGGAGTTAGAAGATATAGAATTAGATGAATATGAAGACCAGATTGTAAAGATGTCAGGAGGTCTTGTTATCAGTGAAGGAGAGGTGTGTTATCTAGAACCTATGTGCTGTGGAGATCTAGACAGTCTAAATGAATGGGAAACAATAGCGTCTAGTGAAGACAATATATGGCAACAACTGTGGATAGGTCATCCGTGGGTGTATTATAGACGAGAGAGTGGACGAGTGATGTTCTCTGATTATATAGAACATACTGGAGAAGCTCCTGTAGACCTAGTATCTAAGTTTACAATCTCAGAAGCAGAACTTGTTAGTCAGCTTGAATCCATCAAGATTACAGTGTCTGTGTTCTATGAGAAGATAGAGAAAGTACTTCATTCGTTGGCTATTCCCAATGCATCAGAGATTGCTAAGTTGTTAGTAAGGATAAAGTAAAAGGCATTAAATCATTAGATTTAACGCCTTGTGTATTAGATTAGAAATCTCTTTCTATAGGATTAGCTGTTAAGATAAGCTTTTTCATCATATCAGCAGGGTATTGATCTCTGTGTTCTGCATTTTTTGGGTTGATATCTAATAGCAAGTCATAAGGACTCTTATTATAATGTGTTCTCAATGCTTTTTTTGCTTGTTCTTTAGAGACTGTTGTGTATTTGCTTTGGTACGTTTGGTTGTCCCATGTACTGCTTACTTTTTGAGTACTTGCAAATTCGAATATGTATTGCATCTCATCATCCCAAGCCTTTACCACAAAACCGGGTAAGTTATTGAACTTATATGGACCACTAAGTACAGGAATATCAGTAGTAAATAAGACATTCCACATACGACCATCAATAAAGGCATTCGCTTGCTGTACTTTATATCCTTCCCATGAAGTTACTTCTTGATCAATAGCCCATTGTACACTATTCTTTGCTTCTGTATAAGCATAGCGATACCTAGCTACTTCATTATACATAGTATTATCTGTTGCTGTACTAAAAATAGACCAAGTAAAACCGACCTTGAACACCATTAATTGCGTCATTTTATCTCTAGCAGATAAGGTCTTATCTTGTTGTAATTTTACCTCTATCTCAGTCCTTTTTACCGCATTTAGATCCATAAATCTAGACTCTGTATTGTAGATATCTAGAGTAGCTACTCCTTCAGTCATTTTGTTAGGAGTCAACTTGTCTTTTAGGATCTTTGTGTTGTATAAGAATCGGTTGATTGTGACTGTATCAGTCGCTTCTTGTGCGTGGGCTGTACTTATGGCTAATACTAGCAGTAAGGCATAAAGTCTTTTCATTGAGTTTTAATTTGAGTGTAATGTGTTTTGGTTATAGTACTAATGTAGTGCTTATATTTTATAAATAAAAAAATCGATAGCAATAACTATCGGTTTATTAAAGAGGAGATATTTATTCCATGCCGTTATTCACATAGATAATACTACTTGGGTGAAACTCGTTATTATTAATGACTACCTTTTTATCTGCTAGTGTAGTGTGGGTATGCCATATCTCAGCGATTATCACTGTAAAACTATCTTTTAACGCTATCTCAGCCTCCCATTCTTGTGTAGGGACGATAGCGTTCTCACTAAATTTTAGGGAGAAAGGTTTGGTATCTAAAGATGTGAATTCTTTGAGATGTGTACTGATAAGCGTAAAATTTAATTGTATTTCAGCAGTGCTTTTAGCCAAATTAAAATAATCATGGGGAGTAAACGATTCTATATTTAGCTTTACTTTGTTATTGTCTATCGTTTGTATTTGTATAGGTAGGGTACAGTATTCTCGATAAGGGCTATTCATATTGAAGTCAAAACCTACTAAACCTTGCATATTTATGTTAAAGAAGGTGCGTTTACCTGCAGAATATTCTGTGTTCTGTTTGAGAAGTTTCCTTGCTGAGGTAGTAAATCGCCTAAAGAAATCTTTGTCGTGATTTTTATAGATAATCTCACAGATAGCTAATCGAATAATCTTACAGTTTTTAGAAGCATAACCAAAATCTGAAGCTGCTTTCTTAGTTTCTTCTGTTTGTTTAGGTTTTTTGCCCTTAGTTTGTACGACGTATTGACCATTAACCAGACGTGCACTAAGTGGGCCTAATGCTCCTCTAAAATGACCTTGTGAATCTACTCTTGCCATAATTGTTGTTGTTTTTTGGATTGTAAAATAGTTTTAAGAATGAATTAGTCTGAGTGCTAAAATGGTGAAAGTATAATACGAGTATAATGCGTCTATTAAAAACCCCTTTTTTAATGGAGGCACAATGGACACACTATGGATTCACCCCAACTAAAAACTTATTTAATCCTTATTTTATAAGCTACTGAGCGTTATGTGATAAAGAATTGAATAGGTTTTATCTCGTTTTGCTAATGGCAAGTTACAGATAGTTTTAATGGTTTTATGACAGACTGAACAACCCTGTTTGAATACTGAACACATTTGTTCATTATTTATACCTAAAAGCGATCTTAAGCAAGTCGTATTGTGGAAAAAATAAATATTACTTCTTTCAAAAAACAAAGGGACAGAAGGCTAAAAAACAGTCTACTCGACCGTATTTAGGACAGGTAGTGGACTAGTATGAGACTAGTAGGTCTACTAAACGTCAGATATTGGATGAGAGAGTGGAGAAATGGTGTTTATTTATGTAAGTAAGTGAGTTTAAGTAGAGGTATAGTTAGGGTATTATATATCAATGCCAGCGAATTGTTATGTTGGACAGTGATTAATGAGTACTTGGTCAATTGTTGGACAAATAGCGTCTCTAGTCTAATAAACACTCGTTATTCTCCACGAGTAGTCCAATAACCCAACGATGGGATAGTAAATAGAGATGAATGGTAAAATAGGAAGGCGGTTTTTAGGATGAAACACAAAAGATCTAGTAAATGTCAGATGTATACTTTTAAACAAAAAAATAAGGGCTTTTTTGATACTGATTTTAAAAGGTTATTTTTGGGATATATAGCATAGTACAAATAAGACTAGTATTAGAGTTAATGTTAATAACGTAGTTTAGATACATATTATTATATGTGTTCTAAGAACAAGAATGAAAATAGATAGAATATTAAACGAGAAATAATGAAACTAAATAAATTATATTATTTGATTGTCCCTTTTTTAATGGCTTCGTGTTCAAGTATAAGTACTCCAATTAAAAATGAAAGTAAATTTTTAAACTTCATCACATTGGGAGTTAGCAAAGAACAGATAATCGAACAATATGGAACCCCTTTAAGTATAGGCGTTTCTGAAAACACTGAGATATTATATTACTCTGAGAAATTGAAAGACTTTATAGTTACTACAGAATTTATATTTGAAAACAAGAAACTGAAAGAAAAAAAAGTAAGTAAAATTGAAAATAGTTATCAATCAGACTTTCGAAAAATTTACAGTTTGTTAGAGGATATAGAGAAAAAAGGAAAGTGATAAAATAATATCTCCATAAGGAGTTAACTGACACAAAGAAAGTCAATACTTCATTGCATTTGGTATTTCGGTTTTTTTATTTCCAGAGTAACATTGAAAGCGAGCTTTCAGTTACTTTTTAGAAATAAAAAAACCGATAACTCTCGTTATCGGTTTTCTTCGCGGAGAAAGAGGGTTAGCCTCTTTTACTCCGTATGCTTTATAAATAGGGATGTTCACTTTTTTAAATTGATGTGAGCACCTTATTACGAAAGTTTTAAACTATGATTGGAATCATTTGATTCAGAATCAAATATACTATTTAATAATTGATTTTGAGGAAAAAGAAAGTTTTTTAATTGATTTCCAAAATGTGTATTTTATCAATCCAGTGTTAGGCGTAGTTTATATTTATTACTTCATTTTCATATGAATTATAATTTAGATTCTCATCATTTTTTATTTCATCATACACATTTATTTTACCTGTTTCGTCAATAACTTCAATAATAATAGCATAATCTTGTTTGAAATTAGAATCATTAATACTTCTTGTATATAGCCTAAGAGCTACTTCCCATTCACCTGCATCAAAGTTTCTAGTAAAAGATTTTTCAAATTGTAAAATAGGGCTCCATTGCTTAGTGTATATATTTGAATTAGATAGACTTATTTCTCTTAGTCCAGAAGTAGTGTTTTTTACAAGTTTTACAGAAAGTCTTGTCTTAGAATATTCACTATCGTTATTTAAATTAACTTCAGGATTATATACAATTGTAATTTTTAGTTTTAATTTACTTTCTGAATTGGAGTCAGAAAATGAATTTGGAATATTAAATTTTACATAATCATAATTTTCCATATCTAATTCACCTTGATAAAGATAAGTTGCTGTGTTATTTGCAAATAAAGCATTTTGTATTAAGGGTTCACCAAATCCTGTAAATTTAAAGTCGAAATCAAAATTCTCAAAAATTTCTCTTCTTTCTGCGAAGTGGATTAATAAAGCCTTAACCAAGTTTGTTTTTGCAAATGGATAGTAATCATAAAGCATTTGTGCATATCTGGAAATTATTGGTGATGAAAAACTTGTACCATTATCATAAGATAAACTCATGCCATCATGATAAAGCCCACATGATGAAATACGATGAAAAGAAGTATACGGAGACATTAGATTTCCGCCATGTGAAACTAATTCTGGTTTCAAGCCACCATCTGTACCAGGGCCAATTTTTGAAAAAGGAGAAATTAAATTTCGTTTAGTCAGTGAACCATTATCGTCATATTTTGCAATTGATCCAACCGTAAGTCCTAATAATGATTCCGCAGGTGAACCAATTCTTGCATTAGGATTTGAAAAGTGGTTATCAGGGTAATCTCCTAAGCTTGAATTTATATTACCCGAAGATATTACGAATAAAACATCAAATTCCTTAGATAAAAAATCAAGAGTTTTTCCTAAATGCGACCGTTCATTATCCTCTAAAGATTTTGGATTGCCAAGTGATAAATTGTAAACTTTTACATCATTATAAAGTGATTCTACTACTTCTGTTATTGCAATGGCTAACTCAAAATCATTCAATCCAGTTATGTTACCAGAGCTATCAATACCAAAAACAGGTACATCTATAACATAGCAATATGGTTTTAAAATTTTAGTTGTTATTTGAAACTCAATATCATCACCGTAAATACATCTACTTGCGACAAATGTACCATGTGTGTATTGAGGTGAAGTTGAACCAGACGGTAAATATGAATTTATACGATTTCGCACATAGTTAGGTATAATATTACCTTGATTTGTAATTCCAGAATCAAAAATACAAATTGCTGAACTTGATAAGACATCTTCAAATGTTATATCGGCCGTGATAGATTCTCCTTTTACAGAATTTGTTATGAAATAATTTTGATTTAATGTAATTTCTTTTATTGAATTAAACTCATTTAAAATAGCACTAATTTCTAAGCCATTTAACTGAGTTTTAATAGTAACTATTCGATTTGCTATATTTGAAAAATTATACTCAAAATTGTGTTGGGCAAATTCATTTCTTATTAGTCTTTCTAAAGAATTAATTTCATCATTCTTAATGCCATCAAAAAAATTGATAAGGATATCGTATCTGTCTTCTGAATTGATATTAATTTCTTTAGAAATTTTTGTTTCATTAGGTATTGCTCTAATACTTTCAATTGCTGAGAAATAAGTTTTGTACTTATTCTCAGGACTAGAAATATACTCTTCTAGTTTTGCTTCGAATTCATGGAACTTTTCATCGTCGATTTTAAAATTAGCAATTGATTTATTATCGTAATTTAATGATACAAGTTCAAAACCTAAATTTTCAATTTTAGGAACATGTAATTTAATATTGATATTGTCAAGCGTTGTTAACTGTAGAAAGAAATTACTTAGAACACTTAAATCTTTCTTTAAAAATTCATTTTCTTTAAATTGTTCTTTATTAGTACGTAAAATAATTCCATGCTCAGAATAACTAAATCGTGGAATTGTTTCTCCAAAGCCTGTTTTATTTATTTCTTTTTTTGATATATTTTCTTTGGGGATTTCTAGATGATATTTCTTTGACATATAGTTTTTATTAAATTACGCCTAACTGCGATTAGCTTGGCGAAGTGCGGACTTTAATTGAGTGAATGTTCAATTCAGACCCAAACGAAATTAAAGCTGTTCCACTATTTGTAAACTTACAAAAAATACGAATATAGACAGCTTTTGGGGATTAGAAAACAATAGTGTTCAATCCAAACAAAAAAACCGCATTTCCAGCAAGCTGATGTTAGCGGAAGTTATTATATCCATTTATATTTTCTAGTCATTTCAAACTTATCAGTTTCGAAATTTCTACTATCATTAATTATAACTTTTTTCAACATCCATCCACAGTCTTTTCCAGCAGATTTTACGGGATCACTAGATCCTGCAATTCGATGTTTCTCATATAATGGCATAAGTGGTGTTTCTTCCCAATAAAAATTATCTCCACCCATAAGTTCTCTTAAAGAAAACCATTCATCTTTTCTATTCTTACACCAACAATAAACTGCACCTTGTAAAAAATCTAAAATTCTTTGTTCTTCTATTGCACTTATTCCACTAACAGACCTTAATGTAGTATCACCTTTAGTTATTGCCATAATTCATTTTTTAGTTAAATATATTGAAGATTTTTTTAAAATTCTATTTCATCAGATTTAGTTAATAATTTTTGCTAACATTGTTTTTTACGAAGCAAAACACGGTGTAGTTTCGCAAAATTACATACATATATATGTATTTAGTTTAATTCTCCACTAATATAATTTGTTTTCAGTAAACTATATACTTAATAAACTATTTTAATCACAGATAGTAAAGCAAAATTAATTTTCCTCTTCAAACATAAAAAACTTTTTGTTAATCCTATTACGGAAATCCGTAAACCACTCAATATTTTAAGTCTATTATTTTAAACTCTAAAAGTTTGTCTTCCTCATTGATTCACCATTAAGTGGATATTCCGATCTAAACTGAACAGGTGATTCCTGTGCAAAATTAATTAAATCAATGCATAATAATTAGAACATGATTTTCCCATCTTTTAAAATAATTTCCAATTTTACTTGTCCATCCTCATAATATTCTTTAAGCAAACCATCTTCTTTTCCATCTCTGAAATTCATTTCCAATTGTAATTGTCCATTCTCATAATAAGCTTTAAATAAATCATCTTTTTCTCCATCCTTATAATTTCCCTCCAATTTTACTTGTCCACTCTCATAATATTCTTTAACCAAACCATCTTTTTTTCCATTTTTAAAGTTTGTTTCAGCTTGAACTTGTCCGCTTTCATAATATTCTTTAACCAAACCATCTCTTTTCCCATCTTTGAAGTTTATTTCCTCATCTACTTGTCCATTCTTATAATAAGATTTAGCTAAACCATCTTCTTTTCCATCTTTGAAGTTTATTTTCCCTTGTACTTGTCCATTCTCATAATAAAATTTGGCCAAACCATCTTCTTTTCCATTCTTATAATTTCCCTCCAATTTTACTTGTCCACTCTCATAATATTCTTTAAGCAAACCATCTTTTTTTCCATCTTTAAAATTGAATTCCCCTTGTACTTGTCCATTCTCATAATATTCTTTACTTAAGCCATGTGTTTTTCCATCTTTAAAAGTCCCTACCACTTTTAATTGTCCATTCCCATAATATGACGTAGCTATTCCACTAAACCCCACTTCACTATTAATTTCATAATAAACTCCATTTCGTTCTTGAATTTTTGAAAAATCAACTTCTTTTTCTTTACAACTGAAAAAAGAAAAACATACTAATAACATTAAAATATACTTTCTCATTATATAATTATTTAATTAAAAATCACTTTGGATAATCAGTCAATTTCTTAACCTTTTCGGGGATTGCAAGACCTACAAGAGCATTTCCATCTGCTTTATCATACCAATCATCAGTACACCATTTGAAAATGCGGTTTGCCATTCCCTCCAGTACAATTCCCCCCTCCAAATCATCTTCATCAAAATCCTCCTCTATTGGCTTAATTCCTCCAAAAGGGAAAAGTGTTTTTTTACCTCTTAGCGCGTTAAAAACCAAATCATAACGCCTTGCATTAGTCTTAGAACTACTTTTTACTTCAGCTTTAAAAGCATACTTAAAAAGCTCTTTAAAAGAAAACTCATCTGCAAATCGAATATTTTATTCTTAATTTTTGAATATAGCCCATTAATATATTAGTTACGATTATTAATAAAATTGCACATAACAGAGTTTTTTACGAAACAATATAAAGTTTAAGTTTGTGAAAACACACCTATATCTTTATTTAATTAATTTGTTACTAATATGATTAGTTTTTCCAATTAAGTATTTAACGTACCAACCTATTATATATAGTAAAATAATTAAACAATACTGTTTTTCTTTTCAAACATAAAGCAATTTTATGAATCCCTACTACGGAAATCCGTAAACGCCTCAATATTTTGAGTCTACAAAATTAATGACTTCTGAGTAGTCTTCTAATTATATGCAATGGCAAGTCGTTTTAAAAGCTTGAATATTATCTCGAGTGCCTCACAACAACTTAACGTGTTGTTACCTTTTCGATAACTTATTTTATTCTGTTTTTTATACGATTAAAACACCTTTTATATTTTATTAAAATTCAAATAGTTACACATCTTACTTTGTGAAAAAACACAGTTTTCAAAGATTAACTTCTTTGTGGAATTTATTTATTTTACACATTTTAATTAATGTTTAAACCTATATTTCTTCTCAATTTCTTCTTTTTAGAAAATTTTATATTCTCATTATACTCGTTATTTTCTGCAGTTAATAAACTTGTAAGTAATCCAGAACCTTTAGAGTCAAATACTTCAATAATGTTTTCTAAATCTAATGAGAAGTCCAATGAAATATTTTCTATAAGCTTAAAGTATTCTTCTTTAGTCGATTCGTTTAGTTTATCTTCAATCTGCTCCAAGATGTTCAATACCTTTTTTTCTTCAACACTTCCTTTATCCATAGTTATTGAATACACAAGTTTCTCTTTAAGTCCTCTTTGATAATCAAACATATCATCAAAAAGTTTTTCGCTATTTTCTTTAAAAGCAAGATTGTCAAACTGACCAAATTTAGCAGAGTGTTCTGTGTTTTTACCTCTTGAATTATTCTTAGGACTTAGCTTTATCTTATTGGTAATATCTTTTCGACTAACTATAATCTGTAAGTGCATTTGTTCACCTTCTTTAATATCACCAATATTCACCTCTCCATTTTTTACTTTTTCATCCGTGATAGAGTAATACCTAAAGTACTCTAGCTTTCCAAACCAAAGAAGATCTTTACTACTTGTAATACTATCTTTTTTAAAATTAAGTGCATAAGCATCCATAACAGCAGTAGCATATTCTTTTAATTTCTGTTGTAATATTTCCTTTCCATACTTTTCTTTTAAAAAGAAAATTTCTTTCTCACTTGGACTTATGTTTACTAAGAAAAACTTATCATCCGTTTTACAAAGTTTAGCTACGTTGTTATCAAGTTTAACTCTTACTTCTTGATGTGACACATCGTATCTGTCATTTGTATACCAAAGTTCTTTCTCTGTGTTATCAGTCTTTAGTTTGTTTTCTTTCTCTAAGTATTCAACAAGTCCTGCAGAACTGCCTTTATTGCTTCCAGTTTCAGAATTAGTAATATTTATAAACATAGCTACATATTATTTAAAGATTGTCTTACATGCTCTATGAGCTGTTCTTTCTTTGCATTAGCTGTTGTCCAACCCATTTCTTCACGTGAATGAATATAATACTCTAGAAGTTCGCTAAACTGCTCTTTGAGTTCATCTTTTTGTCTTTGATGATTTATCAGTACTCTTATTCCACCTATTATACTTTTTGTGTTCTTTAATAGGGCAGTATTTACCTCACTTTCTCTAGTTAAGTGAGTATCAATCTTAGTGAGCTTATCATTACTTTGAGCCATAGCAACTTTTAAAAGTCCTACATCAGTATAGCTTGGCAATAAGAAGTCTTTCTCTTGTTGTTTTATAAAAGAGATTATCCGACTGATTCCAGAGGATAATTCCCTTTTTAAAACTTCATCTCCAAAGTCTGATGGATCTTTTTTACTTCTATAGAAGTAATCAACCATCTGAGTAAATAACTCTTTCTTGCTTCGCTTAAATCCTAAAGCGAGCTTTTCAAGCTTTTCATTAACTGGTTTTGAAAAGCGAATGCTACTTGTGTCTAATTGCTTCATACTTATCTTTTTTTAGTTTATTAATCTTAAAAAAGAGTATACCCTTAAGTATACCCAAATCACATCTTTATAAGGGCTGAAAGCCCAAGAGTATACCTTAAGTATACTCTAACCCTTTGCAACGTCAGTGAAAAGGCAAGCGACTAGGGCTCTGCCCAAGTCCTGCTTGCTTTTTTCAAAACCATATATTACTGTAAAAGAAAAGAGTAGTGATATACTACTCTTTTAATACTTTCTAAAGCAAAGTAAATCAATGTAATTCAAAGTATTGTAAGACATATCTAGCCAAATAGAGTCATTCCCTTTTTATTAATTAATTTTGTGTATGAGTCTCTTCTATATTGTTTAATCCTTTATTACACTCAAAATCAGATATGCCTTTTTCATATTGTAGATAGCACTCTTTAGCAAACTCATAAATCTTACAAATGAAATAATAAACTCTGCTCCACTGTTCTTCTGTGTATTTAACAGTTGGGAATTTGATATTAGGATAATTTCTAAGACTTGTATAATTATCAAATAGCATTTCTCTTATCTCCTTGTCACAGTCAATAACAAGATTTAATTCTGGGACATACCATTGAATTAAACGCCATAGATAACTTATAGTATGTACTTGTGGTATATAATCCATTTTAGCAAAAAGTATAGCCATTGCAAGTTGCTGTAAGGTATACTTATATAAAATCACATCTGCATCGCTCTGACAGCCCTCTATTTGGTAACTGAGCCTTTTTACAATAGGTTTAACCATTGCTTTACATTCTGTCCAAAATTTTAGTTTAAGTTCACTTAATGGGAACGTTTCTAAATCTGGATTCTCAGCTATTAGCGGTGCTCCAATCCACAGTTTATCCTCTGTTAGATTTGTTCTAAAGAAAGAATGGTATACAGGTATATGTAAATGCCAATTTGATTTTTTTATTAAAATTATGGTTACATCAACTAAATCTTCAGTATGAAAAGAAACGTATTGTCTTATATTTCCCTCTTCATTGATGTGCAACGTCTCAACACTTGCTATTAATAGTAGATGTAGTTTATAGGGAGTTGGGGGCTCAGAACTTAAGAGTATCTGTTCATTAGCTCTTCTTTTTATTAGATAAAATGACTTCACCTTTTTATATTTCTCTAAAGCCTTTCTTGTTCTTTCTTCAAGCACCTCTTGTATTTCCGTTATTTGTTCTGGGTTATCTAATGATAATAATTTTTGTTTGTTTACTATGTGTCTATACTTACTTAGTATTCGATGTGGCATTTCTATGTACATCGCTTCTAAAAAATCCTGAGCTATGGTAAGGAAATATCCTATTGTTAGTTGTTTTTTGGATTCTGTATATTCAGTAATTTTCTTTGGTTTTAGTTCTTCTCTAAATAATGAAACCATATCTTCTGCATAAAAGTCAAAGTCTTCTTCAAAAACATCTTGAACAGGATAACAATGACTAAACACAAAATTTAGAAAAGAAACATTACTACACTGAATACTTCCTGATAGTATAGGTAGAACTCTTTCTTTAGTATCTTGTATTACTTGTTTTATACCAAGCATAGCAGATTGTTCATTTATAAGATTAGTTTTTAACTCCTTTTTTAAGGACTTTAAAAACTTAGTATTTCTTTTGTAATGCTTAGCAAACCATTTAGAAATATATTTTTCAAAATCATTTTCTTTCTGTTTGGATTGATGCAAACTAAACAAAGGTTCTGCATCAAGTAAAGAACCATAAGTGAGATTTTCTTTTTGAAAATTTAATGTTGAATACATTATATTCTGAAAAGAACCAGATTGATAAAAGTCTTTGATACATAAGCAATAAATATTTACTTGGTAGTGATTAATCCCTTTAGTAATCCATTTGCTTTTACGAATATTATTTAGTTCATCAATATCGTAAAAACAAAGAGTAATAATAGGATGATTGAGCAAGTTATTCTGTGAATAAAAAATAAATCCCACTAATTTTTTTTTGATTAATTCTTCAAGTTCGTGTTTTAGTTCGCTTGATAATTTCAAGCTTTCAAGGTTGTTAATGATTGATTTCATAATTACAGTATTTTAGGTTAGTAACTGCAAGTTCTTACCCTGAATTATAGTAATCTATTCAATTAAAGGATATTATAGTTTGTGAAGCGAATAGTATATCTTCTACAAAAAGTTCATTTTTATGAATCTAAAAATTATAAAGAAACTATTATTTGGTTTGAGATGATACGCATATTCATCGATTTAATGACTTGCATTGTAGAACTAAATACTTATCAAGATAATACTCAAGCTGATTAAACGCATATTTTATCCCTGATATAGAATAGCTTACCAATATGTAAGAAGGTACTTTTATATAAACCTTAAAAAAATTGAATTATGAAAGCAATCAAAATCCCTTTAGAATCACATTTGTGGACTAAAAGAGGCATCAAATGCCCTTATAAAATTATTAAAGAGATGTTTTCTTCCTACAGCTTAGAAAGCTATAAGACATTTTTAAATGAGTATTCATATTATGTATTAGAAATAAAAAAACGGTATAAAGGAACTGCTGGGGATATGGTATATAGATTTTTCATACTCCATTCTGTGTTTAGAGCATGTTATACTATTTTTAAAAAGCCTAAAGGATTTGAAAAACGAAAATTAACTGTCCCTAAAACAGATAATTTTAATGATTTCTACTTAGGCTCTCTCACATTAGAAGAGTACTTAAATCCCTATATGACCTTCAAGAATATTTTTACAATGGTTAGCCTAGAAGATTTAGATTATTTTTCAGCTGATTATATACAAGATGCTTTAAAAGAAGAGCGAATTTTTGAAGTACATTACCAAATTCCTCCTATCTATTTATATAAGCTACTAGATGCTTGTTGGTTAATTTATAAACGAAGTTCTTATCCACAAAGAAATGACGTCTAAATTATCGAGATGTGTCTTTGTCCTTACAAATTGAAAATTTTCCAGTATCAAAGACCACTCGTTTTTCTCCCGAAGGTCGCAAAATTGGTAAAGATAAAGGAGTATTAATTACCAGAATATATAAAGCAAAAAAGCTAGAATACATAAAATATTGTACTCTAGCTTTTTCTTATATCCAATGATAGGATTTATCTTTTCTGTTTTGATAACAAAGCATATCTTCTTTTCTAAGTTCTGGAAAAAATCTAATAGCTCTTTCAATAGCGTAATTAGGTAAGAACTTAATCTCCTTACATATTGTAAGAAGTATTTTTTCTTTGCTATACAGCCGAACGATTTCATCTATTTCACTCTGATCGCCACGTTCAATTACACGTACTATAATGGGAATATATGCTTTCTGATAATCAAGCTTATTAATGTCAGTGTCCCAAAATAATTGAGTTCCTAAAGTTGAAATATCAGTTAGTTTTTGTTCTTTTTTCATAATATGAATATAGTGATTTTATGGAGATTAAGCAACTGTTTATCTGCGTATTCCTCTTTTTCTAACATGTTGGTTTATTTTTTTATCGGGTTCTAAATCGAATTTAAAAGAGGGATTTGCAACAGCTTTTTCTAAACGTTCTTTCATTGTACCCCAATTACTTTCTTTTCCATGCATCAAGGTAACCTCAAAATCTCGATAGATATTCTCATAAAAAGTTAATGCATAGGATGCTAATGCTGTATTACCATTATACTTGTTTTTATAAGCATCTAAATAGGTTTGCAAAGGATTGTGCTCTAAAAGAAAATACATATCAACAAAGTCTTTGATACGCGTTCCGCTTTGAAAAATAGCATGAAGTTTCATTGCCCCAATATCTTCTAAAGAAGCTAATCTTACATTGTCTATATGCAATACTTCTTTTTGTAAAGGGTATTTATGTGCAATAATATCTACTTTAACTCGATTGATATCCATTAAAATAGTATTATTAAACATTTCCTTTACATTGGCATTAAGCTTTTGTTTTAAATGTTGTGATATCGATTTATAATCAAAATCTTTGATCGAGAACAGGTCTATATCAATACTAATTCTATGACCTATTTGCAGGCTTAATGCTGTTCCTCCTACAAGAATAAAATCTTGTAACCTTTCATCTTTCATAAGCCTTTGAAGTAATTCCCAAAGCTCATTAATAACGGTTTGTTTATATAACATAATTAAAAAATTTTCAGAAAAGTATTCCTGAAAACCTCCTATATTATGTATTGGCTTAATGAGGTTCTATTTGTCTTTATAAGTCACAAAAAAAAGCCTAACCATAGGTTAAGCTTTCATATATTTATTAATAATCTATTTACTTCGTTTGAATCAACTTCTCTAAACGAACCATCATTTCATCTTTCTCTTTAAGCATACGCTCGTACAAGGCAATCTTTTCTTCATGAAGTTGAACTAGTTTATCAATAGGGTTGTTATTAAAAACTGGACTATAATTTATCAAGCCTTGTGTACCATGAAATGTACTTGATATTATATTAATAGCTTGTTCTTCATCAAAGTTCTCAATCGCTTCAACAGGTATTTTTAGCACCTTAGAAATCTGTTGTAATAAAGTATTATCAATAACATCTTTCTGTTCAAGTAAAGATATCTTCTTTTGATTCCAATCATCTCCTAAATCAAAAGCAAGAACCTCTTGCTTGATTCCAAGCATTTCTCTAAAACGCTTTACATTTCTTCCTTGATGTATTTTATGTTCCATAATTAATAGCTGAGTTAAGAAGGCTCAAAGATAAAGCCAATGATTTAAAAAGATTGAATTGTAAAGTTATAAAATAATCGGTAAGATATCCCAATAAGAGAATATTATAGTTGTTTAATAGGAAATTCATCGCCAAATAGACTCTAAAACTGCCAAAAATCAAGTTACATCTGTTTTGATCTTAGTTTAGATGTTTAACCTTAAAGATAATTATCATGGAAAATCAAATCACAAAAGAAGATTTAAGACTGTTTGCTCAAACAATCATTGGAGAGCTAAAAGAACTATTAGCTAAACAGAGTAAAGAGTGTTCACCCGAATGGGTAAAAGCTAAAGTAGCAAGGCAACTACTAAGTATCTCGCCAGCTTCACTACAAACTCTTCGAATCAGTGGTAAATTGCAGTATCGCAAAATACTAGGCTCGTATTACTACAACAGAAAAGAGATCGAAAACCTATTTAGTAAGTAGAAAATTTCTACTTATTAAATAGGTTAAAAATTGACTCCTTTAAATTCCTTGCTTGTAAATACAACAGTTGAATTGTTAGAAAGTGTAGAGAATTTAAGGGAGTTTTTATTATCCATTTAACTGATTAATAAAATTAGTTAGTTGGGTTAATTTATCAAGATCTAGCTTTTTTAAACTCTCTAATAAATCTGTGTAATTATCAGTTTGTTTATTTGCTTTTCCTTCAAGCTTATCTTTTAATATCTGCATTTCAGTTTTGATAGACTCTTCTTCTGTTAGAGCGTATTCCTCTGTTTGTTTAACAGAGTGATGACCTAACATTTCTTTGACTACGTGAATAGGTACGCCATTGCCAAGAGTTACAGTACTTCCAAAAGTTCTTCTTGCCTTATGTGTATTTAATTCGCTTATTTCGCACAGTGAGGCAATCTCTTTTAAATACTCATTCATCTTTTGATTAGAGCGAACGGGAAGTACTATATCTTTATAAGTACAATCCGGATGATCTTTATATTTTTCCATTATCTGTATAGCTTTTGGCAGTAAGGGAATGGTAATATTAGCATCTGTCTTTTGTCTGTTGGTTCTTATCCACAAATTACCCTCTTCATCTTTAGTAATATCGCTTTTCTTAAGCTTAAACACATCGATATAAGCAAGACCTGTATAACACTGAAAAACAAATACATCTCTTACAGTTTCTAATCGCTCGTTAATAAACTCTTTGTTTTCTAAAATAGATAGCTCTTGTTTGCTTAATGGTTTTTTATTGAGCTTAGTCTTTTTAGGTTTGTATTGTACAAATGGATTAGAAGCAATAATTCCCTTAGCAACCGCTCTTAGAACAATCTTCTTGAAGTTTGAGATATACTTAATAGCTGTGTTATTAGAACACGCTCTAACAGTCTTTAAATAGTGCTCATAGCCAATTACAAACTCATAGTTGAGCTCTCTAAACTCTATATCTTCTTTACCATATACATAACGGATATACTCAGCTACGTGTGATCTTGCTGTTACGTACCTTTCATGCGTTCCAATGGAGTACTCTTTAGGTACAAGTTTAAGTATTTCATCATTGTGCTTTTGAAACTCTTCTAAAACTTTAGCCTTACTAGCTCCTTTGCCTTGGATATAATCCATAAGTACAGAAGCAGTAATAGGCTCTTCGTTGCTTAAGAGCTCTAATTTGTATTTAGTAATCTTTGATACGATTGTATCTAAGAGATAGTTTAGCGTTTTAGCATCTTCTTTAGTGCCATTGGCACGACCTGCTTTTTGATTCCATCTGTTGATATCCCATTTATGACTTAAAGAAGTCTCTTTGCGAATACCGTCTACTGTGATTCTAAGATAAACACCTCTTAAATCACTTTTCTCTCTATTGGGTTTAAGAAAGAAATTAATTGATAACTGTTTTTCTAACATAATTCAACTGTTTTTAAATATTAATAAATGTCGAATTAAAACGTTCCAAAATCACAGTTTAAAACTCTCTGGCGCCATTTGGCGTAAGGGTTCGCTAAGTTTGAAGGTGCGCATCACTAAAATATTTTTCTGTGCACCGAATCAAGTGTATTTTTTGGGTGCACTTTTGAAAAAAATGGGATATCCCTAAAAAAGAAAAAACCTATAACTCTTTGAGAATCATAGGTTTTAAGTTGTTTTGATGACTTTTAAAAAGTTATCTTTTATAAATCAGCGGAGAAAGAGGGATTCGAACCCCCGGACCTGTTACAGTCAACAGTTTTCAAGACTGCCGCAATCGACCACTCTGCCATTTCTCCAGTAGTCTGCTTTACTTCTGTATTGCGAGTGCAAATATACGGCAAAGTCTGATGTTTGCAAGCTTTTTAGAATAAAAAAGTGAAGTTTTTTAGTGTGTTTTTTGTAAGTGTTTTATTTTGAGTAGGTAATGTGGTAAAAAAAATGTATATTAAGACATAGGACAAGTACTTACTATTAGTTTCTATCAATACACAGTGAATAAAGTCTGTATACCTTCAGTCCTGAGTGGATATCTAATTTTTTTCTATTTTGATAGAGTAGGAGGTAAGTGTTTTTTTGTATGGGTAGTGTGTTTTTACTCTTTGTAGTATATGTAGTTGTGATTTGTGAAAAAAAGATCTAAAGATAAATAGCTGTTTATTAATAAAATAGATTTATGCGTATTGTAAAGATTATAGTGTTAAAAAAAATGAGTTAAGAAGGGGTAAATGTTGCGATTCTATGGTAAAACCTGTATATTTGCATTTTATTTTTTAAAATTATTATGATAAAAATTACATTACCAGACGGTTCAGTGAAAGAGTTCGCCTCAGGTGTTACTCCTTTCGATGTTGCAAAAAGTATAAGCGAAGGTTTAGCTAGAAATATTATTTCTGCAAGCTTCAATGGTACCACCATCGAAACCACGACACCTATGACCACGGATGGTAGTTTAGTTTTATATTCTTGGAATGACGAGGAAGGAAAGAAAGCTTTTTGGCACTCTACTTCACACGTAATGGCTCAGGCTTTACAAGATTTATACCCAGGTATCAAATTAACTATTGGTCCAGCAATCGCAAGTGGATTTTACTATGATGTAGACTTCATGGATTACAAAGTAACTGATGCTGACTTTAAAAAGATTGAAGACAAAGTTTTAGAAATAGCTCGTGGAAAGCATGATTTTAAAATGCGTTCTGCTACAAAAGCTGAAGCTTTAGAGTTTTATAAAAAAGAAGAAAACCCTTATAAAGTTGAGTTAATCGAGAACTTGGCTGATGGTACTATTACATTCTGTGATCACGATACATTCACTGACTTATGTCGTGGAGGTCATATTCCTAATACTGGAATTATCAAAGCGTTTAAAATCTTATCTATCGCTGGTGCGTACTGGAGAGGTGATGAGAAGAATAAACAGTTAACACGTGTTTATGGTATTTCATTCCCTAAACAAAAAGACTTAACTGAGCATTTAGCTTTATTAGAAGAAGCTAAAAAACGCGATCACCGTAAATTAGGTAAGGAGTTAGAGTTGTTTACATTCTCTCAAAAAGTTGGACAAGGATTACCATTATGGTTGCCAAAAGGTGCTGCTTTAAGAGATAGATTAGAGCAATTCTTGCGTAAAGCGCAGAAAAAAGCTGGTTATGAGCAAGTAGTAACTCCTCATATCGGACAAAAAGAGCTTTATGTTACTTCTGGTCACTATGCAAAATATGGAGCTGATAGCTTCCAACCAATCAATACTCCAGTTGATGGAGAAGAGTTTTTGTTAAAACCAATGAACTGTCCTCACCACTGTGAGATTTACAATTCAAAACCTTGGTCTTATAAAGATTTACCTAAGCGTTTTGCTGAGTTTGGAACAGTATATCGTTACGAGCAATCAGGAGAATTACACGGATTAACTCGTGTAAGAGGATTTACTCAAGATGATGCGCATATTTTCTGTACTCCAGAGCAATTAGATGAAGAGTTTAAAAAAGTAATTGACCTAGTGTTGTATGTTTTCGGTTCTTTAGGATTTGAGAACTTTACAGCTCAAGTATCAGTACGTGATTTAAGCAATCCTGATAAGTACATTGGAAGTGTAGATAATTGGGAGAAAGCAGAGCAAGCGATTATTAATGCAGCTAAGGATAAAGGATTAAATTATGTGATCGAGAGTGGAGAAGCTGCTTTCTACGGTCCTAAGTTAGACTTTATGGTTAAGGATGCTTTAGGTAGAAGCTGGCAGTTAGGAACGATTCAGGTAGATTATAATTTACCAGAGCGTTTTGATCTAAGTTACAAAGGATCAGATAATGAACTACACCGCCCAGTGATGATTCACAGAGCACCATTTGGTTCTATGGAGCGTTTTATCGCGATTCTTTTAGAGCATACTGGAGGTAATTTCCCACTTTGGTTAATGCCAGAGCAGGCTATAATCCTGTCTTTGAGTGAGAAATATGAAAAATATGCTAAAAAAGTTTTAGATTTGCTAGAAAATAGCGAAATTCGCGCGGTGGTTGACAACCGTAATGAAACTATAGGTAAAAAGATTAGAGAAGCAGAGGTACAAAAATATCCTTATATGTTAATCGTAGGTGAGGAAGAGGAGAAAAATGGTACAATTTCTGTAAGAAGACATGGTGATGACGGTAAGTCTAATCAAACAATGAAGATAGAAGAGTTTATCGCTCAAATTAATGCAGAGGTAAATAGCTCTGTTAAACAATTTGGAGAATAAGAATCGTATAACGCTTGATATACAAGCACAAAAAATATTATAGCCATAGCAATAAGACAAAACAGAGGAAGAAATCCTCGCGAAGAAAAGAAAGATGCGCATAGAATTAATAATGCCATCCGCGTTCCTGAAGTTCGTCTTGTAGGAGACAACGTCGAAGCAGGTGTATTTAAATTAGCTGACGCTATGCGTTTAGCTGAAGAGTTAGAGTTAGATTTGGTAGAGATTTCACCAAACGCAGAACCTCCTGTTTGTAAAATTACGGATTATAATAAATTTCTTTACGAACAAAAGAAGCGTGAGAAGATGCTTAAAGCGAAGTCGACTCAAATCACTGTAAAAGAGATTCGTTTCGGTCCTCAAACTGATGAGCACGATTATGAGTTCAAAAAGAAAAATGCAATGAAGTTCTTAAAAGAGGGATCAAAGCTAAAAGCTTTCGTTTTCTTTAAAGGGCGTTCGATTATTTATAAAGATCAAGGACAAATCTTATTATTGAGATTAGCACAAGATCTTGAAGAATTTGGTAAAGTAGAAACTATGCCAGTTTTGGAAGGTAAACGTATGACTATGTTTATTGCTCCTAAAAAGAAAAAATAGTATATTAAGATAGTTAAGTAAGATAATCATTAATACCTAGGAAATAATGCCTAAAATGAAAACTAAATCTAGTGCTAAGAAACGTTTCAAGTTGACTGGTTCTGGAAAAATCAAAAGAAAACACGCTTTCAAAAGTCACATTTTGACTAAAAAATCTAAAAAGCGTAAATTAGCTTTAACACACTCTGGATTAGTGTCTAAAGCAGATACTAACAGTATCAAAGATCAATTAAGATTAATCTAATCTTAATTTCGGTTAAAATCATTTAATAACCCTGGAGTGGTGCAAATTAAATTTTGGAAGTGTTTGAGATATAACCGCCCACTACAAAAACACATTTTTAAGAAATGGCAAGATCAGTAAACTCAGTAGCTTCAAGAGCAAGAAGAAAAAGAATTTTGAAGCAAGCCAAAGGATTCTTTGGAAGACGTAAAAACGTTTGGACAGTAGCTAAAAACGCGGTAGAGAAAGCAATGGTATATGCTTACCGTGATAGAAAACAAAAGAAAAGAAACTTCCGTGCTTTATGGATTATGCGTATCAACGCTGGTGCAAGATTACACGGAATGAGCTATTCTCAATTCATGGGTAAATTAAAAGCTAACAATATCGAATTGAACCGTAAAGTTCTTGCAGATTTAGCTATGAATCACCCTGAAGCTTTCGCAGCTATCGTTAATAAAGTAAAATAATAAACGTTTGTCAAATCTGATTTATCTTACTTAATATATTTAAAGCCCTACAGTGTGTAGGGCTTTTTTATTTTCCAATAGTTTATAGTTGTTTTTTCTGGTTATTTTTGGAGATAAACTGTAAAGATAATTATGGAATTAAAGAATGTGGAGTTTAAAGCTTATGCAAAAGATTTAGGCGTACTTGAAGAACGTTTGAGTGTTTTGAATCCTATATTAGAAGGTGTTTTTAGACAAGTAGATACGTATTATAATGTACCTATTGGACGCGTGAAATTAAGAGAGTACGATGATTTTAGCTCTCTAATTTATTATAATAGAACTGACGGGATAGATGCAAAGGGATCTGATGTTATCTACTATAAACATGAGAAAGATGCTGCTTTAGGAGCTATATTAGAGCTTCAATTTGGTATTAAGGTAAGAGTTTCTAAAGTGCGAAAAGTGCTTAAATATAAGAATGTTAGTGTTCATTTAGATACCGTTGAAGGACTTGGTACTTTTGTGGAGGTTGAAGCTTGTAATATAGGAGTAGAGCAAGGGGTTGATTTAAAAAAGCAATGCGATGAGTTCTTTGAGTTGTTAAAGCTTAAAGAGGAGGATTTAGTAGCAGTATCATATAGCGACCTTATTTTAATGAAGTAAGAGGAATCACAATCAGATATAAAAAAAGCTATCCTCTTGGATAGCTTTTGTATTTTATTGATGTTGTGCGGTTCTGTGTACTACTTCGAATAGTGTACCATCATCACATTTTAAAGTTTTGGCTGGGAATTTTAATAGTAATGCATAATCATGTGTTACCATTATAATCGTTCTTCCGTTCTTATTGATATTTAGCAGTAGTTCCATTACTTCAGCACTCGTCTGTGGGTCTAAGTTACCTGTAGGTTCGTCCGCTAATATAAGGTCTGGATCATTTAATAATGCTCTAGCTATAGCAACTCGTTGTTGTTCTCCACCAGATAATTGGTGAGGCATTTTTTCTATATGGGCTAACATATTCACGTTGTCTAGTACTTCGTGAATCTTTCTGTCCATTTCTTCTTTTTCTTTCCAACCAGTAGCTTTTAAAGCAAAGTGTAAGTTACCATAGATTGTTCTGTCTGGAAGTAGTTTAAAGTCTTGGAAAACGATACCTAAAGATCTTCTTAAGTATGGAATGTCTCTTTCTTTTAATGTTTTAAGATCGTAATCTACTATAGATCCTTCACCAACTTCAAGAGGAAGGTCAGCATAAAGTGTTTTCATAAAACTACTTTTTCCTGTTCCTGTTTTACCGATTATATATAGGAATTCTCCTTTCTGTACTTCTAGATTTATATTAGATAGTACTTTGTGTTTGTTTTGGAAAATATCAACTCCTTGTAGTGATAGAACTGTCTTTGACATAATAATCGTGAATTTTGTCGTAAAAGTACTAAGATAAACAATAATAAAAGAAAAATGACTAGAAAATATCACTTAATGGTTGAATATTTGGTTCAATTTGTAGTGTTTTTAGGAAAGTATTTGAGAATAGAAAATCAAATAGGAGTAAAGCAAAAGGAGAAACCTAGTATTAGGCTTCTCCTTTTGTTCTAACTAACCAATTAATGAATTATATCTTACTACATAATGTTCTTTTTTTTTACATGACAAAGATGCTTCATAATCTTCTAATGTACATTAACTAAAAGTTACCAAATGAATAAGTGATTGTATAGTTATTTAGATGACTTATTGTTGTTTAAAAGAGTTCCTTTATGGTGAATTAATGTCAAGAAAGTTGCTGTCAAGACTTGTCTATATTGGCTTTTTGGTGTTTCAATGTTTTGTTAAATTCTTTATTTTTATCTGTAAATGTGGCTTGGTGGAGAATGTAATTTGTAATTTTGTGGTAAATATTTGTATAAAATGAATTTAATTAAGCAGGTGGCAGTCATTGTTGGGTGTCTTGCCTTGGGAGAGTTAGTAGTTTATCTAACAGGTTTAAAATTACCATCTAGTATTATAGGTTTAATAGCATTATGGGTGTTTCTTAAAATAAGGTGGGTAAAGGTTGAATCGATAGGAGGAATTAGTGATTTCTTAATTAAAAACATGGGGATTTTCTTTGTGCCACCTTGTGTTGCAATGCTAAATTATTTTGATATTCTTAGTAGATCTATTGTGCCTATCGTCGTGGCCACTTTAGCCAGTACTGTTATTGTTATTTTTGTTACTGGATTTACTCACCAATTATTAAGAAAGAAAAAATGAGTTATTTAGCCAATCCCACATTTTTGTTGTTTTTAACTTTAGCACTATATGCCTTGGGTATAACATTAACAGCAAAGAAAAAATGGATAATATTTAATCCTATAATTTTGTCTATGGTAGTGCTTATGGCATACCTATCATTCCTAGAGATTCCTTATGAGAATTATGAACAAGCAGGTAAGTATATAGATTTTTTTCTGAAGCCATCTATTGTAGCTTTAGCTGTTCCATTGTACGTACAGTGGGAAAAGATTAGCAAGCAATTAGTGCCGATTTTGATAAGCCAATTCGTTGGCTGTGTGATAGGTGTTGTATCTGTGGTCTTACTAGCTAAACTTACTGGTGCGGATCAGGAAATTATACTTTCATTAGCACCAAAATCAGTTAGTACACCAATAGCATTAGAGATATCTAAGTCAGTAGGAGGTATCCCTTCGGTAACAGCTGCTGCTGTTATGATAGCAGGGATATTTGGTAGTATGATAGGGTTTAAAGTAATGAATTTGACCAGAATCAGTAATCCTATGTCTCAAGGTATAGCAATGGGGACTTCTTCGCATGCAATGGGTACGATGAAAGC
The DNA here is from genome assembly GCF_900109075.1 of Myroides marinus. Taxonomy (GTDB): domain Bacteria; phylum Bacteroidota; class Bacteroidia; order Flavobacteriales; family Flavobacteriaceae; genus Flavobacterium; species Flavobacterium marinum_A. The sequence goes on along the minus strand of NZ_FNYS01000005.1, from coordinate 51,286 downwards.
TATGGAAGTAAGCAATAAATACGGTGCATTCGCTAGTGTGGGTATGATCTTTAATGGGATATTTACTGCTGTATTAGCACCGATAGTTTTAGGAGTACTCACTCCACTGTTATAAAATAAAAAGTATATAAGGGATCCACATCTATCTAGGTGTGGATTTTTTATTGTTATTAAGTTATAATGGTCTTTTAAGTAGTAGGGAGAATGGTTATATGGTTTTAGCAGATAAAATAGGGCTGTCTGGGTTTGTGTTTTTGAGTTGCGTAGTCTTTATTTTTATTTTATCTGTGATTTTGATAATTTTTAGGGCAATATATTGCTAAAAAATAAGTTTAAAAGAGTATAAAATGATATATTTGACGTTATATAAATCTGAATTGAAATGCACAAAAATAATAGATTAACTTTATTAACTCTTGCACTAGGGAGTATAACTGCAAGTGCTCAACAATCAGCTGCTTATGTAGATCGATTAGCTGATTATAATCATGCTGTAGCATTGTATAATGAAGAACAATATCTAGCAGCTCAGTTGTTATTCTCTAAGGTAAAGCAGGCTCATGTGGGTGAAAATACTGAAGTAGAGGCTGACTGTGCTTACTATATTGCACATTGTGCAATTCGTCTTAATCAAGATGGTGCAGAGGATAAGATAGATGAGTTCGTGAAGAAATACCCTACTAGTTCTAAGCAAAATCAAGCTTATGTAGAGGTTACAGATTACTATTTTAGCAAAGGAGATTTCTCTAAAGCTTTAAAATATGCTGTAAAAGTAAAAGAGAATGCTATCTCAAGTGAGAAAAGATTAGATCGCTTTTATTTTGAGAAGGGATATAGTTATTTCTACACTAAAAATAAAAAAGAGGCAGAGCGATACCTTAAGAAGGTTAATACTTCTGGTGAATGGGGGGAACAGGCTACTTACTATTTAGGTTATATAGCTTATGATTCTGATAAATTTGACGAGGCTAAGAAACTTTTTGATAAGGTAGAAACTAAATCTACTTATCAAGAAAAGATGGGATACTATCAAGCTGATATGAGCTTTAAAACTGGTAACTTCCAAAAAGCAATCGATCAAGGTACTGCTCAAATGAGTAAAGCTACTGAGCAAGAGAAATCTGAATTGTCAAAAATAGTAGGTGAGAGTTATTTTAACTTAAAACAATATGATAAAGCGCTTCCGTATTTATTAGCTTATCAAGGTAAGAATGGTAAATGGAGTAATACAGACTTTTATCAATTAGGATATGCATACTACAAGTCTAAGGACTATAATAAAGCAATAGAACAGTTTAATAAAATTATCAGTGGAGATAATGGTATTGCTCAAAATGCTTATTACCATTTAGGAGAAAGTTATCTTCAAACACATAAAAAGACACAGGCTCTAAATGCATTTAAGAATGCTTCAGAAATGCGTTTTGATGCAGGTATTCAAGAGGATGCCTTCTTGAATTATGCTAAGCTTAGTTACGATATAGGTAATGCTTATGAAAGTACTCCTAGTGTGTTAAACGCATATTTAAGTAAATATCCTAATTCTGCATATCGCACAGAGATAGAAGGATTGTTAATTGATTCTTATGTGTCTTCTAGAAACTACAAGGAAGCATTAGCTTTATTAGAGAAAAACCGCTCAGTAGGAAATAAGGAGGTGTATCAACAAGTAACTTTCTTAAGAGGACAAGAGTTGTTTAATGAAGGCGATTTTAAAGGTGCTTTAGGTTTATTCGATAAATCATTAGCAGAGCAGCAAAATTTAAAATATACTGCAAAAGCTCAATATTGGAAAGGGGAAACTTTATTCTATTTAAATAACTTTAAAGAGTCTATTGCTCAGTTTAATGCTTTCGAGCAAAATTCTGCTTCTAAAGGATTGTCTGAGAAAGAAAATCTAAACTATAACTTAGCTTATTCTTACTTTAAACTAAAAGAATATGCTAAAGCAGGAGAATATTTTAAGAAATATACAGATGCTAATCCTAAAGATGAATCAAGACGATTAGATGCTTATTTGCGACTAGGTGATTGTAATTTCGTTACTGGTAAATATTGGCCAGCGATGGAGGCTTATAATAAAGTTATAGAAGCTAATAAAGCTGATATGGAGTATGCGCGTTTCCAAAAAGCGATAAGCTATGGATTCGTAGATAGAAACCCGCGTAAGGTGGAAGACTTGACTGCATTTGTGAAAGATTTCCCTAAATCGAATTTAGCTGATGATGCTCAGTATGAATTAGGGGTGACGTATGATGTGATGAATCAAAATGCTAAGGCTTTGGCTGCTTTTGATAAACTGCTTAGTGAGTACCCTACTTCTAGTTATAAGGCAAGAGCTATTTTACGTCAAGGTTTAATTCAATATAATGCAAATAAACCAAATGAAGCATTAGCGAAATTTAAACAAGTGGTAAAAGAATCTCCAGAATCTCCTGAGGCTGTAGAGGCTGTACAAAATGCTCGTTTAATTTATGTGGATAACGGTAGAGTAGATGAGTATGCAACTTGGGTAAAAGGTCTTTCTTTTATTCAGGTTACAGATGCTGAACTTGATAAAGATACTTATGAGTCAGCAGAGAAACAGTATATTCAAAACAACGCAAAGAGTGCTATCGAAGGATACGAAAAGTACCTGAAGAGCTTCCCAACTGGACAGAAGGCTTTGCAAGCTCATTTCTATTTAGGGCAGATGTACTTTGCAGAAAATAACTTAGAAAAGGCAACAGCTCACTATGAGGCTGTAACAGCTAAAGATAAAAATGAGTTTTCTGAAATTGCTTTAGCGAGATTAGCAGAGCTTTATTTAAAGAATAAGAATACAGCAAAAGCAATTGCTACATTAAAACGATTAGATACTGAAGCTGCACAAGAACAAAATGTGGTATTTGCTAAATCTAATTTGATGAAACTATCTTATGAACAAAATAGTTATGCAGATGCTCTTCGCTATGCAGAAGCTGTATTAAAAATGTCTAAGACGGATAATAAAGTAAAAGCGGATGCTCAGATAGTTATCGCTAGAACAGCTATGGCTACTAATGAAGAAGCTAAGGCTAAAAAAGCGTACCAAGAAGTATTAAAAGTAGCTAAAGGAGAGTTAGCTGCAGAAGCATTGTATTACGATGCTTACTTTAAGAATAAAGATGGTAAATATGAAGCTTCTAACGAGACTGTACAGAAGTTAGCGAAGGAGTATTCAGGATATAAATATTATGGAGCTAAAGGGTTGGTTCTTATGGCTAAGAACTTCTATCAATTAAAAGATAGTTACCAAGCAACTTATATTCTTGAGAGTGTAACCACTAATTTTACTGAATTTTCGGATGTAGTTAGTGAGGCAAAACAAGAACTTCAGATGATTAAGGGGCAAGAGGCTAAACGCAACTCTTCAATAGCTCAATAGTACTTTAATAAAGAATTTATTTACAATGAATAATAAAAATTTATATACGATAATATCTGCTGTAACACTAGTATGTGGAGCGGGATTTGCACAAGATAAAAATACGGATCCTAATAAGTTGGGAACTGAAGTAGTGAATGTGGTTAGAGCTTATGATGCAACTATTTCTGATGCTTTTAAAGTTAGAGCAACAGCAAATAATGATGATGAGTCTGTAGGAAATAAAAAACCTGTGATTTATACTATAAGTTCTTTTCCTGTAGCATCTACTTTTGTTCCTGAGAAAGGAAAAGCAGCTGAAGTGGAGAAAGGATCTAAGCTAAAGAGTTTTAATAATTATGCGCTTTTTTCGGCAGGTAATTACACTAATATTAACGGTGAGCTTTTCTTAAGTCATAAGTTAAATCAAAAGAGTTTCTTAGCAGGATATGCAAGTCATTTTTCTTCTCAAGGAGGTATTAAGGATTTGATTTTAGATGATAGTTTCTCTAATACAAAAGGAGGACTTGTTTATGGTGGACAATTAGATAATTTTGGTTGGACTGTAGAAGCAGGAGGAAGATATCAGTTAAGTAATTATTATGGATTGCCAACTAAACATATTGATTTTGATAAAAGTGATGTTAATGGCGTTTCTGAATCACAACACTATAAGAATGTATTTTTGAATGGTGGGGTTGAGTTTAGAAACTCTCCTTTTACGGGTCTTGATTTTAGATATGATTATTTTTGGGATGATTTTGGAACTGTAGAGAATCGTTTTAAAATACGTCCAAATGTAAAGACAGCTTTAGAGTTCGGAGAGTTAAATGTAGGTTTAGTAGTTGACTATGTAGGTACAACTTACAAAAATGCATTTACGGGGCTTAAGGATAAGTATAACCATTTAAATATTGGTGCTAAACCTACACTTACATTTAGAGATGATAATTACTCTATAGAAGTTGGGGTAAGTACATTTTATAACAATGGTGAAGTAGCAGGAAAGACACAAAACCGTTTTTATGTGTATCCTAATGTGAAAGCTTCTTATGATTTAGTACCTGGTTTATTGATTACTTATGCGGGTATTGAAGGAGGTTTAGAACAAAATTCTTTTCAACAATTCTCAGAAGAAAACCCATTTATTTCTCCAAATGTATTGATTACTCCAACGGATAAGAAATATGATTTGTTTGTAGGATTAAAAGGAAAATTAGATAATAATATTTCTTATAATGTTAAAGGATCTTACAAGAGAGAGAAAGATAAAGCTATGTTCTTGCATAACGAGTATACTGTGAATCCTAGTAGAATACCATATATGTTCGGAAATTCTTTTGGTGTAGTTTATGGAGATGTGAAAACGTTTAATTTATTTGGAGAATTGCGTTTTGATTTCGAAGAGAATGTATCAATTGGTTTACATGGAGAGTATAATAGCTACAATACAAATACTCAAGAGGCATGGAACTTACCATCTGTAAAAGCTGGAGCTGATTTTAGATTTGACTTTACTGAGCAATGGTTCGCTGGAATGGATATATTCTATGTAGGAAAGAGAAAAGATGTATTTGTAATTGACTCTAAAGGTCTAATAGGTGATTATAATACATGGGAAGATCCGACTGTAGTAGATGTTAAGGATTATGTGGATTTAAACATGAAAGTAGGGTATAGACCAACTAAGAATTGGACTGTATTTGTAAAAGCTAATAATATGTTTAATCAGAAGTATAATCAGTGGGACAACTTTAGAACTCAAGGAATCCAAGTGATGGGTGGAGCAATGTATAAATTTGATTTTTGAGATTTTGAAGTTATAAAAATCGCTAAAAATTGATAATTTATGATTAAAAGTTGCTAATAGATGCACAATATTGTTTTTTTACAATAATTAAAAACTTACTTTTGTCGTCACAAACAACAAAGCATTTTCTCACTTAAGCCAAAAGTGAGAGGATATTAAAAACGGAATAATGACACTAAAGAAGAAGTTAAAAACAATTTGTTTAGAACGGTTAAATGACAAGATTGATGCATTGCAAGGGATTATAGAAGATATGTCTTTAGACGCTCAGAATGACGCCAAAAGTTCTGCAGGGGATAAACATGAGACAAGCCTTTCGATGATGCATTTAGAACAAGAAAACTTAAGCAAAAAGATTTTAGAAAATATCGCAATGCGTGATATAGTAGCTAAGATCGACGAAGAAAAAGAGAGTTCTGTTGTGGAATTCGGTAGTTTTGTTCAAATTAATTCTGTCTATTTGTTCTTTTCAGCAGCTTTGCCAAAAATTAATGTAGATGGCAAATCAATATTAGCAGTTTCTATGGATGCTCCAATCGCCAAGGAGTTATTAGGTAGAAAGTTACATGATAGATTTACTTTTAATAACTGTGAATTTACAGTTCACGAGTTAGAATAAAAAGGAGATAATAGTATAGGACGCAGGTGTAAAACACCTGCGTTTTTTTATGGATTTATTTCTTATAATTAGGCATTTTAAGCTAGTTTAGGGTTGATAAAGTCTTATTAATATGTTATATTTGTACGTTAGATATTTAGATTATTATTATGAGCCAGGAAACAAATAAGAATAATTATTCAGCAGACAGCATTCAAGCTCTTGAGGGAATGGAACACGTAAGGATGCGTCCTTCGATGTATATTGGTGATGTAGGAGTAAGAGGTTTACACCACTTAGTATACGAGGTTGTTGATAACTCTATTGATGAGGCTTTAGCTGGCTATTGTGATACAATTAATGTTATTATTAATGAGGATAACTCTGTTACTGTAGAAGATAACGGACGTGGTATCCCAGTTGATATCCATAAGAAAGAAGGGGTGTCAGCATTAGAGGTAGTAATGACTAAAATTGGTGCTGGAGGTAAATTTGACAAAGATTCTTATAAAGTATCTGGAGGACTTCACGGAGTAGGGGTGTCGTGTGTGAACGCGTTATCAGATTTATTAAAAGCTACTGTTTATCGTGAAGGTAAAATTTATGAGCAAGAATATTCTCGTGGTAAAGCGTTATATCCGGTAAAAGTTATTGGAGAAACAGAAAAACGTGGAACAGCGGTAACATTTAAGCCAGACACTACTATTTTTACTCAAACTCAAGAGTATTCTTATGATACTTTAGCTGGGCGTTTAAGAGAGTTATCTTTCTTAAATAAAGGTTTGAAAATTACTTTAACAGACAGAAGAGTAGTTGAGGAAAAAGGAGAGTTTAAACACGATGTGTTTTTCTCTGAAGAAGGTCTAAAAGAGTTTATTAAATTCTTAGACGGTAGTCGTGTGCCAATTATTGAAGAAGTTATTTCAATGGAACTTGACAAAGGAGAAATCCCTGTTGAAGTTGCGTTGATTTATAATGATACTTATGCGGAGAATATTTATTCATATGTGAATAATATTAATACTCATGAGGGAGGTACACACCTTCAAGGGTTCCGTATGGGATTAACTAGAACGCTTAAGAAGTATGCAGATGCATCTGGTTTACTTGATAAATTGAAATTCGAGATTACTGGAGATGACTTTAGAGAGGGATTAACAGCTATTGTATCGGTTAAAGTTATGGAACCTCAGTTTGAGGGACAGACTAAAACGAAGTTAGGTAATAGAGAGGTAGTATCTCCTGTAAGTCAAGCTGTAGCAGAAATGCTTGAGAACTATTTAGAAGAGCATCCAAATGACGCTAAGATTATTGTTCAGAAAGTTATCTTAGCTGCGCAAGCTAGACATGCTGCAAAAAAAGCACGTGAGATGGTTCAACGTAAGACTGTAATGGTCGGTGGTGGACTACCTGGTAAACTGTCTGATTGTTCAGAACAAGATGCTTCTAAATGTGAAGTATTCCTAGTGGAGGGAGACTCTGCGGGTGGAACTGCAAAACAAGGACGTGATCGTAACTTCCAAGCTATCCTACCATTAAGAGGTAAGATTCTTAACGTAGAGAAAGCTATGGGACACAAAGTTTTTGAGAACGAGGAGATTAAAAATATATTTACTGCATTAGGTGTAACTATAGGAACTGAAGAAGATAGCAAAGCTTTAAATCTTGAGAAACTGCGTTACCACAAAGTAGTAATCATGTGTGATGCCGATGTGGACGGTAGCCACATCGCAACGCTTATATTAACTTTCTTCTTCCGTTATATGAGAGGATTAATCGAGAATGGATATGTATATATCGCAACTCCACCTCTATACATGGTTAAGAAAGGTCAGAAGAAAGAATACGCATGGACTGATGAAGAACGCCTAGCGTTAATGGAACAAATGGGAAGTGGATCTAGTGTTCAACGTTATAAAGGTCTTGGAGAGATGAACGCAGAACAATTGTGGGATACTACAATGAATCCTGAGCATCGTATCTTAAGACAAGTAACAATTGATAGTTTACAAGAAGCGGATAGAGTATTCTCTATGTTAATGGGGGATGAAGTACCACCTCGTAGAGATTTTATCGAGAAGAACGCTACTTATGCTAAAATTGATGCTTAGTATTTAGATGATATAATTTAATAGAGGTCAAGCATTTTTTAATGCCTTGACCTTTTTTTTCAATATAAAAGTTAGAGTTTATGAAAGTTACTATTATTGGGGCAGGAAATGTAGGAGCTACATGTGCTGAAGTTATTGCAAACAGACGTATTGCTAGTGAAGTTGTTTTGGTAGATATTGCTGAGGGATATGCTGAGGGAAAAGCAATGGATATTATGCAATGTGCATCTAATTCAAAGTTTGATACAATCGTAAAAGGATCTTCTAATGATTACAGCTTGACTGCAAATAGTGAAGTGATAGTAGTTACTTCAGGTATTCCTAGAAAACCTGGTATGACAAGAGAAGAGTTAATAGGTACTAATGCTGCTGTTGTAAAATCAGTAATGGAAAGTGCTTTAAAATATTCACCTAATGCTATTTTTGTTATGGTAACTAATCCATTGGATACAATGACATTAGCTGCTTTAAAAATAACAGGATTAGATCGTAAGAGAATTATTGGTATGGGAGGAGCATTAGATTCTGCTCGTTTCAAATATTTCTTATCTCAAAAATTAAACAAACCTGTTTATGATATTGAGGGAATGGTAATAGGAGGACATGGTGATACAACTATGATTCCTTTAATTCGTTATGCTACATATAAAGGAATGCCTGTAACTGAGTTGTTAAGTTTAGAGGAGCAAGAAGAAGTCTGCAAATCAACAATGGTGGGTGGTGCTACTTTAACTAAATTATTAGGTACATCAGCTTGGTATGCACCAGGAGCTGCTGTAGCTAATGTGGTTGAAAGTATCTTATATGACTTTAAACGTATGATTCCTTGTTCTGTTCTTTTAGATGGAGAATACGGACAGAAGGGATTGTGTATTGGTGTTCCTTGTATTATAGGTAAGAATGGTTTAGAAGAAATCGTAGAAATCAATCTTAATGATAAGGAGACTGAGAAGTTCTTGGCTAGTGTAGAAGCTGTGCATAATACCAATAAAGAACTTACAGTATAGGACTATTGAGCTTAAATGTTAAAATATAGGTTAAATAAATTGTTTCTTTTGTTGATATTCTTAACGAAAGAATTGGTTAATCATCGTCTATATCATATATTTGCTCGTTTTAAAAAAAGTAAATAATTAATTTTTAGTAATAATGCAAAACAAAGGACTCGTTAAATTTTTTGCAATTATCTTTGCATTGGTAAGTATTTACCAACTGTCATTTACCTTTGTTACCAATCACTATGAGGATAAAGCGAAAGCTTTTGCTGGTGGTGATTCGACAAAAGAATTACAATACCTTGATTCAATTGGTAACCAAACGGTATTTCTAGGACAAACATTCAATGAAGTGAGAGCTAAGCAAATCAATAAAGGATTAGACTTAGAAGGAGGGATTAATGTTACGTTACAGATATCAATCAAAGACATTTTAAAAGGTTTAGCTAATAACTCAAAAAACGCTACTTTCAACAAAGCTTTAGCGGAAGCTGAATCACAAAGACAAGGTAACCAAAGTTACCTAGATGCATTCTACACTGCTTTTGATAAAGAATCAAAAGGAAATGTGAAGTTAGCGTCTGCAGATATTTTTGCAAATAGAAATTTAAGCGAGATTACTGTAGGAATGTCTGATAGCCAAGTAAAAGCTATTTTAGATAAAAAAGTAAAAGAATCTATCGAAAGTGCTTACCGTGTATTTAGAGAGCGTATCGACAAGTTCGGTGTGTCTCAACCAAACATCCAAATGTTAGGTGATACAGGTCGTATCTTAGTTGAGCTTCCAGGAGCAAAAGATGTAGATCGTATTAAAAATTTATTACAAAGTACTGCTCAGTTAGAGTTCTGGGAAACTTATAAAGTAGATGAGATAGGAAACTATATCATGGCTGCTAATGAGTACTTAAAAACTACAGAAAAACAACCTGCTCAAAATGCACAAGCTGCTAAAACTGAAAATAAAGCTAACTCTGATGTAGAAGCTTTATTAGGTACTGTAGCTAAAGACTCAATGGGTAATACTGCTAATAAGGAGTTTAATCCTTTATTAGATTTATTTGCAATGGGTGGACAACAAGGAAGCCCAATCTTAGGATATTTCCAAACTAAAGATACTGTTAAAGTAAATGCTTACTTAAACAGAGCTGATGTACGTAACTTATTACCTGCAGATCAGAAATATGCTCGTTTTGCATGGGGTAAACCAAGTAAAAAAGCTCCAGATTTAGTAGAGTTATATGCTTTAAAAACAAATAGAGAAGGTATTCCTCCTTTAAGTGGAAGTGTAGTTACTAGTGCTCAAGACGAGTATGATCAATTCAGCCGTCCTGTAGTAGGTATGACTATGAGTCCTAAAGGAGCTAAAATTTGGGAAGAGTTAACAGGGAAAGCTTATACTGAAAATTCAAATATTGCTATTGTATTAGATAATATTGTTTATTCTGCACCAGGTGTAACTAGTGGACCTATCTCAGGTGGTAGATCTTCAATCTCTGGAGATTTTACAGTTGCTGATGCAAAAGACTTAGCTAATATCTTACGTGCTGGTAAATTACCTGCAGGTGCTGATATTGTTCAATCAGAAATCGTAGGACCATCATTAGGACAACAAGCTATCGATGCTGGTATGTTATCTGCTGTTGCTGGTTTAATTATCGTTGCTGCTTGGATGGCATTCTACTATGGTAGAGCTGGATGGTATGCTAACGTAGCTTTATTAGCTAACTTATTATTCTTATTCGGAATTTTAGCTAGTTTAGGTGCTGTATTAACTTTACCTGGTATTGCTGGTATCGTGTTAACTATGGGTACTGCTGTGGATGCGAATATTATTATTTCTGAGCGAGCAAAAGAGTGTTTGCGTAAAGGAATGAACTTAGCTGATACAATTAAAGAATCTTATAGCTGGCATGGAGCGATGCGTCCTATTGTTGATGCTAACGTTACTCACATATTAACAGGGGTTATCCTATTTGCTTTTGGTTCAGGACCAATCAAAGGATTTGCTACTACATTGTTAATTGGTATTGCTACTTCATTATTTACTTCAATCTTTATCGCTCGTATCTTTATGGATAGAGACGTTAAAGCTGGTAGATCATTAGCATTCTGTACTGGTATCACTAAAAACTGGTTTACTAACTTCCATTTTGACTTCTTAAAAGTTAAGAAATTTACTTACGGATTATCTTTAATCATTGTAGTTGTTTCTTTTGCTTCTTTCTTTGTTAATGGATTTGACCAAGGAACTGACTTCGTAGGAGGTAGAACATTCCAAGTTAAATTTGACAAAGAAGTTACTGCTAATGAAGTAAGTGATAAATTAGGAGAAGTATTTGGAGTTAATGTTGAAGCTAAAGTATTTGGTAACAAACAACAGTTGAAATTAACTACTAAATATAAAGTAGAAGAAGAAGGAGCTGCAGTTGACCAAGAAGTTAATGAAAAATTATACGAAGGGTTAAAAGGATACTATTCTTCACCAATGACTTACGAGCAATTTGTAAATGCTACTGAAGGTAAAACGTTAGGAGTTATTCAAGCGTCTAAAGTAGGTCCAAGTATGGCGAAAGACGTTAAGCAAAATGCTTATTGGGCTGTATTAGGTTCTATGGCTGCTATCTTTGTATACTTAGTGATTTCATTCAGAAAATGGCAATATTCATTAGGAGCTATCGTATCTGTTGCACACGACGTTATTTTCGTATTAGGTATTTACTCATTGACTTATAAGTTTATGCCTTGGCATATGGAGATTGATCAGCACTTTATCGCTGCAATCTTGACAGTTATTGGATACTCTATGAATGATACCGTAATTGTTTTTGACCGTGTACGTGAGTATATCGCTGGTAAAACAAAAGGTGATTTTAACAAAATCGTTAATGACTCAGTAAATACTACATTATCTAGAACTATCAATACTTCGCTTACTTTAATCTTAGTATTATTAATCATGTTCGTATTTGGAGGTGATTCAATTAGAGGATTTATCTTTGCGATGTTAATTGGTATTATTGTAGGTACTTACTCTTCATTATTCTTAGCTACTCCAGTATTAGTGGATACAATGCCAAGAAAAGATAAAGAAGAAATTGAAAGAAGACATAAAGAAGCTCAAGAAGAGCTTATCGCTGAAAAAGCATAATTGTTTTCAAAAAAATATACAGAAAAGCCACTCTATTTAGAGTGGCTTTTTTTATGCTTGATTGATAAAGGTTTTTTATTTTAGAGAAGTTATTAGAAGATATGTTATGATTAGTATAGATAAAGTTCAGTTAGATGAGAAACAAGTTTTGCGCAATCTAATGCAATTGTACAAGTATGATTTTACAGAATATGATCCTGAAGATTTAGATTTAATGGGATTATATGATTATCCATATTTAGATTATTATTTTGTAGAGAGTGATCGTTATGCTTATTTTATTCGTTTTAATGGCGTTTTAGCAGGTTTTGCACTTGTAAGGTATGCAGAGTTAGAGTTGACTAAAGAAACTGTATTAGAGCTTGTAGAATTCTTTGTGTTAAAGAAGTATAGAAGAGAAGGGATAGGAAGTTATGCTGCAAGAGATATTATATCTAAACATAGTGGTAAATGGAAAATAGGAGTGATTAGTTCTAATGATCCTGCTTTAAGTTTCTGGCGAAAAATCATTCACACTAAGGTAGGAGTGAGTCATGAAGAGATTAAAGAGAATAGTTGGGACGGTACTATTTTAGTATTTGAAACTAAATAAGAAAGGCTATACTTCTAATTTATTTAGAAGTATAGCCCTTGAATATATTATTGTTCTTGTAGTAAAGTTATTTGATAATCTAGTACTTGTTTCTTTAGATAGAAAAAATGCTTTATTGTAAGTAGCGTATAGTTATCTAGACAGATGTTTAATGCAGTAAATCCTTCTTCATTGTATCTATCACCATATAAAAATGTTTTAATGTTGTCTAGCTGATCTAAGTATTTTGACATGTCGATAGTAATATCTTTTTGATTGTGATCCAATTCAAAGAGAGCTTTCATCTCGGAGATAAAAGGTATAAGAGCTCTACTCAATTGATTTGTTATATTACGGACTGTATCTAAGTCAATACCATCTCTTAGGCCACTAAGATTGTATACTATATTTTGGTACAATTCCATTCTTTTGTCATATAAACTATCCTCACTAAAGAAATCCTCATAATATCTTTTTAAAAGGGGCTCTTTGTTCTGAATACTTTCTAATTGAAGAAAGTATTGATACACTTTTATATCGTGTAGTTTTAACTGTTCCTCTAATTCTTTTCGATCAGTAGCTAATTTATCGCTAAGCTGACTGAACTGATTTCTTTTGTATTTCTCTTGATTATAGTGTAGATATTTAAGTTCTTTATTGTTGTTTAGGACATCATTAAGTGTACCTTGGTCGTCGTGTAGCCCAGCTAGTTGTAAAGACATTTCTATCGATTTTTTATCATAGATTTCATCTTTGCTTACTTTTTTATTTAGGTGTAAAGCATCATTAAGATCAAATATTTTAGGATTGTTGTAATCGTAATAATGTTTGTAATATTTGTGGAAAGTATTGTCTCTTTTATATTGTTGATAGTGTTGTTTAAAGTCTTCTAATGTTGTCGTTAGTTGAGTTTTATTATCAAGTGCATCTTCAAATAACTTATTTGTAAGCATTTTTTGTGTTTGATTAATATCTTTAAATAGGGTATTGGCAAGAGTTTCATCTTCTTCAACTTCAAGTAAGAATAATGACTTTAATCTATCTATGCGTTGTAATGTACTTGGATGTGTATTCCAATGGTCATTGAACTCTATTTTAGAACGCTTAAATCTATCAATATCTCCTTCTTTAACAATAGGTAAAGTTCCCATAAAGTCATTAGAATTCTCTTTTGCTAGCTCTGTTAATATATAGCTCTGTTCTGTAAATAAGTTACTGCTTTTAGTCTGTTCTTTTATATGGTTAACATAGATATTAATAGCTGTATTAAAGGCTTTATCAGCTAATTCTATTCGATATAGAGAGGTTTCTAGTGGTTTATATCCTACTAATGTAGCCGCCACTTCATCAGCGTGATATTCCATTTGCTTAGATAGAGCCAAGTAATTCTTGTTTACTACTTTATAGAGTATACGTAATACCCATTGTATCGCCTTGATTGCAAACTCCATAAAATACATAAGTATAGTGATGTAACCATGAGTACTAGCTACTTTAGCCATATATTTATTGTATGAATCATTATCATAAAGCATATTAAAAATCATGTGATTTACATTGCTAACATAACTACCAGCTTTCATACTTCTTTGAGAAAAGTGCCCAAACTCATGTGCAATAATAGCTTTTAATTCTAAGCGTGTATATGTGTTGATAAGTCCCATACCTATCATCAGATTTTTTCGTACAGGGTAGAACATGCTTAAGAATGTGGAGTCATAGAATACAGCAGCATTGACCTCTGTAGTTAAAAATATCTTTTTAGGGAAGTCCACATTTATATCCAGAACAATCTCTTGAATAAACGCAAATAACTCAGGTTCTTCTTGCTCTGTAATTTCGATTAAGTGTGATCGATCGTGTTTATTTGGTTTGAAAATAAACTTAATTAAGAAGAATAGTAGAGCACCAGCAAAACCAATAATAAATAATGCGAGAGCTCCTGTATATAAGTTAGCTTTACTACTAATAATAGCTTTTGCAGCTTTTAATGAAAGAGTAAATCCATATATAGCTAATGATAAAATAGCCAAGTAAAAAACTAAGAATACTACAATACTTATGATTGCTTTTGTGGCGCTATTTTTAAAGTCTTTTGATACTTCTACAGCTTGATTCATATTTAATTAGGTAGTTTAAACTACTAAATTAACATTTTTTTTAACAATGTTTTCTATGTTATCGAGTGTATTGTTGTGTTTTTAAACTTTTGTGAGGTGCTTTTCAAAATATTAGCAGCTATGGAGAGTAGCTGCTAATGTATGAGTATTTTAAATCTAAGAAAGACTGTGTTTTAATCGGCACAAAGTGATGAGTAAATGAGCATCTTCTATCTTTTCTAAGTTGTTGTATAAATCATCTATGTCTACCCATCTTAGTGTAGGAGTCGGTTGATCTAATGATATCAAGTATGGATATACTTGTTCAGATGTAATTCCTACACTAGGGAAGTACTTTTCTCCTAGTTTAGAGAAGTTTAATACACAACTATTTCCTATTTTCAATGAAGTAATATACTGTTCTAAATCGTAATAGTTAGTGACTTCTTTATTTAATCTATAAGCAGGTACAGTTAATATAGAACTATTGTCAGTAAATAATTGAGGTACAGGTAAACTTCTTAGTTCAAGACCTAAATAAACTTTGTTTTTCTGTTTAAACAAAGGAAGAACCACTAGAGTATTCGTACTATATTTAGCTGGATAAGTATACTCTAAAATAGCCTGACTATTATCTATTCCTATTTCAGAGAATATAGCTCTACTTGTTTTTAAAAAGCCTGATGACACCTCACTAGTCGTATAATCTGAGGATTGAATTAGCAATAACTCTTCTAGAGAACTACTTATAATCTCTGAAGTATTAGGTATCTCGATTTTAGCTCCAAGCCATTTAGGTAGAGGGATATTAAGCTTAAAGAATAAATTATAAATATTAACCTCTAGTCTAGCTTCTACTAAAGCACCTGTCTGTGCTGTATTTAATAATTGAGCAGTATCGTACTGATGTAAATACCCAGAATCTTTAAAGCCAGAGTATCCTTCAGATAGCGGTGTATTTAGTTGTACTTCTTTGTTGAGTTGCACATACATGGAAGTTACCTTTTCATTAATTCCTCCTGGAGAAGTATAATACTGTAATGAATGTGAACTAGTAGAGTAGTCAGAAGCTTGTATATTAAAACGTTTTTCTATATCTGAAGCGATATCTACTGTCTCTGCTAGAGCTAACCCTTCTGGAATATAACCACTATAGCTCTTGCCATCTATCACAGGGCTACTAGTATTGACATTAGCTAATGGACGAGGATATCCATGCTTAGCCACTATCTTTAGGCCATTATCATCCAATTTATATGGGATGACATCAATTACCTTGTTTGGACGTTTGACAACATCGTATATTCTATCCGTTTTGATATTCTTAAATGAAGCGTATTCTAAAAATGGTCTATTACTTTTAGGTAAATGTCTAGTGAGTTGTAGTTGTTTTGCACCAGATACTTTCTCTCCAGCTATTAAGTAATTAGTAGGAGGGAATCCTATTTCCTGTCCATTAAGGTCATATATGACAAACTCATTCTTATATCGATTATTAATAATCCATTGATTGTAGATTGGTGTAGATAGAATGATGCGCAAACCTAACTCTTTAAAAAGAGCTTCGAACTCATGTTGAGTAAAATATCCATACTCTTCTTGTAATTCTATATCCCAATTTGCGTAATAATCTTTGCGACGTATGAACTCCACTACATCTGTATAATGTGCCTGAAAACGTCTAGTAGTGGCTTTATTAGAAGGTAATTCCTCTATTGGAAAACCTCTCTCTACAGCTAATGACCTAGCGGTTTGGGCAAATTGTATAAATAGAACACTATCACTTGGACGTGTATTTTTTGACACTGTAGAAAGCTCTATGATTACCTCTTTTTCTTCTACTTTGACAAAGTCTCTTATCACTAATACACCTTTATCCTTAAGTAATTCTACTTGTCTACGCAGTGTATTGATGGCTCTGTTGTTGTCATAATCGTTATAAGAAGTGATGTGATGTATAGCCGAGCAGTTAAAGAAACCACTTACAGAATTCTCTTTAAAAGTTAATAGCTTCTCTCCATCATCTTCTCTAAATGATAGATTGGGAAGTTGATATGTTTCATTAGCAATATCCACCATCTTTGGATTGATATCTACACCTATAATATCGAGTTGAGGAAATAGTTGAGCCAGAATAGTAGTACTAGTCCCTGAGGCCATACCTACATCTACCAGTATATTTCCCTGTTTCGGTTCAAAGAATACACTCGCCGAGGCCACCTTTTCGATAGCTATTGCATCCATAGCTTCTAGATACTGTTGGTAATCTTTTTTGTCACCTCTATCTTGAGTGGTATATTTGGTTTGCATCTTTTTATATCGTTTAATGTTAGAAATGTAATACTTTTATGCCAAATTGTTTCTATTTAAGATTGTCTATTTTGGAAGTATAAGGAAGGAGATTTTATAAGAAGAAGTGGAGTAGAGAGTGTGAAGGGATATTTCATAAAGAAGAATGGTATGTAAGAAAATATATACCTTTTGAATTATTAGTAAGTGACTAATTATGTTTAAATATAAAGTTGTTTTAATACCACTTAGTATTGGTGTTTTATTCGTTATGGGAAGATTTTTACCAACTAATTCACCATTACTTAGAGGTGTTTTTGTATTGATTGTTTTGTTTGCTAGTGTATATGGTCTGTATTATCTATTAAAGAACAGTATCAGTTTAGAAAATAAAGACCAGATCATTATAGTAGACAAAACCGGAGAAGGTGGTGAGACACACAGTTTTAAAAAAATAACATCTAAGCCTAATATGTTTAAAAGTGCAGTTAGTGATGTCGATTTGTATTTTAATGAACAAGAACTTTGTGTAGTAGATTCAAGTGGTACACAAACCATCTTTCCTATAAGTACAATTACAGAATTAAAACGAACAGATGTTAGAATTAATAATAGCAATGTTTGGAGGATTGTTATAAAAGAAGATAACAAAGAGATAACCTTTAAGTTTACACATAATGTTCGCTTTTGGAATAAAAACTTTGTAGATTTTCACGAGTTCTTGTCTAGTTTAAATCCAGAGGTAGTTAAGACAAAGTGGAACTACTTAAGAATGTAAAAACCTAATTAACCAATTATAACAATTATGAAAAAGTTTGAATACAAAGCGATACAACTAAAACCAACTAGTTTATGGAGTTTTAATGTAAGTGATCAAGATGTAGAAGAAGTCCTAAACAAGTATGGACAGGAGGGATGGGAGTTAGTATCTATTATAGATGTCAACTCAGCAGGAGCTACTACAGGTTACCTTGTGTCGTTTAAACGAGAGATAGTATAAAATGAAAAGAGCGAATCAACTGATTCGCTCTTTTTATATGATATATCGAGTATTAAGCCTCGTATTTTTTGTTTTTAGCAGTTGCCCATAAATAGATACCTATGATGATAAAAGGTATACTTAACCATTGCCCTGTTGATAAATAACCTAGAGTTTCTTCAAAACCTCCTTGACTATCTTTAACATATTCCACTACGAAACGCACTGCCCACAGTAGAACTAAGAATACCCCAAAGATATAACCTAACTTTTTACGAGCATCTGTCTTCCAATACATATAGTAAACAATCAAGAATACGATAAGGTATCCGAATGCCTCATATAACTGTGTTGGGTGTTTAGGGGCTACTATTGCTAATGCTTCAGCAAACTGAGGATTAGTCTGTATCGCATCATACGCTTGGTTATAATCATTAAGACCTGTAATTTCCATTGCTTGTCTTGGAGTAAACTTATCTCTGATAAAGCGAATGCCAAAAGCACTAGCAGTTTCGTGACCTACAATCTCTGAGTTAAAGAAATTACCAAAACGAACGAACATACCACCAATAGCTACTGGTATCGTAATTCTATCCAGTATCCAAAGTACAGGTTTTTGAACAATCTTTTTGCTGTAGAAGTACATAACCGTGATAATCGCAATAGCAGCACCATGACTCGCTAATCCACTAAAACCAACAATCTCAAACTTAGGAGTAAAACGAACAGGAGATATAATCTCGAATAAGTGATCCTTATAATATGCCCAGTCATAAAAGAATACGTGTCCTAGACGTGCACCTACTAGAGTAGCTAGTACAGTATAGATAAATAACTTATCTAATTTCTCTACACTTTCTCCCTCGCGATCATATATCTTTTTCATTAAAAACCACCCTAAACCGAATGCTATAACGAACATTAGACTGTAATATCTCAGTTTAATAAATCCTAAATCAATACCCTCTGACGGGTTCCAAATCATACTTAATGAATGTATCATAGTTTGTCATACTGTTAGATGATAAATGTATGAAAATATCTTTATTCTCAAAAGGGAATCTGTCAACCATTCTTGATTCCTCATTATTACGGAACTGGATCATATCCTTTTCCTCCCCATGGTCCACAACTAGCTATTCGTTTTATAGCCATCCATCCGCCTTTGAACAGGCCATGCTTTCTCAATGCATCTAATGTGTATTGGGAGCAAGTAGGGCTGTATCTACACGCTGGTGGGAAAAAAGGGGATATACATAGTTGATAAAAGCGAACTAGTATTACAAACGGGAAGATTAATATTTTTTTGATCATAATAGCGTGTAATAAGAAAAAGCTATAAGAGTTACCTTATAGCTTTTTTTGTATTATAATGTGAAGGAAGTACCTTCTTTACCATCTTTTAATTGAATACCGATTTTAGCTAGTTCATCTCTGATGTGATCAGACATTGCGAAATCTTTATTCGCTCTAGCCTCGTTGCGCATACCGATAAGCATATTTACTACACCTTCTAGTTTTTCGTTATTAGCGCTCACACCATCGCTATCCTCTAGACCTAATACATCGAATACGAATGCATTTAAGCTAGTCGTTAAGTTCTCTAAGTCAGCTGCTGTGATCGTTTCTTTATTATCCTTAATAAGGTTGATAAACTTCACTGCTTCGAATAGATTAGCGATTAAGATAGGACTGTTAAAGTCATCATTCATAGCGTCGTAGCAAGATTGTTTCCACTTTGCTACGTCTACAGAAGAGTTACTAGAAGTTTTAAGCTCTTTTAAAGACTTAATAGTCTCCATTAATCTCATATATCCCCTTTCAGAAGCTAAGATAGCATCGTCAGAGAAGTCTAGTATACTTCTATAATGCGCCTGTAAGATAAAGAAACGAGCTACAGTAGGAGCAAATCCTTTGCTTAGAATCGTATTCTCTCCTGAGAACAACTCATCTGGCAAGATATTGTTACCTGTTGACTTAGCCATTTTTTTACCATTTAATGTAAGCATATTCGCATGCATCCAGTAGTTCACAGGAGAGTTACCTGTAGAAGCTTCATTTTGCGCGATTTCACACTCGTGGTGAGGGAATTTTAAATCCATACCACCTCCGTGTATGTCAAAGTGCTTACCTAGATACTTCGTGCTCATCGCTGTACACTCTAAGTGCCATCCAGGGAAACCGTCTCCCCATGGAGAAGGCCATCTCATGATATGTTGAGGTTCAGCATTTTTCCACAGAGCGAAGTCTAGTGGGCTACGTTTATCAGATTGTCCATCTAATTCACGAGTATTAGAGATCATATCTTCTATCTTACGACCACTCAAGATACCATATCGGTGATCCTTGTTGTATTTCTCTACATCGAAGTACACAGAACCATTCACTTCATAAGCATATCCATTAGCGATAATGGATTGGATAATCTCTATCTGCTCGATGATATGTCCAGTAGCCGTAGGTTCAATGCTAGGAGGTAAGTTATTGAACTGTTTTAGAATATTGTGGAAGTTCAGTGTATATTTCTGAACGATTTCCATCGGCTCTATTTGTTCAATACGTGCTCTCTTAGCGATTTTGTCTTCTCCTTCATCCACATCGTCTACCATATGTCCTACGTCAGTGATATTACGCACATAACGCACAGCGTATCCCAAGTGTTTTAAATAGCGATATACCAAGTCAAAAGATATAAAAGTACGACAGTTTCCAAGGTGTACATAGCTGTAAACCGTTGGTCCACATACGTACATACCTACTTTACCCTCATGGATAGGTTTGAAAACTTCTTTTTCTCCACTTAAGGAGTTGTACATTTTTAGTTGTTGTTCTTGATATAACATAAATTTAAATTATAGTGATTAGAATTTAGTTTCTAATTGGATATAGTTTAAGAACTCTTTACGAACGTTCTCATCTTGGAATTTTCCTCCGAACTCAGCAGTTACAGTGCTACTCTCGATATCGCGGATACCTCTAGAGTTTACACATAAGTGCTTTGCATCGATGATACACGCTACATCTTCTGTATTTAATACACGTTTTAACTCATTTACGATTTGGATCGTTAGACGTTCCTGTACCTGAGGTCTTTTAGCATAAAAGTCAACGATACGGTTCATCTTAGATAGACCTACTACAGTACCATTAGAGATATAAGCTACGTGAGCTCTACCTACAATAGGCAATAAGTGGTGTTCACAAGTAGAATAAACAACGATGTTTTTTTCTACTAGCATTTCGTTGTATTTATATTTATTGTCAAATGTAGATGCACTAGGTTTTTTCGATGGGTTAAGCCCTCCAAACATTTCTTTTACGAACATCTTAGCTACACGGTTAGGTGTACCTTTAAGGCTATCATCTGTAAGATCAAGACCTAAAGTGTTCAAAATGTTTTCTACATCTTTCTTTATCAATTCTATTTTTTCGTCATCTGTGCGGTCAAATGCATCACTTCTAAGTGGAGTTGCATCACTAGATGCGATGTGGTTATCTCCCATTTCGTCGTGAAACTTTTCGTCTGTATTCATTCTATTTCTTTTTAATACATATTGTTATAACTCGCTACAAATATAAATAATAATTATAGATAAACTCCGACACTTATTTATAAATAATCTAGGTCTAAGACGAAGAATTAGTTAAAGTTTTTATCTTCTTTGGTGTAATTGATATAGATAAGAGACTTAAAAAAATATGTTGTTTTTATCTATAAACATTTATTCTCTTAAAAACTAAAAAAGCGATTGGTTTTACCAATCGCTTTATATTATTTCTTTACAGTTTCTTTTAGTTTAGGAGCTTCTTTTGATTTAGTTATTTCCTTAGATTTGGCTACATCGTGGTTTTTATTCCACTTACTAGGATCTTCTTTAATATCTAGGTAGTAGTCAAATAACATTTTGGTAAGTTCTACTTCAACTCGCTTACCTACGAAGTGCTTATTCGTAGTGAAGTATCCATACATTACTCCATCTTTCTTCACTATAGGAGGGTTGTCTGCATGGATATTCCAAGGAGAATAGCTGCTTGTCTGATCTCCAAAAATACCATACTTATTCCAAATAGATTTTTGGCTGTATAGATTTCCGTAGTTGCCATAGCTATTCCATATCGAATTAGCATCTTTAGCATCACAGTTTAGGCAGCCTAGGTATTCTTCTTTACCGTCATTAGTGTACAGTTCTAGCTTCTGAGCAAAGGTATTTGCACTAAATAAAATAAAAAATAGTATGTAAGTGAAGTGTATTTTCATCTGTTTTTGTGTTTGGACGCAAATTACGAAAAATTTCAAAATAAGAAATGTCAAATTTCAGCAATGTGCTTAAATATAGCTTAAAGTATAATGTTAATTTTGACGAATGGTGTTTGTCCTTTAGTTGTGATTTTGTCTTTGTTATCTTCTTTTTGACTAAGGTAAACATTCCTCCTTGTTCATTCTTCCTTCTTTTCTCTCTCTACTTCGGCAGCTTTGGTTTTTCGATTAACATCGGTTCAGAAGATAAAGATTCTAAGAAGGCTATGATAGCGCGTTGTTCTTCTTTGGTCAGTCCTAATCTTTTGATCAATGGAGAAGTGATAGGGAATAGGGTATCGTGTTTATACTCTTCTCTTCGAAAAGGAGTATTCATTCCTGCGTTATACATACCGATGACACTCTCTATATTAGGGAAAATGCCTTGGTGAAACCACGGTCCTGTGTGTAATACATTGCGCAGTCCTGGCGTTTTCATTTTACCGACATCAGCTGCCTTATGGGTAACGTTATATCGGCCTAGGTCTTCTCTCTTTCTCTTATAAAAGGTAAACCCTTCATTGTGGTACTGTAGATCGGTGAAGTAAGGGCCACTGTGGCAATTAATACATCTGGCTTTGGTTCGAAATAGGTGTAATCCGTGTACTTGCTGATCAGTTAGCTGGGTATAATCCCCCTGCATAAAGGCATCAAATGGAGTAGGATTAGAAACAATGGTCTTCTGAAATAAGGCGATGGCATCTAGTATTCTGTCTTTAGTGACAGTGCTATTGCCATAGGCTTTTTTGAAGTGTTTCTTATACCCCTTAATGGCAGTGATCTTAGCAGGGAGTTCGTCAATGTCTTGAAACATTTCGATGTGATTTTCGATAGACATCATCTGTTGTTCCTGTAGGCTATTGGCTCTACCATCCCAGAAAAGCTCTCGCTGTATCCAGACGTTCTCTATACTCGGGGTATTGCGCGTGCCTACTAGTCCCTGGTGTCCTACGGCTAAGCTCTGCTTATCTGCCCAGTGGGCTGTATCAATATGACAGGTAGAGCAAGAGATCTGATTAGAAGAGGATAGGCGAGGGTCATAAAACAACATCTTGCCCAAGGCAGCAATAGGTTGCTCTTTCTCTGTTAGTACTAGTGGTGATAGTATAGCTCCTAGCTCTGTAAATACAGCTGTACTGTCTAAGGTAGGAGCTGGCCATAGGGCACTAGGACGCTGATAGTCGCGACGTAGGTCTTCTATGGATTGGTATTCAGAATAAGTGTGATCTAATCTGTGAAAACTTAAAAATAATAGGGTAATTAGTAGTATAGCAAGGTAGATAGCCCTGTTCATTATAGGTATAATTTTAAACTTAGATTAAGGCTACTTCTGTCTAATCCGTCAGACTGAAGGTAGTGACCAGAAATAGCGAAATATAGACTGTATTGGTTTAACCAGGTTTTGTTTCCATAACCGACCTCACCTTGTACTCCTAAAGCATTGTTGTTGTTATACTGATGATTAGGTATAATTACTTGGTCTGTGAAGTTGGTGTGTTGAGTCTCTGGAATGGTCAAATCATTGACTAGTTTAACTCTATATAAAGGAGTGACATTGACTTGGTAAAAATGATCTTTTTTATCCCAGATGGTGTTGATAATTACTTTGTTTAACAATTGCTTTTCATTGCTATAAACGCCTATGGCATAGTCTCGACGTACTGTAGAGTACAGGGTGTGGTCTAGCCCTAGCTGTACATCGGTGTCTCTAAATAGCATAGAAAACGAGGCTAATAGTTGGGCATTGGCATTGTAGTGATCTACTTTATAATTAAGTCCTTCTATCTGTCTTAGATTCTTGCCATCGTAGTTGTTATACTTGACGCTTAACTGATATTGACGGTGGTCAGTAGGGGTATAAGTCAGCATACTCTGTAGGGTAAGCTGTTTGTTCTTAAATCTATTGTAGACATCAAAGCTCTGTTTGTACTTATTTAGTTCTGAGTTTTCGTCGTACGAGCTTATCTTGGCTAATGTCGCTACTTCTAGTTGATTACCTGTATATTGATGAGCTAGGGTATAGGTGTTCTCCTTAGCCTTGCGGTCTAACAATAGGTTCTGGTCACTTAGTACAATATCTCCATATCCTAAACTGATATTAAGAAAGCGGTCTTTGTATTTGTTACTGCTCTTGTATTCATTGTTCTTATACATGATGTTGTTCTCTTCTGTAACCTTGCCATAAGTGGCTCTAAGCCCAATAGAGTGCTTGTCTAATTGCCAGGCAATATCTCCTTTATAGCGAATGAAGTAGTTAATTACGTCAGGTCTAGGGTCATTGTTACCCGTAGTCCAGTTGTAATCAAAGTCAATACCAAAGCCGACAAATAGTTTCTTGTTAACTAGTTCATAGCTAAACATGGTATTGGCAAAATATTGCTGATTCTGAAAGTTATTGGGATGGTTCGCATAGAAGTAAAAGGGATTAAAGATGTCTTTCTTTCCTCTTAAATCATTGGCAAGTTTGTTCTCAAAAGTCTTGGCATAGCTAAAGTTACCATAGGCTTTAAACTTATAGATGTCAGCGAATCCCTCTGCTGAGAATTTAAAGTCATTACTGTTCTCTGCCTCTTGACTTTTTTTGTACTCGCCAGAGGTTTTAGTGTAATCTATAGCTAGGCGACCGTACTCTTGTGTCTGTTGATTGAGAAACAAGATATGCTCAGGAACATAGGTGCGCTTATTTTTCTGAATTAACCAAAGGTCTAAATGCTCAGAATGGCTCTGAGCATTTAGCATTTGGGTGAAAAATAGAATTATAAAGATATATAATGCTTTCATGGATTAATTAGTGAAAGAGTCATCCCCTTTTGATACAACTGGTTTTTCTAGAACTACGAAGTCTTCTGTAGAGTTATCTGTGTCTTGTAACACACGGCGTCCATTGCTTAGTTTATATCTCGTTTTTCTCAATAGAGATTGGCTAGAGTATGTACCATTAGGAGCGTATGCACTACCTCTATCTACTGATTCAGGTACTTTACGCGGTGCTACACGGCTATCTGTAGAGTGTCTTACCTGTACTCCGTCAATGATGTACTCTACTGGTATTCTCACACACTGTGTAGAGTCGTTTTTCTTAGGTGCTTTAACTGTTGGAAATGATTCTACAACGATGTCTTTAGGTAGTTGTATTAATAGTATTCCGTCATCTGTAGCGAAGCGCATAGCTAAATCGCTCTGTTGTGCTTTGATAACTTTCATCTTCGCTGTACCAAGTGTGTTTAGGTTATAACGGTATTTGGCTTGTGTGATATCTATACCGTATTCTCTCTGTAAGTAGTCAAGGATGTAAACGTCAAAGTCAGCTTTACTTAAATCAACAGTTTTATTAGGATCTACGAATTCTGATGGTTTACCTATAATAAAGTTTTTAGTGTGATCAATAGCTGTAGAAGCAATAATCATACTCTTACCTGCCTCGATAGGGTACTGTGTACCTGTACCTGGGAATTGCAATACTTTTTTGGCATAGACATAGTCTTTGTTTAAATCTCCTTTTCCGCTGTTTTCGGCTGCTTTAGTCCAGTCGTATTGGCGAGAAGGAAGGTAGCTTATATCGTCTGGTCCTGTAGCTTGGCTATTCGTCGTGTTGTGTAACATAGCTAATACAATACCATCTACATATAAAGTTTCTTCACTGTTGTTATAAATCTCAAGGAATTGGTCCCTATATCCAGAACCATCTTGAAGATTTGAACCAGCATAGAATATTTGCTTAAAGATTAGGCCAGACTGACTCGCTTTATTCATCTTTAGTACAATCTTGATATCTTCTGCATTAGCTACAGTTAGGTTGTCTATATTCGCGGTGAAGGTAATGTTGTCTTCTTCGATCTTTTCTTCCTTGCTGTTAGATGAGTCAATCAGTTGGTTATACGCCTGCTTAGTCATGGTAAGTTTGGCTATGATATTATAACTTCCTACTCTTAAATTGGCAGCAGCAATCCCTTGTTTATCTAGGGTTACGGTATTTTTATTTCCATTGGCTCTATTGGTAAATTCAATAGAAGTTCCTTCTAATGGGATAGTCAGGTTAGTATTCTCTTGTGAAACTTCAGCGACGAACTTGACATTTAAGGTATTGGCAAAATCGCTAGAGTTGTCGTCTTTACTACAGCTCGTTGTAAAAACGGTGCAGATAAAGACAATGGCTAAAAGTAAAGTATTTCTCATTGTGGGTTAAAATTTAATTGATATTGATCCTGTGATACTGAATGGAGCATTATAGTTGATTATAGATCTAGTTCCATCAGATAGTTTTTTCTCTTTGTTTATTCTGATATTAAAGAAGTTATAGGTGTTGATCCCTATTCTTATGTTTTTTCGTATTTCTTTAGTGGCGTTTAGGTTGATTACATAGAATGTCGGTTGTTCATAGTTGCTCCCTGCAGTAGAGATGGTCTGTTTAATATCCTCGGGAAGTTCTACTTTAATCGGTTGCATAGCGATATCTAGGTATTCATTAGCATATTTCTGCTCTGTATTAAAGCTCTTTCTAAACCAGAATATATCACTGTTCATCGTTACGATAAATCCAATCTTAGGGATGTGATAGGTCAATCTCAACTTACTCATCAACGAAAGGGACTTGGTCTTATTAGGGTAAAACACTGTGTAATACACGCCGTAGTCCTGTTTATAGCTCTCTTCTGTGACTTCGTTATACGTTGGGTTTTGATCGTAATATTCGCTGTACGAAAGACTATTAGACAGAGATAAATACATGTTTAGAGGTTTTATCTTCTGTGTAGAAACTGTCCAGTCAAAACCAAAAGACTTAGAGCGTACACTATTTGTCATGCGTCTGATACTGTAATTAGTCAAAGTCTTAAAGTTACCTGTAGCTTCATACTGTATAGGCTTTCCTTTTTCGGGTGTTCCGACTACTTTGTATTCAGGTACGTCGATAGGGAAGTACTCTTGCTTAACACCAAAACCGTCTTTGTTATCTTTAAAGTATCCAAAGAAACTATTGGATAAAAATTTGTTGTTAAACGTATATCCTAGCTCAAACTGTGATGAAGTAGAGGGTTTAAGATGATTGTTATCTGATTCTATTTTAACTGTTTTGACTAGGTATAAACTATTGGCAATATTAGAATCGTCAAAATAGTTTAACAATGGGAAGTCTAACCAGATAGGAGCGGGGTAGCGGTGGGCTAGTGACGGAGCCTTAGTAGAAATACCATATCCGATGGTAAATCTGCTGTTAGGAGATACCTGGTAGGCTACGTTTATTCTGGGTTGGTAGCTCACTTTTCCGTTCTGTACGTCCATGCGGAAACCTATGTTTCCATCTAGTGGTTTGCTAAACAGATAAGACTTAAAGTTATCCATCACATATATACCATAGTTTACTTGACCTTCATTTCTTCTAAAGTCATAAGGACGTTCGTTTTGATTGCTGTTCTGAAACCAACGAGGTTGGTCTGCTTTATAGATAGTTCCTTTTCCTAAGTTGTCGTGATAGTTGACAGACATTCCTGCAGTAATCAGGTGTTCAAACTTGTTTCCAAAGGCATCAGACGAGATATTTAATGTAGATCCTAAGCTAATAGGTCTCCCTTGTATCTCTTCGACAGCGATGTATCGACCATCTACATAATACCCTTCATAGACTCCTGTGGTGTCTTTATTAGCGATAGGAAAAGGACCTTTATTAATGCGTTCTTGGTTATAAGTATTACTTATTCCATAAGAACCGTTGATGTTTAGATTTAGTGATTTGATTATCCTAGACTTGAATTGAATGCTAGTTCTGTTAGACCATCTAAAGAATTCATCCGTAGCTTTAAGTTTGCGGCTCTGCTGGTCATCTGGATCTTCGCGTACACCGTCTAATCGCTTGCTGAAGCTTAAGCTAAGGTTATTCTTAATGCGTGGGCTAAATGATTTAGTCCACAAGATGCTTTGACTGATGCGATTGTACTCTTTGATATTATCTCTTGGATCGTTATTACTCTTCGAATAGTTCATCGATAGGTTTAGAGCTCCCCATTTATTAGGAAGTCCAAATCCCTTAGACAAACTGTAAGACGTAGCTCCTCTATTGATGTTAGTAGTAAAGCTATAAGGTGTTTTACCTGCCTGTTTATTGATGATAATTGCACCGTCTGTAAGTTCTCCATATTTGGCAGAGGCTACCCCTTGTACTACTTCTATGCTTTCGATGTTCTCTACAGGGATTTCACGTAAATCAACTCCCTGGTAGGTAAGGTTAGCGATGCTTCCAGTATTAGACGAATTGATTAGTCCAAACTGATTTAAACTTCTAGTTTGCATATTAGCATCATTGGAAATAGTTACATCATCTACGATAATGGCTACTCCAAAAGAGTTGTTCATTTGCTGTAGTGTACCTCCAGTCATCTTGTCAAAACTTGCACCTCTTAGGTTAATGGTTTGCGCTGTATTTAGATTAGGAGCTACAGTAGCGTGTCCTGGAAGGGTATTAAGTACGTCTTTTAAACTAAAAGCTTGAGCTTCGCTAATCTTCTCTTTGTCAATGACAATGGCAGAGTTAGATCCTGACTGTGCTTTATGTATGGGAGAAGTAATGTTGATCTCTTCTAATGTAATGGATAGATCCACTAATAAGAAGTAGTGGTTGTATGTATTATAAGTCTTTAAATCTGTGATAAATAACGACTTTTTGTTTGCGTAGTTTATGCTAAAAGCTTCAAACTCCCTTTTGGTAGTAAAAGAGAACTGGCCTTTGCTATTGGTGTAGTATACTTCATTGTTATCAAGTATGACAGATGCAAATTCAAGAGGGTGATTTTCTGAATCTACTACAGTGCCTTTGAAGGTTTTATGACTCTGGGCGACACTGTTTCCTGCTAGTAAGAGAAGAAATATGTAAATAAAGTTATGTGAGAGCAACTTTACTACATGAGAGATAGTATTCATTATTTGGACTTAATTTAAATAGTGATGCAAATGTATATAATATCTCAATATTTAAAATTTAGTTAAAAATAGCTATCTCTTTTATTTGTTTAAATTGTTGTAAATTAGATTGATGTGTTTTGTTAACGTTATTGTTAGATGTGCGTGTTTTGAATTAAGTGTTAATTATATTAATTCTAAATAGACTTATATTATTTAGAATAATTCTAATATTGTGATTTAAGTATTGAAAAATTCACAAAAATGAGAAGTACTTGTCTTTTTGTGTCATTATGGGTGGTTTTTGTAGTTTTTTGTAGTTCAGTATGGGAGTGAAATAAGCTTTTTTTGTGGTTTTGTTTTCTTCTGTTACCTGTTTTATTCGTTATCAGCATACCAATAAATTGCGTCATCCTATATTTGTAAGATTAACTTTTGATTTATAGAATGACGCGATCTAGATAAAAAGTGTGTTGTATATTGAGTAATATAGATAGGGTAGAAAGCTGGATAGTTTCATCTATACATTGACGCACAGAATGTATGTAATGAAGTAGATAACTCTGCTACTAGTTACCTAAAATTATTCCTCTCAATTTGCAGTAGATAAAGAAGATTAGTTCTCTTTTAATATTCGTAAGCGACTTGCCATGATTACCATAATAATTCCGAATAGGGCAAATAAGAAATAAGAATATCTTAGGTCAAATACTTCTGCTATAAAACCAATCACTGGTGGGCCTATTAAGAAACCAAAGAAGGAAATGGTAGAGACTAATGTTAGAGCAACACTTGCGCTAACTTTATTGTGCTTTCCTGCAACCCCATATATAGTCGGAACACTACATGAACCACCTAGTCCTACCATCATAAAAGCGAGTGTACATACGACTAGTGAAGGAAAGAATACTGATATGATCAACCCTGTACTCATCAGTGTACCACAGATCTGTATGACGCGCTGTCTACCTAAGCGGACAATTAAATAGTCGCCTAAAAAACGACCAATAGCCATCATCAAGATAAAAGAAGTATAACCGATAATGACTAATTGTTCTGGGGCTTTCACAATCTCTTGAAAGTATACACCACTCCAATCAAACATAGCTCCTTCAATAGCCATACTTAAGAACCCGATTATTCCCAATAAGACTAATGTTTTGTCTAGGTGTTTAAAGATTGACTCTTTGACTTGAGAAGTTGGTGTTATAGGAGAAGTTGTGATTAAAGAAGGAATATTTATTCCCCATAGTAAAACAATGATAACTGCTATAATGGAGAAGTGGGTAAATGTAGTAAGGTTCAAATTTAAGATTAGTAGCCCTATCAATGCACCGACAAAACCTGATATACTCCACGCTCCGTGGAAGGATGACATCATCGGTTTATGCATTAATGATTCTAGTTCCACTCCTTGCGTATTGATAGAAATATTGCATAGATTACCTGCTATGCCAAAGAAGAAAAGACTAATGGCTAGTTGTGTGTAAGATGTTGATAGTCCTATAATCAATAGAATCAATGGATAAAGTAAGAAGCCATATTTGACAATGCTTTTACTGCCGTATTTGTCAACTAGTTTTGCTGTAATGGGCATAGTACTGATCTGTCCAATAGGCATTAAAAGAAGTAATGTACCTAGCTCAGCTTCTGATATATTGAGCTGAGTTTTTATGGAGGGTATTCTACTTGCCCATGAGGATAGTATTAATCCATGTGAAAAAAAGAAGAGTGATACAGCTAGCCTTATTCTGTTGTATTGTTTTTTGGATTGTGTTGTTGTTGGAGTCATTGTGATGTTTATTTATTGGGCGAAATTAGAAGATTGAGTAGAGTAAAGGATATGCTATTTTAAGTGATTTATGTGCCATTTTAAGTATTCGATAAACAAAGCTTTTAATTTAACAGAAGCTCTGATTTTCGTTTTATACTTTTACAAGAAAAAAGATGTTAGAGCTTCTACAGATATCAGATTTACAAAAAATGTATGGGATAGAATATCCTATACAGATGGATGGTTTGGTTATTTTAGATAGTAAGTCTGTGGATTTAAAGATGTTTCTAGAGCAAAAGTATCAATATAGAGGATTGATATTTGTGTTTTGTAATCAGGGTACATTGCGTATGAAGATTAATCATAAAGAGCATACTGCTTTACAGGGAGCAACTTTAATTATATTACCAGAGATGAATGTAGAGCCGGTAGAGTGGAGTGATGATTTTATGGCAGAGATCTTTATTATGTCCTATGACTTTATAGAGAAGTACACTATTTTATCTGAGTTTATCAATAATTCAGAGGTATTGAACTCTCTACTTATCTATCCCGTAGATCAGGATAAACAGGTAATAGGAGAGTTAGTAGATCTGATAAAAAAGTACTATCAAGAGGCTAAGAATTTACTTCTTGAACAAATGATACAGTACCTTGTTTTTTCACTGATTACAGCAGTAGCAATGTCTTATCTATCTCTATCTAAGAAGGAGAATTTACAGAAGACTCGTATTAATGATGTGACGGATTCTTTCTTAGAGTTAGTGAATAAGCATGGGCATGTAGAACGCAATGTTTCTTTCTATGCGGAACAATTGCATCTAACAGCTCAGCATTTAAGTATTCTGATAAAGAAGAGAACAGGTAAGTCTGTTAAGTCTTGGATTGGGTTTATCGTTATTAATAAGGCAAAAGAGTACCTTATGACAACTTCTTTATCTGTTAAGCAGATTAGCGATAAACTAGAGTTTACGGATTCTTCACAATTCTGTCGCTATTTTAAGCGTTATATAGGACAGACTCCTAATGAGTATAGAAAACGATAATACTTCAAAAACATAGAATTATGCCTTTGAAGTATTTTATTATAGTTCTGATATACTGTTACAATACTCTTGTAAACTATTCAATAATTTAGATATATGTAATCCATCACATGTTGCATGGTGTACTTGTATTGAGATAGGCATTAGAACTTCATCTTTATTTACAGTGTACTTACCTAGTGTAAAAATAGGAGCAAAGTAATCTCCAAAACCTGGTACATTTAGGTTAAATCCATCAAAACTTACCCATGGAATCATTGAGATGTGAAAAATATTCTCTATTCCAGTTTGAGGAGACATAGCATAATTACCTTTATATTTTTCTTGTACTCGGTCATACTCCTTTAAAAAAACCTTTAAATTATCAGTGTACATCGAGCATAATTCAGAGAACGTCTCTGTTTCTGTATGCATGATAGTATAAGCAGGGTTAACAGTATCCCATTCAATTAATTCGTTATCTTTCATCGCTAGTTTAAACTCTTGGTGTTTATTTACAGCTTTACTGATTAGATAAATAATAGTTGGATAAAATTTATATCCATGTTCTTTTATAAAAGGGATAACTTGACTGATGTCTATTTTAGTTGTTAAGCTAAATCCGCACCTTAGCTGATCTTTAAAGTGATAGAAGTGTTCTTTTCTATTCCAATTCTCTATGTCAAATTTCTGATAGTTCATTTTATTGTATAATTAATTCATTGAGCAAAAGTACATATATAAGGAGGCTTTACACTTTATATTTTTATGAATGAACAGTAAATAGTTTTGAATAGACACCATTTAATACTGAACTTAATTGAGCTTATTAGTATTTATAGTAGTATTGAAAGTCAATACATTCTAACGAAATAACAAAACAGATAGTTTAGAGCACTGTCTTAATTTTGAAATATAAAACAAACAATATGAAATTAAGAATTAATTTAACTTGGGTATTTTGCCTATTGACAACAATGATGTTTGCACAAGAAAAGATAAAAATAGGGATCTTCGTTTATCCTGAAATGGAACTGCAGGATTTTGCAGGTCCTACAGATGTTTTTGTTAAGGCTAATCGTTTTACAGATGATCAGTATGAATTATTATTATTTTCTCAAGAAGGTAAATTAATAGAAACAGAGAAGAATACTGTGACTATTCTGCCTAAGTACAGTTTTAAGACTTTGCCTGAAGTTGATATTATATTAGTACCAGGAACTCCGATAGAAGTGGCTATGACATTATCTAAGAATGAGGAAATTATAAGATTTTTAAAAAAACAAAAACAAAAGGGAACCACAATGACTTCAGTATGTACAGGAGCTTATTTCTTAGCTAATGCAGGTTTATTAGATGGACATAAGTTTACGACTCATTATTTAGATGCAGTGAGTTTAGGGAATGCTTTACCTCTAGCAGAAGTTGTATTAAATGTACGTTTTGTAGATAGTGGTCAAGTTTTGACAGCTTCAGGGATTACTTCAGGTATAGATTTAGCACTATATATGGTTGAGAAATATAGTGGTAAAGATATTCAAGAGAAAATATCTAAAATCATGCAATACGATTACCACATAGAACAACAATGGCCAGAAAGTATATAGTTAGTTTTAGGAGATGATTAAATTATTACTTTTATCTTATGAAAATAGGAAAGAGATTCAACCAATTAACTGTAAAGGAATATTTCTATTATCTAGATAATTATAAGAAATATACAGACTTTAATATTTTAGGGATTTATAAATCAATATTAGAGAATGAAAAGTTGACTGTGACAAATAAAGTAGCTATTAGAGAATATGCTAATAAGACCTTTCAAAAAACCTTTGAATTCTTACAATTAAAGGATCCTATAGTTTATTTTGAAGTATTTACTTTAGGGTTAGACTTAACTAATGGAGATAAAAATAGGATATGGGATGATATTAGAAGTAATCAACAAAAGATATTAGCTAATAAACGTATTAAACATAGGAATTTTGGAGATTACTCTAAGCATAATTGTGGTAATGATACTTGTGTTTACAATGGAATGATGATAAGACAAGGATCTAAATTATCAGAAGGTAATATGCATTTTAAAACAGATAAGAAGAAGTATAATCATAGACCTAACAAATACTGAACAAATGGAGAAGATCGTGATTTTAGCAATATTGACTGTGCTTACAGAATGTTTTAGTGTAGATAAAAAGAAAGAAGATAATATGAATACAGATATTCTATATACAATGCCTGAAGAGAGTGAACAACATGAAGGTACTTGGTTACAATGGCCTCATCATTATCAGTATGGCGTTAAGTATAGAAATAGCCTTGATGCTACTTGGGTTGCGATGGCTAAGGCTTTAGTGACAAGCGAGAATGTGCATATTATAGCTTATAATGAAAAAGAGAAGACAAGGATTATTAACTTGCTAAATGATGCTGAGGTTCCATTGGCTAATATAGACTTCTACCTTTATCCGACAGACGATGTGTGGGCAAGAGATAATGGACCTATTTATGTAAAAGATAAGAAAGGAAACTTAGTTATACAAGATTGGGGATTTAATGGATGGGGAGAAAAAACAGATGAGGTATCAGGTCTGCCTATAGGGTATTCTAAGTGTAATGTTATCCCAGAGAAAATAGGCAGAGCACAGAATAGAGAAGTGGTAGATATTAATAAGTTGATGGTTAATGAAGGGGGAAGTGTGGAAATAGATGGCAACGGAACTCTAATGGCTTGTAAAAGCTCTATCCTTAATGACAATAGGAACCCTGGAATGTCGCTTGAAGAAGTAGAAAGTATCTTTACAAAGTATTTAGGGGTAACACATTTTATATGGCTAGAGGGACAGCCTGGGTTAGAGCTTACTGATCAACATATAGATGGATTTGCTCGTTTTGGCAATAAGCATACTATCGTTACCATGAATGAAGAGGATCTATTAGAGTTTGATGTACAGCCTAAGGATATTGATAAGCTATATGCTGCTAAAAATAAGAAAGGAGAGACTTATGATTTTGTAGAAGTTCCCTTGACAAAACACAATGTAGAAAAGACTGATGGGACTAACTTAGGATACAAAGGTTCTTATGTGAACTATTATATCGCTAATACTAAAGTATTAGTGCCTAACTACAATGACCCTAATGATGTAGTGGCAAATAAGATTATTCAATCTCTATACCCTGATAGAACAGTAGTTGGTATAGATGTGAGAAACCTCTATGAAAATGGAGGAATGATACACTGCGTCACACAACAACAACCTAAATAACGGAAGTATCTGTGGTTATAATAAATGGTGAGAAAATTATCGTAAATATTTGATTTATTCTGTATTACAGCTATTTCGCTAAAATCCAAAAGATGTAATTAATTGAAGTTATTGTTGAAGTAAATAAATCTAAAGGAGAAGTGTTTTTTGAGAGGTAACAGGTAAATTAACTAATCAAAACGATTTAATGTTGTGAAGCACTCTATAGGTAGACTGTTTAACCGTAATAATCTTGCGAAGCGGTATAATGGCCTTAATGGATAAACGAGTATCAATAGATGCAAATTCTAAAGAACTAAACAGTGTTTGACCGTAGGGAGTTTGTTTAGTTCTAAGAATTTGTGTCGTAATTGATCGTTTAGGAATTACAGCCTTGACTTTTTTTGTTACTTTTTGGTGTCAAGACAAAAAAGTAAAAGATAAAAAGAAATAGGTTTAAGACTTGTCTTACAATATTATAGAAAAATTACTCTCCTCTATACCCATCCATAATAGAACGGAATAACTCTCCATTAGAAGGGGGAGTAAGGATAATAGCATTTACTTTGGCTTGGGCTATTTTTCTTAAAGACTCGTTTGTTTTACCTCCTGTAGAGATTACTGCTACATTGGGATAGTTTGTTTTGATGTGTTCTACTATCTTTAAGGTCTCTGTGCCTCCTGTCACGTTAAAACAAGATACTCCAGCCTCAATACGTGCTTTAAAATCAAAGTTGATAGTGGATACACTAGAGATAATCGGAATGCTGATATGTTTGCTCACTTCTGCAATATCTTCATTTTTAAAAGGCTGATTAACGATAACAGCCGCCGCTCCTAAAGCTTCAGCTTTCTTGGCCATAGTGATAGCGAAGTCTCCCTGTGTAATACCTCCTCCGATACCACAGATAACAGGTTTGTTAGAAAACTCTATCAAGGTCTTGATAATCTTCTGTGAGGGTGCAAACGGGTATACTGCTAGTATAGCATCCGAATCATTGTTCTCGATTAATGCTATATCTGTAGAGAATAAGATTGATTTGACTTTTTGATTGTTTAATACAAGTCCTTTACACGAATCTATTAGGTGTAGAGGAGTAGGTAGTTTAACATGAGGACATGGTCTTTTCTTCCAAAACTTAAGAATATCAAGCCAGGTTCTATGTTGTCTATTACTTACCCATATTGAATTTATATCTTTAACTATACTCATAGTTATTTGTTTTAGTATTAGTAGACCAAAGGTTTGTTTTTTTGACTTAAAGAAGGCTCGAACTGTAACTAAAACTCGGATATGTGTAATCAACTCAGATTTTTTTGTAAAGAAGAAGTCATCCTATATAAGGTGGTATTTCTAAAAACTGGACCATATAATACCTATCTATTCACTCTACTTTTGTCTTACTAAAAAGGGATAACCTTTAAAGTACTACTAGTCATTAGGGGGCTTATATAGGTAACGATAAAATAGGTGGAAATGCATAAAATACAAATGGTTGATTTGCAACGTCAATATGAGCAAATAAAGAGTGAAATAGACAAGGGAATAGAAGAGGTTATTAAGACTAGTACGTTTATCAATGGTCCAGCAGTTAAAGAGTTTACGGAGAACTTAGCTACTTATACAGGTGTGAAACACGTAATACCTTGTGCTAATGGAACAGATGCACTACAGATAGCATTAATGGCATTGGGATTAAAGCCAGGTGATGAGGTGATTACTCCTTCTTTTACTTTTATAGCGACGGTAGAGGTAGTGGCTTTACTAGGGTTAACTCCTGTCTTTGTCGATGTGGATAAAGATACTTTTACCATCAATATAGCAAGTTTAGAACAGGCGATTACAGATAAAACAAAAGCGATTATTCCAGTACATCTATATGGGCAGTGTTCTAATATGGATGCTATTTTAACAGTAGTGAATAAGCATAATATTGCTGTGATAGAAGATAATGCTCAGAGTATAGGAGGAAGTTATATCAATGAAAGCGGAGGTAGAAAGACAGGGACAATGGGAACAGTTAGTTGTATTTCATTCTTTCCTTCTAAGAATTTAGGAGCTTATGGAGATGGAGGAGTGATATTGACTAATGATGATACTCTGGCTCATACAATGCAAAAGATTTGTAATCACGGATCAGAAAGACGCTATTATCACGAGATAGTAGGAGTAAACAGCCGTCTAGATTCTATACAGGCTGCAGTGCTAAATGTCAAATTAAAATACCTAGATAAATATTGTGATAAGAGAAGAGAGGTAGCCGCTTTCTATAACGAGGCTTTTTCTTCTAATCCGCATATTATTACGCCTTATGAACCTGAGTATAGCCATCACGTATATCATCAGTATACAATGATCTTAGAAGGAGTAAATAGAGATGAGGTACACGCTGAATTAGCCAATATAGGTATTCCAAGTATGATTTATTATCCAGTGCCATGTCATGAACAAGAGATGTTTAAGGAGCTAAAGGATAGAGAATACTCTTTACCTAATACAGAGTATTTAACGGCAAGGGTGTTATCTCTACCAATTCATACGGAACTAACAGAAGAAGAGTTGGTGTTTATCACTAATGGAGTATCTGAGGTGATTAATAAATTGACACATAGATAGTACAAACTGGACTAGTATAATATTAAATATCTGTGCTACTAAGGTTGTACTAGAAGAGTATAAGTTTGTAGCACAATTAGGTTCTGTGGCTGAGTGGTTAGGCCTGGTTACGCAATAGCCAGTAGATTGGTTCGAATCCAGTCGGAACCTCTAATTATAGGGGAGTATAGTTATGAATAATAAATTGGTTATGTTGTGATTATTACTCATTCATACACCCTAAATAATGAAATTTACTTGTCAATAAAGTTGTATTTACACAAAAACAGTTAGAAGCATAAAATAGACAATACAAGTAGAACACATGAGATAACCTGATATCTCCTTTCTCAACAACTTTATATCTACTAATCGCAAGTAAATTATGTACTTGGCCATATCTTATTGGTCAAGTACTTCTTCCCATATTCGTCTTCTTAAGATGATTAGTAAGCTAGGTTAATATTTTTAAAATCAGTGATATGAGAATACACAGAGAAGGAAGAGGTTCAATCTTCGTTGCTATAAACAGTTTTATTATATTGAATTTATTATCGTATATCTTCATTGATAGTCGTTATTGGTGGCTACAGTTGGTTCTTTTGATAGGAAGTACAAGTATAGTTGGATTAATAGTTTCTTTTTTTAGAATTCCCAATAGACAGTTGTTACAAGGAGATAATCTAGTACTAGCACCTTGTGATGGGAAGGTTGTGGTTATCGAAGTAGTAGAACCTGATGAGTACTTTAGCGATAGACGTATTCAGGTTTCTATCTTTATGAGTGTGCTTAACGTACATGTAAATCGCAATCCTATAGAGGGAAATGTTGTCTATAGCCAATATCACAAAGGAGAACATCTAGTAGCTTGGCATCCTAAGTCCTCAACAGCGAATGAGCGCCATACTGTAGTATATAAGCACAAGAATGGGAGAGAGGTACTCGCTAAACAAATAGCTGGTGCATTGGCTAATCGAATTGTGAATTATCTAACAGTAGGTAAAATGGCTAGACAAAGTGAAGAGATGGGATTTATTAAGTTTGGTTCTAGAGTAGACTTACTCTTGCCCTTAGATGCAAAGATAAAAGTAAAGTTAGGAGATAAAGCCAAAAGTGGTATCACGACTATTGCAGAATGGGAGTAAACTAGAAGGGCTGCCTGAATAGACAGCCCTTTATGGTTATTAGTATTAAAGTACTATTTTACAAATTTATAGTAACGAGCTCCAACCAAGTGTGGTATAGAAGCTTCGATATAATCAATTGCAAACTCGTTTGACGGAGCTGATACAGCTGTTTTTTGCTCTTTTTTATGTAGAGCACTATAAGTATTAAAGTCTATAGCTTGAGACTCTTTTAGAGTGTCAAAGATAGATACAGACGGCATACCTGCAGCCCAATTAGGTTGTACTTCTGCTTCGAATACCTTAGATTTAGATCCTGATCCATAAGCGATAAAACCAAGTTTTGTATCTGTGATATTTTCTTTAGTATCGCTGAAGTGTGATAATGTAGATAGCAGTCCTAAGAAGATAGATCCAGTGTAGATATTACCTACTTCACCAGATGCTATTTCAGAAGGAGCGATCTTGTTCTTTACAATCTCCATATATGCCTCAGACTTAGCAAAAGCCTTAATTTGATCTTTCGCATCAGCAGCTGTTTTGTCTACTAATTCTGGGTTTTCTTGTAATACTATTTCGTGGAATGTTCTACGTCCTTGAAAGCAGTAAGGCAAATGCATTAAGATAGCCTTCCAATCTTTATAAACGATGATACACTCTTGGTTATTTTGCTTCTTAAAGTCTGCGTAAGCTTCCGTTATTCTGTTGATATAACATTCGTTAGAATACTGCCCTTCAAATACTGGTTGGTCTTTGTGAATAGAGATTTCTGTTTCTTCTATTTCAAACCAAGTATCATTCGTTGAGTTTCCTGTGATTGCTTGTTTTTCTATAGCGCGATATGGCTTAAAGAAGTCAAATACACTCTCCGTAGCTACACCAGTCTGAGAGTTAAACGCTAACATACGAGGATTAGCTGTAATAAGCATTGCTATAGCACCAGCGCCTTGTGTGTACTCACCTGTAGAAGCCAAGTCATACTTCGCGTAATCTGTAGCGATAACAATAGCTTTCTTAGTAGGATTTGCTTTTACGAAATCAATAGCATTCTGCATAGCATCTACTGCACCAATACAAGCAAAAGTATGGTCTACTGCATCACAGTTTCTAAACGTTCCCGCTCCATAAATCTGTTCTAGAAGACCTAATGTGTAAGATGCAATAGGTTTAGAATTGTCTACTCCACTTTCTGTTCCTACATAAATCTTCGCTATATCTTTTGGTTGTACAGTAGGATTGTCTTTTAATAAGCTATGTGCAGCATTGGCTGACATTGTGATAACATCTTGATAGATGTCTAACAAAGCCATTTTTTGTAGTCCTAGTCCTTTGATTAGCTTCATTGGATCTATATTTCTCTCAATGGCTAATGTTTCTATAGGTAAATGAATCTTAGGGATATAGTATGCTAAACTATCAATTCCAACTTTCATGTTCTTCTGGTATTTAAGTGAAGCGTAAAATTAAAGGCATTTGATAGAAATAACTAGATAAAAGTGATTAAAGTTTTCTAATTCTATTAAGTTATTGATTAGAAAGTAAGGAAAGTGATAATGATTACTGTTTTCCAATAATAAATATGGTAAGTATTGCACATAATATTCCTATAAATGATAGTATAAACCATATATACAGTATTAAGTATATTTTTTCAGTCACTCTATAGGTAGCAAAGGTAAAGTAAGCTTTTTCTTCTAACAGCTCTCTATCAGTTTTGTGACTGATTTCTTTTCTATACTTCTCAATATTTTTTAATTCGTTTTTGTCTTTCATTTTTTCTATTAAAAATATTGAATTAATTAAAGCGAACTCAAAACAAATTTGTCAAAGAGATGTTTTATTGAGGGAACTATTCACTATGTTTTGTATAATTATTATTTTAAGCTTTATAAATCCTTTAAATAACCTAATTTTGCAGCAAATAATAGAATAATGAAAG
The DNA here is from genome assembly GCF_900109075.1 of Myroides marinus. Lineage (GTDB taxonomy): Bacteria > Bacteroidota > Bacteroidia > Flavobacteriales > Flavobacteriaceae > Flavobacterium > Flavobacterium marinum_A. The sequence goes on along the minus strand of NZ_FNYS01000005.1, from coordinate 10,404 downwards.
ACGGTAAGAATACGAAGAAGAAGTTGCACCAGCGCAATAAACATCAAGAGTTATATAATTTTGATCAACTGAAAAGCGTTGTACCAGAGTTGGAAGCTTTCATTATTAAGAACCCTTCAGGAGTAGATACTATTGACTTTGCAATACCTGAGGCAGTTGTATTATTAAACAAGGCAATCTTAATGAAGGATTACAAGATGACGTTTTGGGAAATGCCTAAGACTAATCTTTGTCCACCTATACCTGGCCGTGCAGATTATATTCACTACATAGCGGATTTATTAGCAGAAGGGAATAATGGTAAGGTTCCTACTGGAAGAGGAGTTAAAGTATTAGACTTAGGAATAGGGGCTAATGTGATTTATCCTATCATCGGAGTAGCAGAATATGGATGGGAGTTCGTAGGTTCTGAAGTAGATGTGGTATCTGTGAAAACGGCAAGTCACATCATAGAGAACAATCCTCACCTAAAGAGTAATGTGACGATACGCAAGCAGTTGTCTAAAAGAAATATACTAAAGAATATCATTGAGGATAAAGAGTACTTTGATGTAGTGATCTGTAATCCTCCATTCTTTAAGTCTAGAGCTGAGGTACTAGCTACTACTACGAAGAAGTTAAAGAATCTAGGAAAAGAAGTAGTTGGGAAACCTGTACAGAACTTTAGTGGACAGAATAATGAGTTGTGGTGTGAAGGTGGAGAAAAAGCTTTTATCACAAATTACATTTACGAGAGTAAACACTTTAAGAGACAGGCTGTGTGGTTTACTACACTAGTGTCTAATAAGGACAATTTGAAACCTCTGCAGTCGTTACTTAAACGCTCAGAAACCAAAGAAGTTCGCATTATCAATATGGAACAAGGAAATAAAATAAGCCGCATTTTAGCGTGGAGATATTAAAAAGGAAGGATGCTTAAGGGCATCCTTTTTTGGTTTTTGTGATTTTGTCTTTTTGTGGTTTGTGATTTTGTTTTCTTCTTTTTATGTTGATTTAAGAAGTTGATTTGTTGTGTATTATAAATCATAAGCCAACCATATCCTTATAGAAAGACGTTAAAACCTCCTGATAAATCACAAACGGTATAGTTTTTGTCTTTTTATTATTGTTACATTTACTTTTATTTCAAGATTGTATTCTATGCGATTTAACATATTTAATATTCGATTTTTTATTGTACTAACTGCTGTTCTTATGGCAGGAGTTGTGTTTGGTAAAAAGAAAAATAACACGAAAGAACCAATTGATACTGTACAAACTTCATTCGTGAGAATGGAGAAAACACCTGTATTAAGTTTTAACGATACATTGTTTAATGTGTATGGAAATATTGGTTCGTTTACCTCAAAACAACGTGCTAAATCAATAGAGAGTAAAATCTCGATGTTAGCAGATAATTATCTGTTCCAAGGAGATTCTATTAAATTATCAGATGAAGGTACTTATTTAAATATCGTGTATAAAAACGAGATATTGATGAGTGTAGATAGTCTACAAGCAGCTCAAGAGAACAAAACTAGAGTAGAAGCAGCGGAGTATTATCGAGGACAAATTATTAGTGCAGTAGAAACTCAATTACACAATACTAGTTGGCAACAAATATTGATGCAAATAGCAGGTGCTGTGGCTATTTTAATAGTAGAGTTCTTTATCTTAAAGTGGATTCGCTATGGATACAGAGTCTCTAGAGTGATGATATGGAGACAAAGAGGTAAGAAAATCAAAGGTATTTTTGGTATAATTGATGATCAAAGAGCGATGTTGACTACTATGTCTATCGCTAAGATTATAAAGTTTTTAATAGTTCTTATAGTGCTTTATATGGGATTGCTAGCTGTATTTAAGTTATTTCCTTATACTAAGCATTTATCAGATCAGCTGTTAGAGTATGTGTTATCCCCCCTTAGATCTGTAGGAAGAAGTATAATGGCTTATATGCCTAAGTTATTTACTATAGTAGTCATTGTGGTTATATTTAGGTATATACAAAAATTTGTAAGATCTCTAGCAGATAAGATAGCGACTCATAAAATAGTTATTAGAGGATTTTATCCAGATTGGGCTATTCCTACATATAATTTAGTTAGTGGGTTGTTATTCATCTTTATGTTTATCTTGATATTCCCTTATTTACCTAATTCTGATTCACAGATATTCCAAGGAGTATCGGTATTTGCAGGTATTATGCTGTCATTAGGATCTACTTCTGTAATAGGTAACTTAGTAGCTGGATTAGTGATAACGTATATGCGTCCTTTTAAACTAGGAGATCGTATTAAGTTAGGGGAGTTTACTGGAGATGTATTAGAGAAAACAGCTTTAGTTACTAGGATTAAGACTCCTAAGAATGAGGTAATCACGATACCAAACTCTAATATTATGACTGCTCAGACAGTCAATTATTCACAATCTGCTAGAGAACACGGTTTGATATTGTATTTGACTATCGGTGCTGGATATCACGTACCATGGCAAAAGGTACATGAGATGCTTTATGAAGTAGCTAGTAGAACAGAACATGTAATGAAGAGACAAAAACCTTTTATATTCCAAGATCAGTTCCAGGACTTTTATGTAGAATATCAGTTGAATGTCTATATTCGCGATGCTAAGTTGTCATCTAAAGTATATTCAGATTTGCGTCAACATGCACAAGATGTGTTTGCAGAAAATGATATAGAAATGGTAGCACCTCATTTCCACTTTAATCGTATTGTAGATGGGGATGACAGTACAGTTCCTCCAAAATATGTGAAGGATCAACCAGAAAAGAAATAATCTAGATAAATAAAGAAAAGCGTTATGACAATTAGTTATAACGCTTTTTTTAGTTCGATATGTGAATTAAATGCTTTTCTGATATTTTTATTTGTAGTTAAAGAAATTAATTTAGATTTGTTTTTATCAACTAACCTAACTAACCCAGATTGAAAAATGGATCTAAAAAAATTACACTTATACTTATACACTTTTTGTAGGTATTTTATTGCTACTATTATTATCTCTTATGCCTTTGCCAAGTTATTAGAAACACAGTTCACTACCCAACCTAGTGTGTATGATAAACCTATTTCTTCATTATCAGGATTTCAATTGACGTGGTATTACTATGGATATTCATATTGGTATGGGACTATTATAGCGGTTACGCAAATTGCGAGTTCTTTGTTATTATTTTTCAGAAAGACTACTCGTATAGGTGTAATCTTGTTCTTGACTTATATGGTTAATATTGTGATGGTAGACTTTGCCTATGATATTGAAGGTGCTAAGGGAATGGCTACATTATTATTGGCTATGGGAATTTTTATATTTGTTTCTGATTATAAGGTGTTTTTTAAGTTACTTATTCAAGAACCACCTTTGTTTGATACAGTTGAGAGACCAAACTGGTTTACTAAGTTTAGCAAAGTGAAGTATCTTTATATCCCTGTGGTATTCATTGGTTTTTTGTACTATTGACTACACTAAATAATAAATATCTTAAGAAGGATGAGTTTACAGGTACATGGGAGAATGTGGAGAATAAAGAGCGTTTGTACTTTGAAGCTGCTAAAAGCTTTCAAGTTGTAAAGATGTGTGAACAAAACAGCTACCAACAAGGTGTTTATGAAGTAGAGAACAAAGATTTGATATTAAAATCTGATAAAAAACAAGGCGCTGAGGTTTATCTTAAGGCTAACTTTACTGTAAAAGATGATGTGTTAACGTTGATTAATAACGATAAGGCTACAGTTTACAAGAGAATAAGATAGTAATTAGCAAGTCTCAAATTGAACCAAAATATTTACATAAATCTCATTGCTAGATAAGAAGGCTAAAAGAGGTTTAGAAGACTTTCTTCGGGAACTCATTTGGAAGCCATTTGAAAGTCTTCGGAAAATAGCCTCTCTTTCCGAACAAGTACTGAACTTTTCCGCAGAGCCTCCGAAGCGAAACATCTTAAGTTTTTATTTATATATTTATATTCAGTTGTTTGTGGTTTTTAAAATGGAGTTTTTTGGAATAAAATGGACCTTTTAAGACATTTTAGGAAGAAAGTGGAAATAAGTTCCCACTTGAGAAATATAGAATGATAAGAGTCGTAGTTTTGTATTGAGATGTTTTTTAGCCTAATGAGGTTATTACACTTTGTAAGATTAAAAGAATAGCAGTAATTATCAAGTAAATCAAGGAGATATGAAAGTAGCAATTATTGGTGCAGGTATAGCAGGGTTAACTATGGCAATAGCTTTAAAGAAAGCAAATATTTCTTTTGTTGTGTATGAATCTACAGCGCAATTAAAGCCAGTAGGTGCTGGTATCGCTATCGCAAATAATGCAATGCAGGTCTACCGTCATCTTGGAATTTTTGATAAATTGACTCCAAGAGGAACTCGTATTTCTACAGTGATGTTGACAGATATGAATCTGAAAGTACTTACACAATCTGATTTAACTCCATTCGAAAAGAAGTATCAATTAGCTAATGTAGCGATTCATAGAAGCGAATTACACAAAGTTTTAGTAGATGAGGTGGGTATGGAGCATATTATACTAAATAAGCGCTTAGAGGAGCTTAATCAGGGTGATGATGGTTTATATACTCTTCAGTTTACAGATGGTACTAGTGCATCTCATGAATACGTAATAGGGGCTGATGGAATACGCTCTAAGGTTAGACAGGCTCTATATGGTGAATATACGCTACGAGATGCTAAGCAAGTGTGCTGGCGTGGTGTGCTTGATTTTGAACTATCTGATAAGTATAATAATATTGCCCTAGAAGGTTGGGGCAGAGGAGATCGCTTTGGTTTTGTGAAGCTATTAGATAAGCAAGTATATTGGTATTTCTTAGTCAATGAAGATAAATATCTTCAAAATAAAGACCTGAATACGCTGATAAAAGATTGTTGTCCTCTAGTCAAAGACATGATAATGCAAACAGCAGAAGAGGAGATCTTCTTAAACAAAATATATGATTTGCCGCTGATACAAGAGTGGTCTTTAGGCAAGAGTTGTCTAATAGGTGATGCTGCTCATGCGACAACTCCTAATCTAGGCCAAGGAGCTTGCCAAGGTATCGAGGATGTGTACGTTATCAGTAAACTTTTAGAAAAAGTCTCTTTAGAGGAAGCTTTCCAAAGTTTTACAGCTATTCGTCGTAAAAAGGCACATGGCATCGTTTGTGAAAGTTGGAAGCTAGGTCAAATCGCTCAGTTGAGCAATCCTATTATCACCACCGCTCGCAATACTGCTTTTAAGCTTCTACCTTCTTTTTTAAAGGATAAGCAGATTAAGATGATGTTTGAGTTGCAGGAGGTGTAGGTAAGTTTCTTATTTGTTTTTTATAGGGTATACTCTAGTAATGAATTTAATATAAGCATCCATAAAATACCATCTTAACGGTATTTTATGGATGTTCTTGTTTTATACATTTGTTTAAAAGGTTTAACAAATTTCAGAAGCCTAGTAACTAACTGAAAATACTCAATAAAAGTTAGTTCTATATCAGATGATTTAATCTATAAAAAACTTTATATCGTAAATAGATTAATGAACTAGTATATATTAGTTTTTGTTTTAAAAGAGAGATAATGAAAAAAACAGTAATTATATATATTCTATTAGGGGTAAATGTGTTTTGTTTTGGACAAAATAATACTGAAAAAGAACAGGCTACTATATATTCCCGAGGTTTAGAATTGTATAATTCACTGATTAATGATGATTTTTTTACAGCAAAACCCCTCTATGATCAATTAGTTAGCGATAAAATATTGACTGAATTTATAGATTACTTTTATAAATATAAAACAGCTGTTTATAGAGGACAGACTGATACTGCTATTCTTTATATTGAAAAAATTATATCTCATGATAATACGAGATTGCCAGAATTTTGTAATGAACTAAGCCTTCTATATATAAAAGCAAATAAATTTAAAGAAGCTTTAAAAGTAAGTGAAAGGGCATTCAAAGAGATTGTTGAAAATGGTAATCTTGATGGAGAAGGATTATCTCAATGGCAGTATTTTTTTAAAACTAGGGATGTTTATATAAAAACGCTTAGTAAAGAAAAAGAACTTAGAATAGTTAGATCTGATAGTTTGAATTCAGTAGAATTTGATGATAAAGATGTGATAACTTTTGACATAGTTTACAATGGACAAAAACATAAGACAGCATTTGATACAGGTGTATCTGAATATTTCACAGTAAGAAAACATCTAGCAGAGAAGATGGGGTTAAGAAAGATACAGTTTTCTGAGTCTAATGATGAATTCAAAACATTAATGAATGGTCAGGATTTAGATGCTCAAAATTATCTTGCAGATTCTATTTCATTTGGTGGAATTACATTGTATAATGTACCTGTAACAGTATTTGAAGATGATGTTATGTCTATGTTTACTAAATCATCAATACAAGAATCTAATAGATTAGATAAAATTAAGCGATTTATTGAACGAACAGATGTAGTAGTGGGTTTGCCTACAATGATTGCCTTAGAAAGACTTGTAATTGACGTGAATAAGAAAAAAATAGTATTTCCTAAGGATTTAAAGAGGCAAAAAGAACAAAACATCTATTTTAGAAATAATGAATTATATGCTCAGATTAAAATAAATGATATTCCTTTTGTTGGGTTTGTAGATACAGGAGCAGAGGCATTTGTGGAAATAGATACAAATTTTTATAATAGGTATAAGAACAAGATAGAGGTGGATACTTTTGCTTATAAAAAGCCATTAAATGCAAGTACAATAACTAAAATGAAAGAGGATATTCCTTATGATATTGTAAAAGATACCCAAATAAAATTGCAGGATAAGCCAATTAATTATTCTAAAGGATCACAAATATTAGCATATGACATAAGACTTATGAGTGCACATCCCAGGATATTAGATGGTAATATAGGTTATGATTTTTTTAGAGAGATAAAAGCGAGCGTATTATTTGATTTTGTAAATATGTATATTGATGTAATGACTGAATAATCTTTTAGGACTGTTTCAAAAAGATAAATTCAATTATAGTAGATGTAGTACTAACTACTTTAATTAGTGTATCTTTAGTTTATGAGAAATAAATTACTTACTTCCTTTGTTCTTTTTTGTATTCCATTGACTGGGATAGCTAGTTCTGCGTATAACAAACTTAATACTGATGATAATAGAAGTATAGTTAGTCTGTGGAGTGAGATTAGGAAAGAGACCAAACAAAAGAGAAGTAAATCATTTCAAGAGCTTAGTCGTATTATCGATCAGTATGCAAATGAAACTCTACAAAAAGGAAATATAAACTCACTAGCTATAGCTATTTATAGAAATGGAGAAGTTTATAAGCAGTACTATGGAGTGTTAGATTCGGTCTCGAAACAAAGGCCAAATGATAATACATTGTATGAAATCGCTTCAATTACTAAGACATTTACTGGTTCTTTAGTTGCTAGAGCAGTTTTAGAACATAAGATATCTTTAGATGATGACATTAAGATGTATCTAGATCGCGATTACCCTAACCTTCAGTTTGAGGGAACTCCTATTACTATCCAAAACTTATTGACTCATACATTAGGGCTTAAAGATAAGGCTCCTGAAAGGTTAGCTACAATATATCAGGAAGTAAGGGAAGGGAAGTATGAAAATAATGCTTTTGCGTATGAGATGCCTGATTTACTAGAGGAACTAAAGACAGTGGAGCTAGATAAGAAACCAGGAACGCTATATGAATATAATTCAGTAGGACCGGAGCTTTTAGCTTATGTTTTAGAGCAGGTATATCACAAATCATATAAGGACTTAGTACAAGATTTTCTAGTGGAACTTGATTTGCCTAATACCCATCTATACGAATATGAAAAGTATAGAGAGCAATTAGCAATTAGTTTTGATGAGAATGGAAAGATTGCTCCACTGCTAAAAAATCCTTTGTTAGGCGGATCCCATGGAATGATAAGTAATTTTCCAGATTTGATTAAGTTCATGCAGTTTCAATTAGAAGATCAATCTCCATTTATAAAAGAGTCTTCTCGTTTATTGTTCAAAGATGAGGTAGAAGGAGATGATAAAGGATATTTATGGGATGTAGGCTATGGACAAAAAGAAGGGGCTTATCATGGAAAAACAGGAACGTCTAATGGTGTTCAAAGTGGTATACTAATTTGTCCTGACTCCAGTTACGGAATGATAGTGATTATGAATAACAATTCTGAAGTTGCTCAAGATGATTGGGGGCATCTCTATAATCAAATAGAAACAGAGCTGATTATGTATCCTAAGATTAATCTTGTGTCTTTATTATCTACTGAGTTTAAACAGAACTTTAAATCTGCTAAAAGGAAGTACCAAACCTTAAAGAAGGATACTAATCATTATCTATCTGGATCTTTTTATTTGAACAATTTCGGATATGAGTTAATCAATGCTAATGAAATAGATAAGGCTATTGATATATTCAAATTAGCTGTGTCAAATGATAGTAGTAATGCTAATTTATACGATAGCTTAGCAGAGGCTTATTATTTAAATAAAGATTATAAGAATGCGCTACTGAACTATGAAAAGTCCCTAGCACTAGATCCTAAGAATGATAATGTAAGAGCTATTATAGAAAAGATTAAACAGTTGTAAAAAGAAAATGCTGTAGGTAGACTACAGCATTTTTTAAGCGGGTTATTTACTGATATAATAATTTAGATTAATATTAATAGAGCTTTATCCATAAAGTAAATTTTAATTCACTTTTATACCAAAGTTAGTAGTTTTATAGTGGAATACTTCAGTATTCAATGACTCCTTATTTTAAAAATATAAGCAAGGAGTTAAATTTAGTAGGCATATAATTACTTTAGGAATTATACATCCCAATGAGGGTATATATTTACAGGTTTCTATCGAGTTAAAGTTAATTATAAACGTATAATAGGAGAAATATATTCTAATAAAGAATATAGATACTATATAAAATCAATAATATCAGGGATATATAAAATCTGTTTTTATACTTATCTTACACTTTGGTAAATCTCCTAGAGATAGAAGTAAAAAAGAGGAAATATGAATCCAAATAATAAGGAAATTAAATTAACAGGAGAGGAGACTTTAAAGATTATCGCTTCTCTAGATCAATTTGTACGATCTATAGACAGAATAAAGACATACTATTCTGATCCAAGCAAAAATAAAACACAAGAAGAAGAGCATAAGGCTATATCAAGTTATATATGTGAACAAAAAATAAGAGAGGAGTTAGCGTTACTTCATGGTCTACTTTGTACTAAATTGGATCTTTCTTTAGGGAAGGATGGGCTAGATGATGTAAGTCGAGTTTGTCAAGCCAATACATATTGGTCTTCTAAAGCACAAGAAACTAATCAAAACCCAATTTTTGACACGTGGTATGACACGCATTTGATAGACTTAAAGACAGCTGTTATTAATGAATTTGATTATCTGTATCATTCTTTTAAAAAGAAAAAAGAACAAGTTTATGGATTATCTATTATTTTAGATAATGATTGCCTAACAGGTTATACTGCAGTTTCAACCAAACAAAGTTTAAAAACAATACATCAAAATTATGAATGGGTTGCAGAAGAGTGGTGTTATGTTTCTGATGAAGATGATATCGTCTATGGCTTATCTAACTTTATTGATGTGCTTATTGATTTTTATGATACACAAATTGTACCTCTGTTTAAAAAAGGATTTGACTATGAGTCAATTAAACAAAAAAATTTAAACTTGTTTACGAAAGCTATGAAGGAGGCAAAATGTGAATTAGTAGATAAATATGGCTCTGAAGTAGAAGCTATGGCTTTCTTTTTAACAATACCAGGAGAACCAAAGGTAACTTACAATTCAGCTCTTACTATTAATAATTCTAATACTCAAAAGCTAAAAGAACTACTTGAATATCTGTAACTTAATAAAATAGAATTTACCCAAAAATAATTGATTTTCAGTTTAAAAAACTTGATGTTTATACTTTAGAATCATCTAATCTAAACGACTTTTTAGCAATAGTAACATGAATTAACTAGTTATCTTTTTGAATGAGATAGCTAGTTAATTGATTTCTATGGTGGGTATTCCGGTCTAAACTGAACAGGTAATTCCGGTCTAAACTGAACAGGTAATTCCGGTTTAAACTGAACAGGTAATTCCGGTTTAAACTGAACAGGTAATTCCGGTTTAAACTGAACAGGTAATTCCGGCCTAAACTGAACAGGTAATTCCGGTGCAAACTGAACAGGTAATTCCGGTGCAAACTGAACAGATGATTCCGGTGCAAACTGAACAGTTCTGAGCTTAGTTTTTTAGTGTAAATTGTGATTAAAAATCACAAAGTTATGGCTAATAAACCTATCTCAACGACCATGATAAAAAGTATCATTAAGATGAAAATCAAAGAAAT
>NZ_FNYS01000010.1 GCF_900109075.1 Myroides marinus | reverse complement strand
AAGTAACAACCGATTTAAGGTGGTTATTGCAGCGGGGCTCACCTCTTCCCATTTCGAACAGAGAAGTTAAGCCCGCTAGCGCAGATGGTACTGCTAACCAGTGGGAGAGTATGTCGCCGCCTTTCTTTATAGAATCCCCAATCTCATTAGAGGTTGGGGATTTTTTGTTTTTATTAGCTTTATGCTATTGGTTTAGTGCGTACATTTAAGAATTGTACTTAATAAGGTAAGTTATGAGAAAGCACATATTAGTTAGTATTTTATTTTTCACTAGTATAGTTTCTATTTTTGGACAGGAGGTATTAGATAAATCCCTACTTTGGGAGATCACTGGAAATGGATTACATAAGCCCTCATATATTGTGGGGACTATTCATATTATGTGTAAAGATGATTTCGTGTTGACACCTAAGGTACAGAGGGTTATTGACAGAGTAGATAATCTAACTTTAGAAGTAAACTTTACTGATCCTAAAGAGATTGTGGAAATTCAGAAATCTATGAATAATCAAGTATCTCTAACAAGAAATTTGGATGAAGATAATCGGAAAGAGCTAGTAGAATTATTGATTAATGAGTACGGATTATCTAATAGCGAAGTGGACTCTATTTCTTCCTTAGGATTAATGAATTTGATGACTAATAAGGAACTGCAGTGTGAAGTGGTTAGTTATGATGTTGAGTTAATTATGCTTGGAATGAAAAAAGGAAAGAATTTCGGAGGATTAGAGCATGGTAAAGAACAATTAGAACTATTTAATAAAGCTTTTTCTGTTAAAGAGATTGTGAGGCAATTAAAGTTAAAAGACGAAAGTACTGATAACTTAACAAGTATTATTGAAGCCTTTAAGAACGAAGATATGAATAAACTTTATGAACTAGGTACTGATCCTCAATTTATGCCTATGGAGGTTAAAAGTATTATGTTGGATAATAGAAATAAGATGTGGGTAGAAAAAATGGGAAGGATAATGTTAATAGAATCAACTTTGTTTGCGGTGGGAAGTGCTCATTTAGGAGGAGAGGTTGGTGTTATTGAGTTATTGCGAAAGAAAGGTTATGACGTAACACCTGTATATGAATAAGATTAAACAAAAAACCTGAGATATTACTCTCAGGTTTTTTTGTTTATATAAATTTCATTTTTTGAATTCTTACTGCATTTAGTATGGCAAGTAACGCAACTCCAACATCTGCAAATACAGCCTCCCACATTGTTGCAACACCACCAGCACCCAGTATCAATACTATCACTTTGACTACTAATGCTAGAGTAATGTTTTGGATTACAATCTTGCGTGTTTCTTTACCTATGTGCATAGCTGTTGCTATTTTCGAAGGCTGGTCAGTTTGGATTACTACATCTGCAGTTTCGATAGCAGCATCACTACCTAAAGCTCCCATAGCTATACCTACATCGCTTAAAGCTAAGACAGGTGCATCATTTATACCGTCACCGACAAATGCTATTGACTTATCAGGATGTTCTTTTTTAAGTTTTTCAACCTGTTCTACTTTTCCTTCAGGAAGTAAACCTCCCATAGCTAAGTCTATATTTGTCTCTTTTGCTACCTTTTGAGTAATAGTATCTTTATCACCACTTAACATCACTGTTTTACTTACCCCCATGGATTTCATAAGTGTGATTGCTTCTTTAGCATCTGATTTGATTTGATCAGCTATAGTGATATATCCACTGTATTCTTTATTTATAGCTACTACTACAATACTTTCTACTATATTATCTACATCAGTAGGGTATGAGATGTTATAATGCTTTAAAAGAGCTGTATTACCTACTAGTATTTCTTTATTATCTACTTTACCCATTAATCCTTTACCAGAAATCTCATGTACTTCTTCAGCTGTTTTGTTTGTAGGATATGCCTCTACTATAGCTTTGGCTATAGGGTGAGTAGATTGTTTTTCGATAGCAGATACTATTGAAACAAATTCAGTTTGCTCTATTGTAGTCTCTACTTTTTGTACTTTGAATACTCCTTCTGTAAGCGTTCCCGTTTTATCCATTACTACGATATCTAGCTTAGCCATGAGTTCTAAATAGTTAGACCCTTTGAAAAGAATACCATTTTTAGATGCTGCACCGATACCTCCGAAGTATCCTAGTGGAACAGAGATCACTAATGCACAAGGACAAGATATTACTAAGAATACTAATGCTCTACCTAACCAAGTCTGGAAAATATATTCACTACCTAGTATGAAGTAAGGGATGATAGTTAAGGCTACAGCTAAGAAGAATACAATAGGTGTATAAATTTTTGCAAACTTTCTGATGTATAATTCTGTAGTTGCTTTACGAGCGCTAGCTTCTTGTACCATTTGTAGTATCTTAGCTAGTGAACTATCTTGATATAATTTAGTTGTTTTGATTTCTACTACATTCTGTAGGTTGATCATTCCAGTAAGTACAGTTTCTCCTTTTTCGTAGGTATTAGGTTTACTCTCTCCTGTCAGAGCAGAAGTATTAAAGCTACCTTTATCAGTTAAAAGCTCTCCATCTAAAGGAATCTTTTCACCAACTTTAACCTGGATGATTTCTCCTATCTGAACTTCCTCAGGGCTTACCACAACGTATTGATTATTTCTAGATACTGTTGCTTCATTAGGACGAATATCTAATAATGCTTTAATATTTCCTTTGGCTTTATTAACAGCATTTTCTTGAAATATTTCTCCTATAGTATAGAAAACCATTACAGCTACTCCTTCAGGGTATTCTCCAATAGCAAAAGCTCCTATAGTAGCGATGCTCATTAGTGAAAACTCATTAAAGAAGTCACCTTTAACTCCTAATTTAGCAGCTTCTTTAAGTACTGGAAATGCTACTGGTAAATATGCCACAGCATACCAAGCTAATCGTAGATAGTTGTTGTTGATAAACCATTCAGCCTTTAATACGTTTGCTAGTATTACTCCGATAAAGAGCATTACCAAACTAAAACCAACGAATAACTTAGTATTTTCTCCTTCATGACTGTGGTCATGATCATTGTTGTGATTGTGTTGTTCGTGGTTATGTGAGTGATTATGGTTTGAATGTTCTTGACACATAATTCTGATGTTTTATTGATTTATAACAAATGTACTAACATATAATCATTATAAATAATATAGAACTATGTTTGCAACGCTGTTGCATTATCTATTGATCCACATAATTCTTTTTAAAGAAATACATTAAAGGGAAGCTTCTACAGCACATCCATACTCCAAAAGCAATCCATACACTGTATAGTTTAAAGTTGAAATAATCAAGAATTAATAGAGTAGGTATGAAACCACAAAATGTAGCGAATAACAGATTGTTACGCAATACTTTTGCATCTCCCATTCCTTTAAATATACCATCAAATATATAAGCTAAGGAGTTAATCGGCTGCATAAATAAAACTAGCCAAAAAATACTAGTAAATACATAGATTACTTCGGGATCTTGGTTGAATAACAATCCTATTGGTCTGTAGAAAACTATACAAATACCAATTAATAGTAGAGATATTATAATGGCGTATTTACTAATATCTTTACTCATTTTCCACATTGTTTGGTAGTTGTTTTCTCCAACAAGTTTACCTGAAATGGCATTTCCAGCACTAGCATATCCATCAATAAAGAAAGAGAAGAATAACCATATATTCATCAATATACTCTGGGCAGCGATGTAGTTCTTTCCATATCCTGTTGCATATGCATTAGCTAAATAGATGGCTAGATTAAGTGTAGCTGTTCTTATAATGAAATTAAAGCTCATTATTATTAATGGCTTTAGTGAAGGGTTGATAGTTTTTCTAACTTTTAATGAAAAAGGTGTGTATTTAAAAAAGTAGTATAAAGCCATAACTAGCATTATACTTTGCGCAATGACACTCGCATAAGCAGCTCCTTTGATATGCATAGCAGGAATTACTCCTTCAATACCAAATACAAAATAGTATGTAAGCACCACATTAATTATAGCTCCTGTTAAACTACATTTCATCGCCCATAATGTATTTTGTAATCCTCTGAATACACCATATAAGGCAAATGTGATTAAAGTCAAAGGAAAACCCCAAGCTCTAATTAGATAATATTCTTTAGCGTATGTTAATAATAAGCCTTCTGCATTATAAGCTATGAATATCTCATTTACAAATAAAGTAGTAAATATGAATAATAAGATACTAAGTATAAAGTTAAATAGTATTGCTTGTGGAACTAGTGTCTTGACAGCAAATATTCTATTAGCTCCTAAATGTTGAGATACAGTTGCAGATATGGAAGTCTTGGTTTGTGCTACAATCCAAATAATTGCAGATAAGAAAGAACCTACTAATCCAACAGCTCCTAAAGCTTCTACGCTATTCTCCTTTACGTTACCTACGATAGCAATATCAGTTAGAGATATTAAAGATTCTGAGATACCTGCGAATATTGCAGGAATAGCTAGTTTATTAATGTCTTTAAAACTGATTTTATTTTGCATTCTATAGTGACCTATTGTGTTTCATTGAAAAGACAAAGGTCGCCTAAAAAATAGACAATAAAAAACCACCCTTACCTGTAGAACAGATAAGGGTGGCAAAAAAAAATGTCTCATTAAATAATTAAAAACGCATTCCTACACCAAAACCAATTAACATTGGATCTAGCTTAACTTTAGCAGGAATTGGTAATGTTGTTCCTGCTGGTGTACCTGCAGGTAATAAGTTAGTAGCATCAACAGTTACGTCTGTTTTTAGGAATAACTTTTTGAAGTCAACGTTGATAAAGAATTTCTCTGTTAAATCAATATCAAAACCAAATTGGTAACCCCATCCAAACTTGTTGTCATACTTAATATCTTGTGCTACACCAGATTTTTCATTATAGAAAATAGTGTAGTTAACTCCAAGACCAACATATGGTTTAAATACTTCACCAAATTTGTGGTGGTATTGGAACATTAAAGTAGGAGGTAATAAGTAAACACTTCCTAAATCAACATTAGCAGAAGAAGGTCCACCAATAGCTGATAGATTTGATCCTAATGTTCCTACTGTATGTCTAGTTGTTCCTAAGATTAACTCAGCAGCTAAGTTTTCTGTGAAGAAGTAAGTGAAGTCTAATTCAGGGATGAAGTTATTGCTTACATCGATTTGACCTCCGATAATTCCGATATCTGCTCTGTTATGAGGAACTACACCTACACCACGTAGACGCATTTGCCATTTATAATCTGTTTTCTCAGGTGCACTATTAGTTTCTTGTGCGAATGAAGAACCGCTCACGAATAATGCAGCTCCTAAAATTGAAAGTAGTAACTTTTTCATAATTGAGATTTTAAATTTCTAGAGTAAAATTACTGTTAAATTTGTGTCAGAAATATGACTTTTATCATTTATCTAAAAATTATTAGAAAAAGTACTTAAAAATTGGCTAATTTTTAAAAATATTCTTTATTAGAATCAGTAGTTTAAATTCTAAAAATGTATTATATTGATGTAAGTTTAGTTTTAATTAGAGTTATTTGTGTTTAATTTGTTAAAAATATAAAAATTATGAAGACATTAGTTGTAGGTGCATCTTTGAAAGAAGAGCGATATTCTAATAAAGCGATAAATATGCTTAGAGAATATGGGCATGAAGTAGTAGCACATGGACTGAAAGAGGGTAAAGTATTAGATGTTGATATATTCAAAGATTGGAAGAATTATGAAGATGTTGATACTGTGACACTATATCTCAATCCAACTCGTCAAGAAGAGTTTTATGATGATATTATAAAGCTTCACCCTAGACGTGTAATCTTTAATCCAGGAACAGAGAATAGTGTGTTTGTTTCTTTGTTGTCAAAAAATGATATCCAGTCAGAAGAAGCGTGTACATTGGTGCTTTTAAGAACTGAACAGTATTAACAAGTATTGTATAAAAAAAAGGTATTAGATAGTTATTTACTATTTAATACCTTTTTTTATATGTTGATTGCACTTTATTTATTCTGTTATTGGTTCAATTCGTTTAGTACTAGCTATAAATAACAATAGTACAGTAATTAAGCCATTTACCAATATAAGTTCATTATCAAATATATATCCTCCTAACAAGGTTGCCGAATTGTTACTTATCCATAAGGTGATAAAGGGAGCAACTAGACATATATAAGGAACAACTTTATCTTTTACTGCTCTATTATTAAATAATATAGCAAATGTAAATAAACCTAATAGTGGTCCGTATGTGTATGAGGCTATCTTAAAGATCATACTTACTACTGATGCATCATTAATGGCATTAAACAAGATGATGACTAAGAACATTAATAAAGAGAATGCTAGGTGCACTAATTTTCGCTTCCATACATTTGATTTATCATCTTTCTTTTTATCCATATGTAAGAAGTCTATACAAAATGATGTAGTTAATGCTGTTAATGCCGAATCTGTTGTTGCAAATGTAGCGGCAGTTAATCCTAATAGAAATATAATTGCAGGTACTAGACTTAGATAATTAAATGCTATCTCAGGGAATAGTAAATCAGTACGTGGCTTACCACTCGCTAGATCTAGTGGTACAGAAATACCATTTTTCTCTGCATAGATATATAATAAAGCTCCTACTCCTAAGAAGAATAAGTTAATCACAACAAATATTGCTGTGAATGAATACATATTCTTTTGTGCCTCTTTGATATTCTTACAACTAAGATTTTTTTGCATTAGATCTTGATCTAAACCTACCATTGCTAATGTGACGAATATTCCTCCTATAAATTGCTTAAGGAAGTGATAACGTGAAGAAATGAAATCCTCAAAGAAGAAGACTTTAGAATAATTACTATTCTTGATTGTTTCGAACGCTTCAACAGCAGATAAATCTAAACTGTGACATATAAATATAATAGTGAATATCACAGATGCAACTAAAAAGAACGTTTGTAAAGTGTCTGTAACTATAATAGTTTTTAATCCTCCTTTATAAGTATAGGCATAAATAAGTAATAGAGCTATTAAAACAGTAGCAAAGAACGGAATACCAAAGTAGTCAAATACATAACGCTGTAATACAATTACAACTAGATATAGTCTGAATGCCGAACCTATAGTTCTACTTAGTAAGAATATTGTAGCTGCAGACTTATAGCTATAATGACCAAGTTTCTTCTCTATATAGGTATAGATAGATACAAGGTTATACTTGTAATATAAAGGTAATAGGATAGATGCGGTCAGTAAAAAACCTACAGCATTACCTAGTACAAATTGAAAGTATTTAAATTGCTCTCCATTAGGCGAACCTACTTCTCCTGGTACAGATATAAATGTTACACCTGATAATGCGGTACCTATCATACCAAAGGCTACTAGATACCACTTAGCATTCTTATTAGCGCTAAAGAAAGCGTCGTTACTACTGTCTTTTTTACTGATGTAATGTGATATACCTATTAGGATACCGAAGTAAACTATTATTATAGATATGATAGCTAATGGTGTCATAGTGTTTGTTCTGATTTTACGTATGTGTTCAAAAGTAATTCTTTTTTGCAAATTATTCTTTTTGATTTTACGGATTGATAAAAGTGATGAGCAGAGGTGTAGGTCTTGACATTTTATTATTTGAAGCATTAGATTAACAGATAAATAACTAATAGTACGAGATTAGAAAACAGTTGTTTGAATTGTTTATTTTTTATCTTTGCAGCTATGGAATTTCCTTCAAAATTATTAGAAAAAGCAGTAGAAGAGGTGTCTCAGTTACCAGGTATTGGTAAGCGTACAGCGTTGCGTTTGATGTTACACATTCTAAAACAACCAGAAGAGCAAACTCTTCATCTAGCAGAAGCATTACTTAAACTTAGAAAAGATATTATCTTTTGTAAGAGTTGTCATAATATATCAGACTTAGAGATATGTGATATCTGTGCTAATGATTCACGTGATCATCAGACTATTTGTGTAGTAGAGGATGTGAGAGATGTAATGGCATTAGAGAACACTCAGATCTTTAAAGGAATATATCACGTACTAGGAGGAAAAATATCTCCTATAGATGGTGTAGGCCCTAGCCAATTAAATATTCAGACATTAGTAGAAAAAGTAAAAGCTGGTGAGGTAAAAGAAATAATCTTTGCACTAAGTTCTACAATGGAGGGAGATACTACTAACTTCTACATTTATAAGCAAGTTAAGGATTATGGAGTTGTAACATCTACAATTGCTAGAGGTATAGCAGTAGGAGATGAATTAGAGTATGCAGACGAGGTAACACTGGGGCGTAGTTTAGTACATCGAGTACCTTTCGAAAATGCGTTTAAGGCTGTATAGAGCAGACAGTATTATGAGAAGATATATTAAGAGAGCAATTAGTACTACTTACTAGTTGCTCTTTTCTTTTGTGATGGGAAGAATATTGTTTTAAAATCCTCAGTATATACTGTTATTTGTAATTTGGATAACCCCGTTGTATCTCCGTTATGAGCCCGTAGTGAGTCCGTTAATTGTAATGTTTTGACGGAGTCATACCAGATTCATTGCTGAGTTATTGGTGATATAGCTCAAGTAACTTTAGGATATATGTGAACTCTGAGTCCTATAAATACTAGTATGACAATAACTCAAGGTGTAGTTATAACTAAGATAGTGAGATGCTGCTATACAGAATGTAATATTATAAACTATTAAGTAATTAAACTGAATTATTGTTTTTTTATTAACTAGGGTTCTCTTTTGTTATTAAGCTTGTACTAAAAGAGTGGTTTAACATAATTACTAAAGTCAAAAGGTTAATTTAGAATATGTTTATATAAATGTTTTAACACTAAATTAATTGTTAGACTTGTCTAATTTTGTAATTTTACACATCTAAAGAACTAGTAGATGAAATTATCAAATTTAGCAATAGGAGAGAAGGCTATCATACAAGGAATAGAGCGTGGATGTCCAGCAGAGGTACATCAGCGTTTTCTTGATCTTGGTTTTGTACATGGAGCAGAGATCCATATACACAATATTAGCCCATTAAAAGATCCTGTGGCTTACTCTATTTATAATACAATCATTTCGCTTAGGAGAGAAGATGCAGAAAGAGTATTAGTGACTTTAGCTAATTAAATAAAGAGAAGGAGAAAAGAGTTATGGCAAAATCAGCCTGTGAAATATGTGATCTTAATGCTTCTGCTGAACTTAAGAAACTTGGAGATATATCTGGTAAGTTTGACTATACAATAGCATTAGCAGGAAACCCAAATACAGGAAAAAGCACAATATTTAATGCGTTAACTGGGTTAAAACAGCATACTGGAAACTGGCCAGGTAAAACAGTTACTAGAGCAGAAGGAAGTTTTCAATTTAAAGATAGTAAGTATAAGATTATTGACTTACCAGGAACATATTCTCTAATGTCAACTTCAGAAGATGAAGAAGTAGCTAGGGATTTTATTCTTTTTGGGCGTCCAGATGTGACAGTAGTAGTAGTGGATTCAGGAAGATTAGAGCGTCACTTAAGCCTTGTAGTACAGATACAAGAAATTACAAATAAGGTAGTAGTGTGTCTTAACCTGATGGACGAAGCTAAAAGACATGGTGTAGAGATAGATGTGCGTGGACTGTCTAGAGATTTAGGTGTACCTGTGATACCTACTTCTGCTAGAAATAAAGAGGGAATTAGTGATTTGCTAGTAGCTATAGATCAAGTAGCTACAGGTAAGTATATACCTGAACACAAGACAATATCTGGAATATCTGGAGAGTCTCGTGAGGCTGTACAGATGGTAGCGGATAAGTTACTTAGTATTGATGCTGACTTACCTAGCCCATCTTGGCTAGCGATGCGTTTGATACAGCAGGACTCTAATATACAGACTGCATTAGTTAATCAAACGCTGTCTGCTAAAGTGGATAGTGAAAATATAAAAGAGACAATAGACTTAGCAAATCACTATCATGAGAAGTTAGGTTTTGATTATTCTGATAATGTAGCAGGAGCTATCTTTGCTCAAGTGTCTAAAACTGTAAAGAGTACTGTAAAGACAGATACTAATCAACGTGCGTTTAGAGTTGATCGTATGATTGACAATGTGGTGACGAGTAAGCGCTTTGGTTTTCCTATTATGTTATTAATGTTAGGGGGAATACTATGGTTGACTATTATTGGTTCTAACTATCCTTCTAGTGCACTTTCTTATTTATTATTAGAAGAGTTATATCCACTTTTAAAAGGAGGAGCAGATAGTCTTAACTTTCCTTGGTGGTTATCAGGGTTTTTGATAGATGGAGTATATTTAGCTACTGCATGGGTTATAGCAGTAATGTTGCCACCTATGGCTATATTTTTTCCTCTGTTTACACTACTAGAAGACTTTGGTTATCTACCCCGAGTAGCTTTTAATTTAGACAGGCTGTTTAAAGGAGCTGGTGCACATGGTAAGCAGGCATTGACTATGAGTATGGGGTTTGGGTGTAATGCAGCAGGAGTAGTAGCTACACGTATTATCAATAGTCCAAGAGAAAAACTGATAGCTATAATCACAAATAATTTTTCTTTGTGTAATGGGCGTTGGCCTACTCAGATATTAATGGCAAGTATATTCATAGGAGCATTAGTACCTTCGTATTTATCACATACTGTGTCTACATTGGCTGTAGTGGGAATTGTGGTGTTAGGTATAGGGTTTACATTCTTTACTTCGTGGATGCTGTCAAAGACAATGCTTAAAGGGCAAGCATCTTTCTTTACACTTGAGTTGCCACCTTATAGACCACCTAGAATACTACAGACTATTTATACATCTTTGATTGATAGAACGCTAATTGTACTATGGAGAGCTATAGTATTCGCTGCACCTGCAGGAGCTATTATTTGGTTAATCTGTAATATCTCTATTGGTGATAAGAGTATTGCTTTATGGACTATACATGGTTTAGATCCTATTGGTCTTTTCTTGGGGTTAAATGGAGTTATTTTATTGGCTTATATAGTAGCAATACCAGCTAATGAAATCGTTATTCCTACGGTACTTATGCTTACTGCTATGGTATTAGGAGACGCATCTATAGGTGAAGGAGCAGGAGTAATGTTTGAAGTATCAGATGGAGAGATAGCTAATATATTACATATGGCTGGTTGGACGACATTAACAGGAATAAACTTAATGTTATTTAGCTTATTACATAATCCTTGTAGTACAACGATTTATACAATTTATAAGGAAACTAATAGCGCTAAGTGGACAGCAGTAGCTTCATTATTACCTATTTTATTTGGTGTAATAGTATGTTTTGTTGTAGCACAAATATGGTATTTATTGACTTAAAATTGTTTTTATTATATAAAAGAGCCTCTTAAAGTTTATTTTAAGAGGCTTTTTTAAAGGTTTTACGGATGGATTTGGGAGTAAACATTGACAAATTGATGTGTTATTGGCTTAGTTTTACTGTAATGTTAAACAAAGTGAGTGTTTAATTGTCAAATTATGTGAATTAACTATTTATAGTTGTCTAATTCTGTGCAAGTTGTTTTATTTGAGTAATCTTTATAAGGATAAAGATTGTTTTTAATTTTAAAACATTTAGCTATGAAAAGAGTTTTATTATTGGGGACATTGTTATTTACAATGCATAATATTTATGCACAGTCTCCAAAGAAGAATGTAGAATCTAATTATGAAAAAAGTTCTTCTGAATTATTAAATAGAAGTGAGTATTATGAGCTTACAGCAGATCAGCGTAATAGAATTATAGAACGTAAACGTTCCATTGGTCGTGAGTTTGCTGCTATTGGAAGAGATCATTCTCTGACAGGAAGAGAAAAAGGCCAAAAGAAACGTCAGTTATCTATGAGCTTTCGAAATGATATTTATGCCATTTTAAATGAATCTCAAAAGGTCAAGTGGGATAAAGAATCTTATAATAAATACCAAGTTAGTACTGCAAAAGCTGAGATAGAGTACAAATTAGAATTATTAGAAATAGAGTATGAGAAAGATATTAAGAATATTGAAACAAAGTACAGAAATAATGATTCTAAAAGAAAGTTAGAGAAGAATAATAGAAAAGCGGAATATAAACTTCAAAAATCTGAATTAAAAAGACTGAAAGATAACTTGTCGTAGATTTTAATAATTGAAGTTATTCGTTTAAAAATGAATTAAATAACAGTATGTTATATACTAAAGCTGTCTCATTAGTGAGGCAGCTTTTTTTGTATGTAGTAATTTTTGGTGTTTTTTTAAGAGTGCAAAACGTGATTATTTTTTCACTGTAAAGGACATTTTAAGAAGAATGTTGTTTTATGAATGAATAAAATCAAATAATTAAAAAAGTAACAAAGAATAAATAGTAACACAGCAAAGTTGAATAATCCCAAAAGAAGGTGTTTTTTTAGTGTGCTTTACTCAAAAAAAACACAGTTTCACATTTTTTTTTACGGTTTTATTGAGATTACAGAGACATGTTTGTTTTGTATATCTTATTTTTTTAAATGTCATGTTGAATTGATATAAATTTGTGTTAAAAGATATTGTAAAAATATTTGTATAACATAATTTATTGAAAAATGAATAAATATTCACTTGTTTTGTTATGTGCGATATTCTCGATTTCAGCACATATTACTTTCGCTAGTAATCCTAAAAAAGAAGCTGCTCAATGGAAATATGACATTGAATGTGCTGGTACCGGAAGTGAAGGAACCTTCTTAGTTAAAATATGGACTTATAGTAATAAAGGTACTATACCTAATGAAGAGGCTAAGAAGAATGCGGTACATGGAGTCTTATTCCGTGGTTTTGCTGCAAATGGAGTTGGTTGTGTTTCTCAACGTCCATTAATCAAGGATGCTTCAATTCAACATGAAAAAGCAGATTATTTCAATTCTTTCTTTGGTAAAGAAAGCCCTTATTTAAAATATGCAACTATTTCATCTTCTGTTCCAGAGGTAGTGAAAGTTAGTAAAAAAGAGTACAAAGTAGGATACGTAGTATCTGTATCTAAAGATTTACTTCGTAAAGATTTAGAAGTAGCTGGTATTGTTAAGAGTTTATCAGCTGGGTTCTAATATATTTTCTATCACCTTACTTAATTTAAAACTTTAGAATGATGAATAGAATACTAAGAATATCTTTTATCCTTTTGGTCTTTGTACTGACTTCTTGCAAAAGTAAACCTACTAATACAATGGCTAGTTTTTATACAGGCAATAATGTTGAATGCATTAGTGCAGATATGTATGGGAATGAGATTGTACAAGTCTTTGCTCAGGGAAGAAATAGAAGTGCAGCTATAGCAGAAGCAAAAGAAGAAGCTATTAAGACTGTTATGTTTAGAGGTATTGTTACTGATAAAAAACAGTGTTCTGTAAAACCTATAGTAAAAGAAACTAATGCAGAGGAAAGATATAAGAAGTACTTCGATAAGTTCTTTAAAAAGGGAGGAAAGAATAGAAAGTATACTTCAGTAAGACGAATAGCCTTTCAGAGTAATGTAATTAAGAATGGGATTACTTATGAGTCTTACAGTGTAGAAGTAACAGTTAATCGTAAAGAAATAGAAAAGCGTCTTGTTAAGGACGAAATAATAAAAATAAATAGCTATGAAAAATAAAATTATGACTATCTGCTTGTGTTTATTTAGTGCAGCACTATTTGCTCAAGCGAAGAAACCTTCATTAATGGTAGTACCATCAGATTCTTGGTGTACAACTAACCGTGTGATGGAAGTATATTATAATCAAGGTGTAGAAGAGTATATTCCAGATTATAAATTAGCATTATTACATGCAGATTTGATGAATGTAATTTCTAAGATAAATATCTTAATGGCTGACAGAGGATTCCCTCTTAAAGATTTATCTGCTACGATGAAGTCAATTAATAAGGTGAATGCAGAGAATAGTCAATTGACAAGTAAAACTTCGGGAGCAGCATTAGCTGAGAGCCCATTGGATCGTATTAGACGTGCTGCTAAATCAGATATTATATTAGAAGTTGACTGGCAAGTAAAATCAACAGGACCTAAAAAATCAATTACTTATAACTTAAGAGCATTAGATGCATATACAAGTAAACAAGTTGCAGGTGCTCAAGGTACAGGTGCCCCTTCATTTTCAGCAGAAGTAGCTGTATTATTAGAAGAAGCAGTATTGGTAAACATGGACAGTTTTGTTAACCAACTTCAAGCGCACTTTGATGATTTATTGACTAATGGTAGAGAGGTAACTTTAGATTTATTAGTATTTGATAATGGTTCAGGAGTTGATTTAGAAAGTGAATTTGGAGGAAGTGAGTTAATCGAATCTATTGATAATTGGATGGCTCAGAATACAGTAAATCATCGTTTTAATAAATCGGATGCTACTGAGACTATGGCATTATATGAGGGTGTTCGTATCCCATTATACAAAGCTAATGGTATGGCTCAAGATACAGATGGTTTTGCTCGTGAATTAAGAAGCTTCTTAAAAAAAGCACCTTATAACTTAGATGTTAAGATTGTAAATAGAGGGCTTGGGAGAGCTGCTTTAGTTATTGGAGAAAAATAACAGTTAAATAACAACTATGAAAAAATTAATAGGAAAGGTATCAACTGTAATAATGTTCTTGGCAGGAGTGGTTAGTTATGGTCAAACAGAGAAATGTGAATTATCTCTTATGGCTTATATACCAGAACAAACTGATGGACTTTATTCAGGAGCTTCTGGTCAGTTAATGACTAAGTTAAAGAGTTTTATTACGGCTAGTGGGCTTGGTTCATCAGATGACTATGCTCAGTTTGCTATTACTCCAGAGTTCAATGTAGTAGAAAAGAATATACTACCTGGCCCACCACGGTCATTTGTATTAGACTTAGAGATGACTCTTTTTGTTGGCGATGCTTTTGGACAAAAGGTTTTTGCATCAACTACAGTACCTTTAAAAGGAGTGGGAGAGAGTGAGACTAAAGCTTATATCAATGCATTTAAAAAGTTAAATCCAAAAAACAAGGAGGTAGCAGCTTTTATTGATGAAGCAAAGAAAAAGATAATAGCATACTATGACAATAATTATACAACTATAATTAAGAAAGCTGAAACTCAGGCTAATCAAAAGAATTTTGAAGAAGCAATGTTTTTATTAATGGCTATTCCTGATTGTAGTAAAGGTTATGATGCAGGTATGAAGTCTGCAGAGAAAGTATATCAGTTATATGTAGATCATACATGTATGGAGAACTTCAATAAAGCTAAAGCAGCGTGGAATTCACAACAGGATGCATATGGAGCACATGAAGCAGGACAATATTTAATAGATATTTTCCCTGAGTCTAAATGTTATTCTGCAGCTATAGCTCTTCAAAGAGAAATGAAAGCTAAAGTAAAAGAAGATCTTGATTTTGAGATTAAGGTATATAATGATGCAGTTAGTTTAGAACAGCAAAGAATAGAAGCGTGGAAAGCTGTAGGTACTGCATTCGCAAAGAGAAAAGGAGACACTTATGTAATCCTTAGAAGATAGTCTTTCACAAAACAATATAAAAAAAATTAGATATGAATAAATTAACATTAATGTTAGCAGCATCATTGATCACTACATCAATAGCTGCGATAGCACAAGATAAAAAACAAGTTACCGAAGATTATATGCGTAGCTCATTGTATACTATTATCGTAGATGATCATGGTATTAATGGTAATGGTAACGCTAAAGGAGCAATTATAAAAGAAACTTTTTATAAGACTCCACTACCTGAGAAGTTTAATGATCACAACTTAGATAAGACATTGCGTTCTTTTAAACCTAGTCAATATCAAGTAACAGATGCTGAGATAGCTGCTGTAGGTGGTAAAGAAGACGGAGGAAAGAAAAAAGGTGGTTTTGGTAAAGCTATGGGTAAGATTGGTAAAAGTGTAGCTAGTGATGTAACAGTAGGCGTTGTAGATACAACAAATACTGATAAAGTGACTGCTCAGTTTATCAAGTTTATGGATCAGAACAATATTGCTGATAGATTAATTGCTAAATGGTTTAACGCTGGTAAATACAATGCTGCTACTCAATCTCCATATAATATGGAATTGATTAAAGAGCGTGGATTGTATAATGCATCTACTTTTGATAAAGATATCGCTGACAAATCAACGAGAGGTCGTGCTATGTTAGAAGATGCAGGTGAGAACTTAATTGGTAATACATTCGTAGTAGGTCTTCGTTTTAACTATGTGAATAAAGAAGAAATGGCTAAAGCATTAGGTGCTGGGTCTAATAGTTTGTTAGGTCAAGCTGCTTCTGTTGCAGGTAGAGGGTATGTAATCAAAACTACTGCTTTCTTGTTTAAATTAGAGTGGAACGAAGAAGCTGCAGCTAATTTCTATACTAAATACTATAATGCTAAAGACGCTAATGCATTCTTAAAATCAGGATTGTTTAAAGTGAAATTAGTAGGTACAGAAACTTCTTGGGCAGATGTACAATCTACTACATTCTCTAAAGTATCTGAAAAAGAGTTAGTAGAGCGTGCTACAGTTCGTGCTATAGATAACGTAATTGCTAAGTTACAACGTAAGTTTGAACCTTTCCGTACTAAAACCCCTCTTGCTACTACTGAACCAGAAATTACTGCATTCATCGGTATGAAAGAAGACGTAGAGTCTGGTGATAAATTTGAAGTTTTAGAGAAAACAGAAGATCCAGAAACTAAAATTGTTAAGTACAAAAGAGTTGCTACAATCAAAGCTGAGAAAAACAAGATTTGGGATAACCGATTTGAAGCTGATATTGAGCAAGCAGAGAATGCTGCTAATAAATCAGGTGAAGTACAAAAAATTAAAGCTACTTCATTCTCAGGTAATGCTAAGAACATTTATCCTGGTATGTTAATTAGACAAATTGACTAATCAGATATTTTTATTAATATTTTTTTGCACACACAGCCTCTAAGTTTACCTTAGGGGCTTTGTTTTTTTAGGTATAAGAAAAGAGCTCAAGATTATTTGTCTTGAGCTCTTTCTTGTATTACTCCTTCACCTATGATAACAGGATCTCCCAGATATTTAGGCTTCTTATTGATTAGATTATCTAGAAGTACTTTTACCCTAGCGAACTTTTCTCTTAGCATCGTTTTAAATCCGTAGTTACGAGAAACATCTTTAGCGTTATAGGCTACTGTTTTTAAGTCTAAGTGATTAGCGATATAAACAGCCCTTTCGTTGTGAAAAGGTTGAGAGATAATCGTAAAACTATCTTGCCCAAATATGGCTTTCATACGATATACAGAATCTAGTGTACGAAGACCAGCATAGTCTAAATATATCTTCTCTTTAGGAATACCATGTTCTATCAGAGCCTGCTCCATATCCTTAGGTTCGTTATAATCATTTCTGCTGTGATCACCACTGACTACGATATAGTCAATTTTACCAGCTTTATATAGTGCAACGGTGGCATCTATACGATAAGTAAAGTAGTAATTCACAAAACCGCCAGCCAATAGTTTAGTAGTACCTAAGACTACACCTACCTTGTTATGTGGTATCTCTGAGACAGAGTTATATAACTGTTCTTTTGTTGTTTTGGTAACTCTGTAATTAGCAAACCAAGTCGTCAGTATTAGAATACACACTAGGTATAATCCGTACTTAATTATCTTTTTCATAGAATAGGAAACTAGCAATTTAGAATCAAATATAAAGTAAAAAACGTTAGTACTAATACCAACGTTTTTTATTCTTTTTAGAGTTCTCTGATTTACGTGAGTTACTTTGACCAGGTTTTTTGCGATAATCCTTTTTAGGAGCTTGTCCATCCTTAGTTGTAACTTCTTTCCATGGGAAAGGATGGTCTGTAATTATCTTTGGTTGTAACCTACCGAACTTGCAGATAGCCTCCCAATATGTCTTTTCTGATTTATCACAGAACGAAAGAGCTAAACCATCGTTACCCGCTCTACCTGTACGACCTATACGGTGTACGAAGGTTTCAGGAATATTAGGTAAGTCATAGTTAATTACTACAGGAAGATTATCTATATCTATACCTCGCGCAGCAATATCAGTAGCTACTAATACCTTTGTTTCCTTGTTTTTAAAACTATCTAGAGCAGCTTGTCTAGCAGTCTGAGACATATCACCGTGAAATGCTTCTGCATTTACATTATTCTTTTTTAATGACTCTACCACATTGTCTGCCCCAGCTTTAGTACGAGTAAAGACTAGTACATCAGATAGTTTCTCGTTGCGTATGATGTGATATAATAATTTTTTCTTATCTCCTTTTTCGACAAAGAATACTTTATGCTTAACAGATTGCGCAGTAGACGAAATAGGATCAACAGTTACATATTCAGGCTTTTGTAGAAACTCATGCGCCAATTCTCTAATCGGCAATGGCATTGTCGCAGAGAATAATAATGTCTGTCTGTTAGAAGGAGTAAGCTGTATAAGTTTTTTAACATCATCTATGAATCCCATATCTAACATTAAGTCAGCTTCATCTAGCACTAAGAAATGCAAGTGATCTAAGTCAAGATGTTTCTGTTTATATAAGTCTAATAGACGACCAGGAGTACCGATGATTACATCAGCCCCTTTGTTTAATTGTTCTATTTGTGGTTTGATAGACATTCCACCGTATAGGGTGATATAAGTAACATTTGTGTACTTAGCATATTTCTCGAAGTTATCACCTATCTGTACAGCTAGTTCACGAGTAGGAGTTACAATCAATACTTTCGCTTTCTTTGCTTTCTTCGTATTTCCTAATTTGTGTAAATAGTGAATAATAGGCATCGCAAAGGCAGCTGTTTTTCCTGTACCAGTCTGCGCACACCCTATCAAATCTTTTTCAGCTAAGATAAACGGGATTGCTTTTTGTTGAATTGGAGTAGGTTCTTTATACCCTAATTCATCTATGGCACGTAAAATGTTTTTGTTTAATTGTAAGTCTTCGAATGTCATATACTTCATCTATTAATTGATACAAAGGTAATTTTTTTATTTTTAATCCTACTGCTAAGAGCTAAACACATCTGTTCAATTTAAGAGTAAGTTAATGGATATAAAATGGCATTAATAGTAAAATAATGCTTACGCTACTTCTTTATTTGAAGAAATGTGTTTAAATTGGAATATTAATTCTCCTTATTATGGTTAAACAACTAGAAAAAATGTTTTATCCTTTGACTGTGTTTATGGTCTTTATAGTACTAATTGGTGTGATGAATAACATGATGTTTCTCTTGTTATTTATACCTGTGTTCTTACTTTTAGGATTTATAAAGAAGTATACGATCAGTTACCGTCTGACGTATAAAGGTGTAACTACTAAGGCTAAGATAATTAAATATGAATCGTATCTAAACTTTGATGAAGATTTAGCTACTAGTAGAAGAGGTGATGTGAAGAAGGAAGTACTTATTATGGAGTTCACCACTAAAAATAATAAAGTAATCAAAGGACAACCGCTTAAATATGATATCAATGTTCCAGAATTAGAAGATAAAGATTTTGAGTATCCTTATAACGAAAAGTTTATTGCATTTAGAGACTTTAATCCAGTAGGACAAGAGTATGAGATTATATATGATAAGAAAAGGCCGACAGTATTTACATTCAAAGAGTTTTTAGGAAAACACCTAAACGTATATCTCAATCTGATCTTTATACTGAGTGCTATTATTATTGCCGCATTTATCTATATCATTATAGAGTATAGTATTGTAGGTACTATAGCTAGCTTATTTAATTAAATCAAGAAGAATATTACTCTAATGCTATAGAACAATAATAAGTTCAGAAAAGCATAGTAGTGTATTAATATATTAGAATTATAGTAAATGAAAAGGGCTGTCTCAGAAGAGGCAGCCCTTTTAGTTTATCATTTATTAAGCATCTTCGCCTAATAGAATTTCTAACATTGTTATAGCAGCATCGCTAATCTTAGTACCAGGACCAAAGACAGCTACTGCACCAGCATCGAATAAGAATTGGTAATCTTGAGCAGGAATAACCCCACCTACGATAACCATAATATCATCTCTACCGTATTTCTTTAACTCCTCGATAACTTGAGGAACTAACGTTTTATGCCCTGCAGCTAGAGACGACACACCTAATGCATGTACATCATTTTCTACTGCTTGTTTAGCAGCTTCTGCAGGAGTTTGGAACAACGGACCTATATCCACATCAAAACCTACGTCAGCATAACCCGTAGCTACTACCTTAGCCCCACGGTCATGACCATCTTGTCCCATCTTCGCGATCATAATACGAGGACGACGCCCTTCTACTTCAGCGAATTTATCAGCTAGATCTCTTGCTTTTTTAAAGCTTTTATCATCTTTTATCTCTTTGCTATACACACCACTTACAGATTGGATTTGTGCTTTAAATCTTCCGAATACGCTTTCTAATGCGTCACTAATCTCTCCTAAAGTAGCTCTATGCGTAGCAGCTTCTACTGCTAGAGCTAATAGGTTACCATCACCAGTCTTAGCACATTCTGTCAATGCAGCTAGAGCCTCAGCTACCTTAGTATTATCACGAGTAGCCTTGATATGGTTTAGTCTATCTATCTGAGCTTTACGCACAGTCTGATTATCTACCTCTAAGATATGTAATGGATCTTCTTTCTCTAATCGATATTTATTAACACCTACGATTACATCTTGTCCACTATCTATACGAGCCTGCTTACGAGCAGCCGCCTCTTCTATACGAAGTTTAGGAATACCAGCTTCGATAGCTTTAGTCATACCACCTAACTCTTCTACTTCTTCTATAAGCGCCCAAGCTTTCTCAGCGATTTCTTGAGTTAAACTCTCTACATAATAGCTACCAGCCCAAGGATCCACTGTTTTACAAATCTTAGTTTCCTCTTGTAAGAATATTTGAGTATTACGCGCTATACGTGCAGAGAAGTCAGTAGGTAAGGCAATAGCCTCATCTAATGCATTCGTGTGTAATGACTGTGTTCCACCAAAAGCAGCAGCAGCAGCCTCGATAGCCGTACGAGCCACATTGTTAAACGGGTCTTGCTCTGTAAGGCTCCATCCAGAAGTCTGACAGTGTGTACGCAGTGCTAACGACTTGTCAGATTTAGGTTCAAACTGTTTTAACAGCTTCGCCCATAACATACGTCCAGCACGCATCTTAGCGATCTCCGTAAAGTGGTTCATCCCTATTGCCCAGAAGAACGATAAGCGAGGAGCGAAGTCATCGATCTTCATTCCAGCATTAAGCCCAGTGCGGATATATTCTAATCCATCAGCTAAAGTATAAGCTAACTCAATATCTGCTGTAGCTCCAGCCTCTTGCATGTGATAACCAGAGATAGAGATAGAGTTAAACTTCGGCATGTGGTTACTAGTATAATCAAATATGTCTGCGATAATCTTCATAGACGGAGTAGGTGGGTAGATATACGTATTACGCACCATAAACTCTTTCAGGATATCGTTTTGTATCGTACCAGATAAGAGTTTTTTGTCTACTCCCTGTTCCATAGCAGCTACGATGTAGAATGCTAAGACAGGTAATACAGCTCCGTTCATCGTCATCGATACAGACATCTCACCTAAAGGAATTTGATCAAATAAGATCTTCATATCCTCTACGCTATCTATAGCCACACCAGCCTTACCTACGTCACCTACTACGCGCTCGTGATCTGAATCATAACCGCGGTGAGTAGCAAGGTCAAAGGCTACAGATAACCCTTTTTGTCCAGCAGCTAAGTTACGTCTGTAGAAAGCATTACTCTCTTCAGCAGTAGAGAACCCTGCATACTGACGTATCGTCCACGGACGGCGTACATACATCGTAGCATAAGGGCCACGTAAGTTAGGCGCAAAACCTGCTCCAAAACCAATGTGTTCTACCTTGTCTAAATCAGCTTCACTGTAAACTTTATTTATATCTATCCCTTCAGCAGTAGTGAAGTCAGAAGCTTCTGACTCTGTTCTCACGGCTGAGGTATTTATAGTCAAGTGTTGTAAGTCCTTTCTTTTCATACCTTATTGTTTAGTAGTTTTTTCTTCCTCTAAGCGTTTTTGCTCATAGCCTTCAGCTAATCTTTTCTCTATAATCGGAGTGATTAACGTCTTGCGAGGGTTCTGTTTAACAAAAGGGAATAGCTCAAGCTCGTGATTCATTACATCTTGAGGATTAGGATACTTATTAGTACCTAGTAAGACTTCTTTACCATTGTTGAAAAGCTCTTGTTCTTTTTGAGCACTTTCATTTATTTTTCTTTGGATAGTTCCTTCGATTAACGAAGTAATTAATCCATCTGCTTTTTCTATTGTTTTAAATAACTCTAGCGCTTTCTCTGCTAGTTGAGCAGTTAAGGTCTCGATATAGTATGCACCCTCAGCAGGATTGTCTACAGTATCGAAGTAACTCTCTTGTTTTAAAATCAACAATTGGTTACGTGATATACGGTCTCCGAACTCGTTTTCTTTGTGATAGATTACATCGTATGCTAAGTTACTCACATAATCAGCCCCCCCTAGTACAGCACTCATACATTCCGTAGTAGTACGCAGCATATTCACATTATAGTCATATAATGTTTTATTGCGTTTAGTAGGTATAGCGATGATTTGTATTTTTTGAGTAATGTTATATTCCTTGCTAACTAAGTCAGCTAGTAGGCGAAGTGCACGTAGCTTAGCTATCTCGAAGAAATAGTTCGTTCCCACTGCAGTCTCTATAAATATAGGAGTATCCTTAAGCTCTACGCGATTTAGGTATTCATTTAGATGAGCTAATGCGTACGCTAGTTGTTGTATCATATTAGCCCCTGCATTTTGATACACAGTAGCATCTATATGTACAGCTACGTTATTAGCTATATTCACACACTCAGTCAGACTACTCATATCACTGTTCAGGTTAGTGTACCAGTTACCATCAGTAGTTAATTGGTGTATAGGGTCTAGTAATATAGATACTTGATATTCATTACTAGTAGCATAAGTAGATAACTTTCTAGTATAAGCAGTATCTAGGAAGTTAAATATGAAGAAATATTGTTGCGTTTTTGGTAGTGCAGTTAATAATTCTGTAGCATCTATAGAAGGATTGTCTATTGTAAAATAGATTACTTCAGCTCCTCTATTCAGCGTATCTAGTGTTTTAGCAATTGATTTCTCAATGTCAAAAACGTAGATGCGTTGTACAATGTTGAAGTTGCTAGTATGAGTCTGTACAGGTATAGGTTTATTATCCGCATCACTGTGATAGAACGGTTTTACCTTAATACCCTCTAGACTTTCCCAAACAAGTGTCTCATTGTAATCAGCGCCTTTTAACTCAAATTGGATTTGGTTCTTCCACGCTTTAGAAGAAACTTTTTCAAATTCTTCAAATAATTGGTTAGTCATAATTTTTGGTTGGTAGTGAAACTTATTTTGCAGGCAACGAATCAAACTCTATGATGAAGACATCCTCATTCTCGCGTTTCATATAGTAATTCTCACGAGCATACTTTTCGGTAGCGTCTCCACTTTTTAATCCTTTGATTGCTTTTTTATCTTTTTCTATTTCTTTTTCAAAATACCTTTTGTTGTCTTCAATCTTTTCGATTTCGGCATTTATTGTCCGCTGTTCTAACAAAGAAGAGCTGTCAAAAAATATTATCCAAATTACAAATAAAAGACCTACTAAAAAAAAAGGATTTTTTAGTAGGCTTACATATTTATAACTTTTAAGGGTATCAACTATTTTCATAGTCTAAAGATAGTAAATTAACCGATTTTTTCATTAATAACTGTACGAACTATATCGATCGCTACAGTATTATATGTATCATTAGGGATGATGATGTCCGCAAATGCTTTAGAAGGCTCGATAAACTGGTCGTGCATCGGCTTTAAAGTAGTCTGATATCTGTTTACCACTTCCATCATATCTCTACCGCGCTCAGCGATATCTCTCTTTAATCTACGAATAAGACGTTCGTCAGAATCAGCGTGAACGAAGATCTTGATGTCACACATATCGCGTAACTCAGGATGACATAGAATAAGAATTCCCTCTACGATCATTACCTTACGAGGATGAGTTAATACATAATCATCAGTACGATTGTGTTTTACGAAAGAATAAACAGGTTGATTGATACTGTTACCTTCTTTTAGTTCTTTAAGATGCTGAACTAATAGTTCAAAGTCAATTGAACGTGGGTGGTCAAAATTGATTAATAATCTCTCTTCTAATGATAGATTATCAGTGGCCTTGTAGTATGAGTCTTGTGATATAACACCAACTTCAGTTTCTGGAAGTTCATTCATAATCTGGTGAACTACTGTAGTTTTACCACTTCCAGTACCTCCTGCAATTCCTATAATAAGCATGTTGTAATATATTTTTAGCAAAAGTATAAATTAATACTCTTGCGTAGAAACATTTTTTATTGATTGACTGTTTTTTAGCTTTTATTATTAAAAGTTTAACCGCCTTGTTTTTCTACTTCTCGACATTGTTCTTTTTTTAAAGTTTAAAAAAGAGGGATGCTTTTTTGTTTTTACTAACCATAATGTTCATTTTTCAGAATGCTTTATAGTAGAAATAACCTATTTTTTTAAAGATAAGCTCTTTTTGAGGGGTATAAAGGACTCTTTTTTAAAAAAAGTACTTCACTTTTTTTTGAGTAAAATTTAGTTAATTGATTGATATGTAATATGTTAATTGTTTTTTGAGTAGAGTAAACAAATGCCTTAATCCCAGTAAAATAGGGTTCTGCGAGGAGATTGTTCTAGAGTTCTCCTAGGATTCTCCGTATTTGCTCTATGTAGAAGGCATTTTGTAAAAGAAGTTTAGAGGAAGCGTAGAAGAATCTTAGGAGGAAGTGAGTGCTGTACTTCCCTAGGAGAGTTGCTCAGAGCATCTAGGGATATATCTTAAAGAGATTGGACAAAGAGGGGTAGATATTGGATAATTATGT
Organism: Myroides marinus; assembly: GCF_900109075.1. GTDB lineage: Bacteria > Bacteroidota > Bacteroidia > Flavobacteriales > Flavobacteriaceae > Flavobacterium > Flavobacterium marinum_A. Next base: position 100,767 of record NZ_FNYS01000010.1, on the reverse strand, counting down.
GATTTGTGTAGTAGTTTATATTGAATCTAAATAAATAAAGTATATTTGTCTACTTCAAACCAATTAGAATAAAGAATAAACAACAATATGGCAAAGAAAGGTAATATACAACGCAAGGTGTTTACGTTAAAAGATAGAGAGTATATCACACCTCATTATATCCGTATCACATTAAGTGGTAACGATGTATCTGACTTTAAAGAGACAACTATAGGGGTGAATAATAAAATATTTATTGCACCTGAGGGAGTGGCAGAGGTACACTTACCTGAGTTTGATTATGATAAAGGAGCGTGGAAACCTATGGATGAGGCTATCAAACCATATGTTAGAACATATACGCATAGAGGTATCGATCTAGAGAAAAATGAATTATATATAGACTTTGTAGCTCATGGAGACGAAGGACCAGCTTCTAACTGGGCTATTAATGCTGAGATAGGTGCTCCTCTAGGAGTAGCTATGGGATGTGATCCGAGTGAGCTATATCCTGAGGCTGCTTGGTATATCTTAGTAGGTGATGGTACAGCTATCCCTGTGCTAGGGGCTATACTAGAGACATTACCTGCAGAAGCTAAAGTTAATGCGGTGATAGAGGTAGAGAGTGCAGAAGATATTCAAGAATTATCTACTCAAGCACAATCGAAGATAGAGTGGATTATCAATCCTACTTCTGGACAGAATTCTGAATTAGCAAAGAGAGCTAAGGAGATCATAGCTGAGCATGCTGATGAGGTATCTAAGTTCGGATATGTAGCGGCTGAATTTGATACTGTGAAGGAGTTGAGAAATCATTTGCGCAAAGATTTAAACTGGACTAAGGATGAGTTATACGCATATTCATACTGGAAATTCGGTAAAGCTGAGTCTGCATCAGAGGCTGATCGTAGAGCAGAGAAAGCAAGTATGGAGTAATTTTCTCAAGATTGTGTCTTATTCTAAACAACATTACTTTAACCTTGTATGTTGTAAAATAAGTCTTCTTTTATCTTTTACTTTTTTTCTTGATAAAAAAAGTAAAGCAAAAAAATCAAGGCTGTAATTCCTAAATGGTCAATTACGACACAAATTCTTAGAACTAAACAAACTCGCTACGCTCAAACACTGTTTAGTTCTTTAGAATTTGCATCTATTGACACTCATTTATCCATTAAGGCCATTTTTATCGCTTCGCAAGGTTAATATGACTAAATAGTTTATTTATAAAGCGCTTCGCAATCTCAATTCGTTTTATAAGGTTATTCTTATATGACTAAGCAAAAGTATCTTTTACCAAATTTTTACTTTAATGAGATCTTCGGTTAATAGAACTTTTTGTTTTTTTAAAATAACAAAAGGTGCTAGTATAAAGGGTTTATCATAGTATTAATTATATATACGTTATTTTTATAAGTCTTAAGTGAGAGGGGAAAATAGAGTAAATTAGCTGATATAGGGGAGGGAAAGTTCATAGAATTATCTGACTTTTGTACCCGTAAATAAATATAGGATGAAACAAAATGTTGTAATTATAGCTATTGCTCTATTGAGTATTTTTCTAGTACAATGTAAGGAGGGAAAAACGACAGAAGAGACACCCATAACTGTAGAAGAAACTACTCCTGTGTCTACTGAATCAGTGGTAGAACCTGATACTACTAAATCTCTATTAGGAACTTATGAGGGAGTATTCCCATGGGAAGAAGAAGGTGGAGAAGAGATAGAGTCTCTTAAGGTGACTGCTGTGATTAAAGATGGCAATAAATATGTATATAAAGTGGTTAGCTCTACAGGCACGCATACAGAAGAGGGAGAATGGGAATTAGATAAGGATAGACTGTATTTAAGAGAGGATGAGTATAGTGCTGCTCATGCTTTTTTAGTAAAGGAGGGTAAGTTATACTTCTTAGACAGTGAAGGTGAGGTAGTGAATGAGACAGAGAGTGGGGATTATACATTAGTGAAGAAATAATAAGTTTTCTATAAGAGCTTGTTTATGTTTATCAGTTAGACGTAAATAGGCTCGCAATATTATCTATAAATATGACTAGGAGAGGCAAAGCGATATTTCGTTTTGTCTCTTTTTTTTGGAGATATGTGAAGTTGTGTGTTTATAGATAGTATAATAAATTGGGGTAGTACTCGTTATTTAAAATAAAATATTGAAAAAGAGACAAATAGAACTATTATGAAAAAAATATTAAGTGCATTACTTCTTCTGTGTACACTTAGCATCTCAGCGCAGGATACGGTAGATAAATATTTTAAGAAGTATGTGCCTAAAGGTTATGTATTACAGGAGACAATAAGAGGGGATTTGAACAAAGATGGGGTAGATGACTGTGTATTGATTATTAAGGGAACAGATAAGCATATGTTCTTACCTAATCAATGGGAAACTGAGATAGTGGATAAGAATAGAAGAGGTATTATAGTGCTGTTTAAGAAAGGAAATGAATATGAAGTAGCTTCTAAGAACTATTCTTGCTTATCGTCAGAAAATGAAGATGGAGGGGTGTATTATGCTCCAGAGTTAGATTTATTTGTCAAGGATAATAAGCTATATATAAGTTATACTCATGGTCGTTATGGGACATGGGGATATACTTTTAGATATCAACGTGGTGATTTGGAGTTGATTGGGTATGATAGTTATAGTAGTAGAGGGCCAATAAGTTTGTCTATAACAAGTATTAATTTTTCAACACAAAAGAGATTAGATAGAGTAAATGTTAATGCTGAGTTAGGAGATGAGGTAGAAGAAAAGTTTGTAGATACATGGTCAAATATAAATATGCCTAAGCTAATTCGATTATCAGAAATTAAAGATTTTGATGGTTTATATTTTTAATGATTAGGTATAGTATTTGCTATTTAAAAGATGACGGCTAAGTAAAGAGAAGGTTAAGCTTTTGATTTTCTTTTAAAAAAAGTTTTTAAAAATGCTGATAATTAAATAAAGTATTTATATTTGTGGCAAATCAATGAAGAAAATGTTTATATCAATTATAAAGAAGGGAAAGAAACAGTACTTACGTCAAGCATCGTGAGCAGCTTTCCTGTGGATATAAATTAAACATATACAAAAAGGAGCTTGTCATCACGACAAGCTCCTTTTTTTTTGGTCGATTATTATTAACAAATTAATTTTATATGAAAGTTTTAAAATTTGGAGGTACTTCAGTAGGAAGTCCAGAGAGGATGCAACAGTTGTTGCCGATTATTCATTCGCAGCAAAGCGATCGTCATTTAGTAGTGTTATCTGCAGTGTCAGGTACTACTAATGCTTTAGTAGGGATATCAGAAGCTTATACTAACGGCAAAAAGGAGGACGCAAAGAAACAAATCGATAACTTATACGCTACATATAAAACTTTCATAAAGCAATTATTTACAACTGAGGATGGTCTGCGGATGGCGACAGAAGTAATAGATCATCACTTTAATTTGTTAGAGTCTTTTAGTAACGATTTATTTACTTCAATTGAAGAGAGAATAGTATTAGCACAGGGAGAGTTATTATCTACTACACTGTTTCACTTTTATTTAAAAGAGATAGGTGTAAGTTCTGTGTTACTTCCAGCACTTGATTTTATGCGTATCGACGAGGAGCAAGAGCCAAACTTAGAGTATATCCGTACTCAGGCAAGTGCTTTATTAGCTCAGCATCCTGCGGAAACACTGTTTATCACACAAGGTTATATTTGTAGAAATGCCTTCGGAGAGATAGATAATCTTAGACGTGGAGGTTCTGACTATACTGCTTCATTAGTAGGTGCAGTGCTTCAGGTAGAGGAGATACAGATATGGACAGATATAGATGGATTCCATAATAATGATCCTCGCTATGTACCAAATACGAAACCTATTGCTAATTTGAGTTTTGATGAGGCAGCAGAGTTAGCTTATTTTGGAGCGAAGATATTACACCCACAAAGTGTGTTTCCAGCTAAGCGATTTAACGTACCTGTACGTCTTTTAGATACAATGGAGCTTAGTGCACCTGGTACACTTATCTCTGATAACTGCCAGAATGATGATCAGATAGTGGCTATTGCAGCTAAAGATGGGATTACAGCTATTCGTATTCACTCGTCACGTATGTTATTGGCTTATGGATTCTTAAGAAGAGTATTTGAGGTATTTGAACGTTATAAAACACCTATAGATATGATTACTACTTCAGAGGTAGCAGTATCATTAACTATAGATAATACTCAATATTTAAAAGAGATTATCGAGGAGCTTAACTATTTCGGTAACGTTGAGGTAGATAATGATCAGGCTATTGTATGTATAGTGGGAGATTTTCGCAATAATAAATTGGGACATGCTACTATCGTATCAGAGGCTGTGAAGCACCTGCCTATCCGTATGATATCTTACGGAGGAAGTGAGCATAATATCTCTTTATTAGTACCAGCTAATCAGAAGTTAGAGGCTCTGAGATCGTTACATAGTAGATTGTTTTAAAAGTAGGGAATAATGATGACTAAAGATATAATTAAAGAATTAGAAGGAGCTCAGACTCCTCTGTATTACTATGATTTACCTCTTTTAAGAGAGACATTATCTGTAGCTAAGAGTGCTGCTGACCGTTTTGGGTATCACATTCACTATGCTATTAAGGCTAATAATAATCCTCGAATCCTAAGAGAAGTTAGTGCTAAGGGCTTCGGAGCTGACTGCGTGAGTGGTTTAGAGATAGAACGTTCTATAGCAGAAGGATTTAATCCTTCAGATATTGTATTCGCAGGAGTGGGTAAAACGGATAGAGAGATATTAATCGGATTAGAAAATCAGATTATGTCTTTTAACGTTGAGTCTGTTCAAGAGTTAGAAGTAATCGGTGAATTAGCCAATAAACATCAGTTAAAAGGACGTATCGCTCTGCGTATTAATCCAAATGTGGATGCTAAGACGCACCATTATATTACAACAGGTCTGGACGAGAATAAATTCGGTATCATGAAGCACGAACTTAGCAAGTGTATTGAGATTATTAATGCTAATGAGTACTTAGAATTAATTGGACTACACTTTCACGTAGGGTCTCAGATTACAGATTTAAATGTATTTAAAAGTTTATGTCTTAAAGTGAATGAGTGGAATGAATGGTTCTATGAACGTGGACATGATGTGCCTGTATTAAATTTAGGAGGTGGGTTAGGTATTAATTATAGCGAACCAGATGAGGAGGCTATTGTTAACTTCTCTAATTTCTTCTATTTATTTCATGAATTCTTAACTGTGAGATCACATCAGCAAATACATTTTGAGCTAGGGCGTTCTATTATTGCTAACTGTGGTACATTAGTGAGCAGAGTATTATATATTAAAGAAGGAATCAAAAAGAACTTCGCTATACTAGATGCTGGAATGACAGAATTACTTAGGCCAGCTCTTTATCAAGCGTATCACAAAGTAGAATTATTGTCAGATAAGCATACAGAAGAGTCTGATACTAAGGAAGAAGTGAAATATGATGTAGTAGGACCTATCTGTGAGAGTAGTGACTGTTTTGGTAAAGATGTTTTATTGCCAAGATTGAAAAGAGGAGATCTTATCGCTGTTCGTTCTGCTGGAGCTTATGGAGAAGTGATGTCATCTAGATATAACTTGAGACAAGAATTGGAATATTTTTTCAAAGAATAACATTAAAATAGTTTTATATTTAGAATAGTTTGTTAAATTTGGTTTCGAACAAAAGAAATTATAAATTTTAAAAAATAGGACTAATGACATTAGGAGACATCGATGTAGCAGGAGAAATAATTGATTTAAACTTTCAATTATTAAGAACACAAATTTTATTAGAAGAGGTTTTAAAGCACAATGCTGAAACAATGAAACTTCCTTCACCAGAAGCAATGAATGAAATCAATGAGTTCGCTTTGAAATCTATTCAAAAGAAATTTCCAAACATGAATATTGGAAGAAGAGAAGATGAGCAACCTCAAGCTGAACAAGCAGAAGCATAATAAAAAAGCCAAGCATATTGCTTGGCTTTTTTTATGTTTTTAAGTGTTGTACAGTATTATGTAATTAATGGCAGTAATCAGAAGCCCAATCTTGGTGCCCTCTGTTCTTCCAACATTGGTAACTTTCTTTTATAGTTTTTACTCTAAAAGAATCATTCTTTTTCTCTACAGTCATAATAACTTTTAAGGCTTTTAGAGAATCATCATTGATACCATCTTCTAATAGTGATAGTGTGAATTTATTAGGGTCAGTACTTGTAGACTTAGTGATGATATAAGTATAGTTACCTTCAGCTCCCATATCTTCTGGAGCATACTCTTGCATAATCTTTTCGACAGAGTCTATCTTGTGTTCTATAATAGATTTATTAAGAGCATTAATTTCTTCTTGCTCTATTTCTCTGAACTCTCTATCCTCAGCCGTCATTGTAGTTAATAAATTAGGTTGATCCATAGGAGTATTTCCTGCAGTAGCACTATTATTTCCACAACCCATTGAGATGAAAGCAAAAATAAAACCTACTACAACGACTATCTTTTTCATACTTATTTGATTTTAGCTTTTGAACTATGGTCCAAAATTAATCAATAAGAACTTAAAGTTAGGTTATAGTAGGTTAGGGTTATTACTAAATAATAGTTAATTATTTAGAATATATTTTTTAAAATACAATTACAAATTGTGATTTTGGTTATTAAATTCCTATTTCAAACTGAACTCTGAAGTACCAGTTGTTCTTAGTAGGACCTTGGTAAAACTCTTGTTTGTCATAAGTTAACTCAGCTTGTAACTTAAATGTATGCTCCCATAAATACTTGTTTGCACCTAAACTGAATTGCGTAGTATTAGGCATATTTAGAGTCTCGAATAACTGATCTTTCATCTTTTGAGTAGAAACTCTACCTATAACTTCATAGTTGCTAGGGAAGATGTAACTCAATTGGTAGTCCATACCACGTCCTGCAAATACTGCAGAAGTTCCTGTTTTAACATTATTTGCATCATAACTATATGTGATAGCATCATCTAAAGTTCTATCCATATATGAAATCATACCTGCCCATCCGTTGTACTTAACGATACCATCTAGCATAATAGAGTTAAATGATTTAGGATCGTATAACTTACTACCTGTTTGCCCTTGCGTTTTCTGAGCATTGTTGTTTCGGTGATATGTTCCTGACAACATTAGTTTAGGAGATTGTTCTCTAGCTAAATCCCCTTCAAAGAATGCTCCGTTTTTAGAGAAACTACCTAAAGGGAATAATTCTACCCTTCCAGTTAATGCATAACTATCACTTTCACTACCTGAGAAGTTACGCCCTCTACCTGTAGATACAGCCGTTTTAATATTATATCCAAACTCGTTTTTCTTCTCGTGTAAATAGTATGCCTGAATACCGAAGTCACGGTCGATATTAAACTTAGCGTTGTTGATAGAACGGTCTGTTAACTGAAGTGCCCCAGATGAGTTGATACGTTGTCTATTTCCTGGTAATTTAGTTTGTCCAAATATAAAGTTCCAGTTCTCATTAGGACGATAAGTTAAGGCTGCATCACGTATAATATTGATTGGTTCGTTCTCTTTAGTTGTACCTAAGTCTTTTGGAGCAAAAGAAAGTTGGATAACGTAAAGGAATTTAGGGTTACCAACGAAACCATCTAAACGCAAACGAAGTCTTCTGATTTCTCCTTCGTATGTATTCTTTTCTCCATCATTCTCGTTGAAGGTTAATCTATTTTGCATTCTAAAGCGAATGTTCAATTGGAATATACTATCAGCTGATGTCATTCCCAATCCTTTACCGTAACTATAGTAAGGTAATTGTTCTAATTTTAATTCGTTACTCTTAGTGCTATGTTTTAATTCCTGTGCCGCTATGAACATTGGAAATAGCAAGAATAAAACGTGTAAAAGCTTTTTCATAGTGTGTTGTATTTATTTTGCAAAAATAACATTAGTTTTGCAATTGATTTACATATAGTATTATAGCAATGTAAATTTAATGTTACCAAAAGGTTAAGTAATAGTGTTTTAAAAGAAAAATATGGAATATATCGGTTATCACTTTAATGTAGAACCAAAAGAGTTAGGTACTGAAATACTAATAGCGGAGTTAGGAGAGAAGGCATTTGAGAGTTTTGAAGAGACTGCTACTGGGGTAAGTGCTTATGTGCAAAAAGTATTGTGGACAGAGGATATCTTAGAAGATATCTTTATTCTTCAGTCTGATCAGTTTACAATTACGTATAGAAAGGAAGAGATAGAACAAGTAAACTGGAATGAGGAGTGGGAAAAAAACTTTGACCCAATCGATGTAGATGGTGTATGTTATGTTAGAGCTCCTTTTCATGCTAAAACGGATGCTCAGTATGATATCGTGATAGAACCAAAGATGAGTTTCGGTACAGGGCATCACGAAACTACATTTATGATGATTCGTCAGATATTAAGTAATGATATGCAAGGTAAGGAAGTACTAGATATGGGATGTGGTACTGCTATCTTAGCAATTCTAGCTTCTATGCGTGGTGCTAAACATGTGGATGCTATCGACATTGATAACTGGTGTTATTTAAACTCTATAGAGAATGCAGAGAGAAATAATTGTACTAATGTAGATGTATTCGAAGGGGATGCTTCTATTATTACAAAAGAACCTAAATACGATGTTATCCTAGCTAATATTAATAGAAATATCTTATTAAATGATATGGATAAATATGTAGCAAGTTTACATAAAGGTGGGGCTATTTACTTCAGCGGATTCTATACTGAAGATATTACTGCAATAAAAAATTGTGCAGAAAAGATTGGTTTGGTTTTTGAAAGTAATTTTGAAAAGAATAATTGGGTATCTTTGAAGTTCGTAAAAGCGTAAAAAATTCATTATTAGGTATATATTATGAGTACACAAGAACAGATTCAAGAGAAGGTAGATGTATCAGAATTATTGAACGGGAATAGTGAAATTATTCTATACAATGATGATGTAAATACATTTGATCATGTTATTGAGACTCTTATTCGTGTATGTGATCACACATCTGAACAAGCAGAGCAATGTGCTATGTTAGTACATTATACAGGTAAATGTACTGTAAAAACAGGGGAGTTTAAAAAACTAAAATCTCAATGTCTACAATTGTTAGATGCAGGCTTGAGTGCAGAGATAATGTAATTAGTTTTTTTGGTTCGCAATAATATCGCGATGAGAATCTAAAAAGTATAAAGCAGGCTATCTATATTTAGATAGTCTGCTTTTTTTATACAAAAAAGAGGTTGTCTGACTAGACAACCTCTTCTCTTATTATTTCTCTCTAAACTTTATGCCAATGAAAGTGCGTGTAGGATTACCTCTTTCTACTTTCGTTTGGTTTAGCCACGTATTCTTTTCTTCTAGTTTCACTTCATTTAATGCCATATTCTGAAGCTTCTCTATTAGCCTTTCGGTAGCTAATTTTTTGTTTTGATGTTGAGATCTACTATCCATAGCCATTACAGTAATACCTGTAGATAGATGTGTAGCTCTCACAGCAGAGCTAACTTTATTAACGTTTTGTCCGCCAGCTCCCGAACTGCGTACAGCTTGGTATTGAATATCACGGTCAAGAATCGCAGAATCACTTGCTTTAGTGCTTTCAAAAATACCAATGTACCAATTCTTTCTTTTGTGTTTAGGTCTAAATGGGCTTTCACAAATCCATTGTATAGTACCTAACCAGGTTCTCAAAAAAGTATCAACTTCTTTAGACATTTCGACGATTTGGATAAATACCGACGCGCCATGTGCGTCGGTTTCATCCTGTATTGGATCAACTTTAATATTGGATTTGACTGCGTCGTCTATAAAAAGTTGTGCAATCTTCTTAACGGCAAAATCACACTCTTGGGGACCTCTACCTGATGTAATCTGAATAATCTTTGCCATAACTACTTATCCATTCTTACAAATTTAGGGGTAAAGCTTCCCAATACTTTTACTAATTCACTTTGAGCTTGCATTACTGCATTGATGTCTTTATAAGCCATTGGTGCTTCATCAATACTACCTCCTATAAGCTGAACACCAGTAGAACTTAGTTCTTTTTTAATCTCACTCTTGGTAAACTTCTGTTTACATGCCGCGCGTGAGTGTAGGCGTCCCGCTCCATGAGAAGCTGAATTTAAACTCTCTGTATTTCCCAGACCTTCGACTATATAGCCATTAGTAGTCATCGATCCAGGTATAATTCCTAATTGTCCTTCTGCAGCAGGAGTTGCTCCTTTGCGGTGAACAATTAATTCTTTGTCATTTATTATTTCTTTCCATGCAAAGTTGTGATGGTTCTCAATAGTGAAAGCGATTTGCTTACCTAATGCTTTAGCAATACGACGGTGTATATCATCGTGGCAAGCTTTAGCATAATCTCCAGCAAGGTTCATCGCTAACCAATACTCTTGACCATCATGTGTGTTGAGGTCTAACCAAGCTAAATGCTGTGCATTACTTGGTAGAGGGCATTGCTTCGTTGCTAAATATGTATAATGTTTAGCGATGTTAGCCCCTAATCCTCTAGATCCACTATGTGAAAGAACAGCAATGTATTCTCCTGGTTCTAATTTCCACTCCGGTTTAGTCTCTGTCAATCTTACGATTCCGAATTCTACAAAGTGGTTACCGCTACCAGATGTTCCTAATTGTTTATAGGCCTTGTCTAACAAGCCTTTGACAAAAGGGATATTTTTAAATTCCTCTCTGCTGAATACCTCGTGATCAGCTTTTATCTTATGTGTGTCGTACATACCAAATTTAGTGTGTTCTGACAAGATATTTAATAACTGATGGTCTTTACCTTTTAAGAAGTTAGCTGGTAGATTAAAGACTGACATACTCATACGACAACCAATATCTACACCAACTCCGTAAGGAATAACTGCATTATCTGTAGCTAGTACTCCTCCAATTGGCAAACCATAACCATAATGAGCGTCAGGCATTAAGGCTCCCTGTACTGCTACAGGTAGTTTTAAAGCAGTGAACAGCTGATACTTAGTCTGTTCGTCAATAGCATCTTCTCCATAGATAGAGAACGGTACTCTATTGGTATTGAGTTGATGTTTTTTGACTTCTACTTGTTTGATCATACTTTCAGCTACTTTCCCCCAGATACCATCTCCTATAAAGGATTCAGGGTTAAGTAGTACTTGTTTAGCCTCTTCAAGTATGTTGTTTTTATTTTCTTTTTTCTTATATCTATTTACTTGCCCTAAGGCGATGTTTATTGTATTGTTTTGAGGAAACCCTATTTTAATAAAGTCTCTCCCAGAAAGTTTCCTTCCCATGATGTAAAATTTAAATTGACTAAATGCTCAATCCTTATGAATAGGATTGATTTGATTTTTTACTGATGATCTTTAGCATCTATCAGTCAATTCGGGCAGACTAAGAATAAACAATAGGCATAGTAACGAAAGTTAATTATACAGTAGAATTGACTTGTAGTAAATGACTATGTTGATTCTTGGTTTGATCTTGTTAAGGGTCCGGAATAAACAAAAAAAAGCCCGAATTATTCTTCGGGCTTTTCTATTATATGTAAAATTTAGATATTTTAAATAAAAGTAGCACGAAGACACACCCCAGCAATCCCTGCTGATGCGAATGATGTAGAAGTATAATTTAGTACAAACATTGTTCTTCGTTTTTAATGGTTCAACTTTATTTCAGCGCAAAGATTGTGATAAATATTTGAATTATGCAAGAGTTGACTAAAAAAAAATATAAACTAACTGTTTTTTTTTAAATGAAAGTGTTTAAGAATTGTTTGTATGTTACAAAAACATAGTTATATTTTATTTTATGTTAAAATCTTTAATGTTTGGGTTTAAAATATTTAATAATTTAATTTTATTACTTAAAATTGATATTGTTAACATAATTTTGTAGCTATATTAAAGGTGCGTTTACTTTAAACACTCTTTTAATAGAAAGTTGCTATTAAAAAATGTAAAAGAAAAAATATGAAAAAGTTATTACTTATTGGATTGATGTTCATGGGAGCTAATGTTGGAGTGTCTTATGGGCAGGTATTAATAGGAACTCCTGGAGTACCTGTTGAAGGAGCATTACTAGATTTAAGAGATAAAGATGTAAAGGCGGACAACGTGTCGGCAGGAAAAGGTTTTTTGATGCCAAGAGTTATGCTAACTGATTTAACTAAATTAACCCCTTTAGTAAAGACAGAAACTGCTGCAAACAAAATAGAGCATATCGGTTTACAAGTGTATCACATTGGAGGAGGTACAAGCTCTATTACTCCAGGGCTTAAAATTTGGAATGGAACTAAATGGGATGAGATATTTAGCTCTCCAAAAGGGCAATGGATTTATATGCCTCCATTTCCACTAAAAATGTATTTAGATGTTAATCAAGAAATTGATCTTTATGATGAATATAGTAAGCAGATTAATGGAAAAGCTCCATTATGGGAACCTAATGAGGTAACTTTTGTTATAACAGGCTTTGATTCGACTGCTTTTTCTACGCAACCTACTATAGTAAAGAGTACAAGTGGAGCTACTCATACTCACAAGCTTAAATTTAGACCAGCACTTGGAAAATTGACAGCAGCTTCTTATTTAAATATAATCATTGTAAAAAATTAGGGAATGAAAAGATATATTGTATATATATGTAGTATAACTGTTTTTTTTCTCAGTAATATTGCGGCTTTAGCACAATTTCCTTATCAAAGTACATTGACAAAAGGTGATGAATTTAATCAATTTAGTTCTTCTTTAGTTAGTTTTGATACATATGGTGCTACATTAACACCTGCAACTAATAGTACAACAAGAGGATTTTATCTAAATGATTTAGCATTTACGGTTGATAGAGGGTTTATTATTGAATTTGATTATTTAATGACAGGAGGAACTAATGCTCCAAATTTTGCGGATGGTTTAGCGCTTGTTTTATTTGATGGAAGTGTCACAGAACCAAAAATGGGATCTGATGGATCAGGATTAGGTTATTCATACAAGACACCATCATCTAGTGGTTTGACCAAAGGTTTCTTAGCAGTAGGTATTGACTTATGGGGAAGTTTTAAGTTTAGACGTAGTGATAGTGGTGAATATAGAAATGGTATTCGAAATGGTAGTGGAAATAGCACCTTAATTGCCGATCCTGATAGAGCTGGTAAAGAAGGTGAGTCTAGAGATCATATTACTATTAGAGGCCAAGGAGATGGAGGTAAGGGATATCCTGTTTTAATCACACAGAGTACTACAAATTTTGAATCAAGAACTATGCTTAATTTTGCGACTGGTAAATATGATATAAAACCAGATGCTCCTCAAGCAATTCCTTTTAAGTTCTCTTTAAGAGAAAGTAAAACAAATACTACAAGTGATATTAATGCAAGTTATGGAGATTTAGCCTATCGTAGAATTTCTGTTTCTATGTTACCAGGAATAAAGGATAATAAAAAAGGATTCTTTATGACAGTAGATATGACACATGGAAAAATAGTAGATAGAGTTATTAAAGACTTTTTCTTACCAGATAATGAAACTATTCAATATTTAGAAGTTAATGGATCATCCGAAACAAGTAATGTAACTAGACCTTTATTATTAAAAGCACCTACAACATTTAAGTTAGGTTTTGTGGCTTCTACTGGAGGGTATAACCAGCGTCATATTGTTAGAAATTTAAGTTTATATATGCCATTTTCTCCAGCAGTAGAAAATGTTTATATGGAGGATGTATGTAAGGATATACCAACAGAAATAGATGTTTTAGCTAATAGTGTTGGTTTTGATAATAATATATATACTGGAGGAGGTGACCTATATGCATATGGAGATAAAAAACACTTAGATCCCTATAGTTTTCAGTTCCGTACAATTATTGGAGGACTATATGAAGATACAGCTCAACCATATACAGCCATAACTCCTTATGGGACGTATGAATATAATCCAGTAACAGCAAAAGTTTTTTTTATTCCGAATAAAGGAATAACGATGCCAACTTCAGATGAGGTATATTTTACAATTAGAAATAAAGATAAGAAGGTTTCTAATGATGTTAATCTTGGTAGTGAACAGTTTAGATCCAATACAAGTACTATAAAGTTAACTTTTGGAAAAAATTGTAATGATGTATTAATGGTAAACGGAAATAGTATATAATTATGAGAAAGAAAGTATTGTTTGGATATAGTAAAATATATTACTGTTTATTAGTATTATTACTTAATCAGTTGTGTTTTGGACAAAATAAGTTTCCTTATTTTAATACAGGACAAAGTGAAGAGGGATTTAAGAAATTAGGAGAAAGTAAATTGGGTTTAATTACTTATGGACCAAATGGGATTAAATTAGTAGATAATACAAGTCAGTTTGCTGGAGTAGCTTTAAACGATTTGTCTTTTAGTACTGAAAAAGGATTTATTCTAGAGTTTGAGTTTGCATTAGATATGGGTACAACATTTAGTGGTAGATATGGGGATGGTATAGCTATGGTACTATATAATTCATCATTAACTCAACCTGTAATGGGAGATAAAGGAGGGGCTCTAGGATATGCACATACAAGAAAAAGTAGTGGTGTAAATATTGCTGGATTTACTAATGGTTTCTTGGGATTAGGGCTTGATTTATTCGGAAATTATAAAAACATTATGAATGTTAGTGATGAAATTAGAAATGGTATTGTAGCAGCAGGTAGTAGTGATAGTAATGAAGGGAATTTTGTTGTTTTAAGAGGACCTACATCTTTAATGGCAGCAGAAGGATATCCTGTTCTATTTGCTATACAAACTGAACAAGGGAAGAATAAAAATCTATATTTAGACCGCTCCAGTGGTACGCCTGTTACAAAACAAAGGGGGTTAGTAGGACAACGATTTAATTTAAGAGGAAATGTTCTCAATGCAAAACCTGGAGATACAGGATATCGTAAAGCAATTATTTCTTTAGTACCTGGGGTAGATGTTGATGCAAATAATGAAAGTGGTTTTTTTATCACAGTTGAAATGATTAATGATTCGTATAATAGTACAGTTATCAAAAATTACTTTATACCTAAAAATGGAAATATTAAATATACCGAACAAACTACTACAAGTTCTTCTATAGTAAAGAATTTATTTATAAATACTCCTACTGAGTTAAAAATGGCATTTACAGCTTCTACTGGTGGGGCTTCAATTCGTGCTCATATTCGTAATATTGCATTAAGTCTGCCTTTTTCACCTGTAGCTAATGATATGTCAGTACAAGGTGTTTTAATTGATGCACCTAATACTATTAAACCACTCTATTTAGCATATGGATATAATAGTAATGTATATTCTGTATTAAATCCTCCTATAAAGTCTTTTTTATATTTAGATAAAAAGAGTTTTAGATTTAAAAAATATGACCCTGTTTCTAAACAACCTGTATTAACACCTGATAACTATACTTTAAATGAACCAGGAATAGGTATTTTTAAATATGATGAGAATACTGGAGAAATAACTTTTACTCCAGAAACTGGATTTAAAGGAGATGCTCCTTATACATTCTATTATGATATTAAAAATGTAAAACCAGCTTCAGGGACAGATATCAGTACTGAGGAGTATAGATCTAGAACGGCTGCAATTACTTTAAACTTTGTAAAGAAAGGAACTGGAGTTGATGTTTATCCTACTTTAATAATCAATAGAGGGCTAAAAAACACAAAGAATTAAAACCTTAAGTAATAAGGATAAGGTATATTTTATAAACAGTAGTAGACTTGGGTTTACTGCTGTTTTTTATTTTATTGTTATCTGTCATACTTATGTTAAAAGCTTACCTTTGTGTATCGAAAAAATTAAACAGATGAAAAAGATTTATTTATTGTTTTTAGGGGTAGTATTATCTCTGCAATCGTGTGTGACGAAAGAAGAGATTTACGTAAAAGAGAATGGAGCTGTAGATTATGCTTTTAAAATGGACTTTAGAGAGTTATTACAGAGTGTACCTGATAAGAAAGCTATCTTCAAAGGAGATGCTGATAAGATAGAGATGTTAAGTGGTCAAGAGTTTACTATTGAGCAATTAATAGAATTCGCTATGTTAAAGGAGAAGAATGGTGAGCAGAAGAAAGATAGTATTATAAAAGCAAACAAAGAGCTTTTTGATAGTACTAAGAATATTCGCTTTATGGTTAATATGAAAGATTCTTTAGCTGATTTTAATTTTAAAGTGAATGCAAAAGATATTGCAGATTTGAACCAATCTCTTTTGAATATAAATAAGCTTACTGAGAAAACAAGAGACTTTGAGAAAGGTAAAAAGAGTAATACACCTATGTTATTAAAGGATAGTGAATATAGCTTAACGTCTAAATCTTTTGAGAGAAAGTTAATTGCTGAAGAGGTGAAAGACGATAAGAAAGCAAGTGAAATGGGAGGTATGGAAGGGATGTTTACTTATATCCTAAAAACCACTTTTGATAAACCGATTAAATCAGTGTCTTACCAAGATGCTGTAATTAGTAAAGATGGAAAATCTTTTGAGAAGAAGTTTTCTATGGCAGAGATTATAGAAAATCCTAAAGTATTAGAATATAAAGTAGAGTTTAAGTAATGTACACTTAGATAAGAATAATAAAAAAGAGCTGTTTTAAAATTAAAAACAGCTCTTTTTGTATATTATAATTTATTCATATTTCCAGCTAATGCTTCGATAAATTTACCGATAGGTCCTTTTACCATCATTGCCATCATAGGGTTGAAACTACCTTCAAATTGAAGTTGTATTTCTGTATTGTTAGCATCTACCTCAGTGATATTCCCAGTTAATGTAAAAGGAAGTTTATCACTAGCAGCTCCTAAGATTACTTTAGAGTTAGGAGTTTGCTCTTTTTTCTTCAATTTAATTTCAGGCATTCCTTTAAGTGCGAATATAAAAGAATCATCTCCTGTAACTTCAAATTTAGCAATTGATTCAGGCATTAACTTCTCAAAGTTTTTTACGTCTGTCAAAGCGTTGAAGATATATTCAGCTGATTTAGCTACGGTTACTTTTGGACTTTCTAAGTTCATATATTCTGTTTTTAGGATATTGTTATTGATTCCACTCTGATGGATTCTTTCTCCACTCTTGTAGAGTTTCAAAGTCGCTATCAGAAATGTACTTTTGATTTACTGCATTTTCTAATAAAGAAGTGTAGTTGCTCAATGTAGTTAGTTCTATTCCTGCATTTTTGAAATTATCTTCTGCAACTTGGAACTCATAAGTAAAGATAGCAGCCATACCTAAGATGTTTGCCCCGTTTTCTTTTAGAGCTTCTACTGCTTGTAAGCTACTTTTACCAGTACTGATAAGATCTTCGATTACTATTACAGATTTACCTGCTTCTAATTGTCCTTCGATTTGATTTTGTCTTCCATGTTTTTTAGGTTCAGGACGAACATATACGAAAGGTAATTCTAAAGCTTCTGCTACTAATAGACCTATACCAATAGCTCCTGTAGCTACACCAGCGATAACATCTGGTTTACCATATTTAGCAACGATGTTTTCAGCAAACTCTTTTTGTAAGAATTTTCTGATCTCTGGATAAGACAATGTAATACGGTTATCACAATAAATTGGAGATTTCCATCCTGAAGCCCAAGTAAAAGGATTTTTAGGATTTAATTTAATTGCGTTAATTTGCAGAAGTGACTCGGCAGTTTTGTGTGCTGTTTCTTTATTAAAAATCATAATACAAATGTATAAAGTTTTTGTAAACGACAAACCATTGTTCCTGACAGATAAAATCGAGAAAGAAACCGATTTCCAACTGTTCTTATTAGATAGTGTCGATATTGACAAAATTATCATTAAATATTTTCAAAATAAAATTGATAAGGCTTTTTTATATCATCCTGACGAAAAAGAGATCTTAAAGAAGATAAAAGAGAAGATACCAGTACAGAAAGCAGGAGGGGGAGTTGTGTTTAATCCTAAGGGAGAAGTGTTGTTTATTCTTCGCAGTGGTAAATGGGATTTACCTAAGGGAGGTATAGAGAAACACGAGGAGATGGAAGAAACTGCTATCCGTGAAGTAGAAGAAGAAACAGGTGTATCTCAATTAAAGATTGTGCGTAAGTTGCCTAAGACTTATCATATCTTTAAACGAAATGGTAAGTACAGATTAAAAATTACTACTTGGTACGAGATGACTTCTGACTTTGATGGTCCTTTAGTTGGACAGATAGAAGAAGATATAGAGCAAGTAGCTTGGTTAAATAAAGAACAAATCAGAGAAGCAATGAATAATTCCTATGAGAATATTAAGTTACTTATAGATGAATTAGGGATTTTAAAAGACTAATTAAAGAAGTCTCTGATAGTAAATATAAAAGCCTATCTAATAGAATACTTAGATAGGCTTTTTTAGTATTTTAATATTGTGATTAGAACTTCACTGTTGGCGGAACTAGTTTAGAGTAGTCTCCTTTATTGCGTATAACGTCTCTAACGATACTAGAACTAATAAATGATGTACTAGCAGCTGTTAATAAAAAGACAGTCTCTAACTTCGTTAAAAAACGATTTGTATGAGCAATAGCTTTTTCAAACTCAAAGTCAGCTGGGTTTCTCAATCCTCTTAAGATAAATTGTGCATCTACTTTAAAACAGAAGTCAGTTGTCAATCCTTCATAAGTAGCTACTTTAATCTTAGGTTCATCTTTAAAAGTATCTTCTATAAATTTCTTTCTGTCTTCTAGTGAGAACATATACTTCTTATCATTGTTTACTCCTATTGCTACGATTATCTCGTCAAATAGAGGTAATGCTCTTTTGATAATATCGTAGTGTCCATTAGTGATAGGATCAAAAGAACCTGGTAATACTGCTCTTCTCATATTCTTTTCTGTATAATTAATTTGCTTTTTGCAAAGCTAAAACAATTGCATTGTCAAACAAGTCTGCTAATGGAATGTTAGCCGCTTTAGCTTGTTGAGGTAAGATACTTTCATTCGTAAGTCCAGGTACAGTGTTCATTTCTAGTAAGAATGGTTCACCATCTACAATAATAAACTCACTGCGAGAGAACCCTTGCATATTTAAGATCTTGTATATTCTACTAGCAACTTCTTCTATTTTGATTCGAATAGTATCATCGATTCTAGCAGGAGTAATTTCTTGAGATTTACCTAAATATTTAGCTTCATAATCAAAGAAGTCATTCTCTGATACGATTTCAGTCATAGGTAATACTTTAATTTCTCCTTTATAGTTTATAACCCCTACAGATACTTCTGTTCCATTTAAGAAGCTTTCGATAATGATTTCATTATCCTCTTTATAAGCTACTTCTATAGCAGTAAGTAATTCTTCTGTTGTTTTAGGTTTAGAGATACCAAAGCTAGAGCCTGAACGATTAGGTTTTACGAAACAAGGTAATCCTACGCGTTTGATGATTTCTTCAGTATTGATAGCATCTCCTTCATTTAAGTAATATGATATAGCAGTCTTTATTCCGAAAGGTCTAAGAACAGATAACATATCTCTTTTGTTCATAGTTAACGCAGCTTGGTAATAGTCACAAGAAGTATGAGGCATACCGATTAAAGTAAAGTATGCTTGTAGCAATCCATCTTCTCCAGGAGTACCATGAATAGCATTGAACACTACATCAAAAGTGATCTTACTACCTTTATATTGTACAGAGAAATCATTCTTATCGATAGGGAATTCTTCATTGTTATCATCAACATATACCC
Source organism: Myroides marinus (assembly GCF_900109075.1). Lineage (GTDB taxonomy): Bacteria > Bacteroidota > Bacteroidia > Flavobacteriales > Flavobacteriaceae > Flavobacterium > Flavobacterium marinum_A. The sequence goes on along the minus strand of NZ_FNYS01000010.1, from coordinate 81,063 downwards.
ATTTGTCTTCGAATATATGGACAGGGTAAGGAATATATTTAGAACGGTCTAAAGTATTACATACTACTTTACCACTGTTTAAAGATATTTTGTACTCACTAGAGTACCCTCCCATTATTACTGCTACGTGCTTCATATAGAGCTAAAATTTAATACGTTAGTATGTTTTTCAACATTGTATTTGTTCAAAACAAATTTATAATAAAACATAGAAACAAAAAATGTTTTCGATTTTATATCTTTGCTCAAAATTAATAGATATGAAATTAACTGATTTTCTAAAGAGCAAACCTTTTTTTCTTTCTTTAGCAGCTGCACTTATTATCCTAATAGTAGGTGTTTTCTTAACGCTTAAATGGTTAGCACACACTACTAATCATGGAGAGAAAATAGAAGTGCCAAATTTAATCAAATTAGATACAGACCAAGCTAAGCAGTTATTAGAGAAGAACGAGCTTGATATGGTGATATTAGATACATTAGATTACGACAAAGATTTTCCACCATTGAGTATTATTGAGCAAGATCCTGCTCCTAAAACAGGTGTGAAAACAAATAGAAAGATCTACGTTAAGATTAATGCTTCAGGATTCGGTAAAGTAAAGTTGCCTAATCTAGAAGAGTTAACATATCGTCAGGCACTTTCTACTATTAAGTCTTTAGGATTAAAAGAAGGAACAATTACATATCAAACGTATATAGGTAAAGATGTAGTTCTAAAAGTTTATCAAAATGGTAAAGTTTTAAGAGAAGGTGATAAGGTAGCTAAAGAGTCTAGAATTGACTTCGTATTAGGAGATGGAAGAGCAGGGATGTCAGAAGAAGAATTAGACGTAGCACCAGCAGTAGAAGACGCAAGTGGAAACACAACAGCTACTTCTAATGAATTTGATTTTTAAAAGTATTTAAATAAGATTAATGCAAGAAGATAATGTAGAAATGTTCGATGACTTAGAAGGTGAGTTATTTGAGCATTATCGATTTGAAGCAGGTAAGGGGCAAGCTCCTCTTAGAGTAGATAAGTTCTTAATGAACTTGGTAGAAAATGCTACTCGTAATAAAATCCAACAAGCAGCAGCTAATGGAAATATATTTGTTAATGATGAACCTGTAAAGTCTAATCATAAAGTAAAAGCGAATGATGTAGTACGAGTGTTGATGAAACAACCTCCGTTTGAAAACATTATTATACCAGAGAACATCCCTTTAGATATAGTATATGAAGATGATTCTCTGTTAGTAGTTAATAAACCTGCAGGTTTAGTAGTACATCCAGGGCATGGTAACTATACAGGAACTTTAGTAAATGCATTAGCATATCACTTTGAGAACCTACCATTAAATAGTAGTGAAAGACCTGGTTTAGTTCACCGTATTGATAAAGATACTAGTGGATTACTTGTAGTTGCTAAGACTGAGTGGGCTATGACAGAACTTCAAAAACAATTTGCAGAGAAGACATCAGAGCGCGAGTATATTGCGATGGTATGGGGAAATGTAGAAGAAGATGAAGGTACTATAGAGAGCTATATTGGACGCCATGTTAAAGATAGAATGCAGATGGCAGCTTTTGATGATGAGAGCATGGGTAAATGGGCAGTGACTCATTATAATGTGCTTGAACGTTTAGGTTATGTTACATTGGTTTCTTGTCGTTTAGAGACAGGACGTACACACCAGATACGTGTTCACATGAAGCATATCGGTCATACATTATTTAATGATGAGCGTTATGGTGGTAACTTGATATTGAAAGGAACTACGTTTACTAAGTATAAGCAATTTGTTGATAACTGTTTTACAGTTTTACCTAGACAAGCACTTCATGCTAAGACATTAGGATTTACGCATCCTATAACAAAAGAAAGAATGAGATTTGACTCAGAAATACCTACTGATATGGTAGAGTGTATCGAGAAATGGAGAACTTATGCTCAAGCTTCTAATTTTGGAAATAAAGTAGATGGACTATAATCCGTACTAAATATAAAAAGCCTCATCATCAGATGAGGCTTTTTTTGTGCTTAAAATTTGTATTAAAAGATATCTATACGAGCACCTACTTGCCCTTTTACTCCATACCATTCATAAGAGGTAATACGGCGTTTGTCTCCCATATATTGTTTTAAAGGTTCGTTTGTTAAGTTGTTTAACTCGACAAAGAACTTAATCTTCTTGTTTAGTGTGAATGTAGCCGAAGCATCTAATGTAAAGTTACTATCTGTCCATACATAGTAATCTTTTCCTAAGTTCTGATTAATAGCATTGATAGATTTACCTCTGTAATTACCAGCTAATCTAACCATAACTTTTCCTTTTTCATAGAATAGAATTATGTTTCCTAAGTGTTTAGATTGGTCAGGAAGAGATGTTTTGTCTGTTACTGTAAGTAATTGACCATTTTCTCTGTATTGCCTAGGTACATTTACTTTACTATCAATGAATGTGTAGTTAGCTTCTATACCAAATCCACTCCAAAAACCAGGTAGAAAATCAAAACGTCTATTCATTCCTATTTCTAATCCTGCTACTGTCGCATCTTCTAAATTTTTAGCTTCCTTAACGATATAGGTAGAGTTGTTTTGAGTGAATTGAGATTCATTAGTAAAAATTACATTCTTTATTTTTTTGTAAAAAACACCTCCTGATAATAAACCTACATTGTCAAAGTACCTTTCATACATCAAGTCAAGATTATTAGAGATAGTTGGTTTTAGATCTGGATTACCTCTTGTAATTACCACATCAGCTCCTGTCGTATTGATCGATTCTCCAGGTGTCATATCACCAAAGTTAGCTCTATTAAATGTTTTAGTATAAGCGAAACGTAGATTAGAACTTTCATCAAGATTGTAACGTAAGTGTAACATAGGTAAAAATACGTTATAGTCATTTTTGATTTCTGATGCTGACAGTACTGTCTGTTTGGTATTCTGATCAGTACTAGCTTTAGTTCCAGTTAATTTTGTAGTCGTATATTCATTTCTAAGACCTCCTGTTACAGTAAGGGCATCTGTAGCTTTGTAAGTTGCCATTACATAACCAGCATATACATTTTCTCTTGCTTCATATACATTAGTAGGATTTGTTGCAGGAGTATAGTCTTGGAAATTATGAGACTTTAGGTAATCTGGAGTAAATAGTTGATATAGCTGATTTTTAGTAAGAGGATCAATAGCTAAAGCATAATAGTTATAATCTCCTTTCATATTGGTGAAATAACCGTTTCCTTTAGAGAATCCCTTTCTATTAAGATCACTTAGTTTATCTCCTTTACCTGCATAAGTGTATAAAGATCCATAAGTACTGTTTCTAAGTTTTGTTCTGAATTTAAAACCTCCTTTAAAAGTTAACTTGTCAGATAATTCATTCTTTACATTTATTTGAGCTATTATATCATTTTCTTTATTGTCTAATTGCATGATAGTTAAGCTACTCAAGTATAGTTTTTCTGGATTAAGTGTCTCATTAGGGTTCTTTAAACCAGGAGTGAATTTTAAAGGATCATATCCTGCATTACCCCCATCAAATCCCCAGTATAGTAATCCATCTTGTGATAAGTTATTAAATCCACCAGTGATAGGCTGGTAAAAACTAGCAATTGGCAATCCTTTTTTATCTGTTGTAGATGGAGTGTCTAAGAAATATTTAGAGGTATAATCGCTAAAAGACCAATCAAGCTTTGTCTTGTCCGATAAACTGTGTACTCCTCCTAATTCTCCTCCTGTTAATCTAGTTTGATAATAAGAATATCTATAGTTGTACTGATAGCGACTTTTTGAATAATCAATATAAGATTCATATACTGGGCGTATATCATTAAACTTGTCATAAAGTCCTCTAAAATAAACTTTGTGATCGGCATTAAACTCATATTCGAGACCTAGATTAACACCATAAGTTTGGCGTTTTCCCATATATCTTTTGAACATTACATTATTTATTGCATTGCGTTCATTTTCGTTTTTACTACCTGTATTGTATTTCACATCAAAGGCATCAGACCCCCACTGTCTATCCCATATAGCACCTACTAGTATAACACCTAGTTTATTGTTTAAAAATCTATCTCCATATACTAAGGATCCATTGTATGTAGTTTTACCTGAGAAGTCATTATAACCACCAGCTAAACTTCCTCCAAGCTTTTTAGAAAAAGGAGCAGTACGAGTGATGAAGTTGATAGAACCTCCGATAGCATCTCCATCCATGTCAGGAGTAATCGCTTTAGAGACTTGTACATATTGTATTAATTCTGAAGGGACAGCATCAAGTACAGTTGATCTATTCCCCATAATATTAGAGCTAGGTAATCTGTTTCCATTAAATAAGGTAGAAGTCCAAGAGAAAGGAGTTCCTCTAACTGTTGCTGCATCAGCCTCACCATGATATCTAGCAACAGCTACTCCTTGTATACGTTGTACTGCCTCAGCAGCATTTCTATCAGGTAGTTTTCCCATAGCATCAGCGGCAACAACATCCATTATAGCTTGAGAATTCATTTTGATACTATAGGCTTTGGCTTGTGAATTGGCCATAGGACTTTTAATCACAACTTCATCTAAAACAGAGTCATCAGCCTCTAGTTTAATAGGCCCTAAATTATTTAACCCTTTATTTATTTTTAGTTGTAACTTCTTGTCGGTATAACCAATAAAAGATAGTACTAATTCACAATCTCCTTCTTCATCAGCGATAAGAGAAAAACTGCCATCTAATTCAGTAGCTGTGTTTTTATTTTGATTTGGAATACTGACGATTACCCCAGGCATAGCACCATCTTCAGTGATTACAGTTCCTTTTATTTGTTGAGCAGTAATATATTGAACACTTCCTAGAAATAAAGCACCACAGACAAAAGCTAGTTTAGTATAATTCTTTTTCATAACTATTATTTAGTGTATTTCTGACGTAACTTTTCAATGTCAGTTGAAGTGATATTCATTTCTTTCTTTAGGAAATTCTCTACACTTCCGTATTTAGTGTTTATGGCCTCAAAGAAAGCCCTGATATACTTTGGTTTTAGAGCCATTCTTTCTTCTATTGTTTCTTTTGACAGTCCTGTTGCTTTTACCATAGCAGCATATGTTTGTTCAGACTTGTCTCCACCTACTTTTTTCTTCTCTTTTAAGAATACATTAGAAGCCACATAATCTTCCTCTATTGTTTCCATTGGTACCTGTAATATGTAGTATATTAATGCAGTAGCCATACCTGTTCTATCTCGACCACCTGTACAGTGATAAAGAATAGCTTCCTTGTCAGAATTGTTTAATAATTTATCAAACATCAGTCTGTATCTATCTCCAAAGTATTGTACACCTTTTTCTCCATAGAAATCCATAAGAAAACTATCGTCATTGTTCTTTATCTTTTCTATGAAATCTCCATAGTTTCCATTAGCAACATTTTCACTGCCTGCAGGACATAGATAGTATTGTGCACCTTCGGGTAATTTATCTGGAGCTTGTTTAGCTTCGTCTGTCCCTCTAAAGTCAATCACGCTAGTAATGTGTAAGTCTTTTAATTCCTTTAAATCTTTATCAGTTAATGTGCTTATTTCTGCAGATCTAAATATTTTGTCTGTAAGTACTTTTTTACCTGTTGTAGTTGTATATCCACCGATATCTCTAAAGTTTATAGCACCTTCTAGAGGTAGTAAGATTGGTTTCTGTGTTTCCTGAGCAAAAATTGAGGTTGACTGTAATACAAGTAATCCAAATGCTAGAATAAATTTTTTCATAATAATATAGGCTGTTAATTATTTTTAGCAAATCTATGATTACTTGTTATTTGTTAAGTTAATTGAAAATAAATAGAATGTTAATTAATGTGTTTGTTTTTATGTTTTTTTATTGTGTTAATGTTGTTAATTGTAGTTAATAATTAAATTAATGTTGTGTATTTTTTTTGGTGTCTGTTTCTTTTTAAGGATAGTTGGGATAAGGTACTTTTTTGTTGTGTAGGGAAGGATACTGAAGAGGGGACTCTTCTTATAATCTGAAAAAAAGCATTTTTGGGTTTGGTTATAATCTTTTCAACTATTTGTATAATCTTTTATATAGTAAGACTTATAGTCTTAATCTAGGTTAAAAAAACACAAAAGAGGGGAGAGTAATTAAATTATTTTAGTTACTTTGTTGACTTTAGTATAAAATGTTTAATCAATTTAAAGAACACGTAGAGAATAACTTTACAGAGTTATTAGACCAACCATTACTTTTAGCAGTTAGTGGGGGGATAGACAGTATTGTCTTAGTACATCTATGTCACAGATTAGAACTAGATATTGCCATTGCACATTGTAATTTTCATTTAAGAGGTGAAGACAGTAATGGAGATCAAGCTTTTGTAGAAGAGTTTGGTGACAAATTAGGAGTGCCTGTTTTTGTTGCAGAGTTTGACACAGAACAGTATGCCAGTGAGAATAAAGTCTCAATACAGATAGCAGCACGAGAGTTGCGTTATAATTGGTTTAGAGAATTAGCAGCACGAGAGAATAAGACTTATTTACTGACTGCTCACCATTTAGATGATTCTATGGAAACTTTCTTGATTAACTTATCAAGAGGAACAGGAATAGAAGGATTATTAGGGATACCTGCTCGTAATGGTTACATTAGAAGACCATTGTTGCCATTTACTAGAGAGGATATTGCTAATTATGAAGCAGAGAATCAAATAGGTTGGAGAGAAGACATAACGAATAGTCAAACAAAATATTTGCGCAATAAGATTCGTAAGAATATATTGCCATTGCTTAAGGACACTAATACACATTTTAGTCAATCCTTTATGCAGACAGTAGAGTATCTACAGCAGACAGTAGATTTGAGTAATGATGCTAGTAACTATTTTTATAATCAAGTAGTCAAAGAAGATGAAGAAGGACAACTTATAATTAATTTAATAGCACTAAAACAACTGTCTAATCCTAAAGCATATTTATACAAGTGGTTGTCACCATTAGGATTTACAGCTTGGGATGATATAGTAGAATTAATAGACGGAATGTCAGGTAAGACTGTATATTCATCTACACATATACTACTGAAAAATAGAGAAGAGTTTATCATTAAACCTGTCTCTAAAGAAAAAGAGAATAAAGAACGAATATATTATTTAGAGAACAAACAAACATTAACCCAACCACTAAAGATCAGTATTACACCTTATGAAGAAAAAGAGTTAAAGATTGATACTTCGACTATTTATGTAAATGGAGACTTACTAACATTTCCATTGACTATACGCAAATATCGAAGTGGAGATAAGTTTATTCCCTTTGGAATGAAAGGAACTAAGAAAATAAGTAAATTCTTTAAAGACGAAAAGTTTAGTCAATTTGACAAAGAGAATACTTGGCTTCTATGTTCCAATGAAGATATTGTATGGGTTATCGGTAGTCGAATGGATGAACGATTTAAGATAAAAGATACAACAACCAATATTATTAAAATTCAAATTAACCTATGAGAAAATTAGCTTCTTTGCTACTTCTTTTAGTGTCATTTGTGACGGTTCAGGCTCAAGTAGCTAACCCAGCTAAATGGCAAACTAAAATCGAGAAAAAGTCCGATACAGAATATACGATCACTTGGGATGGTATTATTGCTGAAGGATGGCATATGTATTCTCAGTACACACCAGAAGGTGGCCCCCTACCTACAGAGTTTCTTTATAATAACCAAGAAGGGAATTATGAATTAGTAGGTAAAGCTAAAGAGAGTGAAACGAAGACTACATTTAACGATGTATTCGGAGTAGATGAGACTTACTATGTAGGACCTGTAAAGCTTGTACAGGACATTAAATTAACAAACGCTGCTACTGAAAATATTCAAGTAGAGTTAGCATACCAAGTATGTGAAGAGATGTGTATAAGTCAGAGTAATTTATTTGTTTATGACTTAAAGACTTTGACTGCAAAAGAAGTTAAGAACTTCGAAGAATTAAATACAACTTCTGTAGATACAAAGTCAACAGAAGACACTACTAATAATGCAGTTGCAACAGATGCGAATAACAAGCAAGAGAAAAAAGGATTGTTTACTATCTTTTTCTTAGCTTTCTTATCTGGATTCGCTGCTTTATTAACTCCATGTGTATTCCCTATGATTCCTATGACTGTAAGTTTCTTTACTAAACAGTCTAAAACTAGAGCTAAAGGGATTAAGAATGCTATTATTTATGGATTATCTATTATCCTTATCTATGTAGTATTAGGAACTATTGTGACTGCAATATTTGGAGCAGATTCATTGAATGCACTTTCTACGAATGTGTATTTTAATATAATCTTCTTCGTTTTATTAGTTGTATTTGCGACATCATTCTTAGGAGCATTTGAGATTATGTTACCTAATTCATGGGCAAACAAAGTAGATTCACAAGCAGACCGTGGAGGTATTGTAGGTATTCTATTTATGGCATTAGCACTAGCTATTGTATCATTTTCATGTACTGGACCTATCGTTGGAACATTATTAGTAGAAGCAGCATCTAAAGGAGGTATCGCACCTATTGTAGGTATGTTAGGGTTCTCTCTAGCATTAGCATTACCATTTATGTTGTTTGCTATGTTCCCAGGATGGTTAAACTCTATGCCACGTTCAGGAGGATGGTTAAACACAGTGAAAGTATCATTAGGATTCTTAGAGCTTGCTTTAGCATTCAAATTCTTATCTAATGCAGACCTTGTATTACAAGCACATTGGTTAGAAAGAGAAGTATTCTTAGCGATCTGGATTGCTATTTTTGGAGCATGGGCATTGTATTTACTTGGCAAAATCAAATTGCCACACGATAGCCCTACAGAGAGTATATCAGTAGGTAGATTATTTATGGCTTTAGTAGTTTCTATATTCACTATCTATATGATTCCAGGATTATGGGGAGCACCTCTTAAGATTATCTCAGGTTTCCCACCTCCGATGACGTATTCAGAGAGCCCTTATGGAGTAGGTGGTAAAGGCGGTTCTGCAGATGCTGTAACTATTCCTGATGGAGCTAAATTAGGAGCACATGACATCATTGCTTTTACAGACTATGAAAAAGGTATGGCTTATGCTAAGTCAGTAAACAAACCAGTTTTACTTGATTTTACAGGTTTTGCTTGTGTGAATTGTCGTAAAATGGAAGACTATGTATGGTCAGAACCTGCAGTGTTAGGTGTTCTAAAGAATGATATTGTTCTTATCTCATTATATGTAGATGATAAAAAAGAATTACCTGAAAGTGAACAATATATTTCAGAGACTACAGGTAAGAAAGTAAAAACTATTGGTAACAAATGGAGTGATTTCCAAATGAAAAATTACCACGCTAATGCACAACCTTACTACATCGTTTTAGATAAAGATGGTAACCGTCTTAATGAAGCAGTAGGTTATACTCCAGATGCAGAAGAGTATAAAACTTGGTTAGAAAGCGGAATTAATAAAGTAAAATAAGTTTTACAATTTATACTTAGAGAAGCCACGTGACTATCACGTGGCTTTTTTGTTTACCATAATTTGTGTACTAAATATATCACATAACACCCTTACTTCGTTTAGATAAAAAAAACGAGGTCGTTTTGAGAAAATTTTAAGAAGAAAGTTAATACATTTGATAACCTTCCTTTTAGGAATAAAAAACACAATATTTAATAAATGACTTTCTCCAGTTTTGTTGTGTGATATAAGTTAATATATCACTGTGGAGAAGTTCATAAAAATAAGCTTAGAAAGATGAAAAGAAGTTTAGTTGCATTGTCATTTGCATTGTTTACACTATGTACACAAGCACAAGTTCATACCCCACCTACGAGTACTAAAGCAGAGTCGCATCAAGTAGTAGGACTTACAGATGTGAAGATAGATTACTCTAGACCTAATATGAGAGGACGTCTTGTATTCGGTGATTTAGTACCTTATGGTAGAATGTGGAGAACAGGAGCTAATATGAATACAGTAGTTACTTTTGGTAATGATGTAGAGATAGGTGGTAAGAAGTTAAAAAAAGGATCATATGCATTATATTCTATTCCTAAAGTAGAGGAGTGGGAGATTATCTTCTATGCAGATACGAATAACTGGGGATTACCAGATAAATGGGATGAGAGTAAAGTAGCGCTATCAACTAAAGTGAAACCTATTGGATCAGATCGCAAATTTGAGACGCTTACAGTAACTGTAAACAATGTGAACATTGATTATGCAGACTTAGAGATTATGTGGGAAAAGACAGTAGTTCCTGTTCGTTTTAAAGTGCCAACTGATCAATTAGCTATGCAAAGTATAGAAGAGACATTTGACGGGCCTACAATCGTTGATTACTATGGAGCTGCAGAATACTACTTCTTAACGTCAAAAGACCTTACAAAAGCCTTAAATTGGGTAGATAAAGCTATAGAGAAATCAGCTGATAAAGTTCCTTACTATTTCGTACGTCTTAAATCTCAAATTCAAGCTAAAGCTGGAGATAAGATAGCGGCAGTAGAAACAGCTAAATGGGCTTTAGAGTTAGCGGAGAAAGCAAATAACTTAGACTATATCAAGATCAATAAAGACGCGATTAGAGAATGGTCTAAGTAATTAAGAATGAACAATGAATAGTTAAGAATACCTACCTTCTGTATTATTGATTTGGGGTATTCATAATTATACATTGATTGCAAAAAAATATAATGACTAAAAAAGGGGGGCTTAAACAAGCCCCCCCTTTTTGTTATATTGATAAATATTTTTATTTCATTTGCATAATGCCATTTGTTATAAATTCTAATTTATTACTTTCATAATAGTCACCATTGGCTAATAATGCTTTATATTGGAAGTAATATTTTCCTTTAGGCATTAAATTAGTATAATACTGTATAGCATAAAATTGTTGTAAACTACGATCTCTTACTAAAGCTGGTACATTAGGAGTCCAAAATGTCTCGAAAGTATTCATTGTTCTAGAAGGAATAGTAACATCTTTATTATTAGATGTTTCCATATATATTGTTTTTTGATCTTCTAAGTAGATTACTAACGTAGTGCCTAGAGCTTCGTATTTTTTAGCGCAATTTGAAGTTCCTACTCTGTATACACCATACATATTACCATGTATTAGGATAGTAGTGTATTTATTGTCAGAAGATCTAATTGCTTTTACACTGTGTAGTCTAGGAGTAGTATTCTCTACATATATACCAGGAGCTATATTATTTAATAAATCTTCATATCTCCTAGCAGGTACATATCTTTTCTCTTTATACTGATTAAAGTCAAACATTGAATTAAAGTAATAATCCATTTTATCACCCGCTTTAAAACCTAGATAGGTTAGTTCAGGCATATTCGTATCATAAAAGACAGTATCAGGTATTTTAAAGTGAATAGATTTTTTATCTGTTCCTATTTTTGTGCTTATTTTAATACTATCTGTAAAGGTTTTATTGATCAGATACATATCTATAGTAGTGTGTTCTATAGGGTCTTCAGTATAGAAAGCATATTCTCTATTAGTATGTAACATTCTTTCATTGAAAAAACAGCTTTGCTCTTTAGTTATTTTATTGTAATCAAATTCAAAAGCCTTTGTAGTATATGTATATACCTGAGATGAGTTTTTCTTATTTTTGTAAATCAGTTGATAAGTTGTTCCAGGTTTTAGGCCAGTCACAGAGCTGTTCGTAATATCTGTTTTTGTATAATTAGCGTCTCCCTTTGCTTTATACTCCCACCATCCACCAGAGAACCCACCATTAAACTGGAGTCTATCTACACAGATACCTATAAGAGGTATCTCATTATTAGTTTGTAACTCTGGAATAGAATCATCAGATGATTGACAATTCGTTAAACATAAACTAATTAGAGCTATGTAAATAATTTGTTTTATTTTCATATTTTTTTAAGCAAAAATAGTTATAAATATATGTTTTTTGATAATTTTAGATAAAATATTTTTTAATTACATATATAGTGATGTTTCGCTTAATTTAAAGAAATAGACATTTATTAAATTTTATTTATGCTATGGTGAAGGCAAACACCACACACCACATACCATCAAAGAAAAACTAATATCAATCATCTTTTTTATTTAAGTTTTTTCTATTCTATGTCGAATACTTTATCTTTGTCCTTTAACAACACAATCTAAAATATGCTAACAGAATTAAATGCTATTTCGCCTATCGATGGGCGTTATAGAGGTAAGACCAACGCACTAGCTAATTACTTCTCAGAAGAAGCACTTATCAAGTACAGAGTACTAGTAGAAGTAGAGTATTTCATTTCATTATGTGAGCACAACGTACCTCAATTAGCGAATGTTCCAGCTTCTGTCTTTCCAGAATTAAGAAAGATATACCAAGAGTTCTCTACAGAAGACGCTCTATGGATTAAGGAAATGGAAAAGACTACGAATCACGATGTGAAAGCAGTAGAGTATTTTATTAAAAGCGCATTTGATATTTTAAAACTAGAAGAGTACAAAGAGTTTATTCACTTTGGACTTACTTCTCAAGATATAAATAATACATCTATTCCTTTATTGACTAAAGAAGCATACGAAGATGTATATAAACCTTCTTTAATATCAGTTATTGACCGATTAAAAGAGTTGAGTTTAGAGTGGAAAGACGTACCTATGTTAGCTCGTACACACGGACAACCAGCTTCACCTACTCGTTTAGGTAAAGAGATTTACGTATTCGTAGAGCGTCTAGAGCAACAGTTAACTCTATTAGAGCAAGTACCTTTTGCTGCTAAGTTTGGTGGAGCTACAGGTAACTTTAACGCACACCATATCGCTTACCCAAAACAAGATTGGAAGCAGTTCGGTACTGACTTTGTTGAATTGACGTTAGGGTTAAAACACTCTTTCCCAACAACACAGATCGAGCACTATGACCATTTCGCTGCATTCTTTGATGGATTAAAACGTATCAATACTATCCTTATTGACCTAGACAGAGATATCTGGACGTATGTGTCTATGGATTACTTCAAACAAAAGATTAAAGCAGGTGAGATCGGTTCTTCAGCTATGCCACATAAAGTAAATCCTATTGACTTTGAGAACTCAGAAGGAAACTTAGGTATTGCTAATGCAATCTTCGAACACTTAGCAGCTAAATTACCTATCTCTCGTCTTCAACGTGATTTGACAGATAGTACTGTGTTGCGTAATGTAGGTGTACCATTCGGACATACACTTATTGCTTTTGAATCAACTCTAAAAGGATTGAATAAGTTGTTGCTTAACCCAGACAAGTTTGAACAAGATTTAGAAAACAACTGGGCAGTAGTAGCAGAAGCTATTCAGACAATCTTAAGAAGAGAAGGATACCCTAATCCTTACGAAGCATTAAAAGATTTGACTAGAACAAATACAGTGATTAATAAGACTTCTATTCACAGCTTTATCGATACATTAAATGTATCAGATGTGATTAAGACAGAACTTAAACAAATCACTCCAGCTAATTACTTAGGTGTAGATGTCTTATAATTAGTGCAGTTGACAATATAACAATAAAAGCCTCTCGAGTGAGAGGCTTTTGTTATTTATATGCTTTTGCAATTATAACCCATAAAAAAATAGGCTACCTTCTGGTAGCCTATTTTATATTTAGAATAATCTAATTCTTATAAGTGGATTACTTCACCGTAAGCGTCAGCTACAGCTTCCATCACAGCCTCACTCATAGTAGGGTGTGGGTGAACTGCTTTAAGGATTTCGTATCCAGTAGTCTCTAATTTACGAGCTACTACAGCCTCAGCGATCATATCAGTAACACCAGCTCCGATCATATGGCATCCTAACCACTCACCGTATTTAGCATCAAAGATAACTTTAACGAATCCGTCAGGAGTACCAGCAGCTTTTGCTTTACCTGAAGCAGAGAATGGGAACTTACCAACTTTGATTTCGTATCCAGCCTCTTTCGCTTTTTTCTCAGTCATACCTACAGAAGCGATCTCTGGAGTAGCATAAGTACATCCTGGGATATTTCCGTAATCTAATGGCTCTACATGGTGTCCAGCGATTTTCTCAACACATAAGATACCTTCAGCAGAAGCTACGTGAGCTAAAGCTTGTCCAGGTACTACGTCACCGATAGCATAGTATCCAGGAACGTTAGTTTGGTAGAAGTCATTAACTAAGATTTTATCTCTATCTGTCGCGATACCTACTTCTTCTAATCCGATGTTCTCGATATTAGTTTTGATACCTACAGCAGATAATAAGATGTCAGCTTCTAATACTTCTTCACCTTTAGCTGTTTTTACATAAGCTTTTACTCCTTCACCTGTAGTATCGATACGCTCTACAGAAGAGTTAGTCATAATGTTGATACCATATTTCTTTAAAGAACGCTCAAATTGTTTAGAGATATCTTCATCCTCTACAGGAACGATATTTGGCATAAACTCAACAATAGTTACATCAGTACCCATTGATTTATAGAAGTAAGCGAACTCAACTCCAATAGCACCAGAACCAACAACAATCATTTTCTTAGGTTGTTGAGGTAATGTTAATGCTTGTCTGTATCCGATTACTTTTTTACCATCTTGAGGTAAGTTAGGTAACTCTCTAGAACGAGCACCTGTAGCGATGATAATATGATCAGCAGAAAGCTCAGTTACTTTACCATCTTTGTCAGTAACATCTACTTTCTTACCTGGTTTAACTTTTCCGAATCCATCGATAATCTCGATCTTATTCTTTTTCATTAAGAATTGAACTCCTTTGCTCATTCCATCAGCTACGCTACGAGAACGTGCGATAACAGCATTGAAATCTTTATCTACATCACCATTAATAGTCAATCCGTAGTCAGAAGCGTGTTTAAGGTACTCAAACACCTGTGCCGATTTAAGAAGAGCTTTAGTTGGGATACATCCCCAGTTTAAGCAGATTCCTCCTAAATTTTCTTTTTCAACAACTGCAACTTTAAAACCTAATTGAGAAGCTCTAATCGCAGTAACGTAACCTCCAGGGCCACTTCCTAAAACAATAATATCGAATTTCATATATGTATATATTTCTATATTTTATGCTACGAAAATAATCATTTATTTCTGTTATTGAAACTTTCAATGCGAAAAGTTGATAGTCTGTAACTAAGAGAATTGCAAGGAGTGTGGCTTATTTAGCTATTCGAATATGACATTTATTATCAAAAGAATGATTTTGTTGATAATCTTTTAAAAAAGCACCGATGATTATTGAAGTAAAAAAGATTGAAATTTTTGTAATAACCCATTTGTATGACGGGTGTTTAAGTCAGTATACAAAAAAAGCGATAAACATCTGTCTATCGCTTTCTGCATTTATATATTATAATTCTTTGTTGAATTGTGATTCATATAGATTCTTATAGTATCCATCAGCGATTTCTAGAAGATCTTTATGCGTACCTTTTTCTACTATTTTTCCCTTGTCCATCACGATGATTTGATCTGCATTTACGATGGTCGCTAGGCGGTGAGCGATGATTATCGATGTCCTATCTTTAGTTAGATAATCAGTTGCTTTTTGTAGTAATTCCTCAGAATGCGTATCTATCGAAGAAGTTGCCTCATCTAATATTAAGATACTAGGATTACTCACATAAGCACGTAAGAATGCGATTAATTGGCGTTGCCCAGATGATAGCATTACTCCTCGCTCTTTTACGTTGTAATCATAACCACCAGGTAGCTGCATAATGAAGTCGTGAATACCAATCTTCTTAGCAGCCTCAATTACAGTTTCTCTAGAGATACTCTCATCGTTTAGCGTGATATTATTATAGATTGTATCGCTAAATAAGAATACATCTTGAAGTACCACAGCCACTTGTTTGCGTAGCGTAGCTAGCTTAAATTCATTGATATCTACACCATCAATACAGATAGAACCACTATTGATGTCATAGAATCTATTCAATAGATTAATGATAGTCGATTTACCCGCACCGGAACTCCCCACTATAGCAATAGTAGTACCTGGTTCGATATCTAGATTAATACCTTTTAATATTTCAATTCCTTTGATATAACTAAAGTGTACATCTTTAAGCTCTATCTTTCCTTTAAACTGTGGAGCTACGATAGTCCCATTATCATCTATCTGTTCTTCTGTCTCTAATACATCGAATACACGCTCAGCAGCGATTATTCCCATTTGCATCACGTTAAACTTATCCGCGATTTGTCTCAATGGGTTAAACAGCATTGTGATTAACATCGTATAGGCGAATAAATCTCCAAAAGAAGTCAGGTTATCTCCCTGTACAATAGACATTCCGCCATACCAAATCACAAAACCAAGCGTCAGAGAAGACACTATATCTGCGATAGGGAAGAAGATAGAGTTGTATAATATATTCTTTAACCAAGCCACATTGTGCTTATGGTTAATCTCTTTAAATTTTTCGTATTCTATTTCTTCTCTACCGAATAGTTGTACAATCTTCATTCCTGTCAATCTCTCCTGTACGAATGTATTCAGGTTAGAAATCTGCGTACGTACTTCTTGGAATGCTGTTTTCATGTGCTGTTGGAATACGCGAGTAGCGTATAACAGTATTGGCATAGCGACTAGTACGATGCAGCTCAACTTCCAGTTCATATAGAACATAATACACAGTACTACGAACATCTTTAGCAAGTCACTCACGATCATAAATAATCCTTGACTGAATATACTAGCGATAGACTCGATATCTGATACAGCACGTGTCACTAGTTTTCCCACAGGCTCGTTATCGAAGTATCGCATTCTGAAACTAATGATTTTATCAAATAGTTTTTCACGCATATCCTTGACGATATCTTGTCCTAGCCAACTAGCCCAATAAGTAAAGAAGAATTGAGAAAGTACTTCTAATAAAAGTACGATTCCCATTAATCCGATATACAGTAATAACCCCGTTTTGTTTTGAGGTTGTACATATTCATCTACAGTTATCTTTAGCATATACGGGCGAATAGCAGCGAATATGGAAAGAGATATAGCGAATGCAACTACCCAATTAAAACGTCTTTTATAGGGTTTAGCATAGTCTAATATTTTTTGT
The DNA here is from genome assembly GCF_900109075.1 of Myroides marinus. Classification (GTDB taxonomy): domain Bacteria; phylum Bacteroidota; class Bacteroidia; order Flavobacteriales; family Flavobacteriaceae; genus Flavobacterium; species Flavobacterium marinum_A. Next base: position 64,016 of record NZ_FNYS01000010.1, on the reverse strand, counting down.
AGTGATAGTGATTTTAGTCGTTTCATAAGTAAGGGTAACTAACTTGAGTTAAATAAAGACCTTTTCCAGGTACAGAGAATCCCGCTTGTCCTCTGTCTTTACTTTCTATTATTTGTCTGAAGTCATCTAGTGTTATTTTTTCTAGACCTACGTTTACTAAAGTACCAACAATTGCTCTAACCATATTTCGCAAGAATCTGTTAGCAGATACCGTAAATACGAGTTTATTACCAGGTAATACATCCCACTGAGCCTTATAGATAGTACAGTTAAATGTAAATACATCTGTATGTGTCTTAGAGAAACATTCGAAGTCTTCGTATTCAAACAGGATTTGAGCTGCCTGATTCATAAGTTCGATGTTCAGAGGTCTAAAGTGGTAGTAGCTACCCGCATTACAGAATGCGTCTTTAAACTGGTGTATGTGGTACTCATAAGTACGAGCAGTAGCGTCAAAACGTGCGTGAGCATCATCAGCTACTGTATGTATATCATAAACAACAATGTCTTCAGGTAAAAAAGAATTCATTCGCTGTACTAGAGAATTCTTATCAAAAGGCTGATCATAATCAAAATGGGCATACATCTGCTTAGCATGTACTCCAGCATCTGTTCTACCTGCACCTACTAATTCTATAGGGGTACGCAGTAGTGTACTGATAGCCTTAGTCAGTACCTCCTGTACTGTTATGGCATCAGGCTGTAGTTGCCATCCGTGATAATCTGTTCCGTTATAAGCGAATTCTAAAAAGTATCTCAATGTTTATTCTTTTTGTAAAAAGCAAATATACTTCAAAATCACGACTAGGTAGTTTATGTTATTATAAAATTAGGATGTCTATCAATGTATTTATATAACCCAATCAATGATAGTAAGCTAGCGAGCTCATCTTAATAAACCTTTTTGAAGTTATATACTAGTAGTTGGTAATCGAGATATGAGTACTTCTATATTGTACTACACCCTGATGAGATATAGCGCTGTTGTTGAGTTTTGAGCTAATTATTATTAGACGAAAAGTAATAATAATTCAAAAGGCCTTGTAGATGCGCTTTGTTGGAGAATAAGAGAAGTATAAAAGGACAATTGTTCGACAAAAGTTGTTTCTAGTCAACTAAACTCGAGGTATTCTCCATGAATTGTCCAAGGAAGTGGCTAGAGTACCCGTTTTTATTGACATTAGTAGGCTATTAGATTTTGGGATCAAATTAATTATTTCTATTATGTTGTTGATATATAGTGATTTGTGGTTTTTTAGGCTAAAAAATGGAACACTGTTTTTTTTTGTATTTTGAGTCAAAATAGATGTAAACAAGTTTTTTTTGAAAAAAAGTGTAATATAAAATACTTTTTTAAGCACCTTGAACTGCTTTTTAGGCTTAAAAATAAAAAAGTATATCTGTTTTTTTTGAAAAGGAAGTAGGAGTTTGAACCTGTGCAAGCGTTAAAAGAAATGAATAGTTTAGAATTATGTTTATTTTTACCACTTTGTGAGTAATCGCAATGACTAACCAATTAACCTAACTATATAAATAATGAAAAAATTACTAGTAATGCTAGGCTTGTGTGTAAGCTCTTTAGTACAAGCACAAGATTTTAATCAATATTTTGAAGACAAAACGTTGCGTCTTGATTATATTTTCGGAGGAAATAACGATAGACAATTTATTTTACTAGATGAGTTAGCTTCTTTGCCTACTTGGGCTGGGCGTACTCATAACCTAGGAGAGAATGCACTTAAAGGCAATGGACAAGTAAGAGTATTCGATGAGAAGACTAATACCTTAATTTATACGAATAGCTTTAGTACGCTATTCCAGGAATGGTTATCTACTGATGAAGCTAAGGATCACACTAAGAGTTTTGAGAATGTGTTTTTAGTACCATTTCCTAAAGATAAAGTGAAAGTAGAGTTAGTGTTATTTGACGCTGATGGTAAGGAGAAGGATAAGTTAACCCATAAAGTAGATCCTAAAGATATACTAATCCACACTAAGGGAGTTAAAGATGTCACTAAACACGAGTATGTGCACAAGGCTAAAGATGCGTCTAAGGCTATCAATGTAGCATTCGTAGCAGAAGGGTTTACAGATGCAGAGATGGGAAAATTTATGGATGCAGTGAAGGTGTCTATAGAACAAATATTAGCCCATAAACCTTTTGATAAATTTGCTGATAATTTCAATTTTATCGCAGTACAGAGTACTTCTAAAGATACAGGTGTTAGCGTGCCTCGTCAAGGAGATTGGAAAAAAACAGCAGTAGAGTCTAACTTTGATACTTTTTATTCTGAGCGTTATTTGACTACGAATAGAATTAAAAAACTTCATGATGTATTAGCAGGTATTCCTTATGAGCACATCATTATATTAGCGAATACAGATGTGTACGGAGGAGGGGGTATTTATAATTCATATACTTTGACTACTACTGGACATAAAGACTTTAAACCGGTAGTAGTACATGAGTTTGGACATAGCTTCGCAGGTTTGGCAGATGAGTATTTTTATCCTAATGATGTTTTGAGTGATTTAATTTCGAATCAGACAGAACCTTGGGAGCAGAATATTACAACTTTAGTTGATTTTGATAGCAAGTGGAAAAAAATGTTGAAAAAAGGGACTCCTGTACCAACACCTTTAAATGAAGCAAAAAAATATCCATTAGGAGCATATGAGGGACTAGAGGGACGTAAGATATATAAAGGTACTCTAGACTGTAGAATGAAAACAAATCAATATCCAGAGTTTTGTCCAGTTTGTCAGAATGCGATTGAAGAGTTAATTTTGTTTTATACAAAATAGAAGAATAGAAGCCTCTCTTTTGGGAGGCTTTGTTTTTTATAAAAAGTGATCAAGTGAAAAAAATATTGTTATTGTCAGATACACATGGATGTATAGACGAGTCTATTCTTAAGTATGTACGGCAGGCAGATGAGGTATGGCATGCTGGTGATATAGGAGATCTTACAGTTACAGATACTATAAAAGCGATCAAGCCACTTAGAGGGGTGTATGGTAATATAGATGGTACGGAGGCTAGACTAGAATTTCCTGAAGAATTAATCTTTGACTGCGAAGGGATGAAGGTATATATGATCCATATCGGTGGATATCCTGGTAAGTATAGGACTGTGGTTAAGGATAGAATTAGTAGAGAGAAACCTAATATCTATATATGTGGACACTCACATATACTAAAGGTGCAGTATGATCAGATGATGGGAACACTACATCTAAATCCTGGAGCTGCTGGTATTAGTGGTTTTCACCAGGTGAGAACGATGCTTCGTTTCACGATAGATAATGGGAATATCAAAGATATGGAGGTTATAGAATGGCCTAAAAACAAAAAAGCCGAACTCATATAGGTTCGGCTTTTTTAACGCACTAATAAACTAAGATGTTAGGTTTATCGTAAACGATCCACAGATTTTACGAGATCTTCATCCTTCTTAATGGCTCTGTTTGCTAAGACAAGCAACAGGATAGAAATAATAGGGAGGAACATCCCAATACCTTTCTCAGAAATAGCTTCCGCAGTTTCTCCAGATACTGTTAGTGTACGAAACACAAATAATCCTAATAGTATAACGTTTAATATCATATTAAGTCTGTTCATTACGAACTGACGTTGTCTATTCTTATAAGCTAGTAAACTCACAATACTTAAAGCAGCTGATGCTCCGAATAAGATAGCAACGATAGGAGAGTTACCTACCATTACTTTTTCATTTAGTCCGTTTGTCCAAAGTGGGATAAATAAAGATAGAGCCCCCATCAGTACAAAAACTAACAATAAGTATATGCTTTGAATTCTTTGTATCATAATTAATAAAAAGTATGAAGCACAAAAATAGTGTTTCTTTTTTATAAAAACCTATTGTTTATAAAATTTTATTCGTAATATTGCATCAGTACTGTCGTAAGTTCTTCATAATACGGCAATTCTATTTTAAATTTCCATTCTTATTTAAAATTACACAACTCAATATTTTTATAATCTATAAACATTTATATGTTTGAAATTTCCGAACTAAAAAAAATGAAGGTTTCTGACCTTCAGGAGATTGCTAAGAAAGCAAAAATTGCTAAGGTGGCTTCTTTGAAAAAGGACGAACTTATAGGGCAGATATTAGAACATCAAAAATCGACTAATGCAGAAGGAAAAAAGGCGCCTGTAAAAGCTAAAGCTGTAGAGAAAGCTCCAGTAGAGGAAAAGAAAGCTCCGACAGTGGCTAAGAAAGCTGCTGTAGAACCTGCTAAGAATGATGTAAAAACAGAAAGAACAGCACAAGAGAAAACAGCTGCTTTAGTAGAGAAATCTAAAAGACCTAGAGTTAATAAAGCTGGGGAAGAAGAAGGTAAGGTAGAGAGCAAAGTAGAACAAGTTTCTCGCATTTTATCAGAAAAGCCTCAACCTAAAGCGGTAGAACAAAATAAAGAAACTGGACAGAATCAAGCACAGAAGAAAGAAAATGTAGGTGAGCAGACTGAGTCTAGAACAAATAATAATAACGAGAACCGAAGAGATTTCAAAAAGAAACAACAAGGTGATAATAATAATCGTCGCGATGGTCAAAAGCGCGATTTTAAATCTCGTCAACAACAATCTCAACAAAAGAATACAAATGCTTCGACTGAAACTAGTATACCTGTACTAGAAAGTGATGTAACTAAAGAAGAAGCTCCTATAGCTGATAATACTAATGCCACACCTAATGAAGGGGAAGCTAGAAAGAATAATAATCAGCAAAATAACAATCAACAGAACAAGAATAATAACAACAAAAAAAATAACTTCAGAGAACCTGATTATGAATTTGATGGTATTATAGAGAGTGAAGGGGTATTAGAGATGATGCCTGATGGATATGGATTCTTGCGTTCTGCGGATTATAACTATTTATCTTCTCCTGATGATATTTATTTATCTCAATCACAGATTAGATTATTTGGTCTTAAAACTGGAGATACTGTAAAAGGTGTGGTGCGTCCTCCTAAAGAAGGAGAGAAGTTCTTCCCTTTAGTGAAAGTATTAAAGATCAATGGACATGATCCACAAGCGGTGAGAGATAGAGTGTCTTTCGAGCACTTAACTCCGCTATTCCCTAATGAGAAGTTTAACTTAGACGCTAAGAGTAGTACTATCTCTACGCGTTTAATGGATATGTTCGCTCCTATCGGTAAAGGTCAACGTGGTATGATCGTAGCACAACCTAAGACTGGTAAGACGATGTTATTAAAAGATGTGGCTAATGCTATTGCTGCTAATCATCCTGAGGCTTACTTAATCGTATTACTTATCGATGAGCGTCCAGAGGAGGTTACAGATATGCAACGAAGTGTAAATGCTGAGGTTATCGCATCTACATTCGATGAGCCAGCAGAAAGACACGTAAAAGTGGCTAATATCGTTTTAGAGAAAGCGAAGAGATTAGTAGAGTGTGGTCATGATGTAGTGATCTTATTAGACTCTATTACTCGTCTAGCTAGAGCATATAATACGGTACAGCCAGCTTCTGGTAAGGTGTTAAGTGGAGGGGTAGATGCTAATGCTCTACAAAAACCAAAGCGCTTCTTCGGAGCTGCACGTAATATAGAGAATGGAGGTTCATTAAGTATTATCGCTACTGCGTTAGTAGATACTGGATCTAAGATGGATGAGGTAATCTTCGAAGAGTTTAAAGGAACGGGTAATATGGAGTTACAGTTAGATCGTAAATTGGCTAATAAACGTATCTTCCCTGCTATCGATATTACTTCTTCTAGTACTCGTAGAGATGATTTACTATTAAATGAGTGGGAACTTAAACGCGCATTAATGGTAAGACAGTATATAGATGATATGAACTCTGTAGAGGCAATGACATCTATAATCGGAAATGTGAAAAATACTGCAAATAACGATGAGGTATTAAAAACATTAAGCAAGTAAAATAACCTGTATGTATATTGAGAAAGAGGACATTCATTATGTATGAATGTTCTCTTTTTTTTTGATGACACTCTGTATGGCTTGATTAAGTATTAGTTATAGGGTGTATCTAGTAGTTTTTAACGAATTGGCTGTAGTAGTAAAATATAAAAAAGTAGTGTAAGAGTTTTGCAAATAAAACAAAAGTTGTTTCTTTGAGTACTCTTTATGAATGGGTAAAGGGTAAGAATAGAGATTGTTAGAAGTTAAAAAATAATGGGGTATGTATGAAGTAACGATTTTTATTGTAGTTGCTTTTGTTGTTTTTATGATAGCAAGAAAGTTTTTTAGCATCAAGAGTTTTGATACTAAGGAGGAATATTTGCAATATAAAAGGGAGAAAGAAAAGGCATTGCAAGAAGAAGAGGAGGAGTGGGATGATGATTTTATAGATAAGCAGAGTTTTAATTTTCTTTTTGCAGGAGCAGTAGCTACTATACTTTTTCTAGTTTTTGGTCTCTTTACTGGTAATTCGTTCTATTTTATTTTGATGATTTTTATAATTACAGCTGTTTTATACTTGTATTTCTTTCCACCTACAGGGAAATTTTAGAAGTAAAGACTCTGTGATATACTAATGAATTCAATGGATACGAATAAAAGCGAAAAAAAGGAATGTTAAAATTTAAAAATCTTTACTGTTTAAATATTTAGTAATAAGTGTTTTAAAAAACAGGTAAAAAAAAATAATTATATTTTTCCTTTCTAGAGTTTGTATTTACGGAATAACGTCCTATATTTGCACTCGCAATAACGCAATAGGCCACGTGGCGCAACTGAATAGCGCATCTGATTACGGCTCAGAAGGTTGCAGGTTTGAATCCTGCCGTGGTCACTAAACTTTAAGAAATTAAAGTTTTGACAAAATAAATAAGGTACAAGGCCGAGTGGCGCAACTGAATAGCGCATCTGATTACGGCTCAGAAGGTTACAGGTTTGAATCCTGTCTCGGTCACAAAAAAGCTTCTCATTTGAGAAGCTTTTTTTATTTATACCTATTTTTGTTAGAAACTTCTTATTTATAATTCAGCAATGACAAAGAAAGAGAGCTATTTTAAGTTTTGGTGGAGATCGAGTAATGAGCATGGGGTGCATTCTCCATTTATCTTTAATTTATTGATGAAAGGGCTCTATCCTAAAGATAGTAGATGGAAAGGAATGTCTGTTAAGAATGCCTTTGTTTCTCGTATCGAGGCTTACTACGCTCCAAAAACTGTGGGTGTATATGGTGATTATACTTCTTCTCTGTCTAATACAATTGATTTTAAGACAATATCTGGTCAATGTGATATGATTGGTGTTGGAAAAGGAGAAAGTCTGCCAGATTTGACTAAAGTGTATGCTGCTATGCATAATGATAGTATTCTAGTTATAGATAGGAGAGTGGAGGTAGCTTCTGTGGAAGCTTATTGGCAAGAGATTGTCAATGATGATCGCTTTACAGCTACTATTGACTTTTATTATTTCGGAGTCGCTTTTGTGAGAACAGAGCAGTTAAAACAACATTTTGTACTTAGAATGTCTTCTATGTTATTTCATTAATCTGTTAGAGTGGTTTATTTCTGATATTTTTACTTACCTTAGAAAAGTCTTTGACTTAAAACAAGATTGTATAGGAGGCCAACTAATTTAAGTATTGGCAATTGTGGAAAATTGGTTTAGGTCAATGTGTATTTTTTAATAAACTGTCTAGTTATGGCTGAGAATATTATAGAAGTTAGAGAAATAAAACGCGATTTTAAATTGGGATCTGAGACAGTACACGTGCTGAAAGGAGTTAATTTAGAAATAGAAAAAGGAGACTATGTGGCACTGATGGGGCCATCTGGTAGTGGTAAGTCTACTCTAATGAATATTCTAGGCTGCTTAGATACACCTACTTCGGGTGCTTATTTCTTAGATGGAAAGGATGTGAGTGCATTAAAGGACGATCAATTGGCAGAAATTAGAAATAAGAGTATCGGATTTGTATTTCAAACCTTTAATTTACTTCCTCGTACTACTGCTTTAGACAATGTAGCATTGCCTATGGTTTATGCTGGAAATTCTAAATCAGAAAGAGATGAACGTGCTAAAGAAGTACTAGACCAAGTGGGGTTAAGTGATCGTATGGATCACCACCCTAATCAGCTCTCTGGTGGACAACGCCAGCGTGTTGCTGTAGCTAGAGCATTAGTGAATAGACCTGCTATTATTTTAGCAGATGAACCTACGGGTAACTTAGATACTAAAACTTCGATTGAGATTATGCATTTGTTTGATGAAATACATGCTAATGGAAATACTGTTATTCTAGTAACTCACGAAGAAGATATTGCAGAACATGCTCATCGTATCATTAGGTTGAGAGATGGTGTGATCGAAAGCGATATAAGAATTAAATAGCCCAACTGTTTTTGCTTGGTATTTTGTTGTATTTTGTGGTCTTGTTATAACTAATGACTACACTTTATGAAAGTATATACTAAAACAGGAGATAAGGGAACTACCGCATTATTTGGAGGAACACGTGTTCCTAAACATCATATTAGAATAGAAAGTTATGGAACTGTAGATGAATTAAACTCTTATATTGGTTTAATTCGCGATCAGGAGATGAATCAGTTGTATAAGAATGTACTGATAGAGATTCAAGATAGATTATTTACAGTTGGGGCTATATTAGCAACCGATCCAGAGAAGGCTATTTTAAAGAATGGGAAAGAGAGATTGAACATTCCGAAGATTAGCGTAGCTGATATTGAGCTGCTAGAAAATGAAATAGATAGAATGGAAGAGTCTCTGCCTCAGATGACACACTTCGTTTTACCTGGAGGGCATACTACTGTGTCATATTGTCATATAGCGAGATGTGTATGTCGTAGAGCAGAGCGTCTGTCAGTAAGCTTAAATGAAACAGAAGCAGTAGATGAGTCAGTTTTGAAGTATTTAAACCGACTTTCTGACTACTTATTTGTGTTGGCACGAAAGTTGACTTTTGATTTGAACGCTGAAGAAGTGAAGTGGATTCCAAGAAAAGACGAGTAAAAAATGTTATTTTTCTTAAAATCTATAGATTTTGGAGAGCTACGTTCTTGAAAACAGCTGAAATAAATAAAAAAAAGCTTGATAATTTCATAATAAAAATTATTTTTGCATTAAAAATTTAAAACGATTAGAGATGTATTGGACATTAGAATTAGCATCTTATCTAAGTGATGCTCCATGGCCTGCGACGAAGGATGAACTTATTGATTATGCAATTAGAACAGGTGCTCCTCTAGAGGTAGTAGAAAACCTACAGTCTATCGAAGACGAAGGGGAGATCTATGAATCAATGGAAGAGATTTGGCCAGACTATCCTACTGACGAAGATTACCTTTGGAACGAGGATGAGTATTAAGATATAAATAAAAAAGCCTCTAAACAGGCTTTTTTTTTATTTAGCTTTACGATTTGACAGTAATAAAAAAATAAACCACATAAATTTATGAGTATCATAAACAGTATATTAAAGGTTTTTGTCGGAGATAAATCAGAGAGAGATATCAAAGCAATTAAGCCTTTAATTGAGAAAATAAAAACATATGAAGGTGCTTTAGGTAGCCTTTCAAATGATGAATTAAGAGCAAAGACAATCTTCTTTAAAGAAAAAATACAACAATCAAGAGCAGATCAAGATGCTAAGATTGCTTCGTACAAAGAAGAGATTGAAAAAACTCAAGATATCGATAAAAGAGAGTCTATCTATGCTAGCATTGACAGCTTAGAGAAAGAGGCTTATACTAATTCAGAGAAATGCTTAATGGATATTTTACCAGAGGCATTCGCTGTAGTAAAAGAGACTGCTCGTCGATTTAAAGAGAACGAAACTGTTGTAGTTACGGCTACAGAACAAGATAGAATCTTCGCTGAGTCTAAACCTTACGTTACTATCGTAGGTGATCAAGCTCATTGGGCTAATACATGGTCAGCTGCAGGTAAACAGGTTACTTGGGATATGATTCACTATGATGTACAGTTAATCGGTGGTATCGTGTTGCACCAAGGTAAAATTGCTGAGATGCACACAGGGGAAGGTAAAACGTTAGTAGCAACTTCACCATTGTACTTAAACGCATTGACAGGTAATGGAGTTCACTTAGTAACAGTGAATGACTACTTAGCAAAACGTGATAGTCAATGGAAAGCTCCATTGTTTGAGTTCCACGGTATGACTGTTGATTGTATCGATAATCACCAACCTAACTCTGCAGGAAGAAGAGCTGCATATGCAGCAGATATTACGTATGGTACAAATAACGAATTTGGTTTTGACTACTTACGTGATAATATGGCTCACAGCCCAGAAGAATTAGTACAAAGAAAACACAACTTCGCAATCGTGGATGAGGTGGATTCAGTATTGATCGATGATGCTAGAACGCCATTGATTATTTCTGGTCCTGTACCTCAAGGAGATCGTCATGAGTTTAATGAATTAAAACCTGAAGTAGCTGGATTAGTAGAAATGCAAAGAAAGCTAGCGAATGGTTTCTTAGCTGATGCTAAAAAATTAATTCGTGAAGGAAATACTAAAGAAGGTGGATTCTTATTGTTTAGAGCATACAGAAGTTTACCTAAGAATAAAGCTTTAATTAAGTTCTTAAGTGAAGAAGGAGTAAAACAATTACTTCAAAAAACTGAGAACTACTATATGCAAGACAACAATAGAGAAATGCATAAAGTAGATGAGGCTTTATACTTCGTAATCGAAGAGAAAAATAATCAAGTACAATTAACTGACTTAGGTATTCAATATCTATCAAAAGATACAGACCAAAACTTCTTCGTACTTCCAGATATCGGTGTAGAGATTGCTAAGATTGAAGCACAAAACTTATCTAAAGATGAAGAGGCTGAGGCAAAAGAATTATTGTTCCAAGACTTCGGAGTTAAGAGTGAGCGTATTCATACATTAAGTCAGTTATTAAAAGCTTATACTTTGTTTGAAAAAGATACAGAGTATGTAGTTATGGATAACAAGATTATGATCGTGGATGAGCAAACAGGACGTATCATGGATGGTCGTCGTTACTCTGACGGATTACACCAAGCTATCGAGGCAAAAGAAAATGTAAAAATTGAAGCAGCTACTCAAACGTTTGCTACAATTACATTACAGAACTACTTCCGTATGTATAATAAACTAGGAGGTATGACTGGTACTGCTATTACAGAGGCTGGTGAGTTCTTACAAATTTATAAATTAGACGTAGTAGAGATTCCTACGAATAGAGGAATAGCTCGTCATGATAGAGAAGATAAGATTTATCGTTCAGTTCGTGAGAAATTTAAAGCGGTAATCGAAGATGTAGTAGAATTGTCAAATGCTGGTCGTCCAGTATTGATTGGTACTACTTCAGTTGAGATTTCTGAATTACTGAGTAGATCTTTAAAAATGCGTGGTATTAGACACAATGTGTTGAATGCTAAGTTACACAAACAAGAGGCACAAATCGTAGAAGAGGCAGGTCAATCAGGTATTGTAACTATCGCTACGAATATGGCTGGTCGTGGTACGGATATTAAATTATCACAAGAGGTTAAAGACTTAGGTGGTTTAGCTATTATCGGTACAGAGCGCCATGATTCACGTCGTGTTGACCGTCAGTTAAGAGGTCGTGCAGGACGTCAAGGAGATCCAGGAAGTTCACAGTTCTATGTGTCTTTAGAGGATAACTTAATGCGTTTATTTGGATCTGATCGTGTAGCTAAGTTGATGGATAGAATGGGATTAGAAGATGGAGAAGTTATCCAACACTCTATGATGACTAAATCTATCGAAAGAGCTCAGAAGAAAGTTGAAGAGAACAACTATGGTATTCGTAAACGTTTATTAGAGTATGATGACGTTATGAATGCTCAACGTGAGGTAATCTATAAACGTAGAAAACACGCGTTATTTGGAGAGCGTCTTAAAGTGGATATCGCAAATATGATGTTTGATTTATGTGAGCGTATCATCGAGACTAATAAGTTAGCTAGTGACTATAAAAACTTTGAGTTTGATATCATCCGTAACTTCGGTACTAATAATGTGGTAAGCGAGGAAGAGTTTGCAAAAGGTGATATAGTGACTTTAGCAAATAAACAATACGAAATCGTATTTAATGCTTATACAGAGAAATGTGCGCGTAGTGCAGCTGAAGCATTTAAGGTGATTAAAAATGTTTATGAGAATAACGGTGGTCAGTTTGAGCGTATCGTAGTTCCTTTTACAGATGGTGTTAAAACAATCAATATTGTTACTAACTTAGAAGAAGCTTACGCTAGTCAAGGGATGTCATTAATTAATGATTTTGAGAAAAACATTACATTGACAATCTTAGATGAAGCTTGGAAGAAACACTTGAGAAAAATGGATGAGTTAAAACAATCTGTACAGTTAGCTGTACACGAACAAAAAGACCCTCTATTGATCTATAAGTTTGAAGCTTTCGAATTGTTCAAAAAGACTATTTTTGAGATTGACTCTGAAGTAATGACGTTCTTAACAAGAGCAGATTTGCCTCAACAAGAGCAACCAGCTGAAGAAGTAGCTGAAGCATAAGAATATAAAAATTCATATAATTAAAAAAAGATGTGTTTTAAGCACGTCTTTTTTTGTTTTATATATATTGAGTTGTAAAACATTTTATAGTTGCTTAAAAGCTAATATTATTGCTTTTTAATGTTTGTTTTCTCTGCAGGATATCTATTGGTGGTTTTATTGGTATTGGTTATTATATCATACAGTGTATCACAGTGATATTTAATCTTGGTTTAAATGTTATTGTTTTAAAGTGATTTTTTAGAATAGAGAAAACGATTGACTTAAGCAAGGTTGTTGATTTTGGAATACAACAAAAAAAGGGTTGAAACGAAGCGTTTCAACCCTTTTTTTGTTGTTATATATTATTATAACTATTTCATTTCTAATTCGAATACTAGATCTGTGTTAGGTGGAATTACTCCTCCTGCACCACGCTCTCCATATGCTAAATGAGCAGGGATAAAGATAATCGCTTTATCTCCTATTTTCATTTGTTCAATTCCTTCAATAAACCCTGGTATTAGGCCAGTTTTAGTTCCATATTTGAAAGGAATTGGAATATATTGTTCAGCATCAGCTCTTCTTTGGTCAAATGTTCCAAATGTTTTTGATAATTCTTCATTGCTTGAATCAAACATTAATCCATTCTCAAAGAAACCTGCGTAGTCAATCATTACTTCTTGACCCACGTTTGGTTTTTTACCTTGTGCATCATTCGTGATAACATAAGATAATCCAGAATGTGTTTTAGTAGCTTTAGCTTTTAATTCAGCGAATTTATCAGCGTATTCTTTTTGTGCTTTTTCTACCTTCTCTTGTAGGTCTTTTTTCGTTTTGTCTGCTTCTTCAAAGTATTGTTTGAATACTTTTACAGCGTTAAATTTCTTAGCATCTTTACCGATTCTGATGATTTTAACTGACTCCATTTTATCACCTCGTTCGATAGTATTTACAATATCTAAACCTTTAACAGTGTATCCGAAAACTGAGTGTCCTCCATCTAAGTGAGGTGTTGCTTTATGTGTGATAAAGAATTGACTTCCGTTAGTGAATGGTCCACTGTTAGCCATAGATAAAGTACCTGCTTTGTCATGTCTAAGACTTGGATCAAACTCATCTTTAAATACGTATCCAGGACCACCTGAACCTGAACCTGTAGGGTCACCACCTTGAATTACAAAGTTGTTCTCTACACGGTGGAATGTTAATCCATCGTAGTAAGGTTTGTCTTTGTATTGCTTATCTACGAATGGGTTGTTTCCTTCTGCTAATGAAACAAAGTTAGCTACAGTAACTGGAGCTTTTTGGTATTCCAATTCGATGATGATGTTACCTTTAGATGTTTTGATATCTGCGTATAATCCGTCTGGTAAATCAGATTTAGGTGAAGCACATGATGTAACTAGTGCAACAACACTTAATATTAAACTTGTCATTTTTTTCATATTATTTAGTTATTTCTATCTATTGATTTTAAATCTACAGTAATTATTATTGGTTGGTTTTTGTCTATTTTATTTTTATCTCCTAAGTAGCTATAAGCTAATGTTGATGGTGAAACAACTTTTATTGATTCATTGTTCTTCATTAGTTTAATAGTATGTCTTAATACAGGAAGAATGTCTTCTTTATCCACGATATATGATAGTACTCCTATGTCATTTTTAGAATACAGTATACTATCTTGAAGTGTACTAATCTCATAAGTGTACATAACGGTATTGCCTTCTAATGGTCTAATAGAGTCGTGTACTTTTCTTTCTTGGTACGTATACCAAAAGCCATTCTTAGAATTGATATAGGTGTGTTCTTTATCAGTTTCTATATATTTAGAAATAAGCTCTTCTTCGCTTTGTACCATTTCCATGTTTTTTAAAGCAGAACTGTGAATTACGCTTTCTTTTGATTTAGAAATAGGTTTTCTTACTTCGTTGTTATTATTACAACTAACGGCAATGATAGCCATAGCGGCTAAACTTAGAAACTGAATAAATTTATACATAGAACTCTTGTTTGTGCTTTTTGATTATATCAACAAATCTTGTTATTGTATCGTTTAGAGAAAGAGTAGACTTTCCTCCAGCAGCATTGACGTGACCTCCTCCTTCGAAATATTTACGTGCTAATAGATTGACATCCATATTACCTTGCGATCTCAAAGAAATCTTGACAATACCTTCGTCTTTACGTTCAATAAAGAAGAAGGTTAAATCAACACCTTTAATAGATAGTCCATAGTTAACGAATCCTTCTGTATCTCCTTTTTGATGTTGGAACTCATTAAGTTCTTTATCTGTTAGGAAGATATAAGAAGTGTTATATTCTGGTAAAATAACCATATTTTGTAATGCTCTACCTAGTAATTGTAGTCTATTGTAATTACTGTTGTCAAATAAAGCGTTGTGGATTTCTGGATTTTCTATTCCCTTATCAATAAGATTTGCAACAACTCTATGTGTGTTTGCATTTGTTTTTGGGAATCTGAATGAACCTGAATCAGTAACAATACCTGTGTAGATACAAGTAGCAGCTTCTTTACTAATTTTATCAGTAAGATTTGCTTTATCTAAGATAGTGTATAGCAGTTCACAAGTAGAACCAAATTCAGGGTTGGAGAACGTTAATTCAGCATAGTTACCAGGCATCTGATGATGGTCTATCATGACAAAAGGAGCTTTCATCTTTTCGAGAACCTTCTCCATGTCATCACCTGTTCTCAATAGAATATTAAAATCTAGAGTAAAGATATAGTCACTACTAGATAAGAGTTGAGTAGCATAATCTCTTTTTTTGTCAAATATTATAATGTCTTCACTAGCTGGCATCCAAGCTAAGAAGTGAGGGAAATCATTAGGAGATATTACATATGCTTCATGTCCTAGAGACTTTAGAACATGGTATAAACCTAGTGTAGAACCTATAGCATCTCCATCAGGATTTCTATGAGGTATAATACTTATTTTTTTAGGAGAACTTAAAATAGATTGAAGTTGCTCTATGTTTTTTTCATTCATCATGTTGCGAAAATACATTATTTTATAATATTAAATAATGATATCTAAGTTTAAATGACAAAAAGATGTGTTAATGAATAGATAAGATTATTGAGCAAGATTCTTTAGCTCATTTTTATCTTTTAAGATAATTTTCTTTCCTGATAATTCAATGATACCATCTTTCTTAAGTTCAGATAATAAACGGATACAACTCTCTGTAGCAGTACCTACCATATTAGCTAGATCTTCTCTAGAAAGTTGGATATTTAAAGCGTTGTTCTCAGGATTGATACCACCTACTTCTTCTAATTTAAGTAGAATTATAGCAAGTCTTTCTTTTACTGTCTTATGAGTATGATCAGCTAAACCTTTATCTGCATCTTTTAAGTGATTACAGATATCTCTAGTTACTAGTAATGAGAATTTGTTATTGTCTGTGAAGTAATCCATCATTTCCTTTTTAGGAATAAAACAGATTTGCATATCTTCAATAGCTGTAGCAGTAAGGTTTGATGTCTCTTCGTTAATGATAGAGCGTTGTCCTAGTAAATCTCCGTTTTTGGCAAGTTTAACGATAGTGTCTTTACCATTAGAGTTTAACTTAGTTAACTTACAGAAACCATCTTTTATGCAATACACACCATTAAGGTTATCTCCTTCATTGAAGAGAACTTCTCCTTTTTTTACGATAAAATGCGTCTTAGTTTCAGAAATTGTTAAAAGTTCTTCTCTTGTTAGAGCTTTTAAAGAACTAAACTCTCTAATTATACACTGTTCACATCTGCCCATAACCACGTAGATTTTGTTAAAATAACTGCACAAAGATAGTGATTTTTTATGATAAATGTCATATATTCTGCATTATTAAACGTAGACCTTTGTTAGAGGTAAAATGAGCATTTTTTTATGGATAAGAAGACGTGTTATCACTGTGGTAATGAGGTGACCACCTTTAACCGCATTGAGTTCGATAGTAGGGAGTTTTGTTGTAATGGATGTAAGACAGTTTATGAGATTTTTAGTGAGAATGATCTTGGCTGTTATTACGATATGGAAGCTACTCCTGGAGCTACTCCAGAAGAAGCAAATGGGAAATATGACTTCTTAGAAAAGAGTGATATTATTAACAAATTACTTGAATTTAATGAAGGGACTACAAGTATCGTGTCTCTCTATATTCCACATATTCATTGCAGTTCTTGTATTTGGATCTTAGAGAATTTACATAGACTTAATGAGGGCGTTATACGCGTTCTAGTAAACTTCCCTGAGAAGAAGGCTACTATTACTTATAATGATAGTAAAGTAACTTTAAAAGAGCTGGTATTGCTTCTTACACAAATAGGGTATGAGCCTTATATTAGTTTGAAAAATTATGAAGAGAAACCTCAGTCTATAGATAGAAGCCTAATCTATAAGATTGGTATTGCATTCTTTAGTTTTGGGAATGTTATGATGCTTTCTTTTCCAGAGTATTTTAATATAGATGATATCTGGATGAGAGAGTATAAGGATTTCTTTAGATGGTTGATTCTACTTATTTCTTTACCTGTATTTTTTTATTCTGCTTCACCATATCACTTAGCTGCTTGGAAAGGTATTAAGACTAAGAATTATACGATTGATATTCCGATGTCATTGGGAATTATAGTGATGTTTATAAGAAGTACTATTGATATAATCTTTGATTTAGGTCCTGGTTTCTTTGATAGTATGACAATGCTAGTGTTCTTTATGTTGTTAGGAAAATTATTTCAACAGCGCACTTATAACTTCTTGTCTTTTGAACGTGATTACAAATCATACTTTCCTATTGCAATTACTAAAATTGGAGAGGATGGAGTAGAAGAACCAATACAAGTTTATGAAGTAGTAAAAAGGGATAGACTTTTAATACGTAACCAGGAGCTAGTTCCTGTCGATTCGATATTGATTTCTAACTCAGCTTTCATTGATTATAGCTTTGTTACTGGGGAAGCAGTACCTGTTGAGAAAAAATCAGGAGATAAAGTATTCGCAGGAGGAAAGCAGGTTGGTGATGTAATAGAGGTAGAGGCAGTTAATACTGTTTCACAAAGTTATCTGACTCAACTGTGGAGTAACGATGTATTTCAGAAGAAAGTAGATATGAAGTATAAGACTATTACTGATACGATAAGTCATTACTTCACACCTGTATTACTGACAGTATCAGTTTTAGCTTTTCTAGGATGGGCTTTTGTTGATTTAAATGCGGCATTTAATGTTTTTACAGCAATTCTAATTGTAGCTTGTCCATGTGCTTTAGCCTTGACTGCTCCTTTTACATTGGGAAATGCAATACGTATATATGGTAGAAATAAGTTTTATCTAAAGAATGTAACTGTAGTAGAGCAGATGGCAAAAGTAAATACTGTTGTGTTTGATAAAACAGGGACAATTACTACTAATGCTAATTCTACTATTTCTTATGAAGGAGATGAATTAACTAAAGAACAACAAAATGATATTCGAAATATCATAAGAGCTTCTAATCACCCATTGAGTAGAAAATTATATAATTTCTTATCAACTAAAGTTGTAGTGAAACCTCAATTTTTTGAGGAAATAGCAGGGCAAGGCCTAGTAGGTGTTATTAATGATGTTAAGTATTTAATAGGATCTCCTAAGTTACTAGGTATAGATACAGAAAAAATGATTAATGAAACTTCTGTTCATATTCAGATTAATGGGATATATAAAGGAAAGTTCATTTTTGCAAATCACTATAGAGAGGGGTTAAAAGAATTATTTGATAATTTAACATATTCAGGATATAAGTTAGTAATCCTATCGGGAGATAATGATGGTGAAAAAGAAGCGTTACAGGAGCTACTGCCAGAGTCTACTACATTGGTATTTAATCAAAAACCAGAAGAAAAGTTAAGTTATGTTAACTATTTACAAGAACAAGGGGGCAATGTTATGATGGTTGGTGATGGACTTAATGATGCTGGAGCTTTAGCACAAAGCAATGTAGGAGTGTCTGTCTCTGAGAATGTTAACGTTTTTACTCCTGCAAGTGATGCAATTTTAGACGCGAGAATGTTTGAATACTTAAAGTCATTCTTAAAATATTCAAAGAAATCTGTTAAAACTATTAAATTAAGTTATATCTTAGCATTAAGCTATAATGTGATAGGTATTTCGGTTTCAATAATGAATAAAATGTCTCCACTTGTAGCTGCTATTTTAATGCCTATAAGTACTATATCTATTATAAGTTTTGTGACAATAATGAGTAATTATTATGCTAAAAAAATTATAAAGAAAGATTGATAGAAAAAATGTAAATATGATACTTATCATATTTTAAGGCGAGAGAGAATGTTAATTTTGACAAATAAATATAAGGTATGAGTGTTATTTATTTCTTAATTAGTATCAGTGTCGTTGTAGCTGGTATTTTCCTGTACTTATTTATTAAGTCTGTGAAGAGTGGGCAATTTGATGACGCATATACTCCTTCTGTTCGTATGTTATTTGACGATGAAGTCAACGTGAAACAGAAAAAAACAAACAGTGAACAAACAGAAAATAAACAAAAAGAAAATCAAATATAAACAACTATGGAAGTGCAACAATTTTATTATGACAACAAAATTGTAAAGAAATTTCTTTATGCTTCAATATTTTTTGGAGCTGTCGGAATGCTAGTAGGATTAGTTTTAGCAGTGATGTTTATATTTCCTAACTTGACAGATGGAATATCTTGGTTAAGTTTCGGGAGATTACGTCCATTGCATACAAATGCTGTGATTTTTGCGTTCGTTGGTAACGCAATTTTCGGAGGTATTTACTATTCTTTACAAAGGTTATGTAAAGCTAGAATGTTCAGTGATTTTTTAAGTAATCTTCACTTTTACGGCTGGCAATTAATTTTAATCGGTGCTGTAATTACTCTACCATTAGGGTATACAACATCAAAAGAGTATGCTGAATTAGAATGGCCTATCGATATCGCAATTGCGATTATTTGGGTAACATTTGGTATTAACATGATTATGACAATCATCAAAAGAAGAGAGCGTCATATTTATGTGGCTATTTGGTTCTATTTAGCAACATTCGTTACGGTAGCAGTGTTACACATCTTTAACTCATTAGAGTTACCTGTGAATGCATTAAAATCTTATTCTGTTTATGCAGGAGTTCAAGATGCATTGGTACAGTGGTGGTATGGACACAATGCGGTAGCGTTCTTCTTAACTACTCCTTTCCTAGGGTTAATGTATTATTATTTACCTAAAGCGGCTAATAGACCTGTTTATTCTTATAGACTATCTATTATTCACTTCTGGTCATTAATTTTCTTATACATCTGGGCAGGACCTCACCACTTATTGTATTCAGCATTACCAGAATGGGCTCAAAACTTAGGGGTTGTGTTCTCAGTAATGTTAATTGCACCATCTTGGGGAGGTATGATTAATGGTCTTTTAACTCTTCGTGGAGTTTGGGATAAAGTAAGAGTAGAGCCAGTATTGAAATTCTTCGTAGTAGGTATCACAGGATACGGTATGGCGACATTCGAAGGACCAATGTTGTCTTTGAAAAACGTAAACGCAATTGCTCACTATACTGACTGGATCGTAGCTCACGTGCACGTTGGTGCATTAGCATGGAACGGATTCATGACATTCGGTATGGTATACTGGTTAATACCAAGAATGGTTAAAACAGAATTATATTCTAAAGCTGCTGCTAACTTCCACTTCTGGATTGGTACTTTAGGTATTATTTTATATACTATTCCTTTATATGTTGCTGGTTTCTCTCAACACTTAATGTGGAAAGATTTTAACCCAGACGGAACTTTAAAATATGGTAACTTCTTAGAAACTGTTACTGCTATTTTACCTATGTATGCTATGCGTGCTATCGGTGGTACATTATATTTAGCTGGGGTATTAGTATTAATTTACAATATCTACAAAACAGTGAAAGCTGGTCAACCAGTAGAAGATGAATTAGCTGAAGCTCCTGCGTTACAAAGAATATCTGTAGGTAGATTAAAAGGTGAAGGATGGCATGCTTGGTTAGAAAGAAGACCAGTACAGTTTACTATCTTAACTACAGTTGCTATCTTAATTGGTGGTTTAGTTCAGATTGTTCCAACAATATTTGTTAAGTCAAATATTCCTACAATTACAAGTGTTAAGCCATATACTCCATTAGAGTTAGAAGGTAGAGACTTATATATTAGAGAAGGATGTGTGGGATGTCACTCACAAATGATTCGTCCTTTCCGTTCTGAAGTAGAGAGATATGGTGAATACTCTAAATCAGGTGAATATGTTTATGATCACCCATTCTTATGGGGTTCTAAGAGAACTGGACCAGATTTATTTAGAGTAGGTGGTAAATATTCAGACAACTGGCATTATAACCACATGTATGATCCACAATCTACTTCTCCAAACTCAATTATGCCTGGATATAAATGGTTATTCGCTAATAAAGCTGCTGACTATAGTGATATTGAAACAAAAATGAGTGTGATGAGAACTTTAGGTGTTCCTTATTCTGATGAGGATATCGCAAATGCTAAAGCTTCTATTAAAGCTCAATCAGAACAAATTGCTAAGAATTTAGAAGGAGATCCTGATTACGTTAAGTCTTACCAAGATGGAGAAAAACGTGCTAAGGCTAAAGGAGAAGAGTTTGTACCGATGAGTGATCGTGAGATTGTTGCTGTTATCGCTTATTTACAGCGTTTAGGTACTGATATTAAAAAGGTAGAAGAATAATATTTTAAAATGAATCAATATGCTAAAGTTCATTAAACATAATATGGAAACAATTGGTGGAGTAGAGATATTTCCTATTATTTCACTACTTATTTTCTTTACATTCTTCGTAGGTCTTTTCTTTTGGGTGTTTACTTATAAGAAAGAGACAATAGAAGAATTAAGCAATATGCCATTCATGGATAATGAAGAGCAAAATGTTGATAGTAATTCAGAAAAATTATGAAAAAATTTTTTCCAGTATATGTAAGAGTTCCTCTACTGTTTGCAATATTCTTTTTTGCAATTGAGTGGATAGTTAGAGGAGACAGTGATAAACCTGCTTTTATAGAACATCCTGTTGTACTTATTTTATTAGGTTTATTTTTATTCGCTTTGATTGCTGTTGAAATGGTGGCATCTGCAACGAGTAAAATTATGGATCGCTTAATGACTCCAGAAGAGAGAGCTCAGAAAGAAAAAGAAGCTAGTCTTCCTTTTGCTGAAACTCCTTGGGTTAAGAGATTAATGCAAAAATTAACTAGTACCAAGACTATCGCTCAAGAGGGGGATATTATGATGGATCATGATTACGATGGTATTAAAGAGTTAGATAATGAGTTACCACCATGGTGGGTTGGTCTATTCTATGTGACAGTTATTTTTGCAGTTATTTATTTGTTGAGATTCCATGTATTTGATGGTGATAGTCAAGTAGCTGAGTTCGAAAAAGAAATGATAGCTGCTAAAGAGCAAGTTGAAGAATATAAAAAGACTGCTCCAGATATGTTAACTGCAGATCAAGCTGTATTCTCAGATGATCCAGCAGTATTATCAGCAGGTAAAGCTCTTTTTGATACAAACTGTGCAGTATGTCACAAACCTGATGGTGGAGGAGCTATTGGACCAAACTTAACTGATGATCACTGGATCTTAGGTGGAGGAATGAAAAATGTCTTCAATACTATTTCTGAAGGTGGACGTCCTGGAAAAGGAATGGTGCCTTGGAAAACTAACTTCAAACCATCAGAGATTGAGAAAATTGCATCTTATGTAATCTCTCTAAATGGTACTGTACCAGCTGAAGCTAAAGCAGCAGAAGGAGATATCATTTGGTCTAAGAGTGAATTAAGTGCTGATAAAGCTACTGAAGAAACTCCTGCAACAGAAGAAGCTCCTGCAACTACTGATGCTGAAGTAGCTCCAGAAGCAGCAAATTAAAATCAATAGTAATGTGTGCTATTGAAGTTTAATTACTTTGAAGTACATCTTACTGTATTATAATATAAGAGGGCTAAGCTATTAATTTAGCCCTCTTTTTATACAACAACATTTCAAATACAAAAGAGTTTGACTTTTTTAGTTTGTTTGTGTTAATAAAGCGTGATGTTAATGCTTTTTTAAAGGTTTTAGAGTGTTTTTTAATGGTCTTTTTCGTAACTTTATAGTGGTATTTAAAAATGGTCTTACAAAAGTATTTTCTTTATAAGGAGATAGCTTTGATAGAGCAAATTATAAGATAACATTAGTGAAAGTAGTAGGAAGATACTTAATAGGTATGAGTAAAAATCCTTTTTAAAGATTTAATATTTTATGTTTTGATAACACTTAAAATAAGTAAATCGTCTCTTTCAATTTAGATTTGAGGTTTAAAGTAGGAGTAGTGTTTACTGCTCCAAATAGAATCAAGAAAAGATTTAAATAAGTTATAACGTATGAGAAATCTATACAGCGACAATATATGTAGGTTTCTTATATAGACAGAGGAAGACTGTCAAATTCTGTGCGTTAAGCACTTTTATAAACTAACATAATAAGAATAGAGCTGTAAGCCAATTTATGCTTTATGCTCGTTGAAAAACATTTTACTATGGCTACAATACATGATGAGAGTTTCCGTGACTCCATAGGTACAATTGACAAAGATGGTAAAAGAGCTTGGATTTATCCTAAGAAACCTTCTGGGCCTTTTTATAATAAACGTAAGATAGTTAGTTACGTTTTAATATTGTTTCTTTTTGCGGCACCATTTATTAAGGTAAACGGTAATCAGTTTTTACTGTTTAACGTAATTGACAGAAAGTTCAATATTTTAGGATTCCCATTTTGGCCTCAAGATTTTTATCTTGTAGTAATATCACTGATAATAGGAGTGGTCTTTGTTACTCTGTTTACGGTATCATTTGGACGTATATTCTGTGGATGGATTTGTCCTCAGACTATTTTTATGGAAATGGTTTTTAGACGTATAGAGTACTGGATTGATGGTGATAGAGGAGCTCAAGTACGTTTAGATAAACAACCTTGGAATTCAGAAAAGATAAGAAAGAGATTATTGAAATGGTTCATATTCTTTGTAATATCATTCTCTATAGCTAATGTGTTCTTGGCATACATTATCGGAAGTGATGTTGTGATTCAAATGATGAAAGATGGGCCAGCTGATCATATGGGACGCTTTGTAGGATTAATTATTTTTACAGCAGCTTTCTATTTTATATTTACTTGGTTTAGAGAGCAAGTATGTGTCATTGCTTGTCCTTATGGTCGTTTACAAGGAGTATTATTAGATAATAAATCTATTATTGTTGCTTATGACCACGTTAGAGGTGAGGCTGAGAATGGTAGAGCTAAGTTTAAAAAAGGAATTGATAGAGCAGCAGAAGGAATAGGTGACTGTATCGACTGTAAACAATGTGTGAACGTTTGTCCTACAGGTATAGATATTCGTAATGGTACTCAGTTAGAATGTGTGAACTGTACAGCTTGTATTGATGAGTGTGATCACATGATGGATAGTGTAGGACTACCTAGAGGATTAATCCGTTACGCATCTGAATCTGAAATATCAGAGGGAACTAAGTTTAAATTTAGTTTACGTCAAAAAGGATATACTGCGGTATTGTGTATTTTAGTGACAATATTAGTTGGTTTATTATTTTTACGTACTGATATTGAAGCAACTGTTTTACGTGTAGCTGGTCAAACATATTCACATATTACAGTGAACAATGAAGAGAATATCAGAAACGTATATACTTTCAAAGTGGTAAATAAAACAATGAAAGACTTCGATAATGTTACTTTTAAATTATCATCTCCTGAAGGTGGTGTAATTACTGTTGTAGGTAAACCAATTATTAAAGTAATTAAAGAAGGATATGCTGAAGGAACAATGTTTATTGATGTACCACAGTTTGTTTTAGAAAGTCATAGGACTAAAGTGAAAATAGAGGTTTATGAAGGTGATAGATTGATTCAAACAACATCTACAAACTTCTTAGGCCCTAGAACATTGGATTAATATTAAAATTTGTTAGGTATGAAATTTAATTTTGGAACAGGAATAGTTATTGCTATGGGACTTTTTATGGTCTTCATATTACAATACGTTATCCGTGTACAAATGGATAAGAAGTTTGATAATGAGTTGGTTACTGAAAATTACTATCAACAAGAGATAGAAGTGGATGGTAGACATGATAGAGAAGTAGCTGCTTTAAAATTAGATAAGAAATTAACGATTGAAACAACGAAGTCTGGAGATATCTCTATTGTATTCCCTTCTGACTTTGACGCTAAAAATATTACAGGTAAAATATTCCTATATAGACCGTCTAACCAGAGATTAGACTTTGATATGCCTATATCACTGTCTTCTTCCAATTTGCTCATACCTAACAATACGCTGGTAGACGGTCGTTGGGATATTGCGGTAGAATGGTCTTATGATGGAGCAGATTATAGAAATAAACAAAGCTTAACTGTAAAAAAAGATTAAATAGTGATTACAGCTCTTATATTTGGACTGATTAGTAGTCTTCACTGCATCGGTATGTGTGGACCTATAGCTATGATGTTGCCAGTTTCTAAGAGTAATGGGGCTAAGAAAGTTGTGCAGATATTCACCTATCACTTAGGTAGGATATCTGCATATTCTATTTTAGGGCTTGTCTTTGGTATGTTTGGTAAGGGCTTATACCTAGCTGGTTTGCAACAGCAAATGTCTATTGTTGTTGGAATATTAATGATAGTATTTATCCTTATACCACAGAACAAACTTGGAAACTTTGGTTTTTTAAAGCCATTTTATTTTGTTGTCAATAAAGTAAAAGCTAAACTGGGAAGTCAGTTTAAAAAACAAGATAAAGGAACATTGTATTTTATTGGTTTTTTTAATGGATTCTTGCCGTGCGGTATGGTGTATGTTGCTCTTTTTGGAGCATTAGCAACACAGAACGTTACTTTAGGTATGCTTTATATGATCTTATTTGGAGTAGGTACTATTCCATTGATGAGTTCTATTATTTATGTAAGAGACATGTTCTCTCCTAAAGTTAGAAATGCTATCATGAAGTATTATCCTTATGTGATAGTATTGTTCGGAATGTTGTTTATTATTAGAGGCCTTGGCCTTGATATACCATTCTTGTCACCAGATAATTTAAATTTATTTGTTAGGGGAGAAGCTGATTGTTAATGGATTGAAATATTTTTAAAAAATAAATTAAAAAAATATGTGACCTTTTTCATAAAGGTTGTCTTAAGTATAACGATAGAGTCATCAACTCTTTTTAATGCTATGAAAAGGGAAATTATTATGTTGATTGTTTGTTACTTATAATCTATCGTTAAGTACTTAAAATAATAAGTATAAAATTGCGCTATGAAAGAAAAAAAGCAGACCATTGGTCTGCTTTTTTTTTTATATATGTAGGTTACTTTGTTTCTTTAAGTAATCTATCGCATGTCTTCCTTCATTGAATAAAAGATCTAGTATGCTTAGATTGTTTAAATAACCGTGTTTATCGTCAAAAACTTGGATGTAAGGATCGAATGTATTCAAATCTTTTTTTCCGTTAACTAGAGGTCTTAAATCGACTATGTCTGAGTTAAGCTCTTTTACATATTCTGTAGTTTGCTCAAATGGTAGATTGATTCCTAAACAAGAACACAGTACTTCGTGTATCTGTAAGTTTAAATCTAACATAAACTCTGGTTTTCCTTCGAATATAGGGCGTATTTCGTCTTCAAAGTACTCAAAGTAAGGAGAAGTCCTATAAGCTGCTTCTAAGCTTTTAAAATGCTGTTTTTGCCATCCAAAAGCATGTTCTATTCTAACATCCTTAAACTTTTGTTTTGTATCATCCGTATGTTTGATAGGGATGTTTAACATCTGTCTTCCGTTAGCACTATAGATAAAAGCTCTATTTCTATTCGTTTGTTTTTGAAAGTTATCTTCCATTTCAAAAGTCACTTTATCTGCTTGTAACATTGCAACAAAGTGACTTATTGAAGGAAAATAAGTGGGATGAATAAGTATGTTATTCATGTCTTATTTTAGTATTTTGAATTCTTTTTTTCTTTTCTCTTCTTATAGGTATTATATCCTATTAGTCCTATCATAGCTACTAAGAAGTAAGGGAAATATGATGTTTGTTTACCATTTCCATTTACAGTAGTAAACATTCTGTCCCAACGGATTTTATCTAAAGCTTTTGACCAAGGAATGTTTTGATCTAAACTCAACCATACAAATACAGGTTTACCTACAATGTGATCTTCAGGTACAAATCCCCAATATCTACTGTCTTCAGAGCGATTTCTATTATCTCCCATCATAAAGTAGTAATCTTGTTTGAATGTGTATTTGTCAGTAGCTACATCATTAATGTAAATCTGATTGTTCTTAACCTCTAGTTTGTTTCCTTCGTATACTTGGATTGCTCTCTGATACATTGGGAAGTTTTGAGAAGTTAACGTAACAGTCTCTCCTTTAGCAGGAATATGTAAAGGACCTAAGTTATCTTCATTCCACGTTGGTTGATTATGTGGAAAGATAGCTGTAGCGTATGCTGATTGCATATATTCTTTTGCTTGTTCTGGCAACCCTTTAGTTACACTCAATATTTGAGACATTGATTTAAGAACTTCTACATTCTCGTCTGTTAAAGCGAAGAAAATAATAGTTTTAGGATCATTGTTGTAATACGTAACACCTTCTCTAAGGTTTAGACGTTGTATTAGAGCATTTAAATCTATTGGAGTTCCATCAGTTCTTACAGTATAGGTGAACTGTACTCTAGCACGGTCATTTAGTTTTAATTTCTCATTATTGATGTAAACATCACCATCTTTAACAGTAAGGTTTTCTCCAGGAAGACCTACAGCTCTCTTAACATAGTTAGTTTTCTTGTCAATAGGTTTATCTACAGCTGGTCTTCTCAGCGGATCGTTGAATTGATATACTGTATCAGTAGGCCAGTTGAAGACAACGATATCGTTGTGTTGTACTTTTTGGAAACCTGGTAATCTAAAGTATGGTAAATGTGGCTTCTTTAAATATGAATTCTTTTTAGTGAATGGCAACGTGTCGTGTACCATTGGTAATGCTACAGTAGTTATAGGAGTTCTAGCTCCATAGTGAAACTTACTTACGAATAAGAAGTCACCTACTAACAAAGTCTTCTCTAATGAAGAAGTTGGAATAGTATAAGGTTGGATCACATAAGTATGAATTACAGTAGCTACTACTACTGCAAATAATACAGAACTAACTGTCTCTCCTGAACTAGTAGTTGCTTTAGTACTTCTGTTTTCTACATATTTAGCATCTGTAGCGTAATTAACATAATAGATATATAAACCTAATGTTACTACACCTAAGATAGTATCTACTGTTTTGTTTTTACCAAAGCTTCTTAATGTCTCCACCCATACTACAGGGAACATAATAAGATTAACAATAGGAATAAACAATAAAATAACCCACCATTTAGGTCGGTTAATTATTTGCATTAATACTACTGCATTATATATAGGTACAATAGCTTGCCAGCTTTTCTTCCCAGCTCTTACATATAATTTCCACGTTCCAAGAAAGTGAATAACTTGTACTAATAGAAAAAACAAAAACCATTCAGACATTGTCATAGTTTATTACTGTTTTAATGATTAATAGTGAAGATAATTATTTTTTTAAATTAAGAACATCTTTCATAGAGAATATTCCTTTTTTATTCTGTATCCATTCAGCAGCAACCACCGCACCTAGAGCAAAACCTTCTCTATTATGAGCCGTGTGTTTGATCTCGATTTGATCTATTGCAGAATCGTAGAATACACTATGCGTACCAGGTACACTATCTACTCGTTTAGCATCGATGTGTATTTGGTTATTTTGAGCATTGTCTAATGTCCATTCTGTATAAGCAGAATTATCGATGATACCATTAGCTAGAGTAATGGCTGTACCACTAGGAGCATCTAGTTTTTGAGTATGGTGTATTTCTTCCATAGAGACCTTATAGTCTTGTAGGTTACTCATCATCTTAGCTAAATAACTATTTAGTTCGAAGAATAAGTTTACACCTAAACTAAAGTTAGAACCGTATAAAAAAGCACCATTGTTCTTAGTACATAGCGCTACCATATTATCATATTCTTCTAACCATCCTGTAGTACCAGATATAACAGGCACACCTAATTCGAAGCAAGTAGATATATTCTGTACAGCAGCAGATGGCACACTAAAATCTATCGCTACATCAGCATCTTTTAGCCCATCATAATTATCTGTACTTTTTTTGCGTAGTACTATTTCATGTCCTCTCTCTATGGCAATTCTTTCAATGATTTGACCCATTTTGCCATATCCTAATAATGCAATTTTCATTAAATACGTTTTTTAGAAGCGATATTCTACATTTATCGCGTATTGGAATTGGTTTTGATTCTGAAGATTCATTCTATCTAACTCAAATGCAGGTTTGATAGTAAGGTTTTCATTTACGTTAAACTGCATTAAGTGCGCATCTACGTTAGCATCTATGATACTAAGTATGTAAAAACCTGCCGTAATTACTACAGATAAATCTCTGTTACGTCTATAGAATTTTTGAGCCTCTAAGATACGATCATTATCTAATCCTCCGAAAGTCGGATCATTAGGATCATTTATACCTTGAAGGCGTTTTTTATATTCATCACGATATCTTGTATATTGTCTTTGGTTATCCGCCCAGAAGTAAGCTGGAATACCAATACCTGCATATACTAAAGGTACTTTCCAATATTTCTTATTATAAATCTGACCTACACCAGGTATAACAGAAGCGTAGAATGCTGCTCGAGAGGGAGCCAATGGATCTAAAGGCTTATCTTCTTTCGAGGTTTCAACAGTAAATTTAACGTCTTCATTTACAGTTTGAGCATATGTGGGGTGACAAACTGCTCCTATGAAGAACAATAGGATTAATAACTTGTGTTTCACTAATTTTCTAATAGTTTGATAATACGATTTAAGTCCTCTTCAGAATGGAATGGAATAGATATTTTTCCTTTACCATTATTCGAAACTTTGATATCTACTTTTGTACCAAAGAATTGACCAAAAGATCTCGTATAATTCTCAGGAATACTAAATTCTTTATTCTTTTTCGGTAGAGCAGGTGATACTATACCTCTAAGTTGTTCTTGATATTTCTTTACGATAGCCTCCGTCTCTCTCACAGATAAATTCTCTGTGATGATTTGGTGGTATATATCAGTCTGTACATCTAAGTCCTCTATGTTAATGATGGCACGTCCGTGTCCCATAGAGATAAATCCATCTCTGATACCTGTCTGAATGATAGGATCTAGACGTAATAATCTAAGGTAGTTAGCGATAGTAGAACGTTTTTTACCCACTCTGTCACTTACCTGTTCTTGTGTTAGATTTATCTCCTCCATTAAGCGTTGGTACGACAGTGCAATTTCGATAGGGTCTAAGTCGTGACGTTGGATATTTTCCACTAACGCCATAGTCAATGACTCATTATCGTTTGCTATACGGATGTAAGCAGGTATAGAATCTAGACCTACTATCTTAGACGCTCTTAGACGACGCTCTCCAGAGATTAATTGATATTTATTAAACTCAATTTTTCTAACTGTAATAGGTTGTATTACACCTAATTCTCGAATACTTGTAGCTAATTCTTGTAAAGACTCTTCGTTAAAATTTGTTCTAGGTTGAAATGGATTTATCTCGATAGAATCAATATCTAGTTCGATAATATTACCGATTACCTTATCAGCATTATTATCTTCGATTGATCTAATATCATTATCCGGATCTTTTAATAGAGCCGATAGTCCTCTTCCTAAAGCTTGTTTTTTAATTGCCTTTGCCATAATATTCTAAATAAATAATCTAGTTTAGTTAACTATTTTTGCGAATAATCTCTTCTGCTAGATTGATGTAATTCGTTGCTCCTTTGCTTGTTGCATCATAATTAATGATACTCTCACCAAAACTTGGAGCTTCACTTAATTTCACATTTCTCTGGATAATAGTATCAAATACCATATCGTTAAAATGTTTTTGTACCTCTTCTACCACTTGGTTTGACAAGCGAAGACGAGAGTCGTACATAGTTAATAATAACCCTTCTATATCTAGATTAGGATTGTGTATTTTCTGTACACTTTTAATAGTGTTTAATAATTTTCCAAGACCCTCTAATGCGAAGTATTCACACTGAATTGGAATAGCTACTGAGTCAGCAGCAGTTAATGCATTTAGAGTAAGTAAACCTAAAGAAGGAGCACAATCTATGATGATATAGTCAAACTTATCTTTGATAGATTTAAGTGCTTCTTTTAGCATATACTCTCGATTTGGTTTATCTACCAATTCGATTTCGATAGCCACTAAGTCAATGTGGGCAGGGATTAAATATACATTCGGTGCTGTACATTCCACGATAGCTTCTTCTGGCGTATTACTGTGCTCTAGTATTTCATAAGTTCCTATTTCGACAGAATCTACATCAATTCCTAATCCTGAGGATGCGTTAGCCTGAGGGTCAGCGTCTATGATAAGTACCTTTTTTTCAAGTGCTCCTAGAGAAGCAGCTAGATTGACAGATGTTGTTGTTTTTCCAACACCACCTTTTTGATTAGCAATAGCAATGATTTTACCCATTTTACCAAAAGAATGTTTTTATAATTGGTAAAAATACGATTATTTGCGGCTCTACAAAATCTTATTTATCAACATTTTCCTAAAAACATTAAAATTCAATATCTTATAATAATAAATGCCATCTGTTCTTGAAATGGCATTTATTAACTGATATCATTATTTTTATCTAAAATTATTTTTCTTATTCTCGCTTTTGAACAAATCGAATTATCTAAAAAATATTTTAGTTTGCTCTATTCGTCTTTAATCTCAAAAACAAATTACAAGACTACGATGTCAAACTCGTGACTTAATGGTTCTAGTTGATCAAACAAAGTTGTAATTAACTCATCTCCAAATTCTTTGTAATAGACAGAGAAGTTAACGATACGTTCCTGAAGGCTGTTATTAGGGAACAGCTCATTCTGTAGTAATGTGATTCGCTCTAACTTTTCAGCGTGATTTCTCTTCTCTGCTTTTTGCAATCGTTTTTCTAGATTTTCTAAACCTTTTAACTGTTTTACTTTTTGAGCATTTACAGCACCTATAAAAGATTTGTCGGTTTGTAAAGCTATATTCTCTAAGGTTTTAAATTGTTCTTCTAAGAACTTGCGTTGCTCTTCAAAATCAAATTGTATAGAAGAGAATTCTTTTGTCTTAGCGTTGATTAACTGGCCTTGTTTAGTGAATACATCTTTCCATGTTAAATCTAGTTTGTCTAGTTTATCTACCTGTTTAGAAGTAGCTAGTAGAACAGAATTTCTCAACAATAGCATAGGGAAAGTTACCTTGTGTAGGTCAAATACTTTTTTTAGTTCTAACCAATAGGCTAACTCACCACCACCACCTGTGTAACACAGATTAGGCAATATTACCTCTTGGTATAGCGGTCTAAGGATTACATTAGGGCTAAAGCGTTCAGGGTGCTTATCTAGCTCTTCTAATATAGCTTCTTTAGAGAATGTGATAGAAGTGTTATTTACTTTATATACCTCATCTTCAAATATAATACGCTCTCTTAGATTGTCCTGAATATAGAATAGGTTTATCTCACGAGGATTTACCTGTATGAAGTAATCTGCTAGAGTAGCATAACTTTTTTCAACCTCTTTGATAGCACTTTGGTTGATTAATTCTTCTTTTATGTGTGGAGCGAAAAGCTTTTTCAGTTCGGCATCATCACCATCTATAATCACTAATCCGTATGCCGCGAATAATTCATTCGCTAAGTAGCGTGTAGCATCCGTTAGATTGTCGTGTTTTAGATATGCGTTTTCGAATAGCTCTTTAATACGCGTTGCATTAGTACCTACCCCGATATGAGATTTAAATACCTCGAATACTTTATCTAGTCCTTCAGTACTTAATCTTCCTACAGGGCCTTTGCTCTCTTTGTTCCAACAGATTACTTTTTCTTCAAAGACGAAGTGATTTATCTCTTCGAAATCGTGATCTTCTGTAGCCATCCAGTACACAGGTACGAAGTTGTCAGTAGGATATTTAGCTTTTAATTCTTTGGCTAAGTTGATTATAGATATAATCTTGTATAAGAAATATAGGGGACCAGTAAATAAGTTTAACTGATGTCCAGTAGTCACAGTGAAAGTATTTTCTTGAGCTAATGCATGTATGTTGTCTAAGGTCTTGTCAGAAGCCTTAGTGTTCTTATATTGACTTAACAATGCCTGACAGAGTACAGTTCTATGTGCAGCAGGATAGTTAGCACGCTTTTCGTCTATCTGTTGTTTAAAGTTCTGTATCGTAGGAAAGTGATTATATAAGTGTCTTAGACTATCCTCTTGATTGAGGTAATCTACCATTAGTTTTGAAAAATAGCCCGCGTTCTGAAACGTAATTTTGTCTAAAGGCATAGTGTTTATTTTTTGCTAATTTAAACAATAATCGCTTTTTAAATTCAGGTTTAACGTTGTTTAAAGATTATTGCTTGTACTTATAAATTAAATAACTAAAGTCTAAAATACGCTTTAAGTAGTCGTTTAGCTATTGATAACCTACGGTATATATGCTTATTGCTTCTTTACATAAAACCATCCCTTATAGGCGTTAAGCTCGTTGATAGGTCTTAAGTCATGTATCATCTCTATGTATTGGTATTTGAGATTGGGCAGAGACGCCATCATCTCAGTGATAGCGATATCTACAGCTTCATAGTCATCCTCTGTATGTACTGTACTTAGATATACGTATAAGGAAATACTGTCTTCTGTATAATCATAAGCAATAGCTCTAAAGTGATCATCTATTACTCCAAAGAAGGCAGGTATCATGTTTAAAAGTAAGTCTTGTTGTGTCATGGATTAGATTGTATTAGTAATGTTTATTGACAATGTGGTAATGCTTTTGTCAATGTGTTTTCTATATCCTCTAATGTTTTACAATGTGCTTTAAAGAGGGGAACTTCCCAGTTGTAATCCTTTATGACTTGTATCGTGAATTGCCCTTGAGCATTAAACTCTGGGTACCAACCAATGTCCAGTAATGTATTATTATCAAACTCTACTTGCATTAGGTCTTCTTTGAGTTTATCTATCATCTCATCAGTAGTCAGACTAAAGTCTAGATATGTTAATGTATCATAGGTGATATTGCCTCTGTATTGTTGTATAAGTGTTTTAATAGCCATTATATTTTACATAGATAAACCTATTGCAAGATAGTAAACAATGTAGTAATGATGAATGTAACACTCCATAAATAATACTTTTTATGACTATATTTAGGTTGTAGTGCCCTCCTTTGGATTTAATGAGCTGATATGCTCTTTTTGGCTATTTATGAATATTAATTTTGATTTTAATATATTGATATTCATGGTTTTGATTGTTTTTAGAAGTTTTTTGTTTTGATATTGTTCGGTAGTATACAGTGTTTACTTGGGGTTAGGAGCTATTTTGCGAACCATACTAAACTCGTACCCAAATCATCTCCTTATGAATTGTTGGTATATTCTGTTAGAACAAGAGCAGTTTTGTTTTGGCTAAGTCCATATTGAGTCCATACTGAGTCCATAGTGACTCCATTATATTAGCTGTTTTTAATGGAGTCATTGTAGACTTATATTAAACTCATATTAAATGCATCCAAAACAAGGGTACAATATGAATGAAAGGGTAGTGCTATGGGAGGGGTATTAGGTGTATTTATAAAAAGTTCTATTTTTGATTAAATTAAAAAAAGTAAAGGTAATGAGTGAACAAGAGAAGAGACTGTCTTATCAATATTCGACGTGGTATATACTAGGTAATATGTTAATGGCAGTATTGTTTTGCAGTGTGTTCTGGACGCGATTTGCTATGACTGATTTTGAACATAGTCTTATCAGTGGATTGCAGATAGCAGTGGCACTATTCTTTGTGGTATTAGTGATTAGTCAGTTGTTATACCAATGTACTGCTTATGTCAGACAAGATAAGGTAGTGCTTAAGAAGTTGTTTAGAGACGAACAGCAATATGCTTTTAAACAGATAGTAAATGTAAAAAAGTATAACCTAAGTAGAGTACACTACGTGGTAGTGACAATGCGCAATGCTAATGGTACTACTGAGAAATATATGATTATGAATATCTATACGTGGTATGCACAGTCAAGATATGATGCCAAAGAAGTATTAGAGGAATTGCAAAATAAAAGATAAAAAATATCCCTTATTAGTTAGATAATGCATCGTTGTTTATGAGATATAGTCAGTTATGAACTAGTGTGTAAGGGAGCATACACTAGTTATGACAATAATAACTAACTACAGGTAACAATATCGATTATCTAGTAATAAGGGATAAAAAAATATAGCTATGAAGACTATTAATACAGTCCTTTAATAAATTGGTATTCTTTTTCTTCTTTGATTTCTTTCTTCCATAACTCTTTGTTTTTGTTAGAGTACAGATACAGTTTAATCACTTTAGATACAATGATGGCACAGATAACCACGATAGCCAGCAGTACCAGAATGGTGAATGTTTTAATCATAATGTCCTTATTTAATATTTAGTATATATTGAGTTAGATCTTCCATATCTGTATCATTGATTTGAGGGAATGGAGGCATCTGTGGAGCGTCAGGTCTTTTCTTACCTGGGGACTTAATCCACTTGATTAGATCTGCTTTTTTATCAGTATAGATTTCTTTCATCTCTGTCACAGGAGGTCCTACTAATAGAGAAGTCTCTTTATGGCAGGCTGCACAGTAGTTATTAAATACAGCTTTGCCTTTGGCAGTGTTATCCCCAGAAGCCTCAGCTGCTGCTATAGCTTCATTAGCCTCAGCCTGTTTGTTAAGTGCTTGTTCTCTTGCTTCTTTTGATGCTTGTTCAAATTCTGCTGTTTTCTGAGCCATTAATTCACGGTGAGGGTTTAGGGCATTTGCTCTATAAACGTGTCGTCCACTTCCCATAAATACGACTACGATACTCATAGAGATAACGATACGTCTGAAGTATTTATTTAAGTCAGCATCTGAGCCTCTAAGTGTCTTGATCATATAGTACACGGCATATACCGCTACAGCTACACCTGATAATATCACGCTCATCATACTCCAGCTAAATCCTTTAGCAGGTAGAGTAGCCATCACGATAGGACCAAATAAGAATTGGGCTACTGATGCTCCTAAGGCTAACTGATATCCGATACGCTTTACTTTCGCTCTTGTGAATACTTGAAAGTATTCTTCGAATGGATAGTTTTTGCGTCCCATATACCAAGTGATAAATAGACCTGTAAGGGCTAGTGAAGCACAGATAAAGTGGAAGTAACGTGGGAATACGTTTGGTAGCGCTAGTGCTGATAAGAATCCTCGTACACTCATCCACTTCTCTGGGAATAGCATTAGATTGACATTCACTAAGAATATTAGTGGAATGAATAAGAACATAGCTACTGCTAATGCGTTGATAGCGATGTGTAGCAGCTTCATGTTCGCCATAGCTTCCCATGTGTATTTATGTAAATAGGTCAGTAAGAATACGATGGCAACCATAGGTATGATCAGTATCCACATAATACCTGTCAGTGAGTTAGCTGTGTAGAAGTATATAGTGTATAACGCATTGATACTAAGTAGAGGTGCTACCCCTAGTACTACAGCTAATGATTTGTTTACAGTTATTGTCGCAGCTATTTCTTGAGCTAATATGTCATATTCTTTGTTTCTCAATCCTTTTATTTCAGCCCATAAAGTTGCTATCGAACCACCTACCATAAGGTTGACAAATACGATGTGTGCTAAGAACGATACTACTAATAGAATGACTAATAACCATTCTGGTAGTGGTAAGTCTAAGGGTATATCTTTAGGTAATGGAGTATTGTTCATGATTATTGTTGTTTAGTTTTTTGTTCTATAAAGTGTTCTACAGAGTGTGTAGGGTTAAGATGTGCTCCTGCACTCTGTGCCCCTTCTAATGTCGCTCCACTCTGTTGTAAATAGAATATGTAATGTGCTAAGGCATCGAGCTCTTCTTCGTTACCTGGATAAGGTGGCATATACGTCCTACCGTTGTGCATATTTGGTATATACGCCTTCATAGAGTTAATGTCTAACGGTTTGCCTTCGCCATACATTTTCTCAAATACGAATATGATAGAGTTAATCCCTTGACTCGTGTGACATCGAGAACACGCTATCATAAATACGTCTTTACCAGCCTCTAGTTTGTTCTCTTCTGTTATCTCTGTGATAGAGGTATAGGTAGAGTGCTTTAGGATACCATCTCTCTGTAATAAAGGGTAATCTTCTTCTCTAATAAGGTTAGAGTACATATAGTTACCGATAACATAAGGTTTACGGATAAATTCTCTAACGCGTTCAAAAATTCCTAAGAATCCAAGTGAAAGTACAAAAGGTATAATCACTATAATTAGATTTACTTTCTTAGGTTTCCACAGTGTCCAGATAGCTAATAGCGCTAATGAACTAGTGGCTATCAGAATAATGTATTTTAGTAAATCATAGTATTTAGCGAAGTCCATAGTACCTACTGCTGTACTCATATTAGCAGTCATAGCTTCTGGTATCACATTATAGTAGTAGATAGATGCTAATATTGACATCGGTAGCCATAGCAGTACCCATGTAGCTGTAGTCTTAAGGGCCGTAGGTCGTATAGGACTATCTTTCTTAGTAAATAACATGATAAGCAAAAATCCGAAGGCTCCTGCTACTACCATAGCTGTAGGCGTTCTGAATAGTAGCTGAGGTAGGTATATAGGGTTGGTTAATGCACTTAGTAATGATTGGTCTTCTACCCAGTTACCAGGGTCCATCATAAATCCTAAGATAGCTACGATAATAGCCATAGTCAACCAAGAGAAGGCAGATAGGAACCAACCAAAACGGATATGACGTTGTTTAGCACGTAGTGACTTGTTAGAGTTTTTCCACGTTAAGAAGTAGATCATGATAAATACTACTTCGGATACGAATACAATCCACTCTGTGAACCATCCCCAGTAGAATACGCGAATCAAACTACCAATAGAGTTAGGACTAATCAACGCTGCTGAGAACCAGATACCGACTCCTGTCATCGCTCCCATAGTGGTAGTAATCACAAATCCGACCATCATCATACGTTGTACCATCTTATCCCAAGCTAAATCGGTGATATCTTCTGGTCCACTTTTGACTACTCCTTGTTGTTCTAATAAGGTAATATAGGGTAAGAATCCAACGGCTAACCCGTGGTTTATAAATACGTGAATAATCGCTATCATCGCAATGAGGAAGCGGTCATTCAGCCAGTCTAAATGAAATAGAGGAAAATCCATAATGTATTATTTTTCAGCAAAGTTAGAAGTCTGGCTACTGAAATATATTACACTAAACGTGGTGATATTTACACTAATCAATTGAGATTAGTGTGATAATGCGGAATTGTGTTTATTTATTTAGTTATTAGTTCTGTTTTCTGAATTCCTCAGGAGATAATCCCGTATTCTTTTTGAAGAAACGAGAGAAGTAAGCACTGTTCTTAAAGTCTAATTCATAAGAGACTTCTGTGATGGATACATCAGCATTGACTAATAATCTTTTGCACTCTAGGATTACTCTGTTTCGGATAACTTCACCTGCTGTTATTCCCAACACTTTTTTGCATAGAGAGTTGAGGTGATTAGGCGTGATATGTAGCATATCAGCGTATTCTCCTGGTAGGCGTTTAGCGACAAAGTGCGTTTCTACTAACTTCTCAAAGTTCTTGATGATAGAGTGTGCTCCTTTAGTCTCGTTGCACTCTTCAGGTTCGAATACTTTTTTGACTAAGAATAACTGTGTCTCTAAGAATAGTTCTAACATCAACACTTTGATGTAATCTTTCTGTAGAGGCTGATTCTCTAAGGAGGCGTAATATATCTTCTCAAACTTAGTGTGTAGTGTCTCATAGCACTTCTCACATGAGAATTTAGAGTACTGTGCGTTACCTCCAAAGAAGGTAAACTCCTTTAGATAGTTTGGGTTCACTAAGAATGTGCGTAGAAAGTTCTCATTAAAGTTGATTAAAAAGCCTTTAGTACCTGGCTCAAACTCCCATTTGTGCACTTGTGAAGGATTTAGATAGAACAGGCATTTCTCTTCGATAGAGAATTTCTCAAAGTCAATAGAGTGTACTCCCTTGCCTTCTGCTACGAAGAGTATCTGGTAGAATGCGTGTCTATGTGGTGAGGATACCACATTGGGTCTATTAGAAATAAACTCTTCTAAGCGATATACCACACAGTCTTGTGATATATTGTTATTGTCGAGTAGGTTACAGATGTTGTAAATAGGAATACTGTTGTTCTCCATATTTCTAATATTTTAGACAAAGATAGGAATATGTTAAATTCTTTGAATGGTGAATGTATAGAAATAAACTATGATGTGATTTAGATTTAATAATTTAGACTACTATAATCGGTTAATAAATAATATATGGAAATAAAGATAAGTACAGAAATAGAGGATAGTAATGCGATGAAAATTAAGGAGATATTGTCTTCTTATAACCTCAAGCATACTACAGAGCTTGTGGATTGTGTGAACGAATCACTTGAGATTACACTTACTGATAATGATGAGGTGATAGGTGGGATACTTGGTCGTTCGCTTTGGGGAACATTAGAGATACAGAGTCTTGCTGTCAAAGAGAGTTATAGAGGACAAGGACTTGGCAAGAAACTAATGCTAGCTGCTGAACAAGTAGCAGTGGATCGAAAGTGTAAGTATATATCATTAAATACTTTCTCTTTTCAAGCTTCAGACTTTTATCAATCCTTAGGATTTACAGTGTTTGCAGAGGAGAAGGACTATCCGCTGGGGTACGCTAAGTTATACTTGCGTAAGGTGTTGTAGGAAGTGATAGGAGTATAATATGATTGTTTTTATTGTAATGTGTTGATTATTTGTTTGTTAAATTGTAATTAAATATAAATGGGAGTATAGAAGATACAGTTTTTTACTCCATTGAATAGTAGTATCTTTGCACTCCAAAATTAGATACAGTGAATACGACAATAGCTTTTATAACTCCTCCGTTTACACAGTTAAACACACCTTATCCAGCTACGGCTTATATTAAGGGGTTTCTGAATACCCTAAATATAGATAGCTATCAGGCTGACTTAGGGATAGAGGTTATATTAAAATTGTTTAGTAAACAAGGACTAGTAGATTTATTCGATTATGTGCATGAACACATAGAGGAAGTATCTCCTAACATTCATCGTATCTTAGCCTTAGAAGAAGACTATATCGCTACTATAGACGCTGTAATTGCTTTCTTACAAGGCAAAAATCCTACGCTAGCACATGCTATCGTACAAGAAGACTATTTGCCTAGAGCTTCTCGTTTTGAGCAATTAGAAGAGTTGGAGTGGGCATTCGGTACTATGGGAATACAAGATAAGGCAAAGCACTTGTCAACACTGTACTTAGAAGATTTATCAGACTTAATCGTTGAGACGGTAGATACTAACTTTGGGTTTAGTAGATATGCAGAGCGTTTAGGTCGCTCAGCTCATACATTCGATGAGATGTATGAGGCACTTCAACAATCATTGACTTATATCGATGAGATTACTATAGCGTTACTTCAACAGCTAATAGATAAGACTAATCCTAAGATTATAGGTTTCTCAGTACCTTTCCCTGGTAATTTATACAGTAGCTTTAGATGTGCTCAGTACATCAAGAATAATCACCCTCATATTAAGATTACAATGGGAGGAGGATTCCCGAATACGGAGTTGCGTTCTCTAAAGGATGTACGTGTATTTGAATTCTTTGACTTTATTACGTTAGACGATGGAGAAGCTCCATTGGAGAATTTGATTTTATATGTGGAAGGTAAAATCACTCAGGAAGAACTAAAGCGTACACTGATTGCTAAAGATGGTGAGGTAGTGTATATCAATAATCCTCTAAAGCGTGATTATAAACAAGCTGAGGTAGGAACACCTGATTACTCTGATTTACCATTGACGGAGTATATTTCTGTAATAGAAGTAGTAAATCCTATGCACCGTATGTGGAGTGATGGTAGATGGAACAAGTTGATAATGGCACATGGATGCTATTGGGGTAAGTGTACATTCTGTGATATTAGCTTAGATTATATCAAGGTGTATGAACCGATAGCGGCTAAGCAGATAGTAGATCGTATGCAGACGCTGATAGAACAGACTGGTGAGACTGGGTTTCACTTTGTAGATGAAGCTGCACCTCCTGCACTGATGCGTGAAGTTGCTTTAGAAATTATCAGACGTAAACTAACTGTGTCATGGTGGACGAATATTCGCTTTGAGAAGAGTTTTACAAAGGACTTGTGTTTACTGCTAAAAGCATCTGGATGTGTGGCAGTATCAGGAGGATTAGAGGTAGCGTCAGATCGCTTGCTTAAGCTAATCGATAAAGGTGTAACTGTAGAGCAAGTAGCTCGAGTGAATAGAAACTTTACTGAGGCGGGGATATTAGTACACGCTTACTTAATGTATGGTTTCCCTACACAGACTGCTCAGGAGACTATTGACAGTTTAGAGATGGTACGTCAGTTGTTTGAAGCTGGAGTGATGCAATCAGGTTTCTGGCATCAGTTCGCGATGACGGCTCACTCTCCTGTAGGTATGAACCCTGAAGAGTATAAAGTAGAGCGCGTAAACGCTGAGATGGGGACATTCGCTAATAACGATGTACCTCACGTAGAGATGAATGGTGCTATACATGATAAGTTCTCATACGGATTGAAGAAATCACTGTTTAACTTTATGCATGGCATGTGTTTTGACTGGCCGTTAAACGAATGGTTTGATTTTAAAGTACCTCGTACGAGTATATCATCTGATTATATATTTAGTTGTTTAAACAATGAACCTCTGACTGTGTGTAAGCCTAATCAAAAGGTAGTATGGCTGGGGACATTCCCTTATATAGAATACTTCGAAAAGAAGAAAAAGAACAGGGTGTTTGAGATGGCTCAGTTAGTGTTTTATACTAAAAAGGAGACTATTGCTGTGGATGTGGATAGAGTAGTAGGTGATTGGTTTGTACACTTTGTAGAAACATTAAAAGAGAAAGCTTCACAAACAATGACGTATCAGGAAATGAAGAAAAGCTTTGAGGATTTTACAAATGAAGACTTTGAACCATTCTGGTACTCTAAACCTGCATTGGCATTAAAAGATATGGCGTTATTGGTTTTATAATGTATTAACTTATGAGAAAAGAGTCTTCTACTAATTTTAGTAATGAGAATACTTTAAAAGAGTTTTGTGCAGCACATAAGGTATTAATGCAAATAAGTGGACGATGGAAGATGTCTATATTGTTTGCATTAACGGAGAGAGAGTTGCGCTATAATGAGTTTATCGATGTATTGCCAAATCTGTCTGAACGCATTCTGACCAAACAATTAGGAGAATTACAACG
Organism: Myroides marinus; assembly: GCF_900109075.1. Taxonomy (GTDB): domain Bacteria; phylum Bacteroidota; class Bacteroidia; order Flavobacteriales; family Flavobacteriaceae; genus Flavobacterium; species Flavobacterium marinum_A. The sequence continues at coordinate 21,872 of NZ_FNYS01000010.1, read as the reverse complement.
AGATAATTTAATCTTAAAAAACAAGGATAAAACATCATCTGTTTATTCATTAACGACAAAGGGAAAAGATTTTATTGTATTAATAAAATCTTTTCAATCATTAGGAAGTCTATAGAAAATTGACTTCTTCTAAGAATTCGATTACTTCTCCATTAGGACTATATACTAGGCTATTTCTGACAGCTATGTCTTTGAGATCACTAGATAAAGTAATCTCAGCTGTCCCTTTACTTAAATCTATTGCTCCTAATCGCAAAGCTTCTGTTCTGGCAAGTTGTGCATCTTTTACTGTAAAACAGATATGTAATAGTGCATTCTCTATGTATTCATCGTCTGTTAATCTCTTTCTTCCTTGTGTTGGAATATCAGCATCTTTATCAAATATTTCTAAGTAGATGTTTATTTTTGGATGAAATAACATCGTTGCTTGTTTTAAATTAAAGTCAGGCAATGACCACGTATGTACTTGTACAAAACCTAGTTGTTCATAAAACTGAATAGTATTGTTGTAATCTTTGGCTTTAATGGCATAGTGATGAAAGCCAATTATATTATCTGATAGTTTCATTTTTTTTGACAAACTTATCTTCTATTCTCTAAGCCTGCAAGAACATACATTATTGTTCGTAGTTAGGAGGGAGGATTTTGTGTAGTATGATATAAAAAGCCTCACTTAAGAGTAAGGCTTTTCTATTTTTAGGCTTCGTTATTGTCGTAAATACTTTTTTTGATGAAATCATAGTAATTAGGTAAGGAAGTATTGATTCGTTCTAAAAATTCCTTTTGTTTCTTGTTTTTGATAGAAGTATCTTCTAAATAAGAAATGTAGTTGAGATACAGATAGGTAAATCGTAAACGGTTTAATGTATCAAGTTCGTTATCTTCTATTATTTCAAGGATTTCACGTTCAAATTCTTGTTGTTTTTGTGCTTCACTTATTGCTCTACTGAGTCTATATATATTTCCAAAATAATGATTTTTAGCAGGATTATCATACAAAAAAACAGTTCCAAGAATTAGGTCTATTGTATTAATATTTAGAGTCTCCAGTTCTTGAATATACGTTTGTCGATATGCCTCTGCCATGTTTGACCATGCAACTCTTTCAAAGTTATCATTTAATATATCTAAGTGAGCCTTTAAAAATATTTTCCAATTATTAGTTTCAGCAGCAAGTATTGCAATGTTTTTAGCTTGTACATTAGGACTTTCATCCATACTACAACTACCGATTACTAAATTACTTCTCATCTCATCAAGAAGCTTTTTTTGTTTTTTTAATGAAAGACTTTTCCAATTTTTAGGTAAGTATACATCCATCATAGTATAAGTAGCATTTTCTTTAAACTTAGTTGTTGTTGTATCTATCATGCAGTCAGTATAAGCAATCATCTGTGCATATTTTTGAGGGAGCAATTTTTTTGAACTATTGTTGCTATAATAAAATGCACTTAAATATTTTAAAGAATCACTATCTTCTTCTGATACAAGAACTAATCCTTCACTATCCTCCTCCTCATTAATATACCAGGTATCTTTTTTGAGTGGAGTTTCTGTCGATATCGTAAAATTGTACTTAGTATATAAAGTGTGATAAGAATACTTTTTGTCTTCTTTAGTAATAGGTGTAGATAATGCTAATAATGTATTTTCTTGAATATCTACTGAAGGGTATTTTGCTTTAAGTTCTGAGATTGAGATATTATTTTTTAGATCATTGACAATATTTGATAGATCTTCTGCTTCGTAATGAATGCTTGTCCCAATAGTTTGGGGTATAGGATAATAGGTAGGAGTTAATTCGCAATTAAGAAAACTACTATTAAGAGAGTCAACTATATGTTTTAGTTTGTCTATAGTTCTTTCACTATATAATAGTTCTTCCTTTTTGATTTTTTCAGAATCTTTTCTTATTTGAGCAAAAGAGGTTACAGCAAATAAACAGATTAAAATAGAATGAATTATTTTCATGAGAAATAGTTTAAGTGTCTTCTAAATAATTGATTATAAAGTGTATTGTTGGTTAAAGATACCTATTTTTAAAAGTAATCCTCTCAAAAGTTTTATAAAACTTATCTTCTATGCTCTAAGCCTGTAAGAACATACATTATTGTTCGTAGTGTTTAGTATTTCAGATTGTATTGGAGCAAGTGAGTAGAGTCCATTTTTTGGACTAGTAGGCTTGCCAAATTATAATTTATTAATTTTGAAGTTGAAAAAGAAAAGGTATGAGAAAGTTATTATTAAGTGTGAGTGCAGGGATATTAGCTGTACTTAGCATAAGCTGTAATGGACAGCAAGGGCACCAACAAAGAAGAGTTGAAGAGAGTAAAGAACCAGGTATTCCTAAAGAGAGTAGTGTGACTTATCAGGCTCCTTTAAATCCTGTGTTTACTAATATCTATAGATCGATAGCTCAGTTGCCTAATGACCAAGATGGTGTAAGTCCTCTAGATTATAAATATACTAATGAGATACGTTCAGAGTTGTGTTTATTTGCACAAAACTTAGGACTAGAGCAGTCTAACAATAGAATGATTATCATAGAAAGAATACATAAGTCTAATGTATATAAGTTTGGTTATTACGCTGCTATACTTAGTGAGAACTCTCCGATATATTATCTAAAAGTAGATGACTTTAGAACTAGTGCTTTAAAAGCTGGTAGTAGACTAATAGATGATCCTGGTGTAGCTGTAAAGGTTGATATAGAATTGTTTTATAAAATAGCACAGACATCAGATCTAGAAGCGTATAATGCAAATAAAGAAGAAGTAGCTCATAAAGAGTCGGTTAATTCGCGTATCTATTTACATATAATTGACAGGGCAGGTAGTGGTTTTAGAACAATTACCTATCGCCTTAAATAGTACTAGCAAGCGAGATAAGCTTTAGACAGGTATTATAGTTGCGTGTAGTAGCTATTACTTTTAGTTTATTTTCTATAAGTGTATTGTTTACCTTAGTTTTACCATAGCCTATATTAGCAACTAAGAATACAGCTGACGCTGTGATATGAAGTAGTTCTGTGTCTGCTTTTTTGCCTATCAGTGTATTTAGACCTTCTAGATGAGGGGTGCCTTCTATAAAAGTGATATACAGTAGGGCTAGCTCTTCTTCAGTTGTAAACGGATTCTCATTGATGATCTTTTTAAATTGTTCACTTTCTAATGTAAGTACGGGAATGTTTAATCCTAGATGAGTTAGTATTGTATTATTTATCCTTTTCGATAGGATAGAAGGGTCTTGTTCTGAAGTTTGATAAACAATATTTCCACTCTGAATATAAGTCTGTACATTGTGTAAACCTAAGTCAATGCATAGCTGTTTTAATTCATCCATCTTAATGATGTTTTTACCACTAACATTTATTCCTCTAAGAAGGGTGATATAGGTTTTCATAGTTTATATTTAGTTTACAATATTAATTAATAACGGCAATAAACACTCGATTTATTGCCGTTAATTTTGCTAATTAAATATTGACAGAAGGCCTTCCTGAAGCAATAGTATACGCTTCTTTTAAGACTTCTGAGTAGGTAGGATGTGCATAACTAATATTTGCCATATCAGAAGCGGTAACTTCGTACTCTAAACCAACTACTGCCTGTGCAATAAGGTCCGCAGCTCTGGCTCCTATAATGTGTACTCCAAGTATTTCTCCGTATTTAGGATCAGTAAGTACTTTGACAAAACCATCTGTATCCATACCTGCTCTTGCTCTTGCATTTGCGCTGAAAGGGAATTTACCTGTGTTGTAATTAATTCCTTCTATTTTTAGTTGTTCTTCTGTTTTACCTACAGAGGCTACTTCAGGCCAGGTATATACTACGCCGGGAATAGCATTGTAATTAATATGTGGTTTTTGTCCATTGATTCGTTCGATGACATAAACAGCTTCTTCTTCTGCCTTATGTGCTAACATTGCTCCTCCAATAACGTCCCCTATAGCGTAGATAGTATCAACATTAGTCTTAAGATTTGTATCTACTATGATATTGCCTCTGTTGTCTAATTGTACGTCTGTGTTTTCTAATCCTAATCCAGTAGTATAGGCTTTACGCCCTACTGCCATTAGTACATATTCAGAGGTAATGCTGTGTGATTCTCCGTTTTTATCTTTGTAATGCACTTCTGTAGTAGTCCCTAAGTTGGTAACTTCATAAACGCTTTTGCCTAGTTGTATATCAATGCCTTGTTTGTTGAGTATTTTGTAAAGTGATTTACCTAACTCGTGATCCATTGTATTGATTAAGAAATCAGCATACTCTACGATAGTTACTTTAGTGCCTATCCTGTGAAAGATTGAGGCCATCTCAACTCCGATAACACCTCCACCAATAATAGTTATACTCTTAGGTTGCTCTGTAAAAGCTAAAGCTTCGGTAGAGGTAATGATACGTTTTTTGTCAATGGTTACATTTGGTAAAGTAGCAGGTTTAGACCCTGTGGCTACTATGATTTTATTTGCTGTGTAAGATACTTTCTGTTGATTATTATCTGTTACTTCTACAGTGTTGTTATTGATAAAAGAGGCTGTACCCAGTATGCGTGTAATCTTGTTTTTATTCATTAAGTAATCAAGACCTTGTGTTGTTTTTAGCACAACACCTTCTTTTCTCTTGTATAATTGTTCAAAGTTGAGTTGAATACTGTCAAATGAAATACCATGTGCACTGTATTGGTGTATAGCATCGTGATAGTGATGTGTACTATCTAAGAGTGCTTTAGTTGGTATACATCCTACATTGGTACAAGTACCTCCTAAGGTATTATACTTTTCTATAATGGCTGTTTTATATCCTAATTGGGCACTTCGAATGGCTGCTACATATCCACCAGGTCCTGATCCTATAACTAAAATATCAAATTGTTCCATAGCTGTTTGTTTTATTATTTGTTGATGTTCTCTATTAATATGGCTGTTGCGCCACCTCCACCATTGCAAATAGCAGCGATACCATACTTTCCTTTTTCTTGTTTTAATACATTGACTAATGTGGTTATAATACGCGCTCCAGAAGCTCCTATTGGATGCCCAAGAGCTACGGCTCCTCCGTACAGATTGACTTTTTCGATGTTATAATTAAGTATCTCTTGATTAGATAGGATAACAGAAGCGTAAGCTTCATTGATTTCAAAAAAGTCTATATCATCAATACTTAGATTAGCTTGTTTAAGTACTTTATTAATAGCAATAGAAGGAGTAGTGGTGAACCACTCAGGATCTTGTGCTGCATCTGCATAAGCAATGATTTTAGCCAATGGTTTTAAGTTGTGTTTGTCTACTGCTTTTTGTGAAGCAAGTAAGACTGCCGCTGCACCATCGTTTAGATTACTTGAGTTGGCTGCTGTAAGTCTTCCATCTGTTCTAAAAGCAGGAGGAAGACTGGCTATCTTTTCAGGGATTAGTTTATAAATATCCTCATCCTTGTCTATTGTGATATTTCCTTTCTTAGTTGAGATAGTAATTGGTATTAACTCATTTGCAAATTTCCCTTGTTCTGTTGCATGTTGTGCTCTTTTGTAAGATAGTAGAGCAAAGCTGTCTAATTCTTCACGAGTGTGTTTATATTTATCTATACTAAGTTCAGCTGCTGTTCCCATGTGAAAGTCATTGTAAACATCCCATAAACCATCCTTTATCATTCCATCTGTAAGGTTGAGGTGACCAAGTTTATTGCCATTTCGGACATTTGTATAATGAGGTACATTACTCATACTTTCCATTCCACCTGCAACTACGATATCTTCTAAGCCCAGCTGTATTTGTTGAGCAGCTAAGGTTGTTGCTTTCATACCTGCTGCACAAACTTTGTTTACAGTGGTGGCATCTTTGCCAGTTGGAATATTAGCGAATATAGTAGCTTGTCTGGCTGGAGATTGTCCTACACCTGCACTCAATACATTACCCATATACACGCTGTCTATATACTGTGGTGCAAGTCCTATACTTTTATAAGTTTCTTCAATTGCAATTGCTCCAAGTTGAGGTGCTGTTAAAGAAGATAGTCCACCTAAGAAACTTCCTATAGGTGTTCGTTTTGTTGCTACAATAAATACATCTTTCATTTGTCTATAGTTTGTAATATACCAATCGGTATATTGTTGGTTAAAAAAAGAGTGAAATCTTTTTTATAAGGTGATTTCACTGTTTATGATTATTGCTATTCTATCCAAGGAAGTATGCAAGTGTTTGATTTGACCTGTTGTTTTCCCCAGTAACATTCCTCCTTCGATAAGAGAAATGAATAAGTAAGCATAAGATTCGATATCTATATCTGTCTTAAATTCTTTATTCTCTTGGCCTTTTTTAAGTATCTTAATAAAGATATTCGCTAATCCTGTGAAAGTCTTTACAACAGCTTGTTTTAGCTCAGGAAAGGTGTCATCAGCTTCTGTGGCTGTATTTAATAAAGGGCAACCTCCAAGTTCAAAGAACATAGGCCATTGTGTTTTGTATAAATCAACAATAGCTAATAGTCTTTCTCTTTGAGTTTGATTGTCTTTAGATATGCTCTTCTTGATCTCCTGGTATACTCTATAAGCATTGTGTTCAAATACAGCTAAGGCTACCTCATCCTTGTTTTTAAAGTTACCATAAATGCTTCCTTTAGTTAAGCCTGTCGCTTCTGTAATATCACTTAACGATGTAGCAGCAGCTCCTTTTGTATTAAATAGATAAGCTGTTTCTTCTATAATAAATTGTCTTGTTTTTTCTGCTTTAGTCATGATTAAATGATTTACATGACAAAGATAATATAAAATATACTGATTGGTATATTTGTATGTTGTTAATTTTTATATGGAGATATTACAATAAAAATAAGTATATTAGGTGTGTAAGAGATTGATTAACTGTATGTAAATTATAATTGTATGAAAGAACTTAGAGTAGGGAAGTTTTTAATTAGGAGAAAAGCTATATTATTAATTGCATTTGTTTTGTTTGTATTAGGGATGTCTATTGGGGCTTCAGTAGCTATGAAAGAGTTTAATGCTGCTTTATTTATTGCTCCTATATTGACTTTACTCTTAGTATCTAAACAGACAAGAGCTAATATAGAAACTGTAAAATAAATAAGAAAGCCTCTAATCGTAAATTAGAGGCTTTCTTATTATTGTGACTCAAGTCTTTTAAGACCTTGTTCTGTTTTGTAAATGATAAAAGCGAATGTTAGTGTTATACCAACAAAGAATATGCTTGTTAATAGTTTTGACTCTATTAGATTAAAATAATCTATAGCTATAAAAGGCAGTGTAGCTAGTCCTACATAGATAAAACATCTACCACTGTATTTCTGTGCATAGTCCCAATTTCGTTGATTCTTCATTGCACGGTAAGTTCTATATCCTATGATTCCATTGATTGTTTTTAGATGAGGTGCAATTAGACCAAGTATTATAAACAATACAGGGAAGAGTAAATAATGTGTTGCTATCATAATGTCATTATTATTAAGCTTAATTAATGTAATAAGCAAGTACAAGACTTCCTATTATCATACCAATAGGAGCTAACCAATCATACCAGCGCATAGGGTCTACTGAGTATTTTAATCTAGTGTAAATACTCATAATCACTAAAGGAATAATTAGTACACATATTAGAATAGAAGTAGTTATTACCTTATGCCACTCAAGTACAATTGCTAGTATAGTGATAATACTTGTACATATTCCTGTCCAGCGCATAGTTAAGTTCAGCACTTTAACAGTAGAAGAGATATCATATAGCTTTTTTCGCTCATCCGACATCGTGTTATAGCCAGCTAATAGACTATCAGCATTATCAGGTGTAAGAAAATAACTTATTCCAATGTATAATAGACCTGTAATAATAAACGCTTCCATCTTATTTCTTTATAAAGTTTACAATAGTAGGTACTAACTCAGTATGTAGAGGTACCTCAGGTTTACTGTACAACGCTAAGTTCTCATCATCTTTGACAACTGTCTTTAGTACATGATTCATTCCTTTTAATGTAATAAGGGTAGCTGTAGGCATGGCTTTTTTCAAGTTATCACCTTGATCAGTTTTTACTTGTAAATCTTTATCCCCTTGAAGAATTAGAATAGGTTGTTTTACCTTTTGTATTTCTACAGTAGGATCATACTTTATCCACGATATTAAGTAAGGCTGTACAGAAGGTCTATATAAGCTCATCAACATTGGAGGAACATCTGTTACTTGTTCTCCATTTCGCAGTTTATTGTGAATGTCTTCTACTGATTTAGCAAAGAATGGAGCTTGAGCTGTTAATTGCTTATACAGCGTTTTATCTATTGACTCTCCTGGTCCTTGTAGAGAGACAAGTTTAGATACAGCAGTATTGTTCTGACTAGCTAAAGTAGCGACTAAGGCTCCTTCACTATGTCCTATCAATATGATACTTGAATACTCTTTCTTGAAGTAATCAATTACTAGGTTTAAGTCTTTTACATTGTCTTCAAATCTACCATCTTCTTCTTTAGCTGTTTGGTTCTTCATTTGAGCAAACATTCTTTTGTTATAAGTGAATGTATTGATACCATTCTCTTTTAAGCCTTCAGCTAAGTATTTATAAGAGTTAGCTTTTACACCACCTGGGTTATTCCCATTCTTATTAGTAGGACCAGAGCCTGCAATGATAATAGCCAATTGCTTATTGTCTTTATTTGCTAAGTATAAGTCGCCATCTATTTCACTGTCTATTTGTATAGTAGTTTGTGAGAAGGCAAGTGAAGTAGTTAGTGCAAGTACAAGTGTGTAGATTAGTTTTTTCATAATGTTGTTGTGTTAGTTAGTATTGATAGGTTAGGTACTTAGAAATTACTTCAGCAATTAATACTGCTGGTACTAGAAGAATATTATGTGATAGTTTCTTAGAGTTTGTAGCTGTTTTATAACCTTGATAGATAAGTACTCCCATTAATACTAAAGCAATTAAAGATAGTATAGCTCCTAATCCTAGTATAATTAAATTAAGGATAGGTAGATTCGCTAAAGCTGTTGGGTCGCTAATATTAGCTAATAGGTATTCTCCTGTTTCTTGATTAATTCCCCCGATATTAGTAAATAAAGTAAAGTATAAAGGAATTCTACTAATTAAAGCAACATTAAGTATATCTATTATACGTGCTTTTGTTGGTAGTAATAGAGAAAGTAGATATAATAATACGGTCAGACATATTGTGTTTACTATATTGTCAATTAGAGGTTGATACCACAATACATTACTTCCTGTATGCATATCTATTACTCCATCGAAACGTGAGTTAGTAAGAAAGGCAAATGATGAGCTTATTAAAATAAACAATATTCCTATGACCAATAACGTCTTTTCTTGGATGGTCTCAAAAGGTCTAATAACATATTTTCTTAGTGACATAAGGTGGATGGTTTATAGTTAGTTATTCGGTTTTTTGTAGTTGCTGAATATGGGCTATCATATCGTCTAATTTATTTCTAACAGTAGGATAACTAATATTCATTTGCAATGCCATCTGTTTTAAACTCCCACTATTTAGAAAGAAAGCCAAGATGAACTCTTGTTCCTCTTTAGTCAATTGTAAGAGTAGAGGCAAAGAGAAATTACCATTGACTATAGTTTGACAATGTTCACAAGAGAGTTGGGTGACCTTTAGTTCACTCTCACAACTCGGACAGTGTATAGGTAGTTTTGGCTTTATAGACATAATACTTATATATGTGAATAGTTTGTTTAATTTTATTAAGGTCTAATTTAATAAAATTAATATTTATATCAAAATAGTTGAATAAAATAGTGTTTTAATAGACTTTGTAGAAACAAAAAATCCCAAGTGATTCACTTGGGATTTTGTAAATTATATCGACAACTAGAATAGGCTATCTAGTATATTCGGCTTTAGATCTCCTGCTTTAATAGGAGCATAAGTCTTCCATTCAGAAGGAGTGTTATTGAGTTGATTATATGGATATAAGTTCTCAATCAGAAGAGGTGTATTAAACAAAGCATTATAGCTATTATCTCCTGCTGTCTCTTTTATCTGCATATTGAGTAACTCTTTCTTGGCTTCATCTTCTATCGTTATATGATATGTATTCTTACTCTTTGTTATGACAGTATGATTAGGGTAGTCTTCATGACTATCTGTTGTAGGGTCAAAGCTAAAGTCAATAATAGCTACTGTACCACCACTTATTTTACCGTTTTCAAATGTAGCCTGATGTTTCAATCTATCCGCTTCATAGTGTTTAAACAAACCATCTAAGACATTCTCTTTAACACTGTAGTCATAGATAAGTTTACCTGTTGTTTGATCATAAATAGACCTTTTGAAAGTATTTTTATCAATGTAATTCTCTAACATCACAAGAGTTTCATGGCCACTAGTCGGGTCAATGTAATATATCTGTTTAGTTATGCAGTTTTTATCTTTAAATGTAGTCTTGACTAAGTAATTTTCTTGTTTATAGATATACGTTCCTTCTATAGGTAAGTTCTCATTAAAACTTACAGTAGAAATTAGTTTATTGTCAGGGGAAAAGAAAGAAGTAGTTCCTTCTAATTCACCGTCTTTATACTCAGCTATTTTAAACAAAATACCTTCATTATAGGTAGCTACTTTAATTAATTCCCCTTCCTCATAGAAGTTAACACTAATAGTCTCGTTTGTCTCTGTATTTCTGATTGTTTCTTTATCTACTTTTTTTCCTTCTTTATATGAAGTTTCTGTAGCTAGATTATTTTCAGTATCAAAGTTATATACAAGCCCTTCATAAGGTTTGCCCTCTCTATATTCTGTAAATGATAATACTTCTCCAGTTTCGTCATATGTCTCACCAGATTTATTATAATCAGTATAGGCATACACATAGTAACTAGGTTCAGTCAATATTTTATCCTCACCATATATCCCAAACTCTTTCTTGGTTAATGGTTTCCCGTCTTGAGTAGTTTCGATAGATACTATTTCTAGGTTATCCGTGTACTTAACTAATGTTCCTGTCTCATAAATATAATCATAAGTACCTATTAGCTCTCCAGTATCTTTATAGAATGCACCTTTAGCTAGAGTAGAGTAGTCCTTCATTCCATATATGTACTCTATGGCCTTTTTCCCATTAGTATAGTATAAAGTCGTGATGTATGGATTCCCTTTTTTATAGATTACCTCTATAGCTAATTGAGATATTTCATTATCTATGTTATATACTTTATCTGTAAGTGTTAACCCATCTTTATATGTAGACACCTGTATTATTAGGTCATCTTCCATAGTGAAGACAGTACCTGTATTGTATAATTTATCAAGATCTTCAGTTTTGTTTAGTGTTACTTTACCTATTTCTTTTCCTTTTGTATCATAGAAAGTAGATACTAAATCCTTGGTAAACTGGAATATTTTTCCATTGCTATAGTAGATAGTTTTTTCAACTATCAGGCCATCTTTAGTGACAGTCTTATTACCTTTTTTGTAGTCAGTACCGTTTAAAACATTCAACCCTTTTTCGTCAAAAGTAGCAACGCCATGTAGAATACCCTCTTTGTTAAAATACTCAATCTTATCAAATCCAAAATCAGCACCTTTCTTTAAGTATGTGCTTACTTCTATTGTGTTCTTATTTGGAGAGGTATAATAGCTGTCTATTCTAACTAATTTATCTTTTTCATAGTGAGAAGCGATTGTAATATCATCTTCGTTTTCTTCAGTGCTATAAGAGTACATGATCCCTTCTTTTTCAATAACCCTATCCAGAAACTGTATAAAAGACTGTTGACCTATACTTTCTCCTTCTTTATTATAAAATATTTGGGTGTATTTATCACCTTCTTTAGAAGCCTTAGTTTTAATCTCACCTGTAGTATAATATTGTGTAATATTATTTACTTGACCTTCTGTTCTATTTTCGATAGACTTTATTTTAAACTGCTTTTTGAATAGATCTACTCTAGTACCATCATAATAATTATTGTTCTTTAGTGTTGTCGTGTAAAGTAGCTTACCACTCTCATCGTAGTATTCTTCAGATGTTTTATCCTTATCGATAGGTTTAAACTCTATACGATTGTTAAAGTTATTAGGGTTAATCAATGCACTAACTATATTTTGACCATTGATTATCTCCATATAGATATACTTGCCATTTTCTAAGAAGAAAAACTTTCCATTGTAGGGATTGTTATCTAAGAATTGACATTCATACTGTTCTCCTGTGCGTGCATCTGTTGAGCATATTTTATCTATATTGTCATTGGTGTCAAAAGTATTAGTAAACTTCAGAACCCCATCAGTATTGTATATAGAAGCTTTTTTTAAAGTTAATTGTGTTCCTGTTTCATCTAACAGACCGTATCCAGAAGTTTTAAGTTGCTTAGTCTTTTTGTCATATAGATTTATATGTACCTTAAGTGTATCTTTTGGATCCTGTTTCAGTATTTTAAAACTACTAGCTTCTCTTTTAGACACTACAACATCATAATTATTCATCCATATAGTATCGCGGACTACCTGCCCATACATAGAGACAGATGCTAATAAAACCAGTATAGATAATCTTTTACGCATAAACAGTATTTTACTGTGAATTTACTGAAAAATATGGTAGTAACTATAATATCATTTGAATTGTAAGAGATATAAAAAAACTCCCAAGCATTACACTTGGGAGTTTCTATAATCAAAAAAAACAATATGTCATTTTATTCATAGTATGCCTCAGCAGCTGGGACAGCCATCGCAGCGTCTGCAGCAGCATCAACAGCTGTAGCAGCAGCCTCTACTGCGTAGTCATACGCACCATAATAACTAGCTACGTTAAACTCATTGCTAGGGAATAAGTTGTCAAGAGTGATCTTGTTACTAGTAAGAGGGTTTAGGCTACTATCACCTTTCTTCACCTTAGCTTCCATTTTAAACAATTCTTTATTGTTCTCATCGAATACTTTTACAGTGAAGTTTCCTTTCTTATTTGTTAATACAGTGTACTTACTAGAGTTATCGCTATAGTAGTTATATGAACTATAGTTAAGGTCATTGATCGCTATAGTACCATCCGTTAAGATACCTTCTTTTAACGTAGCTTGGTACTTAACCTTACCATTCTCATAATATTGGTATTGACCATCTAAATCATTGTCTTTTACCCCATATTTAAAGATCGTTTTACCAGTTTCTGCATCGTTTATAGTTCTTTTGAACGTAGTTTCATTCTGGTAGACTTCTTCTAATACTAACGTAAGAGGAGCCGTAGCACTATCATCTAATGTTGAAATCTTCTTAGAAGTGATCACTCCATCCTTATAGTCTACAGTAGTGTAGTGAGAATAATCTATAGTTGTTAGTGTTCCCTCATAAGGTACACCACCATTATAGATTAGTGTAGATAATACTTCTCCTTCGCTATTATAGTAAGTAGTAGTACCGTGCTGTAAACCTTCGTGGTATTCAGCTACAGACTCTAGAGTATTATTAGTATACGTTTCTACCTTAGTTAGTTCCCCTTCATTGTCATAGTGGTTGATATTTACTATCTCGTCACTATGTAGATACTTCACAGTCTCTTTACCTATCTTAACCCCTTTGTTATAAGTAGCTTCAGTTATGTAGTATGAGTCCGAATCATAAGTAGTTCCTGTATAAGGAGCCCCGTCTTTATAAGAAACTGTAGAGATTAGTTCTCCTTTTTCGTTGTAGAACTTCCCTTGTTTATTATAATCTATATCAGACTGTAAGTAATATTTAGAACCACTGTTCTGATTTTGAGCATACCCTTTTTTGCTTATAGCATTACCATTAGAATATTTAATATTTGATATGATCTGTTTATCATAACTAAATTCAACTAAAGTACCTGTCTGAGTAACATAGTCATAGCTACCTAATTCTTTACCAGTATTGTCAAAGAATGTTGATTTCACTGGACTATAAGAGTAAGAAGAAGGAGAGTATATAGCTATACTAGCTTTCTTACCATTACTATAATATTCTACTACTTTAGTGATATTGCTGTTTTGGTAGAATGTCTCTGATGATAATACAGATTTACCCTCTTTATTATCATAACTACCTTGATAAGTTAATGCCTCTTTCTCATATTTAGAAACATCAGAGATTAAATCATTTTGTATTGTATATCTAGTACCAGAGATATAAACCTCTGTACCATACATTGGCTCATCTCTAAATGTTACTCTACCCATCTCTTTCCCTTTCATATCATAGAATACAGAAAGCCCGTTTTTAGTAGATTCAAATACTTTACCATTAGAGTAGTTTTCTACTCGCTCTACTAACTTACCATTTTTATAAGTAGTAGTCATATTATCAGCATAGTCAGTACCATCTTTAGGCGTATACCCATCAGCGTCATATACTAACTGTCCTTTTAGTTTACCATCAGGTGTGAAGTACTCTTTCTTCAGTGTTAGGTTCTCCTCACTGTTATAAGTAATCATTTTGACAGTATTCTTTTCAGGAGCTACATAGAAATCTTCTACTTTAATAGCAGCGTTATCTTTATAGTGATAGATAGCATAGATTTCATCAGGATCAGTACCATAAGCATTGAAATAATACAATGTTCCATTCTGATAAGTAGAGTATCCATCATCTTCTAATTTACTAGAATATGTACCTAATTGTTTACCATTTTTGTCAAAGTAAACCTCAGAAGTTAAGTTACCTTTTACTACAGATGTACTCTTAACTTTACCATTTTTATAATAGCTAGTAGTGTTTAAGCTTACTCCATCAGCATATTTAGAGATACTTAAGATACCAAATTCATCGTAGTTAAGTAAAGTAAACTCACCATTATAGTTTTGTCCCTCGCTATAAGTACCAGTATGAACTACTTTTCCACTTTCGTCATAATAGCTTTCAGCAGATAGTATGTTGTTTTCATCAAATGTATAGACTACTCTGTTCTTGTCATTCTTAGGATTGATTACTAAGTATTCTTTATAGTGCCCGTCTTCTACTAGCATATATACATATACTCCTTTCCAGTCATAGAATGCCTCTCCATTATATAGATTGTTATCTGAGTAAGCACACTTATATACTTTACCATTACGAGGATCAATAGATTCACTATTAGTAATCATATTGTTCTCATCATATGTATAAGTAGCATTTACCTTTCCATTCTTATTGTAGTATTTTACATCTCCTTGGTATAATACAGTAGCGCTACCATCTTGGAATACTCCATTACCTTTGCTTTCTATCAGTCTAGTTTTAGCGTTGTATACCTCAATAGATTGTAGATTAGAATTACCTTTTATAGGCTTAGCAAGTTTAAAAGATTCAGCGTCTTTTTTCGTACTGATGTAGTCGTAGCTATCTACCCAGATAGTATCTCTGGCAACCTGACTAAACATCGGAGTCGAAAATAATATGGCTAGTGAAAAAATCTTTTTAATCATAGTAATATTTTATTTTGTGTTTTTATACTTGGTAAAAATAAAGAAGTATTGAGTAATATTTTCTCAAATTAGGATTAATTTATGGCTATAATAGCAAAATCACTGAAAACAGTGAATTGCTTAGTTGCCTTATAAATCAATAGAGTTAACACTATAGATTTGACTTTTTAGTGTGGTTAGATTGATCTAATTGTCTACCTGTTTGTTCTAATGAACTAGAGCTCTTTGGGTCAATAATAGTATGTTCGTTAAGCTGCCCATTCTTGTGATAGGTTTTTTGCTCTGTCATTACCTCTTCTGTAAAGAACTGTTCTACTGCTAGCTTAGGTTCTACTGTATCAAAACTATACTCTACCTTATAAACCATCTTTTTGTCTTGATATTTAGAGGTAAGTAACGGAATGTCATAGATAAGTTCATATACATCACCTGTGTCATATAATCGTTGTCCCCAGTAGCTTTCATAATTGGTCACTTTACCTAATTCTTCTCCTTTTTGAGAGTAGAATGTAGTATGAGTAGGAGTTTCTATAGAGAACACTTCTTGTGTTCCGTATTTGTGTATTTCTTTAATTGTCTCTCCCTCTTTTTTATAGACATCATAGGTAGAAGAGTCAACTTGTAACCCATCTTTTATCTTAGTATCGTTATCGAGATAAGTAGCTTGATCAATCTTATTATTATGTGTATCAAAATACTCAGTTAATACAGGCAAACCATCTTTATATTTAGTAACAATGGAAGCGTATTTAGTATCCTTTTCATACTTATAATCTATCTTTTTTTGTAGTAGATCACCGTTGTAATATTGCTCTTCTAGTACTCTGTCAAAGTCAACAAATAAATGATCAAACACATATTTAGTACCTGTTTTATTGATAGTATTGTCATCTTCTGTTTTTTTCTCCGTAAACACAGCTAAGCGCTTTCCATTTTGGCTATAAGTTTCTGTCTTTACTATACTGTTTTTACTAGTGCGTTTCTGTTTTATTTTGCCAGAAGAGTAGTAAGTTGTTTGCTTTATCTCTTCACCATCTACGAACTCACTAAATATACCAATACCAAAGTTTTTATAGCTTAATATAACACTAGTACCACTATAAGGTTCATTGTTCTGATACATAAGAGTGTATTTCTTAGTACCAGCTTCATCGTAATACGCTTCGTCTATTGTCTCGTAATCTTTGTTATAATTAACTTCTAATCTATTCTTTTGATTGTTGAGGTTATACACTATTTCAGTTCGTGGTATTCCTTGTTGGTGGCGAGTGTAGAACAACTTCCCGTTATACGAATCGTATATTTCACCCTCATAACGGCTTGAAGGAGTATGTAACATTACTAGTGAATCTCTAGTAGCAGGATTATAACTTACCTCATGTGTAAAAGCTTTTTTGTTAGCATCATAGTGTTTTACGCTTAATAACTTTCCATCACTTAGGTAGGTATATACATTGTTTTTAAATTCTATTTTCTTACCATCCCAGATAGCTTGTCCTTTAATAGAAGGAGCATTAGTATCTATTCGGTAGAGTGTAATATCTGATAATACACTATGCTCAATAGGAGTATGAGTAGCATAATATTCTACTCTAGATCCTTTTTCTACTCTTTCATAACTTAAGTCAAAGTAAAATGGTTGATTGTTCTGTTGAGCTATAAGTTGTTGGGCACAAAGTAGTATAACAAGTAGAAAGGTATTTCGCATTTTTTGATTTATTATGGCGGTAAAGGTAATTAAAATATGCAGTTTTAAAAGATTACAAGTATTAATATTCACTCATTAGTGAGTTGTTTAATTTTATGCTTATTCAAAGGTTGCAAAGCAGTGGTATTGTTCTGAATTAAGTCGATCTGGACTAGTTTATATTGTGAAATCTGTGCTATATTAGTATGAGAACTGTAATCTATATTTGCATAACAAATGTTAGTATAGATTATTTAAGCATACTAATTGTTGTTTAGTGATAAGATATCCCTGAACTGCAATCTTAGGGATATCTGTTTTTTAAAAAATTAAGTAATATGGAAGCCAATATAAAGAATAACTTATCAATACTAGAGAAGCGGATAACTGCTGCCTGTGTACAAGCAAATAGGTCTCGTGATGAGGTCAAATTGTTGTTAGCAACGAAGACTGTAGATGCTGAACGAATTAAGATAGCTATCGCACAAGGGTATCTTCTGATAGGTGAAAATAAAGTACAGGAGCTTAGAGATAAGTATGAAGGAATAGGTACGGATAACTGTACTCGTCACTTTATAGGGCATCTGCAGACTAATAAGATAAAGGATATCTTAAAGTATGGGGTTTCTTGTATAGAGTCTATAGATCGCATCAGTGTAGTGGAGAAGTTACAACAGTTATTAGAGCGGGATGACCGCACTATGGATGTATTAATCCAGGTGAATACTTCTGATGAGGATAGTAAGTTCGGTGTTGCACCTGAGCAGGCTATTGACTTTATTAAGGAGGTAGCTACGTATGATAGACTACGTATAAAGGGGTTGATGACGATAGGACTATTCAGTGCAGAAGAGCGATTAGTACGCCCATGTTTTCAGTTATTAAAACGCGTACAACAAGAAGCTATAGCGCTTAATTTACCCAATGTAGAAATGAACGAACTGTCTATGGGGATGAGTCACGATCTAGAGATAGCGATAGAAGAAGGGGCTACTATAGTACGTGTAGGTACTGCTATTTTCGGTGAGCGTATCTATCCAGATAGTTATTACTGGAATGAAGAAGGTAATGTTATATAACGAGCATAACTAAATAAAAAAGTCTTCTCTATGACGGAGAAGACTTTTTAAAAATCATATAAACTAGTAAGGAAGTTATTCTATTACTTCAGTACTTTTTTTCTTAAATAATAAGTTGCTATTCATTAGTACGATAGCCCCTAAGATCATTAGGATACCTGTCCACTGAATTAAGATTACTTTCTCTCCTAATACGAAGAATGCTACTGTTACAGAAGCTGGTAATTCTAATGAAGAGATAATACTACCTAAACCAACCCCTGTTAATGGGAATCCCATATTAAGGAAGATAGGAGGTAATACTGTACCAAATAAGGCTAATACTAATCCCCATCCGTAGAAGATACTCCAGTCAAAGTCACGAATACCAGTGGTATTATCAGAGAATGACGTGTAGAAGTTCATCATGATTTCAGAGTTATTAGGACCTATTTGAGTCACAAATACAAAGATACACACGATAGTCGCTGCTCCACAAAGCATAAACATACTGCGTTTAGGTGCGGCTAAGTGATTAGCAATACGTCCTGAAGCAAATAAAGTAGTAGCAAAAGAACATGCTGCCATAAATCCAAAGATTACTCCTCTGATGTCAAGTTGTATTTCACTTGCTAGTATATTAGTAGCTAACACTGTTCCACTTAGAATAAGTATGACAGATACTATCTTTAGCTTATTAGGAAATGTCTTAGTAGCAATACTGTCTAATACAATACCAATCCATACAGACTGCATTAACAGTACTACAGCGATAGAAGCATTGATATAACTTACAGCCATATAATATAATACAGATGTGAATCCCATCGATGTTCCCGCTAAGATTAATTGTCTGATATCTTTAGAAGATGCTTTAGCTTCATCAGCTGGTTTTTTGCGAAGTGTATTGATTAAAGTTACACATAATAACCCTAAAAGGACTTGTGATAAAGTTACTTCCGCAGTTGTATAACCGCCTTTGTATGCAAGTTTTACAAACGAAGCCAACATCCCGAAACTAGAAGCTCCGATGGCAACTAATAAAACACCTTTTGCAGTATTCTGTTCTTTCATTTTATTACATTTTTTGCTAAGCAAAGGTAGCTATATTTTTTTGAGCTGTCTAGGACAAATGTCTGTACCAAATTTTAGACTGATCATGAGTATATCAAATAAAGAGGTCAATAGTAGTACTCAATCAATGACACTAGTGAGTACAATAATATAATAAAAGGTAAGATTGATGAGTTGTGCAAGCCTTTTGTGAAGCACTTAATAGGAGAATAAGAGGATAATTAAAGGAGCATTGTTCGACAAACTGCTTCTTTTGCCCACTATTCTCGAAGTATTCTCCACTAATTGTCGAAGGATCTAGCTTGAGTGCTTGTGTTTACTAGCATTAAGGGACTACCTAGTATTTAAGTGTATTTTGATTGTATTTATGTAATGTGCTGATATATAATTGTTTATTGTTAAAAAGTCTCGTGTTGAGATTAAAAAAAATGATATGCTTTTTTGATTTTTAGCTCTTGAAAGCCCCTTTTTAGACTTTATTCTAAAAAAATATAACCTAAAATGGCTTATTTCGGTATGTAAATTTGTCTTATTTGAGTAAAAAACAAAAAAAGTAACTATAAAAAATAAGTAGCTTGAAGAGTGAATAGGTGGAATCTCATTTAGTACTAGTTATGAGAAGTGAAGGGGAATGTACAATGTTTATATTGTTTGATTAGTGCAACGAATAGAGGTGAAATATCTCATAATAATTGCTAATTTTAGTAATAGGAAATTTTAATTGTTAGCTGATGTTTAGTAAGAGGAATATGAATTTATGGTTAATTTTAGTACACTTAGAAGTATCTATAGGGGTATATTTCTTATTGGATAAATTGTTTTTTAAATGTAGTGGAGCAGTTGATTATATGTCATATGTTCAGATTGTATTTATCGTTCCTTTTTATTCTATAGTTGTTTTGTGGTTTGCTTTTATTCCTTTTCTTCTAAGCTATATAATACTGAAAGATGTGTTTAAGTGGAGTTGGTTTAAGGCTTACCTTATAGCCTTTATGTTATTTCACATCATGATGATGAGTACATGGTTGGGGATTGAACGTATTACCTGGCAAGTTTTATTTTTGGCATTATTAGATTATGGAATAACATCATTTGTTATCTGGCTGGCGTTTAATAAGAGATTGCTCTAATAGTATAAGATATAGAGTGTATAATAGAATCATTTGATTTATAAAAAGCCTATAACATGGACTGACCCCAAAAAGTTGGACTAAGTTATGCAATGTTTTTAATATAATGAGCTCGATATTCTATCGGGCTCATTCCATTTAAGTTAATCCTTATTCTATCGTTATTGTAATATTTAATATAGTCTTTGATCTCTTTACTCAATTCTACTATCGAAGTATATTTCTTCAGGTAAAATAGTTCTGACTTTAGCACTCCAAAGAAATTTTCTATAATAGCATTATCTAGACAATTCCCTTTTCTAGACATACTTTGAATAATGTTATTAGCTTTGAGTTTGTGTTGATATTTTTGTAGTCTATATTGCCATCCTTGATCAGAATGAAGTATAGTGTGGATATGTGCTCTATTCTCTTTTTTCCTTTTTTTAAATGCTTTATCAAGCATGTCAATAGTCTGTTTATAATTGGGTGAAGTAGATAAATTATAACTAATAATCTCTCCATTAAATAAGTCTATAATTGGAGATAAATATAATTTATTTCCTTTTACATTAAATTCTGTCACATCAGTAGCCCACTTTTGATGAGGCTCTGTAGCTTTAAAATTTCGTTGAAGTATATTCTCTGCTTCTTTACCAACATCTCCTCTAAAAGACCTGTATTTCTTAACTCGGATTATGCTTTTAAGATTTGATTTCTTCATTATCTTAGCGATAGTTTTAAAGTTTACAGGTATTCCTAACTCTTTTCTAAGAGCTAATGTGATACGTCTGTATCCATACAATCCTTTGTGTTTATTGTAGATATCAACTACATGTTTGACTAAATTCACATGTTTATCCAAAAAAGAAACACTCTTTATATGGTAATAATAACAACTACGAGCTAGCCCTGCTAAGTGTAGTAGGTGTTTTAAATTATGATCGCGCCTTAGCTCCGTAACTATTACGGCTTTTTCTTTTTGGCTTGCTTGCTTTGAGCCAAGGCTTCTAACTTTTTTAGATAAGCAATTTCTGCACGTAAATATTCATTTTCAATTTTCAATTTTTCTAAATCAGTCATTGAGCTTTTTATCCCAGGAATAGCGCTTTTCTTTGTCATTGAGGTAATTTTTTTGTTTTTCTTTAAATGTACACCCCGATTATCTTCTAAACCCTTAAATCCTTTGCTTTTAAATTTGGCTATCCATTGGAATAAGACAGAAGGATTTGAAATTCTATATCTCACACAGGTGTCTGTCAAAGATAAACCACTATTTTGATGCTCCTGAATAATATGAACTTTTTCTTCTATAGTGAATTTGTTTTTGGAGATTCCTCGTAATCCTTGTTCTCCATAAGCTTCATATAGTTTAAGCCAAAAGTAAAGGTTAAACTCACTAATTTTTTCTGATCCTGAAAGTCCACACATACTGTCTTTCCCTTCCAAAATAATAGTTACTAAACGTAACTTAAACTCGAAATTGTATTTCTGTTTTCTACTCATAAAAAATGCCCCAAAAAGTGTCTAACTTTTTGGGGCATGTCTA
>NZ_FNYS01000004.1 GCF_900109075.1 Myroides marinus | reverse complement strand
GTTTTATCTAACCAACGACGACGTTTTACGTGTAAATAAACACTATTTCCTCGTAAAGGAAAGTCTTGTATTGTTATCTCATTATGGAAGCCATGAGCGATAAGGATACGGTCTTTTGCTTCGGAGGGAACCACATTTAGTTCTTCAAAATACAGATGCATAGTCTCTCCTTGTTTTACTGTTTTGATTAAATTAAAATGTTCTACCAAGAACTCTGGTAAGATCATCTTTACAAACTCAATATAGTTGTCCATCATTATTATTTATTATCAACAAAGATCTACTCTTTTTAATTCACACACAACTTTTAGGATTGATCCGAAATACTTGCAAAGAAAGGTTATGTATTTACTAATTCTAAATATTCAAACTATTTCGAACGACAAAAATGGTATAAGCCTGCTAGTTCAAATAACACTATCACACTAGATGCTAATGAAAATACATTAGTTGACTTAATTAAAAAGGTTGAAACAAAGAAAAAAGAAATGCGCGTTAAGGCCCTTAATGATTTAAAAGAGCTTAAAAAAATAGTTCATGCTAATGATAAAGTACAATTTGACAAACTTGTTCCTACCCCAGATAGAGAAGTTGAACTTATGAGTTCTTTCAAATCAATATTTGATGTATGTAGTATAGATGGCATTAATTGGACACAAAATGAAGGCCTCTATAAAGTAACTGTTGATAATGGTGATGCAATCTCTATCTATTATATCAAATTTACCAATACTCAAGTAATCTTATCCGAAGGAAGAATCAAGCACAGTGAAATATTTGGAGATTTTAGCGATGGATATTCTAGTTACCAATCAGAAGATGAATATATAATCTGGTTCTACTTCGATATGACAGATAAGGGGTTAAAATTCATTAAATACAATGTTGCTGGATAACATAACTAGATATCATTAGAATAATCGGAATAACAAAAAGAGGTCAGATAAACATCGTGTTTGTCTGACCTCATTCTGTTATGGACAATTTGGATAAATATATTTATTCAAATGATATTGTGATACAGGTTTTACTGTCTTATTTAAAGTAGGATGTGTACCATTTCCAGGGCTGCTAAAATACTCATGCTGATCTGCTCCTGTCTTAACAAACCAAACCTTAGGTTTATTATCTTTAAAAAAGGAAGTGTTACAATCTACATTAATCCTTCTAAAGCCTTTTAAGAGACTTTCATTATATCGAACAGGCATATTACCTTTATCTTGTTCATAAGCCGTCATGCCTTCTGCACAGTCGCAAGTTATATACTTATCTTCCTCCCACACGATGCATTGATCACTATCTGAAAAATATGCAACTTTAGTCACTCCATACCCTCCTCCTATTAATGCGGCGAGACTACTTATCCCAACAATGAGTTTTTTCTTTAAACTATTGTTCTGTTTACTCCCTGACAACTTAGATTCCTCTACTACTGAACTAATACCAGTAGGCACATTAACTGTTTCTAATCTATCTTCTTTCTCCTCTACAATTTCTTTCTCCTCTTCCCTGTCAACAACCTCATGAAGATCTTCTTGATTGACTTTGTTCGCGTTACCTAAATACTTGCCTAATGGTCTAGGTTCAAAGTCATAGAACAGAGCTATTATTTCAACTATAGTTTGGTTTTTGGGTGCAACCGTTTTTCCATTAAGAAAATTCTGAACGGGTTTAAACTTATCAATATCTAACTTCTGAAGGGCTGACAGAATATCCTCTAGATCACTGCTCTTAGATTTTAAAAATGTTTTTAGTATATCTCTATCACCTATCGTCAAGTCACTTCGCTTACATACACTAAAGCAATAGTCTTTTAACAAAGCTGGAGAAGGTGATAATAAAGATGTGTACTTAGACAAAAGCTTAACATTGTCAATATGTGCTTTTATACTGTCTATATAATTAGTAGATGTTAGTAAGGTCATAATTACTGTTTAATACAAAACGGTATAATCGGAATTATCAGAATCATCAGATAAACAACACATTAACCTCTTCAAGTCGACATTCCTTTGTCCTGTCGAAAATCAGATATGCGTTGTGATGTTTCAAAAGTACGAAACATTTATATGGGTTGTTTACCTGTGATATTAAAATAACAAGGAAGCCATTTTATGTCACATTTAGCAACCTGCTTCCCTCAACACAACATCTGTTTTTGACGCTTAATATTTAATGTTTTAAACGATGAAAAAAAGAGTACAATTAGCAATGCTATTAGGAACATTCACTCTAACGGTGGTTAGCTGTGATAAGGATGATAATCAACTAGAGATTAAAAAAGAGACAAAGGTTAACAGCTACAATGAAGATGAATTGGAAAAAGACTGGGGGTTACCTCCTATTAAACCTCCTAAAAAACTTAAAAGTAGTTTAAACAATGAAGAAGAAGTGGATAAAGATTGGGGGTTACCTCCTATTAAACCTCCTACAAAACTTAAAAGTAATTTTAATAATGACCAAGAACAAATAGACCACGACTGGGGATTACCTCCTATTAAACCTCCTCAAAAATAATCATATTAACCTCAAATAAAAACACTAATTTCGAAGAATGAAAAGACATCTACTAACTTTTTATTCTTCGAAATTTATTTTAAAACTATTAATAGTTTTTCTACTTACTTCATGTCATAATAAACATAAAGACACTAGTTATGCCCTAGAACTAAAGAAAGGTTATCATCATCAACAGATTGCAGATAGTTTCTATTCACTAAATCAGCTAGAAGATTCATTTAATGAATTTTTAAAATCTAACTCTTATTTTAAACAGACTGAAAAGAAAGAAAGTATTACTTACAACAATCTAAGAATAGCAACAATTTACCTAATTATTGGTGATCCAAATAGCGCTCAAGAGGTAATTACTCATGAACTACCAGATATAGATAAACAAGAAAACTCTTTTAAAGTATATATTTACACTCTACTAGCAAACTGCTATTTTGAGTTAAAAGATCACACGTCTGCTATACATTACTACAGTTTAGCAAAATCTATAGTCACATCTGAGCAAGAGAATTCTATCATTGATAATAATATTGCGGCTAGTTATATCAATCAAGAGAATAATACTCAAGCTATAAAGATTCTTAAAAGTTTAACTTCGTCTGATGTCCTTAAAAACCTTCCTTTAGAACATGCTAGAACTTTAAACAACTTGGGTAAAGCACTCTTTAAGCAAAATAACACTCAAGGGTTAAATGAACTAAAAGAATCATTAACTATACGTCTAAATAACGTAAACCAAGATGATATATTTAGAAGCTATATCACTTTAGCAGAATATTATGTTCTAAATAAAAACTATACTTCTGCATATGACTATGCTTCAAAAGCATATAATATCTCCAAAAACTTCAAAAATAAAAACGATAAATTATTAGCGTTAGAGTATTTAGTAAAATCTAATCTGAAGCAATCTCCTGAATATTTAAAAAGTTATATCGAGTTATCTAAAGAGATCTCTACTGAGAATCAAAAGGCAAAAAACCAATTTGCAAAAATTCGATATGATTTTCAACTACACGAGCAAGAAAACACCAAGCTAAAACTAGATTTACAACACAGTGAGCTAGTCTCTGCTAGAAATAAAAATGCTTTATACATTGCTCTTATTATTTTAATAACTGGAGGCTTTGTAATCTCTTTTATTTATAGAAAAATAAGGCAACGCCATAGATTAGATAAAATACAACAGGCATATTTAACAGAAACAAATATCGCTAAGAAAATACACGATGAGTTAGCTAATGATGTATTCAACACATTGACCTATACTCAGAATTTTAATCTAGAAGCGACAGAGGCTAAAAATCATTTGGTATCAGACTTAGAGTCAATCTACAAAAAAGCTAGAAATATCTCCTTACAACACAGTTCAATTGCTACTGATGGAACGTTCGCATCACACTTGACCAATCTCTTTAACGAGTATAGTACTGCCAATTGTAAAATAATTCTTTCTGGTTTAGATAAGTTCGACTTTACACTATTAGATAAGAATCAAAAAATAACCATCTACAGAGTTATACAAGAACTATTAGTCAACTTGAAGAAACACAGTATGGCAACTATTGTTGTATTCAAGTTCACTGATGATAAAAAAAGTTTTAATATTTTTTACTCTGATAATGGCGTTGGGATCATACAGGAGAACATTAAATCTAAAAACGGATTACTGAATGTGGAAAACCGTATCAAAAATATTGGAGGAACATTTACCTTTGATTCTACTAATCAATTAGGAGTAAAATATAATATCCAATTACCAAAGAAAAACTATGTTTAAGAAAATACTAGTTGTTGAAGACTATGACAGTATCAATGTTGGTATTGTACAGGCTTTAACAGATAACATACCTCAAGCAGAAATATACAGTACAAAGTACTGTGATGACGCGTGGCTAAAGATACAAGGCGCTATTAAAAACAATGCTCCCTTTGATTTAATCATTTCTGATCTTTCTTTTCAAGAAGACTACAGAGATACCAAGTTAAAAGGAGGTGCAGATCTAATAGCATTAGTCCGTCAAGAACAACCAGAATTAAAGATAATAGTCTATTCTATCGAAAACAGATATATAGAAGTAACTGACCTAATCGATCATCTGAAGGTAAATGCTTATATCAGTAAAGGGAGAAATAGTATAAAGGAATTACTAGCAGCAATTACTTACATTAAGGAAGAAGGCACCTTGCCATACTTATCCCCAGATATTAAAGAAGTAAAAGATAATCCTACTTCTTTAATTTTACAAGATGAGGATCTTACTATACTAAGACTTCTTTCTGAAGGTCATTCACAAAGTGATATCGGAACTAAACTAAAAGAAGCGGATCATACTATCACTAGTACTAGTAGCATAGAAAAAAGAATAAGTAAACTAAAGGCTTCTTTTAATGCTAAAAACACTATTCACTTAATAAGTATCGTTAAGGATTTAGGTATTATCTAAACAGTTAATTCACTTAGTGAGTATACTATTTAGATACTTTTTGACATAAATATTCACCAAATGAGGTTTTCCGTAAAACACTGCTAGAATAACCATATACTTTAGCACTTTAATTAGCTATACACTATCTATGCAAAAGTATATTTACTTATTAACAATAGTTGTTTTTATGATATTTTCAGGATGTAATGAAAGTATAGATACACCTAACAATAAACGTGAGGTTAGCCTATTTACTAAAACCGAAATAGACTCTCTCTTGACAGTTTATGATAAACATGCGAACAATTACTCCAACTTGTACAAAAAAGCTTTGTATGGTGATAAAAACGCTCTAAAATCATACTCTGACTTAATGTTAGAGATAAATGTTTTAGACAATAAACTACAGTACTTAATTAATCAAAACAAAATAGCATCTAATCAACTAAAAAAATATATGAACTTAAAAAAGAAGTTCACTCAATAAAAAATAGGCTGCCCAAATGGAGAGGGCACTGAAAAAGTCCTAATATAGTATCAGGGTTAAAATAAGAATCATTTAGATTCTTATTTTAACCCTTTGTTTTTTTAGATTTGCCTGATATATCAATAATATTATGGTAGGTCATCAAGAAACAATATCATTTAGTAAATATTCAGAGTTATACGACATGTTGGTTCCCAAAAGCAACACGCTACGAAAGATAAATGATTTAGTTGACTTCAGTTTTATCTATGAAGAGTTATCAAGTAAATACTGTTCTAATAATGGCCGAATGGCTTATTCACCTATACGCCTTTTTAAATATCTATTATTAAAGACAATATTTGATATATCCGATGTAGATGTGGTAGAACGCTCACGTTATGACTTGTCATTTAAATATTTCTTAGATATGACAATTGAAGAACCTGTCATAGACGCAAGCACCTTAACTAAGTTTAGAAAATTACGCCTTGAAGACACTAACCTTTTAGAATTATTGATTAGTAAATCTGTAGCTTTAGCAGTAGCAAAAGGAATAATCAAATCAGATTCTATAATAGTTGATGCCACACACACTCAGAGTAGATCAAATTCAACATCAGCGATAGAATTCCTAAGATATCGATCAAAGAACTTACGTAAAGTTATTTATGAGACAGATGCTAATCTAAAAGATCAATTACCTGCTAAAAATACAGAGGATAGTGTGGAAAATGAAATGGCTTATTGTAAAGCACTACTTGATTGCTTAGAAAAGAGACAAACCATTAGTAGTTTACCGAAGGTAAGTGAGAAAATCAATGTTTTAAAAGAAGCTTTAGAAGACGTGCAAGAGCAACGCGATCTTTCTAAAGATCAAGACGCTCGTATAGGATATAAGTCTAAAGAAGAATCTTTCTTAGGATACAAAACTCATATAGCTATGAGTAAAGAACGTATTATCACTGCAGCAGTAGTAACTTCGGGTGAAAAAGGAGATGGTCCAGTATTACCTACATTAATAGAAGAGTCTATTAAAAATGGAATGACTGTTAAATCTGTCATAGGAGATCGGGCATACTCTGGAAAAGACAATTTAGTATATGCAAAAGAGAATAAAATTAAGGTCATTTCTAAAGTAAACCCTGTTATTAGTCAAGGAGCAAGAAAAAAAGAAGATCAATTTGATTTTAACAAAGATGCTGATATGTTTGTCTGTCCTGCTGGTCATTTAGCTATTAGAAAGGCCACTCAAGGCAAAAAAGGAGATAACGTTAATCAAGTCAAAACATATTACTTTGACGTAGAGAAATGTAAACAATGCCCTTTAAGAGAAGGTTGTTATAAACCAGGTGCAAAAACTAAATCATATTCTGTTTCTATATCAAGTCAAACACATTTAGATCAAATAGCTTTTGAACAAACACAAGAGTTTAAAGAACAATCGAAACATCGCTACAAAATTGAAGCTAAAAATGCCGAACTAAAGAATGTACATGGATATGATACAGCGATTTCTTATGGCTTAACCTCTATGCAAATGCAAGGTGCCCTGGCTATTTTTACTGTAAACCTAAAAAGAATACTGAAATTACTATAAGGTAATCTTATAAGCTCTATTATCACGTATAAAAAAGCCTATTTATGCTTAAATAAGCTCCAATATATTTAACTCAATTTAATTAAATAAAAAGACGCTTTAAAGAAAGGTTATCTTAAACCTCTTTTAAAGCGTCTTTTTTGTGCCTATGAAAACGAGAAACTCTGAAATAGCTCACTTTTTCAGTGCTCTCCCAAATGGACAGCCTATTTTTTTATTTAAGATGCAACTTCTAATCGCTGCAATAAGTTTTTATTCAAAGCGTGAACAGTGTAATCTTTATCAACTACAAGTTCTTTTACCTCATCTTTACTAGGCAATTCATACATAGCATCAGTCAAGATAGCTTCACATAATGATCTCAATCCTCTTGCTCCTAATTTATATTCTAAAGCTTTATCTACAATGTAGTCAAGAGCTTCATCAGTAATAGAGAACTTAATACCATCCATATCAAACAATTTTTCATACTGTTTAATCAAAGCATTTTTAGGTTCAGTTAGAATCGCTCTAAGCGTAGTTCTATCTAATGGATCCATATGTGTTAACACTGGTAATCTTCCAATAATTTCAGGAATTAATCCATAATCCTTAATATCTTTAGGAATGATATATTGCATTAAATTCTTACGATCGATTAAATCTCCTTCTACAGTAGATTTATATCCAACTGCTTGCATATTTAAACGCTTAGAAATAATTCTTTCAATACCATCAAAAGCACCTCCTGCCACAAAAAGAATATCTTTAGTATTTACTTCAATAAACTTTTGATCAGGATGTTTTCTACCTCCTTTTGGTGGTACATTTACTACACTTCCCTCTAGAAGCTTTAATAGAGCTTGTTGAACTCCTTCTCCAGATACATCTCGTGTGATAGATGGATTATCACTCTTACGAGCAATCTTATCAATCTCATCGATAAAGATAATACCGCGTTCTGCTTTTTCTACATCATAATCAGCAGCTTGAAGTAACTTGGTTAAAATACCTTCAACATCCTCACCTACATAACCTGCTTCTGTTAATACAGTAGCATCTACAATAGCTAAAGGCACATTAAGCATTCTAGCAATAGTCTTCGCCACTAAAGTCTTACCTGTACCAGTTTGTCCAACCATTAAGATATTACTCTTTTCAATTTCGATGTCTTGGTCATCACCATTTAACTCTTGCAATAAACGTTTGTAGTGATTGTACACAGCTACAGACATTACTTTTTTCGTTTGATCTTGACCAATAACATATTCATCTAAGAACTCACGAATTTCCATTGGTTTCTTAAGCAATAAATCTGAAGATAAATCACCTAAGTTTTTAGATTGTTCTTCTTCAAGTACGATACCGTATGCTTGCTCTACACATCTATCACAAATATGAGCATCTATACCTGCTATTAAAATATTAGTATCAGATTTAGCACGTCCACAAAATGAACATGACATTTCGTCTTTAGCCATAAATTATTTTCTAATTAAAACCTCATCAATCATTCCATACTCTTTTGCTTCTTGAGCTATCATCCAGTAGTCACGATCACTATCATGGTGTACTTTCTCCATTGATTGTCCAGAGTGTTTAGAAATGATTTCGTATAATTCATTCTTTAATTTCAAAATCTCACGAGCTGTAATCTCAATATCAGAAGCCTGTCCTTGAGCTCCACCTAATGGTTGGTGAATCATTACACGAGAGTGAGGTAATGCAGAACGTTTACCATCAGCCCCAGCACATAATAATACTGCTCCCATAGAAGCTGCCATACCTGTACAGATAGTAGCTACATCAGGTTTGATTAACTGCATTGTATCATAGATACCTAAACCAGCATATACACCTCCTCCAGGAGAGTTAACATAGATACTAATATCTTTTTGGTTATCTACACTTTCTAAGAATAACAATTGAGCTTGAATAATGTTTGCAACATAATCATCAATAGCTGTTCCTAAAAAAATAATTCTATCCATCATCAAACGAGAGAATACATCCATAGATGCAACATTCATTTGTCTTTCTTCAATAATATAAGGAGTCATGCTACTTACGATTTTATCGTAGTACATGCTGTTTATTCCTTGGTGCTTTGTAGCGAACTTTTGAAACTCTTTACCAAAATCCATATTCTTTTTCAATTTTGTTTAATACTCAATAAAAAAATAAGCGCCTTTCTGTAGCCAGAAAGACGCTCAAATATACTTATTTTTTTTCGGATATTATTCTCCGTACATTTCCTTAACGAAATCTTTGTAAGAAACTTCTTTTACTTCAGCTTTTACTTTTTCGTTGAATAAAGCTAAAACTTTTTCATTCATTACTTGCTCAGAAATACGTCTTACCTCATCTTGGTTAGACATTACTCTAGCTACGATATCTTCTACTACTTTATCTTCAGGATCCATTTGACCGAATTGAGCCATTTGTTCTTTGATTAATTTAGTAGTGTGTTCTTTAATTTCTTCGAAGTTTAATTGTAAGTCAAATTGAGACATTACTTTTCCTTCGATTAATTGGAAACGTAAACCTTTTTCAGATTTAGCATACTCAGCAGCAGCTTCTTCAGCTGTCATTGGAGTTTCTCCAGCATCCATTAACCATTTAGTTAAGAAAGCAGCTGGTAATTCAAAAGAAGAACTGTCTAATAAGTGCTCATAAACATCGTTTAAGAACTTTTGATCAGCTTGAGCTGCGAATTGTTTCTCAGCATCTTCTTTGATTTTTTCTTTTAATTGTTCAACAGATGTTACAACACCTTCTCCGAACAATTTGTCGAATAACTCTTGGTTTAATTCAGCTTTCTCAGTTTCGTTGATTTCGTTGATAGTGAATACTACATCGATTTCTAAACCGTGAACTCTATCGTGATCAACAGCTAAAACTTCCATTAATTTGTGGTCATCTTCGAATAAACCTTTAGTACTTACAGTAACTTGGTCACCTACTTTTTTACCAATAAATTTCTTTTGGTTAGTTTTAGTTCTAATGTCGCTTACAGCGATTTTAACTTCATTGTTGATTCCCTCTTCTTCGTTAGCAAAAGTACCTACCATTTCTGAAGTTTCTTCTACTACCTCTTTAGAGATCATTTTTCCATATTGTTTTTGGATAAACTCAACTTGCTCATCAAGCATAGCATCATCAGCTACAACTTTGAACTTTTTGATTTTATTTTTACCTTCTAAGTCTAAAGTAAACTCAGGAGCTAATCCTAATTCGAAATCAAATTTTAATACATCAGCATCCCAGTTAATATCATTAGCTACTGGTAATGGGTTTCCTAAAATATCTAATTTCTCTTCTGCAAGATAATTACCTAATTTCTCTTGTAAGATTTTGTTTACTTCTTCAAATAATACAGCTTTACCGTATTGTTTAACGATTAAACTCATAGGTACTGCACCTTTTCTAAATCCTGGAACGTTTGCGTTCTTTTTGTAGTTAGATAAAACGTTATCTACATTACCTTGGTAATCTTCTTTAGCAAGCTCAATAGTTACGATTGCATTAAGAGCATCTACGTTATTTCTTGTGATATTCATTTTTGATGTATTTACATATAAAATTGGGTTGCAAAAATATATTATTTTTACAACCCAAACAACTTTTTAAGTAATTGTATTTCAACTATTAATTTTTTTATCCTCTTCTAGGCTCATCTTTTTGCAAAAAGCCATTTACTATAGATTGACAAAAAGTCAATACAATACTAAACAACATAGCGTACCAGAATCCATCTACTACAAAACCATTTACAAAATATGCTGCCGATTGTATAATCAATGCATTTATTACAAATAAAAACAATCCCAACGTCAGTATTGTTGCTGGTAAAGTAAATATTACTAATATAGGTTTCAAAAACATATTAAGAAGCCCTAATGCTACTGCTACCCATAAACCAGTTGTGAAACTATCCACATGTACTCCTGGTAAAATGTTTGCTAATAATACAACTAGTCCAGTCGTAATTAATAATCTTACAATAAATCCCATATTTAATCTTTTTGTTAAAAGTAAACAGAATTTTACTTATTACCAACTACTAATGTAGGACCTGGATAAACAGCAGGATTAACTAATGGAATATTAGCTTTATAATGTTTATTAATTGTTTTTAATATCTCTGATGCAATAAATGCATAACCTCTCGCATTTAAGTGTACTCCATCAAGAGAGAACATAACTGTATTTAAGTTCCCCATCCCTTTAAAGTAATCAGCTGTATAAATCTGACCATCTTCAACTCTTAATCCAGCTACGGCTTTGTTTAAGATATCATTCATATCTGCCACTGCTAATCCTTTACTAGCTGCTGTTGCTTTAATGATAGTATTAAAAGTAACTGTTGCTTCTTTAATATTAGCTTGCTCTACTGGATTTAATACAAATTTATCTTCGATTGGCACAGTTACCCCTTTTTTCAAGAATGAATCCATTGCAGCATTTCCAGTTTTTACTGGCAATCCAATTTGAGACTTACTAGTAAGTAACATTAAGTCTTTAGCTGTAGCATGACGAGCTTGGCCATAAGTAGCACCGATAAAAGCTATCTCAGCATCTGTAACAGGTAATGGAAATTTTCCACTTGCTACTAATCCTTTAATAGCTTGAACCAATACAGGTCCCATATCTTTTAATGTCTTATCTTGAATTAACAACGGATTAGCCTTAGTCTTGCTAAATAATTCTAAACGACTACCTTCACCTGCTGCAGTTAATATTTGCTTAAGCATTCCTACAAAAACATTTAACTGATCGATATTGTCAACCCCAATAACTTGAGGAGATAACGGATTATAAGGTACAGTTGTAAAGAATGGAATAGCTGTCACATCAGGAATAGTAGCAACCACTCCTTTAGCTCCTTGCGAAGTTAATGTAGTAGTAATTCCTTCATACACTTGTTTAAATACTCCTGCATGAGTAATATCATTAGATCCATACACTGCTGGATTTAAACCTCCTGCTTTATTTTGATCAACTCCTTCTCCACCTGAAGTCGCATATGATAATACATCATTCGCTCCAATCCAGTTAGTAAAAAATGTTGGTTTTAAACTCATTGCATCGGCTAACACAGTTGTATTATCAGATGTAGCTGTACGTACAAAGTATGGATTAGCTGTACCTTGAGTTAATCCTGCTAAACTTCCATAACCAGGTGCTATTAAGTGAAACGTTTTAGCTCCAGGTACTCCAGCATTGTGATATGCTTTTTTCTGTTGCTTACTAGCTTCTATAGTCACAGGTTTATTTATATTCTGAGGTCCTAATGGTTGTCCATCAGCTCCAGGCTGCATATTCACAATCAATTTAGACGGAAAGCCTTCATTTGGAGCTCCTGTAAATAATAATCCTCCTACATCATTAACATCATCTTCATAAGATGGTTGAGTAAATTCTCCCCCACCTACTATCTTAAACTGACCTGCTAAAATATTAGGAAAAGAGTTTTTTTGACCTGATTTAAACACAGTCCCATCCATAAACCCAGATGTAAGTGAATTACCTACTGCTACATAAGAGCTAAAATTAGCCTCTCCTGCACTATACGTACTTGAGTCAATTTCATCCTTAATAGAAGGTTCACAAGAAGCTAATACAGCTATCGCTGGTAATAGTAATAAATATCTTTTTTTCATGATTTCTTCTTAATTAAATTAAAAACTATAGCTTACTCCAATACCTCCACTAGTTACAGCAGATTTATATGTTCCACCGAAAGACACATTATGTCCATCTTCCATATAGTAATCATAAGAACTATTAGTATCACTGAAATGTAGGTAACTGAATGACAAGTCTATTCCGATACCATTCTTAAATTTATAACTAAGACCTCCTGTATATGCACGTGAATCATTACGTGGTGTTTCTGGAGCGAAGTATCCTTTTTGTACAGGGCTCTCATCATAATACCAACCAGCTCTTAATGTCAATTGTTCATTCATTGTATATTGAACTCCTAAACGGTAAGTACTTGAGTCTTTGTAATTACGAGGGTTTACTGAAGTACCAATAGCTGGATTATCAACAAAATCAATAGTTAAAGCTTTATAAGCTGTCCAGAATGATCTATTGTAATCGAATGCAAATAACCATTTATTCCACGTATAAGATGCCCCTACAGTTAACTCTGCTGGTAATGGCATCTCAGCTTTTATCGTACCGTCTTTAAAGATACTTTGACCAAATCTAGGTACGTTTTCAAATTTAGACTTTCCACTAGTCTCGTTCATAATAATTTTAGAACGATAGTTAAGTCCTAAACGCAAATGATCATCCACGTTTACTAAATAACCTGCAGTCCATCCCCATGCAGTTACATTCTTAGCTTCTACTGTTACATTTGTTCTATTTCCTTGCTCATCCGTCATACTACGAGATAAGTTCTTATTGAATGTAACTCCACCATTTACGAATATAGGTCCCCCTCCAAAACTGAAGTGTTTACTAACCTTAATCGCTACAGTTGGTTGAAAATAGATAGCTTTTAAATCAATATTATTAACTAAATGAGATCCCTGCCAATCCTTATCCCACTCTACTTTACTTCCATATGGTGAATACACAGCTAAACCAACTGTCATCCAATCAGTTGCTTTGTAACTTCCATATAAATAAAAAGGTGTTCCTGGATTACGAGTCTCATTTTCCCATCCATAAGTTTTATTTTGGAATTTAGTGTCAGCTACTAAGTAACTAACCCCTCCTGATATATCAAACTTATTTTCCGAATAAACAGATGCAGCAGGGTTAAAGAATAAAGATTCCGCACCATTGCTTATGACTGCTACTCCTGTATGTCCCATTGCAAGTTGTTTATTCCCTTGCATTGCAACTCTATATCCACCAGCAAAAGCAGACGTAGATAACAAAGTAAGCAAAGACAGTGATAATAATTTTCTTATCATAATTGACTGTTATTTATAATTCGTTTATTTCAAATATATACAGTTCTTATAGTTTTACAAATATTTAAGTCCATTTTTAACATTCGTAATTTTACTTTTTCATTATTATTAAAATAAAAAGCAATATCAATCAATTTCAAAAGCATTTATTAATAAAAACAAACAATTATGCATGCATACATTAACACCTCATACCTCTATCCTCTAATATAGTTTTTGAAATTTCCATAAAACACTGATTATCTATCTAGTAAAAAGATTATTACACCCCAAAAAAATACTCCAAATCAATATAAACAAAAAAAGAGATAAGCTTTCACTCATCTCTTTTACTATTTTATCAATACTATTTACTAGAAATCTCTATACTCAACAACACTTGCTTCTGGGACAAAGCTCTTCAATATAGTAACATCTGTATTACTATAAAAACAACTATTACCAAGATCATTCCTCGTAGTAAGTAAATCTAATTCTTCCAATACTTTTCTAGTCTGTTTTGCCACAGCTCTACCTGAATCAATTATCTTAATATCACTTGGAATTAGCGTTTCTATTATAGGAATTAAATAAGGATAATGAGTACACCCCAACACTAGAGTATCTATCCCTTGTTCTACCATAGGATCAAGATATGTCTTCAATAAATCTATCATTTCAGGAGAATGCAATCTTCCTGTTTCAATAAGAGTAACTAGTTCAAACCCTATTTGCTCTATAATCTGAGTTTCAGGATACTGTTTAACCTTAGAAGCAAAGAAGTCACTTGTAATCGTTCCTTTAGTCGCTAAAATACCAATCTTTGAAGTCTTACTTAAAATAGTAGCAGGCTTTATAGCGGGTTCTATCCCTATAATTGGTACATTATACTTAGCTCTCATCTCTGCAATAGCCATTGTTGTAGCCGTATTACAAGCCACTACAATGATTTTACAATCAAGAGAAAGAAGATAATCTATATTTTTACATGATAACTCTACTATCTCCTGCTTAGGTCTAACACCATAAGGAGCATAAAGTTGATCACCTATATACATAGTATTTTCATTTGGCATCAAGAGGTTAATCTCTCGCCATATAGTAGTACCTCCTATACCAGAGTCAAATATTCCTATTGGATTGTTTTTAGTCATATACAAATATAAAAAAACCACCCTAAATTATAGAGTGGTTTTTAATTATGTTTATCCGTTTTGAACTAAAATTAGTTTACACCTAATTCTTTTTTCACATCAGCTAAAATGTTAGTTCCATTAGCTAATAATACTCCAGAACCAGTAGAAGAATCTAATACATACTCAAATCCTTTTGCTTTTCCAACTTTTTGAATAGCTGCTAAAGCTTTCTCTAAGATTGGTTGAGTTAACTCAACTTCTTTCTTTTGAAGTTCTTGTTGAGCTGTATTTTGGAACTCTTGAATTCTTTGTTGTAATTGGTCGATTTCTTTAGCTCTCTCTTCGTTTTTAGCGTCACCAGCTGTAGCTGCTTCACCTTGATATTTTTGAATCTTAGTTTGGTATTCAGACATCATAGTTGAGAAATTTTTCTCATATCCTTCACCGATTTTCTTTAATTCTGCTTGAGCATTTTTCATTGCTGGTAATTCAGCCATTAAAGCTCTTGCGTCAACGTGTGCTACTTTAGATTGAGCCATTACAGCAGTTGAACTCACTCCGAAAAATAATGCAGCTGCAATTAATAAAGATTTCATTTTTCTCATCTTTCTCGATTTTTGATTTATTTTATTGTTATTCTATCTTTTACTAGCTTCTTCAGCTTGTCTTCTAGCTTCCTCTTGTTTTTGCAAGATCATTTGCTTTCTTTCTTCTTGTTCTTTAATGGCCCTCTGTCTACGTTCCTCATCTCTACGCTGAGCCTCTTCGATCATTTCTTGTCTACGTTTTAAAGCTTCTTCTTTTTTACGTTGATCCTCAGCTGCCCTCTTCTCTTGTGCTAAACGACGTTCTTCCATTAACTTTTCGATATCTACAGAACTCTTTTTAGAGTTACGCTCTAGAGCTTCTCGTTTTCTACGCTCCATCTCGTCTCTTAGTTTTTGCTCTTTTTCTGCTTTTATCTTATCTGCTTCATCTTTCTGAGACTGCATTTCTTTAATGCGTTCCTGCTTCATCTGTTCTTTTCGTTCAGCAGTTTCTTTTCTCTTCTGTTCAGCTTCCTCTTCTCGTTTCTTTATTTCTTCTCTTTGCTTTTCTACTTTTTCTTCAGTAGTTGGCCCAGATTTAGTTTCAGAACGTTTACTCTCCGCTTCCTCTCTACGTCTTCTCAACTCTTCATTGCGAGCATTTATTCTCTCCTGACGTTCCTTTTCTTGTTGAGCCTGACGGTCTAGTTGTGCTTTGATTTGATCCTCTCTGCGTTTCTTAAGTTCCTGCTCCTTCTGATAGTTTACATCATTTGCTAACTCTTCTTGTCGCTTCTTCTCTTCTTGACGCATTCGCTTCTCAGCTTCTTCCTTAAGCCTTGCTTGTTCCTCACGTCTCATTTGTCTAAGAGACATTGCATCTTCTTTCTGCTCTTCTTCTTCTACAGCTCTTGCTTCTGATTTAGTCATTCCTTGTTTACGTCTAGCTGTTGCTAATCTACGCAAAACTAAGTCGCTAATATCGTGCTTTTTTGTAGCAATTACCATAGTTGCTTCAGTATTTTTATCTAACACGTAATCAAATTTCCTAGCTTCTGCTATATCCTCCACCACAGCGAATACTTGATCCTGGATTGGCTTAGCTAACATAATCTTTTGTGTTATCAAATCCCCTGAAGTACCAAAGCGCTTCTGTTGATATTGAAAAAGTTCATCCTCTAAAATAGAAATCTCTTCTTCTTTTTCATCAATAAGTTCTCTAGTCAACAAAATTCGCTCTGCTGCCAAATTATCTTTCAGCTTCTTTATCTCAGCTTTCTTCTTATCAACATCAGATTTCCATGTACCAGCTCTTTCGTCTAACTGGCCTGTTGCTTCTATATACTCAGGAGTCTGGCTTAATATGTACTCCATATCAATGTAAGCCACACGAGCACTTCCTCCTTGTGCAAAAGAAATTACTATACCAAAAATACTAAAAATTAAAGCTAAATACGTTCTCATTCTAAATCAGTTTTTTATGCAACTAGTACATTAAAACGATTGTCCAAGAATAAAGTGTGTTTGGAATCCACTCTTTTGATTTGTTCCAGGAACCGAATCGAACCCATATCCAAAGTCAATACCTAATAATCCAAACATTGGCATAAAGACTCTCACACCAAATCCGGCAGATCTCTTTAATTCAAATGGGCTATAAGTTTTAAACGACTCAAATGAGTTACCTGCTTCAGCGAATGTCAATACATAAACTGATGCACTAGGCTTTAATGTAATAGGGTAACGTAATTCTAACGTAAATTTATTGTAAATAGTACCTCCAATTTGTTCTCCTCTATCATTATATGGTGTCAATGTCTGGTTTTGGTAACCTCTCAATTGAATTACCTCACGTCCATCTAACGAATAATTCGCTAATCCATCACCTCCAACATAGAATCTTTCAAATGGAACTACTCCACGATTACTGTTGTAAGCTCCCATAAATCCAAACTCAGCTAATGTACGTACAACTAATTTATCATAGATAGTAGTATACCAGTCTCCTTTAAATTTAAGTTTATAATACTCTAACCAGTTAAATTTCTTTTGGTCAACTTTACTTACATCTGCAGTAGCATCTTCCCAATTATTTACTGGTCTATAGTTTGAATCTAAATATGTACCTGCAGGTATAGCTGCTCCAGTAGCTGGATCAATAGCACCTTCCTTAGCACGTAATTTATACTCTTGTTGATTACCTAAATTTTTATAATCTACATTGTTAAACAATGAATATGGAGCTGTGAACTTACCACTAATACTAAAGAAAGAACCATAAGTAGGGAAGATTGGGTCATTACCACGGTTATCTCTTCTCAATTCTATCTGATATGCTAAGTTACGAGACTCTCCATCTCCGAATGTAAATAATCCAGTATTATAGTTTTTCATATTATAATATTGGAAACTCAATGTATGTGATAATACGAAGTTATCATCTGGAACATTTAATTGTTTAGCAACTCCAAACTGAACTGTAGTAATATCAAATCCTCTACTTCTATCTGTACGACGATTCACGTAGTCATATAAGTTTTGTGTACTATATGCTACTGTACCGAAGAAGTTAATAGGTTTACGTCCACCAAACCAAGGTTCAGAGAAACTTAAACTATATGTTTGGTAGTATGAACTACCTTGTAAACGTAGAGCTAATGATTGTCCATCTCCCATTGGGAAAGGCTTATAAGACTTTTTATTAAATATATTTCTCAATGAGAAGTTATTAAACGAAAGTCCTAATGTACCGATGAATCCTCCACCACCGTAACCACCTTGTAATTCTACCTGGCTAGATCCTTTTTCAGTTACTTGCCAATCGATATCAACTGTTCCTGAACTTGGATCAGCATTCTTTACATCTGGTACAATAGCTTGAGCATCGAATATATTTAACCCTCCTAATCTACGGATAGTCTCCATTACTAGAGCTTTACTCCATGTCTCTCCAGGACGAGTTCTAAGATCTCTATGAATTACGTGATCATGTGTATTGTCGTTACCAGAAGCTGTAATATTATTAAACTTAGCAATTGGACCTTCTACAATACGCACCTCAAAATCAATCGTATCATTCGCAGTCTTAACCTCTACAGGGTTAACATTAGAGAATAAATATCCATTGTTTTGATACACGTTAGTAACACTATAAGCATCAGGATTCGTTTTATCATCAATACGCTTATCTAACAAGATACCGTTGTAAACTTCTCCTTTGTCTATACCTAATACTTGTTTTAACTGACTATTAGTATATACTGTATTACCAATGAAACGAATATCACCGAAGTAATATTTGTTACCTTCAGTAACATCAATATTAATTTTCATTCTATTAGTAGCAGGATCATAACTCGTAGTATCAGCGATAACACGAGCATCGCGATATCCATTTTCTTTATACTTATCTACGATCTTTAATAGATCCTCTTCATACTTAGCTTTGATAAACTTAGAAGGTTTGAAGATACGTAATGGGTTAAAAGGACTGCGTTGTTTCGTTTCCTTCATTGCCTTTTTAAGCTTCTTATCTGTCAATTGAGAGTTACCATTAAAAGTAATCTCGTCGATACGCACTTTCTTACCTTTATCTACACCTACTACTAAATCAACTTTTCTATTAGTTGAATCAGTAACGATAGTATTTAAAGTAACTTTAGTGTTATAGTATCCGTCTTTCTTATATTTATTTAACAAGAAGTACTTCGTTGTAGACAAGAAGTTATCATTAACGATTTTTCCTCTAGTTAACTTAGCTTCTTTTATAAGTGCTTCAGACTTTGCCTTTTTATAACCTTTTATCTTAACACTGTTAAGACGTGGCAATTCATTAATCGTTAATTCGATATTTATAGTATCGCCAACTACAGATGTTTCATAGAAGTTAATATCTGTAAAAGAACCAACACCCCATAGCTTTTTTAAAGCATGAGAAAGTTCTTCCCCTGGCACTGCTATTTTTTGGCCTTTTGAAAGTCCCGTAAAAGTAACTATCGTTTGTGGATTTAAGCTGTATTTTCCTGTCACAGTTATATCTCCTAAAGTATAGATCTTAGGAGCTTCAAAAGAAGGGGCTTTTATACTATCCTGTGCGTTTGCATGAGTGTATATTAAACCTGCGATAAACAGTGCAAAAAGAGATGTACCTTTTTGAAACATTAGATTCGGTTTTTTATTTTATTTGTTCACTTGTTTTTCCAAACCTTCTTTCTCTACCTTGGTAGACTAGAAGGGCTTTATAAAGTTCTTCTTCCGTAAAATCCGGCCACAGAACTTCTGTAAAATATAGCTCAGAATAAGCGATTTGCCATAGTAGGAAATTACTGATTCTTTGCTCTCCACTTGTTCTAACTAACAGATCTACATCAGGTAGAGCATTCGTGTAAAGATGATTATTAATAACTGATTCATCAATATCAGCCTCCGAAATTAAGTTATTTTTAACTTTAAATGAAATTTCTTTTACAGCATTTACGATTTCAGCTCTAGAACCATAACTCAATGCTAACGTCAAAGTCAGGCGAGTATTGTCCTTAGTAAGCTCCATCACCTCTTGCAATTGTTTATATGCCTTTTCAGGCAATTGACTTAAGTCTCCTATTGCATTAAGTTTAATGTTGTTTTTAATAAAAGTT
The DNA here is from genome assembly GCF_900109075.1 of Myroides marinus. Taxonomy (GTDB): domain Bacteria; phylum Bacteroidota; class Bacteroidia; order Flavobacteriales; family Flavobacteriaceae; genus Flavobacterium; species Flavobacterium marinum_A. Next base: position 216,854 of record NZ_FNYS01000004.1, on the reverse strand, counting down.
GGTAATTCCTTTTTCAGTGACTTCACTAAAAGCTTCATTAACATATCTACCTCTAGCTTTGGGCGATTCCAATTTTCAGTAGAGAAAGCATATAAAGTTAAATGCCCTATTCCTAATTCTGTACAAGCCTTAATAGTTGAACGCACAGATTTTACGCCATTCTCATGACCTAAGGATCTTAAGAACCCTTGTTTCTTTGCCCATCTTCCATTGCCATCCATAATGATAGCTAAGTGATTAGGTAAGTTGTTTGTATTAATTTGCTCTTTTAAATTCATTTAATCTGCGCAATAACATGGATTTTTTCCAAATGTATAACTTATTGATATACCTGAGTAAAAAAACCAATCATTTCCATTTTTTCCAAAACTATATGATTTTCTATTTGCTCCAGTAGGGCTACTACCATCTAAGTTATTAGTAAAGGTATAATGTGCAGCCACCTCAGCATTTAGATTTATTTGCGGAGTAAGTCTTAATTTTAATCCACCTGCAAAGGGAATTGCTATCGAATTCTTCTTATCTCCTTTTACTAAATCTACACTAGTAGACTCAAATCCCTCGATAGGGGTTGTCGGCCTAAAGTATAAATCGTTATATCTGATTCCCGATACTCCAACAAACAAATATGGAGTAAAACCAAAGTTCTCTTCGTGTAAATCAAACTCAAAGAAATTAAACTCTACTCCAACTGACAATTGTTGTACAGTATTTGTAAAGCTATATCCTCTTTCCTTTCTACTTCCCATATCTGATTTAGCATCATCACCTAATATAGAGTGATTAGAATAGCTAAATCTAAAAGAGTGTCGAGGACTTCTATTCCAACGGTAAAATATATTATATCCTATATCCTTTGGTGCTATATATTGAGTAGAACCAATATCTCCTACATAATTAGAGCCACCTATCCCAACACCTATTTCGTGAATTTGAGCCTGTGCTATAACTGATGTAAGTAACAGTAGTAGAGATATAAGAATTTTATTCATTCTGTTAAAATAATTTACAAATATAGTAATATAGACATTTAAAAGTCTTTTTTTTTCTCACTGTTTACCACTATGTGTAGTATCCATTGTGTTTTAAACGTTCAAATTACTTAAAAAGTATATTGTTTACTGAGTTTTTAGTTTCTTTTATCTTCTCCCCACAATAATTTGTTTCTCAATGTTTTTATAAAACTTTGAGTTGGGAACTCTACTAAATCAACTGTAAATGGTGCTTTAGTAATAATCACCTCTGTATCGTTATCTACTGCCTTCGTAGTTGTATCTAGCGACACTAAAAACTGCTTCTCTCTAGAACTAACTTTTAATTTTATAGTTAAGTTATCTCGTATTACTAATGGCCTTACATTTAAATTATGTGGTGCCAATGGAGTTAAAACAAAACATCCTGTCTCTGGCTCGATAATAGGCCCTCCACAACTCAATGAATATCCTGTAGATCCAGAAGGTGTAGAGATAATTAAACCGTCAGCCCAATAAGTCGCTAAAAACTCGTCATCTAAATACGTCTCTACTGTAATCATAGACGTAGTATTCTTTCTAGAAACGGTAACCTCGTTTAACGCATACTGAATATCAAAAGTGTTATTCTCTTCAGGTTGACAATTTAAGCTCAATAGAGATCTTTTTGATCTCTTAAATTTATTCTCAAACAATAAAGGAATGTGTTCCTCTAAATTATCGTGTTGTACATTAGCCAAAAATCCTAATCTTCCTGCATTAATCCCTACAATAGGAATATCTGTATTCTTAATAAAATTAGCAGCACGCAGCATCGTTCCATCACCTCCTACACTAATAAAAAAATCGACTTCACTAGTCAAAGGGTTATTTGTTCCAAACGTCTCGTATTCTTTTTCAAGAATACCTTGTTCATTCAATAGACTGTAAAACTGTTCTTCAAAAATCACTTCTGTATTCTCGTGTTTCTGAAATAGGTTAAACAACCTACGTACAATATTCTGTACTATAGGTTTAGCAGTCTGTCCATAAATCGCAAACTTCATATTATATGTTTAGATATTTATTAAGGTATTCTGTTCTCTCTTTAAGATCATTGATATGAGTATCTTCAGAAAGAGTACTAACTATGTCATACCCATAGCGTCTTAGATCATCTAAGATTGTTTTAGTATTTACACTATTTGTTTTTACTAACATCTGCGCTCTATAATTATTGTTTGACAACAACATTAAGCCTATCACCTTAGCATTATTACTTTCAATAATTTGTGATATTTCAGAAAAACTATAGTCTTCATATCCTTTTTCGATAACAAATGTAGTACCACGTTCTTCAAAAAACAACGTTTTACTCCATTCATTAAGCAAATATTCTCGATTATAAACTCCTTTAATATGACCTTCTTCGTCTAGTAAGGGAATCATATTCGTATCACATTGACTAAATAAGTCAAAGAAATCAAAAGGATTCAGGTTTGAAGATTCTAACAAATAGAACTTGTCTAGATCATACATCACATCCTGTATACTGCTTTCTTCATCAGCAGTATAGATATCTTCTGTATTTATGTTACCTATCCATATCTCATCCATATTCACAACTGGGATATGTGAATAATTGCTTTTTTCTAGAAGCGGAAGAATATCTTTTACAAGAGTATTCAGTTTACAGACTGGATAATCTGTCAATAGAAAGAAGTCAGGAGATAACATAATTTAAGTTCTTATTTAGAAGTGCAAAATAATCAAAAATAAAACAATAGACGTTAATTATAGTTTGTATTTTTGTCTTTAAAACTTAATTTTATGACTAAGCTATCTGTTAATATCAACAAAATTGCTACTCTAAGAAACTCAAGAGGAGGAGATGTTCCTAATTTATTGCAAGTAGCCAAAGATGTACAAAAGTTCGGTGCTCAAGGAGTAACTATACATCCAAGACCTGACGAAAGACATATCCGTTATCAAGATGCTCGTGACCTAGTAGATGTAGTCTACACTGAATATAACATAGAAGGTAATCCTATGGACAACTTCTTAAACTTAGTATATGAGTGTGCTCCTACTCAAGTAACTTTAGTTCCAGATGCTGTAGATGCACTGACATCTAATGCTGGATGGGATACTATCAAGCACAAAGCATTTCTACAAGAAGTAATCCAAGAATGTAAATCTCGTAATATCCGTACTTCTATCTTCGTAGACCCTGTATTAGAAATGATAGAAGGTGCTAAAGTAGTAGGTGCTGATCGTATAGAGTTATATACTGAACACTTCGCGGCAGAATATGCTAAAGGAAATGAGAAAGCAATCATCCCTTATACTAAAGCTGCAGAACTAGCAAACGAATTAGGATTAGGAGTAAATGCCGGGCATGATCTTAGCCTTGACAATATCGAGTTCTTTAAAAACAATATTCCTAACCTGTTAGAGGTATCTATAGGACATGCTTTAATATCAGAATCTCTTTACTTAGGTCTAGAGAATGTAGTAAACATGTATATCAGAAAATTACAATAATGACAGAAATCTTATATTCTAAAATAGAAGGTGAAGGTATTCCATTAATCGTAATGCACGGATACATGGGAATGTCTGACAACTGGAACACCTTCGGTAAACAAATGGCTGAAATAGGGTACGAAGTACACCTATTAGACCTTAGAAACCACGGTCGCAGTTTTCATTCAGATGATTGGTCTTATGACTTTATGGTTGAAGATATTGTTCGTTATATGGATCATCACGCTATGTGTGACGCTGTAGTATTAGGCCATTCTATGGGAGGTAAAGTAGCTATGAAATTAGCAACTCGCTACCCTGCTAAAGTGGAGAAACTTATTGTAGCTGACATATCACCTAGGAGTTATGCACCTCATCATCAAGATATCCTAGCTGCTCTTAATGCTGTAGACTTCTCTACTAAACCAAGTAGAAAAGAGGTAGAAGAGATCATCGCTTCTCATATTTCTGAAGTTGGTACACGTCTATTCTTAATGAAGAGTTTATACTGGGTTGAGCCAGGTCAACTAGGCTTCAGATTTAACCTAAACGCATTTAATAAGAATGAAGATGTAGTAGGTGAAGGCGTTGAAGATGGTGCAGAGTACACGGGTAATACTTTATTTATCAGAGGGGGTAACTCTAAATATATCCAAGAGAAAGATGAAGTACTTATCAAAGAACACTTCCCTAACTCTATCATCAAGACTATTCCTAATACAGGACACTGGTTACACGCAGAGAACCCTCAAATGTTTTTTGACATCGTCAAAGAGTTCTTAAACTAGACATAGATAAACTGTTTACAGTTTTATACAATATGAAAAGGTCGGATATTTATTATCCGACCTTTTCGTTTTATAATATGCATTACATACTGCAATATTCCTCATAAAACAGTTACATTGTGTGACACGCAAAGTATTGCGTCTGTACCTTTGTGGAATTTCGAGTGTGATCCTTCCTTCTTCAGGATGACAAACTGCAACTAGAATAATCTTTATTAATTACGCACCTGCTCTGCGAAATCTCATAACATAGTTTGTGGTTACTAGGTGGTAGACGCAAAGTATTCGTCCCTCGCTCTGCGAAGTCTCCTGACTTCGTAGCATATAAAAAATATATCGTGTGACAAGCGAAACGAAGATACTTTGTATTAATTACAACACACCCATAATTAGTAATTAAAAACTAGTAATTCTATTTGTACCAGCTAGAGTACATCACATAATTATTAGCAATGCGCTCTACCTCTCCTCCGAAGTCAGAAGCACTGATATCTTTTACCTTCTTAGCAGGCATACCTGCATAGATAGCACCAGACTCCACTACAGTGCCTTGAGTTACTACAGCTCCAGCAGCGATAATAGTATTACTGTGTACTACACAATTATCCATAACTATAGCACCCATGCCGATTAATACATTATCGTGGATTACACATCCGTGTACCATAGCATTGTGTCCAATAGAAACGTTGTTCCCGATTACTGTAGGGTGTTTTAAGTACGTACAATGAACGATTGCTCCATCTTGTATATTTACCTTATCTCCAATAGTAATAGAGTTCACATCTCCACGTATTACAGCATTAAACCAAACACTACAGTTAGCTCCTAATGTTACATCACCTACTATAGTAGCATTCTCAGCCACATAGCAATCTTCAGGTATCTGAGGATATTTACCTCTTATTTCTTTTATAATCATAATATATAGCAATAAAAAAATCCCGATAAATATCGGGATTTTTTGTGTATTAATCTTTTGCCGTAGGACAATTACATTCTAAACTTGTTCTTTTTGGGAAGATATTAAACCCTACTGTGAATTGGTGAAAACCTCCATTTCCAAAAGTGATATCTCCCATCAGCTTTGTGTAAGCATAAGAAAAGTTTACATTCTTATAACTACCTCCTAGCATTGGTGAGATATATTGATAACGTTGAGTCTTTGATTTACCGTCTACGAAATAATCTGTTCCATTAAAGTTAGAACGGAATGATGCTCCCGCCCAAATTTTACCAAACTCAAACTGTCTATACACTTTCATATTAACATCTAAAGCGAAGTCTTCGCGTTCTTCCGTATATTGAGCTAACACAGACGGTTCATAGATCCATCCTGTTCCATAACGTGTATTACCAAATGCGTAACCAGCTCCTAAGATATACTTGCGAAGATTATTACTTTCTGCATCTGAATACATCTTACTCTTACTACTTACTGCATTCTTCACTGTAAACATAGAGAAGAAATTCTGATAGTGATAAGCAGCACCAAAGTCAACAGAGAAGTAAGAATCTTTTAATTCTATTCCTCCTCCCACATTTGGATCAAATCCACCAAACTCACTCTCGTCTAACTTCGTCTGTGCAAAACCAGCACTCATACCAAACGATAGTTGGTTTAAGTCATAACGAGACTCACTGAATGTAATATGGTGAGCATACGTTGCCTTAAATCCTGTCTGTGAGTGATAACCATTCTTATCGTTAAACCCGATAACACCGATAGCCGATTGATCACTTAATCTAGTACTCGCATTCATCGTCATCAGACGAGGAGCATCATCTACTCCACTCCACTGCTGTCTAGTCGTTAATTTTATATTAGTACTATTCTTAATACCCGCCATAGCAGGGTGCAATAGATAATAGTTATCTGCTAAATATTCAGAATTTACTGTTAGTCCTTCTTGCGCAAAACCAATTTGAGAAACCAATAATGCAATAGCTAAATAGCGCTTCTTAATTATATTCATAACTTAATTATCTTTTTAAAGAAAAGTGTCCTTTATAACTTACTTTACGTCCGTTTCTTTCGTCTGGTGTTTTATAGTCATTTACGAACTCTACCGTGAACCAATAGTCTGTAGAAGGCATTTGTTTACCATTCCACGTTCCATCCCATCCTTCTGTATGAGGACTTAACTGTTTTAATAATCTACCTGATTTATCATAGATATAGATACGAGCTTCATTATGTCCTTTCAGTCCAGGAATATTCCATGTATCATTATATCCATCTCCGTTAGGAGTAAAGTATTTAGGATAACCGAATACTGAAAACTTAATAGAAGCTAAACATCCTGTTTTGATGTTTCTAGCATAAGCTACGTGCTCTCCGATAGGCACGTTATAAAACTGGCTAGAAGGCTGGAATGCGCTATTATCTATCGCAAACTCATATCCATCAGTCACAGTACTTGTACCTCCATCTAGTACACCTAAGCGCACCATTGTTTCACCTTTTTCATCCACTTCCATACTGTTAATCATACCAGTCTCATCAGCTCCTTCTACCACTACTTTAGGCGGCGCTTTTACTGTCCATACAATAGAACTTGCCGAACATGATTCAATTCCAGGATAAGGAGGTTTAGCATAATGAGCTACTGCTCTATAGTTACCAGGCTCTGTTATTTGAATTGAAGTTTTATCAGCTGTATTTGGTACAGATTCATAAAATATAAGCCCATTATTTCTTGACTTTTCACGTTGCCAATCAATAGTTATAGCTCTACCTTTTACGTCTTTATTTTCTATACTTAGTGTAACTGGAATTATCTCGTTATTATCTGTATTAATACACAGTTGCTGTTCACTTTGTTTAGGTAAGTAATCAATAGCTAACTCAACCCCTAAAGATACTTTAAATGTAGAGAAGTTATCTGCCATACATTTAAACCCTTCTGTCATTACCACCCTTGTATAGATAGGCCCCTTCACTTGCCCCATTCTGATAGGATAAGCCGTTACTAGACTATCTGGCATACGTTTATCAGCTAATGCATCAGCTTCATCCTTATAATACACAGCCATAATCTTTTTGGTAGGATTTGTATCTGGAATGTTAGTGAATGAAGATTTCCCTAATATCACATTCTCATATCTTCTAAGATTTATAATAGAGTCTCCACTAACATTCTCTATCTGGCAATATTCAAATGTCTCATCTGACACATTTACTGTTTTTAAATTATCATAACCTAATGACGCATAAAAGAATGCAGTATTAAAGTTATTGTCTTCTAAGCTAGTTAAACGAGTCCATATCTTACGAGCTTCATCTAAATTCACTGTAATTTCAACACCAACAATCTTATTTGTATTAGCGATAGCATCTTCTTCAGAGTTAAAATACCCAATAGAGTATTTCCCTTTAGGATCAAAATCAGGCTTAGCCATTTCTTCCTCTGTAGCTATAGGTCTTCCATCAGCGATTACTGTAGCCTGTCCATCTATAGTCAAACTATAAGATGCTATCTTACTATCACAGTAAGATACATTAGGAAGAGCAGGAATAGTAGGTTTATCTATAATAGTAAACTTAACCTTTTGTGCAGTTGATACAATAGGATTAGCCGACTTCGCTAATTTATAAGAAATACGAGCAGTCACATCAGTACCATGTGCACCTTCGATAGGTTTAGTAATATCTAATGCTTCTTTATTAGCTATCGCATCAGCTGTTGTTTTGTGGAAGGTGATTGTATAATAATCAGGATTCTCACCAGCAGCTAATAAAGCAGGGATAGTTGGCTTCAGATTAAAATTACCATAACGATTATCCTTATCTCTTCTAGTCTCTACAGATTCTAAAACAGGATTAACACCACTAACTTTTAACGTCTCTACGTATAATGTAAACTGACGAATAGCTGTCTCCCCATCAAGTATTATTTTAGCCTCTATTACTTGATTTTTATTTGTAGTAAACTTATCTACCTCAACATCTGTCAATTTTGTTTTTACAGTACCGTCTACTTTGTATAACTCTGTATTAGAATTACCATAATATAACTGGTTTTTATCTTCTAGTAAGACGAAAGTAGCATTCCCCTTATCATCTGCAGATTTATACTGATCAGGACGTCCTGTCACTCTATCATTTAATGTAGCTCCTTCATCTGGCTTTACTTTAATTAAGAATGCTGTCACAGTCACTTTAGCAGGATCTACTACAGACTGTACTCTAAGATACTTAGTAAGTGGTGCACTAGCTGGATTAAACTTATCTATATAAAGAATCTCATTTATCTTATTAGTACCTTGACTAGCTTCATTTGGAGTATTGTGAAAGCTATATACATAACCATCAGGAACAATAGCGTTGCCTTCAGCATCTATCGTTACTCCAGTATTTTTTGCCTTAATCGCTTCCCCCAAGAATACTCTAAAGTTACCCGAAGCAGTATTTTTAGGAAGTGCCTGCTCTATATCATGAGGCTTTCCTACTTTCACCTCTGGTTTTGGTTCTTCCTGTTCACTAGCCACTTCAGCTATTGCTTTATTCCCTATATAGTCATAAGGATTTATACCTCCTACTACAGCCCCTACAGACAGAGCTCCTGAAAGTACAAATAATGAAAGCCACATTCTTTTGCCCATTTTCTCGCTATATTAAATTGTTAGTGCTTACTAATGTTAATTAAATGTTTAAAAATCTTATCTTCGTGACGCTTAGTACATTTCTTTGCTAATTTTGAAAAAAACTAAATTAACATGTCAAAAATACAAATTCAAAATACGTCAAACCCAACTATCATAAAATTTGTTTTACCAGATTTTATAACTAAAGGGGAAAACTACGAGTTCAAAAATATAGATGAGACTGCAGAATCACCTTTAGCTAAGGAATTATTTTATCTTCCTTTTGTTAAAACGGTTTATATCTCAAATAATTTTATCGCCATCGAAAAATTTTCAATTGTCGAGTGGGATGAAGTAAAAGAGACAGTTGCAGACCAAATAGATCTTTTCTTGGCTAAAGGTAAGAAAATCCTAATAGATTCTAAAAAAGAAATAAAAAAGCAACCAATTACTATTTATGCTGAATCAACTCCAAACCCTTCAGTAATTAAATTCGTTGCTAATAAATTATTAACAAAAAAAGGTGTAGAGTTCAAAAATATAGATGAAGCTAGTGCTTCTCCTCTAGCTAAAGAACTTTTCAAACAATCATTCGTTAAAGAAATCTTTATTGACGAGAACTATGTTTCTATCTCTAAATACGATGCATTCGAGTGGGATCAACTAATCCAAGTTACTCGTTCATTCATTAAAGAGTTCTTAGAAAATGGAAACTTAGCTGTAGATGAGTCTTTAATCTCTGATACTAAAGCTATCGAAGCGGCGGCTGATGAACACTTCGACTCTCTAGACGAAAAGTCTCAACGCATCATCAATATCTTAGAAGAGAACGTAAAACCAGCTGTACAGGCAGATGGTGGTAATATCGCATTCCAAAAATATGACCAAGAATCTAATGTAGTTCACGTAATACTACAAGGTGCATGTAGCGGATGTCCTTCTTCTACATTCACTCTAAAAAATGGTATCGAAGGTATGCTTAGACATATGCTTAACGATGAAGCTATCATCGTAGAGGCTCTTAATGGCTAATCAATACTTGCTTAAAATATAAAAGGTAGAACGTTATGTTCTACCTTTTTTTATGCCTATATACTTCCTCTATATAGTTTCTATCATGAACATATCTCTAAGATATCCTATCTACCTCATTATTTTCCATCAATGACCTCTTCTAATAAAACTCATCCTTTTTTTGATTTTAAACTTAAAAACACTTCTTCTAGTCTTCCACAAAACACTTTTTAAGGGACTTTTTTCTATTTTTTATGTAGAAAAGGTCTTTTTTGAGGCAAAAAACAAAAAAGTGATACACTTTTTTTGTTCCAAAAGATTCCAAAAACGCACACAATACATTAAAAATCAGATATTTAAAACAAAACACCTTACTTCTATTAAAAAACACAACATCCCCTAAGGCTAGTGTTTATGGGCATTACGGACAAATCCTTTCACAGTTCTCCTAGGATTCTCCCATTTTGCTCTAGCTGAGAGTCATTTTATAAGAGAACTGTAAAGTCATCTTGGACGAATCGTGGAACAAGCTATTTCGCGAACACAAAAAAAGGCAGATATAAATAGACTTAATTATCACTCTGGACAATTCAGACTACTCATACCTGCCTACAAATATCAAATGCTATGTAACAATAAACGAAAAGAGGCCGCTCACGCAGCCTCTTCCCTTCACTTAAATTAAATATAGATTAGCTCATTCTAATGAATGACTTCCTCTTTACGTCAATATCGAAATCCTTAAACAACTCTAACAATCCAATTGTTGATTTGATTAATTCATCCGTTTCAAATAGAATAGAGAAGTATAACTTACTATTCTTAGGACTCGTCTCAGTAGTACGAATACGGATAATTTGTTTTTGGATTAACTTATCCACTGTTGCTATTAAATCTTCTTTTTCACTTAAGATCTCATCAATCTGAGAGAATTTCTCTTCAGTGAATAGAATAACTATTTTATCAAATAATATTTGAAGCTTCTTATCGATTAGTTTTAGATCTCTAATCTGGTTAAACTTCAATTTCTTATGGTTATTATCTACGTGAGTATAACTATTCTGTGCTATAAAATTAATAGCCTTAATCATATCTTGTAGATATCCTAGAGTCAACACATAGAACTTACTCGCCTCTACAGATGTCTCATCTAGATTCTTAATAAAGAAATAAACATTACCTCTTAGGTCATCTACCTCTTTCTCTAACTTCTTAAGTTGTTTCTTACTTTTCTTAAGATTAGTGATGTCTTGAAGAGCTACTCCATCTATTACTACTGTAAATAGCTCATTAGCTTTAGTAATTACTGTTGCTATCTGAGAAGAACTTTCTGATGCAACTCCTTGTATAGTTTGTATGTCTACATTATCAAGTTTAGCATCTTTATCCTCTTTCTCTTTTGATTTTTTGATATATGATTTATTACTTCTGTATAATAATATCCCTACTAAAATCAACATTCCTACTAGAGCGTAAATCTCTCCTATCTTTAATACATAAGCGATAACGAATGAAGCGATAAAAGCAACAATAGCTGTCACAAACCATCCTCCGATAACGTTAAATACTCCTGCTACACGATACACAGCCGAATCTCTATCCCAAGCTCTATCTGCGAATGATGTACCCATAGCCACCATAAACGTAACATATGTAGTAGATAATGGTAACTTCATAGATGTACCAATAGAAATCAAGATACTCGCTACAATAAGGTTAACTGATGCACGTACCATATCGAATGCTGGTTCGTCTTTTGGAGCTTTGTTTTTTGGTTTTTTAGGAATCTCAAAACGCTTGTCCATCTTAAGTTGTAATGATTTTGGTAAAAAATAATCAACAACCATTCCTATCAATACCATTCCACGTACGATAACTTTAGATAAGATATTCGGTGAGAATTTCTCTGCAGTACCACCTGTATCTTGTCTAGCTAAGCTCATCTCCGTCTCGATAACGTTCTTTGCTTTCTTAGAAGTCCATAATGTATACACCATAACGATTCCAGCAATAGCTAAGAAATAGAATGGAGCTACTACATTTTCCTCGGCTAACTTAGCCATCATATAAGTATCAGGAGATTGTCCTGATTCCATAAAGAATCCAAATGATTGGTATGCTGCAATAGGCACTCCAATGAAGTTCACTAAGTCATTACCAGCGAATGCTAATGCTAGAGCAAATGTTCCAATTACAATAATTACACGAAGTATATTTAACTTGAATATACTCATTAAGAATTGTGAGAATATAGTCCAGAATACCAAACTTAAACCAATAATAATTAATTGGTTATTTCCAATCCATGTACTAGTCTCTTTAGTGATAAAACTAGCTCCTTTTAACCCTTTTACTAGGATAAAGAATGTAATAGCTGTAATCGCTACTCCACCAAATATAGCACCGAAATACTTTAATTTTTGTTCTACCTGGAAAGTAAAGATTAACCTAGAGATGTACTGTACTAACGTACCTAAAGTAAACGAAAGTATCACCGATAGTAAAATACTAACTACAATCTCCGTGGCTTTCTCTGTATTAATATAATTAGGCAATACTGACCAGCTGTCATTATTAGCCATAATCTTTATAACTGCAAGACATACTGCTGACCCTAATAACTCGAATACAATAGATACTGTAGTCGATGTAGGTAATCCCATAGAGTTAAACACGTCCAGTAGTAATACGTCTGTAATCATAACCGCGAGGAAGATGACCATAACGTCATTAAAGGAGAACATACTAGGGACGAAAATACCACTTCGGGCTATTTCCATCATTCCTCCAGAGAAGAGCGCTCCAACTAATATACCTAGTGAAGCCACTATCATAATCGTTCTAAATGTAACTGCCTTAGATCCAAGGGCAGAATTCAGAAAGTTAACAGCGTCATTACTTACCCCAACAGTTAAATCGATAATAGCTAATACCCCTAAGGCTATCAGCATTACAATAAAAATCTGTTCCATTAATATTATATTTAAATTAAGTGTAGTGCAAAATTGACCATAAAATTCAAGTCCGATGTTAAGCGAACGTTATTAATGCGAATTAATCTTTTTTAGGATAGGATACAATTGACTACTTTTGTTATTCAACAAGAACAATTAAAACTCAATATGAACACACTACACTTAGAATCAAGCCCTTACTTATTACAACACGCTAATAACCCCATACATTGGAAAGCGTGGAATAAGGAAACTTTAACACTCGCTCAACAGCAAGACAAGCTTATCATAGTGAGTATTGGCTATTCTACGTGTCACTGGTGTCATGTAATGGAACATGAAAGCTTCGAAAATGAAGATGTCGCTGATGTAATGAACACTCACTTTATTTCGATTAAAGTGGATAGAGAAGAACTTCCTCATCTAGACAACTTCTATATGAAGGCTGTACAGATTATGACTAAACAAGGAGGATGGCCTCTTAATGTGGTATGCTTACCTGATGGTAAACCTATCTGGGGTGGGACTTACTTCAGAAAGGACGCTTGGGTAGATTCATTGTTTCAGTTAAATAAGCTCTATCAAGAAAAAAAAGATACTGTATTAGATTTCGCTAATCAATTAAATGAAGGGATTACTATTCTGAGCCAAGCTCCTGCAGCACAAGAAGAGTCTAGATTTAATATAGACATTCTACTAGATACGTGGAAGAGAAGCTTTGATTGGGAATACGGAGGATATGATAGAGCCCCAAAATTTATGATGCCTACTAACTTACTTTATCTACAGAAAAAAGCGGTCTTACATCAAGACCAAACCTTGCTAGATTATATTGACTTGACATTAACTCGCATGGCGTGGGGTGGAATATTTGATACTGTAGAAGGTGGTTTCTCTAGATATGCTGTAGATCATAAATGGCACGTGCCTCACTTTGAAAAAATGCTTTATGACAATGCACAGTTGCTATCTGTATATGCTGATGGGTATAAGCGTACTAAAGATGAGTTATATAAAGAAATTATTGATAAAACGATTAACTTCATTTCTACGAATTGGGCTAATGGAGAGGGAGGTTATTATTCTGCATTAGATGCTGATAGTCTTAACCAACAAGATCACTTAGAAGAGGGAGCGTATTATGTATGGACTATAGAAGAATTAAAATCTCTTATCAAAGAGGATTTTGATCTATTTAGTACAGTATTTAATATCAACTCTTTTGGACATTGGGAAGAAGATCATTATGTATTGATACAAACTCAACCACTAGAGACTATTGCTCAAGAATACAATATCTCATTAGAACTATTAAAAGAGAAAAAGAGCAATTGGGAAAACTTACTTAATACTTATAGAAGTCATAGAGCGAAACCTAGACTAGATGATAAGACATTGACCTCATGGAATGCTATGTATATCTCTGGTCTACTAGATGCTTATACAGCTACAGCTAATACAAAATATCTAAAATTAGCTGAAGAGAACTATTCATTTATCCAAAACAAACTATGGAATGAAGAATTAGGTCTATTGCGTACTTATAAAAATGGTGATGCCAAGATAGAAGCCTTCTTAGATGACTATGCTTTCTATATACAGGCATTGATTAATCTATTTGAACACACTGGTGAAGAACATTATATTAGCACAGCAAAGAATATCACGGACTATACACTAGACCACTTCTTAGATCACAAAAGTAAATTCTTTTACTTTAGTAAGTACTCTAGTGATGACGTGATCACTCCTGCTATAGAGACTGAAGACAATGTTATTCCTTCGTCTAATGCTATTATGGCTATGAACTTGCTAAAACTAGGAGTTCTATATGAACATACCTATTATACAGAGTTAGCTACTAATATGACAGAAACTATGCTATCTATGATAGATTATCCATCTGCTTACTCTCATTGGTTACTAGTACAGCTATATCTACAGCAACCAATGGAACTAACTTGGGTAGGTAAAGATTCTCTAAAAGATAATTTAAATACACGTAGTAAGGTAATCTCTAGAGCTTTTGTATTTAATATGGACGGTAATTCGAGTATTCCTTATCTATCTAAATATGTGGTTAATGAGGAGACTGTTCATTACCTTTGTATGAATAATGCCTGTCAGGCCCCTAGTGCAGATAACTCGAAATTAGAACAATACAGTTTATAAAACATGCAAAAACTAGATACATTACTGTCTAAATATATAGAAGATATTATCACTTATATCCCAGAGATAGTGACTTCGCTATTTATCTTAGGATTGGGATTATGGATGATACGCTTCTTACAAAGATTAGCTAAGAAGATATTTCTGAAAAAGAACATTGATCCTACTTTCTCTAGCTTCATATTAGATATGTTGATTTGGGGAATGCGCATTTTATTATTTGTCATCATTGCTTCCAAACTAGGAATACAGACTAGTTCATTCGTAGCAATTATTGGTGCGATGAGTTTAGCCATAGGTCTGTCACTACAAGGATCGTTAAGCAACTTCGCTGGAGGTGTATTGATTATTCTATTCAAACCTTTTAGAATTGGAGATGTTATAGAGGCTCAAGGAGAATCAGGCAAGGTATTGACCATCCATATCTTCTCTACACAGATATTAACATATCAAAACAATGTAGTCTACATTCCTAATGGGGTATTGTCTAATGGAAAGATTAAGAATATTACTCAGAATAATCTAAGACGTGCTGAGATAGCTGTACAAACAACGCTATTAAAAAACACAACACTATTTATAGAAAAACTACAAGAGGAGTTAGATAAGTATGATAAGGTATTATCACAACCAAAACCTCGTATCCTGATAAAAGAATTACTAGATACTAAAATTACTTACACTGTACAAGTGTGGGTAGAGAATGACAATTACACTACAGCCTGCTCTTATGTGCTCTTAAAAGCAAGAAAAATAAGTGATGCTATGTAATCTGTTGTATCCTTATAATAAAAAAAGACGGTTAACAATTCAACTTGTTAACCGTCTTTTTTTATTGTCTTATTTTTTCTTTTGTATTAATACGAAGTCTTTTAAGTAGAATGGCTCAAAGTAAGCTACGTCTACAAAATCTTCTTTTAAATACTTCTGATATGCCATCTCTCCCATCTCACGTGCAGATGGATAAGTTACTTCTGGATAATACACAAAGTTATCTCCTGATAGTACTTCCTGGCACTTCATAGCTCCATCACCTATTAGATGTAAGGTACTGTCTGCATGTTTAGAGAATGAGTTTTCATCTATAACGATAGCTTCAATATCTCCTTGTCTTACATAATCTTTATCAAAAAGCACTGAGAATACTTCCATTCTACGTGCATCTAACATAGGTACAATATATCCTTGTTCTACCTTAATTTGTCTAGCTAAAATTTCTAATGTATCTAAGGCTATTAATGGAATAGATAATCCATAACACAATCCCTTTACAGAAGATACACCAATACGCAAACCTGTATATGAACCCGGCCCTTGGCTAATAGCAATAGCTGATAGATCTTTTAGTGTTTTGTTATTTTCTTTTAATAACTCTTCTATAAAAACATGTAGTTTCTCTGCGTGAGAAAAGTTCTCTTCTGCAATTTCTTTACATGCTATTACTTCTCCAGTTACTGATAATGAAACAGAACAATTCTTAGTTGCTGTCTCAATAGATAAAATCGTTATCATTGTTATTTTTTACTTTCTACTTCTACTTTCGCTCCGTGTTGAAGCGTTCTACTTACAGTCGAATATGGTCCTGTAATAATTACATCATCTTTCTTTAATCCTGATATGATCTGAATATTAGTATCATCTTGTATACCTGTCTTCACAAACCTTAGTTTAGCAACTCCTTTATCATTCACAAAGACTGCTTCACGCATCAGTTCTTTGTCAAATACCTTCTTACCTTCAGTCTTATCTACTACAGTATCTGTTGGTGTCTTCATTACCACAGCACTAATAGGTACAGCTAATATATCATTCTTAACATTAGTAATAATATCTACTGCTGCAGTCATTCCAGGTCTAAAAGGAGAATAGTTCTCTATATCCTTATTAAGCAAGTCTTCATAAGACTCCTTAAGCACTTTAATCTTTACCTTAAACGTAGTCACTTGATCAGCTGCTAAGGTTGTATTTGAAGCTGAATTAGAAATACTAGTTACTACTCCTCTAAACTCTTTCTTAAGATAAGCATCTACATTAATACGAGTCTCATCACCTAGCTTTACCTTAACGATGTCATTCTCATTTATATCTACTTCTACCTCCATACTACTTAAGTTAGCTACTCGTAATATCTCAGTACCCGCCATCTGTTGCGTTCCTAATACACGCTCTCCTAATTCTACATTCACTTTAGATATAGTCCCATAAGCTGGTGCATAAATCGTGGTACGAAGCAAGTTCCCCTTTGACTCTGCTAACGCTGCCTTAGCACTCTCTACATTGTAATATGCAGATGTCTGTGCTGCCTTTGCTACTTCATAAGCACGTACTACTTGATCCCATTCAGATCTAGAGATTACTCCCTTATCATATAACTTACTATTTCTATCATAGTTGGACTTCGTCTCTTTCAATTGTGCTTCTGCTTGAGATAAACCTGCCTTACTAGTAGCTAGCATAGCATCCATTCTATTCATAGCAGAAGTATATAAGTCAGGGTTAATTACCACCAACAAATCACCTTTATGAACTACTTGCCCTTCTTTGATTGGCAAATTTATGATTTCTCCAGATACTTCTGAAGATATTTTAATCTCTATTTCTGGTTGTATCTTACCTGTACCAGAGACAGTCTCTATAATATTAGATTTGTCTAATTCCACAGTCTCAACAATAGTAGCTTCTTCTTTATTGCCAAATGCAAACTTACTCAACAGAAAACCAATGATAAGAATAACAACTACTATTACAATATATTTTTTCTTCATAACATCTTAGTTTTTAAATAATGGAATACCAAAATAGTACTCTAGTATCTTGGTCTTAAAAATATATTCATACTTAGACCTTAATAAGTCAGACTGAGCTGACACATATAAGTTTTGATTCTGATTTAAATCAAAGATACTTATCATTCCTACAGAATAGCGTTCCTTAGCATATTGTAAAGAAAGCTTTCTAGCTTCTAAACTAATATTACTTGCTTCGTATTTCTTTAAAGCACTTTCTGTATCTGTGTATGCTTTAAATACTAATTGTTCTAGATTTAATGCTTTTACTTCTCGTTCATTTTCTATCTGTTTAAGCATTAACTTCTTTAACTTCACATTATTCTTAGTCGAAAAACCATTAAATATTGGAACCCTTAGACTAACTCCGAAATTGGAATTAAAGTTGTCACTAAACTGGTTAAAGAACGAATTAGGGCCTCCATAAATAGCCATACTATTATTTCTTAATACTCGCTGATTAGATCCTTCTACATATCCAATCTCACTTGTACTAGGTAATAATTCCATACCTATTAATCGATCCTGATAATTGATATTCGTTCCTAAGTTATAAAAGGCTTGTAGAGAAGGACTATAAGCAGACTTAGCTATCTTAACATCTTGTTCTGCTATATGTACATTAACATCCGCTGTTTTTAAGTCTGTAAGGCTTTCTGCTGCTCTATCCGAAATATCTTGAGCTGTATGAGCCAACATTTTAGATTCTCCTATCTCGTAATCTTTATCTACAACATCAAAAGATTCATAAGATGTAATCTGTAATAGCTGTGCTAAGTTTAACCTAGCCATCACTAATTCATTCTGAGAAATAATTAGTCGTTGCGTTGCCACAGCTACTGTTGCTTGTGCTTCTAATAGATCTCCTCTAGGGACTACACCAGCATTCACTAGTTCTTGAGTACGTTCTTCTTGACTCTTATCGTATTCTAATTGCTGTTTATTCGTTTTAACCAATTCTTTATTAAACAGGATTTGTAAGTATGAATTAATCACATTAAGAGCGATATCTTCCTTCATCTTTTGAAGTTGATACTGAGAAGCCAAATGCGACAACCTAGCTTTAACCAATGTATTCTGTTTCTTTGATCCATTATACAGATCTACATTCATACCTAGACCCAGAGTGGTACTCTGTATAGTTTGGCTTTCTATATTGCTAGTTATTTGATTCGGTTGATCTGCAATAGTCCAAGAATGATTACCAGTCAAATTAACACTAGGCATAAAACTCCCTATTACAATATCCTTATTTATATCAGCACTTTGTTCATCTAATTCGTATTGCTTAATACGTATGTTGTGCTGAATAGCATAATCAATACACTTCTCTAGTGACCATAGAGTATTCTCCTGTCCATATATAGACATACTACTAGACGAGATAAAGATTGTCGCTATAGTTAATAGTAAGCGTTTCATTTAGCTTTATATTGATTAATAATTTAGTTATCAAGTATAAAGTAATAAAAAAAACCGCTAATATTAGCGGTTTTCTATTATGATTTTGTATTTCTTTTGTTTTTATAGACTTTATAACTAAAGTACATTGCTAATCCTACTAATAAATATGGGAATATCATCAAATAAACAATTCCATCATTTACAGCTTCAGCTTTTACTCCTCCATCCTCAGTCTCTAGTGTAGCTCTACACATTGCACATTGAGCTGAAACATCGTAAGAGAAAAGCAAGAAAGAGAAAACAAGTCCCCAACCTAACTTTTTCATATTTACTAAATATTATGCGTTAATATAATATGGAGAAATCATTAAATATACGATTACTCCTGTCACTGCTACATACATCCACATAGGATATGTAATACGTGCTAATTTTTTATGTCTTGCATAAGATCCTGAAATACCACGTACGAATGTAAACAACACAAAAGGAATAATAATGATAGACAATAATATATGTGTAATAAGAATAAAGAAATAAACATATCTGATGATTCCCTCTCCTCCAAACTTAGTCTCAATAGATGTCATGTGGTATGCAACATACATAGCTAAGAAAGCTACTGAACAAGCAATACAACATTTAATTAAACGTTCATGTAATTGTTTATTCCCTTTCTTGATAGCTGCTACAGCAAGAAATAATAATACTGCAGTAAGTCCATTTATGGTAGCATAGATAGGAGGTAAGAAAGATAAAGGTTTAACATCATAACCTAGTTTCTGTAAATTAACTCCAAATAAAATAGCTACTACGACAGGTATTACAATAGATAATATCCATATCCACTTATTATATTTTTGTTCTGTATTTGATTCCATTTTTAATAATTTATTCGTCTAATAATGCTTTAATATCCTCTTTTAACCATTTAATTCCTTCATCAGAAGTACCATCATAGTATACTACTGGGTTTCCATGCTCGTCTTTACGACTGCGGATATTACCTTCTTTATCAACTAATGCAAATAATCCAGAGTGTTCAAATCCACCAGGTGCATCAGGATTAACTCCTGTATACATATTAAACTTCTTCGCTATATCATAAATGTATTTAGCATCACCTGTCATCATATGCCAGTAAGGATTCTTTACTCCTAATCCATCTGCATGTGCTTTAAGAGCTTCAACAGTATCTCTAGTAGGGTCAATAGTAATAGATGCGATACCAAAGTCCATTTTACCATAAAACGTCTCCTGTAGTTTCATCATATTAGCATTCATAATAGGACAGATAGTTGGGCAATTAGCAAAGAAGAACTCTACAACATACACTTTACCTTTATAACTATTATTATTTATAGTCTTATTATTTTGATCAACTAATTCAAATTGAGGAGCAGTACCTATAACCATAAGGTCAGCCTTCTCAAACTTTTTAATAATCTTAGGCACAGCCCAAATACCAAATACTAAGATCACCAATGAGATCCAGATATATGACTTATCCTTCATACTATTCCTTTTTAGAATTTATTTTCTTATACTCTTTTAATGCCATACGATACTCTGCTAAAACAACTTTAACGTCGTCCATCATATCATTATGTAACTCTGCGGCAGAGATTGTTGAATAACCTTCTTTATATTCATAATCTCCAACTTTATTACTCCCTTTACGACCACGAAGTTTACGATCTTTATCGATGATATAAACATTAGTAGTAGCCATATCGCTATCTAACTTACCTACCAGACCTAGTGAATTATAAAACTCTTGGATTTCTTCTGGTTTTAAGAATAGATAATTCCAATTAGACATATCAGAGATAGGACTTAACTCATCCACTACTTTCTGAGCTTCAGCCTCACTACCATATGGCAATACCATAATCAATTGAAAGTCTTCAAACTCTCTATATTTATTATATATCTTTTGATTTAAGTTAAAAGCATCACCTTTATCCTTAAATAAATGTGCGCCTGGAAAACCTAAAACTGTAATCTTACCATTTAAAGATGGGTTCTTATTTAAGAAGTCTTTTCCCTTAGGTAAATCATTTACTTCTTCAGTAATTACAGGTAAACGTTTAAACTGATTAACACCCGTTGCAAAGAACAAATATGCACAAATAGGCATCACAAAAAGCAACGTAAGAATTAAATATTTCTTCATTTTAAATAATTGTTGACTTAACTAACAAAAATAAAAAAAGGCGGTCAATAAACCGCCTTTAAAATATATAATATGTTATTAAAATATCCACTTATATTGTGAGTTATGGAATACTTCATAGATATAATTACCTTCTGTCAAAACAAGAGCAATTAAGTAAACACATAAGAAAGTTAGAATACCTGCTACAGACCATCTGAAAGCTGATTTTTCTTGTTCTAAGTGCATAAATGCCCACATAATGTAGTATGCCTTAACGATAGTTAAAATAATGAAAATATAGTTTAATAAACTCAATCCAAAAATATGAACGTGGTGTAGAGATGCTGGTTTAATAATACCTAAAACAACCTCTACTAGAGTAACTAAAGACATGATTACGAATACTGTCCAGATTCTCTTTGTATTTGAATGATGTGCTCCTTCTGCTGCCATTTTTCTTATTTTTAAAAATTAAACTAAATAGAAGAATGTAAATACAAACACCCATACTAAATCCACAAAGTGCCAGTATAATCCTCCTTTTTCAACCATTTCATAAGTACCTCTTCTTTGGTAAGTACCTAATAATACGTTGAAGAATATTACTACGTTGATTAAAATTCCTGTAAATACGTGGAATCCGTGGAATCCAGTAATGAAGAAGAAGAAATCAGCAAAAGTTTTGTGTCCATACTCGTTGCGGATTAAGTTAGCTCCTTCTACTACTAATACAGCATCTTCAAGACGTTTAACAGACTCTTCTCTAGTTAAAATTTCTTTGTGCTTAGTGTCAGTAGTTAATTGAGTTCTGATTCTCACGTTTGGATTAGCTTCGAAACCAGCTTTTACTTCAGCAATTGAATAAGTAGTTGCCTCTGCTCCTTTAACGAACCAAGTTCCTTTTGCTCTTGTCAAAGTCGCCTCATCTCTGTTTGGATCAACTTTAGCAAAATCAGCTAATGCAATTTGTTTACCATCTTCACCTACGAACTGTAAGATAGAACCTCCTCTAGTCTCAACTGCTCCATAAGTTCCGCTAATAAAGTTTTTCCATTCCCATGCTTGAGACCCCAAGAATACTAATCCTCCGATAATAGTCATGAACATGTAAACTGCAACTTTATTTTTCTTCATTTGGTGTCCTGCATCAACAGCTAAAACCATAGTAACTGAAGAGAAGATCAAAATAAAAGTCATCAATGCCACATAGTACATTGGTGCATCTACACCATGTAAAAATGGAAAGTGATTAAATACTTCGTCTGCAATAGGCCAAGTATCCATGAATTTGTAACGAGTAAACCCGTATCCTACAAGGAATCCACAAAAAGTTAATGAATCTGATAATATGAAATACCACATCATCATTTTACCATAGCTTACTTTAAGAGGCTCATTTCCTCCACCCCAAGTAGTTTCTTTAGTAGCTGCTGTAGTAACTGTCGCTCCCATAAAATGTTGTTAGTTATAAAGTTTTCAAATTTAGTTTATTTTTTTTATTTAAAGAATGTAAAAAATAAAAACAAATAAATCCACAATAAGTCTAAAAAGTGCCAAAACCATGCACACAATTCAATACCAATATATTGCTGCGAATTGTACTTTTGTTTAAAATGATTATAAATTACATACAATAATGCCAAAAGCCCTCCTGCTAAGTGAGCAATGTGTACAATAACTATTACATACAAAAATGATGTTGTGATTGTACTTTCACTTCCAGTGAAGAAATATCCCATAGATATTACTTCATTAAAGCCTTTGAACTGCAAAAAAACGAATAACAATCCTAAAATCAAAGTAGAAACTAGATAAGTAGTCGTTTTATTGCGATCATTGTTCTTTATCGCTTTAAAAGCAAGGTGAAAAGTAATACTACTCAACACAATTGCTAATGTACTATATAAAAAAGAATTTGGCAATTGGAAGTCTGCTAACCAATCTGGTCGTGACTTACTAACAACATATGCACTAGTAAGACCCGCAAATACCATCATGATACTCCCAATACCGAAAAGCATCATTACTTTCAATGCCTTCCCTTTTCTTTCGTATTGTTCTTGAACTGTTAAATCCTCCATGTTATCTTAAAATTTTATCAAGTATATAGATTATCTGTATTAAAGAGATATACGTCACACTTACTAACATAAGTGAACGCGCTGCTTTATCAGTTCTCTTCTTATACAGTTTAATTCCTGCCCATAACATCCATAAACCAGCTAATAATACTAATACAGCAGAAACTGGTGTTAAATATAAACGTCCTGTAACTCCAAATACTGGAAAAACTGAAGCAATAATTAACCAAATAGTATATAAGATGATTTGTGTTGCAGTTTTAGTATCCCTTTGACCTGTAGGTAACATAGAGAATCCTCCTTTTTTATAATCATCATATAAGAACCACCCAATTGCCCAAAAGTGTGGGAATTGCCAAAAGAATTGGATAATAAACAGTGTACCTGCTTCAATTCCAAAATCATTAGTAGCTGCTACCCATCCTAACATAAATGGTATAGCTCCAGGAAAAGCTCCTACAAATACAGATAATGGAGTAATAGTCTTAAGAGGAGTATAAACACTCGTATATAAGAAAATAGAAATAGCACCAAACATTGCAGTTTTAGGGTTAACTATATATAAAATAGCAATACCTGCAATAGTTAGTGTACATGCTAATACAAATGCTGCATTAGGTTTAACTCTTCCTGATGGTATAGGGCGATTCATTGTTCGCGTCATCTTCACATCTAAATCTCTCTCGATAATTTGATTAAACGCATTAGAAGCTCCTACCATACAATAACCTCCAATAGCTAATGCCAGAATAGTATACACATCAATACTTCCAACATCGGGTATAGCCAAAAAATACCCCGCTATAGTAGAAAAAACTACACTGAGTGCCAACCTCATTTTAGTTAATTCTTTAAATTCCGCCAACAACGAGGTTGACGTACTTTTTTCAGACGATAAATTCAAAGCTGTTTTCATTTATTTTTAATGATGTGCAAATATAGTTCAATTTTTAAAACAAACCCTATAAACAACGTATGCTGCTTATATTAACCTGTTTTTTAAAATATCTTCAAATATTAGCAACCTAAAAAAACAACACTCAAATAAAACAACCATTTCACAAAAAATACTTAGATGATAATCACAAACAGCTACGATTGCTATGATAAAGAAAACGAATCAAATACGTCTTTTTAACATTAATTATAGTTATACTAACAACTTCTATTCTATTTAAAATCTTTCTATATAACACAAAGCACCATAAACAAACCAAGTTACCCCAAAATGATACAAATAATTCAGAACTAGCTGAACAAAAAAAGGCACCTTAAATAAGGTGCCTTCATATTTTCCAAGAATTATTCTAGTAGTTATCAACAGTACCTGTTCCTTCAACTATTGCTTTAGCAGAAGAAGTACCTAAACGTTTTACCCCTAAATCAATTAACTTAATAGCAAAATCTTTATCTCTCACTCCACCTGAAGCTTTTACTGAAAGAGGACCTGCGTTCTCTAACATTAAAACCATTGCTTCTAATGTTGCTCCATTAGGTTTACCACCCTCTGTTTTATAGAATCCTGTAGAAGACTTAACGAATACTTTCTCGTAGTCTTTCTCATTGAATTTAGCTAATACAACATTTTTGATAAGAGCTGTTAATTGTACAATCTGATTATCTGTTAATGCAGCAGTCTCTAAAATCCACTTAACTACTTTACCAGCTTCTAAACCATATCTAGTACACTCTTCTACTTCTTTTTTAACTTGCTCAACTTCTCCTTTTTGGAAAGCTGTGTAATCAACAACGTAATCAATTTCATCAACTCCATCCGCAACAGCTTGTTTTGCTTCAGCTAATTTAGCTTCTAACCCACGATTCCCTTCTGGAAAATCAATAACAGTACCAATAGCTACTTTAGAATTCGCTGCATCTACCATCTTACGTCCCATCTTAACTTGATCAGGACGAATCATTGCTAACTTAAATTTTTCATCGATAGCCTCTTGAACTAAATCTGCCACTACCTGATTATTTTCTACTTCTGTTAAACCAGCTTGATCAGCTAATTTTAAATAAGTAGAATCCATAAATTCCCTTAAGTCTCTCATAATCTAAATATATTAAACAAAAAATGACCCCATTAGGGGTCATTTAAATCTTTATTTCTTTCTTCTAAAAAGAGTCAAACATAGTAATACCCCAAATAAACTACCTAAACAATTCGCTAGTTCATCTGCCCATTCGGCACTTCTAGATGCTGTGAAATAATACTGAAGTACTTCAACAATTCCACCCATCAAACTAGCTATAGTAAAGATACGAATACTTAACTTAATTCTAGATGTATTTGGGTTACTTTTTACATAATATTTAAACCAAATTATGGAAAATACAAAATAAAAAGTAAAATGTGCAAGTTTGTCCTTATAAGGAATATCAAATCTTGGTGCTTTCGCAATTGTTTCACTACTCAGTAAACATGCTGCTAGAACAACTACTGTCCAAAGTGTCCCAATAACGAAGTATAATTTACGCTCCAATCAATTCTTTATATTGTGCATCTGATAATAGATCTGCAATCTCATCTACATTAGATACTTTAACTTTTATCATCCATCCTGCTCCGTAAGGATCAGTATTTACTAATTCTGGCTCTGTTTCTAAACCTTCATTAAATTCAACAACCTCTCCTGACAATGGTAAGAATAAGTCAGAAACTGTTTTAACTGCTTCTACAGTACCGAAAACTTCATCTTTATCTAAAGTTTGATCTAATGTTTCAACTTCAACATAAACGATGTCTCCAAGTTCTCTCTGAGCAAAGTCAGTAATTCCAATTGTAGCAACATCTCCTTCGATAGCTACCCACTCGTGATCTTTAGTGTACTTTAAATTAGCTGGTATATTCATTATAATAAGTTTTTAGCAAATGTATAATATTATTACATAATGTGGAATTAATAAACACTAATTTCCAAAATTATATCTCATTGTAAATCCTGCACGAATATTCGTAATCGGATACATAGTAGAAATAACTGCTTTAGAGAAAGAATGATCATAAAAGAAGATAGCAGTTAAGTTTTTACTTAACATATAATCTGCCGTTAATCTTAAAGACCACATATCCTGTCCTCCTCCAGATTGACTATTTCCATAATCCAAATATCTAACTACTGTTTCTCTTTTTGTTAATGTCAAATCTGCCTTGATATTGATATCACTTGAGATTCTTCCTCCCATACCTTGATTAGCATACATAGAGTTAAATCCAACATCTTTTACTCTATAACCTAAACCTAAAACGAAATCATTTCCATTAGTCTCCGTTAATAAATTATTGTCAAAGCTTAAAGAAAGCATTCTATCTTTTCGCATCTCTAAAGACATTCTAATAGATGATTTAGTCTCTGCATCAAATCGAACTAATGGATTAAACTGCTCATACATTGTAGCATTATTAACTACGTACTTAGAAGGATAATCTCCATACTTATTTATTGCATTTGGTGCTTTATAGTAATCTGTATTATAGCTGAAAGACCCCAAAGTATACGAAGCTCTATATCCATGATTAATAGAGAAATTTTTAAAATGCTCCTTAAACCAGTCAATCTTCATCAATCCTCTGTATTTTAAATTCCAGTTAGGTAATGGTATGTTTCTAAATAATCCTGTCGAAACCTTATTAGCATCTTTACCTTCATAAGCTGCGATAAAAGAAGGCAATAGTACAGCTTGACTTCCTTTACTATATCCAATTGGGAATCCTTCTCTATCTAGGTTAGCTGGATTAGTAATATCTATACCTCTCTCAGTTGCTAATCTATTTGCTACAATAATACGATTATCTAACATTCTATCGAAAGTAGCAGAATTCATTAAATCACTACTAGAGAAAGCTGTTTTAATCATTACAGTAGAAATACTAAAGTTCCCATAACTATACGGTGCTTGAGGCATATATTGACCATTCTCTACCACAAACTGTTCAGAGTAATTATCAGACTTCATTCTCTCAGCATAAAGGTCAATAGTCAAATCTGGAATAAGTACCACTGACGCATTAAGGTTTAATGTCTTATTACTGATAGTAGTGTATGGTTGATTCATCTCTGGAAACTCCGTTAAATAACCACTACGCGCTGCATTGTACCTAATATCCGCTTGGCTACCAAAGACAAATCCTAAATCCGGTTTACTAGTTCCAAAGAAACCAACACTTGGCAAGAACCCAGGCAACATCGTACCGCTATTCTCTGAATAATTAACCTGTATATTCTTAACAGAGGTCAATAGCCCTATGAAGAAATCCTTAGTCTTAATTGCGAATTCTGACGGTTCTCCTTTTTCTTTTTTAGCACTATCTTTTTTAGTATTTTCAGTTGATTGAACTACCTTTTGTCCTGGCACAATAGCTGCTTTTTTCGCTTTTGATTGAGTTTTCCTTCTATCATTACTTTTTACTAAACCTAAATAACGATAAAGGGTTTCCATACCAAAAGTTGTATTCAAGCGCTGTGTTCTAGCATTCTGAATAGTATTTCCTAAATTATAATTAACACCATCAATTTCAATATTAGAATATGCTTCAGAAGCACGTTGCCAGTTAAAACTACCAGTATATGCATAAGTAGACCTAATGAATGATAACAATGGAATTTTGTTCAATGGTAATTCATAATTCAATGTAAATTGTTGAGTAAACTGATTTGGTTCTCCTACATTAAAATAATCATCCCAAATAGTATTCGAATTATCCACAATACCATTTACACTATCATAATAATTTCGTACCACATTATTACTACCTCCAATATAACTTAAACGTAGAGACTTCGTCAAATCAAAGTTGAAACCATAATTATAATTAAAGAAATAATTTCTTCTATATAATGGATCTAAGCCGATACCCTCAACATCTAACAATCTATATTCCTGTCTATTATACTGACGCATAATATTAGAGCTAAAAGAGATATTAGTAGGCATATAATTAAAATTAAAATCTTTTAATAGAGCCCAATAACCACCCTGCATAAAACCAATATTCTTAAATGGCTCTACAGATTTTGTCTCGAAAGCATATGTATAATCTAATGAAGTTCTAACCTGTTGTTCCAACATAGATTCAATCTCAAAATCATGATGTCTTACTTCGTTATATGAATGTGACAATGTCACATTTTCTATGTCATAAATATGACTTTTTTGTTCTGGTCCTCTTTGTTTATTTACACCAATAAAGTTTATACTCTTACGTTTTGTATAATCAATAGCTCTCTTCTCAGCTTCTTCCGCTACTGCAGATGACTTCGCTCCTGCCTTAATATAGCTAAGTTTTAAATCTGGATTAACAGGATCATATTCAGGTGTAATAAACTCTTCACTTATCGCATAATTAAAAGGTAAGGTAATCCCCCACTTCTTAGGCAATAATTGTCCTAGATTAACATTAGTCATAATATTATACGATACACGATCTTCACGACTACGCTGTTGTGGCCCTTGTTCTAAACCTCCAAAACCTATTGTAGATTTCATACCTGTCATAGATATATTAGCAAAATCAGCTAGGTTTGCATCAACTGTCATTGTACCTGCCCAACCACCTTTATTATCCATATCCGACATGCGTAGCTCATCAAACCAGAACTCTCCTGATAGCTCTTCTGCACCAGGTGTAATATTTCTAACCCCAATCATCATCATTCTCACTTTTCCAAAGTTTGGGTTACCCTTAATACCTAGTTTAACTTTGTTAGGTTTATTTACAGCACCTGGATCTAAAATAGCTTCATCTACATAATATGTTTTTGTAGCATCAAAACCAGGTAAAGCAACCTCTCCCATTTTTAATAACTTCAATTTAGCTAATAAATCTAATTGAATATCTAGTTCATTTTCTTTAGGCCAAATATTATCAGGATTAGTTTCTCCTCCATTAGTTATTTTCAGAGGTATTTCTATTTCATAGAAGTTTTCTACAACGTCATTACCAATACGAATAAACGCAGCCATTTCATAATCTTGTAAACGTCTAGTACTCTCTCCACCTTCTAAAGATTCTCCGTGAATAAACATTCTCAGTTTTTTATACTGGCGCATGTCCACATTAAAACTCTTGAATACACCTCTTGCATCACCTTTAATTTGTGTGTCTGGAACACGTTTTAAATCTGTTACTTTCACTGATAAAGACTGCTCATTCTGATTGATCAGTGTATTATTCATGTACACTTGTTCTCTTCTTACACCAGGAGGTGTAACATAAGGAATAGGTTTACGATCATAATTATCTGTTAGGTTAACAGAAGTAACATCAACTTTTGTATTTGGGTACTTCTCTTCAGTATTACCGGATCCATCTTCGATTAAATTTCTAGTATATCTTTTCCAATCAGATCGCACTAAATTTAAAGTTCCAAAACGTAAAGTAACCTCTTTCTCAAAACCAGTTAGATACATACGCATAAAACGTATAGATCTAGTATCTTCAATAGGTCCTACTTTCTTCCCTTTGGTATCAATAGGTATTTTATATTGAATCCATCTAACATCAGATAGAGAACCATCAGGTAATTGAACTTTTGTCTGTCTTACATCAGTTACATAATTATCACCTACTGCTGCTCCAGGTTTAATATTCACTTTATACTCATAATACGCATTAATAGTATTCATCGTATTATCTCCATCAATATCCTCTGCATCAGGTTGGTTATTTCCAGCTCTACCTCCACCTGCTGGGCTATTATTTTCAGTTCCATTATAATCGCGATATCTCTCTAAGATACCACCACTAGCGTCAAGATAATGTATAAAGTTATCACCTGCAGGATCACTAAAACTAGCAAAGTCTTTAAAGAATAACTTCTCTTCTTCGTCATTTAATCCATCTAAACCGACGTCTTGTAACCTTCTATTTTCTGCATTATTATCAAATGCATAAACTAATGAAGGAGCTGAAGGCACCTTACCCCAGATAGTATTTATAGTTGTTACAGCATTTGCCCCAGTATCAGGCAATCCATTTTCGTACTGTTTATGTCCATCTCTTAATACATCTTCTGAAATAAACCCTAAGTTTAATCTCAATTCCCCTGTATTAATTTCAGAAGCTGTATCTCCAGTTTTACCAACATAAGGATCCATAACCCAAAACTCCACAAATTCAATATTAGCCTGCTCAAAGTTTGTTGTTGTCAATCCTCTCATGATACCTGCCCAGTTTCTTCTAGGCGTAAGTGATCTTGGATTAGTCAAGTAACTCTTATTAAAGTTATAAGGTCCCCTCTCTTCTGGGTAATAACTTAAGTCTAGAGTATTAATCACTCTACTCTCACCGTATGCTATATCTTTATTCGGGAATAATTCATCGCTATAAATTCTTCTTGTTCTATTTGAAGACAAATCAATGTCTGACACGCCAGCAGGTTTATTACCAACGTAAAAAGTAGGATCTATTGTATACCATGACATTTTAGATCGTCTAAAGCCATCTTCTAATGAATAAGCAGGTTCTTCTACTACTTCATAACTATTCTTTTCTACTTCGTTTAAACCATAAAATCCAACTGGTACACTTGATAATTTCCAAGACATAGGAGATTTAACATCAATTACAGATTGCATACCTTCAAAGTCATCTATATAAGAAGTAGCTTCTCCATTCATCTGATCTAATTTAGACGAACCTGGTTGTAAATATGCAAATTCACCTCTAACAGAAACCCTTGATTCTACATCTGTATCAATATTTGGTAATTTATTTACCATTCTAGTTAAGAAAGGAACCTCTGTTGAATACTGAGCGTTTAATCCCCATATCGTATTATTAACTGCTTCTTGGCCATAACCAGACTTATGCGTAAATGGACGTTCAGACATTTGTAAGAATGTACCTCCTACAATAAAATCTTTACTAAATTTATGCTCAACATGCATACCGAAGAAACGTTTAGTCTGTTGCCCAAACATTGTATTATTTTCAACAGATACCTCTATAGGAGTATTAGATGCTTTTAAACCTGGATCTAATATCATTACACGACCTCTACTATAGTCTACAGTATAATCAACCCCTTCAACTAGAACACGTCCTGCCGCTTTAACAACAACCGAACCTGGAGCTACATTAAAAGATCCAATAGGAATTCCTTCTCCCATTTGACTAGAAAACTTCCCTTTTAATTGGAACTTATTCTTCTCATTTTGATTTCTAAGTGCTTCTGTTTTCGTTGTACGATACATACTTCTAAATACGTACTTCGATTGATTTTTATTATAAGTCTCTGTACTATTATAATCTCCACCTAGAGAATTATCTGCTAATTGATTATAAAGATGTTCACCAAAAGGTTCTACAGTTGTAAAGATAATACGACCATAAGTCGGATCTATTGTAATACCTTCAAAAGTGTTACTATTGTATTGGTTATTGTTATTACCATATCCACCATTATTACCATAACCGCCGTTGTTATTACCATATCCATTCCCAAAACCTCCATTGTTCCCATAACCTCCATTATTGTTATTACCATATCCCCCATTACTTCCATAACCATTGTTATTTCCGTATCCATTATTCATATTACCAGCATTATTTGGATCATATGTATTTTGCATTCCTCTATTTGGTAAGAAGTCAAAGAATCCATCACCTCCTTGTTGAGGGTCATTTGTATAATTCAGTCTATCTAAGTGGAATACTTTTAATAATGGAGTACGTTCCACTCCTTCTGGTAATGGTTTCCCATCTACTGAACTAATATAATTTAATGGACTAGGATCTGTATAAAGGATATTAAAACGGAACTTGTCTTGTGAAATATACATACCATTAGGTATCTGATAAATGTTTTTCATCATCAGTTTCCACACAGGCTCTCCTACTAAAGTCAAATTACTCTTCAACATTTTTAATATCAAAGATTGACTACGAGGTACTTCCGGATTATTCTCATCCGTTCCTGGAGGAAGAACAGTCATCCCTCCATCCGTACCAAATTCACCAACTTGGTATATTTTATCACCTATAGAATATTGAAATGCAACCGCTAATACTTCATCATTAGATAACTTCTGATTCAAAGAAATATAACCTAATTGAGGATGAAATGTAAACTCATTTGCATTTAATTTACGTGCTCCTTCTAATCTCACGAAGTCTCTACCTTCCTGCATAGGAATTGTAAATCCAGATGCACCAGAACTATTTAATCTAATTGCTGACGTTAAATAATTACTACCTATTTGACCTGGATCAAACTTATTATTAGCATTATCAGGATATGCATTAGGTATACCGTTTAGTGTAAAAAAATCTGGACTTGCTTTAGAAACAACATCCGTATCTGGTTTACCATTTTTATTACGTCCTTCCCCTAAATCTTGAAGAGCTATAATATTACGCGAATTATTACCTGCTTGATTTACACGACCATAACGATTAGTAATCCAAACCTCTACACGAGTTATACGAACTCGACTTTTTATAAATGGATATTTCTCTAAAGATTCATCGTAATTATTTCTAAAGAATTGAGATAAAAAATAGTGTCTATCTTCGTCGTAATCTAATGCGAACAACTCAAACTCCTCTAAAGTACCTCCTCCATCAGCTCTAATAGATGTAGTTTGTGATTTTTGTTCAGAGAACACTCCTGTAATAGTTGTTCTTCCAAATTGTAATTCTGTTTTCACCCCAAACAAGCTTTGTGCACCTCTAACTAAAGATCCACTAATTGGCATACTTACGTTTCCCACCTCTACCTTGCGAACTATATCATCCTCATCAGGAGCAAATGATAACTTCATCATATTTTGGAAATTAAACGTAGCTTGAGTATCGTAATTAATATTTACTGCTAATCGTGTACCTACCATACCTTGTAATCCCATACTAATACGTTGATTAAAATCAAACGCCATATTCTTACGATTACGAGTAGACATGATAGGATTATCTTGTTTGCTATATCTTATTCCCATATCAAACTCTACAGATCCTGTAGGTTTAACATCAATTGTATTCGATCCAAAAATAGTGCTGAATAGTTTAGAATTAACGTAATAACGAGGCAACATATCCCTTGTTACTTCCTCATTTTCTTCACGCCCATGCATCACATTAAACCTCTGTAAGAAATACTTACGAAGCTCAGCACGCATAATTAATTCTTCAAATTCTTTTCGAGTTAATATAAGAGGAAAGTTAACATTAAAACCGTCAAAAGTCTTCGTGAAATAATAACTATCAGTATAAGGATCATAAGAATACGCCTCCTTAATTAGGCTAGGATCAGGTATAACAATTTTCCCAATATCATATTGAGTTTTAAGTGTATCAACTGGTTGCTCTGTTAAATTCTGAGCACACAAAACCTGTGTACTTAGTAACAAAGTAATCAGCCAAAAAAAAAGTGACTTAGATATAGGAAATTGCTCCTTCAAAATTTATAAATTTTTTAAAGCTTGTTTAATTATAAACTCTACTGAAGCATCTGGTGTTTGTTTGATAATCTTATCTACAACCTTTTCAGCTGATTTACGAACAAAACCTAATACCTCTAAAGCTGATAACGCTTCATCTGCATTTGTATTGTTAATAACAGGAGAAACTTCATCAATATTATATAATTTTAGAACCTTTTCTTGTAAATCAAGAATAACACGTTGAGCCGTTTTTGCTCCTATTCCTTTGACAGATTGAATTGTCTTAACATCACTAGAACCTATAGCTTGTAGTAAATCTTTTGGAGCTATAGAAGACAACATATTACGTGCTGTATTACCACCAATACCTGAAACAGATATTAGCAATTTAAAAAGTTCACGTTCTATTTTATCTATAAATCCGAACAAGGTATGTCCGTCTTCTTTTATTTGTAGGTAAGTATATAATCTCAAATTTTCTGAGGAACCAATTTGAGAAAAAGTATGCAGGGAAATATGGATAAGATATCCTACTCCCCCGCAATCTATTACCACTTCTGTGGCTGTTTTTTCTACTAGGCGTCCTTGAATATGTGCTATCATTTTTATATTGTATTTTACTTCAAAAATAACAATAAATATTAACTAATTAATAACAAATAATCAGTCTGATAAGTACTATTCAGAATACCAGTAATTTATTTCTTTTTACGGTGTTCACGTACTTGTGCATCCACTACAGCTACAGCTGTCATATTAACCATTTCATCAACACTAGCACCTAGTTGGAATACGTGAACAGCTTTATCTAACCCCAAAATAATTGGACCTATAGAAGTTGCTTTATTCAATTCTTTCAACATTTTGTAAGTGATATTTGCTGAATCTAGGTTAGGGAAGATAAGCGTATTCACTTTTTTATCCACTAACTTAGAGAATGGGAATTTACTCTTCAACATTTCGCTATTTAAAGCAAAATCGATTTGAATCTCTCCATCCACTACCATATCAGGATATTGTTCGTGTAAGATACGAACAGCTTCTTTCATCTTAGTTGGTGAAGCATTAGGTGCTGAACCAAAGTTAGCATAAGAAAGCATCGCTACAGCAGGTTCCATACCAAACATACGTACCGTTTTTTCTGTCATAACAGCGATTTTTGCTAAATCTTCTGCAGTAGGATCTGGGTTAATAGCTGTATCCGCTAAGAACATAGGTCCTCTTTTTGTCATCATTAGGTTAGTTGTAGCCACTCTACTTACTCCTTGTGCTTTAGGGATTAACTCTAGAATAGGCTTCACTACATTTGGATAACTTCTAGAGTATCCTGTTAACATAGCATCAGCTTGTCCTTCGTTAATCAACATAGAAGCGAAATAGTTGCGCTCTAACATTAATTTACCTGCTTCGTATAAAGTAACACCTTTGCGCTTTCTAGTTTCCCAATAAGCGTTTGCAAAAGCTGCTCTTCTTTCTTTTTGTTCTTCTGCTTTAGGATCTATAATTTCAACGTCAGCAGTAAACTCAATCTCTTTCTTAAGTTCGATAATAGTTTCTTTATCTCCTAATAAAATCGGAGTAACCATACCTTCTTCATAAGCAATCTGAGCTGCCTTTAATACGTCTAAATGATCTGCTTCAGCATACACAACACGTTTCGGTTCAGTTTTAGCACGGTTAATCAACATACGTACTAATTTATTATCTGACCCCATTCTTTCCTCTAATGATGCCTTATACTCTTCCCAATCAGTAATTGGAGCAAGTGAAATTCCTGAATCCATAGCAGCTTTAGCCACAGCAGGAGGAACTACAGAAATCAATCTAGGATCAAAAGGTTTTGGAATAATATACTCTCTACCGAAAGTGAATTTAGTTTCACCATAAGCAATGTTCACTTGCTCAGGCACTGGTTCTTTAGCCAATTTAGCTAACGCTACAACAGCAGCCATCTTCATTTCTTCATTAATTTTAGTTGCACGTACATCTAACGCACCTCTAAAGATAAATGGGAAACCTAAAACATTATTTACTTGGTTAGGAAAATCTGAACGTCCAGTAGCCATAATAATGTCCTTACGAGTAGCTACAGCAAGGTTATAATCAATTTCAGGTCTTGGATTAGCCATCGCAAACACGATAGGATTATCAGCCATACCTAAAAGCATTTCTGGTTTTAAAACGTCAGCAGTTGAAAGACCGATAAATACATCAGTTCCTTTTAATGCATCTTCTAAAGAAATATCAGTATCAACGGCAAATTCTCTTTGCATATCAGAAATACGTGAATCGTCTTTCTTTAATACTCCCTTGCTATTAAACATCTTAATATTAGATTGTTTAACACCAAAAGCAACATATAACTTAGCACATGCGATAGCTGCAGAACCTGCACCAGATACTACCATAGTAATATCTTCCATCTTTTTACCAGCTAATTCTACAGCATTTAGTAATGCCGCAGCCGAAATAATAGCAGTACCGTGTTGGTCATCGTGCATTACAGGAATATCTAACTCTTCTTTTAAACGTCTTTCGATTTCAAAAGATTCAGGAGCTTTAATATCTTCTAAGTTAATACCTCCAAAAGTTGGAGCAATATTTTTTACAGTTTCGATAAACTTATCTACATCTGTAGTATCTACCTCAATATCGAAAACATCAATATCAGCAAAGATTTTAAATAGAAGACCTTTACCTTCCATTACAGGTTTAGAAGCCTCTGGTCCGATATCTCCTAATCCTAATACTGCTGTACCGTTAGAGATAACAGCTACTAAATTACCTTTTGCTGTGTATTTATATACATTATTTACATCGCTTGCAATTTCTAAACATGGCTCTGCCACTCCTGGTGAATATGCTAAAGCTAAATCTCTTTGTGATGAATACTTCTTCGTAGGGACTACTTGAATTTTACCAGGCGTTGGTTCTGCGTGGTATTTTAGTGCCTCTCTACGTAAACTATCTTTATTCATAAATTTACATTTAATGTGACGAACAAAGATAACCTTTTTGTAGTATAATTCGGATTTACTAAATTCACTCCCCTAAAAATTGCATATTTCTCAACAAGCCCTCGTATTTAGTCCTCTTTATTGCGGATTTTTTAAAGATTTCATTAAAAGTTTCTTTCGTAAGTTCCTTCCATTCCCTCTCACTAAACTGTATTAACTCATTATTAGGAATAAATCTAGCCTCTTTATGGGGTGAAGAGAACCTATTCCAAGGACAAACATCTTGACAAACATCACATCCAAACATCCAATTATCTAACTTTCCACTAAACTCTTCTGGAATATCATCTTTGAGTTCTATAGTTAAGTAAGAGATACACTTACTACCATTCACTATATGAGCACTTTCTATAGCACCAGTAGGGCAAGCATCTATACATTTAGTACATGTACCACAATGATCTGTTGTTGGACCATCCTCTTCTAATTCCAAATCAATGATTAATTCAGCTATAAAGAAAAATGAACCACTTTTTCTATTGATTAAATTATTGTTTTTACCAACCCAACCCAATCCAGATTTTGCAGCCCACGCTTTATCTAAAACAGGAGCAGAATCAACAAATACACGTCCATCCACAGCACCAATCTCATCATTAATAAAAGCTAACAATTCTTTTAATTTATCTTTAATAACATAATGATAATCTTCCCCATAAGCATATTTAGATATCTTATAATTGTCATCTACTTGTCTTTCTTCAGGATAATAATTTAGCGTCAAAGAAACTACACTTTTAGCTCCTTCTACTAACAGACGAGGATCAAGACGCTTATCAAAATGATTCTCCATATAAGACATCTCTCCGTGCATTTGATTATTAAGCCATCGCTCTAAACGAGGGGCTTCTGTCTCAAGAAAGGTTGCTTTAGATATTCCACAAGACGAAAAACCAAGGCGTTTGGCCTCGGTTTTTATCATTGTAGTATATTTATTTTTATTCTCTATCATGTAAATCTAATATAAGCTCCTAACTACATATCAAACAAACCACCTTGAACATTACTCTTTTCACGTCCCAAATGTTTATATGCTTTCTCAGTAGCTTCTCTTCCACGAGGAGTTCTTAATATAAATCCCTCTTGTATCAGATAAGGTTCATACACTTCTTCTATAGTTTCACCATTTTCAGACACAGCTGTAGCTAATGTTGATAATCCTACAGGACCACCTTTAAACTTATCAATAATAGTACTAAGAATCTTGTTATCCATCTCATCTAGTCCAAAAGAATCCACATTCAATGAATTCAATGCATATTTAGAAATTTCAATATCAATACTACCATTCCCCTTTATTTGAGCAAAATCACGTACACGACGCAGCAGAGCATTAGCTATACGAGGAGTTCCTCTACTTCTACCTGCTATCTCTATAGCTGCTTCTAAATCAATATGTACACCTAATATCGAAGCACTACGCTCAATAATAGTAGCTAATAATTCCTTATTATAGTATTGTAATCTACTTTGTATCCCGAAACGAGCACGCATAGGAGAAGTTAGTAATCCAGAACGCGTTGTTGCCCCCACTAAAGTAAAAGGATTCAGATGTATTTGAACAGTACGTGCATTAGGCCCAGACTCAATCATAATATCAATCTTAAAATCCTCCATAGCAGAATACAGATATTCTTCAACAATAGGACTTAATCTATGTATCTCATCTATAAACAAAACATCTCTCTCTTCTAAATTTGTTAATAAACCAGCCAAATCACCAGGTTTATCTAATACAGGTCCAGAAGTAATCTTAATCCCAACATCTAACTCATTAGCTAAGATATTAGCTAAAGTTGTCTTTCCAAGTCCTGGAGGTCCATGAAACAAAGTATGATCTAAAGCTTCACCTCTTAGATTAGCAGCTTCAACGAAGATCTTTAAGTTCTCTAACACTTGATCTTGTCCCGCAAAATCGTCAAACGACAAGGGACGTAACTTCTTCTCTACATCTAACTCTTCAGAAGAATAATGCTTATTTGTTGGGTTTAAATTCTCATTCATACTACAAATATAATCCAAAATTTACTGTCTTACATAAACAAAAAAAGCCATCCTCGCGGATGGCTTTTACATATCTAATAAAAATTATCTATTAGTGGTGTAATTGCTCTTCACCTTCAACGTAAGGCATATTTTGAGGAGCAAAGTCGTCTGGTAATCCAGGTTTACTGTAGTCATAAGGCCATCTGTAAACAACTGGTAATTCTCCAGGCCAGTTACCGTGGATGTGCTCAACTGGTGTAGTCCACTCAAGTGAGTTACTTCTCCATGGGTTTTGAGTAGCTTTCTTACCATAGAAAATACTGTAGAAGAAGTTCCATAAGAACACTAATTGGAACGCTGCTCCAACTAAAGCAAATACAGTAATTAATACGTTTACATCATAGAACTCATCAAATAATGGGAATGCAGTATTTGAGTAGTAACGACGTGGTAAACCAGCTAATCCGATGAAGTGCATTGGGAAGAATACTCCGTAAGCACAAACTGCAGTTACCCAGAAGTGGATATAACCTAAGTTTTTGTTCATCATACGTCCAAACATTTTAGGGAACCAGTGGTAGATACCAGCAAACATTCCGTAAAGAGCAGAAATACCCATTACTAAGTGGAAGTGAGCAATAACGAAATATGTATCGTGAACGTTGATATCTAGTGTTGAATCTCCTAAAATAATCCCTGTTAAACCTCCTGTAATAAACGTAGATACGAATCCGATACAGAATAACATTGATGGGTTCATTTGGATATTACCACTCCAAATTGTAGTGATATAGTTGAACGCTTTTACAGCAGATGGAATTGCAATTAACAACGTAGTAAATGTAAATACAGATCCTAAGAATGGGTTCATACCAGATACGAACATGTGGTGTCCCCAAACAATTGTTGATAAGAAAGCAATACCTAAGATAGAAGCGATCATCGCACGGTAACCAAAGA
Organism: Myroides marinus; assembly: GCF_900109075.1. Taxonomy (GTDB): domain Bacteria; phylum Bacteroidota; class Bacteroidia; order Flavobacteriales; family Flavobacteriaceae; genus Flavobacterium; species Flavobacterium marinum_A. Next base: position 177,085 of record NZ_FNYS01000004.1, on the reverse strand, counting down.
TTGGTTTACGAGCGTTACAAGCAATAATTTCTGACGTAATACCCATCGCTGGTAAGATTACGATATAAACCTCAGGGTGACCTAAGAACCAGAATAAGTGCTCATATAATACAGGTGATCCACCTTGGTAATGTAATACCTCTCCTGCTAAATAGATATCAGATAAGAAGAATGATGTTCCAAAACTTCTATCGAATAATAATAATAAAGCAGCTGATAATAATACAGGGAAAGATACGATACCAATAACAGCTGTAGTAAATAAAGCCCATACTGTTAAAGGTAATCTTGTCATAGACATCCCTTTTGTTCTTAAGTTAATAACTGTAGCAACATAGTTTAATGATCCCATTAATGAAGATGCAATAAAGATTGCCATAGATACTAACCATAATGTCATACCCATTCCTGATCCAGGAATAGCTTTTGGTAATGCACTTAAAGGAGGATATACAGTCCATCCTGAAGATGCAGGTCCACCTTCTACGAATAATGAAATAATCATTAATACTGCAGAGATGAAGAATAACCAGTAAGACAACATGTTTAAGAATCCTGAAGCCATATCACGTGCTCCAATTTGCAATGGAATAAGTAAGTTCGAGAACGTACCACTTAAACCAGCAGTTAAAACGAAGAATACCATGATAGTACCGTGCATAGTTACTAATGCAAGGTAGGCATCGTTTTTCATAACTCCATCAGGAGCCATTTTATCACCTAATAACCATTTGAATACTGTAAAAGATTCTTCTGGCCAAGCAATTTGCATTCTGAATAAAAGAGACATTACAATCCCAACGATTCCCATAACAATACCTGTGATCAGGTATTGTTTAGCAATCATTTTGTGGTCTAAACTAAACACATATTTAGTAAAGAAGTTCCCTTTATCGTGATGATCATGATCATGTGAATGATCGTGATTGTTTTCGTGTCCTTCTACTGACATAGTATAGATTGATTTTAATATGTGAGTTTTACTTTACTACTTGAGCGATAGCTTCAGTTGCAACTGAATCAGTTACAGCTGGAACCTCTTGTACAGCAGGAGCAGGTGCGTTAGCAGCTTTCTCAGCCATAACTTGCTCTTTTAATGTAGGAAGTTCTTTTAACCAAGCATTGAATTCTTCAGGAGTTTCAACTACAACTTTCATTTGCATGTTATAGTGAGAAGCTCCACAAATTTTATTACATAATAATAAGTAATCAAATGTATATGGATCTAAAGCTTCTTCTCCTTTAGCGATTAACTCTTTACTTCTATCAGCTCTAATCTCGTTGATATTACTAACTTTCTTAATAATCCCCTCTTTTGCTCTCATCTCATCTGTTGTAAGAGTTGGAACGAATGCAAATTGAGTTACCATACCAGGAACACAGTTCATTTGTGCTCTAAAGTGAGGTAAGTAAGCTGAGTGAAGTACATCTTGAGAACGGAATTTCAATACAACTTTTTTACCTTTTGGCAAGTGTAATTCTTTTGCCATTTTATCATCGGCAGCATTAGGATCTGACATATCAACTCCTACTAAATTTACTCCCTCGATAAAACGAACGTTTGCTTTACCTAAAGTGTTATCTGTTCCTGAGTAACGAACATCCCATCCAAATTGTTTAGCGTAAACTTCAACAATAAGAACGTCTTCTTCTTCATCAACGAACATAATATCATTCCAAGCAAATAATCCGTAAAGAATTAAACCTGATAATGTAATTACTGGAATAATTGTCCAAAGAGCCTCTAACTTATCATTATCTGAAAAGAAGCGAGCTTTTCTACCCTTAACTCCACGACCTTGGAATGCAAAGTAGTGTAATAAGAATTGAGTAAAAATTTGAACAATAAAGATTAACCCCATTGAGATCCACATCAAATTGTCTACCTCTTTTCCGTGCTCTGACGCAGGGTTATCCATCAAAGGAAAACTTCCATACTCTACTAAACAGAAGATAGTGAAGATATAGATGAATCCTAAGAAAGCGAAAGTCAAATAACCATTGATGTTATTATCTTTCTCATTAGCGATCTCTGTAGAGATATCATCAGGATGAGAACCAACTTGAGTCAAGTCGAAAATCTTTGTTAATTGCCATACAGCAACTCCCAACAATACCACTGCAGCTAATATTAATAAACTTGTCATTTGTTTATTTTTAAATATTAATAGTGAAAATGTTTACTCTCTTCAATTAATGGATTATTCTTAGCTAATAACGGTGCTTTAGCAATTGCACTAAATCCAACATAGATAAATAATCCGATGAAGAACATAAGTGATGCAATTTCAGGAACACCAATAAACCAAGAACCACCAACTGTACCAGGAGCAATCATCATAAAGAAGTCAATATAGTGACCTGCGATGATACATGTTCCTGCCATTACCACAATCCAAGTTAAACGTTTGAAATCTGTATTGATCAATAACAATAAAGGCAATAAGAAATTCAACACTAACATTCCGAAGAATGGTAAGTTATACTCTTGAATTCTAAAGATGAAGTAAGTAACCTCCTCTGGAATATTAGAGTACCATTGTAACATAAATTGTGAGAACCAAAGATAAGTCCAGAATATACTTAATCCAAACATAAATTTAGCTAAATCGTGGATATGACTTGTATTAACATACTCTAAATATCCTTTGTTTTTTAAGTATAAAGTTACGAATGCAATAACAGTAATTGCAGTTACAAAGAAACTTGCAAATACATACCATCCAAACAATGTACTGTACCAGTGTGTGTCAATTGACATAATCCAATCCCATGATGCCATAGACTCAGTTACGATAAAGAAAACTAAAAAAGCAGCAGAAGCTTTGAAGATTTTTTTGTAGTAAGTTAAATCACCACTAGCATCTAAAGCTAAAGATTGTTTACGAGCATACATTCTGTAGAAATTCCAACCAGCTAAGTAAATAACCGCTCTAATTAAGAAGAAAGGAACATTTAAATAACCAGACTTACCAGCAATTAAATGATCTGCTTCTACAACTGCAGGATCTGCCCATATAAATAAATGATTACCTCCCATTACCGAAACTACTAAGATCACAAAGAAAATAATAGAACCTGGTAACACATAAGCAGATAATCCTTCCATTATTCTGAATAATACTGGAGACCATCCAGCACTTGCTGCGTTGTTAATAGCGTAGAATACTAAGATACCTACTGATACTAACATCACAAATATACAACCTACGTATAAAGCTGTCCAAGGTTTGTTTTTTAACTGTCCATATACGTGTTCAGCATGATGATCATGATCAGCTGAATCTGCTACAGAATGATCTGCTGCAGTCACGTGATGCTCACCACCGTCATGATGAGCTTGCTCAGTTAAGATCTGCTTTACTTCAGCAATATCTTTTGGCGCACTGAAGAAACCATATGCAATCCCTACAAGTCCAAGAACCATAAGAACGATTGCAAAAGTCTTCAAATTTTTTGAAAATGTGTACATATCTAAACTTTCAAATAAGTTTTACAATTTATTATTCTGATTTCAATTTTAAAACGTAATCTGTAACTAACCAACGCTCGTGTTGAGTTAACTGATTAGCATGAGACCCCATTGCATTCAAACCATAAGTAATCACGTGGTAGATTCCTCCTTCAGTAAGTTCTCTCTCTTTATAGTTAGGAACCCCTAAGAATTTCTCTTTTTTCACTAAAGTACCTTTTCCATCTCCAGCATCACCATGACAAACTGAACAGTAAATTGTATATAACGCTTTACCTTTCTCTAAATCTTTCTCTTCAGCAGATAACGGAGACTTTAAATTTACTTTAGCCTCTGCTAAACCTTCTGGAGTATTTGTATACTCCTCTGGTTGAAATCCGCGTGGTACAGATCCTTCAGCAGGTAACTGTCCTTCTTTACCATTTTCAAAAACTGTTGTAGGCACTTCTCCATATGTTTCATATGAAGAAGATGTATACATATTTGACATGAATTGATAATTCGGACGTTCTTTATTAAAACAAGAAGTAGTCAAAACTGATACTCCTACTAAAGCTACTATTTTATATATCGTATTCATTCTATAATTGCTTTTCAATTACTTTAACTTCAACTGCACCTGTATTTTTGAAGAACTCTATAGCTGACTCTTCGTCAGTGTTTAAAGCAACCTCCATCAAAAAGTGATCATCTGTAGTTCTTACATCTGGGTTTTCAGCTTTTTTGAAAGGCCATAATTTACTTCTCATAAAGAAAGTAAGAACCATTAAGTGAGCTGCAAATAATACAGTCATCTCGAACATAATTGGAACGAAAGATGGCATATTCTGAATGAAGCTAAAACTTGGTTTACCTCCAATATCTTGAGGCCAATCTACAATCATAATATAATACATCATGAAAGTACCAAAAGAAAGTCCAATCAAACCATAGATAAAAGCACAAATTGCTAATCTAGTTGGTTTTAATCCCATAGCCTTATCTAGACCGTGTACTGGGAAAGGAGTATAAACTTCCTCAATATGATGATGAGCATCTCGTGTTTCTTTTACAGCATGTAACAACACATCATCATCGTTGTATAGTGCGTGAATTACTTTATTACTCATAATATATTAGTGATTTAAAGATTGATGATTCTCTTTGCTGTCTCTTTCTTTCTTGTAAAACTCTCCTGATGATTTCAAAATTGTTTTAACCTCTGCTTGTGCAATTACTGGGAAGCTTCTAGAGTATAATAGGAATAATACAAAGAAGAATCCAATAGTTCCGATATAAATACCAGCATCTACGAATGTAGGTTGGAACATAGTCCATGATGATGGTAAGTAATCTCTGTGTAATGATGTAACGATAATTACGAAACGCTCAAACCACATACCAATATTTACAACGATAGAAATAATGAACGAAGCCATGATGTTTGTTCTAATTTTCTTGAACCACATTACCTGTGGAGAAATTACGTTACAAGTCATCATTAACCAGTAAGACCACCAGTAAGGTCCTGTTGCACGGTTTAAGAAAGCGTATTGTTCATACTCTACTCCTGAATACCAAGCAACCCATAACTCAGTAATATATGCTACCCCAACAATCGAACCTGTAATCATAACGATGATGTTCATTAATTCGATGTGTTGTACAGTAATATAATCCTCTAAGTTAGAAACTTTTCTCATGATGATAAGTAATGTATTAACCATTGCGAATCCAGAGAAGATAGCTCCTGCTACGAAGTATGGTGGTAAGATTGTAGTGTGCCATCCAGGGATAACTGAAGTAGCAAAGTCAAAAGATACAATCGTGTGTACAGAAAGTACAAGAGGAGTAGCTAAACCAGCTAATACTAATGAAACTTCCTCAAAACGTTGCCAGTCTTTTGCACGACCTGACCAACCAAATGATAAAATTGAATATACTCTTTTTGTAAATGGCGTAATAGCTCTATCACGTAACATAGCGAAGTCAGGTAGTAAACCAGTCCACCAGAAAACTAATGATACTGATAAATACGTAGAAATCGCAAATACGTCCCATAATAATGGTGAGTTAAAGTTAACCCATAACGATCCAAATTGGTTAGGAATAGGTAATACCCAGTAAGCTAACCATGGACGTCCCATGTGAATAATAGGGAACATACCAGCCTGAACTACAGAGAAAATTGTCATTGCCTCTGCAGAACGGTTGATCGCCATTCTCCATTTTTGTCTAAATAATAATAATACAGCAGAAATTAACGTACCAGCGTGACCGATACCAACCCACCAAACGAAATTGGTAATATCCCAAGCCCATCCAATGGTTTTATTTAATCCCCAAGTTCCAATACCTGTACCTACAGTGTAAGCCATACAACCTACTCCCCATAGAAACGCTAATAAAGCTACAGTAAAAACTCTCCACCATAGTTTGTTTGCTCTCCCTTCTACAGGTCTAGCCACATCCACAGTTATATCGTGATATGATTTCTCACCAATAACTAAAGGTTTTCTAATGGGTGCTTCGTAATGTGACGACATAATCCTTTATATGTTTCTTTAATTAATAATTCTTTTAACTAGATATTTCTAACCTTAACGTGGTAGAATACATTTGGTTTAGTTCCAATGTGCTCTAATAAGTGGTAAGATCTATCTGACTCAGCTAATTTAGTAATTTCTGATTCTTTATCATTAACATCTCCAAATACCATCGCTCCACTTGAACAAGCTGCAGAACATGCAGTTTCAAATTCATTTGGACGAACTGCTCTACCTTCATTCTTAGCTTTTAAGATTGTAGCTTGAGTCATTTGGATACATAATGAACATTTCTCCATTACCCCTCTTGAACGAACAACTACGTCTGGGTTTAATACCATACGTCCTAAATCATCATTCATGTGGTAATCGAACTCACTGTTTTGAGAGTATAAGAACCAGTTGAAACGTCTTACTTTGTAAGGACAGTTATTCGCACAGTATCTAGTACCAACACAACGGTTATAAGCCATATGGTTTTGACCTTGACGTCCATGAGATGTAGCAGCTACTGGACACACAGTCTCACATGGAGCGTGGTTACAGTGTTGACACATTACTGGTTGGAAAGCTACTTGTGGGTTTTCAGCTGGATGCTCTAATTCTTGGAACACCTCACGGTATTCTCCGAATCCATGTGCATCTTCTTTTTTCTTAACATCTCCTGCAAATGTATCTTCTGAAGAGTAGTATCTATCAATACGTAACCAGTGCATATCTCTACTTCTTCTGATTTCAGACTTACCTACTACAGGTACGTTGTTCTCAGCGTGACAAGAAATAACACAAGCACCACATCCAGTACATGCATTTAAGTCAATTGATAAATTAAAGTGGTGACCTACAGTTCTATCAAATGATTCCCAGATATCAATAGTTGAAGCTTTTACTTCAGCGTGATCATAAGAAACAACAGGCTTGATATTCCAAGTTTCTGCTTCTTCTTTAACGAATGTTGCTAAAGTTGTATCTTTTAAGATATCACCTCTACTCATTAATGTATTTTGTAGCTGAACACAAGCAAACTCGTGTGTACCACCTTCTACAGTAATAGAAGCACCTTGAACTCCGTTAAAATCTTTGTATAATGAGTAAGCATTAACACCTACTTGCATCTCTTCTTTAAGAGCAGCTTTTCTTCCGTATCCGAAAGCTAAACCAATAGTTCCTTTAGCTTGTCCTGGTTGGATTAAAGCTGGAACTTTCTCTAATTTAACTCCGTTAGCTTCAATAGTAACATAGCTACCATCTAAACCTCCGTTAGCCACGTGATAGTTCTTAATACCTAAGCTATCAGCATCAGCTTGAGATACAGTTACGTAGTTATCCCAAGATACACGTGTGATAGGATCTGGGAACTCTTGTAACCAAGGGTTATTAGCTTGTTGTCCATCTCCCATACCAGTTTTAGTATAGAATACTAACTCTAATCCAGTAGCGGCTTTAGCAGCTCCTAATGTAGATGCTGCAGCAGAGAAATCAGCAGAAGCAGATACTTTAGAGTTTGTACCAACTACAGCAAAACCATCGTGAACTAATTGATTCCAAGTTTTATCTGTAACGTATGATTTACCAACAGCTTTTACATACTCATAGTACGCAGTATTATTACCAGACCATAATAATAATGAATCTTGTAATTGTCTAGTTTTGAATAATGGACGGATAGTTGGCTGAGTTACTGAGTAGTGACCTTTTTTGATCATTACATCACCCCAAGACTCTAAATAGTGAGGAGCAGCAGCAGCGATAGTAGCAACTAAAGCAGTTTCATCCTCTTTCATAGAGAAAGCAACTGAAGTTTTTACTTTTTTCAATCCTTCTACAAAAGCAGCAGAATCAGCTAAAGTGTAAACTGGGTTAACACCTGACATAATCAATGTGTGAACTTTTCCAGCATTCATATCTTTAACTAACTGACCTACTTCAGTAGCATTACCTTTTCTTACATATTTAGTTTGCTCTGGTAAGAAAGCTTCTGATTGTAATTTCTCATTAATAGCAAATACTAATAATTGAGCGTTTACATCGTCGATTCCCGAAACAAGAACCCCTTTAGAACCAGCGCTGATTAACTGATCAGCTGCTTTATTAACTACATCAGCATATTTAGCATCAACAGCTGGAGCAGATACATTAGCACCTACAACTTTGTTATATACTTTTACTAACGCAGCTTTTTGTTGAGCTACAGTTAATGGAATTCTAACATCAGCATTAGCACCAGATAAAGACATATTAGCCTCCATTTGGAAATGCTTAGACATTTTTCCATTTTTAGGAATACGTTTTTGAGCATAAGCTGAATCGTATCCACCACCTTGCCAGTCTCCTAAGAAATCAGCACCGATAGAAACGATTACGTCAGCATTAGCAAATTCGTAATCCGCTAATCCACGTACACCATAAGCTTTTTCATAAGCATCTGCAGCAGCAGAAGATGAAACAGCGTCATAAACAACGTGCTTAGCAGTTGGGTTAGCAGCGATAAACTCTGCAATAATCTTATCAGTAGATGGGCTAGCCATTGTATTAGTTAACAATACGATGTTTCCTCCATTTGATTTAGCATCTTGTAGACTTGCTCTTACTTTAGCATCTACTTCATCCCATGATGCTTCTTTACCTTGTATCTTAGATTGCTTTAAACGCAGACTGTCATACATAGATAATACCGACGCATTCACACGAGCATTTGCTCCAGAGTAAGCATTCGCTAGTCTGTTATTATCAACTTTGATTGGACGTCCCTCACGAGTTTTGATCAAAACGTTTACAAAGTCAAATCCATCTGCTATAGTCGTTGCATAATAATCTGCAATACCAGGAATGATTTCTTCTGGCTGAACTACATACGGAATAGATTTCACAACAGGTCCCTCACATGCAGCTAATGTTGCTGCAGCTGTAGAAAAACCTACATATTTCAAAAAGTCTCGACGAGTTGTTGATGAAGAAGACAATTTATTTTGATCCCCAAGAAACTCATCAGTAGGAATTTCTTCAACAAACTCATTGTTTCTTAGCGACTCAACAATAGAACTATTTTCATTCAGCTCCTCAACACTTTTCCAGTATTTTTTGTTTGATGCCATTGTATATATATATTAGCTTCTTATTCTTAAATTATTAATAGTGACATTTACCACATTCTAAACCTCCCATTTGAGCAACAGTCAATTTCTCAACTCCATACTTCTCAGATAATTCTTTGTGAATTTTAGCGTAGTACTCATTGCTTTCTAACTTAACGTCAGTTTTTCTGTGACAGTCAATACACCATCCCATTGTTAATGGAGAGTGTTGTCTCATAATTTCCATTTCTTCAACTGGTCCGTGACAAGTTTGACATTCTAAACCTGCAACATTAACGTGTTGAGAGTGGTTGTAATATGCGAAGTCAGGTAAGTTGTGAATTCTAACCCATTTAACTGGTTTTTCTTTTCCAGTGTATTTTTGAGTTGATGGATCCCATCCTACTGCATCGTATAATTTTTGAATCTCACCTGTGTAGAACTCAGGAGTGTATTTACCATAATCAACACCTTCTTGACCTGTAAATTCACTAATGTTTTTATGACAGTTCATACAAACATTTAATGAAGGAATACCTGATGTCTTACTTGATCTAGCAGATGAGTGACAGTATTTACAATCAATACCGTTATCTCCAGCGTGAATCTTGTGAGAGAAGTGAATTGGTTGAATAGGTTCGTATCCTTTATCAACACCTACTTGCATCATCCAACCATAAGCGAAGTATGATCCGATTAATACAAATACTAGTACAGATACAATCACTAAAAATTTATTTTTAACGAATGCTGCACATAATGGAACAGTTTTGCGTACTTCAGGAGTTAATCCATTAGCTTCAACTACTTTGTTTAAAATCTTCTTAACGAAGAACAACATTGTAACTAAAAGCATTAAAACGATAACTAATGCACCTAATACTACCATATTAGAAACACCATCATTGTTACCATTACCAGCAGCAGCTCCACCACCTTGAACAGGAGTTTTAGGCTCTGCTTTAACTTCTGACGTATAAGCTAAAATGTTATCAATATCCTCGTCTGACAATGCAGGGAAGTCATTCATAACAACCTTATTCCAGTCGTTAAATAATTTAACAGCAGCAGCATCTCCAGATTTAATCAATGAAGAACTACTCTTAATCCACTTGTGTAGCCACGCTACATCGTGTCGCTCAACTACTCCACGAAGTGCTGGTCCAGTAGAATTTCCATCTAACTTGTGACAAGCCGCACAGTTAGAGTTAAACAATTCCTTACCTTTTGCTGCATCTTGAGCAAACGAAATTGTAGTAAACGATAGCATTAACGCTAAACAAAAGAATAAAATCTTTGAAAACGAATTATGGTTACCCACTTTTTTCATAGTTATAAAATGATTTTCAACTAAACTTGGTCTTATTTAACAGCCAATTAGACCGCTATCTTATACACCTTATTTACAAACTCCGACAAAAATACAATTTATGACTTACTCTTAAAACCTTTACTTCCCTTAAAAGTCAATTTATATGCGTTCTAAATAAGACTTGAATACCTCATTATCAAGATTATTTGTAAATTTGTCTCAAACATTATTCATTATGAGATTTTTAAGAAATTTTCTTGTCTTAAACCTAGTTGTATTTACTAATAACCTAATTATAGCGCAGTCTTCTAAAACTACGCTAAATGAGCCCTCAGCTGTAAAGGAGCTACTAAACAAGAAAAAAAACAACAATACTTCTACTGCCGTTAACGACAAATTCAAAATTCAAATCTTTTACGGTAAAAGTCCTGAAGCAAAATCTGCTTTAAGCACATTCAGAAGAATGTATCCAGATGTTAATGCTACTATCGTTTATACGAATCCTTCTTATAAAGTTATGGTAGGAAATTATAAAACTAGACTAGATGCTGAACGCAACTTAAAGTTAATTCAAAAAGACTTTGAACACGCCTTATTGATTAGACCAGGTAAATAAAAATTACACCTTATATATAAAGGGTTGTTAGCATATGCCAACAACCCTTTTTTATTTTGACATGTATTTGATGACACAGATTAAAGAACTACGCCCCCTATTATTTTCTTCCTAATATTCTTCCTCACCTATTACTGAATTAATAAAAATAGAAATGCCTTAGTTTTACGACTAAGGCATTTCCTTTATTTCAATTTTGACAAGTCTTTTTTACCTATCAAATTCTTATCCTACTAAGTTGATAATTTTACCAGGAACAATAATTACTTTCTTAGGCTCTCTACCTTGAAGTTGAGCTACTGTTCTTTCATCTGCTAGAATGATTGCTTTAATTTCCTCTTCAGTTAAATCTAATGGTAACTCAATTTTAAATCTCATTTTTCCATTAAACGACACTGGGTACTCTTTTGCACTCTCTACTAAATAAGACGCATTGAATTCTGGGAATTCAGCATACGTAATAGAAGTAGTATGTCCTAACATAGACCACAACTCTTCAGCAATATGAGGAGCGTAAGGAGAAACAACTATTGCTAGAGGTTCTAATATTGCTCTGTGATTACACTTTTGTTGCGCTAATTCATTCACACAAATCATAAATTGAGAAACAGAAGTATTAAAAGAGAAGTTCTCTATATCTTCAGTAACCTTCTTTATTGTTTTGTGAAGTGATTTATACATTTCTGCAGTAGGCTCATCATTAGTAATCACCACTCCATTATCATCTGCGTATAGTCTCCACAATTTCTTTAAGAATCCAGCCACACCAGAGATACCAGCAGTATTCCAAGGTTTAGCTTGCTCTAAAGGACCTAAGAACATTTCGTATAAACGAAGTGTATCAGCTCCGTATTCCTCACAGATATCATCAGGATTCACAACGTTAAAGTAAGACTTAGACATCTTCTCTACCTCATGTCCTACAATATATTTACCATTAGCATTAAGTATAAATTCTGCATTAGCATAATCTGGTCTCCATGCCTTAAATCCTTCTGTATCTAATTCAGACGAAGAGTTCACTAGCCCTACATAAGCGTATAACTGTTGAACTTTCTCATCCTTAATCATATCTTTAGAGATAAACTTATTCGTACCATCTATTCTATAAACAAAAGCAGATGTACCTAAGATCATCCCTTGGTTGATTAACTTTTTAAAAGGTTCTTCTGTTGGAGCAACACCGAAATCCTTTAAAAACTTATTCCAAAAACGACTGTACAATAAGTGTCCTGTAGCATGCTCACTACCTCCTATATATAAGTCAACATTTTGCCAATAAGCCAAAGCTTCAGGAGAAGCGATATCTTCAGTATTTTGAGGATCCATATAACGCATCCAATACCATGAAGAACCAGCCCATCCTGGCATAGTATTTAATTCTAGAGGGAATACAGTTACTCCATCTATCCTATCATTCTCTACTACTTTATTATTTACAGTATCCCAAGCCCAAACAGCAGCATTACCTAAAGGTGGTTGTCCATCTTCTGTTGGCAAATACTTTTCTACTTCAGGAAGAACGATTGGCAAATATTTTTTGTCAATCATCTTAGGAAGATTGTTTACATAATACACAGGGAATGGTTCTCCCCAGTAACGTTGACGAGAGAATACAGCATCGCGTAAACGGTAATTCGTCTTACCTTTTCCTTGTCCTATTTTCTCTAATTCTACGATTGCTTTAGCAGTAGCTTCTTTATATCCTAATCCGTTTAAGAAATCAGACTCTACTAATAAGAAACCTTCTTTCTCTGCATAAGCTTCTTCAGAGATATCTTGATCAAAGATATTTTTAATCTCAATATTAAAATGCTTAGCAAAAGCGTAGTCTCTAGTATCACCACAAGGAACAGCCATAACAGCACCTGTACCATATCCAGCTAACACATAATCACCAATCCATATTTCAATAGGCGCTTTAGTGAAAGGATGTTCAGCATACGCTCCAGTAAATACACCAGAGATAGTCTTAACATCAGCCATACGATCGCGCTCACTTCTTTTTGAAGTCGCATCTATATAAGCCTCTACTGCCTCTTTTTGCTCTGCAGTAGTAATCTTTCTTACTAAGTCATGCTCTGGAGCAAGGGTCATAAAACTAACACCGAAAATAGTATCAGGTCTAGTAGTAAACACCTCTATTGTATCATCACTCTCTTTTAAGTTAAATACCACAGATGCTCCTACAGATTTACCTATCCAGTTTCTTTGGCTCTCTTTAATACTCTCTGTCCAGTCAATATCTTCTAATCCTTGAAGTAAACGTTCTGCATAAGCAGAAATACGCATACTCCACTGTTTCATTTTTTTTCTAATTACAGGGTGTCCACCTCTTTCAGACAAACCATCTTTAATCTCATCATTAGCCAAAACAGTACCTAGTGCAGGACACCAGTTAACTTCAGTCTCTGCTAAGTATGTCATTCTATACTTTAATAAGATAGTTTCTTTTTCTTCTGCGCTTAATGCGTTCCATTGAGCAGCAGTAAATATTTCGATAGCCTCATCACATACAGCCTGTACATTTGCATTTCCTTCTTTTTCAAAAATAGCTACAAGTGTATCAATTGATTCAGCTTTATCACTCACTTTATTATACCACGCATTAAACAATTGGATAAATATCCATTGTGTATGCTTATAATAATCAGCATTAGAAGTACGTACTTCTCTACTCCAGTCAAAAGAGAATCCAATTTTATCTAATTGCTCTCTATATCTAGCGATATTTGCCTCAGTTGTTACAGCAGGGTGCTGACCTGTCTGAATAGCATACTGCTCAGCAGGAAGTCCAAAGCTATCGTACCCTTGTGGGTGGAGGACATTAAAACCTTTTTGGCGTTTAAAACGAGTGTAGATATCTGATGCGATATATCCGAGTGGGTGTCCCACGTGTAACCCAGCTCCTGATGGATATGGGAACATGTCTAAGATGTAATACTTCGGCTTATCAGCGTCATTCTCAGTTTTGAAAGTTTGGTTTTCTTTCCAAAATTTCTGCCATTTAGCTTCAATTTCGTTTGGATAATACTTCATACTATTATTATATATATCAAATTGTACACTTGGATTCTTATTCAACCTCATCTATCCCATTCGGTTTAGTAAATACATTATAAGTAAGAATCAAAATATTTTTGACTAAACTACTATAAATACTTTAAAAACCGAACTAAAACAGGCAACAAAAATGCAGACTCCGTTCTTCTCAAGATGCGATTTCAACAAAAAAACCATCAGTTCAGGCAAAAATAAACTATATTTATAACAATTAGAAAACTTTAATCGTTATTGTCTTAATAAAAACATTTTTGTTTGTTATTTTTACACACTTAAATTTCAGTATATGGCAAGCTCGTATGAAAAATATCAAAAGCGAAGATTAATCTCGTCTTATTTTTCAGTAATCCTTAGTATCTTTTTAGTTCTATTCTTATTAGGAACACTAAGTCTTTTTGTTATTAACTCTAAAAAAATCTCTGATAATTTTAGAGAGAATATTCCTATGACAATATTCTTTGACAAAAAAACAAACAAAGCTGACTTAGATAAATTCGGAGCTAACCTAGCTAAACAAGAATATATCAAAGAAGCTAAATTCGTATCTAAAGAAGATGCAGCTAAAGAACACCAAGAAACTCTAGGTGAAGACTTCGTAGAGTACCTAGGATTTAACCCATTACAAGACTCTTATGACATACATCTTAAGGGAGAATATGTAGTGAACGATAGTATAGATACTATCCTAAAAGAGTTAAATACTAATACGGCTATCTCTGATATTAAGTATGATAAACAATTAGTAGATCTAGTAAACGAAAATGTAGACAAGATTACTAAGTGGTCATTAATCATTGCAGCTTTCATGACTGTAATATCTATGCTATTAATTAATAGCTCGCTTCGTCTATTAATCTTCTCTAGCCGATTCACAATTAAAACAATGCAAATGGTAGGTGCTACTAAGCGCTTCATCAGACGCCCTTTTATAATACACAGTATTAAATTAGGAGTGATTAGCTCTATTTTAGCTATTGTTGCCATCACTGCATTAACTTTCTATGCAGACAGTAAATTACCAGATTTAAATATCAATCCTAAGGAAGACTATATGCCACTAGTACTAGTATCAGTAGGCATCATTATACTTGGTATAATTATCACTAGTATAAGTACTTTCTTTGCTACTCAACGATTTTTAAACCTTAAATCAGACGAACTTTATTAACCATGAAAGATCTAGAACAAAATAAAAACGTACTTCTTTTTGCTAAAAAGAACTACATCATACTACTAATCAGTATTGCACTTATTGCACTTAGTTTTATCCTAATGGCTGGAGCTACTAATGATGTTCCTACAGAGTTTAATGAAGACATCTATAGCTTTAGACGTATCCACTTAGCACCTACAGTATTCTTTATCGGGATAGGGGTTGCTATCTACGCTATCTTCAAGAAAGATAACACACCAATGAAAGACAATCAATAAACAATTATATTACATTAAATGGATTTAATACAAGCTATCCTCCTAGCCATAGTCGAAGGATTAACTGAATATTTGCCAGTATCATCTACTGCACATATGATATTCGTAAGTTCTGCTTATGGTATCCAAGAAGACGAATTCGTAAAATTATTCCAAACCGCTATTCAGTTTGGAGCTATCTTAGCCGTAGTAGCCTTATATTGGAGAAAATTCTTTGACTTCAGTAAACTTAACTTCTATAAAAAACTAGTTCTAGCAGTTATCCCTGCTCTTGTATTAGGAAAGTTATTTGACGAAGCTATTGACAAGGTATTAGGAGAGACTATCTATATCGCTATTATGCTTATCATAGGTGGTTTTGTATTAATCTTTATTGACAAATACTTTAAAAACCCTAAGACAGTTAGAGAAGAAGATATTACTATCAAACAAGCTGTTACTATCGGTTTCTGGCAATGTCTTGCGATGATGCCAGGTACGAGTCGTTCTGCTGCATCTATCATCGGAGGTATGCAACAAGGACTTTCTCGTCAAGTAGCTGCTGAATTTTCATTCTTCTTAGCTGTACCTACTATGGCTGCTGTGACTGTGTACTCTATTGTACTAAAAAAATATGAGTCAGGTAGAATAGGATACGAGATATTACTAGACAGTCCTGAAAACATGAAATTATTCTTATTAGGAAATGTGTTAGCGTTTATCGTATCGATCATAGCTATCAAATTCTTTATTGGAATTATCAAAAAGTATGGTTTTAAACCTTGGGGATACTACAGAATTATAGCTGGAGCTATACTATTATTATACTTCGGATATCTTAAATAATAATGATACAATACAATGCTGAGGCCTTTCAGAATGGCCAAATATTATTAATAGACAAACCATTACACTGGTCTTCATTTCAAGCAGTAAATAAGATCAAATGGCTATTAAAAAAACACTTTGACTTAAAAAAGATTAAAGTAGGTCATGCAGGAACACTAGATCCGTTAGCATCAGGACTACTAATCATCTGTACTGGTAAATCAACTAAACAAATTAGTGAATTACAAGGGCAGATAAAAGAATACACTGGAACTATTACACTAGGTGGTACTACTCCATCTTATGACTTAGAGACAGAAATAGATCAAACATTCCCTACAGAGCACATCACAGAAGTGATTTTAGACGAAGCTAGACTATCATTTATGGGTACTACAGAGCAACGTCCTCCTATCTTCTCTGCTCTAAAGAAGGATGGTAAGCGTCTATACGAACACGCTCGTAAAGGAGAAGAAGTAGAGATAGCGACTAGACCTATCACAATAGAAGAATTCGAATTAACTAAAACAGAGTTGCCTAATGTAGATTTTAGAGTAGTTTGTTCTAAAGGAACTTACATCAGATCTCTAGCTTACGACTTCGGACATAAAGTTAACTCTGGTGCCCATTTAAGTGCACTGCGCAGAACTAAGATTGGTGACTTTGACGTTATCAATGCTGTAACCCCAGAAGAGTTCGAAGAACAAGTATTAAAAGCAATCGCTCAAGATAATTAAGACTAAAGCTACAAGTTAACCTTGTAGCTTTTTTTATATCTATATCCTCTCAACACATCCACAAGTACGGACGTAATACTTTACGCCCCACGATATACTTCCACAAACCACGTAAAGTACAGACGCATTACATGCGTGTCACACAATATAACCAATATCCTCACACATTGTCGGGTATCAAGTATTTTACTACTACTGCCAACTATATAGATTAAATGACATGAATCATAATCCATCTCTACATTAATGCATAAGATGTAACTACTGTACGTAATTGATAGATGTATCGCATCAAGATATTGTGTCTTTATATCAGCCAACATTTTATATCCACTATCATAGGCACGTATTTCTAACTCTTCATTAAAAAACTACTACTAGTACTTTCTTCTACAGTTCTTCCATAATACGTTTACAGTTCTTTTACAAAATAGCTTCTAGTTAGAGCAATATGGGGGAATCCTAGGAGAATCCTCGAAGAAATTAGCTTGAGCACCGATGTTTACTAGCTTTGGAGCATATCCTACAAAAATAACCAAACCACACAAAAACCAAACAAACAATTAAAAATCAATGTTTTATAAAAATAAATAGCATTAATTACACTGAAAAAAGTGTATCACTTTTTATAAAAAAGACCTCTAAAAAAGCCTTTTTACTACCTAAAAAAATAAAAACAAGGTGTTTTCCCATTTTATAAGGTCATTTTAACGCTAAAAAATGATTGAAAAATTAAAAATTAGGAGCATTAATTACTAAATAACATTTGTGGTGTTATTTAGAGATATATTATAATACAGCATCTCCAGTATTCATATTTATATCTACCTTTAGTACTTCATATTATTAAGACTATTACTATGTCCAAAATTGATTATTCAAAAGAATTAAAGCCAATAGCTCTACCCTTAAATGAGGTTACATTTTGGGAAATTGTGGAGCACTCTATTCAGAATTCAACTAACAAAGATGAACAAGAGGCTTATTTAATCAAAGCTCTTGAAAAATTAACGCCTTATGAAATTATTGGCTTCAGGTTAATGACTGATAAATTACTATATGACACTTACACATCACATATGTGGTGCGCTGGTTATATAATGAATGGTGGTTGTTCTGATGATGGATTTGAATACTTCAGAAACTGGGTTATCTCATGTGGAAAAGAAGTTTACTACAAAGCAAAAGAGAATCCAGATACACTTATTGATGTTATTAAGGATGGAGATGAAGACTTCTTTGAGTTCGAGAGCTTTTGGTATGTTGCGCTACAGGCGTTCAATAATGTAACAGGATTAGAGTTATACGACTATATCGACTACGAAAACCACTTAACGAGAGAAGGAAAATATCCTAACTTTGAATTTGATTGGAATGACGATGAACCTGAAACTTTACAAGCTATATGTCCACAGTTATATGAGCGATGCTGGTACTAAATTATAGGTTTTACTAATATCTGATTCTGCAATAGATATCTAGATGAGTATCAATGATACTGAGAAGCACTGAAGTCAATAGAAAAACATACTTCACTATAATTTAAAATAGATAAACTAAAGATAAAGTGAAATTAACTCACAGTATTTAACTGATGCTTAATCTCGAATTATAAAGGCGGATATTTATTCGCCTTTTTACTCTTCGTTTAAAAATGCTAATTGGTATTCTTTACCATTAGTATCAGTCCCTATCAGTCCACCGTCCTGTGAACGTCTTACTTCTATATATACCTTAGGAGATAAGCTATCCTTAGCAATATATCCATCTCCAGTATCTCCTTTTATTTTAACATTTCCTCTGAAGTAAAGACCTTCTACATCTACACCTTCTACAAGATAAGTAGACACAGTACTTTCTCTATGTATGACTATATATTCCGTCTTTTTAATCTCTTTGGTAACATTATCTTCTGAGCTATCCGCTTGTTCTCCTTTACAGCTAAACAAAGAAAACAAACAGATACCGATAAGGAAATATCCTTTGTTTTTTGTGATAACTAACATAACTCCTACTTTTTCATCAAAAACGAAAGTATATATACTATATTGGAAAACATACTGTTAAAAAGTGAACCCTCAGTTTTTATGAGTAAGCTACTTTTGGTTTACTTGATATTATGAGGGAATAATTTAACTTATCACTATTGAATAGCCATTATAATACTATTACCTTCGTACAAAACTACTGATATGCGAAATATTATATTCTTTATTCTACTAAGTACTCAAATTCTTTGGGCACAAAAGATAGAGTATAAAGAAGGAGATTTTATCTTCCAGAACATTAACTGTGGACCTTTATGTGAAGCTATTAATGAGGTTACTCATGGCTATAATGGGATCAACTTTAACCATATCGGTATGGTAATAGAGCATGAAGGTACCTTACAAGTAATTGAAGCGACATGGCCTGAAGTATGTATCACCCCACTAGATAAATTTATTGCTAAGAATGTAGATGCACAATATGTAGGAAGATTAAAACCTGAATATAGAGGACTAATCTCTAAAGCAAAAGAGTTTAGTATCGCTCAATTAGGTATTCCGTATGACGTTAATTACTTAATGGATAACAATAAGTACTATTGTTCTGAACTAATCTATGATGCATTTAAGAATGCGAATGATAATAAAGAAGTATTCCCATTGTTTCCGATGACTTATAAGTCTAAGACTACTAAAGAATTCTTTCCAGTATGGTTAGACTATTTTAAGAAACTTAATCAGGAAGTGCCTGAAGGGCTACCTGGATGTAATCCTGCGGGGATGTCGCTAGACGAAAAAATAGTAATATTAGGTAAGATATAATATCACTAGCTAGATACACCAAAAGTCACAATAATAAAAAAAGCTCGTTCGGTATACCGAACGAGCTTTTCTTGTATTTATTCAAATGAAGTCATTAATTCGATAACTTCTTTTTGTACTTCATGTCCTTTGTCCTTAGTGTACCATTTCTGTAGTTCCACTTTACCTGCCTCGTCTACTACCCCATGAGCAGCTTTATAGTCAGTTACCACTTTTTGTCCTAATGCTGGTCTAGGTCCCCAGTGTCCTAATACCTTTAGAGAGTCTTGTTCTGTAATAATCATCTTTGGTATCGCTCTACCTCCGTTTGTTAAGAACGCATCCATCAACTCAAGATTTTGGTCTCTGAATACTAATCTCATTTCTATATTTGGACAAGCCTCAGCCATCTTATTTAAGATAGGTACTATCTGAGCTGCATCACCACACCAGCTCTCTGTTATTACTATCCAAGTATATTTCTTCTTTAGATTAGCAAGTTTAGTAGCTACTTCTTCTTCTACTTTCATCGTTTTGTCAAGACGGTGTAATCTAGCTTCGTTTAATTCAGCATACGCCATATAATCCTCCTCTAGATTCAACTTACTCTTATCGTTTGTCAAAGCATCAGTTACAAATTGGCGAAACTCATCATAACTTAAACTTTTATCAATGTATTTTGAGTCAATATTTATCATTTTGTGTAAATTTATTGATTGTTATAATCAAAGATAAACCTTTTAAAGGAAATTACAGTGACAGTATCTATTTAGAAATAAATAATACAGTAATAATACTAAAAAAGAAAAGTTGCTGTTATGTTATACAAAAACAGATTAAACAACTCAACGTTAATATAATATAGAATATGAATATAGAACAAAAAATAGGATTAGTACTATCAGGTGGTGGCTATAAAGGAATAGCTCATGCTGGAGTATTACAATTCTTAGATGAACAAAACATAAGACCTAACTATATAGCTGGTACGAGTGCAGGTTCTATTGTATCATCACTATATGCAGCAGGTATAAAACCACAAGAAATATTGACTTTCTTTAAGTCTGTAAACCTGTTTAACTGGCAGCATTTTACCCTTAAAAAGGCAGGACTGATAGATGTAAACACATTTGACAAATACCTCAACAAGGTGTTTGGAGACAAGACTATAGGCGAATTAAACATACCTGTATACATCAATGCTACAAACATAGTAACGGGAGAACAACAAATATTTAAGAAAAAAACAAGAATAGTAGATGCTGTATTGGCTTCAAGTGCCTTTCCTGGTGTATTCTCCCCTTATCAAATAGGCGACAAAATCTATAGTGATGGTGGAATACTAAATAACTTCCCGATAGATGTAATCAAAAAGAAATGTGATCTAATCATAGGTGTTAATGTCAACCCATTACAACAAGTACAAGCGGAAAACTTTACTTCTATAAGAGCTGTCACAGTAAGAGCCTATGAGCTAATGACTACTATGCAAAACGCTAAAGGTGGACAACTATGCGATTGGTTAATAGAACCTAAGGAATTAACGCTGTACTCGACATTCGAAAGAAGTAGAAAAAAAATGGATGAGATCTATGAACTAGGGTATAATACTGCAAAAGAGTCCTTTAAAGAGAATCAAGATATTTTTAAAAAAGCTACTCCATAGAAGCATATAATCTTTATATTTGCAAAACTTTAAAAATATCTTTCAATGAAGTACAAAAGAATTCTACTAAAATTAAGTGGAGAAGCCTTAATGGGAGATCAACAATATGGTATTGATCCTAAAAAACTAGCAGAATATGCTGCTGAAGTAAAAAAAGTTCACGATTTAGGTGTTGAAATTGCAATTGTAATAGGTGGAGGAAATATTTTTAGAGGTGTCGCTGGGGCAAATGTAGGAATGGACCGAGTACAAGGAGACTACATGGGAATGCTTGCTACTATCATCAATGGTATGGCACTACAAGGAGCTCTAGAAGCTGCTGGAATGTTAACTAGACTACAGACAGCTTTAAAAATAGAAGCTGTAGCTGAGCCTTATATCAAAAGAAGAGCTGTACGTCACTTAGAAAAAGGAAGAATCGTAATCTTCGGTGCTGGTACAGGTAACCCTTACTTCACTACTGATACAGCTGCTGTATTAAGAGGAGTAGAGATTAACGCAGACGTTATCTTAAAAGGGACAAGAGTAGATGGAGTATATACTGCAGATCCTGAAAAAGATCCTACAGCAGTTAAATTCGAGAAAATCTCTTTCAGCGACTGTTTAACAAAAGGACTAAATGTAATGGATACTACAGCATTTACTCTAAGTAGAGAAAATGAATTACCTATCGTAGTGTTCGATATGAATAAAGAAGATAATTTATTAAAAGTTTGCCAAGGTAATGACTCTGTAGGAACTACCGTAGTGGTAAATGTTAATTAATCTATAGTTATGACAGAAGAAATAAATTTAATAATCGACGCTGCCAAAGAGTCTATGGACAACACTGTAGCTCACTTAGAAAAAACATTATTAAACATCCGTGCTGGTAAAGCATCTCCTCAAATGTTAGGTGCCGTATTTGTGGACTACTATGGTTCTCAAACTCCACTATCACAAGTAGCTAATGTAAACGCAGCTGATGCTCGTACATTAACTGTTACTCCTTGGGAAAAAAATATGTTACAACCTATCGAGAAAGCTATTATGATAGCTAACTTAGGGCTTAACCCAATGAACAATGGAGATAACATCATCATCAATATCCCTGCTCTTACAGAGGAGAGACGTAAAGATTTAGCTAAACAAGCTAAAACTGAAGCTGATGATGCTAAAATCGGTGTTAGAAATGCTCGTAAAGATGCTAATAATGACATCAAAAAAGAAGAAAAAAATGGAACGTCTGAAGATATCTGTAAAGATGCTGAAGATAGAGTACAGAAATTAACTGATGCTTACATTAAAAAAATAGATGATATCCTTGCTGTTAAAGAAGCAGAAATCATGAAAGTTTAAAAAATCCGCAAGTGTGCGGATTTTTTTTTATCCAATACTTTTCTATTCTTCTAATATTTTTGAAGGATTCACATATCTACACCCTTATACCCTTATCTACTTAATAATCAATACTTTTTTCATTATCTTTATAAGGATTAAGCTTTTCTACAAAAGCTAACTAACCAAAACTAATCCCAAAAAGACATTGATTATGAATACAAAAATCTATTCGCCTGAAGAATTAAAAACCATGGCACCTGTATTTGGACAAGTATCATTTGATAATCACGAACAAATTATGTTCTGTCATGACAAAGATTCAGGTTTAAAAGCTATCATCGGTATACACAACACTACACTAGGACCTGCACTAGGAGGTACTAGAATGTGGAACTATGCTTCTGAATGGGAAGCACTAAATGATGTACTTCGCCTCTCTAGAGGAATGACTTATAAATCTGCTATCTCTGGATTAGACTTAGGAGGTGGTAAAGCGGTAATCATGGGTGACTCTAAAAAAGATAAAAGCCCAGAATTAATAAAAGCATTTGCTAAGTATGTACACTCACTTAGTGGTAGATATATTACTGCAGAAGATGTAGGGTCCACTACAGCTGATATGGATCTGATACATACCATCACACCTCACGTAACTGGTATATCTGAAAGTTTAGGTGGCTCTGGGAATCCTTCTCCTGTGACAGCATACGGAGTATTTATGGGATTGAAAGCAGCTGCTAAATACCAATTCGGAACAGATAATCTTAGTGGTAAAAAAGTACTCGTACAGGGTATAGGTAATGTGGGAGAGACATTAGTGAAACACCTTACTGAGAACGGAGCTATCGTAACGATCACTGATATCAATGAAGAAAGAGTAGCTGAAGTAGCTAAGAAATATAATACAAAGATATTTACAGGTACAGACTTGTACTTAGAGGATGTAGACATCTACTCTCCTTGTGCTTTAGGTGCAACTATAAATGATGATACTATAGAAAAGATAAAAGCCAAAGTAATAGCTGGTGCCGCTAATAACCAATTAGCAGTAGAGGCTATACATGGTAAACATCTTCAGGAACGTGGTATCGTATATGCTCCAGACTTTTTAATCAACGCTGGAGGTATTATAAATGTTTTCGGTGAAATAGCTCACTATGGATTAGACGAAGCTTTAAAACGTACTGAAAACATCTATAACACAACTTTAGAGGTATTGAACTACGCTAAAGAAAACAACTTGACATCACAACAGGCCGCAATGAAAAAGGCCGAAGAAAGAATAAACAGTAAAAAACAAGCTTAACAACACACAGCTAGGGCAGTCTATTAATAGGCTGCTCTTTTCGTTTATACTGTATTTAAACTCATACTAAGTCAGTATACATGTACACTAACTAATCCTATCCACTACCCCCCGATTCACGTATATCAATATATTCTCCGTTATGGCGTAATTAATACATCATTATCACAATATCTTTATTCCATAATACACAATATTTTACTATTTTTGCAAGTATTTGAAATTGTCGAAATAAGACACTGATTACTAAAATTATAAATCACGATGAAACATACGAAAATTAACGATCTACTAGGAGGCAAAGGTCTACTTCATGAAGTTAAAGCAAAAGGATGGGTAAAAACGTTTAGAAACAACCAATTTATCGCCTTGAATGATGGGTCAACGATTAACAATATTCAATGTGTTGTTGATTTAGATAAGTTTCCTGCGGAGTTGTTAAAGAAAGTTCACACAGGAGCAGCTATTTCTGTTAGAGGAACATTAGTAGAAAGCCAAGGAGCTGGTCAAAATGTAGAGATACAAGTAGAACACCTAAAAGTGTATGGAGAAGCTAATCCAGAGGAGTACCCTATCCAACCTAAAAAACACTCTTTAGAATTTCTACGTGAGAATGCTCACTTAAGAATCCGTACGAATATGTTTGGGGCTATTATGAGAGTACGTAGCGTTTTATCTTATGCAGTACACAAATATTTCCAAGACAATGGATTCTTCTATTTCAACGCGCCTATCATCACAGGATCTGATGCTGAAGGAGCTGGAGAAATGTTCAGAGTAACAAACTTAGATTTAAATAACTTACCTCGTACAGAAGAAGGAAAAATAGATTTCAAAGAAGATTTCTTTGGAAAAACAACTAACCTTACTGTATCTGGACAATTAGAAGCAGAGACTTACGCTATGGCTTTAGGTTCTGTATATACATTCGGACCTACATTCCGTGCTGAGAACTCTAATACTTCTCGTCACTTAGCTGAGTTCTGGATGATCGAACCAGAGGTTGCATTTAATAACTTAGATGACAACATGGACTTAGCAGAAGACTTTATCAAATATGTAATCAATTACGTATTAGACAAATGTGCTGATGACTTAGCGTTTTTAGATAAACGTTTACAAGATGAGGAAAAAACAAAACCTCAAGCTGAACGTAGTGAAATGACATTATTAGAGAAATTACGCTTCGTAGTAGATAACAACTTTAAACGTGTAAGCTACACAGAAGCTGTTGATATCTTAAGAAACTCTAAACCTAATAAAAATAAAAAGTTCAAATATATCATTGATGGATGGGGTGCAGATTTACAAAGTGAGCACGAGCGTTACTTAGTAGAGAAACACTTTAAATGTCCAGTAATCTTATTTGATTACCCTGCTGAGATCAAAGCATTCTATATGAGAATGAACGAAGATGGTAAAACAGTAAGAGCAATGGATATCTTATTCCCTGGAA
This sequence comes from Myroides marinus, assembly GCF_900109075.1. Classification (GTDB taxonomy): domain Bacteria; phylum Bacteroidota; class Bacteroidia; order Flavobacteriales; family Flavobacteriaceae; genus Flavobacterium; species Flavobacterium marinum_A. Next base: position 151,511 of record NZ_FNYS01000004.1, on the reverse strand, counting down.
TCGGAGAGATCGTAGGAGGTTCTCAAAGAGAGGAACGCTACGATGTTCTATTAGAGAAAATCGAGAAAATGGGAATTGACAAAGAGGAATTGTGGTGGTATTTAGACACTAGAAAATTCGGAACTGCTCCACACAGTGGATTCGGTCTTGGTTTTGAACGTCTTGTATTATTCGCAACTGGAATGACTAACATTAGAGACGTAATTCCTTTCCCTAGAACACCGCAAAACGCAGAGTTTTAATATCAGAATAGCTTTATAAAAGTGTTTACTTTATCACATATTTTTACTAAATTTGAAAAAGAATATGTTTTAAAGTAAACATTTTTTTTATTTGTAATAAATATTCAACGAATGCTTAAACAAAGTCTACAACTTAAATTATCACAGAAATTATCTCCTCAACAAATTCAGTTGATGAAATTAATTCAGTTACCTACTCTAGCTTTTGAACAAAGGCTAAAGGAAGAGTTAATTGAAAACCCAGCGTTAGAAACTGGAAAGGAGAATGAGACTCAAGAGGTTGATGATTTTGACAACGACTTTGAAGATTATGACAACGAACGCATAGAGGCTGAAGACATCAACATAGATGAATATCTAAGTGATGACGAGACTCCTGATTATAAGTTGCAGTCTAATAATTATAGCAAAGATGATGATGAGTACGAAATGCCAATCATCGCTCATGAGAGTTTCCACCAGGATTTACTTAACCAATTAAACACTTTTATGTTATCTGACGGTGATCGTAAGATAGCTGAGTTTTTAGTAGGAAGTATTGACGATATGGGATACCTAAGACGTGAGACACAAGATATCGTAGATGACTTGGCCTTCACTCAAGGTATTTATACAGATGAAGAAACTGTAGAGAAGATATTACTTATCGTACAAGAATTAGAGCCTGCAGGTGTAGGAGCTAGAGACTTACAAGAATGTTTATTGCTTCAACTAAAAAATAAAACACAGACTGATGCTATCGACTTAGCAACAGAGATCATAGCAGATCAATTTGATGCTTTTACTAAAAAGCATTATGATAAATTACTTCAGAAATACGGAGTTTCTAAAGAGGCTCTTAGAAATGCTATAGACGAAATAGAAAAACTTAATCCTAAACCAGGAGGTTCATATATCGGTAATGACAGAGCTGTAGAGCATGTTATCCCTGACTTTACCATTAAAATTAACGAAGGAGAGCTAGAATTACTACTAAATGGTAGAAATGCTCCTGAACTACACGTATCTAAAGATTATCAAGAGATGCTTCAGACTTATAAAGAATCTGGAAAGTCTTCTAATGCACAAAAAGATGCGGTTCAATTCATCAAACAAAAATTAGATGGTGCTAAATGGTTTATTGATGCTATCAAACAGCGTCAAGAGACTTTATTTGTAACGATGCATGCTATCGTAGAGTATCAAGAAGAATATTTCTTAACAGGAGATGAGACTAAACTAAAACCAATGATCTTAAAGGACATTGCGGATTTAGTAGGTTTAGATATATCTACTGTCTCTCGTGTAGCAAATAGTAAATACGTAGATACTCCTTATGGTACTAAATTGATCAAAAACTTCTTCTCAGAAGCTATGGTAAATGATCAAGGAGAAGAGGTGTCTACTATAGAAATCAAAAAGATACTTCAAAACATAATAGGTGACGAGGATAAAAAGAAACCTTATCCAGATGATAAATTAGCAGACTTACTAAAAGAAAAAGGATACCCTATCGCTAGAAGAACTGTAGCTAAATATAGAGAACAGTTAGATATTCCGGTAGCAAGAATGCGTAAACGTATCTAAATAGTTTGGCTATGGAAAGAACAGCAAAACTATTCTCATACGTATTTCATCCTATAACTGTACCTTTCTTAACAACGTTGTTATACTTTTCTTTGGCTAGCTTCTACTTTAATTCTGTAGAAATCTCCATAGTCCTAGGACAAGTACTTATAATGACTTGCTTATTACCAATATGTATCTATGTACTATTAAAGTCCATTAGACTAATAAATAGTACTGTGATGGTAAGTTCTATAAAGGAAAGGCTTATACCATTTATCATTAATATAGGTTTACTACTAACACTAAAGGATTATATCCTATTAGAAAACAGTGCTTATACCATACGTTTATATTTCTGGGGATTGATGAATAGTTATTTGCTATTACTTCTATTTGCCTTATTAAAACAAAAAGCAAGTGTACACATGGCAACACTTGCTAATAGTTTTATATTTTTTATTCATCTATTGATAGAACTTCAAAAACCAGATATAATAGGTTTAATAGGCTTTGTTTTTTTATTGGGCTTCGTAGCTTCTTCTAGATTACTTCTTAAAGCACATACTTCAAAAGAAATTATACAAGGCTTCTTAATCGGAATACTACCTGGAGTTATTTATTGTATCGCTCGTTATAGTATATAGAACATCACTCCTACATTCAACATTTTAAGCTTATAAGCATCTCCTTTTATAATATCGTTCTTATAGACATTATTAAGACCGTAATACATATAAAAATTCCACGTATTAAATCCTGCTGATAAGTACATTCCGTAAAGCCACTTATTTTGGTTCTTATCATTATAGTATTCTGTTGAATACTCTGATGTTGTAGTCTTAGTACGATCAGAGAACACATAGCTAGCTTTAAAGCCTACATACATTCTCCAGAACTTATGACTATAAGGTGTAGATGTACGCCATCTCAACTCAATAGGAAAGTCTATAGCATGTAGAGATATACTACTCTTCTTAAACGAATTTAAAATAACGTGTTCATGTTCTGGTGTTACTCCTAGATTTCCTCTTAAGTTTACATAAGAGTACCCTACACCAGGAGCAATAGCTATATTGCGACTCTTGTTAATAGGAAAGTCGCGTAAGAAACCTCCACTCATACCTACTGATACAGAACTAGGAGAATACCCTCCAGGTTTATCTTGCATTAATGTATGAGTAATACCAAAGTAGAACTGGTCTTCTCTATACTTAAAGTCCACTCCTTTTAAAGAATCTTGTACTACAGTTTCCCCTTCAATGAGCTCCTGTGCCATAGAGACATAAGAACTAAATAGACATACTAAAACAATTAATAATTTCTTCATAGCATTTCTAATTAAAAAGCATAGGTTAATCCTACACCTAATGTCTGTTTAAACTGCATCTTTGGCCCCTCCATAGTAGTAACTCCATCTTTAACAACCTTTGTCTTCACATTATCATCATAGATCATATAAGTACCTACGTTAGCTCTCACATACTCATTTACCTTTAGGTCAAGTTTCATCTCAAACATAAAATCAACATTACCAAAGTTATCAACGTAATCACTATATAGAGTTAACTTATGTTGATAGAACATATTCTTAAATATTTCCTTCTTCCATTCACTACTTATTAAAAAACCAATCTCAGCTCTATATCTAGAACCTCTTTTAATAATATTACCTAGATCATCTTTCTCTGCTTTGTTCACACCGAAAGCTCCTTGATCAGCTAAATCTTGATTATTAACAAATGTTGCCTTATGGGTAAGAGGAGAAATATAAAACTTCATATCAGTCTTAGGATCTACATACTCAGCCCCCGCTCCGACAAATAGATAAGCAGGTGCCATCCATCCAGATACAGGATTATCTACGTTTGGGTAATTATAACCATTAGTAAACTGAGTCTTAAAGTTTAACTTCGCTACATAATACCAATCTGAAATAGCAGTAGATCTATATCCAAAAGTAGAGTTTAATTCTATCACGTCATCTGTCTTACGCATCTCTCTATCTGACTGCTTATTTATCCCATATCTCAAGTTTAAGAGATTATCCCATACTAGACGTCCCTTAATATACTTTCTTCCAAATTCTCCTTTTACAAGCCCAGAAATAGAGTTATCTCCTCCGGCACTCCAGTTCACAAATGCTATTTGGTTAAAATCTAATCCTAATCTATTTGTCTTTTCCCAATATCCAATGATTTCATTATTAATTGGAAGCAGGCTTAAATCGATATTAGGATTATAATTCATTTTTATTTGATTAACCTTAGGCTTCTTTCTCTCAACAAAAACTTCTGGTTTAAAGAAAGGAACATCACCTCTAGCATTACTACCATAAGAGATAGTTCCACCACTATAATCCTTTGCTGGCAAAAAGCCCATCAATGGATTAAATGGATTCTCTTGAAGATTCAAAGTATCTTTCTTGATGCTCTGGATGTCAACCTCAGCTTCATTCTTATTCTCAGTAACTTCTTGTGCATAAGAGTTTAAACATCCTCCTAATACAACTAAACCAATTAAACCTTTCTTAATCTTTTTCAAAACCTACTTATTTATAATCTCTACTATACTTTCTATATCTATTCTACAAGCTTGCTGTTGCTCTAAAACAGTAGCATGTTCTATAAATTCATCTTTTACCCCTAATATCTGCACAGATAATCCAGGATAATTAGCTGTCACAAACTGACTAACCATACTACCAAATCCTCCTTTCACAGTACCATCTTCTATAGTAATTATCCTTTCATACTGTTGACATATACTATGCAAAGCTTCTTCATTCAATGGTTTAACAAAACTAAAGTGATAATGCGACCAATCTTCACTATTAGATAACGTCATCGCTTTAATAACATTGTTCCCAATTGTTCCAACAGATATAAATGCAAATTTATTTCCTTTTTTTATTTGAGAAACACTTCCTATATTAATTTTCTCAAAAGGGAACTTCCATGAATAATCAATATATCCTTTTCCTCTAGGATAGCGAATAGCTAATGGGTAATCTATACCTAACTGAGCAGTATAAAGCAAATTACGCAATTCTAACTCATTTAAAGGTGTTGCTATGACCATATTAGGGATACAATTTAAATACGCTATATCGTAAACCCCTTGATGTGTAGCCCCATCTTCCCCTACTAATCCTGCTCGGTCTAGACAAAATACAACTGGTAAATTTTGTAATGCAACATCATGAATCACTTGATCATAAGCTCTCTGCAAAAAGGTAGAGTAAATAGCACAGAATGGTATCAAACCTTCTGTAGCCATACCTGCGGCAAGAGTTACTGCGTGTTGTTCTGCTATTCCTACATCTAAAGCTCGATCTGGAAAAGCATCCATCATAAACTTAAGAGAACTTCCCGTAGGCATAGCAGGTGTAATACCCACTATCTTTTTATTTACCTCAGCCAACTCCACTAATGTCAATCCAAAAACGTCTTGAAATTTAGAAGGGAATTCGCTTTCTTCTCGTTTTATTAATTCTCCTGTCTCTTTATTAAACTTACCTGGAGCGTGATATTTAACTTGATTCTCTTCTGCCTGTTTTAACCCCTTACCTTTAGTAGTAATAACATGTAAAAACTTTGGTCCCTTTATTTGTTTTAATCTTTCTAACTCTTTAATCAGACGAGGCAAATCATGTCCATCAATTGGCCCATAATAATCAAAGTGTAATGACTTAATCATATTATTAGCACGAGGATTCTTTCCTTCTTTTACAGAAGTTAGATAATCTTTAAGCGCTCCAACACTAGGATCAATACCTATTGCATTGTCATTTAGAATAACTAACATATTGGCATCTGTAACACCTGCGTGATTAAGTCCTTCGAAGGCCATACCAGAAGCAATTGAAGCATCTCCTACTACTGCGATATGCTGTCTGTCTTTCTCACCTTTAAGTTGTGCAGCTAAAGCCATACCCAAAACAGCTGATATAGCAGTGGATGAATGCCCTACTCCAAACGCGTCATACACACTCTCTTCTCTTTTTGGGAATCCACTAATACCATCTTTCTGTCTATTCGTATGAAACACTTCTCTCCTACCTGTCAAAAGTTTATGACCATACGCCTGATGCCCTACATCCCATACCAAGTTATCACTAGGTGCATCAAAAACATAGTGAAGAGCAATAGTTAACTCTACTACTCCTAAACTAGCTCCTAAATGCCCTTCTTTACTAGCTACTATATCAATTATAAATCTTCGCAATTCTATAGCAAGTTCTTGCAATTCAACAATTGATAGTTTCTTAAGTTCCTCAGGGCTATTGATATGTTCAAGTAAGTTTTTAGGCATTCCAAATAAAATAAAAAACAAAATTACAATTTTGTTTTTACTTTTGACTTCGCATTTATGTTTAACACAATAGAATGGATACACTTTTCACAAACGAATATTTTATGCAAATCGCCTTAAATGAAGCGAAAGAGGCATTCCACAAAGGAGAAATTCCTGTAGGAGCGATAGTAGTTGCAAACAATCAGATTATTGCTAAAAGTCATAATTTGACAGAATTACTTCACGATGTCACTGCTCATGCAGAGATTCAAGCGATCTCCTCTGCAGCTAATTATTTAGGAGCTAAATATTTGAAAAACTGCACTTTATTTGTAACTTTAGAACCTTGCCAGATGTGTGCTGGAGCCTTATATTGGAGCCAAATAACTAAAATTGTTTACGGAGCTTCTGATGAAAAAAGAGGTTTTAAAGCAATAGGAGGACAACTGCATCCCAAAACAGAAGTTATCTCAGGTGTATTAGAGCAAGAATGCGCAGATCTTATGAAAACATTTTTTGAAAACAAGAGAAAATAAAATTGACTACCGCTATGAAAATCAAAAATCTACTAATCCTCATTTGCTGTGTTTTTATATCACTGCAATCATGTAAAAAAGGGGATGTAAATGTCAATCTTTCTAACCCAAAACTATTTAGCGAATATATCTTAGCATTTACTGCTGGTGTGATCTCTACTAAAGACCCTATCGATATTAATATTCCTAAAAACTGGAAGAATTGGAAAGCTAATGAAGAATTAGATAAAGACCTATTCACTATCACGCCTTCTGTGAAAGGTAAGGTAATCTATATGCCTAATGATGTGATACGTTTTATACCTGCTGAAAGATTAAAACAAGATCAAAGATATAATATTACATTCCACTTAGGAGAAGTAGTTGATACAGAAGAAGCCTTAAAAGACTTTACTTTTATGGTAATGACTGTGCCACAAACTTTTCATACAGATTTATTAGACTTACAGACTGTAAGTGATACTGAGTATGTACTTAATGGGACACTGACGACTAGTGACTGGCTATCTACTGCTGATGCTAAAAAAGTTCTAAGTGCCTCACAGGAAAAAAAGAACTTAGACATAAAATTTACAACTGACGACAAAGAAGAAGCTAAGGAGTTTAAATTCACGATAAACAAGATTAGTAGACAAGTTGCTGAAACAACTATAGATGTAAATATCAACGGAAAGGCTGTTAATAATGATGCTAAGAGCACTGATGTTTACACAGTGCCTAAACAAAATGCATTCTACCAGTTTAAAGTAGAACCTGTAGTTAATGATCCACAAGCATTCTGGATTAACTTTTCTAATCCTATCAAGAAGAACCAAGACTTTAGTGGATTAATTGACTTAGAGAATAACGATGCTAACCTAACGTTTTCTGCTGAAGGGAATGTCTTAAAAGTATTTGCAGACAAAGCATTACAAGATAAAGTAATGGTAAGAGTAAGTGCAGGTATCGAAGACACTAAAGGCAACAAAACTCAATCTTCTGAGGTATACGAATTAAACTTTGGTATTCTTAAACCAGATGTTCAATTAATCAGTAGTGGAACAATCTTACCTAGTTCTGAAAACTTAAAAATAAATTTTAAAGCAACTACACTTAATGCTGTAGATGTAAAAGTATATAAAATCTACGAGAACAATATTCTACAGTTCTTACAAGAAAACAATCTAGATGGTAAGTACAGTTTGTATAGAGTAGCTGATCCTATTGCTAAAACAACTATCAAACTAACCAATCCTAATGCAAATGCGCTATTAAAGTACAATACTTACGCATTAGATTTATCAACTCTAATCAATCCTGCTCCAGGAGCGATTTATAGAGTAGAATTCTCATTTAAAAAATCTTATTCTCTTTACGACTGTTCTAATAGTGATATCGAAGAAGAAGAAATTGTTGAAGAAGAGTCTGCAGACTTAGACGAAATGGAAACTAATGAGTATGATGATGAATACGATTACTACTATTATGATTACAATTGGGAAGAGAAAGATAATCCTTGTTCTAACTCTTACTACTATTACCATGAGAAACCTGCTACTAATGTACTAGCAAGTGATCTAGGTGTTATTGTAAAAGGAGGAAATAACAATATCTATACTGTTGTAGTATCAGATATCATTACTACTAATCCTGTGGCAGCTGCAACAGTTGAATTTTATACATTTAAACAACAGTTAATCACATCTGCCAAGACAGATACAGATGGTATCTTAACTGTTAATCTAGAAAAGAAAAAGCCTGCTTTTGTTATCGTTAAAGATGATAAGAGTACGACATATGTGAAGGTAGATGAAGCTAATTCTCTATCAATGAGTAACTATGACGTAGACGGTACAACTCTAGTGAAAGGAATTAATGGATATATCTATACAGAAAGGGGTGTATGGAGACCTGGTGATGACATCTACTTAGATTTTATACTAGATGACTTAGCTAATCCTCTACCTGCGAATCACCCAATTAAGCTAACATTCTCAGATCCTTTTGGAAAAGTGGTTGATCAAGTAGTACAAAAGAAAAATGCGAATAACCACTACTCTTTCTTGTTAAAAACAACTCAAGAATCTGTAACTGGTAACTGGCAAGCAGTTGTTAGTGTAGGTGGAGCTAAATTCTACAAACAAATAAAGATTGAAACTATTAAGCCTAACCGCTTAAAAATCAAAAACAATATAGAAGGAAAAACAGTTTACAATTCAGGAAGTGGAGTAAAAGTAGACTACAATGTACAATGGTTACAAGGTAGTGTTGCTAAAAACCTTAAAGCTGAAGTAGCTCTTAAGTTATTGCCTCAGACAACAACTTTTGATGGATATAAGAACTATTCATTCAGTAACACTTTAAGCTCTTATGGTTCTCAAGAATTAAATGCTTACTCAGGAACTACAGACTTGGATGGAGATTTTAACTTCTATGTAAGTATGTCTAATATTCCAGAAAATACTGGTACGCTTAAAGCTATTTTTACTACTACAGTACATGAGAATGGTGGTGATATGTCAACAGATGTATCTACTGCTACTATTTCTCCTCATAACACTTATGTAGGTATTAAAGCTCCTGATGCAAATAAATATGGTTATTACGAAACAGATAAACCATTAAACTTCTCTTTCGTAACACTGAATGCTCAAGGTCAAGCTAAATCGGCAGATATAGAAGTAACAGTATACCGCAAAAAAGGTTACTGGTGGTGGAGTAATAATAATGATGGAGCCTCTAGTTACAGTAGTTCTAACTATTATTCTGTATACAAAGATGCTGTAGAATACACTACATCATCTAAAGGTACTACAGCTTACTCTCTGACTATTCCAGAACAAGATTGGGGTACTTATGAGATTGTAGCTCGTGATAAATATGGTAAACATATTGCTTCTTCAGTAGTATATGTAGATTACCCATATTGGTCAGGTAAAACTAAACATTCACAAGGTAAAGAAGCTACAGTACTAGCTATTGCAACAGATAAAAAAGATTATAATACAGGAGAAAAAATAAAACTATCATTCCCTTCTAGTGAAGGAGGTAGAGCTTTAGTCTCTGTAGAGAACGGTTCAAGTGTAATAGAAACTCATTGGGTAAAAACTCAAAAAGGAGAAACTACATTTGAGATAAATACTACTGATGCAATGGCTCCTAATGTATACATCAGTGTATCTGCTATACAACCTCATGCGTCTACAGTAAACAACTCTCCTATACGTATGTATGGAGTTGCTCCAATTAATGTTTATAACAAGAAGACAAAACTAGAACCTGTCATCACAATGCCAGACAAACTTAAACCTGAACAAGAGTTTACAGTTCAAGTGAAAGAAAAAGCTGGTCAAAAGATGACTTATACTATCGCTATCGTTGAAGATGGTCTATTGGATCTTACTCGATTTAAGACACCTAACCCGTGGAACAACTTCTATAGTAAAACTGCTTTAGGAGTACGTACTTGGGACATCTATGACAACGTAATAGGTGCTTATGGTGGGGCAATCAACCAAGTATTTAGTATTGGTGGTGATGAGGATTTAGGTGCTGGACAAGTGAAAAAAGCAAACAGGTTTAAACCTGTTGTAATTCACTTAGGTCCATTTGTATTAGATGGTGGTAAAACTGGTACTCATAAAATCAAATTACCTAAATACATCGGTTCTGTACGTGCTATGGTGGTAGCATCTAATGTAGCTACTAAAGCATATGGAAGTGTAGAGAAAACTGTGAAGGTTAACAACCCTCTTATGATATTAGGTTCTCTTCCTAGAAGAGCTGTACCTGGAGAGAAAATAACTCTACCAATCACAATCTTCGCTATGGAGAAACATGTGAAAAACGTAACAGTAAGAGTAAAAACAGATGATAAATTCCAAATACAAAACAACGCTACTCAACAAGTAAACTTTGACGAACCTGATGAAAAGGTAGTGTATTGTGAATTAGAAGTAATGCAAAAAACAGGTGTTTCAAAGGTTGAGATAGAAGCTACATCAGGTAACGAAAAGGCATCTTATGTAGTGGAAATGGATGTATTAAATCCTAACCCTGTTACTGTCCGCGCAGTTGATGTTGTATTAGAACCAAATAGTACTAAAGAATTAGAATGGGAACGCTTCGGTGTGACAGGAAGTAATAAGGCTACGTTAGAGCTTTCTACTTTCCCTGGTATTAATCTTACCTCTAGACTTAACTTCCTTATCAGATATCCTCACGGATGTAGTGAACAAGTAACGTCTGGTGTATTCCCACAGATATTCTTAGAAGATCTAGTATATGTAAGCAAAAGCAAAAAGGAAAGCTTACAACGAAACGTAAATGAAGGTTTAAGAGTATTAGCACAACGTCAGTTATCTGATGGTAGCTTCAGATACTGGAGCAGTGATTCATATTCTGATGACTGGACTACTTCTTATATAACACACTTTATGCTAGAAGCAGAAAAGAGAGGTTTTGCTCTGCCTATTGGTAGCAAAGCTAATGCAATCTCTTATCAACAGAAAGCAGTAAAGCAGTGGTCTTATAACAGTCGCTACCAAAATGATTTGCCACAAGCTTATAGACTGTATACTCTTGCTCTAGCTGGTAGTGCAGATCTAGCTTCTATGAATAGACTTAGAGAGACTAAAGGTATCTCTGCTGATTCTAAACTACGCTTAGCTGCAACTTATGCCCTAGCTGGGCAAAAAGATGCTGCTAATAAATTAATTGCTAGTACATCCGTAATTGAGAACAGCGATTCTTATTATTACTATTATGGTTCTTATGAACGTAGAATAGCAATGGCATTAGAAACATTGATCTTAACGAAATCTAACAATAAACTAATGCATGAGTACGCTATGATATTAGCGAAGAGATTAGGATCTAACACATGGATGAGTACTCAGAGCACAGCTTATGGTCTAAATGTGATGTCTGCTTATGTGAAGAGTAATAAATCTACAGAAGGCATTAATGTAGACTTCACTAACAGTGGTAGTACTACTAATGCTACTACTAAAAACAATATGTATGAGTATGACTTTAAATCTATTGCTAGTAACAATCAAGTTAAACTAGTCAACAAAAACAGCTCTACTGTATACGCACGAGTAGCATACAGCGGTATACTACCTGTAGGAAAAGAATTAGTAGAAGAAAGTAATTTAAGTGTACGCACAGCATTTAGAACTCCAGGGGGAATGACTATTAACCCAAGTAGTTTAGCCCAAGGAACAGAATTCGTAGCTTTCATTACAATTACTAATACTACTGCTAGAAGCGTAGAGAATGTCGCTCTAACACATATTGTCCCTTCAGGATGGGAAATTGTAAACTTGAGATACACTGATGCTGGTGGAGATAACAATCCTGTAAGACATACAGATATTAGAGATGACCGTTCTAATTTCTATTTTAACTTAAATCCAAATGAGACTAAGACATTAAGAGTTGTTCTTAATGCCTCTTACTTAGGTAAATATTATATGCCTGGTGTATATGCAGAAGGGATGTATGACAACTCATACAGAAGTCGTACATCTGGTCAATGGATAGAAGTAACGAACTAAATGAGTTATAAATAATTAATTAAATACAGGGAATACATATTCCCTGTATTTTTGTTTTATATGAAGATTAAACCCTACCTAAATTGGAAATCATGGTCCTTAAAGAAGAAGATAAAGGTTAGTATCCTTTTTGTTCTTCTAATTATATATTATTTCTGTTTACCATCACAGCTATTCACTAAGCCTTATTCTACTGTTATCGAAAGTAAAGACAACAAATTACTAGGCGCTCAGATAGCCTCTGATGGACAATGGCGATTCCCTGAAGTAGATTCTGTTCCTGATAAGTTTAAGGAATGTATTATAGCTTTTGAAGACGAATACTTTTACTATCACTGGGGAGTTAACCCTGTCTCTATGTTTAAGGCCTTTAAGGCAAACCTAAAATCTGATAAAGTAGTTCGTGGAGGAAGTACCCTTACACAACAAACTATCCGATTAGCAAGAGATGGTAAAAAGAGAAGTTATGCAGAAAAAATTGTAGAAGCCATACTTGCTACTCGTCTAGAGTTTAAATATAGTAAGGATAAGATATTGCGCTTATACGCTTCACATGCTCCATTTGGAGGTAATGTCGTAGGTATAGATGTTGCAGCTTGGCGTTACTTTGGTACTACTCCAGAACACTTATCATGGGCAGAATGTGCAACACTCGCTGTACTTCCTAATGCCCCACGGCTTATCTATCCTGGTAAAAACCAAGAACTTCTACTTAAGAAAAGAAATAACTTACTTAAAAAGTTATTAGACAAAAAAGTTATAGATGAGAACACTTATCTATTAGCTATAGAAGAACCGTTGCCACAAAAGCCACACGAGTTACCTCAGATGGCTCCTCACTTATTACAATATGTGGCTAAGACTAATCTACAACAGCGAAACAATACAACGATTGATTACAACATACAACAACGAATTAATGATATCGTAAAAGGATATTATTTTAATTATAGTCAATCAGAAATATACAATATTGCTGTCATAGTTATAGATGTAGAGACACGCAATATAGTTAGTTATGTAGGAAATACACCTACTACAGCAGAACATAAAAAAGACGTAGATATCATCCATGCTCAACGCAGCACAGGTAGTATATTAAAACCATTCTTATACGGAAGTATGTTAGATGACGCGGAACTACTACCTAAATCTTTAGTAGCAGACATACCTGTAGTAATCTCAGGTTATAAACCTGAAAACTTTAATAGTACGTATGAAGGTGCAGTGCCAGCAGATGAAGCCTTATTTAGATCATTAAACATTCCATATGTATTAATGCTTCAAAAATATGGTATTTATAGATTTTATAACCAGTTGCAAAATTTAGGTTTCAAGTCAATCAATAAACATCCTAATCACTATGGATTATCGCTTATACTAGGTGGTGCAGAGAGCAATCTATGGGAAATTACCAAAGCCTACGCTGGTCTCGCTTCTACACTTAACTATTACAATAAATCTAAAGGGCAATACAGAAGTAATGAAATACAAAATCTAAACTGGAATAATGATATTCAATTAGACTTTGGTTCTGAAAGCTCTGAGAAGAATACTTTAGGTGCAGGAGCTATTTATAGCACATTTAAAGCACTAACGTTAGTGAATAGACCTGAGGGAGATGAAGCGTGGAGATATTATGACTCATCACTTAAAATAGCTTGGAAGACTGGAACTAGTTTTGGAGGAAGAGATGCATGGGCAGTAGGTGTCAACAAAAAATATGTGGTAGGTGTATGGGTCGGTAATGCTACTGGAGAAGGACGTCCTTCAATCAGTGGTGTGAGAATGGCTGGACCTATATTATTTGATGTTTTTAATCTACTTCCTCGTACGTCATGGTTTGCACAGCCACTTAACGATATGGACGAAATAGAGACCTGTACACAATCTGGTCATCTAGCAGGCCCTAATTGTCCTAAGACAAAAAGTTTAGTCCCATATCGAGCTAAAAAGACAGAACTATGCCCCTATCACAAACTAGTTCACTTAGATCAAACCTTAACATATCAAGTCAATACTCTATGTGAATCATTGGATAATATAGTCAATCAATCTTGGTTTATCCTGCCTCCTACTATGGCTCATTTTTACAAGAGGTACTATACTGATTATAAAGATCTACCTCCGTTTAGAGAGGATTGTATAGGTGCAAATAACCAAACAGCTACTGAGTTTATATATCCTAAACACAATGATGTAATATACTTAACAAAGGATTTCTACTCTAAAACACAACCGTTCATTGCCAAAGCTGCAACTAATAATCCAATCAAAAAACTATATTGGTACTTAGACGAACAGTATTTAGGAGAAACATCAATGTTTCATGAGCAATCTATTCTTACTGAACCTGGTTCGCACTACCTAACCATAGTAGATGCTGATGGAAATAGTAAGACTATACAAATAACAATAGAACTAAGTAGTTCAAAATAAAAGAGGCTGTCTTCTTAATGAAGACAGCCTCTTTTTGACTATAAAATAAATATACTACTTGTTTAATAATTGTTCTAAAGCTTTTAATCTTGCTTCCATCTCATCAACCTTTTTATTTAAGCTTTCTATTTTACCTTCTTGTTCAATAGTGTGTAAATACAACTCCTCTATTTTCTCAAGTTGCTGAATAGATAGCTCTGTAAAGTCAATCATGTACTTACCATCTTCTGATCTACTAACATCAGAGATCTTAGTAACACCAGGTAAGTGGTTATACTTCTCAACGAAATCTTTAACGTAATCTAACGATTTAAACTCGTAAGTTAGGTTCAGATTTGAAGCCCCTGTAAAGTATTTTTCAAACACATAATCTGCATAAACAGAGTTAGCTGAGAAGAACTTACCGTCAATAACAACATCACCTGTTACAGATAGTTTTGTATTTGTTGCCTTAGGGTTACTTAATAAAGTATTACCTCCAATTGCTACTGTACCAGTATGAGCGATATTCTCAGTATCTGTTGTTGTAACATTTGCACTACCTTGAACTAACCAAGGATTTTTAGCGTTGTCTTTAATCATTGCAGAGATATTAACTCTCTCTGTATTTTGATCATTAACAATAACTAAAGTTACATCACCACTAGTTGCATTTCTCTCAACTGTTACTTTACTTCCTTCAGATTTAATTAAGTTCTTAATTATATTCTCAATAGCAGTTTTGTTATCCCCTTGATTAATAATTGTTGTGAATGAAGAAGCAACATCATCTGTTACAGTAATATCTATAACCTTACCTGTCTCATCTTTATATTCATACTTAATTGACTTACCTGTTTTATTATCTGGTAAATTAGTTTGTGTTTCTTTTCTTTCTAAAGAAGTCACAGTTTCAACATAACTTCCTTTCACTTCTTTACCATTATTAAAGGTAAATCCAGAAGGCACTGCATTATTCACGATATTCTCAATATATTCTTTATTACCTTCTTGATTAGCTATTGTTTTAAACGTCTTAGCAATATCTGCAGTAATTGGAAGCAATTGATCATTAGTAGACTCATCTTTATACACATAAGTGACAGCATCTCCTTGTGTTCCATCTTCTAGAGTTACTTTATCTGTCTTAGTTGTAAATCCAGTTAAAGACTCATTAAAACTACCTGCAGCCTCTTTTCCATTATTAAATGTTAAGCCTTTACCTGTTTTAGCAACTTTATCTGCTGCTACTGAAGTAAGACTACCATAATTCTGAACACGTTTCACTTCTGTTGTTAGATGCAACTCTTCTGTATTACCATTATCTTTATAAGAAATAGTAATGTTATTAGTTACTGGATCTTTACTTACAGTTACATTACCTGTTGCATTAGTAATAAACTTATTCAGTTCATTAATAACTTTTGGTTCCTTAATGATTTGTTCAAAACTATCTACAACATCAGAAGTAACAGTTATCTGAGTTTGAGCAGGTTTTCCTGTCTCATCTAAATAGTTATAAGCAATGAAATTATCCGTATCAGAAGTACCATTTTCTTTTACTTTAGCCAATGATGTCAATGTCTCTGATAATAAAACTGCAGCCTCATTCTCTTTACCACTATTAAACTTCTTAGCTAACTTAACATCAGAAGTGTTTTCTGCATTTGTTTGATTAACTATACTTCCATAAGCCTGAACCTTTTTAATATTGGTAATAAAGTTAGGATTATTAGTTATCTCATCTATAAAAGTTTTACTCGCAGCAATCTCCTTAACATCAATCTTAACTGTACCTAATTTACTATCTGTAATTACTAAATAATCAACTCCTGCTTCTGTTTCCAGCGTAAATTTTTTATTCGTAGTATCTAAGTCGCTCCATACAATCTCTGTTTTATTTCCTGTATCTGGATCTACTGTATAGAATTTACCACCTTCATAAATAACATTACCATACTTACTTTTCAACTTGTTGATAATATTCTTGACGAACTCATTGTTATTAGTAATTTTCTCGATGAACTCTTTGTTCTCTGTTAGCTCTTTGACAAATGTTTTGTTTGTAGCTAACTCAGCTACAGGCATGTGAACTTTATTGTTTTTACTATCAGTAATTACAATACTCTCCACTCCATTGATTGCCTCGATACCATACTTAGCATTCGTTGTATCTAAATCACTCCATGAAATAAGAGTCTTAGCTCCTGTATCGGGATCTAAGGTATAGAAGTCTTTTCCATCATAGTATACATTACCATACTTACCTTTCAGCTTGTTGATAATATTCTTAACGAACTCGTTGTTATTAGTAATCTTCTCAATAAACTCTTTGTTCTCTGTCAGCTCTTTGACAAATGTTTTATTTGTAGCTAACTCAGCTACAGGCATGTGAACTTTATTGTTTTTACTATCAGTAATTACAATGCTCTCCACTCCATTGATTGCCTCAATACCATACTTAGCATTCGTTGTATCTAGATCACTCCATACAATCTCTGTTTTATTTCCTGTATCTGGATCTACTGTATAGAACTTACCACCTTCATAAATAACATTACCATACTTACCTTTCAGCTTGTTGATAATATTCTTAATGAACTCTTTGTTATTAGTAATTTTCTCGATGAACTCTTTGTTCTCTGTCAGCTCTTTGACAAATGTTTTGTTTGTAGCTAACTCAGCTACAGGCATGTGAACTTTATTGTTTTTACTATCAGTAATAACTAGGTAATCTATATCACCTTCTTTCTGAATAGTAAAGCTCTTATTAGTGGTATCTAGATCACTCCAGATTATCTCTTCTTTTACTCCTGTATCAGGGTTAATAGTATAAAACTTATTACTTTCATATAATACGTTACCATACTTACCTTTTAATACTTTTACAATTTCTTTTACAACTTCCTTATTCTTAATGATATCACCGAAATTAGTAATCACATCCTGAACGACATCTATCCTAAAAGTCTGTCTAGACTCATTAGTATAAATATAAGATCCTTTATTAATAGGATCTGCGACAATAGAAGTAGGCACTTGCAAATCTACCAATGGTACAGCAGCAATATTCCCATCTTTATCCCCTAAGACTAAACTACTATTTTCTACTTTTAGAGATAACTTAGGCTTATTCCCCATAGAAGCATTAACATCATCCCCTATAGCTATCCAACGATTTCCTCGAACATCACCACTATTATCACTACCCCAATAATAAAAACCTGGACGCAAAGTAGCATTTGAAGTAGTATTAAAGACTAACAAACCTAGATGAGGACCCCCTCCTTTCACAATAGAGCCATCACTCAAGCTCTTTAACTGGACTTGTGGTACTAATAAACCTCTATCATCAGCCTTTAAATCAAGAACAGCAGAAATATGAAGTGCTTTAGTTCCAATCCCTACTTGCGCATAAGCTAAATAACCACTTAATAACAAGCTCACTGGTATTAGAATGCTTTTCATATTACTAATTTTTCACTCACAACAACTGTTATTAACTAAAATTACTGCATTATTATCATAATTATAACAATCAAAGAAATAACTATATACCAATATCTATTAAAACGTAAAGAACATAATACAAACCCTTATAAAACCTCAGAAAAAATAAGTAGTAAAAGGTATAACACACAAATAGTAAGGGAATTATAACAAAAAACCTACAAAAAGCCTTATTTATTAGAAGCTAAACTACTGATAACCAGTACAAAAAGCGTAAAACATATCTAAGTCTAACTAAAAACATCAAAATCAAATAAATAATAACAAAAAAACCGCTAGTATATACTAGCGGTTTTTTTGTTATTCTGAAAGTTCATTTCCTTTATCATCTAAGAAATGGTATTCTAGATACGTGTAAGCGTCACGTGGTATTATTTTTACCCATTTTTTGAATTCTAAGAACCACTTGGCTCTAATAGATGGGATTCCTTTCGTTAAATAAGCAGCAATAAATGGATGCGTATTTAAGATAATTTTTTTCGATTTATCTTTCGAAATAATATTTTCTAAGTCAGCCTTTATTTTGTCAATTACAAGAATAGGAGCTTCGATTTCTCCATGTTCATTTGGATCCTCTTCTCTTGTTTCGATATTGACTTCAGGTCTAACACGTTGTCTAGTGATTTGGATTAATCCAAATTTACTAGGAGGCAAGATCTTATGTTTTGCTTTATCATCACTCATCTCCTCTTTTAAGAAGTCATATAACGTCTTTCTATTCTCTGGATTCCCCATATCAATAAAATCGACCACTATAATCCCTCCCATATCCCTTAATCTAAGCTGTCTAGCTATCTCAGCAGCAGCGATAAGGTTTACTTCTAGAGCAGTGTCTTCTTGAGACTGAGCTTTGTTTGAGCGGTTTCCACTGTTTACATCTATAACGTGCAACGCCTCTGTATGTTCTATGATTAAATAAGCTCCCTTACTCATAGATACAGTTCTTCCAAAAGAAGTCTTAATCTGACGTTCGATATTATATTTTTCGAAAATCGGAACTTCCATTGATTGATAGTGCTTCACTATAGAAACTTTCGAAGGAGCTATCTCTTGCAAATAGTCTTTCGTTTGGTAAAACATATCTTCATCATCAGTGATAATTCCAGTAAAGGTATCATTAAAGACATCTCTAAGAATAGAAGATGCTTTATTTACCTCTCCTAATACCTTAGAAGGATGATGAGCTACGCTTAATTTTTTGCACATATTGTTCCAGCGAGTCATTAAGTTTTGCAGATCCTTATCGATATCTGCTACCTTCATACCCTCTGCTACAGTACGTACTATTACTCCAAATCCCTTTGGTTTAATTGTTTGTAGAAGTTTCTTTAAACGTTCTTTTTCTTCTTTAGATTCTATTTTTTGAGAGATAGAAATTCTATTAGAGAAAGGAACAAGAACAACATAACGTCCTGCGATAGATAACTCAGAACTAATACGAGGTCCTTTAGTCGAAATAGGTTCTTTAACAATCTGAACTAACAAAGATTGATTAGCACTTAATACATCACTAACCACACCATCTTTATCAATTTCTTCTTCAAATGGAAAGTTTTTTAAGGAGTAATCTTTTAATTTACCTCCGCTTACAAGTTTAGTGAACTTCAATAAAGTTCGAAGATTAGGTCCTAAATCGTGATAGTGCAAAAATGCATCTTTCTCAAACCCTACGTGAACAAATGCAGCATTAAGTCCTGCAACAGGCTTTCTGATCTTAGCGATAAATATATCACCTACCTGAAATCCATCATCTTCACTCTCTTCTCTCTCTTGATGTAGTTCAATTAGTTTTCCATCTTTTAATAAGGCAAAATCTACTGTATCAGAATTCGACCTAACAATTAGCTCTTTATTCACACTGTACATTTTTATCCATACTCATTCATTACGATGTCAATATGACCAAACGAGTTTGTATAGATGGATTAAACATCAATACAGATATTTCTATCTGGAAAACTTACCTTATACAAGGCAAGTTTTTTCAGTATTCTTCTATTAAAAGAAAAAAGTAGTTTTAAACTACTTTTTCTTTTTGTGACGGTTAGCTCTCGCTCTTTTTTTACGTTTGTGAGTCGCTACCTTATGTCTTTTTCTTTTTTTACCACTTGGCATAATGTGTGTAATTTAGAGATTAATAAATTATTTTACTTTTACTTCTGTGTTTGACTTCACGCCTTCTACAAACACCTTAGCTGGTTTGAATGCAGGAATGTTGTGTGCAGGGATTCTGATAGTCGTGTTTTTAGAGATGTTTCTTCCTGTTTTCTCAGCTCTAGTTTTAATAATAAAACTACCGAAACCTCTTAAATAAACATTTTCACCAGCTTCTAGAGATCCTTTTACTTCATCCATAAAAGATTCTACTGTTGCCTGTACTTCACCTTTCTCAAGCCCTAATTTTTCTGAAATTTTAGCTACAATGTCTGCTTTCGTCATTTTAGATATAAATTATTTTTGTTGTTGTCTGATATTTTTAGAGTGTGCAAATATATTAATTTATATCCCAATAATTCAACCTTAATTGATTAAAATTTAAATATATAAAGTTTTAAGTTTGCGTTCAATACTTTTTACAATGATTTTTTCTAACAAACTCATTACTTGGTATTTAGAAAACAAACGTTTTTTACCATGGAGAGAAACTAAAAACCCATACGCAATTTGGTTGTCAGAAATTATTCTACAACAAACGCGAGTTGCACAAGGTTTACCTTATTTTGAAGCTTTTTTAAACACTTATCCTACCGTTACAGATTTAGCTAATGCTCCTGAAGACGATGTTATGAGATTATGGCAAGGTCTAGGATACTACAGCAGAGCTCGCAATCTGCACGCGACTGCTAAGAAAGTAGCGTATGAACTAAATGGTAACTTCCCTACTAACTATAAAGACCTATTAACATTAAAAGGTGTAGGAGAATATACAGCTGCTGCCATAGCCTCTATAGCTTATGACGAAGTGGTACCTGTAGTAGATGGCAACGTATTCAGAGTATTGTCTAGAGTATATGGTATCACATCTGACATCTCAGCTAATAGTACTAAGAAAGAATTTCAAGAATTAGCAGCTACGTTAATACCAGCAGAAGCCCCAGCTACATTTAATCAAGCTATCATGGACTTCGGTGCTACACAGTGTACCCCTAAAAGTCCTGACTGTAGCGCGTGTCCTTATATAAATGACTGTGTAGCTTATGCGACTAACCAAGTTAGCACATTACCTATCAAACTAGCTAAAGTAAAGGTAAAGAAGAGATACCTAGACTTTATCATTATACTAGACGCTAACGGAAATACAATCATAGAACAAAGAACAGAGAAAGATATCTGGCAACAATTATATCAATTTCCTCTAATAGATAGTTTTAAGCATAATGCAGAGGATATCAACGATTATGTAAAAGAGAAATTTGACTCTTTATATATAAAAGAGGTATTAGCCCTAACGAACGAAGCTATCACTCACCAACTATCACATCAGAAACTACACATTAAGTTTTGGGGTGTTAGAGTAGATAATATTCCCACGGATAGTACAGCCTGGGCTGAACTAAATAAATTTGGTTTTCCGATTGTAATTCATAACTTTATTAAATCTTTAGACTTAAAAACACTAATATATTAACAATATGAACGGCACACTTAATAAGGTTACATTAATAGGTCACTTAGGTGATAACGTAAAGATGCATTACTTCGAGAATGGTAATTGCATAGGTCGTTTTCCATTGGCTACTAACGAAGTTTATGTCAACAAAACTTCTGGGGAGAAGTATACTTCTACAGAATGGCACAATATAGTAGTTAAGAATAAAGCTGCTGAAGTGTGCGAACGATACCTTACTAAAGGAGACCGTATTTATGTCGAGGGGAGAATACGCACGCGCCAATGGCAAGGTGAAGATGGTGTATCTAGACAAACAGTCGAAATTATGGTTACTGAATTTATGTTTTTAGATACTAAAAAGGATAATGATTACAGAACAAAGACTACCTTTGAAGAAGAAAAAAAGGAAGCTGTAGATAATTTTAATATTCCTAAGGAGACTAATAATGACAATCTTCCGTTCTAACTAGGTTACATATATAGATTACAGTTTTTAACAGACGATAAGAAAGATGAGAATACCGATTATAAGCACTATATTTTTTTTAACTCTATTTACCGCATGTAAAGAGGAGTCTACACCTAAGCCTAACGCTTTCTTAGCTCTAGACTATCCAACACCCGAATACACAGAATATAGTAACCCAAACGGATTCGAGTTTAGTCAAAATAAATGGTCTTCTATTAAAGAGAACAAAAGTAATTCGCTAGAGATACATTACCCTCAAATGAAGGCTACTATCTTTATCAATTATAAACCTGTAGAGGGCAACCTTAATCTACTTCTAAAAGATGCTCAGAAGCTAACATACGAACACTTCGTCAAAGCTGATGAAATCATAGAACAACCTTTTGTGAATCCTAAAGATCGCGTTTACGGTATGTTTTATAATGTTCAAGGTAATGCTGCTACTAACGTGCAGTTCTACGCTACAGATAGCGTTAAAAACTTTCTGGTAGCATCATTATATTTCTATGCTAAACCTAACTTTGACTCTATCTTACCTGCTGCAGAATATGTAAAGAAAGATATGAGAACATTACTAGAAACGCTTAAATGGAAGGATAAACAGGCAGCTGCTGTTGCCAAAGAATAAACTTTAGAATACATCTCGATTTTTATATTACGATGGAACTAGTCCTTATGGATTGGTTCCATTTTTTGTTTATCTCTTACTCTATCATAGAAATATATTCTCTAAAAAACCTTAAGTAAATATACATACTTAACTCAGATAGAATTCGCCTGCGTGTGAAAGGATAATGACAGTACAATACATCCATAGTGTCTCCATCAATTTACGCGTTTTAATGGAGACACTATGGAGACACTATGGAGTCATTATGGACTCACTATGGAGTCACCCCCTCCAAAGTACAAAAAAAAACGCAGGCACATTAGCACCTGCGTTTATTCTGTATCGATAATTTATTCTATAGTCTTCTATATATAACAAGTAGTGACTTACTTCACACTACTCATATTTTCTACTTTATAGATACCATTAGCAATCTTCTCTACTGTAGTAGTGATAGACTGCGCATTCTGCTTAGCATCGTCAAATTCTACTGTAGCTGTCTTGGTATCAAAGTCAACATGAGCTAACTTAACACCGTCCATAGCTGCTAATTTTCCTTCAATAAGTTTAGCACATCCGATAGCACATGTCATTCCTTCTACCTGAAAAGTAGCTTTCTCCATAGTACCTGCCACTTCTTTACTTGACTGATTAGTTGTAGCAACAACATCTTCACCTGCTGGTGCAATAGTAGCTTCTTTTTTACAAGATACGAATAGCATTGCTCCTAACATTACTACCGCTATTGATTTTACTATATTCATCATCGTTCTTTTTAATATTAAATATCCTACTGCAAAAATAAAAAAAGCAACTGAATATTCAGTTGCTTTTTTACTTCTATTGTTTAGATAATCAATTATTTAAAATCTGCATCAGATACTCCTTCATTGATTTTCACATCAGTAACGATATTGATAATTTCGATACCTACATTTAATACTTGTTTAAAAGGAACTTTTACTCCTTTAACATCTCTATAGTCACTGTACTTAGTAGTCATATTCATTACTTGACCTCCTTGTTCTTGTGTCATTACAGTAGCTACTTTAAGTCCTGAAGCTAAATCGTAGTAAGAAACAGTCTTACCAACTTTAATACCTACAGCATCTTTACCATCTAGAGATTCTACACCTGTGATAGTCGCGCTCTTATCTCCTTTTAGCTTTAATTCAGAGAAGATAGTAGCTTCTTGTTGCACCTCTTTTAATTTATCACCTGTAAGCTCCATTTTTTGTCCTTGTACTAAAGCATATCCACTTTTAGGAGTCACCACTTGTTTAGACATTGTGTTCCCCATCATCTTTTGTTCTGATAAGATATACCCTTCTTTAATCTTAGTAATAGACTCTAACTTCATCCCTTGTACTTCAGCACTACTAGTAACAGCGATAGACTTCACTTCAGCTGCTTTCTTTTCTCCACCGATAGCATTCAGATACTTATCTACTATAGAACTAATAGTCACCCCAGCAGGTAAAGCTTTATTAAGTTCTGGCTTAGCTACTTCATCAGCTTCTTTAGAGTAATACTTAATTGAGTACCCTAGTTTCTCTAATCCAGGTAATACATCTGCACCTTTACCTACGATAACGATACGCATATTATCCTTTAAGAAGTATTTTTTAGCAGCAGCCTGTACATCTGCTACAGTCACTGCATTAATATTCTTGATATAGTTTTCGTAAAAGTCAGCAGGTAGATTATACAATTCTTTATATAAAGCATACGTAGCTACTGTAGCAGGCTTCTGGATTTCCATCACAAAATTCCCTACATATTTAGCTTTCGCTAATTTAAGTTCCTCTTCTTTAACTGGTGTGTTACGGATAAGATCTATTTCTTTAATAAATTCTGTAACAGCGCTATCTGTAACTACGTTACGCACAGATGCTCCTGCTCTAAACTTACCTGGGTATTTACGTGTAGTACCAATAGATGAATACGCTCCGTATGTCCATCCATGAGCTTCACGCAAGTTTAAGAACAGACGCCCTTCTCCTCCTCCTCCAAGGATTTGGTTAGCCAAAATAGCTGCGAAGTAATCTTTATCTGTCATCTTTAATTCCACCTCATTTACTAATGAAATCTCTGACTGTACAGCATTAGACATATCTACGAAGTTAATCTCTGTCGCTTTTACATTTCCATTATAGTTAGATTCTGCAAACTGTGTATTAGCTTTAGCCCATCCTTCGAATTGACTCTTAATCGCTTTTTCAGTCTTTTTATAATCAACATCTCCTACGATTACTAAATATGCATTCTCTGGTGAGTAATATTTTTTATAGTAAGCCTGAACGTCTGCAAAAGTTACATTATTAATAGTCTTCTCTGTTTCGAATTCTCCTACTGGAGTTTTCTTACCATATAATACTGCACTCTCTACACGTCTAGCTATCTGTGTCACACTGTTCTCTCCAGATTTAACTCCTTCTAGTGCTTTTGCTTTCGCCTTATCAAATTCCTCTTGTGTCAACACTGAATTTAATACTCCATCAGCTAATAAATTAAGAATAGTCTCATTGTGCTTAGACAATCCATTAGCTGATGCTCCTCCTGTATGGAAGTTAATTCTAGCTCCTAGGAAGTCAATCTCTTCTAAAAACTTGTCTTTACTCATCTTCTTTGTACCATTACCTAACATCTGTGATAGGATAGATGATACCCCAGCCTTATCTCCATCATACACTAATGGATTATCTATAGTCAAAGTATAAGATACACGAGGTAGTTTAGTATTCTGTACTACCATTACCTTCATACCATTCTTAAGTGTGAACGTTGTAGGCTGACCCACATGTACTACAGGAGCAGGTCCAGGTACTGGTTGTTTTCTATCTTGTGCTTGCATTTCTAACGCTGCTAAAGCAAACACTACACTTGCAGCATAAATATATATTTTCTTCATTTTATCTACAGTTAAAATTAGTTGTTTGCTTTCTTAGCAGGTACGTAATCTAAGATTAATCTTTGGTTCTTACCTAAGTACTTCTTAGCTACATCGCGGATTTCTTCTCTAGTAATACTTCTGTAAATCTCAATATTCTTATTGATTAACTCTACATCTCCGTATAATAGATAATATGAAGCCAAATTCTCTGCAACCCCTTCTATAGTAGCATTCTCGTCAACATACTGTTTTTCGAAAACATTTTGAAGCTTTTGGAAGTCTCTCTCTGAAATCAATTCAGTCTGTAACTTTTCGATTTCTTCATCTATCTCTTTAACTAGCGTTTCAGATGTAACA
The DNA here is from genome assembly GCF_900109075.1 of Myroides marinus. GTDB lineage: Bacteria > Bacteroidota > Bacteroidia > Flavobacteriales > Flavobacteriaceae > Flavobacterium > Flavobacterium marinum_A. The sequence goes on along the minus strand of NZ_FNYS01000004.1, from coordinate 125,485 downwards.
CCCTGCATCGGAATACCATAAACGATATATACTCCATAATCTTCTTGACTCATACTGAAAGAAGACATTTCTAATGCCATTTTCTTTTGGTCTACGATTTTCTTATATAATCTAGAGCTTTTTCCTCCTGATAATAAAGACGAAATCATATCTAACACACGAGCATCACGAGTCTTCATAGAAGGCGTACGATAAGCTTCGATCAACATTGGAAGTTGAATATTTGGATCTTGGTATTCTCCTTTAATTTCTTTAGTGATAGGAGCTTCTTCTATCTTAGTTTTAGTTACTGGTGTACCTTTAGCGATAGGTCCGAAGTATTGTTTAATCCACTTCTTAGCTTGCTCTTTTTCGAAGTCACCTGCCACTACTAATACAGCGTTATTTGGAATATAAAATTTCTTATTAAAAGCTAAGAACTCTTCTAGAGTAGCTGCATCTAAGTGTTCCATAGATCCAATAGGCATCCAACGGTATGGGTGCTTAGTGAATAAGTTCTTCTTAACCTCTGTGAACACTTGTCCATAAGGTTGATTGTCCATACGAAGTCTCTTCTCTTCTTTCACTACCTCATTCTGAGTAGTCACACCTATTTGGTTAATGATAGGATGCATAAGACGCTCTGATTCCATCCACAATCCTAACTCTAAGTTATTAGATGGGAATACCTCATAGTAATACGTACGGTCATCAGAAGTATTAGCATTGTTATTACCTCCATTAGCAGTAACAATCTTAAACCACTCACCGCGTTCAATATTCTTAGTTCCTTCGAATAATAAATGTTCAAAGAAGTGAGCAAAACCAGTACGCTCTGGGTTCTCATCTTTAGCTCCTACGTGATACATCACAGATGTCACTACTACAGGAGCTGATTTATCTTGGTGCAAGATAACGTGTAATCCGTTATCTAAAGTGTACTGATCGAATTCCACTTTCTGTGCAAAGGCTGATACTCCAAAGAATAAAGAGCCTAAAACCAACAAAGATTTTTTCATTCTACAATATTTTGAAATTAGGTTATAATAAGATAGGTAGATATTTAGTATATTATGTTACAGTTATTATCAAAATATTTTAAACTTCTTTTAAAAACATTTCTATTCTTATCCTATAACTGTCATTAAACAGCAGTATTTCTCAATAGTCATGAGATATTCGCATTAATTACATATTAAAAGACATACAATAAACTCATTTACTAGCATAAACAAATCAACTAGAATATCTACTTCTCAGAACTATCTCATTTACATATTAGTAGCGTAAAAAAATAATCTAGTTGATTTGGTTAAAACTTTTGTAAATGAAAAATTAAATGTATATTTGCACCCTTAATAAACATTTTAATTTTTTGTTATGTACGCAATCGTAGAGATAGCAGGGCAACAGTTCAAAGTTAGCAAAGACCAAAAAGTGTATGTGCACCGTTTAGCAACTGAAGAAGGATCAAAAGTTACTTTTGACAAAGTTCTTTTAGTTGATGATAACAACAACATCACTCTTGGCGCCCCAGTTATAGAAGGTGCTTCTGTGGAAGCTAAAGTTTTACAACACCTACAAGGTGATAAAGTAATCGTTTTCAAAAAGAAAAGAAGAAAAGGTTACAAAAAGAAAAACGGACACAGACAAGCTTTAACTCAAATTGTTATTGAAGGAATCAATGCAGGAGGAGCTAAAAAGAAAGCAACTAAAAAAGAAACTGCTGAAGCAGCTGAGTAATTAACAAACTAAATTTAAAACGTCATGGCACACAAAAAAGGTGTAGGTAGTTCTAAGAATGGTAGAGAATCAGAATCGAAACGTTTAGGTGTTAAGATTTATGGTGGTCAAGCAGCTATCGCTGGAAATATCATCGTTAGACAAAGAGGTTCTAAGCACAATGCAGGTGAAAACGTTTACATGGGAAAAGATCATACTTTACATGCAAAAGTTGACGGTGTTGTTAAATTCCAAAAGAAAAAAGACAACAAGTCTTACGTTTCTATTTTACCATTTGAAGCTTAAGAATCATCATATTTATTTGTAGTAATACAACTAAATAGAAAACATAGAGAAGACGCTATATAATCATATAGCGTCTTTTTTTATACCTATATGTCACTTCCCTAAAGATTATACTTAATCCTATCTAGTATATCAAATACTCTCTTAATCACGCTTTATTTTGTCATTACTATTCGTATAAAGACACTATACAGTATTCTTATTTAGAACAATTTAAATACTAATATCATAAATACAAAACTGTATTTATTTATTAACCAATTAGTTATAATTATTATTTAGATATAATATAAATAAATATTGCTTGATTAATTATTTTATTTATTTTTGTTCTAAATAATTAAACACAATAACTATCAAAAATGAAGATAAAAAAAGTACTTTCGTTATTTGCTATTAGTGCATTTTTACTGACGAGTTGTTCTAGTGATGACAATTCACCTATCAGACCAGAACAAAAAGACCAATCAGAAGTAAGTAAAGAATCTCCTGTTGTTGGAGAGTATTCTTTTAATCATGCTGGTAATCCTATTCCATTCGTATTCGAGAAAAATGTAATCACTATGAAAATGTCTGGAATGGCAGGTAGTGGTCAAGGAGATGATGTATATAATGTAATTACTACTTACAAAAACAGCGAGGGAGTACTTAAAACCGTTGCTAAAAATAAAGAAACTAGCGAATACAAAGCTTTCTTCTTTAGAGATATAAAAGATGATAAAAGCGAGTTTATGTTCAATATGGACTTAACTGCTAAATCTGAAATAGAAGCTATCAAATCAGCATATCCAGCTAAGGATATTATAGTAGAACACAATAAAGGACAGTTCGGTTGGTTAAAACTGACTAAAGGAGCTATAGTAGAGCCTATCGCATTGCCTGTAAATGGTAAGTATGTATTCTCTCAAAGTGGCCACACATACTACTATAATTTCACTAATGAAGTAGTTAACTTCAACGGTGCATATGATATGACTGTATTAGCTCATAACAAGAATACTAACAAAATCTTACTACAAGGTAAAGACGAGTCTGTAAAGAACAACTACTATGTTATACAACTTAAAAATATCGTAGATGACAAAGTAGCTATCGCTAGATTAACATTCTCTACAGCGACTGCTAAAGCTGATGCTGAAAAAGAATTTGCTTCTCAAGAAGAGATCAAGGCTAGTTTTACAACATATACTAAAGATAATGGAACAACTAACTCAGCTTTCGCTAATTTAAAGGGAACATATGGTTCTACTGTAATATTAGATCCTGTAACTAAATTACCTTTAGCACAATATGTATTCAAATTAGTTGACAATGCAGAAGCATTTCTGTTTAAAGCAGATATGGGACAAGGTTTTGGGGATCAAGCTTCATTTAAATTAAAAACTGTTGCTACAGACGAGAAAGCAGGTCAAATCATATATGAAGTAACAGGTTCTACAGGTTATTATTCAGGAAGAACTGGACAATTCTTAACAGTGTATGTAAAAGATATAGCTAAGGATGGTTCTAAAGCTACTTTTGCAATTGCAACTAAAGATGGCGGAAACTCTGTTGCAGGAAGCAAAGGAGATATCGTTGGAAAAACTATTGAAGAAGCTAAAGCAATTAAAGCGCCAGAGAGTGATAAAGTATGGAAACTAGACATGATGAAATACGCACACCTTTGGATATCTACAACGAGAGAGTAATTTAATTTCACACATATTTTAAGCAAAAAAAGAGGTTATAGTAAACAGCTACTATAACCTCTTTTTCATTTATATAAAACAATATATTACTTATTGTTTCCTTTAATCATATTATACAACTCTAAAGCCTTACCATCTGTAAGCATTGAGATAAAGTGACATACAGTCATTAGACGTACATATAGACTATCACTTTCAGTTAAGTACTTATCTGGTAATAAAGACATGATTAATAGATCGTATTGATTCTCTTCTCCATTATAAACATTATTAACTGCTGTAGTAAATGCTTCTAATAATGAATTAATAACTCTATATCCTACAATCTCTTTCTCGATAACCTCTCGGCCTTGATATACTTTATTTATACTTACAGCTAGAATATCTTTCATCTGAGCTACATAACTACACTTCTCAGTTAAAGCAAATGCAAATTCTCCTGCTAATATCTTCTCTTCGTTCTCTAAGAAAACTCTAGATACATCTTGAATCAAACTACCTATAGCTAAAGCTCTCAGATAACTTACTCTATCTTCTTTAGAAGTCAGCTGCGCATATGTTTGAGGATTAATGCTCTTCTGTACTATCTTAATCAAAAACTCTAAAGCGTGCTCTTCTGGTATCCATCCTAAGTTGATACCATCTTCGAAGTCTGTAATAGTATAACAGATATCATCTGCTGCCTCAACTAAGAAAGCTAAAGGATGTCTGTAAAATGCAGCTTCCACTCTATCTGTCTTCATAATAAGACCAAGTTCACTAGCTACATCAATAAAAGCATCTTTATCGCCTTGAAAGAAGCCATATTTCTTATCTGAGATATCTCTAGTCGGTTTCTTAGGTAAACTCTCCTTAGGGTACTTCATAAAGGCCCCTAGAGTAGCATAAGAGATACGTTGTCCTCCTGGCATACCAGGGCGGCTCTTAGTCAACACAGCAAAACCATTAGCATTACCTTCAAAGTCTGTAAGATCACTCCATTCCTTATCACTTAATTGATCTTTATATACAGCTCCTTTTCCTCTTTTAAAGAAGTCACCTATTGCACGTTCACCAGAGTGTCCGAAAGGAGGATTACCTATATCATGTGCTAATGATGCTGCAGCTACAATAGCTCCAAAATCATTAACTGTATATCCGTACTCTTCTGCTAAATAATGATACTTATTAAGTAAACTCGCACCTACTATTCGCCCTAAAGAACGTCCTACTACAGATACTTCTAAACTATGCGTTAATCGAGTATGAACAAAGTTAGTTTTAGATAACGGTATTACTTGTGTCTTATCCTGTAAACTACGAAAAGGTGGAGAGAAGATAATCCTATCGTAATCAACCTCAAACCCAATACGTGTTTGACTTTCATCTAATCTATTTCTAACAAAAGTGTCACCATGCTTCTTTAGCGATAGTAACTTTTCCCATTTCATCATAAGCAATTGTTCAACTAAATTATTGTTCCTTAGCCTCTAAAAGTATTTGGCTATTTATAATATTATCTTTTACTGTTTTAAACACATGATTCTTAGCCTCTGCATAAGATATCTCATATAATCGAGTAAGTTCACAGTACTCTTTAGGATATTCACTTAATAACTTATCGTAATAAAAATCAAGAGCTTCCTTATTCGGAGCAGTGTACTCTAACTGTAGTTCAAAACGTCTAACCAAAGCCTCATCTATCATGTGGATTTGATTAGTTGCAGCCATAAGAATTGACTTCTGTGGCAAATTATCAATCAACTGTAAGATTGCATTAACAACGCGTTTCATCTCACTGTTATCTTTATTGTCATAATCTCTAATCTGTCCTAATGAGTCAAACTCATCAAAGAATAATACAGAGCTCTCGTACTGAATTTCTTTAAACAGGCTTTCTATATTTTTTGCAGTTTCACCTAATTTAGAAGATACAATAGTAGCTAGGTTAACGATGATTAGTTTTTTATCCAGATGTTTAGCGATTGCTTTAGCTGTCATTGTCTTTCCACATCCAGTCTTACCATATAGCAATATCTTATTACTAACAGGTAAGTTGTACTTCATCAATACCTCGCGATATTTATACTCTTTTAAAAACTGTGTAATCTCTGCTTTAACGTTGTCATTAAACATAACATCGTCTAAAGAAATCTTCGTTCGATCTATATAAAATAAAGAACTCATAAATTGAAAATAATTGTGTGTTGTTAGCAGACAAATATACCGTTATTATTCCTCAGATTACTCCTCCAGAATATAGAAAAAAACAAAGTTTTATACATAATCAACTAATAATAATTAGCTCGAATAGTGATTTTAAACAAAGTCATTTCACCTTTCTTATTTCTATAAAACTCAAAGTGATTAGAGCGAGTTTGTCTCTCGTGTACTTCTTTTACATTTAACTCAAATATTGGAAACTCTGCTTCACGCCACTCCCCTATCTCATTCATATAAATACTCTTATCCTTCTCCTCTATTACCTCTTCATCCACTGTAGCTACCCAATCATTTACATCATATACTAGCTTACGCACCTCCTCATTAGTATCAGTAGCAAGGTTAAAAGCTTTGACTACTTTATGCTTTTGAGTTTGGAGCATCTCGTCTTTAGTATATCTCATATAATCTCCGACATTCTCATTTTTTATCTCGATATCTGTAATCACTTTATCAGATAGATACTTCTCCCATTTATTATCCATCGTACTTGGTAAGAAATCATTCTTTACAAAGTCTTCAAAGTATTTCTCTAACTCTACGAAGTTATAATACTTCCCATTTACGCCTTTATAACTTTTATAGTAACTCTCCAATATTGGCTCATCAGTAAGCTTTAAGCTAAACATATCTAAAGACACATTAGGTGTATCCATATCTTCGATAAGCACCTCACCTTTAGTGTTGAGCAATACAGTTGTTCCACCTAATAAAACACTATGTCTATCTCCATTTCTACCTATATTGTCTTTTACAGCGTCTTTAAGACCATATAACATCCCATTGTGTACTTTTGATAAAGAAGAATAAGTTGGTGGGATTACCGCTACCCCTTTGTCATTATACAAACCCACGAACTCTTGCTTATCATCTCTAAAACGAATAAAGTTCTCATTCGCATAATCAGGAGCCACTACATCATAGTAGTACACATTATCAACTCTAAGATCAGTTCCATCCTCCTTTTTAATTAAGTAATAAATATCTAATCCCTCATCAGTCTCGTCTATAAAAGTTCTAATACGTTTACTATCTTCTACTACTTTTGGTTTGTTAGGATATCCTTGATTACTTTCCCCAAAGTACTGTTGATACAAGAATACTCCAACACCCAATACAACTAATGTCCCAACAATGGACAACACTTTCTTCATAACTTTTTCTTTAACAGTAAATATAACGATTATCAACTAGACAGCTAACTACCTAAACGAAAAAAGGACATGATTGTACAATCATGTCCTAGACTTCTTATATCTTCCGTTTGATTATTCTTCTCCTGCTAAGAAGAATTTCATTGATTTCATTGGATAAGCATCTCTACTTTTACTACTTGGATTAGCAATAGCTTTTTTAATGCTAATTTCATCACCTAATTTAAAGTTAGCCTCTGTATATTGGTAATCCAATAAGTATGAACCACAGAAATAGTTCCCCTGTTCATCTCTTTCAATTATACCTCTAAATATACCTTTTTTCGTTTCTTTCGCCATAGTACATAACTGTTAATGGCACAAAGATACAATAGTAATTGTTTACTTCTATCATTTTTAACCTAGATTCGGAGATAGACCTATAAACGATAATTAGTTGCACTAGAATATACCTATCCTTATAAAGAAGTATATATAAAACTAACCAATAGATAAACAGGCTATATATAAAACAATAAAAAAGGGCAGTTCAAAGAACTACCCTTTTAATATCTAGAATATATGGTCAATTAAGAACCACACATTTCACAATCTTCATCATTATTAGAAGCCTCTCTTGCACGTTGTATCATTGCTTGATAATCTTCTACAGACACTTGCTCCGCTTCTTGTATAGCGTTTGGATTAACTTTTTTCTCATTGTTAAGCGTAAACTTAATAGCATCTACAGCTGATTTAGTACGCAAGTAGTACATACCCGTTTTTAATCCAGACTTCCATGCATAGAAGTGCATTGAAGTAAGTTTAGCATAATTAGCTCCTTCCATAAATAAGTTTAATGACTGAGATTGGTCAATAAAATATCCACGTTGACGAGACATATCTATGATATCCTTCATACTAAGCTCCCATACTGTTCTGTATAACTCTCTAATATCAGCAGGAATAAAATCAATATGTTGAATAGAACCATTAGCACGCATAATCTCTTGCTTTAAATCCTCATTCCACAGACCTAATTCTACTAAATCTTTTAATAAATGCTTATTCACTACGATAAACTCACCAGATAACACACGTCTAGTATAAATATTAGAAGTATAAGGTTCGAATGCCTCATTATTACCTAATATCTGAGAAGTAGATGCAGTAGGCATCGGCGCTAATAACAACGAGTTTCTCACTCCATTAGCCATTACCTCTTTTCTCAAAGAAGCCCAATCCCATCTTCCACTTAACTCCTCATCTTTTACTCCCCACATATTGTATTGGAACTCACCTTTAGAAATAGGAGATCCCTCAAATGTAGAATAAGCACCTTCTTCTTTAGCTATCTCCATAGAAGCTGTTAAAGCAGCGAAGTATATTGTTTCGAATATTTCTTGGTTTAATTGTTTAGCTTCAGCACTTGTAAAAGGCATTCTCATCATTATAAATGCATCAGCCAATCCTTGTACTCCTAATCCTACAGGTCTATGACGCATATTAGAATTATAAGCTTCTTCTACTGGATAGTAGTTTCTATCGATAACACGGTTTAAGTTACGCGTAATACGCTTCGTCACATCGAATAAAAACTGGTGATTAAACTTACCATCCTCTACGAACATAGGCAGAGAGATAGAAGCTAAGTTACACACTGCTACTTCATCAGGAGAAGTATACTCCATTATCTCAGTACATAAATTAGAAGATCTGATTACTCCTAAATTCTTTTGATTAGACTTAGAGTTAGCAGCATCTTTATATAGCATATAAGGAGTACCAGTCTCAATCTGAGCTTCTAATACAGCCTCCCATAATTCACGAGCTTTAATAGTACGACGACCTTTACCTTCATTTTCATATTTAAGGTAAAGTTGTTCGAATTCCTCTCCATATACATCACATAGACCAGGACATTCGTTAGGACACATTAATGTCCATTTATCGTCATTCTCCACACGTTGCATAAATAAGTCATTAATCCACAATGCTAAGAATAAGTCACGCGCACGCATCTCTTCTTTACCGTGATTCTTTCTCAAATCGATAAAGTCAAATACATCCGCATGCCAAGGCTCTAAGTAAATCGCAAAACTTCCTTTGCGTTTACCACCTCCTTGATCTACATATCTCGCTGTATCATTATACACACGTAACATTGGAACGATACCATTTGACGTACCATTTGTACCTCTGATATACGATCCTGTAGCACGTACATTGTGTATAGATAGACCAATTCCTCCAGCAGACTGAGAGATTTTAGCCGTTTGTTTTAATGTATCATATATCCCCTCGATACTATCATCCTTCATAGTTAATAAGAAACAAGATGACATCTGAGGTTTTGGTGTACCAGAGTTAAATAACGTTGGAGTAGCATGAGTAAAATACTTCTTAGACATCAATTCATATGTTTCGATAACAGAATCAATATCGTCTAAGTGAATACCTACAGCTACACGCATAAGCATATGTTGTGGGCGTTCCACGATTTTACCATTAAGACGCAATAAGTAAGAACGCTCTAATGTTTTAAATCCAAAGTAATCATAATTAAAATCACGTTGATAGATAATAGTAGAATCTAATCTTTCAGCATGTTTTTTAATCACCTCATAAACATCATCAGCGATAAGAGGAGCTTCTTGTCCAGTACGAGGGTTTACATATCTATATAAATCTTCTACCGTCTCAGAGAACACCTTTTTAGTATTCTTATGTAAATTCGATACAGCAATTCTAGCAGCTAACAATGCATAATCAGGATGCGTCACTGTCATAGAAGCAGCAGTTTCAGCAGCTAGATTATCCAACTCTGACGTAGCTACACCATCATATATTCCTTCGATAACTCTCATAGCCACCTTTACAGGGTCTACAAAGTCATTTAGTTCATAACACAATATTCTTATACGATCTGTAATCTTATCAAAACTTACAGGCTCTCTTCTTCCGTCTCTTTTTATTACGTACATCTAATCTTTTTCCTTTTTTTAGTTAACAATTAAAAGTCAGCGTCAAAGCTAATTTTATTACCCCCTTCTTCTTTAGAAAGCACTCCTGCTTTTTGGTACTCAGATACCCTTTTCTCGAAGAAGTTTGTTTTACCTTGTAGAGAAATCATATCCATAAAGTCAAATGGGTTACTCACATTGTATTCTTTCCCACATCCTAATTCTACAAGTAATCTATCTGTAACGAACTCTAAATATTGAGTCATTAAAGTTGAGTTCATACCTATCAAGCTCACAGGAAGAGATTCAGTGATAAACTCTCTTTCGATATCTAGCGCATTTACTAGTATCTCTCTGATACGTTCTTTAGATACTTTATTTACTAAGTGATTATTGTGTAAGTGTACTGCAAAGTCACAGTGTAAACCTTCATCTCTAGATATTAATTCATTAGAGAATGTCAATCCTGGCATTAATCCACGTTTCTTCAACCAGAAGATCGAACAGAATGCACCAGAGAAGAAGATACCTTCCACAGCAGCAAAAGCAATTAGACGCTCTGCAAATGATTCAGACTCTATCCATTTCAATGCCCACTCAGCTTTTTTCATAATAGCTGGGAACACATCGATAGCTCTAAATAACTTATCTTTTTCTTCCTCATTTTTCACATAAGTATCAATAAGCAAAGAATAAGTTTCACTATGAATATTCTCCATCATAATTTGGAACCCATAAAAGAACTTAGCCTCTGGATATTGTACCTCATTTACGAAGTTCTCTGCTAAGTTTTCGTTTACGATACCATCAGATGCAGCGAAGAAAGCTAGAATATGCTTGATAAAGTAACGCTCGTCCTCATTTAACTTGTTGTTCCAATCAGACAAGTCTTGATGTAAGTCAATCTCTTCTGCAGTCCAGAAGCTTGCCTCCATCTTTTTATACCAATCCCAAATGTCATGGTGTTTAATAGGAAATATTACGAATCTATTTTTGTTTTCAGTTAAAATTGGTTCTTGAATAGCCATACTAAATTGAGTATAAAATTTAATTATCAAGGTAAATCATTCACCCCTTCATTTACAAAGATGCTGTTTTTTTTGGTCTATAAAAAACGAAGCTACTTGCTACTTATTCACAAAAAGTACAAGTTATTAACAATCACTAATAATCAGATAGTTATATAAATATCTAAAATTCAATGTTTTAAAAATAAACAAAACTTAACAATTACCTAACTATCCCTTATTAACTCTAAGGATCAGTAGCATTAAAAACAAGTTCTATCCCTACCCTAGATATTTATCAATATACGGTTTTATCACTTCGCTTATTACTTCATACCCTCTCTCATTTGGATGAATACCATCCTTAGATAATAACTCTTCCCTATCAGCAAATAACGGATATAGATCTATTAATTCCACCTTACATCTACTCGCTACAGCTCTAACCACTTCATTATACATAAGCACACGTTCTGAAGTTCTAACTTTACCAGCAGGAGACAGCACTCCTTCTACTTTGCTAGAGATAGGCAAAATACTTATTAGATACACCTTATCTGTTATCTTTTTAGCAATATTAATGGCCTTTTCTAGATTCAAATTAAACTGATCAATACTCACCACTTCACCACCGTTCTTTATGGCCAAATCATTCGCTCCATAAAAAAAGAACACCAAGTTCTCCTCTACAGAAGTACGAGCAGCAATCTCTACTTCTACGCGTCTAAGTAATCCCTCAGTAGTCTCGCCTCCTATACCTAGATTAAACACATTTACTTCATCCTTACCTGCATTATAGAACTTATCGTAACTATATCGCTTTAGCGCATCAACCCATCCACCAAGAACACCATCGTATTCTCCGAAAGTGATACTATCTCCAAAAAACAAACAATTTGTTGATTTCATATACTCTTCATTTTTTAGTAAAAGAAACAAAAAAAACGACAACTAAAAAATAGTTGTCGTTTCTTATATATTTCAAAAGTTTTTAAACTACTAAAGTTCGAAAGCTTTCTTAGGATTATTATCTAATAATAATTCTGTTGGATTCTCTAATGCTTCTTTAATAGCCACTAAGAAACCTACTGACTCACGTCCGTCGATAATTCTGTGGTCATAAGATAACGCAAGATACATCATTGGGTGAATCTCAACTCTTCCTTCTACAGCGATAGGACGCTCAATAATGTTGTGCATACCTAAGATTGCAGATTGAGGAGGGTTGATGATAGGAGTAGATAACATAGATCCGAATACACCACCATTAGTAATAGTAAATGTACCACCTGTCATTTCATCAACAGTGATTTGTCCATCACGTGCTCTGATAGCTAAACGTTTAATTTCAGCCTCAACACCACGGAAAGATAATAACTCAGCATTTCTTACTACTGGTACCATTAATCCTTTAGGACCAGATACAGCGATAGAGATATCAGCGAAGTCATATTTAATTTGCTCTTGACCATCGATCATAGAGTTTACGTCTGGGTACAATTCTAAAGCACGAGTAACAGCTTTAGTAAAGAAAGACATAAATCCTAAACCAACACCATGTTTAGCTTTAAAAGCGTCTTTAAACTCGCTTCTTAATTTGTTTACGTTAGTTAAGTTAACTTCATTGAAAGTAGTTAACATAGCAGTCGTATTTTTAGCTTCTACTAAACGCTCAGCAACTTTACGACGTAACATAGACATTTTTTTACGCTCTTCACCTCTAGATCCTCCTGTTGGAGTTCCCATAGATGCTTTAGCGTTTACTGCATCATCTTTAGTGATTCTACCATCTTTACCAGTACCAGTTACAGTAGCAGGGTTGATGTTTTTCTCATCTAAAATTTTCTTAGCAGCTGGAGATGCACTTCCAGTAGCATAAGTAGTAGCTGCAGCTTGCACAGGTTCAGCTTTAGGAGCTTCTGCTTTAGGAGCCTCTTGAGCTGGTTTAGCCTCTGTAGAAGCACCTCCTGCAGGTTTTGCAGCACTCATATCAATTAGACAAACTACTTGACCTACAGCAACTGCGTCACCCTCTTCTGCTTTTAAAGTGATAATACCACTTTCTTCAGCTGGTAATTCTAAAGTTGCTTTATCTGAATCTACTTCAGCAATAGCTTGGTCTTTTTCAACGTAATCTCCATCTTTTACCAACCATGTAGCGATTTCAACTTCAGTAATTGACTCACCTGGCGAAGGAACTTTCATTTCTAAGATGCTCATCTGTATATGCTTTAATTAAATATTGTTATGTAAAAATACGTTTTTTTCTTTTATAAATTCTTGTCGAATACTTTTGCAATTGCTTCAGCGTAACGTTTTTTAGAACGTACAGAACTTCCTGAAGCCGGTGCACTAAATGCTTGGTTACCTGCATAACGCAATGGTTTCAAGTCGAAGTTCATTAACATGTGTCCGTATGCACCCATGTTTTTAGGTTCTTCTTGAGCCCAAACGAAATCATCAGCTTTTGAGTATTTAGCAAACACTTCAGCAATTTGTTCGATTGGTAATGGGAACAATTGTTCGATACGAACGAAAGCAATGTCTTTTCTACCTAATTCTTCACGCTTAGCTACTAAGTCGTAGTAGAACTTACCACTACACAATACTACAGATTTCACATCAGCAGCATTTACATTAGCATCATCAATCACATATTGGAATTTACCATCTGTAAACTCACTGATAGAAGATACCGCAGCAGGGTGTCTTAATAAACTCTTAGGAGACATATTAATTAAAGGCTTTCTAAAGTCAGTAATCATTTGTCTTCTCATTAAGTGGAAGAAGTTAGCAGGAGTAGTTACATTCGTTACGAACATATTACTCTCAGCACATAACTGTAAGTAACGCTCTAATCTAGCAGAAGAGTGTTCAGCACCTTGGTTTTCATATCCGTGAGGTAATAACATCACGATACCATTTTGGTTGCTCCATTTATCTTCAGCAGCAGAGATATATTGGTCCATCATAATCTGAGCTCCGTTAGAGAAATCTCCGAACTGTGCTTCCCAGATAGTTAATGTATTAGGATTAGTCAATGCATATCCATATTCAAAACCTAAAACAGCGTATTCAGCCAATAGAGAGTTGAATATTCTCATTTGTCCTTTTTGCTCTTTTAATTGGTTTAATAAAATGATTGACTCCTCAGTATCTTCAGTTTTTACTACTGCGTGTCTGTGAGAGAAAGTACCACGCTCTACATCTTGACCTGACATACGTACATCGTACCCTTCAGTCAATAATGAACCATACGCAAGTAACTCACCCATCGCCCAGTCTAACGCGTCTTTTTCGAAGAACATAGCTTTTCTGTCTCCGATAAGTCTTGTTACCTTGTTGATGAATTTTTTATCTCCAGGTAATTCAGTAATTACCTCAGCGATAGCAGTTAATTCTTCTTTAGAAACTTTAGTTACATAGTCAGCCACCATTTTGTCACGACCTGCGATGTTAAATCCATCCCAGTTCTCTTCCATAAATGTTCTAACCTTAGCGAACTCTCTCTCACGAGAAGTCGATAACTCAGATTCTAAAGCATCCTTGTACTGTTGTTCTAAAGATTTTACGAAAGCATCATCTACCACTTTATCCTCTAATAATCTAGCGTTATAGATATTACGAGAGTTAGGGTGTTTAGAGATAAGTTTGTATAAGATTGGTTGAGTGAATTTTGGTTCATCCCCTTCGTTGTGTCCGTACTTACGGTACCCAACTAAGTCGATAAATACATCTGTACCAAAATGCATACGGTAATCTAAAGCGAATAAGAATGCTCTTACTGCAGCTTCAGTATCGTCAGCGTTCACGTGTAATACAGGAGATTGAGTCACTTTAGCAACGTCTGTAGAGTAAGTAGAAGAACGACCATCACTGTAATTAGTTGTAAAACCAACTTGGTTGTTTAACACCACGTGAATAGTACCTTCTGTTTTGTACCCTCTAAGTTTAGCCATCTGTACGATTTCATAAACAATTCCTTGTCCAGAAATAGCAGCATCTCCGTGAAGAGCGATAGGTAATACTTTAGATGGTTGATCTACAAACACAGTATCTTGTTTAGCTCTAGCGATACCCTCGATAACAGCACCTACAGTCTCTAAGTGAGAAGGGTTAGGCGTTAAGTTAACGTGAATTTCTTTACCAGAACGAGTCTTACGTGTAGATGTAAGCCCTAAGTGATACTTAACGTCTCCGTCAAATCCTTCAACAGCATCGTAATCTTTACCGTCAAATTCAGCAAAGATATCCTGTGCAGGTTTATGGAATACGTTAGCTAATACATTCAGACGTCCACGGTGTGCCATCCCTACTACGATTTCCTCTACTCCTTTATCAGCAGCAGCGTCCATCATAAAGTCCATAGCTGGTATAGCAGCCTCTAGACCTTCTAGTGAGAAACGTTTTTGTCCAACGTATTTCGTGTTTAAGAAGTTTTCAAAAGAAACTGCCTCAATTAACTTGTGCAAGATTTCTTTTTTCTCTTCGTTATCAAATTTTGCCTCTGTAGCTTCATAGTGATTCTGAATCCATTGTACAGTCGCTTCATCAGTGATGTACTTGTACTCAATACCTAATGTAGTACAGTAAATTTTCTCTAATTGGGCAATAATTTGTCCCAATGTAGCTGTTGGTAGTTGTATTGTTTTTGCAGCCTCAAAATTAACATTCAAATCTGCTTGAGAAAGACCAAACTTCTCTAAACTTAAATCTGGATGCTCTACTTTTCTGTCTCTTAATGGGTTTGTTTTAGTCAGCAAATGCCCATAAGTTCTGTAAGCGTCAATTAATTTTAATACAGCAAACTCTTTTGTAAGTTGCCCTAACTGCGCTGAACTATCTACACCAACACTATTACTTGACGTATAAGCTTGTGATAATTGCTCAACAGGCCCACCATTGTATTCATTTGCAAAATCAAATCCCTGAAAGAAAGCTCTCCAGCTTGGCTCTACGCTATCTGGGCTCTCTAAATATTGATCATATAAATCTGCAAAAAATGCAGTGTGTGCCGCATTTAAAAAGGAATATCTATCCATAATTTCGTCTAAAGACCTTTTGTTTAAATATTATATCTACAAAAATACAACTCTTTATGACAAAACTATAAACTTTTGCTTATTTTTATCTCATAATTAAATTATAAAATGGAAATGAAAAGATTTAACATCAAGTATTTATCCGTTTTTTTATCAATATCGTTTTTTTTAGCTAGCTCTTTTTCCATTCTTGCACAAGATAGGGGAAATACTACTGAAAATTATGATTTTGGCAATAAATGGAAATTTGGAGGAGGACTGGGAATTGGTTTCGGAAGTGGCTATACAGATATAATGATTGCACCAAGTGCATTGTATCAAGTAAACCCTTATTTTTCGGTAGGTGCTGGTTTACAAGGTAGTTACATCAGTAGTAAAAACAGATCTTACTACAACTCTAATATTAAAGAGTATAACTCTTGGATATATGGAGGTAGCATCATCGCTTTGTCTAATCCGATACCTCAAATTCAGCTTTCTGCAGAACTTGAACAGTTAAGAGTTAATAACACTTATAAGTATCACGAAGGTCAAAAAATAGATGATAACTTCTGGAACACTGCCTTATTCTTAGGAGTAGGTTATAGCCAAGGGCCTGTTACTGTAGGAGTACGTTATAACGTTCTTTATAAAGAGAAAGATATGGTCTATGGAAGTGCTTATATGCCTTTCGTTAGATTCTATTTCTAATCATATAGTACATAGAATAAAAAAGCACCTCAATGAGGTGCTTTTTTTATTACTTATATGTTAAAGAGTACTCCTTATATATACCTTCTGAAATTCTCTCTTTAGTATAATATAAGTTACTTGCTTTAAGTAGTCTTCTATATCTACACTATGTATCGCTTTTATCTCTTTCTCTGCTATGTCTATTCTGTACAGCAGACTAGAGAACTTAGCTACAGTCGTCATTGAGATAATCTTGTGCAACTCATTGTACACTTCGTATACTAGCTTAGATGGAGTATCAGCCGTAAAGGTAATAGACGTATCTACAGACATGCGAAAATCTTTTTCGACCTGTCTTACTAACTCATCAAATAAGTTATACTCACTTAACTTACCTTCTATATAAGATACAGCTTCTTCTATCATCACAGTTCACTATACTCTTCTTCTCATTAACTCGTGACTAAACGTTCTAAGCTGCTCTTTTTTCTCTTCTGGAATATCCATTTGATCTAAGATAGCTAACGCTTTTAACGTATACTCTTCTATTAAGTCAGTAGACTCTGCAGCAGATCCAGTCTCTACGAACAGTTCTTTTACACGTTTTACTTTCTCCTCTTCATTTTGATCAGTAGTAGAGAAATAGTTTACCAACTCAGCGCGTTGAGCATCATTCGCATTCATTACACCTTTTAAGTAAAGGAATGTCTTTTTGTTCTCTAAGATATCTCCACCCACTTGCTTCCCAAAAGTAGCAGCATCACCGAACGCATCTAAATAATCATCCTGAAGTTGGAACGCTATCCCTAGATTAATACCAAAGTCATAAATATCCTCAGCATTCTTCTCTGAAGTCTCAGCTACGATAGCCCCCATCTTAAGAGCTGCTCCTACTAACACGGCAGTCTTAAACTTGATCATTTTAATATATTCTGGAATACTTACATCGTTTCTATTTTCAAAACAGATATCCCATTGCTGACCTTCACATACCTCTATCGCTGTTTTACTAAATAATTTAGCTAAGTCGCGGAATGTATTGTTCTCATAATTCTCGAAATACTGATAAGCTAAGATTAACATAGCATCTCCTGATAAAATAGCAGTATTCGTATTCCATTTCTCATGTACTGTCTGATGACCTCTGCGCAGTGGTGCATCATCCATAATATCATCGTGCATTAAAGAGAAGTTGTGAAACAACTCTATAGCAGTAGCTGCATGTATAGCTCTCTTTGGATCAATACCGAAGACGTCTGCCGCCATTAATGTCAACACTGGACGAATTTGTTTTCCTCCTAATGATAATATATAAGAAATAGGTTCGTAAAGTTCCTTTGGAGTACCTGATAAAGAAATCGAATCTATAAATTCAGAAATCTGCTCTTTATACTTAACTATTGATTGCATTACTTAAATTATTTTGTGTAAAAATACGTGTTTTTTTTGAAGATAATCATTTATACCCCTTTTTTAAGTCCTTATCATTAAAGCCCTCTTGCTAATATCATTCTGTCTATTTTGCCTCCCTTCCACTAATTGCCTAGACAATTCTATTCTTAAAATACCACTATTATGGTATTGAGCTCCTCTTCTTAATCCTCTATACTTGCATTAAACAAAAACAATCAACTATGATTTCACTTGGACTAATAGGCCCTTTTGGTATATTAACCTTATTATGTCTCTATTCAGCATTAGTTTTATACAGTATTTTTCATCTTCTAAAAAACAAGAAATATAAAGGACTAGAATATATATTGATAATACTTTTTATCCTCCTATTCCCTATTATAGGATCAGTGATATACTTATACTCACAGAAGTCCCCAAAAAACTAACTCATTCTATTTCATTAATTCCCCTTCCCCCTTTATTACTCTTCTTATATTTTCGAATTAATTCACCCGAATCGCAATTCACTCAATATGATACTGTCGTAATGAATACATTGTTGGACATATAGTATTATACCTCTTCTGTATGAAAATGCATTATTAAAAATAACACCTTTGCCCTCATTTGGAGATAATAATCTCCTTTGCTCTTTTTGACCTCTTTTGCACTGTCTTAAAACACACAAAACACTAATTATCAACAACTAACAAAATATGATTTTGACTTTGTTTGGATAGTGTTTGGATAAAACCAGTGTTTACTTGGGACAAGACCCTGTTTTCAAAACCGTACTAAACCCGTACCCAAACCATCTACTAATAAAAGTAAAAACAATATCCCCTAAAACGTTTATCCTAATTCTCAATAAAATAAACTTCTATCTCGTCCTACTATAACTGTACAGTTACAGTAGGACGAGACAAGGTGACTCCGTTGTGAGTCCGTTATGAGTCCGTAGTGAGTCCGTTAAAAAGCATTAAATAACGGACTCATCTCGGACTCACGACCTACTCATAATTAACTCATTACAAACAGAACTAAAAGAGAATAGTCACTTGGTTAAAACCAAACAGTTATTTATATTAAAAAAACAGAAAAAAAACCCACCTCAGAAACGAATACAATACAATAAGTTTCCACCAAAAACAAAACTAAATAACTGTATTTAAAATACTTAACAAAAACAAGAAACTTTTATAAAAGTTAAAGTTTCCATAAATCAAACGGAAACTTAATTTTTATAAAAGTTTCCAATATATATTTGCCTCATCAAAATAAAGAATAATGGAAACTCAGATATTAGAGAAAGCAACAGAAATGTTCATGACCCAAGGATTTAAATCTGTGACAATGGATGACATAGCCGCAGAACTAGGTATTTCAAAAAAAACAATTTATCAACACTTCGCATCAAAACCAGAATTAATCGAGAAAGCACTAGTAACGATTAACAATAAATTCTCACAACAATTAGTAGCAACCTTAAACCGAGGAGAAGAAGCTATACCAGAATTACTAGCTGCTTATAATGACATCAATGATATATTCTTAATAGACTCGTCAGGATGTTTTTACCAATTGACAAAGTATTACCCGAAGATTGCTCAAAAGCAAAAGAAGTTTCACGAAAAAAACTATGTTAAGCACATAGAACGAAACTTAGAGAAAGGAATCAGAGAAGGAGTATATAGACCTGATGTAGATGTAGATTATGTAGCTAGATTTTATATTGCTTCACTAGTAGCTATCGAAGATCTAGACTACTTCCCTGAGTCAGAATACTCACACTCTGAAGTACACTGCTTACACTTAGAGTACCATATCAGAAGTATCGTTACAGAAAAAGGTATGAAAATATACAAGGACCTAACACAGAAGTATAAATAATGAAAACGATAAAGATTACGCTTATTGCATTACTAACTGCTTTTATTGCTAAAGCTCAAGAGCCACTAACTCTAAAAGAGGCATTGAACTACGCGCTAGAACATAAAGCGGAAGCAAAACAAGCGACACTAGATATAGAGAATAGTCAGTATCAGATAGAAGAAGTAAGAGCGAATGCACTACCGCGTATCGATGCAGAAGCTACACTGCTTAACAATGTGAAGATACAAGAGATGCCTTTAACGATGGGTGGTCAGACGCAAATGATTCCTTTTAACCTGAAGTGGAACTCTGGAATATCAGCGACTGCTTCTCAAGTCTTGTTTAACCAAGCGGTGTTTATGGGTCTAAAGGCTGCACGTACAGCTAAAGAGTTTTACATCATCAATAAAGACTTAACTGACGAACAAATCATCGAGAAAGTAGCTAGTACATACTATCAAGTATATCAGACTAAAGCAATGCTTAGAACGATAGAGACTACCATAGCTAGTACTACTAAGATTAAAGATATTATAGAGAATTTGCATAAGAATGGGTTAGCTACACAGATAGATTTAGATCGTACTAAAGTGAGTCTAAGCAATATTAAAGCTACGAGACAGAAAATTCTAAATGCTATAGACTTACAGGAGAATGCTCTAAAATTCTTTATGGGTATGGATGTCAACACTCCTATCGTTATGCCAGAGACTACATTCAATGTAGATGACAGTGGTCTACTAGCAGAAAACAGAATAGAGAACAGAACTGAAATACACCTACTAGAGAAACAAAAAGACTTGCTAGAATATAAACGCAAGTCAATAGTAGCAGACTACTATCCATCACTAGCTGCATTCGGTAACTTCGCTTATCAAGGACTGGGAGATAAATTTCCTTGGGGAGGATCGCCTGCTGATAAGGTATATTGGATGAATACTTCTGCAGTAGGACTATCACTAAAGATACCAATATTCAGTGGATTTGGGACTAGAGCTAAAGTAAGACAAGTAGATATAGAACAGCGAAAAGTAGACGTGCAAATTAATGATACTAAACAGGCATTAGCACTAGACTTTAAGAATGCTCAGAAGTCACTAGAGAATGCGCTAATCACTATAGATATTCAGAAAGACAATGTGTCTTTAGCAAAGAGTATATTATCTAACATACAGAATAACTATACTCACGGATTAGCTACATTAACTGACTTACTAAATGCAGAAAATGCATATACAGAAGCAGAGAATAACTATACTACTGCTATGCTAGACTATAAATTAGCACAGATACAATTAATCAAAGCTCAAGGAGAGTTAAAATCATTAGTAGATTAATTCACTAAATCTAACATCTAAAGAATATGAAAAAAATAATTACTGCCCTAGTACTAGTTGTTTTAGTAGGAGGTCTTATCTATATATTATCTAGTAATAAATCTAAGAACGATCAAGAAACTGCTATCGTAGCTGAACGCAATGCTGAAGTAACTGTACGTGCTGAGAAAGCGAAGCTACAGGTATTCGACACGAGCTATAAAGCAAATGGAAACTTTATGCCGGAGCAAGAGGTTACTATCTCTGCAGAGACTCCTGGTCGTATTAATAAATTGTTAGTAGATGAAGGTAGTCGAGTACAGAAAGGTCAAGTAATCGCGTTAGTGAACAGTGACCAAATCAATGTACAGATACAGACTGCAGAGGCTGCTCTAGCTACAGCTAAGGCTGACGCAGTACGCTTTGAAAGCGCGTTTAAAACAGGTGGTGTGACTCAACAGCAACTAGACCAAGTAAGATTAATGCTAAAGAATGCAGAATCTAACTTAAAGTCTGCTCGTATTACAGCTGCTGATGCTAGTATAAAAGCACCTATCAATGGGATTATTAATAAAAAGCACGTAGAACTAGGTTCGTTCGTAGCTCCAGGTGCTCCATTATTTGACTTAGTGAATGTAGCTCAACTAAAACTTAGAGTGAATGTGGACGAAAGCCATGTAGCTAATCTTAAAGAAGGTGATATGATACAGGTGAAAGCTAGTGTATTGCCAAATGACACATTCCAAGGCAAGGTGACATTCATCGCTCCTAAAGCAGATGCGGCGCTAAACTATCCAGTAGATTTATTGATAGCTAATAATCAAGATAACAAGCTTAGAGCAGGTATGTACGGTTCTGCCATATTTGACGGAGAGAAAGATTCGGGTACTCCTATCTTATTAGTACCTCGTAATGCATTCGTGGGTAGTGTGAGTTCTAACTTAGTATTTACTATTGTCAATGGTAAAGCTGTATCTAAAAAAGTGGTAGCAGGTCGCAACTTCGGAGACTTCGTAGAAGTACTAGAAGGTCTTAAAGATGGAGAAACTGTAATCACCTCAGGACAGATTAACTTAACTGAGAACGCTCCTGTGTCAATCATTAAATAACATCCTAAAAACAAGAGGATCGACTTATGAAAATAGCCGAAATATCAATAAAACGCCCTAGTATAATCATCGTAATGTTTATCGCATTACTACTAGGTGGTTTATTCAGTTATAAAAATCTGAGTTACGAATTAGTTCCTAAGTTTGAAGTAAACGTAATTACAGTAGCTACAGTATACCCAGGAGCCTCACCTTCTGAGATCGAAAATACTGTAACCAAAAAAATAGAAGATGCAGTAGCATCTCTAGAGAATGTAAAGAAAGTAGAGGCGATGTCATTCGAGAGTTTATCTACAGTAATGATATACCTGAACTCTTCTGCTAACGTTGACTTATCTTTAAATGATGCTCAACGTAAGATCAATGCTATCTTAAAGGATTTACCTAAAGATGTAGATCCGCCTTCACTACAGAAGTATTCATTAAGTGACTTACCTATTCTTACGTTGAGTATCACTAGTGACTTGACAGAGAAAGAACTGTATGATCTATTAGACAAAAAGATACAGCCTATCTTCTCTCGTGTAAACGGGGTGGCTAAAGTAGAACTTATCGGTGGTGAAGAAAGACAAATACAAGTACTACTAGACCCTAAAAAGCTAGAAGCTTATGGGCTTAGCGTACCTATGGTACAGCAGATGATCTTAGGGGCTAACTTAGACTTCCCTACGGGTAATGTAAAGTCAAATGATAAGCAGACGATTATCCGTCTAGAAGGAAAATATAAGAATATACAGGAGATGAGAGACCTAGTCATAGCATCTCAGGGAGGTATAGATATACGCTTAGGTGATGTAGCTGATGTACAGGATGGTATTAAAGAAATAGAAAAGATAGCTCGTCTGAACCAACAGTCAACTATCTTAATGCAGGTGATCAAACAGTCTGACGCTAATGCAGTAACTGTAAGTGAGCTTACACATGCCACAATACAGGAGGTAGAAAAGAATTATAGCGATAACAATGTAAAGATTAAAGTAGCGAATGACTCTTCTCAGTTTACCCTAGATGCGGCTAATGCAGTTATGTTTGACTTGTTCTTAGCTATTGTCTTAGTAGCCTTCGTGATGTTGTTCTTCTTACACAGTTTGAGAAATGCCTTGATAGTAATGGTTGCTATTCCATTGTCATTGATTGCTACATTCATTGGTATTTATCTATTAGGGTACTCGTTAAACTTGTTGAGTTTACTAGCCTTATCTCTAGTGGTAGGTATCTTAGTGGATGACGCCATCGTAGTTATCGAGAATATCCACAGACATATGGAAATGGGTAAAAATAAAGTACGTGCGTCTTATGATGGAGCTAAAGAAATTGGATTTACTGTTACAGCGATTACACTAGTTATCGTAGTAGTATTCTTACCTATCGCTATATCATCAGGGTTAGTACCTAATATTATCAAACAGTTCTGTGTGACAGTTATTATCGCTACGATGTTATCTTTATTAGTATCATTCACGATAGTACCTTGGTTGTTCTCTAGATATGGTAAAATAGAAGTGATCAGTTCTTCTTCTTTCTTCGGTAAGATTATACATGGATTCGAGAAAGGTCTTAATGCCTTCACACATACTATTTCTAACTTATTAGTATGGTCATTAAACTCAACTAAAAATACAATTATAGTATTAATAGTAGTAGGTATTACGTTCTTCGCATCGATAGCTTTACTACCTATGGGATACATCGGAGCAGAGTTTTTCCCTAAGACAGATAAGGGCGAATTCTTAGTACAGCTAGAGTTAGATAAAGATGCGTCACTACAGCAGACTAATAAAGTAACTCAGCAGGTAGAAGCAGTATTGCGCACTAAGCCTGAGATAGTAGATATGATTACTACTGTAGGTCAATCTTCTGAAGGGTATGGTGGAGCACAGGCTACTAAATATAAGTCTGAGATACACGTAATCTTAACAGATAAGAAACTGCGTAAAGAGAACTCATTCGTCTATGCTGCAAAACTTAAGAATGAGTTAGCACCACAGATAGCTGATGCTAAGATTAAGACGGTGACTGTAGGTCTAATCGGTGCAGAAGAGGCTCCTCTAGCACTAACAGTGACTGGGGCTAACTTAGATGATGCAATGGACTTCGCTATACAAGCAAAAGAGATACTAGACCAGATACCTGGTACTATGGAGACTAAACTGACAACTGAGACAGGTAGCCCTGAGATCAATGTACAGGTGGACAGAGATAAGATGGCTGCTCTAGGACTAGATATGTATACTGTAGGTATGACAATGCAAACTGCCTTTAATGGTAATACAGATGGTAAATTTAGAGCAGGTGAATATGAGTATGACATCAACATCAGATTTCAGGAGTATGCTAGAACAACGATAGATGATGTAAAAGAAATAAGCTTTAAGAATAATGTAGGTCAAGATATTAAACTAGCTCAATTCGCTGACATCAAGTATAGTTCTGGACCATCTATCTTAGAGCGTAGAGATAAGAGCCCGTCTGTAACTATCAAGTCTCAAACAATTGGTAGAGCTCCTGGTGCAATAGCTGAAGAGTGGTTACCACAATTCGATAAGCTTACTATGAAGCCAGGTGTTAAGTATCAATGGACAGGTACGATGGAAGATCAAGAAGAGGGATTTGGTAC
The DNA here is from genome assembly GCF_900109075.1 of Myroides marinus. GTDB lineage: Bacteria > Bacteroidota > Bacteroidia > Flavobacteriales > Flavobacteriaceae > Flavobacterium > Flavobacterium marinum_A. The sequence goes on along the minus strand of NZ_FNYS01000004.1, from coordinate 100,462 downwards.
ATTAGGGGTCGCATTATTAGCTGCTATTATCTTAGTGTACTTAGTGATGGTAGCGCTATATGATAGCTTCTCTAAGCCGTTTATCGTTATTTTCTCAGTACCCTTATCGTTCATTGGAGCATTATTAGCATTAGCAATAGCTAATATTTCACTGAACATCTTCACTATCTTAGGTATCATCATGCTTATCGGTCTAGTATGTAAGAATGCTATCTTACTGGTAGACTTCGCTAACCACAGAGTAGATGCTGGAGATAGTGTACACGATGCACTGATAGCGGCCAACCATGCTCGTCTGCGTCCAATCTTAATGACTACGATTGCGATGGTTATCGGAATGGTGCCTATTGCTTTAGCGGATGGTGCAGGTGCTGAGATGAACAATGGATTAGCTGTAGTTATCATAGGTGGTCTATTATCTTCGCTACTATTGACTTTAGTTATCGTACCTATTATCTATTCGATATTCGATAAAATCGGTAATAGATTTAGCAAAAAAGAGGAAGTAGATTATAACGAATTAATGACTGCTGACTACGATTATAACAAAGACTTTATCGATGAGTTCACAGCAAAACACATTGAGAAAAAATAATAGTCAAAACTTATATAGAGTTTTATAGAGTTAATTATGTTGAGAGATTAGGGGATAGTATATACTATCCCCTTCTTTTATTAATCTATATTAACTTGTAGCCACAACCAAATCACTAATTTTAGAAAAAATTTAATACTCAATTCAGCAATGGATACTTCATATATACAAGTTTATTCTCTAAGCGATATTACTAATCGCTATAAGAATGTTCTTACGGACAAGAGATTGGCAATACTGGACATTGGGCCAAAGCACAAACAGTACTTCGTTATTGACAAGCCCTACCAATTCACAACATTTGGTTTAATACTCGTGACGGAAGGTAGATGTGAAATAACGATTAACCTAGAGCCAACTATCATTAAGAAAGATGATTTGCTAGTAGTATTACCTAATCAATTCTTTGAGATCAAAAGATTGACAGATGACTTCGCTGTAAAGACTGTATTTATAGATCCAGACTTATTCTTAGAAGCTGGTTTTCACGTTAAATCTCATAGCCTGATATCATTCTTATCTTCTGAATACCCTAAAGTAATTACTTTAAACAAAAACGTATTTAGAATTATGAATAACACAGTAAAAAGACTTACCCAACTAAGCTATAACAATAATAACATCTATGCGAAGAACCTCATCATACATCACTTCTCTATACTGATGTATGAGTTAGGAAACTTCTACAGTAAAGCTGTTTTAGAAAAAAACGATACAAAAATTCACCGAAGAGAGGAGTTAGCTAAAAAGTTTATTTACTTAGTATCCACTCATTTTAAAAAAGAGAGAAGTGTACAGTACTATGCTGAGGCAATGTTTATCAGTCGAAAGCATCTAACAAAGATTATCGTAGAGGTATTCCAAAAAACGCCAAAACAAATCATTACAGATACGATCATTTTAGAGGCAAAAATCTTACTAAAAAACCCTAAGACGACTATTACGGATATCGTAAATGATCTAAACTTTCAAGACTTATCGGTTTTTAGTAAATTCTTTAAAACATATACGGGTATTTCGCCTACAGATTTTAAGAATTCGTAAACATTTTATTCAGAAGGTATTGGTATAAAAGCGTCTTTTTATCAATTTATAACGTTTAATTATCTAATCTATACATCATAAAAATTCGGATATTTGATGCGTAAATACTAATACACACATAGGGTTACAAACATTCACCCTACTTGAAATAAAGACGCATAACAATATGATAAAAACAACTACTCACAAAAATATATATGCTAATATAACTGCCATCGGAGGATATGTCCCTGAGCACAAAAGAACTAATGAAGACTTAGCTAAAGTAACGGATACTAATGACGAGTGGATAATAAAAAGAACAGGTATCAAGGAGCGTAGAATCTTAGAAAAAGGTCTAGCTACATCAGATATGGCTGTACGTGCTATCGAGAACTTAATCGCTAATTATGACAAAAAAATTAGTGATATAGATGCAATTATTGTTGCTACATCTACTCCAGATATGCCTATGCCTGCGACTGCAAATATCATCTGCGAAAAACTAGGGATTAACCATGTTTGGGGATTTGATGTGAATGCTGCTTGTTCTGGATTCTTATATGCACTAGACTTAGGAGCATCTCTAGTAGAGAGTCAACGCTACAAAAATGTAGTGGTAGTAGGTGCTGATAAGATAAGTGCTTATGTAAATATCAAAGATCGCTCTACGAACATCCTATTCGGTGATGGGGCTGGCGTGGTATGGTTAGAACCATCTAAAGAGACAGGTGTTATCGATGCATTAATGCAAAGTAATGGTCAAGGAAAAGAGTTCTTAAATATCGAAGGTGGTGGATCACTATATCCTACTACAGATCTAGAGCAAAACGATGAGAAAAGATATATCAAACAGGATGGTAAGGTAGTCTTTAAACAAGCAATACAGTCTATGAGTGAGGCATGTCTAAATGTATTAGACAGAAATGGTCTAACGATAGATGATGTAAACTGGTTAGTACCTCATCAGGCTAATAAAAGAATTATAGATGCTGTAGGTAAACAAATCAATATACAAGAGGACAAAACACTAGTAAATATCGCTAACTATGGTAACACTATAGCGGCTACTATACCTCTGTGTATATGGGAGAATACAGATAAAATCAAGAAAGGTGACTTAGTATTACTAACAGCCTTCGGAGCAGGTTTCTCTTGGGGAGCTAGTATTCTACGTTGGTCAATCTAATCTATATAAACACATAAAGAAAAAGCCTCAAAGTAACTGATTACTTTGAGGCTTTCTTTATAATAACGATCTATACGTTGAGGGTATAGAACCTTAATTTTTATATTTACTTCGTTAAGTATTAACTTAAATAAATTTAGTAGGGTACTCTACTCCCTTTGCATCTAAATAAGCTAAAAGCTCTTTGTGCTTATTTTCTATACTAGAAATACACTCGCACGAAATAGGACAAATCGCCGCTGGAGATATGTCTAATATCTTAGCTATTTCATACAATACCTCATTCTTAAGTTTAGTTTTACCACTCTCTATATCAGAATATGCTTTTTGTGATATACCTAATCTTTCAGCTACATACTCCTGTGAATATCCTGAATTTTTTCTAATACTTTTTATTTTTTCGACGTCCATAGCTATATACTTTAAAAACCTTTAATTCTAATATACTAATTTTAAAAAAATTTATCAAACAAAAGTACCACTTTTATACGGATAAAGTAAAAGATATCAAAAATATCATTAATTTTGCAGTACAAATTTTCATAAACAACAAGCCAAGTCTAGCTCAAAGTGATTAATTCTTTTCAAAATTATTATTTAATCATATAGATCTAGCCTCAGAAAACTGCTCCCCAAGCAGTTTTCTTTGTTTACAGCCCTACCCTATTTCTGAACAACTTTTTGATAGTATCACAAACATTGCTGATGTTTGTGTTCATAAATTGTTCATTATTACAAAAAAGATGTTCGATAACGAACAGTACACTATCACACAAACAACATAACTAATTGAAATAAAGTCATTTATAAATATATTATTTTATTGGCACACAAATAGGATTATACTCTACAAACATATAATCTGAAAAACTAATGAAAGCTTTATTTATCTCAACTGCTTTATTCTTAACTGCATTAAGTGTTAATGCTCAGAACAATATTAAAGGTACAGTACACACTGCTGAAAAAGCTCCAGTGGACTTCGCTGAGATATACCTAATCGATACAAAAGGCAACTTAGTACAGTCTGCCTATACAAACGAACAAGGAACATTCGAAATACATGATATAGCTAATAACACTTACTCTTTTCAAATTCACAGTTTAGGTGTAAAAGCATATGATAAAAATTTAGAAATAAATAAGGATCTTGATCTAGGAGTAATAACTATAGAGCAAGATACTAAGCTAGACGAAATCGTAGTAGAGACTACTAAAAAAGTATTTGAACGTAAAGTAGACCGTACTGTATTCAACATTGAAAGCTCAGTACATGCTACAAACAACGATGCTGTAGATTTATTAAAGCTAACTCCAAGCCTTAAAGTAGACAATGAATCTATCACTATCGTAGGAAAGAGTTCTGTACGTGTAATGATCAATGATAAGTTAGTACAGTTATCAGGTGAAGAATTATTAAACTATCTAAAAAGTATCCCGTCGGATAACATCAAAAAGATAGAGGTAATCACTACACCTCCTGCTAAGTACGAGGCTGAAGGAAATAGTGGACTAATAAATATAGTGCTAAAAGAAGCTCCTGCAGAAGCGTGGAATAATCAAATCAGTGCAGGATATAAACAGTCTTCTAAAAACCAATTCAGACTGAGCAATACATTTAACTATAACAAGGATAAAATATCTCTTATCGCTGGTGTATCTGGTACTAAAGGTGGATTAAATGTAATAGAAGACAACAAAATATTCTATCCTACTGAAACATGGGTGGGAGACTCTAAGAGATATAACAACAATGACTACTTATCTGGTAATATACAAGTAGATTATAAGATCTCTGACAAGACTACTATTGGTGGTCAATACAAAGGTGGTATTGGAGATCCTACATTTGATGATTACAGTAATATCGTTGTTAATAACTCTGTTAATAACCCTGTAAAACACATCAAAACTTTGTCTGAAAACACTGGAAATAATAACAATCAATCTGCCAACTTAAACTTAACATATAATGTTGATACTCTAGGAACTAAGTTCACAGCAGATGTTGATTACTTCAGTTATATAAATAACAAAGAGAGACTTTTCAACACAAAAACAACAGCTGTTGATAACTCTGTTAACAATATGTTCATAGCGAAGTCAACAGGTGATCAAAAGATTGAAAACTTCAGTGCTAAAGTTGATTTTGAACAACCGTTAAAATGGGCTAAATTATCGTATGGTGCAAAAGCTAGTTTTGTAGTAACAAAAAACAAAACAAACTTCTTCAACTATACAACAGGTGTACCTGTAGAAGATTTAAAACAAAAAGATAACTTCGAATACAAAGAGAACACACAAGCGGTATATGTAAATGCATCTAAAGAGTTTAATGACAAATGGACTATGCAGTTAGGATTGAGATTAGAGAATACACAGACTATTGGTACTTCTCAAGTGTATAACATCGAGAACAAAAAGAACTACACTAAACTATTTCCTACGGTGTATGTAGCTTATAAAATGAATGAGGATAATACGTTCTCTATTAATTATAACAGACGTATCTCTAGACCAGCATTCTGGGAGCTTAACCCATTCAAATGGTATATCAATGAATATAGTATCGCACAAGGTAACCCTTCGCTAGCGCCTGCATTCACAGATAAAGTAGAACTTAACTATACGTATAAAGGAAAATTAGACTTTAATATCTCTTATGGGGAAACAAAAGATAACTTCGGACAATACCCTGTAGTAGATCCTAATACTAATTATCAAAATTACTATAGAGATAACTTTACAAACACCAAGAACTATAATGCTGGAGTGAGTTATACCTTTAATACATTCCCTTGGTTACAGTCTCAAAGTGGATTATACTACTTCTATACTCAAGCTAGTCTAACCAAAAATGTAGATATCGTAATTAAAGATGGCGGTGGAGCTTACTTAACAACTAATAATACGTTCTTTCTTAATTCGTCAAAAACTTGGACTGCTCAGTTAGACTTCTGGTACCAAACTAGAGTACAATCAAATGCATGGGATGTAGATCCTACTTATGGTTTAAACTTTGGGATGAAATATGCTATGCTAGACAAAAAACTAAACTTATCTGTATATGCTAACGATATCTTTAGAACTTCGACTACAAATGTATATGCTGTAACCAATGGTATCAAGCAAAATTACTTTAACTACTACGATCAACGCTATGTTAACGTAGGTATCAGCTACTCATTTGGTAACTCTAAAATCAAAGTAAGAGATCACCAAGGAGGGAACACTGATGAAAAGAATAGAAAATAAAATATAACAACCTTACTTAAACGAATAACTAACTAAAGATGAAAAAGCTTTTTACTGTAATACTAACCATACTATGTAGTCAAGTCATAATGGCACAGTTCTCAATAAAGGGAGCTGTGTTAGACCAAACAAATAAACCTGTTGACTACGCTGAAATACAATTGCTAAAAACGGACGAGACTTTCGTTAAACAGAGTTTTAGTGATGAGACTGGTCTATTCTCTATTGAAGAGGTAAACTCAGGAGATTATATATTTAAAATATTCTATCTAGGGCAACTGGTAAATGAACAAAAACTAGAGATTACAAAAGATTTAGATTTAAAGACTATCTCAGTAAAAAGTGATAACCAATTAGAAGAGATAGTACTACAAGCTGAAAAAAGATTAGTAGAACGCAAAGTGGATAGACTAGTGTACAATACAGCTAATAGTATCGCTTCTCAAGGAATGGATGCATTAGAAGCATTAGCTACTACCCCAATGATTAAGGTAAAGGATGATAAGATTAGCATCGTAGGTAAAAGTAATGTAAAGATTATGATAGATGATAAAATGCTAGAGCTATCTGGCGATGCTCTAACGAATTACTTACGTACTCTACGCTCTGATGATATCGAAAAAATAGAAGTTATCACTACGCCTTCTGCTAAATACGAGGCTTCTGGTAATGGTGGTATTATCAACATCGTACTTAAAAAGAATAAGCGCATGGGAATGTATGGTACAGTGAGCTCTAACTACTCTTATAACAACTTTAATGTGATAGGTGGAAATGGAAGCTTAAACTACCAAAATAAAAAGTGGAGCGTGATGCTAAAGGGTAATGTTAATAATAGCAATAACTCATGGACAAATGATATCACTTATCAGGATAAAAATAACTATATGGGTACTGAGAATACTTCGCATAACTTATATAAAAATAGAAGTGCGAGTATGACTACGAATTATCAGTTAACGGATAATGCATTAATAGGTGGATCGTACAACTTTACTAGAGCTACTAGTAATCCTTCTAATGTGTCAAAAGGTACTTATAAGAGTGCTCCTTTTACAGTTGTAGATTCTATTATCAATACTATTAATAATTCTGATAGTAAAAACTTATATCACACAGCGAATGTGTTCTTTGATCAGAAGCTAGACACATTAGGAAGTAAATTATCTATAGGTGCTAACTACTTCTCTAATGAGCCTGACCAAACTTTTAATATTAAGGATTATGATTCACAATTCTTGATGAAAAGAAACTCTACATACACTAACTACTTAAAGTATCAAGTATACAGTGTTAATGCAGATTTAAACTATACCTTGTCTTGGGCTGATATAGAACTAGGGGCTAAGTATACCAACTTTGATAACAAAGCTTCTGTAACGTACTTTAATATAATCAATAATACTCCAGTACTAGACTTGACTAAAAGTAATCGTTTTAACTATAATGAAGATAACTATGCAGCATACTTCAGTATGAGTAAAAAGTTATCTGACAAATGGAGCGTAAAAGGAGGATTGAGATATGAACAGACTAGTGCCACAGGCGAATTACTAGAAACTAAAGAGGAATTTACTAAATCTTATGGCAAGTTATTTCCTACTGCTTATATATCATTTACACCTAACGAGACTCATACATTTAGCTTTAATTACTCTAAACGTATCAACAGACCAAACTCTAATATGTTGAATCCGTTTAAGTATTATTCTAATAGTTTTACTTATTTTCAAGGTAATCCAGAGCTAAACCCTTCTTATAATAACAACTACGAATTGAGTTATGTATTTGATGGAGCTTTATCTGTGAATCTTAATTACTATCATATGACGAACTCATTTGATCAATTAAGCAAATACGAAAATGGAATATACAGCAGTACTAGTTACAATATGCTTAATAGTGATAACTATGGTATAGATATCTCTTATAACAACTCTATCACTGCGTGGTGGGAGACAAACACTGGAGGTGATTATATCTTATCTGCACCTTACTATAGAAGTAAAGAAGCTACCCAAATAGGTCAAAAAGGTACAACATTCTCTTACTATTCACAGAACACGTTCAACGTGAATAGCTCAAAGACGTTAAAACTATTACTTAACTGGTATCACCAATTACCAAACAAAGAAGACAATACACATTACAGCTCTTATAGTACATTATCATTTGGTACTAAACTAGCTCTATTAGATAAAAAGCTGAACATAAATATGACTTTGTCTGATATATTCAATACTGGTAAAAGCAAAGGAACAATGTTCTATAAAGACAATATACAGACTTACAGCAACACATGGAACTCACGTAGATTTAGTATCAGTGCTTCATACACGTTCGGTAATTCTAACAACAAAAAAGCTATCAAAGAAGCAAACTTTGAAGATAAAAATAGAAGCAATTAGTTAGTTATATTCGATTATTACAAAAGGCAGGTATCTCATAAATACCTGTCTTTTACTTATTTACAAACACCTAAGGAGAGTAATTAGTACTCTCCTTTTTTATTCTAATTTTCTTCTATGAAATGGCAAAACCTAATCCATAAAAACAGAAAGGGAGTTCAATGATTTGAACTCCCTTTTCTATATTAATACTATTATCTTTTATAACTCTGCTACTCGTCCTACTATCTCATTAGTAGTACTTAATTGTTTTAAATTATCAAGAGTTACAAAGGCGATTTGTGTTAACGCTTCATCAGTAAAGAAAGCTTGGTGAGCAGTAACTAACACATTAGGGAATGATGTCAATAACTGTAGACGTTCATCCTCTAAGATAGTTCCTGACAAATCTCTAAAGAACACCTTCTCTTCTTGTTCATACACATCGATACCCAATGCACCAATTTTCTTATTTCTAAGACCTTGAATGATAGCATGTGTATCTATTAGTTTACCTCTACTCGTATTGATTAACATTACACCATCTTTCATTTTCTGAATATTCTCTTCATTAATAATGTGTAAGGTCTCTGGTGTTAACGGACAGTGTAGAGAGATAATATCAGACTTAGTGAATAATTCATCAAGTTCTACATACCTAACTGTTCCATCTGCTTCAAGTGCTTTATTAGGATACACGTCATAAGCTAGTACCTCTGTACCTAATGCTTTCATCATTCTACAGAATACACTACCGATATTACCTGTACCTATAATACCTACAGTTTTCTTATAGATATTAGTTCCCAACAGCCCATTTAAAGAGAAGTTTTGCTCTCTCACTCGGTTATAAGCTTTGTGTATTTTTCTGTTTAAAGTAAATAACATCGCTAATGTATGCTCTGCTACTGCTTCTGGTGAATATGCCGGTACACGACATACTCTGATATTGTGTTTATGAGCTGCGTCTAAATCCACATTATTAAATCCTGCACAACGAAGTGCGATGTATTTAATCTTCTTCTCTGCTAGGCGTTGGATCACCTCAGCATCTACTTTATCATTTACGAATACACATACTACGTCAGTATCTTCAGTTACCAAACCAACTGTCTGTTCTTCTAATCCTGTTTCGAAGTATTCTAATTCAAAGTCAAATTGTTTATTTTCTTTATTAAAGAAAGTTACATCATAAGGTTGCGTTGAGAAAAAAGCAATCTTCATATCTTACTATTTTAATATTAATAATCTTATAGAAATACAATTAAGTTCCCTTCTTAATTTCCTATATAAAGTTACTGATAAAAAACGATTGTAACACATTTTGCGACTTATATTACGTCATTGTTTGACTATTTTCATAATTCATTTCAGTATTCAGAATTAAAACTTCTAAATACTTAAATTATGTCATTCTAAAAAAGTTAGACACATTATTAGTATATAGTAGCCGACTAATACTCAATCACTAAAAACAGAATAGTAATTATTCTATACCAATCATTATCAGACTTTTAAAAACAGAACATAAAAACCTTCGAATCTATTGATATCACTACATTGTAAACAATAATATTTTCTGCTAAACCCTTAGTTCTTACAATATTTTTTCATTATTTTGTGAACTTTCTTGAACCTTAATATAATAAGCCTTTTCGCTAGTACAATGATTGCAAAAATTCAACTTAAGTTAAATAATGACGTATTGCTTACAGTCATAAAAATGGTTAAGCATACTGATGATTATATCGTAGAAAACGTAACTGACGCTCTCCTTATAAGCATCAAAGAAGATTTAATCAACAAGTTAGAAGATAAGGCTAAAAACATACAGAAACAGGTATCTATACTAGACCACAATAGAAAGCATTCTTTGGTTCTAAAATATCATGAAGCATATTCACTATATAAGCTTTTAGATGCAGTATACGCTAAAGAATTATTCAGCGAGGACTTACATATCAAAAAGATTAAACGATTAATTACAGAGCTTAATAATAAGTTAGACATCTTTGCGAAAGAAGAGGATATTACGATAGTTGACGAAGAACTATTACAAGATGATGTGCTAACAGAAGAACAAACTGAAAACAAACCAGGAAAAACACTTGTACTAGAAGAGGTAGAAAATACTCCAACTAAAACAGATCAGATAGAGATGCCTATACTATTTGACTTTAGTGAAGCTTTTGCTGGTGAACAAGAAGAAGAGACTGTTACTCCAAATACAACAGAAGAAGCAAGCCCTGTACTAGAACTAGAAATTAAAGAACTAGAACTTACAGCAGCTCCAATTATAGAGGAGAATAACAATATTGAGGAAACTATTCTAGAAGAAGTAGAACTTACTACAACTCCTACTATTGAAGGAAACAACGATATAAAAGAAACTATTCTAGAAGAAATAGTAACAGAACAAGAAGAGGATATTACTTCTATAGAACATATAAAGGAACTTTCTATTGAAGAAACAATCTTCGCTACAACTGAAGAAACAGAACTACAAAGTGAAATAACTTCTAAAGAAGTTTTTCCTACTCAAGAAACAATCTATGATACAGAGAGTGACTTGTTCATGTCTTCTATGCCAGAAGCACTACCTAAGCTTGACTGGGAAAGAATCACAACTGAGGATCGCATAGAATCAGAAGAGCCTACAAGTACGAAAGAAAAAGTAGCCTTTAGCAATCCAAAGTATAATGAGTTATTTAATATTGCAAAAACAGGTATTAATGTAGATGCAGATGACTTAGTAGTAAAACCTGAGAATGAAGAGTCTTTAAAAGAAGAAGAACCTGCTCACTACGGTAAAACTGAGATCGAGGTTACTCAAGCTAAAGATGTAATGCAAATAGAAATATTTGACTTAGAAACTGTAGAAGCAGAACAAGCAGAGACTAAACCTAAGAAAGAAAAGAAAAAAGAGAAGAAGTCATCTACTACTGAACAAATTGGACAGATTAGTTTATTCTAACCATATAAAAAAAGCCCGAACTTTATAAATATAAGGTTCGGGCTTTGTGTTTTATTTAATTATGCTAAAGCAGCATCTACTTCTTTTCTATAATTGCTATTATTATTACGTTGATCAAAGCGATCTGCATAATCATATGCAGTCTCTTTAAAGTAACTAAACAATTCAGACAACTGATACACTCCTGATTCTTGATAATAAGGCAACAGTGGAGATAAGTTCAACTCTACCTGTCCTTCTCCTTTCATAATCGGAGCCATATACTTAGCAAAGTTATAAATATGGATATCCTCTGCTCCTATCTGCCATTCAGCTATACGAGAGAAGAAGTCCCATAATTCTGGATGATTAACCTTATACATATACGCTACTAACAACCCCATAGAGTACCCTACTGAACTATCATATTGATCATGTGCGTGATATTCATCTAAAGCTTTATCAAAGTAAATAGACGCTCTCTCATCACCTGCTTCATGAAGTTTGTATGCGAAACTACAGAACGTTTGGAAAGGCATAGAATAACAAGTCAACTTCTTATTAATCAAATCTTGTGCTTTAATCAATGACTCATCTATATGTCCTAAGTCTAATAAAGTCTCTACTTTAGTATCTAATTCACATGCAGGACAATTAGCCATATCATCTAATATCTCAGCATCTGCAAGCTCTATATACTCCTGTGCTAGTTTATAGTCTCTCAAGTGTAATGCATACCCTGTCATCACGTTGTAATACGCTCTATCACTATATCCATTCTTTTTTAGGCGTTGTCTCAGATCATTACCAATTCCTTTGATTTGATCAAGCGATAGTGAAGCATTGCGGTAAGCAGAACAGAACATCCACTTATACTCCCACAAGAACTCTGACTCATCAAAATAATCTTCATTAGAATCACTAGCATTTAATATCCACGCAAAAGCAGGGAAACTCTCCTCACACTTAGATGTATTTCTTTCCTTTTGAATTAACGTCAATCTCAAGTCAAATCCCCAATCAAGATCGTTGTGTTTATCAGCAAGAGCAATAGCCTCTTTCAATGCTTTTACCTTATCGCTAAAACTAGGTAATTCTTCTACCTTTAATAAGATTTTCTGTATTTCTAGATTATAATTCATAGCTATAATTTTAGTCCATTCATTACTTTTAATTCTCTGTATTCATTTGAGCAAAAGTCACTGCCATTGCGCTTGTCAAAGCGAAGACCTAACTGAGTAGCTACCTCATCAAAATAATGATATAGCTTATTCAAATCATACATTCCATTTGCTTCATAGTAAGATACTCTCGGTGACAACTTTAATTCTTTCGTTCCTCCTTGAGAGCAAATCATTGCGGCATGTCTTGTCAACATAAAGTGCAAATCATCTTCCGCTCCTATTTCCCAATCAGCGATACGTTCAAAGATATCCCACATCATTTCATCTTCTAATAAATACATTGCATATAATAGACGAGTCATACTGTATAACATCGAACTATTAACTTCTCTTAATGTCTCAAAAGAAGCTTTAGCTTTATCCAAATAGATCTGAGCACGTTTATCTTTAGTCTTGGCCATACAGTAAGCCATAGCACAGTAAGTCTCAAAAGGCAAAGCAAAGTTCGTTAGCTTTTTAAGTTCTACCTGCTCCATCAGCATTATAGCCTCATCGAAGCGTTCCATAAGAACTAAATTCTCTATTCGGTAATCATACTCCATTATCTCTACATTCTCTTCATCAAAAGGCTCCTGCATAGCTAACTTGATATATTCCTCCCCCTTTCTATAGTCTCCTAAATTCTGAACATACTCAGCCATCGTAAAGTAATACCCTCTTTTGGTAATCTGATTTCTATCTAATCGAAGATAAAGATCATCCGCTACAGCTTGTATTTGCTCTGTAGATAAAGAAGCATTGCTATAAGCCGAGCAAAGCATCCACTCATATTCTAATAAAAAGTCTGCCTCGTGAAACTGATCTGGGTATTGATCACAGACATTCAGTATCCAAGCAAAAGCCATTACACTCTCACTACAGCTAGAAGTAGCACGTTCTTCGTGGATAAGACTATATCTCATCTCGACTCCCCACTCTAAATCATTGTGTTTATCTGCAATCTGTATCCCTTGACGAATCAGACGCATACATAATTCTGCGTCTTCTATATTATCATCTATTTCTAATAACAGCTTTTGTATTTCTAATCGATACATCATCTAATTAAAACTTTGGTAAGAAATTAGACATCCCTAATATCATAAACTGGTATAGAGCATCGTTAAATGTATCCATCTCTTTCTTATTAATCGTATACCCCCCTAGCATTAAAGCTTGAACATATACAACATTAATCAATGCTTCGAATAACTCTTCATCATCTATCAGCATCACCTTCTCTACTAGTTCACTCTGTTGATTAAAACACAGTGTAGGCATTACCTCTTCTTTCTTCTTGAAATGTTGTAATGTACTAGCAAATGGATTAGCCGTTTGTGATAAACTCTGAATATTCTTAGAAGTTAAAGCATCTTCATTTGCAATATAGATAGCAGTAGTATCCTTAGGCTCGAAGCGCTTTACCTCAGCCTTACAGAAGTGTCTCTTTAATATCTTATTTGCTTTCTCTATAAACTCTTCTATGCGCTTAGTATCATCGATAGCATCCTCAAACTCTTCTAAAATATCATTAGGAGCAATGCGTTCTAACGTCAACTCTGTATGAGATCTTTTAATCTTTTCGATTAAATCAGTCTCATAACTATAAGCAGCATTAATCACTAACTTATTTTGAGAACCTGCGATACGACGTATCTGTCTATAATCATCTAATGATGGAGTATAGTAAATATTTTTATATGTTTCTTTAATCTCGCCAAAAGACATTAACCCCTGATTAGTTTCAAAAGGCAAATAGTCTTCAAACATGGTCATTATCTCATTATCAGATGCCGCCAATGCTTTAATAAACATGTGGTGAATACTAATAATCTTCTCTAATACCTCAGGATTAGTAATCGATAACGTCTTTAAATACTCTTTAAAACAGTCACTCAACTCCTTCTTAGCTTCCTGTAATGTCGAATTATTCATTAGAGACTCACGAGATGCCGTTGGCTGTAATCCATTAGAATTTATAATACATCGAACAAAAGAAGTCCACTCAGGCAACAAATTAGTAGCCTGATCACATAGGTACATCTTCTTTAAGAATATCTTGTGCTCCTTAGTTGCGGTAGTATTTACTTTATTTGGAATAATATAAGCGACTCCTTGTATTTCGCCAGCTTCTGAATAAAGTCTAAACACATCTAAGAAACGAGTCTTAAATACCTCTTTACCATACTGTAATAACTGTTCCTTAGAACTATCATTATCTAACCATACAGGATTACCATCTAAGAACTGCTCTACTTCACCATTCTCTATCAAGTTTACCTCAATTGGTAATGCACTACCATAGAACAACACATTCTGCTTTACCTCTTCGCGTTTAAATAGGCTACGCCAAGCCTTTTTTGCATCTAGTATAACCTTAGTACCAACCTGATCTAACAGTGGTATCATCTCTACTTCGTATGTTCCATCAGCCTTACCTGTCCATCTTACAGACTCCTCTTTATACAGTGATCGAGACTCCACCACAATAGCTTCACTCACTACTAAACAAGACAACAAACCAATACCAAACTTACCGATTAAGTCCTTATCAGCTAATTCTCCACGTTTAGAACTTTGTCCGATTACAGATAAGAATTGATGAACATCATCTTGGGTTAGACCTACACCATTATCCTGAAAGATTAGACGATCCCCTTCAAAGGTGATGTCTATCTTTCCTTTAAAACTCTCATCGATTCCTTTTCGAACCGTGACAGCATCCATTCCATTTTGTAGAAGTTCTCTGACAAAAACTGTTGGAGAGCTATAAATGTGCTCTGACAACAGTTCTATCATACCCTTCATATTCACTTGAAACTGAAATTGTTTCTGATTTTCCATTATCTTCTTCTTTTACGAGGACCTCCTACTATCTTCTGTGCATCTTCATTCCCATTCTCAGCAGCCTGTTGATACCATTGCATAGCCGAATCATCACTCTGTGGAACACCTTCTCCTTTTAAGTAACAGTTCGCTAACTCATATTGAGCCATATCAAATCCAGCCTCAGCAGCTTGGATTAAGTAGCTTACACCATATTCAGCATCTTTCTCTGCTCCATCACCTTTCACTAACATTAGACCTACATAACTAGCAGCATCCATATTACCTCTATCTGCTACTTGTTTTAAGTAGAAGAATGCCTCTACTAAATCTCTATCTGTACCATTACCATAGAAATAGCACAGACCTAAACGGAAGATAGCCGAGTCATACTGTCTATCTGCAGCTAATTTATAATAATGGAATGCTTTAGTTTCATCTGCTTCTACTCCCAATCCAAATTGGTAACAGATACCAAGTCCTTCAGAAATATAGTTTCTCTCCTCAGCAGCCATATAGTATTCTAGAGCCTTATCATACTCCTTCTCTTCACCATATCCATATAAATAATAATCTCCTAGAGATAACATCCCTAGAGGAGAACCATTCTCTACTGACTTCTCAAACCATTCTTTACCTAGCTCAACATCAGTCTCAGCTAAATATCCATAAGAGTAATAAACTCCTACTTTATACTGTGCATAACTAAACCCTGCTTCTGCACCTTTAATCATATATTCAAAAGCCTTCTCATAATCAGGCTCACCTCCATCTACACCTTCCTCGTAGAACAATGCGATATCAACATTAGCATCCACAAATCCAAGCTCTAATGCTTTATTGAACAATTCCATAGACTTGCGTTCATTCTGTTCTCCACCAGTACCGTATCTATAGAAACGAGCTAAATGATATACCCCTTCAGCCATATCTTGACTAGCTGCAAGTTCCATTAGCTCTCTAGCTTTCTCATAATCAGGTTCGCCTAATGCACCGTCCTCATGCATAAATCCTAAGCGAATAGCAGCATAAGTGTACCCTTCTTCTAAAGCCTCTTCATATAGGCGAGCAGCCTCATTTATATCTTGTTCTATTCCCTCTCCTCTTTCTAACAGCATAGCCATCTCCACCTTACAGTAGTTAGAATTATAGTATTCTATCCCTTTTTGGTAATAACCGATAGCTTTCTCTAAATTAGGTTCTCCAGCATACCCAAAACGTTGGTAACGTCCAGCTAACTCTATTCCTGATAAGTTATTGCGCTCAGCTGCTAATTCAAACATATATAATGCTTGCTCATAATCAGACTCTTCTTCAAACTCTGCATTCTGATACCCCAATCCTAAACGATAAGGAGCATAATCATTACCAGCAGCCATAGAACGTTCTAATAAAGCTTTTGCCTCTACTACATTGCGTTCTACTTCTTCGAAATCAAGTAATACAAATCCCTTCTCTGACATTGCTTTATCATAATCATACTCAACACCTCTATCTAATAAAGCCATCCCTTTAGTGATATCCTTGTACTCAGCATTGTATAAATAAATAATAGCTAATTCTAATGTCGCCTCACCAGAATAATAAGCAATAGCTTTATTAAACATCGCTATACCCATTTCTTTATTTGGCTCTAATCCCTCTGTACGTGGATAGAAATAAGAATATCCTAATATAAATCCAGCATGTGTAATACCATAGTCAAAAGCTTCTGCTAACAGCTCTCTACCTTGCTCCTCTGTATATCCCAATTCAGCGAATCGCCCATTACATGCCATCAACCCTAATAGATATTTACAGTAAGCACTTGTATTAGCGATACCATCCTTAAGTACCGACTCTGCCATAGCATTATCATCCTCTCTTAGATAATAATCAGCTAAGATGTATAACCCACGTTTTTTATTGTTGATTAAGTCGTCATATTTTTCTAATACTGCCTTTCCTTCTTCAGCTGAACCACAATTTCTAAATTCTATATTTAATAAGAACAACTGAGCAATATTATCTTTTCTACCACCTACAGCAGATTTGATTAATTCAACTGCCCCATCTTGATCTAATTCAAAGCCTTGTGTTCCATAATATTTAGCATATCCAACATAACATTTACACAAGTCGTCTCCTAAAGCTATCCCTTCTCTTAAGCAGTTAGCAGCTTTCTCTTCATCTCTGTACCCGTATCTTGAATTGATAAATAATTCGTATTGATAAGCATACGCAGGAGCATACCCTCTACCTATAAACAAATCATTAAGTGCTTTTACATCTTTAAACCAATTCTCATAGCTATCCTCCTCTAAATTCATACTACTGTGAATACAGTTCGAATCTTCATTTAGCTGATCGTATAATTGTTCTAATATTCCGTTGTATTTATCTGTCTGTACCCCTAACGTACATAAAGCATGAGCTCTGTACCACTGTTGAGGATCTTTATAATCATTTTTATTTAAACACTCTTGTATAGCCGTTTCTATTGACACCCCAGCATTAGATAACTCTCCTACATAATTTAAATACTCCTTATTAAACTCTTTCATAATTATATTTTTTCAATCTTACTTTTTAGTTTCGAATAAACACAAATGTAGGGAAATGGCAATTAATCCTATTGGTAATAAATTCCTAATTCCATTACAGACCTCTTACATTCGGTTAATTAAAATACTACCAATATTCCAAAAAAACACGCTTTTTACTTAAAAATAACACAAAAACAAGAAAAAAGAAACATTAAAAAAATTTACTCGCATTTAGCACATAAACTCACAACGCTAAACACGCATATTGTAGTACCTTCAAGGCTTAGACTCCTACAATCAAAAAGTTACTACAAGAATAAGTAATACAAATGAACCAAAAAACACCACTTATTTTTTAGCACATCAGTCTTTTTTACAACCAAGAAACAGTTCATTTACTCAAATCACACAACTACATAGCCTGAAGATGCTATAGGAACAACTACTCTATCACAAAGTATAGAAAAGAGAATAAACAACCTTAGCTCTCAGTTCTAAGCTAATGATTACTTGTAATTAAAGTTTTAAATAACTCGCATTCACTCTCGATGAAGAAATAAGAGAGGCCAATAGTCCTAACACAGCTATTGAAGCGAATACTAATAGAATATTTACCCAGCTAAATTCTACTGGATAAGCAAGACCTTCGCGAATAGATATAAACCCAAAAGCAATCTGTAGCGATACCACGATAGCACCTAATGCAAGGCCTATCAAACTACCTACTAAACAAATAATCAACCCCTGAAACAAAAATATCTTGCGCAAGTCTCTCACAGGCACACCTATTTGGTTAAGTGTTTTGATATTTGGTTGTTTCTCTAAGATAATCATAATCATCGCTCCTACTAATGTAAACAGAGCCATGATCACTACTAATACAAATATCAAATAAACAACTAGGTTCTCCATATTTAGCATACGGTATAACCCATCGTTTAGCTGTGTTTTATTTTTGACGATGTACTGATCCCCCAGTACTTCATTTATTTTTTGAGTAGCCTTACCTTCTGACACACCATCAGCTAATGCAAACTCAAGATTAGTAACCTCATTAACAGGTATATTTAGTAATTCACGTGCATTATCTATATCTACGAACACGTACTTATTATCTAAGTCATCATTACCCAATACATATACCCCAGTAGGCCACAGGTGTTTTTTAATGAATGCTTCTTCAGGATTCTCTATAGTTCCTTTACCAGGTTTAAGAGCCACCGCCTCGAAGACATTCTCAGTATCAAATAGCCCCATAGACAGCAAGTATGACATACCTACCCCTACTACAGCCTCGTCCGTATCAGGTTCTAACCAGTTTCCATACTCTACTTTTTCGTCAAAGTCATTAACATTCGTAAAGTCCGAATCCACACCCTTTATGGTTGATACAGCCTGTTTATCTTTAAAAGTAAACAATAGGCGATCCTCCACCACCTTAGCTACACCTTTAAAATAACCAGATTCTTCTAAATCTAAGATCTGTCTATCCTTGACTACAAAGCTTTTACCCTTAGGGGTAAAAACTTTTAAATCTGGATCCAAATCATCAACAAAAGAAAGACTATATTGTTTTAATCCACTAAATACCGATAATACGATAAACATAGCCATAGCACTCACCACAATACCCACAGAGGCTATTGCAGTAATAACATTAATCGCCTTGCTTTTACTTTTGCTAAAAGCATAACGTTTGGCTATGTATAGTGAAAACTTCAATCTATTTTTTCTTTCTCTTTTCTAATAAATCTGGATTAGCGATAGGGTTCTCTTCCCTTGTCAACGCTTTATCGATTTGATCAATGTACTCTAAACTATCATCCACATAGAATAATAAATCAGGCACCTTTCTCATTTGGTGTTTTACTCTTTGAGAAAGCTCGTGTTTGATCAACGGAGCATTAGATTTAATACCTTTTAATAACTCTTCACCTTTATCTATTGGGAATATACTTAAGTACACTCTCGCTACTGATAAATCACTAGTGATATTCACTTTAGAAACCGAAATAACCAAGTTAGTTATCCCGTTCTTACGCACCTCTCCTTGCAAGATATCCACGATATCTTTTTGCAATAGGGCTCCCATCTTCTTTTGTCTATTAGTTTCCATGATGCAAAAATACAATTTTTTGAATAGCAAACTTTTTTATCTTTGTTTATATAACCCAAAACACTAAGAAATGCGAAAAATAGAACACATCGGAATAGCTGTAAAAGACCTAGAAGCGTCTAATAACTTATTCGAAAAACTATTCGGTGCTCCAGCATATAAAGAAGAAGCAGTAGAAAGTGAAGGAGTAAAAACTTCTTTCTTTATGAATGGCCCTAATAAAATAGAATTATTAGAAGCTACTAACCCTGATAGTCCTATTGCTAAATTCATCGAAAAGAAAGGAGAAGGCATCCATCATATCGCTTTTGACGTAGAAGATATCGAAGCAGAGATGAAAAGATTAGCTGCTGAAGGATTTATCTTATTAAACGACAAACCTAAAAAAGGAGCTGATAATAAATTAGTTGCATTCTTACACCCTAAAACAACCAATGGGGTACTGATAGAATTGTGTCAAGAAATTAAATAATTTCTATTAAAACGCTTGCATAAGTCAATAAAACACCCTAATATTGCACCCGTTAAACACGTTTTAACTGGTCCTATAACTCAGCTGGTTAGAGTAGCTGACTCATAATCAGCAAGTCCCTGGTTCGAGCCCAGGTGGGACCACCACGAAATTTTTCGCTCAAAATGAGCGGTCCTATAACTCAGTTGGTTAGAGTAACTGACTCATAATCAGTAAGTCCCTGGTTCGAGCCCAGGTGGGACCACTAAAATTTCAGAGAAGCATCTATTGTAAAATAGGTGCTTTTTTTTTGCCCTTTTTTCACCTTTTTTTTCATCAGTACAACAAAAGTACAACAATTTGTTTTACCCTATAAAGATAGTAAAGTTTTCATTTTCTTGCAGTTAGTTATATTTTTAGTACTTTTATTACTAACCAACAACAAGACACTATGAATACTATTATTGAAACTCCGTTTTTTTTCTTTCACCAGAAGCTTGAAAAGCTAAGCTCTGTAACTCTTTCCAAGAAGTTCACTTACATAATTGCCGCATTATTACCAATAATATCCCTGGTAACATCCACTTTTCAATTACCATATTTTTATAGTATATCTAAATGGTACATCCTTTTGCCTTTAACAGCATTGATTTACTCTATATTATTATTAAGTGCTGCAATTAATTTTGACAAAGGGCAGAACATATTTTTAATCAGTCACCTAAGTTTGATATATAAAGAATCTTTTAAATCATTTAAAAATTCTAAAGAGTATCTACTAATATCTCCTTCTAAAAAAACAATTACAATTAATATCACTACTCCTTCTAAAGAGAAACAGGAGCAAAAGAATGACAATGTATTTGTTTTTAGCACAGCACATCAGGCTATCATTAAAGAAACTTTGTATGAATTAAAGAAAGAAGTTATTAATGATGACACAACAATGGAAGATTTTAAAAGAGTTATAGAATCTTGTATTAGTAAAAAAACAGATAATCCTGATTCTTCTATTAAGTTAGAACTTCAGTCTCAACATTGTGCCATGTTCTTAGAAGCTTTCTTTATACCATTTGTACATTTATTTACTTTACACAAAACCACACTTAAAGAAAGTTGTCGCTACTTTAAATATGCAACTGTAGAAAATTATTCAGCTATAAACTATGATTCAATAAATAAAAAGGGCAGAAAGTTAATTACAAATGCTCATAAAGAAACTTATGCTAAAATCTTAGAAAATGTAAAAAGTCAGTTATCTAAAAAACTGACCTAAGACTAAAATTAAATGTCAGTTAACTGACAAACAACCATTTCAAGTAGCTTCATTGCAATAGTTTAGCGTCATAATTCAAAAAACATTTATTATGACAACGCTAAAAATCATTCAAGAGCTTAACGAGATCAAGCTAATGATTACTAAAGGTAATCAGTTTCAAAAAGAAATCTTTACTATTAAAGATTTGATGGCTTATACTGGCTTTTCAGACAGTACTATTCATAAGTTAACTTCTAAAAACTTAATCCCTCATCACAAACCTACCAATGGCACCTTATTCTTTGACCGCCTTGAGATAGTTGAGTGGATTAAACAATATAGAGTCTTTACCGACCAAGAAGTTCTATCACAATTTTCAAAACAGTTAAAAAAATAAAAGCATTGATAGCCCTACTATCAATGCTTAAATAACTATTTCTATAACAAAAGAAAACAGTAGTAAATATAACTACTTCTTTCTGAAAATTTTTTGATATGAATACAACTGCAACAGAATATATTCGAATAGGAACAGAGTACTATGCGATAAGAAAGAAGAACGTCAACGGTAAAGAAATCATTGTTGAACGTAAACTGTGGAGAAAGTCTGAAATCATCACTGACTTTGGAAAGGATATCATCAAAGAGTTACCTAAATTCTTTGGTTATAAATGTGAACCTAATCACATTCATTACACTCATTTTATAGGAGATTACTTTAATTCCTACTCTCCTATTCTATATAACATTGACACTACTTCTGAACTTTCATTAAATTCACTTAAAGAACAGATACCTATTACTTATTATTTTCTACAACACATCTTTGGAAATCAATATCTACTTGCAATAGATTATTTTAAAATTCTATTATTCTATCCAGAACAAATATTGCCAATTATAGTGCTTGTATCTAGGAATCGTGAAACAGGAAAAACCACATTTTTAAATTGGATAAAAGAAATCTTTGATAAAAATGCTGTTTTTGTAAAGGCAAATGCATTTACAGAAAAATTCAATAGTGAGATGGATAGTAAACTTCTCTTATTAATAGAAGAAGTAAAATCTGAGAACAAAGATATTGTTGAAGCAATCAAATACATTTCAACGGCTATGTATCAATCAATTGAATACAAAGGCCAAGAAAAAGTTGAGCAGAAGTCTTTTCTTAAGATTATCATGACAAGTAATCACGAGCATAATTTTCTAAAGATAGATAAAGAAGAAACAAGGTTTTGGGTTATTAAAGTCCCTCCGATAAGAAAGAGATCTACTGAATTTTTCACCAAACTCATTCAGGAGATTCCTATTTTCTTAAACTATCTCTATAGAGTTCCTTTCACGACTGAAAAGAAAACCCGAATGTGGTTTACTCCAGAGACTCTACACACAGAAGCCTTACATAAACTAAAACACGATGTAGATCTTCAAAACAAAAACCTGGTGCTTGATATACTTGATATTATTTTCAATGAATTTGATATGGATCAAATAGACACCACTCCTTCTGATATTAATGCTCTTCTGAATTATTATAACAGAGGTCATAATATCACAATGAGAGAGATACAAACAATACTTGAAAACATAGCTTTAGTTAGATCAACTAACTCAAATAATTATGAACGAGTCAAGATAGAGGATAGTACTTTAAAACGGACTATTCACAAGGGTAAATATTACAGGATTTCAAAAGAAACACTTTTAAATCAGATGACAGATGAAATAAATAACTAATAAACTATTTACCAATAACTTAAGTATTAATAAATCATAAACTGATTGTCATCTACGATTCATCTGCGCTCATCTAAAGAAAGTAATTCACTATTAGTACAATTATGATCAGATGATCAGATGACAACTAAATGACATACAGATATTACTTTAAACACTATAAATCAATAACATACAATTAAACAACCCAAATTATGAATATTCAAGAAGCAAAAAACATATCGATTATTTCTATTTTAGATAGCCTTGGTATAAAACCAACTAAAATCAATGATAAACAAGCCTGGTACCATTCTCCTTTTAGAGCAGAAAACACTCCATCGTTTAGTGTTAGTGTAACTAAAAATGTATTCTATGACTTTGGTGATAGTACATATAAAGGAAATGTAATTGACTTTGTAATGCTATATTACAAATGTGATATAAAAGAAGCTCTAAAAATCTTAGCAAACAATTCTTTTTCTGTTCACCAGCAACTTTTTAATCCACAGGTTAATCAAGATGAGAAAGATTATGAGATTACAGCAATTAAACCTCTGAGAAATAAATACCTTATATATTACATCAAGCAAAGAGGCTTATGCATTAAAACAACTCAAAGGTATTGTAAGGAAATACATTATATCCTTAAAGATAAAGCTTATTATGCAATAGGCTTTCAAAATGAACTTGATGGAGTAGAACTCAGAAATAAATATGTTCAAATGTGCTTTGGCTCCAAGTATCCTACCTATATAAATAATGATTCATCCACTGTATTTTTATTTGAAGCCTTTATCGACTTTTTATCCTTTATAACTCTTAAACCTAATTTAGAACATAGGTTTGATTACATCATTTTAAACTCCGTTAACACTTTAGAAAATACCCTTATTCAATCCACGAACAAGTTTCTATACAAAACCTTAGACAATTCAGAAACATTTGAATCTAAATATAAAACCATAGTTGCTTGTTTTGACAATGATACTGCTGGAGATAAAGCCACTGAGAAATTAATTGCAGCATTTCCATTAATTACAAAAGATGCAAGAGTTAGATATAAAGATTACAAGGATGTCAATGATTATTTACTGAGTATTAACCGCGATAAACTGACGTGAGAATCATCGAGATGTGTCTTTGTCCTTACAAATTGAAAATTTGAACCGGAACAAAGACCACTCGTTTTTCTCCCGAAGGTCGCAAAATTGGTAAGACGATGAAAAGAGAACACAAGATAGAATTTAGAGTTACCCTTACTGAATCTCTGCTTATAAAAAACAAAGCAAAGAAAATTGGTTGTAGCGTTTCTGAATATTTACGAAGTACTGCCCTGGGATATTCTGTAAGTTATAAACTAACTCAAGATGAAATTGAAACTTACAAACTACTAAACAAATTTGCTGATAACTTTAGAAGAATAGGTAACCTTTTTAAACTTGGAGATACCACTAAGGTAAAAGAATCCACCATTGAAACAGCAAACTTAATTAGAGCTCACCTTGAAAAACTAAAGTAATATGATAGCTAAAGCAAAAACATGTATTGGAGGAGCAGCACTTTTTAATTATGTAATCAATCCAAATAAAGGCTATGAACTTGCTAGAAACAATCTTTCGGGGGAAACTCCGAAAGATATGTATCAAACCATGCAGATTCTACAAAATCAAAACACTCGCTGTAAAAACAATACAATCTCCGTTGTTATATCTCCTACTATTGAAGATAGTAGAAAAATGACAGACCAAGATTTAGAAAGTCTCGTAAAAGATTTTTTAGTTGGTTTAAAATTAGATCCCAAAGGCGCGCAATACATCGCTTACTTACATACTGAAAAAGAGCACAAACACATTCACATTTTGATTAACCGTATTGATGAGAATGGAAAAGCACTAAAAGATAACTATATCGGATTTCAAGCACAGAGTATCGCTCACGAAATAGCCCTAAAATACAATTGGACTTCAATAAGACAAGAAAATATAAATAGAAAAGAGCTTTTAAAAACTAATCAGAAACAGACAGCTGAAATAATAAAAAAGGCTCATTATTTTGTTTTAAAAGAGCGTCCTAAAAACTTAGATCAGTACATCAATATGATGCTAGCACATCAAATAGAAGTAAAACCAACTGTAAACAAACAAGGTAATATTCAAGGCTATAGATTTATTCATTTACCAACCAACACGAACCTAAAAGCAAGTGAGGTTGATCGGAATTTAAAACTGAATGAACTCTTTGAAAATAACATACCAAAACCAAATAATGATTTATTTCATACTGTATTATATAAAGACCAAGACAAACAAATCTGTTTTGAAAATTGGAATACAAATACAGTTAGTCTATTTAGTTTTTTAAACGCTTATGGAAATTACTATGAGGATTATATGCCTGATATAACTAAAAAGAAAAAACGAAAACAAACACAAACATTAAATCTTTAACTATGGCAAAGAAACAACCTACACTCACAGAACTCACTGAGTTACTATTTCAGCAGGTAGTTCACTTGCAAGAAAAACTCAAGCAAAATATTACTCTGCAAACTCAGCTTTCAAACAGGATAAATAATATTGAAGTAAAAGTAAATGTGTCTGAATTACACAAAATTGAGTCAAATAATAGACAAAGATTACAAGATGATTTCACTGCATTTCAGTCCACACTTTATGATACTAAAGAAGACCTTTTAAAAGTATATAGGGCTATTAGTCATAAGAAGATGTTCTACATCATAGCCCTTAATATTTTTCTTTTACTCACAAGTGGTTTATCAATTTACGTTGCGATTAAAAAATCAATTCATTACTCTGATTATAATCAGTTAATAGAAAATAATAAGAAATCGAATCTTGAATTAATGTATCTGAATCAGTTCTTTAAAGAGAATCCAAAGAACTTTGAGGTATATAAAAAGTGGAAAATCTCTTCTGAAAATAACACAAAAAAGCCTTTATAGTACATTGATTTTTAGTTTTATTTTTTATTAATAATTACACAAAGTTAGGCAATGCCTCGCGGTTCGCTAGCAAGAAAACCCCCATAAATGCTTGACTAAAGTCTTCGCTTTATTGCGCCCGTTTCTTGCGCTTGCTAAGCCATTACCAACTGTGGCTCCATAATTAATTTAAAAATTTAATATTATGGAAACTACAGTTTTAAACAAAGATTGGCTTATCGCTTCAGAAGTAGAATTAATTTACAAATCAAAAGTAAAGGCTTCACAGAGACCTCAAATTACATCTTCTTATAGTGCATATCAAATAGCATTAAAGGCTTGGGATGGTAATAAGATTGAATTGTTAGAACAGTTTAAAGTTCTTATGCTTTCAAACAACAATAAAGTACTTGGAGTATTAGAAGCTTCAACGGGAGGTATAACCGCAACAATAGTAGATTTAAGAATTATTTTCTCAGCTTTACTAAAGGCTAATGCTACAGCTTTTATAATTATTCACAATCATCCATCTGGAAAGTTAGATCCAAGTGATGCTGATAGACAAATTACAAGAAAAATAAAAGAAGCAAGTAAGATACTTGATATTACTCTTTTAGATCACTTAATTATAACCGAAGAGAGTTACTACTCCTTTGCAGACGAAGGCACCTTATAGGTGTCTTTGTTTTTTTATATATTCTTAATTACTCTAGTTTTCACTTTTGTATTTGACTCAAATGAATTTTACTTAGAAACTAAAAATCCCCTTTATCAAATAACCATCAAATAAAAAAACAACTGATTTTAAGTAGTTTAACTTTTAAAACTAGGTTTATATCAAATAACCATCAAATAAAAAAAGCTTGATTTTAAGCAATTTCAATTCTTAGTTAGAATCGGGCATTTCTAGAATTCCTTAAAACTATACTTATCAATACGAGAACCTAACAATAATTATGTTACCTTAAATAAAAACTGTACCTCAAACCGAACAAGATACCTGCAAGATAAAGCAAATATAAAAAGGTATATAACCTTAGTGTATTACAAAAAAAGCTAAAAGAGCAAACAGTATATATATTTCTTTTTTAGGCCATTTAATTACACAATTTAAAAAAACGCCAAAAGTTCACTACTTTCATACAAATCAGTTTGATTACAAAAAGTAGTACTTTTATGTAAGCAAAAAATATTGATTACAATTTTTGAAGACTAACTACTTTGATTACAAAAAATAGCACTTTTATGTAATCAAAAAATATTGATTACAATTTTTGAAGACTAACTAGTTTGATTACAAAAAACAGCACTTTTATGTAAACAAAAAATATTGATTACAATTTTTGAAGACTAACTACTTTGATTACAAAAAACAGCACTTTTATGTAAACAAAAAATATTGATTACAATTTTTGAAGACTAACTACTTTGATTACAAAAAACAACACTTTTATGTAAGCAAAAAACATTGATTACAATTTTTGAAGACTAACTACTTTGATTACAAAAAACAGCACTTTTGTGTAAACAAAAAATATTGATTACAATTTTTATACTCTAACTAATTTCATTAAAGGTTCAAAAGAATACATCGCAGCTCTACGCCCTGATGATTCTTCTCTTAAAACTAAATAGCCATTATCAACTAATTTTTTAATCATTAGTACTGCTGTTGCATTCGGGATCTTTGTGGTACTAACAAATTTATTATTTCTAAATACTGGATAAGTAAATATAAAATCAAGTATCTCTATATTCCATTTTGAAGATAGTAACTCAGAGAATTCAGTTTTTGTAGTTTCGTACAAACTCTTTATACTCTCAGCTATTTCTAAATTTTTAATTGCTTGATTTTCTACTGCTTTTAAGAAAAAAAGAATCCATTCATTCCAATCCTTTGTTTTGGAAACATTACGCATTTGTTCTATATATTCATCTTTATTTTCTTCAAAATATCCACTAATATAAAAATGAGGTTCTGAAAGAATTTTTTCTCTCCATAAGTTCAGCGTAATTAACATTCTTCCAATTCTTCCATTTCCATCTTTAAAAGGATGCAATGCTTCAAACTCCAAATGCATAATAGCAGTTTTAATTAACGGAGGAAAATCACTATTTTCTAGAAACTTAAAAAGCTGCTCTAATCCATCAACTAGATTTTCAGGCCTAATAGGAATAAACTGAATTTCTCTTTTTAACCTATCTGCCAAATAATTTTGTTCTTTCTTAAATTCACCAGGAGATTTATTTGCTCCTCTACCTAAATATAATAACTGTTGATGCATTTGCTTAAGAAAGCTTAATGAAAAATCATAGCCACTTTCAAGTGCACTTTGAGCATTTTTCAAAGCACGTTGGTATAAGATAGTTTCTATTACATCGGTTTTAGCAGTAGTGATATCCTCACCTTCATGATCAGCCTCATATTGAAGTATCTCATCCATTGTGCTAATTGTACCTTCAATTCTAGAAGATATTACCGCCTCCTGATTTCTTAAAGGAGCTAATAAAATTTCAGTGTTATGTAGGTTTTTTAACATTTGATCAAAACGTGCCAATGCATCAGTAGCCCTCACTAATTCTTGAATAAAAAGAGCATAATCAATACTCTTTGGAGGAAAAACACCATAATGATAATCTACCGCTTTCTCTAAATTATAATCCATACATTTTTATTTTGATTACAAAAATACAAATAAAAACAAAAACAAAGATGTTTGATTACATAAATATACACATTATTGTAATCAATAATATTTTTTATTAAATTATAATGTAAAACAGAAACAGATAAATCTCTATTAAAAATCAAATAAGCTTCCCTATTTACAAAACACGTTTTATCAGTCCCCACAAACATAGTTAAAACAAATTCTCAAATGCCTGATCAAGCTCTTCTCTATTAAAATCCTCTACATAAGCTTCAGTAGTTTTAATAGATTGGTGCCCAAAGGCCTGTTTAAGCATATATAAGTTCACCCCTTTTTTTAATGATAGAGTAGCGAAAGTATGACGAGCTGTATAAAAGGTAATCTTTGTTTTAATCCCGCATTCCTTTGCAATGATATTTAATTGCTTATTATAATAATCCCTAACACTACTTTTTCGTGCTCTTAGTTCTTCTTTAGTATATAAGCTTAAATCTTTATCCAGGATTGAAAAGATGTAATCTGTATCAAATGGCCTATAGATTCTGAAATAGTTTAAGATAGTATCCAAGTCTTTATTCTCTGGTATCTTTACATTAATAGCCACGCCTGTTTTATTTCGGATATAACTAAAACGATTAGAGTTTATATCATCCCATTTTAATTCAGCGATATCAGTAAAGTTCATTCCTCGACAAAAGAAACTAAATAAATAAGTATACAACACCTTAGCTCCTTCAGTATTTTCTGAAAAGTCATAATCAAGTAGCAGCTGTAACTCTTCTTTTGTAAGTGCTTTTTTTATCTTGGTAGATTTCAACTTAGAAATCACATAGTCTCTAAATGGATAATTCTCCAAAGAT
The DNA here is from genome assembly GCF_900109075.1 of Myroides marinus. GTDB lineage: Bacteria > Bacteroidota > Bacteroidia > Flavobacteriales > Flavobacteriaceae > Flavobacterium > Flavobacterium marinum_A. The sequence goes on along the minus strand of NZ_FNYS01000004.1, from coordinate 70,550 downwards.
GCTATTTTTGATTTAATAGCAGAATTATAAATAGCACGTATATTACGCATATATATACCTATTCCTCCATTTGTACAGCCTCTTGATCTTAAGTCTGCTTCAAAGGCTACTAAAAAAGAATAATCAATTTGTGTAAACTCATATTTGATCACCCCAGGCTTAAAACGTTTTAAAGCTTTTAATGAATCATTATATGAACTTGCTGAACTAACTTGACCTGCTTCTTTGAATTGCTCAATCCTATTTTGAAAAAAAGCAACAAATTTTACAATCTCAACCTTCTCTGGTCGAAGTAGAGAATCAAATACTTCAAGTGTAAATTCTTTTTCTTGTTCAATCATCAAGTCCAATACTTTTGACGCATCTTGTTTGAGCGTACTTAATATTCTATTGGCTTGTAAAAAATTTGGGAACTTAGAGGTAAACTCCCCCACTTTTGCATTCCAAAATTTAGGTGCAGTACTATAAGGTGTTTTATAAAATTTACACCTCCTATTAATAGTAACTCTAAGATTAATTGGGTAAGTTCCATCACTTAATTTTGTCTTTTTTAATACAATTTTTAAACTCGTTTTCATCATAAATAATTTTAAAGTACAACATACGTACAACAAATCGGTACTTATCGTGCAAATAGATGAAACAAAAATATTTTAAAAATTTTACAACTAGCTAAAAATCAGTCAGTTTGAAACAAAATGAAATTAAATACAACATTCATTTCTCCGGCTCATAATCAGCAAGTCCCTGGTTCGAGCCCAGGTGGGACCACAAAAAAAAAGCATTCTTAACGGAATGCTTTTTTTGTTTATGGTTGTTTGTGATTTAGTTTTTATATCAAAATAAACCTATGAACACATTATACAGGTTTGTTACAATTATTTTTTTCTTCATAGTAATCTAACCAACTTTTTATCCTCCCCACAAACATTGTAAGGTAGTTCTTAGTGAAGAATATATTAGACCAATCAAATCTTTGTGCTTGTACCCCAAGATAAAACATAAATATTGAAGCACCGGATTCTGGAATTAACTCAATTTCTTTATCCGATAGACTTCTATTTTTCTGATAGCCTTTTAAAAAGCTTTCTGCTTTTAATTCATACTCCTTTTTATCAGATTCAATAAAAAACAATTGCTTTAAAAAGTAACCAACATCCAAAACTAACAACCCATTTCCACAATTATCAAAATCAAAAATGGTAATCTCATTCTCGTTGTTGACACTCAAATTATCATACCAAATATCTAAGTGAACTATTCCAGTTGAATTCTCTAATCCATTAATTTCTTCAAACTTCTTAGAAACCTTGTTTTCAATTTCTTTTAAGTATTTCATTTCTTCCAACCCCTCTTCAAAATAAGGTATTAAAAGTTGATATGCATTATTCAAAAGTATTTTAGAATCATAACTTACTCTGTCTATTTTTTTATTTTCTGTGACATTATGAATCTTTGCCATCAAAGAACCTATTGAGAAACAAGTCTCTTTAGACATAAATCGCATCTTTTCACCCTCAGCAAATGAAAAAAGTACAGCATAACGAATTCCTTCAGGAGCATTTATGTCTTGAATAAAAGCTCCACTACTATCCGAAATTGGATATGAAATAGAAATGGAACTATCCCTAAGTAACTTTAGAAGTTCCAGCTCCTGTTCAATTTCTACTTTTGTTCGCCAATTATGACAGTAAACTCTACAGACAAATTTTGTTTCATTATCTGAAATAAAATAAGTGTGGTTGACCCCTGTCCTAAATAGTTTACACTCGCAGTTTTCTGATAATTGGTATTTTTCTTTTATAAAGTTTCCTAATTCTGTTTCTGATAAAGTTGATGCTGTTACTGGGAAAGTTGTCATTTGATACTATTGTTTTAGGTTACTTTAAATCTTTGAGCTTATATCTAATAAATTCATTCTTAAATACTACATTTTAAAACTACATAGAACATCATATTCTACAAAATGAAAATACTTTGTTTTCAAAAAAACTTAATACATATTGTATAAAATCAATATGCTAATACAGCCAGACAACTCTCAATTATTATTATCTCTTTACAATAACAGCTAAATTCTTTCAAAAGTATCAGTAATAAACAATATATTCCCTCTTCGCTTGGTCTCAAATAACTATATTTGAATTTATTAGCCAAACAAATCCACAATCAAATGAGACACCTAATTATGATTACAGTACTACTTCTTTCATTTGGAATGAAAGCACAGACAGTACAAATTAAAATCCCTGAAACATATGAACTATCAAACATCATTCTAGCATTGACCAAGTATGGAATAGAAGATAAATGGGAAGTACAGAAAAACACTACATACTATCAAGATGTAGTTAAATATTTTGATCCAGTAAAAAATCATCCTCTTCTTGATAGTGTAAATTATTCAAGAGAGAAATGGGAAGACTATCTAAGCTTTAGAACAGATGCAGTTGCATTCTCATTTGATGATAAAGGAAAATTAAAAAGAGACTTTGATTTTTACACCAATCCAGGTCATAATCCTTTTGATAAAAACTTAGAGCTCATCAATGACTTTGTTGAAAAATCACGTTTTAGAGAATTCTATAATCAACAACAAGCAAAGGGATTCTACAGTCGTATTATAAGTAATTATGAAGAATACAATTTTATGAAAGAAAGTCTAACATTCTTAGACACTAGAATTGGTCAAATCACAACAGAAGAAGACAAGGATAAAATCTACAGAATCTACCTTTCACCATTAGTAAACAGAATGAATTGTCACCGAGATATAAGTAAGGATATTGTTGCAGATTTTCCATCTGCTACCGAAGATTTTATCAATGGTGTAGTCAGTGAGGACAACTTAGAAGAAAGGCTTAATTCAAATCATTTAATATTTACCGAAAAAGACCACGAATACATCAACCCTATTACCTTTAGAAACCTACAACTAGTTACAGATAACTTCAATACAAAATATTGGGACAATAATTCTGGTTACAATACTTTTAATTCATTTAATGAATACATGACCTGGGCAGTTTATGATTTATTCCTAGAAGAGTACTTTCCGCAGCAAGCTGCTAAACATTCTATAAATTGGCAATATCAGAATGCTGAGCGTGGTTTCTTTGCACAAAACTTATTTTCTGAAAAAGTAAAAGAACTATACAAAAAGAATAAAGATAAAGATTTTGAACAAATATACTTACCATTACTACAATGGGCTAAAAGCATCGAAGAGAATGTGACATTACCTACACTTGTTAATGTAGATACCAAGAACTTCGTAAAAACTAATCCTAACAATATCCAACTTGAATTCTCTGAACCAATGGACTCAGAACGTCCTTTTAGTTTAGAAATGATGGAGTTTAAGGACAACAAGTCTACTAACAATAAAAAACATGTAGAAATAACAAACCCTAAATGGTCTACTGACAAAAAAGTTGTTACTTTTTCGATTGATACTGACTACAATGAGTTCGCTTTAATCTTTAACTGGTGGGGTATTGATAAACCTATACTCTCTAAAAGGGGTATTTTCTTAGCTCCTAGAAGCTATGTATTACTTAAAAAATAAAATAAAGAAATCACAACCTCAGAGCAAGTCTGAGGTTTTTTTATTCCTTTACCTCTCCACCCTCTCTAGAATCTTATCCATCCACTGCAAGTCATCCATCGCTACTATAACAGTATTAAATTCATATAGTTCTCCTTCACGTTCTACCCCTAGAGAATCATCAATGTGTAAATCAATCTCAAATGCTGGTGGATACTTAGAAATGCTCTTACTTCTCTTACCTAAAGTGCGTTCGTGTAACTGCTGATTTACTACATAATCTACAGAAAGACCATAAGCCCAAAACATGCGTTTGATCTTAGTCTTACTTCGATAAGAAGTAGTATATACACCTATTTGATGTCCTTTACTTCTCAAAGCCTTAAACAGAGTTATAGTACCTAATCTCAGTCTCTCCGCACCCAATAACTTAGCGACAAAAGGTTCCTTCTCTAACGGAAATCGCTTCTTAGCGATCAGAGTATCATCTAAATCAAAAGATATTCTCATTAACTATCCTTTACCCCTCATTAATAATCACATTATCACCTCTACTCTCGAAGTACTCTAGTATAAAGATACAATCGTTAAAGTGGTCCATATCCATATCAACATCTCCTCCCATCTCTACACGTAGAGTAGAAGCACCATATAGATTAGCATCTATAGGATTGTCATCTAGGTCCGTCATACCATCATCTATCATTTCACGTAACTCCTCATTCACATGACTATCACTAGATACAAATAATCTAAACTGATATGCGCCAAAAGTAACTGTCACACAATCATCAGATATTTTGATCTCACTAGGTTGTTGCTCGTTTAGATATTCACTTAAGCCCTCTTTCAGCTCAGTTATAGTTAGTGTAGTCTGTGGTCTAAAATAAATAAGGTAGTTATACATAGTCTGTGGTTTTATAGTATCACTAAGATATAATTTATTATCGAACACTTTATTCACATAAATATTTATACATCAAATAGATATAAAAATTTAACTTTACACGTAAACAAAATTGCTCTCTAAACAATGAAAAAGATATTACTTATCACATCAATACTGTTAACCACTTATACCGTATTCTCTCAAAACTCTTACCCACCTCTTAAAGAAAGAGAAGATGTAAGTATGTCTCTTGATGATCAATTGGCAAACAGTAAAAAAGAGTTTTATCAGGAGTATTACAATCTATATCTCACTGCGATATCAAAGAATAGCCATGCTAAAATAGGAAAATCGAATACTTCTTCTCTACCGTGGAACTTAATTCTAAAACATAATCCAAAAACATTTTTTGAATCTGTTGTGAACTCTATCACTTTTCAGAACCTTGAAGATAACAAGTATATGTTTAAAATTAAACGTCCAATGTCTACAGAAGAAATTAACGAACAGCGAACAACGGGAGGTTTCAAAGTAAAAGATAATCTTACAGACCTTCTTAAAATCAAAATTATGTCTAATACGCTAGTAAATACCAAGAAAAATAAAAAAGTCACTATAGACAATCCTGTAATGCAATCTACTGGAAGTTGGTATCCTAAGATCGATCCTCTTTACCTAGAGTATTGTTACTTTAATTATTTGGATAACATAAACGATATAGAAGGTGATGTCAATGTCCAAATATCTCTTCCTACTGAATATGAAGTTACTGAAATCAATCAACAACAACTAGGTCAAACTATAGAAGTCACCAAAGAACTAAAAATAAAAATATTAGCTTTTGAAGATGATGCTCTTCATTTCGAAATATTAGACAACAAGACACTAGATATAGATATTTTATTCAATGAAGAGAAAGGTGGTTCATATAGTTTTGAAGTAACTAAAAAAATATATGATTTCTTTCGAATGAACGCTAATCTTGACTTTACAAAATTCACAAGAGAAATAAGTAAATACTCGGATTCAGCCACAGAAGATAAATCACATGATAACATTGTTCACGTTTATACATTTCAAAACAAAATAGATAAGTTTTACCTATACAGACCTATTGAAAAAACAAAACTTACTGAGAACTTAACACTTACATTAGAGCACAGCTATGACTAATGCTTCTACACATACTATTCTCAACCTATTTCCTTCGACTATTCTAGGACAATGCTAGGAGTTTAGACGCTAAACAGGCTTGTTTGTCGAACAATACACGAGTGATACTCCTAGCATTCTCCTTTGAACATACTCTTGAAGTGCTCACACAATTATCAATAGTACTTATCATAATGAGTTTACAAAAGAACAGCAGGCTGAGCAATCCATATTATTAAAAATACTATCATTTCAAATCAAGAATGCAGTTATAATCATTTGGTGTAATATTAGACTTTTTTATCACATCTTATGAACAACAAAAAAAGCACCTGTATAAATACAGATGCTTTCCAATTAAATATAACACAACAAATCTAAATCATTATTAATACTTCTAAATCCATACTAGATTAGAAGTCAAACTTACTTTTACCATTAATCATTCGAGAGATAATTCCATTATCAGCACTTAACTCAGCTAATAGTACTCCTACAAAGTGAATAACTAAGAAGCTGGCAAAATAATAAATCGAAGCCTTATGTATCATTTTTATATCCACTCGAGGTAAGATCTCTAGGTCAAATTCTATCACTAATCCAGTCAGTAGAGAAGTAATGACGCATAGATAGAACACTAAATAGATTACAGCTCTTAGACGAGTATTAAAGGTATATCCGACTTTAAAAGGATTTAGCAATGGCAACTTGCCAAACATAGCTAAGAAAAACCTTAAGAATATCAGCACACATAATGCATATCCTAGATACTTATGCCAATCCCACATCGGCTTGCGGATGCGTTTAGCGAGCACCTCAGCCTTCTCTTGTGTCATATTTACCCCTTGAGCATTACAGTAGTCCATAATGATATCACTTACAGCCCCTTTATTTAACCACGTCATACGCAGTAGTATAGTAGCTAATATACCTAGCATAACTATAGCTATACTCCAATGCAAAAGCCTAAATAACAAACTATAGCTATCACCTCTACCTCTCATTTTTCACTTCTTTTATTTATAAATTAAATATTAAAATAGTTAATTTGTAAAAGTTACAATATTCAAATATATAAATAACAAATAATAATATACAAATAAATAGCAAATAATATAAATCAAATGTATAAAGTGCTGCATCTTGGCACAATATTTTAATATTATATACGTTATAGATATTAGCTAAGAAGCACAGTAGTACTAGAAATTGTCAGTTTAATACTACTTTTAAGAAAATCAAGGACTAGCTTGCAGAAAAAATTTAAAATAAAGTATTAATATTTATATTAAATTTGCAGGGTGAAAAAACAAATTGTTATTTGAATCAAAAAAAAATTGGAATGAAAAAGATATTACTCTTATTCGTAATACTAATGTCAATTAGTACTTCTTATGGTCAACGAAAATCTAAAAAAGAAGTTGAGCCAGCAAAAAAAATAGAGTTCACTGACTTAACAGAGATTCTTGCTCGTAAAGATGAGATCAAGCTAAACTCTAAACAAGTAGCTGCGATCACTATCAAAAATGAGTATGTAAAACGCGATCTACAAAGCTTAAACTCTAAAACAAAAATGGAGGAAGTAGAGAAAAACAAACACCAACGTGATTTGTTTGACGGATACAACTCTTTTGTAAACAGAACTCTAGACGAAGACCAATTAGAGACTTGGAATAAGATTAAGAAAGAAATGGCTGAGGCTAGTGAAGAGCGTACAGATCTTAAGACAGAATTAAAAGAATTAGAAGTAGCACATGCTGCTGACGTAAAGGAGATTTACAGAAAGTATAGCAAAGACCGTAAAATCTACTACGCAAGAAGAGATGTAGCGAAGAAACAATATGCAGCTGACAGAGCTCGTATCTATGCTAAATATAACCAAACTGAAGAAGGAGCTGAAGGAGAGAAAGTACTTACTCTAGAAGAGATTGCTTTATTAACTAAAGAGTTTGATGAGAGCTACGGACAACAACAATCTAGCCCATTAGAATACTTAGACATAAAAGAAGAAACTTCTACTGAAGAATCTGAAGAATATACACCAGAGGGAGATTATTAATCTCCCTTTTTTTGTACCTATAAAGAGTATAATTCAATTTATATCTGGTGTTAAAAATATATAAATGTCCGAATACAACCAAAATACAAGTATATTAAACATAACCTTTTCATGTTTTTTAGCTTACTTTGCATAAAAAATAAATTATGTCTTATATCAGCAAAGTTATTAGTGGAAAATGCCCTAACTGTGGTAAAGAGCACATATTCCATGACAAAGGAAATCCGATTACATTTAAAATGCCAAAGATGACGAAAGAATGTGGTTCTTGTGGTTACAACTTCCATAGAGAAACAGGATTTTACTTTGGTGCGATGTATATGAGTTACGCATTAACAGTAGCAGAGATGATCACTGTTATGGTACTTCGTTTAATTTTAAATTACCTATTTGATTTGAATATCACAATGTTACATGCATTCATTGCAATCGTATTTGTAATTTTCATTATGTGGACATTTAATTATCGTTTATCACGCGTTATGTGGCTAAACTTATTTTATAAAAAAGATGAGCAATAGTCTAGGTTTATTCAAATAAAAGTTATTATATTTGCACCACCTAAGACAGAAACGGGTGTAGTTCAAGGGTAGAATAGCGGTCTCCAAAACCGTTGATGGGGGTTCGAATCCCTCCACCCGTGCAAGCGAAAAAAAGCTCCTTAATTTTACATTAAGGAGCTTTTTGTTTTTACCTATTTAGTTATACTTTTTCAAGAACTCTTTTGGGGTATATCCCACTTTCTTTTTAAAGACTTTAGAGAAGTATGAATAATCGTCATACCCTAACATACTTCCTATCTCATTAAAGCTTTTACCAGTATAGATAAGCATACGCTTAGCTTCCAGTATTACTCTATCGATGATAATATCAGTTGTAGTCTTATCCACGAGAGTCTTGCACACCCTGTTTAGGTGTTTTTGTGTCATATTCATCCACTCAGCGTATACTGCTGCTGACTTCTCTGTCTGAAAATTCTTCTCTAATAAATCTTCGAAGTGCTGAAGGTGATTATTGTATTGCAGATTAGAAACGGCTATGAACGAATCACCTGCTAGTATAAGCCTATTAAACTCTATATATAACAGAGAAGCTAGATTGACTAGTACTGTATTCTTCTTCCATCTATTACCATCTACTTCTTCCGCTATACGCTTAAACACACTCTCTAAGATCAATTTATCTTGTCCTTCTATAATCAATCCATTAGGATAGTAGCTAGAGCGGAATACAGGATACTCACGTATCGTCTCACGCACGAAATATAAATCGAAAAACTCCTGAGTATGAAAGAAGATATACCCATCTATATCATCTGATAATACCCAACTATGTGTTTGACCAGGTGCTAATACAAAGATAGCTCCGGGCTTAATCTCATAACTGTGAAAATCTATCTCGTGGGTACCGCTCCCCTGTGTAAAGATCATACATACATAAAAGTCGTGTCTATGCGGCTTCTCTACGTGATTATGATTAGTGATAAGGTGTTGCGGAATAGTGTTGGCATAAAAGTCAGCTCCCTTAACCTCATCCGTCAAATCGCGCATTTGTAAAATAGTAATCTCTTCCATTTACCCATATATTTAGATGAGCAAAAATAACATATTTCATTTACAATTGGTCATTTACGTCATTTAGAGCCTAGTTTAACTGTGTTTTAGCTAAACTTTATTATCTTTATCCACATTGAATAAAACAATTGTTATGAAATATATACTACCTATTCTTGCAGTATTTGCATTGGTATCATGTGGAGGTGAATCTAAAAAAACAGATTTAGAAACGATAGACAAACAGTCTGCTCGTGAAGTAACAATCAAATCTGTGGTAGCAGGTGATAGTATCTTACATATCACTAGTCAAAAAATATGGGCTAATGGACAGTTAGTAACCCAAAAGACTGATACGTTAAAGACTGCTAAGGAAGTAAAGGCATGGGGTGAGTCTACATCGACTACGCTAGTTAAAGTGCCTATTTATGTAACTGTAGAATAAATAGACTATGAATAGAAAAAGTAGTAAAGCAGTCAGCTTAGTCTTAATTACTGCGGCTTTAGCCTCGTGCTCTAAGACTCCTGAAAAAGAAGAAAACAAAGAACAAGCACAAAAGGTATATATGCGTGCAGATAGCTCAGCTCCGTATACTGATGTGACAGAACAATATAATCAACAACGTCACAGTAGTGGTGGCGGTATGGGTAGTGCACTACTGTGGTATATGGCATTCAGACCTCTTATGGGAGGTGGTATGGGATATGCGAGTAATGGGCTATCTCATCAAGCTAACGTAGGAAATAATACGAATAAATCTAATGCTGTAAAGAAACAGACCTCTGCTAGAGGTGGTTTTGGTAACACTTCTAAATCTTCGACTGTTAGTTCATAACCTATGAGAATAAAATATTTGACAGCTGATTCTAACTGGCAAAAGAGATTAGAAGATAACGGATTCGGGTTTCACACAGACGAAAACAATGTACCTTACTGGATAGAGCATTACTACTACAGTATCTCACCAGAGTTTGCTGATAAAGTATACAATGCGACTACTGAATTATGGCAAATGTGTTTAGAGGCTGTAGATCACGTAATCACTAATAAATTGTTTGACCAATTTCAGATACCTATCTTCTTTCACGACCATATTACTAAGTCATGGGAAAACGATGCACCGAGTATCTATGGCCGTTTTGACTTTGTCTATGACGATATCAAACAGCAATTAAAGGTATTAGAGTTTAATGCTGATACACCTACTTCTCTTTATGAGACTGGGGTTACACAGTGGCAATGGATGCAACACTACTTCAGAGACCGTAAAGACCAGTTTAACTCTGTGCACGATAGATTAATCGAATCATGGAAAGAGCTTAAGCCATATCTTAAAGGTGATACGCTACACTTTAGTTGCATGCGTGAGACTTTAGAGGACTTGACGAATGTAGAGTATCTAAGAGATACAGCTATACAGGCTGGTATCAATACGCAGCTAATCTATATCGATGATATCGGTTGGAATGGTGTGAACTTCACTGATCTTAATGAAGATACGATAACAGATATCTTTAAGCTATACCCTTGGGAATGGTTAGTATATGAGCCTTTTGCTTTACACATTCCTAATGATGAAGCTGAGGCTAACTGGATAGAACCTTCATGGAAGATGATACTGTCTAATAAAGCTATTATGGCTGTATTATGGCAACTGTATCCTAATCATCCATTGCTACTAGAAACATACTTTGATACGCCTAATGGCATGCGTGATTATGTAAAGAAACCACTACTTTCTAGAGAAGGTGCTAATGTGACGATGTATAAAAATGGAGCCATAGTAGAGGCTACTCCTGGTGATTATGGCGAGGAGGGATATATCTGTCAAGCATTAGCTAATCTACATCAGGAGACTACAGGATACTCTATCATCGGTAGCTGGGTTATCGGACAAGAGTCTTGTGGTATCACATTTAGAGAGAGTAATAATAGGATTACTACCGATAAGAGTAGATTCATCCCTCATATTATCGAAGAATAAACATCTATATAACATTCTGATACAGTGCTAATCATTCTAAAAGATTAATACTGTATCAGTTTTTTTAAACACCCCCTTTATGACACCCGAATTTATATATGACCAGAAGTATAAGGATACAGTCTTTGGCTTTAATGATATCTCTTTTAGAGAATTTGAAAACTGTAAGTTTGAGAACTGTGATTTGAGTGGATGTTCTTTCCTTGCTACTATGTTTATTGACTGTGAGTTTATCAACTGTAGTTTTAAAGACGCAGAAGTAAACTATGTAGGGCTACGCAATGTAAACTTTATAGCGTGTAACTTCACTCGCGTAAACTTTGCAATGATTGATCAGACTATCTTCGAATTCACATTTACAGATTGTAATCTAGAGTTCGCCCAATTCTATGGTCTTAAACTGAAGAAACAGTTATTCTCTAACTGTAGCATGATTAGTGTTGACTTCTCAGAGACAGATTTGACTATGGCACTGTTTGACAACTGTAATCTACATCGTGCAGTATTTACTAAAGCGAATGCTGAGAAAGCGGACTTCTACACTAGCTATAACTATGAGATAGATCCACAAACGACCAAGCTTAAGAAGGCAATATTCTCTAGAAATGGACTGGAAGGATTATTAACTAGACATCAATTAGTTCTAAAATAAGACATCATTATTACGAATAAGCAAATATAAATTAGTATTTTTAGGTATTAATTTAACTTATTTTCATAATGAAACTGTCTAAACGTGTAAAAACTCTTTTAATAATTGGATTGATTATTATCGGTCTTTACCAAGGCGGTAAGTATGCACTAAATCGTTTTATATACAAGCATCTTCCAGAGCTTATAGCTGAGAAAAATGATACTCCTTATAACTTTACTTATGAAGATATCGATTACTCTCCTGCTCTGCGAAGACTGACTGTATCCGGTATCACTGTTACTCCTAAGGATACCATCACTCATAAAAATACTACTTATATAAAAGGCCATCTAGACAATATCGTCATTCAAGGTGTGGCTATCAAAGAGCTCTTTAAAACAAAAAACTTAAAGGCAAATAAGATTAAACTAAATACGCTAGATATAGTAGTGATACAGGGAGATACTGTGGTAGATCAGCCGAAAGAAGTCAATATCACTAATATCATTGACATCAATACTATCGCGGTAAATAATGCCCATATCGTTATCAAAAATAGAGCTAATCACACTCGCCTTAACGAGGTATATAACTTTAATGCTGATATTACAGGAGTTCACTTTGCACAAGAAGTAAAGGAGAAAGGGCTACCATTTAGCTATGAAGGATATACGATGTCTTGTGACTCTGTGTACAACAAACTTAACGATTGGCACAAACTTACGTTAGGTAAGGTAATCATTAACCCTACTTCTCTAGAGGTAAATCAGATATCTGTAGAGCCTTTTTCGAAGACTGTAAACTCTAATAATCTGGAGAAGAACTTACTCTCTGTAAACATCCCTAAAGTAAGCCTTACAGGTACTGACTGGGGATATAGAGATGAGAAGCACTTCTATTTACAAATAGGTAAGATAGAGACTGACTCTACTGCTATCACTATTAAGAATAACAAACTAAAAGAAGATATCACTGTAGCTGAACAACAGCCTAAAAAAGGGAAAAAGAAAAATGCAAAGAAGAGCAATACTCCTATCGTAAAAGTGGTAGATACCATTCCTTCTCTTGTTCCTTTTGACTTACAGATTGGGGATATCAAGATTAATAAACTGTCATTAGATGCACTAGATACATGGAAGACAAAGAAGATGAATATCTCTATATCGAAGATAGTGAATAAAGCAGGTGAACAAATGGAGATTAATAAACTACTTATAGATTCTCCTACGATTACGTTAACCCCTAATCAGGTAAAGAAAAAGCCTTCTAATAAAACTAAACTGCTAATGGATCGCATCAAGCTAGATACATTAGTAGTAAACAAAGGGGCTTTTGCGATACATCAACGCAAGGGTGATAAACACACACTGAATATAGCTGATGTCAACGCGACTATTCTGAATATAGAGATTAATGATAAGACTTCATTAAATAAGATTCCGTTCTCTTATGATAAAACTAAGTTTACCACAGGAGCTATTAAGTATGATACTCAGAAGTACTATGATATTACTGCTGATAATCTATCTATAGACAATAAGGATCTTAAGCTTACTAACTTTGTGATGAAGCCTAAGTACTCACGTAAGAAAACAGTGAGTATGTTTAGATATGCAGATGATATATTTACATTAAATGCGAAAGAGATTACTCTAAAGCATTATAAATGGGACTTTGACAAAGCTGGTGTACTTCTGTTTAAAACAGAACTGCTAAACATCAATCAGCTAGATGCTAATATATTTAGAGATAAATCTCCTACGTTCAATATGAGCATTAAACCGATGTTTAGTAAGAAATTGAGAGATATTCCTTTTGGCCTACAAGTAAATACAGTGGCTATCAAAAATTCTAAACTAGTATACGAGGAGACAGATAAAAATGCTGTAGCGCCTGGTAAGATTATGTTTCACAACTTTAATGCTACGATTAAGAATGTATATAGCGGTTATGGACAGACGAAAGTTCCTACTACTTCTATAGCTGTAAACGCACGCTTTATGAATGCTGCTCCTCTAAGAGTAGACTGGACATTTAATGTACTGAATAGAAGTGACCAATTTAATATACAAGGTAAGATTACTAACTTCCCTGCTAACTCTATGCAACCCTTCTTACAACCTTATATAAAGGCGTCTACTCAAGGGAGCATTAGTCTAGTGACGTTTAACTTTAGTGGAAATAACAGATCAGCTACGGGGACATATGGAATGAAATACGAAGATCTAAGAGTAACTATTTACAAAAAGGACGGAGAGAAAAAGAAGAAGTTCTTATCTGCTGTAGGAAATATGTTTATAAGAAAGAGTACGAAGGACGAGGTCAAGACTGTTAATATCAAAACGGTGGACAGAGTACAAGAGAAGTCTTTTTTCAATTACCTTTGGCTATGCATTATGCAAGGTTTAAAACAAACTGTATTATAACAATAAACAACACAATATTACCAATATGAAAACAGCCTTAATCACTGGTGCTACTTCTGGAATAGGAAAAGCAACAGCTCAGGCCTTAGCGCCAAACCACAGACTTATATTATGTGGACGAAATACTGCTAACTTAGCCGCTATACAAGATGAACTAGCTAAAATAACAGAGGTTACCACACTTACTTTTGACGTAAGTGATAAGAAAGCAACCTTTGATGCAATCGCTACTCTACCTGCTAACTGGCAGACTATAGACGTCCTGATTAACAATGCAGGTAATGCTCACGGATTAGCTACATTCCAAGAGGCTAGTCTAGATGACTTAGAGGCAATGATAGATATCAATGTAAAGGGAATTATCTATGTAACTAAGGCTTTATTACCTCTTATGATGGGTAAAGGTAGCGGACATATAGTGAACCTATCTTCTATCGCTGGTAAAGAAGCGTACCAGAACGGAACAATCTACTGCGCATCTAAAGCAGCTGTAGAAGCATTCTCTAAAGGTCTTAGATATGATTTACTATCAGAAGGTATCAAAGTAACTAATGTAGCTCCTGGTGCTGTAGAGACTGATTTCTCTCTTGTTCGCTTTAAAGGAGATAGCGATAGAGCTGCACAAGTCTATCAAGGATATACTCCTCTAGTAGCTGAGGATATTGCTAATGCTATAGCATATATAATCAACCAACCAGAGCATGTACAAATAGCTGATATCACAGTATTTCCGAAGGCTCAAGCGGGTGCAACAACCATCCATAAAAAAATGTAAAAATTATAACATTAATAATTGCAAAACCAATACATTTGCACCGCAATTATAGTATGTTAATCTACTAATAGAATGAAACAAATATTCGCAATAAGTCTCTTTGTAGGACTGAGTTGCACATCGAGTTGGGCTGCTAAAAGTCACTTTACATCTCTTAATCTACAATTAGATGAAATTGTAAAGTTAGATACGGTTTATATTGACCTAAAGAACGACCCAGATTTTAAGTTTCAAAATAACTTGAGATGGTATCAAGATAAGAAGCTAGAGTTATTTGGAATTAAAAACAACAAGAATGAAATCTATATAGAGCCTCTATTTTATCAAATAGAATCTTTTATAGAAGGAGTTTCTATTGTTTCTTCAGATGACTTCCAAGGAGCTATTAATGATAAAGGAGAGATTATCATTCCTTTTACTTATGAAGAACTTCAGACTAGTAGTGAATACAAAATAGCTTTTTATGAAGGTGGTAAATGGGGATTCTTTAATACTGAAGGTAAGAAAGTGATTCCTGCTATCTATGACTTCGTAGGAAGTTATTCAGATGGATTAGCCTTAGCTTCTAAAGACCAATTATTTGGTTATATAGATCATAAAGGTAAGGTCGTTATCCCATTTCAGTATGACTATGCTAGTAACTTCGAAGATGGACAAGCTCAAGTAGAAGTAAGGTTTCAATCATTTACAATAGACAAGAAAGGTACTAAGGTAGCTAACTAATAAAAAACAAAAAACGGTAGGTGTACAAAGCCTACCGTTTTTTTTATCCTAGAATTTTCATAGCAAAAGCTTATTCTAGCTTAGTAATAATTGATGAAAAGTAATTAGATAAAAGCCCCACAAGTATCTAATTATTCCTATCAGTATTATGTAACTAACCAATGATTAATGAATTCTATAATCCATTGTACTTTATCCCTAACATAAACCATCTACCTGGCATCGGTACAGCACCTGCTTCTATATAGGTAGTATCAAATATGTTCTGTGCATCTAAATACACACTATACTTATTCATATTATAGTTTACTCTCACATCTGTCAGCCAGTAACTCTTATAACTTATACGCTCATTAAAACGGTTAGCTAACGTAGCACTAAGTTTATTGTATGTATAATTCACCGTACCTACTAGCTGATGTCTTAAACTCTCAATCGCATACTTAGATATCTTATCTTCTGCTTTATTCTCAATCTTAGGTGAAAGATATGTGTAAGATAGTCCTAAGTCCCAGTATTCAGATTGATTGCCTAATTTATACTTTAGAGCTGTATTAAATCCTTTAGTCTTATTCTTAGAAGCATTATATGGTTGATATGGCACAGTAGTATCTACTCTTATCCAATCGATAAAATCATCTATATCTCTATAAAAAGCAAAAGCTTCTGCTCTAAATCCTTTATTTACATACTTACCTCCTATCTCAACTTGATAAGCTTTCTCAGGCAATAAATTCGGGTTACCGATATTACCTGGACGTTGATCTAAGTACAAATCAGTAAACGATGGTATTCTACTAGCTGTTCCTGCATTAAATGTTGCTTTCCAATGATCATTAAATGAATAACTCGCATCAATACCTGGGAATACTTCCCATCCGTACTTACTGTTATAGTTTACATATGCCCCAACATTCACATCTAGTTTATCAAAGAACTCTCTTTGCATCTCAGCGTATAGACCATAGTTACTCTTGCTGTGATCTCCGATATTAGTAGAATTGATCTCTTCATATCTCATTTCTCCACCAAAAGATATCTTAGCAAAGTCAGCTAAATACTCTCCTCTAACATTAGTCGTTATCGCATGAGAATAGTGTCTACTACGAGCTTTGTCAAGATTATGTCTGAAGTATCTATAATCATCAAAGTTATATCTATAAGCAACACTTGGCAATAAAGTAAAACGGTCACTTAAATAATGACGCGAACTCAAGTTCACCATAGATGTAGATACTATCTCTTTAGACTCTTTATCTCCAGGAGCTGCATAGAACCCATTTGCACCAAAAGAACTACGTGCATGTCCAGATAACACCATAATAGCATTGTTCTCATTAGGAGTATAATTCCCTTGATAGAATATTTTATTGTTGTGAAAGGCTGTATTATATCGAGTACCATTACCTGAGTCATGGCTACCAAATAACATATGGTTATCCTTCTCTCTAACTAAAGTCCCTCCTAATTGTATTCCTCTATTATTGTACAACTCTCCATGGTCACCTTCTTTGTCCTTCTTAAAGCTACTACCGATATAAGTGTTCGCGAATAGCCCATCTTGTTTAGGATTACGAGTAACAATATTTACCACACCTGTTAAACTGTTTACTCCATATAAACGTGCAGAGGGCCCACGTACAATCTCGATACGCTCAATAGCTTCTAGAGGAATTGGCACATTCAAACTATTATGTCCTGTCTGTGGATCAGATATCTTTTGCCCGTTTAATAATAAGATATTTTGTTCAAAACTACCTCCGTCAATACTAAAGTCTGTCTGAGTACCAAAAGGTCCACGCTGACGGATATCTACTCCCGTAGCATAAGATAATAGTTCGTTAATAGAAGATACAGGCAATTGTTTTATCTGTTCTTTATTAATGAATGTGATATTTCTATTCTTTAATGAACTTGGCAATTGCAGTCTTTGATTATAGATAACTATCTCTTCAATTTTAGTATCCTTAATCGCATCATTACTTTTATTTTGTTCTTGTGAATAAGAAGAAAACAAAGTAGTAAATACAGCTAAAGCCACATAAGTATTTCTCATAATAGGTGTTATTAATTCCGCAAAAATATTCCTATTCAACACATTACTACTAGTCCACTTTTAACTTACTTCCTAGTCCAGATACAACTCTTATAGAAATATAGGTATAAAAGAATTTTATAATAAAATGCGAATTATTCACACCAAAACATTAAATTTGTCTTAAAATTGCCAAACAATGAAACAACTGATATTCAGTTTAATGAGTATACTTGCTCTTACTTCTTGTAAGAAGTTTAACTCATTTGCTCAGACATTGATCTTAAATGACAGTATTGAGGTTGCTGCTCTAGAAGACGAGAATCTACTCCTAGTGGATACCTTATCTGTAACTAAACTTCCTAAAGATATTCAGAAGTTCTATATCGAGAACATGTATCAAGTAGGATGGAGTAAAAGCTCAAATAGAGAGCAGTTATTAAAAGCTCTAGACGAAGCATATCTAGACGGTATTAATAACAAAAAGTACAATACTAAAGAAATTCACAACTATCACGCAAACTATGCTACCTTATCAGAGAAAGATAAAGTGGAAGCAGACTTTGCATTTACTAAAGCTTATTACAATGCTAGTAATGATTTGTATAATGGCGTTTTAAACCCTCGTAAGTTGTACAATGATTGGGATATGTTCCCAAAAGAACTTAATACTGCTGCGACTATGCTTTTAGCATTAGACAGAGAAAGTATCAATGAATCTTTTGACAGTCTTAGAACACCTAACGTCATGTATGCTCATTTGAAAAATAAGCTATCTGATTACTATACAGTAAACAAAGACAGTCTAAAAACATTTACAGCAAAAGCACATAAAGTAAATGATACTATCCCAGAGCTAGTTAACATCAAGAAACACTTGAAATTTCTTAACTACTATTCTGCTGATTTACCAGTAGACTTTATCAACAATGAAGGAGTTATCACTGCTATTAAGAAAGTCCAAAAGAACAGTAAGCTAGTTGAGAATGGTGTAGTAGATAAAAAGACGTTAGATGCTATCATAAAAGAAGAGAATACTATCAAAGAAAAGTTAGTAGTCAATCTAGAAAGATGGAGATGGTTTCCTAGAGACTTAGGTAAAGACTATATCTTAGTTAATATTGCAGATTTTAGTTTAGTAGCTGTCAAAGACCATAACACAATCAAACAACATAAAGTAATCGTAGGAAAGAACTCACGTAAAACACCTATTCTTACTTCAGTATTAAAAACAGTTGTAATCAACCCTACTTGGACAGTACCACCTACTATCTTAAAAAATGACTTAACACCTAAAGCATCAGCTAACCTAAGTTACTTCTCTAATGCTAGATTTACTATCTATGAGAAAAGTACAGGTAAAGTAGTAGCTCCAGAGAACTGGGATTCTAGTAAAGCTTCATCATACCGATATGTACAGAAGGCTGGAGTTGGTAATACATTAGGTCGTATTAAGTTCATGTTTGACAACAATCATGCTGTTTATCTACACGACACGACTAATAAATCGAACTTTGGTAGAGCACAGAGAAATCTAAGTTCTGGATGTATACGAGTAGAAGATCCTTTTGATTTAGCTCAGTTTATCTTTGATATTCAAGAAAATGAGATCTCACAAGAAGAAATCAAGAAAATATTAGACTCTCAAAACACTAAGAATATATCTACTAACAAAGAACCTATTGGTATACACCAGCTGTACTGGACGATACAAGTAGATGCTAAAGGAAAGCCAACTATCTACGGCGATGTTTATGCTTACGACAGTGACTTATATAAGAAACTACAATAGATAGATAATAAAAGAGAACGCCCATTAGACTAATCTAATGGGCGTTCTCTTTTATTTATAAACTAGTCTTATACTATTTTAGACTTTAATTCGTATTGGCTACTTGGGTAATAAATAAACAATAATGATTTATCTTTAATCATATCTATAAGATCATCATTTACCTCCATCGGCACAGCTGGACATCCGTAGCTACGTCCTAACTTCCCTTGTGCTCTTACTAAATCTGGAGAAGCGTAATCAGCACCATGAATCACAATAGCTCTTTCTCTTGCCTTATCATTAATTCCTGCTTCTAATCCATCTAATCTAAGAGAAAACCCATTTCTTCCATTGTAAGTCTCACCTGTTGTATAAAATCCTAAACTACTCATATGAGAATTAACCTTATTAGAGAATGTCGTAGCATACTCCTCTCCAGTCTTCTTACCATGAGCCACTAATGACTGTAGTAAAATAGAATTATCTTTCATATCAATCACCCATAAACGAGGTTTAGCAGATGATAAACTAAAGTCAACAATAGTTAACTTTTCATTCTTAATTTTTCCTGTTTCTAACAACTTATAATACCCTTTTAGCGCTGCTGTAAATACAGCTCTTGCTGGTGCATTATAGTGATTTAATTCTAAGCTTGAGTATAAACTTTTCGCAGTGCTTTCAAAACTGCTTTCTTCAGAATCTACTGCATTATTTGCAACTTTTTCTACTATACTACTATATTCATTCGACATTGGTAAAGTATTACTTCCTACTACATTTCCAAAAAAAGCCACCGAGGCAAATAACCAATAAAAATTCTTTTGTTTCATATAACCATCTCATTTTAAGTCTATAAATCTCTTCTACGAAAACGTAAAATTAAAAAAAATATTATACTGAGCAAGTAAATTTCACCATTTAAGGAAATATGTCCTATTATTTCAGTATTCAAATGAGTTAACTTTATAGAAGTATATGTAAATTTGTATATCACAACTAAAACATATTTTAAACGTCACTATTATGAATAAGAAAGTAATCTTAATGATTTTAGATGGTTGGGGACAAACTCAAGATCCTAAAGTATCAGCTATAGAACATGCTAATACTCCATTTATAGACAGTTTATACACAAAATACCCAAATACCTACGTACTAACAGACGGTCTTAATGTAGGACTGCCTAAAGGACAAATGGGAAATTCTGAAGTAGGACACATGAACCTTGGTGCTGGTAGAATAGTTTACCAAGATTTAGTGAAGATAAATATGGCTGTAGAAGATAACTCTATCGCTAATGAACCTGCTCTAAAAGATGCTTTTGCTTATGCAAAGCAAAACAATAAGAAAGTTCACTTCTTAGGACTTTTATCTGATGGTGGAGTACACTCACATGAACAACACCTTTACGGATTAGTAAATGCAGCTACTGCAGCAGGTCTTTCTGATATCTTTATACACGCATTCACAGATGGACGTGACGTAGATCCTAAATCAGGTTTAAAACACGTACAACAATTAGAAGATAAAATCAATAATACTCCAGCTAAACTTGCTTCTATCGTTGGTAGATACTATGCAATGGATAGGGATAAGCGTTGGGAACGTGTAGCTAAGGCATACCACTTATTAGTAAACGGAGCTGGTACACACTCTACAGATGCTATTAAGAGTATCGAAGCTAGCTATGCTAATAATATCACAGATGAGTTTATCGATCCTATCGTAATGGTAGATGCTAATGATAAACCTATCGGTAATATAGAAAAAGACGATGTAGTAATCTTCTTTAACTTCCGTACAGATAGAGGACGTGAGCTTACTCATGTATTGTCTCAAGAAGATCACCCAGAACAAGACATGAAAAAACTAGACTTGTACTTTGTGACTTTAACAAACTATGACAATACATTTAAAAATGTACACGTAGTTTATGACAAAGAGAATCTAAACAACACTCTAGGTGAAGTATTAGAACAACACGGTAAGAAACAAATCCGTATCGCAGAGACTGAGAAATATCCACACGTGACGTTCTTCTTCTCAGGAGGTAGAGAATTACCATTCGAAGGTGAGCAACGTATCTTATGTCCATCGCCAAAAGTAGCTACTTATGACCTTAAACCAGAGATGAGTGCTTATGATCTAAAAGATGCTCTTATCCCAGAACTTAAAAAAGGAGAAGTTGACTTCGTATGCCTTAACTTCGCTAACGGAGATATGGTAGGACATACAGGAGTAATGGAAGCAGCTATTAAAGCGTGTGAGGCAGTAGACCAATGTGTGAAAGAAGTGATCACTACAGCACTTGATAACGGATATACGACTATTGTATTAGCTGACCATGGTAACTGTGAAGTGATGATTAATGAAGACGGTACACCTAATACAGCTCATACTACTAATCCTGTACCAATCATCATTGTAGATAATGATATTAAAGAAGTAAAGCACGGAGTATTAGGAGACTTAGCTCCTACGATTCTTAAAATGATCGGTATACCTCAACCAGAAGCAATGACTAGATATTCTCTAGTATAACATAAGAAAAGCCACTCAATGAGTGGCTTTTTTATTTATAGTTTTACAAATACTTACTTACCTGTAAGCATCTTTTTCTTCATCTTACTAAAAAACTCAGGAGTAACACCTAGATAAGACGCAATCTGTTTTTGCGGTAGACAATACTTAATCTCAGGGAAACGCTCTAAAAAGCGTGTATAACGTTCTTCAGCAGGTAGGGTCAAGTTATCCATTAGACGTTGTTGATTAGCTACTAACGAACGCTCGATCAATACTCTAAAGTAACGTTCTACTCTAGGTACTCTATCAAACAGAGCTAACTGATGATCTCTACTCATCGTCATCACTATAGCATCCTCCACTACTTCTATAAACGAATTACCTGGTTTCTGAGATAAGAAACTATACATATCTGCAATCCACCATCCTTGAGCAGCAAAGCTTACTGTATGATCTACAGCCTGATCATCTAGACAATAGTTACGCAATATACCTGATAATACGAATGTAGAGTTAATACATACTTCACCTGCACTAAGCAATTTAGTCTTAGCAGGATAACGAGTTACTGTAAAAGAATCCAAGACAATCTGTTGTTCTTCTTTAGTCAATGTAACGTGTTTAGCGATGCTCTGTAATAATAAGTCCACTTGATAATCTTTTATTAAAGTATAAAAATAAACAATAAACTAAAAAGAGCCCTACATGAGGGCTCTTTTAATATCATAAAACTATGCTAATGCTTCTTTAATTCTTCTAAAAGCTTCTTTTAGTTGATCTTCACTAGTCGCATACGACATACGAATACAGTCAGGATTACCAAACGCAACACCAGTTACAGTAGCTACGTGAGCTTTCTCTAATAAATACATAGATAAGTCATCTGCATTATCAATCTTTACTCCTTGAAGAGTTTTACCAAAGAAAGAAGACATATCAGGGAACACATAGAATGCTCCTTCAGGTACATTAATCTTCACACCAGGTATTTCTCTTAATAACCCAACTACTAAGTCTCTTCTGTTTTTAAATGCAGATACCATATCCTTTAATACACTTGGATCTGCTTCTACTGCAGTAATAGTAGCACGTTGTGCAATACTATTAGCTCCAGAAGTTACCTGTCCTTGCATCTTAGTACATGCTTTAGCGATAAACTCAGGAGCACCAATATATCCTATACGGTAACCTGTCATCGCAAATGCCTTAGCGATACCATTCACAGTGATTGTACGGTCTATCAGATTACCAATAGTACCAATACTACAGTGATTACCAGTGAAGTTAATATGTTCATATATCTCATCTGATAAGATGAAGATATTAGGATATTTCTCTAATACTTTAGCTATTGCCTCAAACTCTTCTTTGCTATATACTGATCCACTTGGATTACAAGGAGAACAGAACCAAATCATCTTCGTTTTAGGAGTAATAGCAGCCTCTAGTTGTTCTGGAGTAATTTTAAAATCACTCTCTATACTAGTTGGTACTTCTACAGGAGTTCCTTCAGCCATCTTCACAATCTCTGCATAACTTACCCAGTATGGAGCAGGAATTACCACCTCATCACCAGGATTAATCATTACGTGAGCCACGTTATATAATGACTGTTTAGCCCCAGTAGATACTACAATCTGACTAGGAGCATAATTTAGATTATTATCTCTTTTAAACTTATGGCTAATAGCTTCTTTTAATTCTTTATACCCATCCACAGGAGGATACTTGCTATAGTTATCTTTTATAGCCTGAATAGCAGCTTCTTTAATAAACTCTGGAGCATTAAAATCTGGCTCACCTAGACTTAAACTAATCACGTCTACGCCTTGTTCTTTTAACTCTCTTGCCTTCGCAGCCATTGCTAATGTCTGTGAAGTAGTTAGACTATTTATTCTATCTGATAGAAATTGATTGCTCATCTCTTTGCGATTTTAATGGAACTTATCACCAAAGGTAATTATTATATCTCTATTAATCCGTGTTATCTTTTATTTATTAACAAGAAAAAGCCTACTTTTGTCAAAATTTACGACATGGAAGAAATCTTAAAATATTTCCCTGATTTAACTCCTGAACAAATTGCTCAATTTGAGAAATTGGAAGAAGTATATACGGATTGGAATGCTAAAATCAACGTTATTTCGCGTAAGGACATACATGAGTTATACACTAAACACGTATTACACTCATTAGGAATAGCTAAGGTGATGGAATTTTTACCTGGTGCATCAATACTAGATGTAGGAACAGGTGGAGGTTTTCCAGGTGTACCATTGGCTATATTATATCCTGAGACTAACTTTTACTTAATCGATATCATCGCTAAGAAGATAAGAGTAGTAAACGAAGTAGTGAATGCACTTGGTCTTAAGAATGTAAAAGCTGAACAGAAACGTGCAGAAACTATAAACGAGAAGTTTGACTTCATTGTAAGTAGAGCCGTTACTAATATGCCTGACTTCGTAGAATGGATTAGACATAAAACGAAGAAAGAGAACATTCACGAGTTTGAGAATGGTATTTTATATCTAAAAGGTGGTGACCTAACAGAAGAACTAAAAGACTTCCCTAAGGCAGTACAATTTGACTTAGCGAATATCTTCTCTGATGAATTCTTTGAAACAAAAAAAGTAGTTTATCTACCTCTTAAATATAAAGGATAATATAAAGGCTGTCTGAGAAGACAGCCTTTATTGTTTTATTTACTATGCTTTACGAATAGTAGACAAGTATTCGTCGGACGATGTAGTAAGTGATTCGCTACACTTCCTAAGAATATCTCTTTAAATCCAGTGGTTCCCTTCACACCTAATATTAGCAGATCTGCCTCCTTACTTCTCGCATACTCGATTAACGAAGCAGATACATTTCGTTCACCTGCAGGTACGATATCTATATCAGAATAATTAGCATAACGCTTATTCCACTTGTCCTGTTTCTCTTTTATATCCTCACGCGTTACACGTTCTAACTCTCTTGTGGTCATCGTAGGATAAGATCCTAGATAAGACTTAGACACATAAACAGCTGAATGCTCTATTCGCTGTCCTTTCGAATTATTCTTAAAGCGATCAGCCCAACTCATAATTGCAGTCGTATACTTAGAGAAGTCAATCGCATCAATGATAGTCGTAATAGGTACATTAAAAGTATCAGGCACTAACAGTATAGACGATGGGAATATACGTACGAGCTTATCACTAAGCGCCCCAGTACCTTCTAACTCTTGCTTATTACCAAGTACTAATAAATCATAAGTAGCTTTTTTAGCTAAGTTCATAAAAGCTAGCTCAGTATATCCCTCTACAGTTACAATAACTTCAAAGTCATAACTTACACCTGCTAAATGTAAATATTGAGTTAGCTTGTTCTCTATTCTCTCCTTAATACGAGAGATACTCTCAGGCTGCATAAGCTCTTTAGGTAACTCCCCTAACTTTAGGTTATGTATGTAAGTCGCTTTATTTATATCTAATATCTGATCTAACACTTGCATATACTTCAGTAAGAACTGATCCATTATAGACAAGTCTAATCCTACTAAAATATCTAGTTTCTTGTTCATTTCCATAATTACTTGTTTTGAGGTTCTTCTTCTAATAACTCTGCTATAATCTCCTTATAGCTCTTCTCTTGTTTTGACTTAGCTTTTTTGGTAGTCTTAGTCAACTCCTCCTTCAATCCTTTTTGCAAACTATAACACATCACCAAGAGTATTACTGCAAAAGGAAGTCCAGTGATAATCACTGCTGTCTGTAGAGCATCTAATCCTCCACCCCATAACAATACGATAGCGATAATCCCTTGAGCAAAAGACCAAAATACTCTCTGCCATACTGGTGACTCTCCATTACTACCTGAAGTAATATTATCTACTACCAAAGAACCAGAGTCAGACGATGTAATAAAGAAGGAGAATATCAACACTATCGCTACGATAGATAGAAACTTTGTAAATGGAAAGTTCTCTAAGAATACGAATAAAGCAGTAGATACATCAGCCTTCACAGCTGCAATCATCGTCACATCTCCAGATAATATCGTATGTAAAGCACTTCCTCCGAATACGTTCATCCACAGTAGTGTGATTAGCCCAGGAACAATTAATACACCTAACACAAACTCCTTAACGGTACGCCCTTTAGATATACGTGCAATGAAACTCCCTACAAAAGGAGACCATGCTATCCACCATGCCCAGTAGAATATAGTCCATACATTCTGCCAACCTGATCCTAAATAAGTATCGTTCCATGTACTTATATCTATAAAGTTAGCTAGATATGCACCTGTATTCTCTACATACCCTTTCATAATAAACAGTGTCGGCCCTAATATAAATATCAATAACATAAAGCTAGCTGCGATATACATATTCGCATTACTCAGCAGCTTTACCCCTTTATCTAATCCTGAGAATACTGAGATTGTAGCAATACTAATTACAAATAAGATAATACCTGCCTGCATTCCAAGAGTAATATCCCATCCATACAGATATTCTAATCCTGCTGTAATCTGTATCACTCCTAATCCTAACGAAGTAGATAAACCAAATACAGTAGCTAACGCAGATAGAATGTCTATGATATGTCCCCACCAGCCGTGTATCTTCTCACCCCAAAATGGGTAGAATAGTGATCTGAATGTCATAGGTAGTTTTCGATTAAACCCAAAGAAAGCTAATGCTAACCCTACCATAGCATAAATACCCCATGCGTGTAGTCCCCAGTGAAGACTAGTGAACTGCATAGCCTGTACAGCAGATTCTATATCGCTATCTACAGGACGAGGAGTATTAAAGAAATGGGACACTGGCTCTGCAATACTAAAGAACATAATACCAATCCCCATACCTGTACTAAAGAGCATGGCAAACCAAGACATCTTAGTAAATTCTGGTTCAGCATCATCTCCTCCTAACCGTATCTTACCAAACTTACTAAAAGCAAGATATATAGCGAATATCAAAATCACATTTACTGTTAGAACAAAGAACCATCCAAAGTTAGAGGTTACAGCTAACTGAGCAGCAGGAAACCACTCACCTACTTTTTCAGGAAAAAGAACGCAAGTAAGTATTAATGCTACTATTAATAAAATAGAGGTAATAAAGACAGGTGGATTAATCACCAATTGTCTATTTTCAAGTAATTTTTTAAACATGAGTTATATTTTTGTTACAACCCAGATCTAACTAATATCATCTGATAGTACACACCTTCTCACATCACTATAAGACATAGCAAGTCCTACTCTAAGAGTGACCTAAGCGGTAGACTAAAGATTTGATTAGATTAAAATCTAGGCCTAATTAATAATTATAACCCAGCACTTTAAGAATAAAAAAGGATCATTTTTCAGCAATCGAAAAATAATAAAAGCAAAATAGATGTATATTTTTACTCAGTCGTCTTGATAAGCACTTATCCCAAAGTAATCTCTTCAAAAACGATCCTAATAAAAAGGGACTTTTTTCTGACGTTGAAAAAAGATAAAAGCAAAATAGATAGTGTATTCTTACTTAGTAGTATCACCTGAGTACGTATATAACATCACTCCATATCTGGTAATACATCCCCAATAAAAAGCACTGAATTGAATTCTAGTGATAAAAGAAAAGGCGGTTAGCACTTTTGCAACCGCCTTTCTTATATAATTGACTATCCTAAGAAAGGATATTTATAGTCAGTTGCAGGAACGAAAGTTTCTTTAATCGTTCTTGGAGATACCCAACGAAGTAAGTTAAGGATAGAACCTGCTTTATCGTTAGTACCAGAAGCTCTAGCTCCACCGAATGGTTGTTGACCTACTACAGCACCTGTTGGTTTATCATTGATATAGAAGTTACCAGCACAGTTAACTAATGCTTCAGTAGCCTCAGCGATAGCGTAACGGCATCCAGAGAAGATAGCTCCTGTCAATGCATAGATAGAAGTTTCATCAACTAATTTAAGAGTCTCAGCCCATTTAGCGTCTTCGTAAACGTAGATAGTTAATACAGGTCCGAATAACTCAGTTTCCATAGTAGTGTACTTTGGATTAGTAGTTAAGATAACTGTTGGTTCGATAAAGTAACCTACAGACTTATCATATTTACCACCTAAGATTACCTCAGCATCAGCGTCAGCTTTCGCTTGATCAATAGCTTTTGCTAATTTGTCAAAAGAAGCTTCAGTGATAACAGAAGATACATAGTTAGTAGGATCTTCTGGAGTTCCCATTTTGATAGTTGCTAAATCAGCAGTCATGTACTCTTTCACTTGATTCCATAATGAAGCAGGAACATAAGCTCTAGAAGCAGCAGAACACTTCTGACCTTGGTATTCGAAAGCACCTCTAGTTAACGCTACAGCTACCTCTTTTGGACAAGCTGTAGGGTGAGCTAATACGAAGTCTTTACCACCAGTTTCACCTACGATACGAGGGTAAGTTTTGTATTTATTAATATTTTGACCGATTTGAGCCCACATGCTGTTAAATACACCTGTAGATCCAGTAAAGTGGATACCTGCGAAATCAGCACTGTCTAATAATGTATCAGTAATCATTCCAGAGTTACCATATACTACGTTAATAACACCATCAGGTAAACCAGCAGCTTTAAACACCTCAACGATTACTCTAGCAGAGTAAATTTGAGTTGCAGCAGGTTTCCATACTACTACGTTACCCATCATAGCTGGAGCAGAAGGTAAGTTACCAGAAATAGCCGTAAAGTTAAATGGAGTAATCGCGTAGATGAATCCTTCTAACGGACGGTGCTCTAATCTGTTCCATACACCATCTACAGAAGCAGGTTGCTCAGAGTAGATTTGAGTCATGTACTCCACGTTAAAACGTAAGAAGTCAATAAACTCACATGCAGAGTCAATCTCAGCTTGGTGTAATGTTTTTGCTTGAGCGATCATTGTAGCAGCATTAATCTTAGCACGGTAAGGACCAGCTAATAATTCAGCAGCTTTTAAGAAGATAGATGCTCTGTGTTCCCATGGCATTGCAGCCCATTTTTTTCTTGCTTCTAATGCAGTAGCGATAGCTTTCTCTACTAATGCTTTATCCGCTTCGTGGTAAACACCTAATTTATGTTTGTGATCAAATGGAGGGAATAAATCTTTTGTATTTCCTGTTCTGATTTCTTCTCCACCAATGTATAATGGAATATCAACTGTTGTGTTGTATTGCTCTTTGAACGAGTTCAAAGTCAATTCTCTTTCTTTTGTTCCTGGTGCATAAGACTTAACTGGCTCATTGAACGCAGTCGGAACTTGATAGAATCCTTTTGACATATTACGCTTATAATTTATGTAGTTTCTAAATGTATGTTCTACAAATATAAAGAAAAAAATTGAAAGCCGTTTTTACCTTTTAGTTAAATCCAACGTTTCAATATATACAAAAACCTGAATAACAGATCTATAAAAAACCAAACTAACTTATCAAAACACTGATATTTAGGCCATAAAATTGTGATGAGATAATAATAGGGTAGTTATCAAGTAATTTTAGTCCTAAATTACTAGACCACTACCCGATGACTCAAATTCCAAACTACTCTAGAATGTTTCTGGAATAAAGACAAAAAAGTCTATCACATACCTACCAACAGTCAACCATCCCAATTCTGACTTACTCATAATTAACAATAAACGCAAAAAAGCCTACCACAACTGTGATAGGCTTTCTCTAAAATCTCAAATATAAATATCGCTCTATGAAAGCGAAAACTTACTATTATTAGTTTAGCACAAATGGTGCCGAAAGTTTAAAAGAAGGGATTTCTACATTAAAAAATCTATTCGTACTCATATTCATCACTTCATAAAACCCTTTCATTCCTCCTAATGGAGAGTTAAGAACACAGCCACTACTATACGTGTACTTAGAACCTGGCTCTATAATAGGCTGTTCACCCACTACTCCTTCACCATGTACTACTTTAGCACTATTTAGTGAATCATATATTTCCCAAAAACGACCCTTAACTTGTACATAATGATCTGATACATTTTCTATCGTAATGGTATAAGAGAACGCGTAGCTCACCTTCTTAGTTTTAAAAAAGTTGCCCTCGTATTCTGTCTTTACTGTTACTTTTACTCCCTTTGTCGTTTGTGAAATCATCTTTTCCATCTTGTTATTTTACTTACTAAAACACACATTGATCCTCGTTTCTTTATACTGTACACATTAGTACACTATATTCTCTGCATTTCCTTCCCCAATCCCTATCGCTCTATCATATAGATCGCTATTACCTCTGTAATATACGATTACTTGATATCGATTAGTAGTCATCGCAAAGTTGCCATCAGGTGCTAAGTCTGGACTTACCACTCCCTTATAAACAGCGGTATAGTTAAAGTTAGTAAAACCTTGTTTGACTAACATCGTCTGTTCATAGTACCCTTTCTCTTCGTTATAATTCATCTTATTAGCAGGGATTAATGCATAGTCATTAAACATCCCTGTAACGTAATAATCTAGCCCTGTTGGTGTGTCTTCTTCTGGTTTAAAACTAAAATAAACCCAACTGTACTCTGCTTCTGTCACAGCATTACGACCATTTATCGTACGTGGATAAAAACTCCCATTAATATCTGGGAAATATGTATATCCCTTACTCTTACGACTCTCATGCGTATATAAATAGGTATTATAAATGCCGTTATCTCTAGTGATAGAACCGATCATGTTCGTCACTTGCTTTATATCACTATTATCAAAGTTTAAAAACTGATTGTTAGCCCAAAACTGTGTCTGCTCATCATATTTATAGATTAGGTCATTACCCATCGTATACTGCGGCTTAATATCAGTGATAAACGAATCCCATCTACCATTTTGAAAAATAGCTACCTTAATATTCTGCACTGGATTCTGATACACAGCCTCTCCTAGTAATACACTAAACTCTACGTTCTGCTTAGTCTCAATGAAATCAAGGTTACGTGCTCTCTTAATCTGTACAGGTACATTGACTGCATTCTCATAAAGAACAAACTTGCGTCTGATAATCACTTCGTCATCCTGATTATATATCTCTAACACATAATTACCACTCTTAAGTATACGATAACGAGGAGTAGGCAAAGTCAGCTTATAATTAGTATAATTCTGCAATGTATTAAACGAGTTCTCATACGTCAATATACGCTGTCTGTCTAATCCGTCTATATAATCTATAGGTCTAAGCTTAGAAGGAGTCCAGTCATAGTTATATGCCTTAATGCGGTAATAATAATCACTGTCATCGCCATATAAATCATCAAACTGTAAAGTAAAGCTATCACCTAGTTGAAAGAATGGATTAACAGCTCTATTATTACTCATAAATCCAACAGACTTAATATAGTCTGCAGTGAAGTTTTGAGGCGCCTGTGCTCGCATCGAAACGACAAGCAACAAACAGACAATAATAGACACAACCTTAATTCGCATAATATCAACTTTTATAGATACAATAAACTCTTACCTTATTATTGCAAAAAAGGTACAATTTTTTCGTTTAAAAAAATCATACTATTCAATTTAAAATCAGCAATATCAAATCTCTCTTGATTATACTGCTCAGCATCAGGTATAGCCACTACCGTCATCTTCGCATTCTTACCTGCTGTAACACCAGTAAAAGAGTCCTCTACTACTAGACACTCACTAGGCTGACTACCTAGATTATGTGCTGCTCTTAGATATACATCTGGTGCAGGTTTACCGTGCTCAACATGTTCAGAAGAAACGATAGTCTGGAAGTACTTCTTAATACCTAAACGCTTTAAAACAGTAACAATCAAAGATTCTGGCGAATTAGTTGCTAATCCAATCTTGATATTACGTTCCTCTAAAAATTCTAAAGTCTGAATTACTCCTTCTTTTATTTCTCCTTCTGTACTAATTAATTCATCTACTCTATCGATCACCATTTGCTCTACTTCTTCTATAGACTTTCCTTCCCATGGATAAAGGTTATACCATAACTCAGTCACTGCTCTTGTTGTTTTACCCTGTGTTTGAATAGCTATCGCTTCATCCCAAGTAGCCCCCATAGAGGTAAAAACTTCCTCTTCTGCTTGTTGCCAAAAACCTTCTGAGTCAATCAAGACTCCATCCATATCAAAAAGTACTGTCGTTATCTTCTTATCTTCCATAATCAGTCAAAAATATATACGAAGATACGGATAACCTCACGGATACCGAAGGTTATTTAGAATTAGTTTAAGACATCACAAGAAATCAGATTAAACAGAAAACAGTGTATATCACAGTATTTTTTTAGTAAATTAGAACGACATTAAACATGCTATGAAATCATTAAAAACAAGTCTTTGGGTAAAAATACTGTCATGCATTCTACTATTTATTAGCGGCATAGACCTTTACTACACTATAGATAATCATAAAACAGAGAATATACTTAATGATGAATCATTCTCTCCTAAACTATTCTATAATAAAATTAAACGTTCTAGACAGCCTATCTCCATCAAACCATGGGTTAATTTGGGTAATTATAAGATACAAGAAAGAAAAACTAAAACGATATTTAGTAATGAGAAACTTGTATATAAACTTTATTTTATCTTAGAGGATCAAAATGGAAAAAACGTCAAACAACAAGATATAAACTTCCCAAAACTTACAACTTCTGATAATATAAACATCTCATTCATGAAAGATGATGATGGTAATTATCTGACTTTTGACACTGAACTTTTAAGTAAGAAATATCTAGTAGTAAATGATGGTGTCAATACACCACTACACATCAGACTAAACCCTTTCGACCTGACGACTAAGCTGATATTAGCAATAGCTATCATAATTCTGGGGTTACTATATTATTATATTCCAAAAAACAAAACTACTTACAATGGATTACTATTCTTTATGATAATTCCCTTTGTATTTATACCACAATACTTATTAGTGATAACTGCCCTATCATTTATTTTACTAACAACTATAAACCGCATAAAAATAAAAATAATTGCTCCTAGTGTAGGAAAATACACTGTGTCAAAAATCATATTGATGCTTGTGCTTTTCGGAGTATTAATTCCTTACTTTGTTCAACTAGATAGAGATGGTATAACCATCTTGGCTATATTTAAAGCAGGTGCTTACGCACTTTTTTCATTACTAGTATTATATGTAATATTTTATATATTAAAAAATACTCTTGTTTGTCTTAAACTAATTCTCTGGTATAAAGGACACCCTATTTATAGTTTAGTAGGTGAGAATATGATACACAAGCCTGGTAAAAATGAGTCTTTTAAAACTGATCTTATAATTAATGAAACGGTAAGGTTAAAAAAAATAGATGTGGCTGAATGTGTATACAAAGACCTACAAGACTATAAGTTGGATTATATCTCAAAGTATAAAACCGATGGAAAAGGTAACTACGTATTTTATTAATTAGAATCATGTACTAACAATGACTACACTGATCAATGAAATTATCAAAAAAGAGGAATTTCTATTAATGTTTTAATTCTTAAATAAAATATCCGTTATAAAGAACTTACACCAGACAGTCGTTGTGGAATATACTTTGCAGTAGACGCAATATATTGCCGTCTCTACATTAAATACGGTGGATCCTCATTATTTATCCTAAATGACTTTAAACTCTCTAGAATTGTTTATTTTCAGATATACCTATCTATTCAAATACTCAAACACATTTACATCAAAATTCATTAAGTTTGATTTATTATTACCAAAACAACTCTATCATTATATATTTCACTATCTAGAATAGATAGCTAAAAGGAATTAACACACTAAATCTATGGGATTATTTGACCTATTCAAAAAGAAAAAGAGTACTAATACATTTCCTGAAAATGAACTAGAGAAATGTCTTCTAAATAAAGATATAGATACTAATGCTCTAAAAGCATTTTATCAGCAACTACTAGCTAGCGAACTAATTGCTTTACATCACGGAGATACTAATACTCTAACGGAAGGAGAAAATACTAAAGTACAAATCATCACATTCGACAATGGTATGATACCAATATTCTCTTCTTTGGATAGAATTTATGACAATGGAGAACTGAAAGAAGGTATGCCTTACATAACATTGACAGCGCAAGACTTATTTCAATTCACATCAGGCAATACATTAATACTTAATCCTTATTCACCGAATAGTAAAGTGCTAATCCCTGAAGAGATTAAAGACTTACTAGATGGCTCTATCTACAGTGTAATAGATGATAGTATAAATAATCAGAGTATAGACGAACAAGATATAGAACAATTCAACTTGCTATACAACCAGGCAATAAAAGACCAAGAAGGATTAATTATACTAGGAGGTGAGAAAGAGGATAGTTTAGACGATAATAACATTAAACGTCTTGAAGACTCAATCAATGGGTTTAAAAAAGCATTAGAACTATATCCAAACCACTGGCCAAGTATGTTCTTAATGGCTAAGTCTTATCAAGTATTGGACCGTCATCAAGAAGCATTAAATATGCTAGAACAAGCGTGTTCTATAGAATTAGATAATCCCGATGTACCTAGAGAGGCTTCTATTGAGGCTATGTATATTAATGATATAGACAAGACGGTATCATACTCTGAAGAAGCATTAAGAAGAGCTTCGGATGACCATACCTTAATGGCTAATCATGCTGCTAACTTGATACTAATTCAAAAAGACGATGAAGCATTAGCTCTAATAAACCAGGCGTTACTAATAGAGCCTAATGATCCTATTAACCAGAACATAAAGTCTATGATAGAAAGCGTGATAACAGGTAAAATAAAAAGACCTAGTATAGAGGATATGATCGCATGAAAGGAATTATAACAAGATGTAGTGTAATATTTTTATTTATCATGGTATACTTATTCAAAAACAGTCTAGTATACTATGATACACTACTTGTGACAATAATCTTGTTTAATCTATTATTATGTATACCAACAATCAACGTAAACAAATACTATAGTCTTATAAATACTATCGGCTGGCTTCCTATAATAGTAACAACATTTATAGTCAAAAATGTATTTATTACCCAAATACTTATTGTCTTAATACTACTTCGAATACTCCTATTTACTATAAACTATCTCAAGTTCAATAACTTTTATTTACCACAAACAATACTTAATTACTCTTGGACTATATGTATGATTCTTTATTTAGCAGAGTTACTTTTAAATTCAACACATGGATTGGCAAATATATTTCTTTTGGGAGGTATCATTTCTACATTAGAACTTACATTTATTGTACTCCTACAAAAACACTGGAATAAGAATGTAAGAAGTATTTTTAGATTATAAGCCACTTAATATATAACACAATATCGCATACTTATACCAGACAGTCGTTATGATGTGTGATAAAAATACTTTATGGTAGACGCAATGTATTGCCGTCTCTACATTAAATACGGTGTGTCATTATTCATTCCTCATTATTCATTCCTCATTGTTCATTCCTCATTGTTCATTCCTCATTACCACTTAAGGCTTATAACACACAGGTATAATCTCTCCTTCTGCTAGGCAGTACTTAATCACTTCTTCTTGGGTAAGTTTATGGATAAAGTCTTCTTCGACTACAGTAAAACCAATTGATCTAAGTTTATCAAAATAATCACGTCCATATACTCGTACGTGATCGTATTGACCAAATATAAGAGTACGTTCTTTAGGATCTGTTATACTATCATCTTGAAAAGTAACAGCACGAGACATATCTTGTGGGATTTGAAATATCCCCATTCCTCCTGGTTTAAGGATACGGTAAAGCTCATGCATTGCTTTAGTATCATCAGGAATATGCTCTAATACGTGATTACACAATATCATATCAAAGCTATTATCCTCAAAAGGAAGATTACAGATATCTGCTTTAACGTCTGCTAAAGGTGATTCTAAGTCTGTAGTAGTATAATCTAAATTGGGCTGCTTCTTAAAGCGTTTATAAAAAGCTTGTTCGGGTGCGAAGTGTAGTACTTTCTTAGGTGAGCTAAAAAAGTCTGTTTCGCGTTGAAGATAAAGCCATAGGAGGCGGTGTCTCTCTAGTGAAAGGGTACTAGGAGAAAGTACATTAGGACGCTGCTTAGCATAGCCATAAGGCAAGAAGGTCTTAAAGCTCTTCCCGTCTATAGGATCCGTATAAGTATCTCCCTTAAGGTACCATGCCATAAGAGGTCGAACAACGTAGCTCAACCGAATTAATATCGGTCGAGGTACTATGTTCAATATTGTTTTGAATAACTTCTTCATCAACAGAATTGAGTAATTATAGAACTAATGGTTTAGCTCTAAACTCATCTTCTTCGTTGCTAGTAATACCTAATGCTTGATAGATATATTGGTAAGTAGATAGTAATTCTGGTTTACCGTTCACTAATGCTACATCGTGCTCAAAGTGTGCTGAAGGCTTACCATCGCGTGTAACTATAGTCCATCCATCATTAAGTTGTTTGATATTACGAGTACCTAAGTTAATCATAGGTTCGATAGCGACTACCATACCTTCTACAAAGCGTTTACCATTACCTGGTTTACCGTAGTTAGGCATTTCTGGATCTTCGTGCATCTTACGTCCTAATCCGTGACCTACTAGCTCTCGTACTACAGTATATCCTTCTTTCTCACAGTAACGTTGGATAGCACTACCTACGTCTTCTACTCTATTTCCTAATCTGAACTCTCTAATACCTACGTAAAGAGATTCTTTTGTAATCTGTAATAACTTCTTAGTAGCTGGATCTACATCACCAATCTCGAATGTGTAAGCGTGGTCACCATAAAATCCATTCATCACTGTACCACAATCCACAGATACGATATCTCCTTCTTCTAAAGGACGATCTGTAGGTAATCCGTGTACAATCTGATCATTCACACTTGTCAACAATGTAGAAGGACAACCGTAAAGGCCTTTAAATCCTGGTACTGCTCCGTGATCTCTAATAAATTCTTCAGCTTTTGCATCAAGCTCTAAAGTTGTTACTCCTGGTTTTAGCTCTGTAGCTATCATTCCTAATGTTTTAGAAACAAGCAATGCGCTCTGTCTCATCAACTCGATTTCTTCAAGAGTTTTTGGAATTATCATACCTTAAAATTTTATATCCTACAAAATTACACTATTACAACCAATGAAAAAATGATTATACAGACTTTTTGTTTGCCTTATATATACTAATGCTGTACTTTTAAAGAAATAAATTGTCTTACCCAAGAAATACACACAACAAATGAATTATACTACAGCACAAGAAGCTGCTAAGCTTATCAAGTCTGGCGACCGTATCTATCTACATGCAGTAGCATGTACTCCTAATCATTTAATAGATGCAATAGTTGCAAGAGCATCAGAACTAAGAAATGTAGAGTTCTGTCACATCCATACTTTAGGTAATGCACCTTATGCTGATCCGAAGTATAAAGAGAGCTTTTTTGTAAACTCATTTTTTGTGGGAGGTAATGTTAGACATACCATTCGAGAAGGCAATGGTACTTATACTCCAGTATTTCTAAGTGAACTTCCATCGCTTTTTGATAATGGATTAGTGCCTCTAGATGTTGCTCTAATTCAAGTTTCTACACCTGACGAAAACGGATACTGTTCATTAGGGCCTTCTGTAGTAGCTGCAGCAGCAGCTATACGCTCTGCTAAATTAGTTATTGCACAGGTAAATAACTATATGCCTAAAACCTTTGGAGATGCTGTATTACACATATCTCAGATAGATGTACTGGTAGAACACCACACTCCTCTATTGACAGAATACAGTGCTGAGTTCGGAGAAGTAGAAGATAAGATAGGTGGATATATAGCCGAAATGATAGAGGATGGTAGTACTTTACAGATGGGGATAGGCTCTATACCAGAAGCAGTATTACAACGCCTAAAGAATCACAAACATTTAGGATTGCACACAGAGATGTTTGCAGACGGAGTTATTGACTTGATAGAGGCAGGTGCGCTAGACTGTTCGCAACAAACTATATCTAATGGGAAAGCTATTTCTACGTTCCTTATAGGTACTGAGAAATTGTATAAATATGTAGATAACAATCCTTTCTTTGAACTAAGAGAGTGTTCATATACAAATGATCCTTTTATCATTCAACAAAACCCAAAGATGATAGCCATCAACTCTGCTGTTGAGATTGATGTTACAGGTCAGATATGTGCTGACTCTATAGGGGCTAATATTTACTCTGGTGTGGGAGGACAAGTAGACTTTATGCGTGGTGCTACTAGAAGCCAAGGTGGAAAAGCTATTATAGCCATGTCTGCTACAACTAAAAAGGGAGGCAATAAGATTGTTCCATTCTTAAAAAAAGGTGCTGGTGTAGTAACTTCTCGTGCTCATGCTCAATACATCGTTACAGAATATGGTGTAGCTGATCTTAGAGGAAAGTCAATTGTAGATCGCGTACATGCTCTAGCTAATATTGCTCATCCAGATTTTAGAGAGGATATCTTAAGAGAGTACTTCGATAACACGCGTAATAAATAGGCTACTAGTGTTATAAGAACTTCTTAACCTACATTAAGGGAGTTAGGACATTACGTGTCATATCTTTGTACTACAAAACATTAGAGACATGAAAACAAGAATTATATACACAGCCGACAGTAGAGGATATGCTAATCACGGATGGTTAAAATCACATCATACTTTTAGCTTCGCTAACTACAGAAATAACGATAGAATACACTTCGGTGTACTACGTGTACTTAATGATGACAATGTAGCCGCAGGTATGGGATTTGGTACTCATCCACATGATAATATGGAGATTATCTCTATCCCATTATCAGGAAGCTTATCTCATAAAGATAGTATGGGAAATGGAACTATCATTAACGAAGGCGAAATTCAGGTAATGAGTGCTGGTACAGGTGTTCAACACAGTGAATTTAATCCAAATGAGAACGAGGAAAGTAAATTCTTACAGATATGGATATTCCCTGACAAGTTGAACGTAAAACCTCGTTATGATCAGTTAAAACTAAACAAAGAAGATAGAATCAATCAATGGGATCAAATCTTATCTCCTAATCCAGATGATAAAGGAGTATGGATTCATCAGAATGCTTGGTTTCACATGACTGACTTAGAGCAAGGTAAAGAACTTACTTATGAGCTAAAAGACAAATCTAACGGAGTATTCTTATTCGTACTAGAAGGAGATATCACTGTAGGAGAAGACATCTTACACAGAAGAGATGCTGTAGGGATAGATGGAGAAGAGAGCTTTACAATTAAAGCTAATGAGAATAGCCAAGTTTTAGTAATGGAAATACCTATGGAATTACCAAGTTACTTACAATAAAAATATTATATAATACAACTTACAAAGGTGGACAATACAATTGTTCACCTTTTTTTATATCACTATTCAAACATTCAAAAATATAACTAACTAAAAACAAGTACCTTTAATAGAAAATTCAAACTATGAAAAAAGTACTAACCGTATTAACTTTGTTATTTATAACTGTAAATACTTACTCTCAAGAACACAGTACTAAAAACAATACAGAAGACACTACCTGTAAATGCAAAAAGACCTCGAACACTCCTGTGACAGTAGCGGCACATTATCCTGAAGGTAAAGCCGCATTCAATGAAGCATTCTTAAATGAATTCAAAATACCTAACTTACCAGAAGGTACTAAAGAGCTAACATTTACTGTGCAGTTCAATGTTGAAACAGATGGTTCACTTACCAACTTTACACTTACTAATTGTATGAATGATATAGCTGGAAAACAAGCAATCACAATACTCCAGAAGATGAAATGGACACCAGCTATGCAAGGAGAAAAAGTGATTAAATCATTACATAGATTGCCATTTACCATAAATGTTCCCAAATAAAAAAAGCTCGCTATCACTAGCGAGCTTTTTGTATATCTAAAATCAGATTAGCTATTCTTTAAGTTTCTTACCTCTTCATCAGTTAAGAATCTCCATTTACCTCTAGGTAAGTTCCATTTCGTTAATTGACCATACATTACACGGTCAAGTTTAATAACATTGTACCCAAGAGATTCGAAGATAGCTCTAACTAATTTCACGTTAGATGCTTTTAATTTAATTCCTATTTCTGTTTTAGGTTGGTCATCCACATAAGATACCTCTTCTACAAAAACACGGCGTTCATCGATATAAACACCTTTCTGAACCTTCTCTAAATCTTCATATTTCAAATTCTTATCTAAAGACACATGGTACAACTTAGAAGAACGAGAGTCTGTTGAATTTAACTTCTGTAATAAGTTAGTATCATTTGTAAACAACATTAATCCAATAGTTGTTTTATCCATACGTCCGATAGGAGCTAGAGGATACTTAGATGCTCCTTTAAGTAAGCTCAATACATTCTCAGAAGACACTATAGGCTCATTGATAGTTGCAAACCCTTTTGGTTTGTTCAACAAAACATAAGTAAGTTTTTCAGGAGTTAAAACAGTCCCGTCAAAGTTTACCACATCAGTCTTCTTCACTCTATATCCTAACTCAGTAACCACTACTCCATTCACAGTTACATTACCAGACACTATATAGATATCTGCCTCACGACGAGAACAAACACCAGAGTTACCAATATATTTATTTAAGCGTATTTCATCAGTTTCTTTCGGAGTATTCTTCACTCTTGGTTTACTATCATACTTCTTAGCAGTATTAGCACCAAAAGGCTTTTTACCCTCTTTAGATTCGAAAGGTTTTTTATTATTATCACTTCCACTATACGCCTTTTTAGCTCCATCTTTAGAACCAAAAGACTTCTTATTACTGTCATTTCCACTATACGACTTCTTAGCTCCATCTCTAGAACCAAAAGACTTCTTACCCGCTGCCCCCTTACTTCCTGAGCGGTTCGATTTATTATTTCCTGAACTCGACTTACCGTTATTCATATCAAAAGATTTTTGCAAAGATAGTTTTATTCTATGCATTAATTTATATAACTATAAAAGTTTACACAACTTTTAGGACTTACAACTTTTCTTCTATTAGTATCTTACCATTTATTAGCACCTCTGGATCTATCAAAACAATAGAAAAAACACCTAATAATATCAATATTTTTAGGCTAAGATGTAAACTGTGATACTGCGTTACAGTCTTAGATGTCCACAATCGATACAAGAACAATACTAAAACCAACACACTCAAATAAAAATAATACACCATATACCCAATATTCTTATTCTCTAAAAGTAATAAGATAGGTATCAGAGTCAACAATGTTACTAAAGTGATTAATTGCTTAGCTCTTACTTCTCCAAAGCGAACAGGAATAGTCTGATAATCATTAGCAAAGTCTCCTTTAATATTCTCCATATCCTTTATCAACTCTCTAATCAAGATGATCAAATACAAGAACGCTGCATGCAAAAAGATAGATGGATAATAGAATCTAAAGTACATCAGAATACTAAAGAAAGGTAAAATAGCTAATAATGAAGCTGTAAGATTACCAATGATAGGATACTTCTTTAACTTATGAGAATAAAACCACAACAAAAAGATATAGGCAGAAAAGAATAATGAAGCATGCCAAGACACTGGGAATACAATCCCTACAGCCAAAAAGTTAAGTGCAAAATACACACGTAGCTTCGTCGTCTGACTTACTAAACGATCTAACATAGACTTAATAGGTCTATTAATTAAATCCTTCTCTGCATCATAAAAGTTATTGATAATATATCCTCCTGCTATCGCTAATGAGGACCCAAAGATGATTAGAAACAACTTCCAATCTAAAACAACATCTAACGCTCTAATATCTGGAGCGAAGATAAATATAGACGCTAAGTATTGCGCCAATACTATAATAAAAATGTTATAACCTCTCACTACTGAGAACAAGCTAAATATCTTCGCTAAGAGCAACTTATTTTTCCTAGACAGCATTTCCCTTGTTTCAATTTTGTTTCGCAAGAGCGAAAGGTTATAACATTTATTTTTTCATATATTGATTAGAACTGATATACCACTTCTAATTTATAATCTTTTAAAGACTCTTTAGCTTTATCTATATCAGGTGTAAACCCTAAGATATATCCTCCACCACCTGAACCACATAATTTTAAATAGTAGTCATTAGTCTCAATTCCTTTTTGCCATACACTGTGGAATTGCTCAGGAATCATAGGTTTAAAGTGATTTAATACTACATTAGACAACAACTTCGTATTGCTAAATAAAGACTTCACATCACCTTTAAGGAAGTTCTCCACACATGCATCAGTATATTTTACGAACTGATCTTTTAGCATCTGACGGAATCCTTGATCTTTCAGATTCTCCATAAAGATAGTAATCATAGGTGCTGTCTCTCCAACTATTCCAGAGTCAATCAAGAATACTGCACCTTTTCCATCAACACTTTGAGATGGAATACCCGCAGGCTCGATATTATCCTTTGAATTAATTAAGATAGGCAGGCTTAAATAACTATTTAATGGATCTAAACCAGAACTAGTACCATGGAAGAAAGCTTCCATCTTACCGAATATACCTTTTAATACAAGTAATTTGTCTTTAGTAAGGTTCTCTAATACTGTGATTTTATCATAAGCATATTGATCATAGATAGCAGCTACTAACGCTCCACTACTTCCCACACCATATCCTTGAGGAATACTTGAATCAAAGTATAATCCCTCTTCTATCTCAGTATTTAAACGTTCTAGATCAAACTTAACCAAAGTAGGCTCTTGCTCTTGCATATCATGTAGATAAGCAGCGAAGTTCTTTAAACTTTGATTAGACTTTAAAGCCACCCCTTCTAAGTTCTCAGACATCTTTAATGCTCCCTTATAAAAATTATAAGGTATAGATAATCCTTTAGAGTCCTTAATAATTCCATATTCTCCAAAAAGAAGAATCTTTGAATAAAATAATGGTCCTTTCATAGCTGTTATTATAAATTCACGATGCAAAAATACACATTATATCTGCACACCCTCTTTTTTACCTTTAATTTTTTATAAATATCTGTTTTTAAAGCCATAAACACAATGTCTACATCCATTTTGACAGCATTGTCCTTTCATCATATGATACAGTTCTGTAAAGACGAAATACTCATTCTCCATATAATAATGAACCCCCTCTTGCATCTCACTTCTACGCTTAGGGAACTCTTTCCCTTTACACGATTCTACCATCTGGTCAAACTTAGTCAAACAGTCATTACACAGACACTTATGAAACGAACCTGCTAAAAAAACACGTGTTTCATTTGATATATCCACTTTAGTACAGTCACATGCCTGAATATCATCTGTATTACATACTATAGGTGTCTTACAGTGTGTACACACTCTATCTTTACTCATAATCCTATATTAATTCATAGTAGCGAAGTTATAGAACTTCATTTTACCATTACCTTCTATCTCTACATTGTGCTCTATTCGCTGTCCATTAGGGCGTTCCATTGTTACTTTAATCGTATTCTTACCTAACTGTAGAGGTACACGAGTATAGTTAACCTGGGCTGGAAGTGTCTGCCAGTTACGAGTATCTGCTTTCTCCGAAAACATATTAAACAACTGTACACCTAAACCAATCCCTTCTAATAAAGCATCAGGATTACCATTACTCCCATTCGATTTAGCAGCAGCCTTCACAGCGTATTCCGCAGCTTTCTTAACTGCTACACGCGTTAAGATCTGACCTAACTCTTTACCCGCTCTTTCCTTTAAAGTCAAAACAGCTAAAGCATCAATATCCTCAGCTTTCTCAAACGAGCTTTTAGTAGACTCATTAGTCACAACAGTCGCACTATTATAAGGCAACGGCTGTACAATATACTTAGGATAAGCAATATTCACACTGTGAATATCATTTAAGTTAGTCTTACCAGCAATACCAAAGTCAAGAGGAATCACAAATCCTAAAGCATTAGTAAACACTAAACTTCCTGACTCTCCTTTAGCTAAGGTAAAGAATAAGTTTTCTTGCTCTTTAATTGGCGCTCTACCATTCTCCCAAAAAATAACTACCTCTCCTCCTGGCGATTCAGGCAGATTCTTTAGTTTTAAGTTAAAGTCGCGTTCATACTTAGCTAAGTCACCATTAAAACCATTTCTAGCAGCCATACGCATCACGTCATACTTTAGATGAGTAGGCATAGCCACACCGTAGTACGTACCATCTTTAGAAGACTGATAAGTCTCTACAGCATTTCTATAAGCGATAAAAGCATCGTTATAATTATTGTTGTACTCATAGATTAAACCTTGCAAGTTCAGAGAGAAAGCATCTTTAGAGTAGCGCGTAGCTTTCTCCTTATACTTATCACCTTGAGCATAGTTTTGCAGAGAGATACGTCTAGCTTCTACTATTGCCTCATTAGCCTGTCCTAAATACATATAATTTAGAGCTTTATAATAATGAAGCATAAAAATCTCAAACTCCTCTCCTTTATAATTTTGAGACATAGAGTTTAAGAACAGACCTACAGCCAAATCACCAGTGGTATTTAGTCCATCCTCTACTAATAAATCTGCTTGGTTAAAATATCTATTACTTACTTCGTATTCACCTTTTAGGTGTGCTACCCTCCCCTTTTCCATATAAAAAAGAAGCAGGTTTCTAGGCTTCTGTAACAAAGAGTTTTTGTCCAAAGCCTTATCAGCAAGATCAAACTCAGAAGCTCCTAATTTCTGATAATAATCTGTTATCC
This sequence comes from Myroides marinus, assembly GCF_900109075.1. Taxonomy (GTDB): domain Bacteria; phylum Bacteroidota; class Bacteroidia; order Flavobacteriales; family Flavobacteriaceae; genus Flavobacterium; species Flavobacterium marinum_A. The sequence continues at coordinate 25,759 of NZ_FNYS01000004.1, read as the reverse complement.
TATCGTGATAGGTAGCACATCCAAACACGAAAAACATCACCGCCATAAGCAATGATGTTTTTATAACAGAATATATGGTTCTACTTAAAACCATCTATTTTCCTTTAAATTAGTTTTTTACGTACTTAGCGATTTTCTTCTCACCAATCCACACAACTTCGTTTGTTTGAATATTAGTCAACTCTAAGTTAACTTGGTAATAAACCACTTTTTTCTTTTTGTGAGCATCTACGATAGAGTTGATAGAACCTTGTAACATGAAGTCAGCTCCTTGTTCTAAACCAAATTTCTTCATAGAAGATGCAGAAGCGTTCGTTTGTTGATCAGCACGCTCACCACGTAATTCATCACGTTTTTTTCCACCTTGCACTAAACGTACTTTTTGAGACTGGATAAAAGCCTGCTCTACATCTTTAGTGAATGTTTCAGCTTCGATGTGCTCATGACTCTTATTATATACCATACCTACGATAACTACAGGTTTTTTACCCTCGTTCTCTTCTTTAAAGTTATAGATCCATGGCTCTTCTAATATTTGTCTTGTCATAGCCTGAGCTACCTCTCTAGAGTCAGAGTTATTCCATCTACCGCTGATATCGATAGTATCTTCAGTACTTACTCTAGTTACTTGGCGTCCACATGAAGTGATTGCTAATCCAGACACAGCTAAAACTGCAGCTAATGCTATACGTTTAATTTGCATAATCCCTATTTTTTATTTTTCATATTGTTTTTTAAATCCTAGATTGAGAACCACCAGTTCCCAGTCTTAAACCCGATACTAGGTCTCCAATTATTCCAATTACTCCATCCAGAATTATATCTGTTGTAGTAATTACCATAGTAGCCATTATCATAGCTAGAATAACTTCTACCATATTTAGCTCGAGCCATACGCTCTTCGTGTTTCCACTGTCTCTTTTGAGCTTTGCGCTCTAATTTAGCTTCATACCAATCGTATGCTTTATAAGTATCTTGTACAGTTGTACTCATTGTACTAGTCAACGAATCTTTAACAGCCATATACTTAACCATACTAACTCTATAGTTAGGGTTTTGATCTGGAGCTAATTCCTGTGCATAAGTAGCTTGATTAAAAAACAAACTTACTATTGCTAAACCAAAAATTGTCATTAACTGTTTCATATCTTCAAATTTTAAGTTCATAGTATGCAATTAGCATACCGTAGTATAAAATTACAAAAATTATTTGATTAATAATGATCCCATTCCTATTTGATCGTCTATAAATTGTCCATTTTGACAGAATTCAGCAAGCTCTTGTCTAATAAATGTACTAACGAAGTCTTTATCACTAGTTGGGTAAAGAACGTGGACATTTGCCCCAGCATCTAATGTAAAACACACTGGTATTGATGTCTTTTCTCTGAATGCCCAGATTTTCTCAATGATCTGAAGTGTATTAGGCTTCATCAAGATAAAGTAAGGCATCGAAGTCATCATCATCGCGTGTAAAGTTAGAGCTTCGCTCTCTACTAACGCAACAAACTCTTCTAAATTACCTTCTATCAATATTTTTTTCAACTTAGACAAGTTCTCATGAGCTTGACCAAAGCGTTGTTGTGCATAAGGGTGGTTATGCATCAAGTCATGTCCTACAGTACTAGACACTTTCTTCTCGCCTTTATCCACTAAAAGAATAGTATCGCAGTAATGCTTAAACTTATCGTGTACTTCGAATGGGAAACTTACCCCGTATAAATCTGAACTATTAGGTATATCTGCCTGCGCTCCCCATACCACTACACTACCAGCTACACTTCTACACGCACTACCAGACCCTAAACGAGCTAAGAAAGAAGCTTTCTGATTAAAGAACTCTTCTGTCATATCTGTATTCAGTTTCTTCTCCAGTGACATTACATTCACAGCCATAGCAGCCATACCTGAAGCCGAAGAAGCTATCCCTGAACTATGTGGAAAGGTATTCTTAGTATCGATAACGAAATGGTAATTTTCAATGTATGGGCAATACTTCACAATTCTCTCAAAGAACTTTTGAATCTTTGGCTTGAAGTCTTCTTTTGGTTTTCCTTCGAATAATAAATCAAAACTAATTCCCTTCTCTGACTTTACTTTATAAGTCATTGTCGTTTCTGTCTTACAGTTATTTAATGTAAAACTCAACGAAGGGTTAGCAGGTATTTGATTATCTTTCTTTCCCCAATACTTAACTAAAGCAATATTACTAGGTGAACTCCATGAGAAGCTCCCGTCTATAACACTGTTTAAGTTTATCTCTCTATCAAAAATAAAGTCTTCTATATTCATTGCACTGTGATTTCTTTCAGACAAAAATACTATCTTTTATTGACAGCACCTCTATTTGACTAAAAGTTATCTATGGCACCTCTTAACAATTATACGAATGCAGTTAATAAACAGTCTATTCGAAGAGATATTATCTCATAAACAAGATAACGCCAATCACTAACCAGTGGTAAATCACAATAGCCCAAAACAACTGTGAAGAAGGAGTAGCGAAATCTTTAATCGCTATCATCACACGCTTCTTAATCTCATCGCGTACATTAAATTTCTCATCTCCGAATGGGATGTCGTCTAACTTTAACTTAGAGAATCCATAGGCTAATAAATATTTCACCCATCTATTAGAGCTTTCTTCTTTAATATTACTTACAGTCTGAAGCTTCAGTACAGAATAGTCAAGTCCTCTCTGTATCATACTTCTCTTCTCCTCTTCACTAATATTACCTAGTGTTTTATCCATCGCCTTATCCATCATTGGCTCAAGGTAAGTCTCTGCCTTATCCTCTATCACACGACTAGCTACCTTGCGCATTGCGTACTGACTAGCAAACGAGAAAACAAAATATATACTAATCACTGTCAACAATAACAAGATCGACAAATAAGGATAATCCTTAATAAATGTGCTGAACGAACTCTCATAAGCCTTCCCTTGCTCATCTACTAACAATCCATTAGACAGTAACACTATCCCCGTGATTAAACTAATAATAGCACTAGACACTCCTACTACAGCTAACTTCAGAAAGCTAAAAACTCCCACTCCCGAAAGCTTAACACCATACTTTATATTATCTCTCATAATAACAATTTCATTTTCTTTAAAACAGATATAAATATAATGTTTTTTGTTAATTAATATAAAGATTAATACTAATCCAAATCAAACACATTAAATTATACTATCCAACAACACTATTATGAGCGTAAATACTCTACACCCCGCAAACAACACTAGTACGGGCGATTACTTTACGCCCCATAAACCATTGCACAAATACATTGTAGGGTGAATAGCACTTCACCCCCTACTGATGACAGCACACCAGTACTCTCACAGAATGCCGAAGGCTCATTATTCATTCCTCATTGTCCATTTATCCTACTTCATGATATAGACTAGTGCTATTAAGTGTTTCGTCTGCATTCTTCCACATAGTCCATAGATGTATATTGTCTGTTGTCCAGTTATCAGGTATAGAAGCACGCCCAACTTTATCTACACGTTGTCCAATATTCTCACAGATATGTAGTTCGTCCATCTCACTGTGAAATAAGACTACACATAATAAATCTGTATCTAATGTAATACCATTAAAGCTATTGTCTTTCCATTTAAACTCTATTTGTCTATCATTTAGTATATTGATTTCGCTTATATGTGCCACAGGAAGTACCCCTACAGACATAGTCACTAAGTTGAGCAAGAGATAAGATTGGTTATCCTCTATACCTACACCGTGCTTGAGGAGATAGGATGACTGCTGCTCTGTACCATTAATCATTGACTTTTTGCCCATTGTTTTTGGGGTGTATTTATTGATAAATGATCTTCCTTTGGCTAAGAATCCTGAAACTAATGTCATCTTTGCCTGTTGGAGTAATTGTTTCTCTGTAGCCGATTTATTGCTTCGCTCTGCTTTACTCCTCCAAAAAAATCTATTTCTCCACTGAACACCTACTACAGGGCCTACCTTACCAGATACTCCTCCCAATATTCCTCTTTTTGCTTCTGCCATGATTTTTTTATTGACAAGGTAATATATCTGTTTTTCATTTATCAGGTAGTCCATTTTTTGGACTCTTAATCAGGCTAGTAAATACGTTTTTGGAAGGAATATTGATTCGGATCTGTTCAGAATTTATTTTGTTTTATTTATTTATCACCAGGTTTGCTCCAGGTTTTTCATTCTGATAGGTAGAGGTATTCTAGGAGTATACGAGGACATTCCTTCGACAAAAACATCCTACAGCCATGAATCTCCTACGAAACTCCAAGGAATGTCCAAGGAAACAATATAGACATCGCCTCATTCTCTACTATAGGGGTCATCCAATCAAAAATCACCTCATCATATCCTCTCTTAAGCATCAATCTACTATAAACAAAAAGAGGAAACTTTCTTTTAAAGCTTCCTCTTCTATTTGTTATTTCTCTAATGCTACATCTTGAGCCTTTTGATAACTCTCGATTAGTGCTAAGTAATTAGGCATTACTGTTGACATACCTTTAGCATATACAGCTGCGTCCTTATGTCTCCACGTTTTAAGGATTTCGCTTAATACTGCTGTAGTCGTAATTGGGATTACTCCTGCCATCATCAGTCTATTCATCGTCACTTGTGTTGACATAGGACTCATATCTCCAGAAGCATCTATCACAGCAAATACTTCGAATCCTTCTGCCGCTGCTGATATAGCTGGAAAAGCAACACATACACTAGTCAATACACCAGCAATCACTAGCTTTTTCTTACCTGTGGCTCTCACAGCATCTGCGAATTCCTTAGTATCCCATGCATTCACTTCTCCGTTACGTCCTACATACTGCGCATGTGGAGCCAACTGATGAATCTCAGGCATTAGCGGTCCATTAGGCCCTTTTGGTTCTGATGCAGTCGTGATTACTGGGATATTTTCTACTGCAGCTATCTCTGCCAATACTTTTACATTCTCACGAAGTGTAGCTACTTCGATATCCTTTACTGTTTGAAACAATCCACTTTGATGGTCGATTAATAAGAAGGCTACGTCTTCTGCATTTATACGTGTTAACTTGTTCATAATTACTATTTATTAAAATTTGATATTTCAAAAATAGCTTCAGTATCAACAAAAATCGCTTAATCTAAATTAAGAAGAGTTTTTAGCAAGCATAAACTGTACGATCCTATCAACACTTATATAAGTGCATCACCTCTTCACTATCACTCTACCTTCATAATAGCACAAAAAAAGGAATAGAGTGCTGTTCTCTATTCCTTTTCTTTATTTCTGATATTTCTCTATAGCTCGCTTTATAGCAGGTCTAAACTGTACACTGATATAGTCTTCATCTATAGGAGCACTAAACATAAACATAGGGTTAACTGGAAATCCTTCTGTAGTTCTAAACAAAACAAAGTAACTCTTACCTGCTTTGCCAGCATTCATCCATTCTTCGAATCTATAGTAGTCTGGTACGGATCTTCTCTCTCTGACTACGATAAGTATATCCTTAACCTCATCCCATCTAAGGTGCTTCTCTTTAAGTAAACTCTTATAGGTCACCCCTGATTCGTCTATACTTACTTTGATAAAAAAACTCTTATAGGTAAATACCAAAATCAAGAAGATCATTAACCCTCCTAATGACATCGTCAACCCATTACCTACCTGTATAAAGAAGACAGCCATCCCTAAGAAAGGCAATAAGCAAAACACAAATAAGAGTATCTTACTCGTGATATTATAATAGCTAAATTTCATATTAGTTCCCTTCTATTTTAGTTGTGATAGCTGCGGCAGCTAGATATCCATTCGTCCATGCATTCTGAAAGTTAAAACCTCCTGTGATGGCATCTATATTTAATATTTCTCCTGCGAAGTATAGATTGTTATGTAGCTTGCTCTCCATGGTCTTAAAGTTTACTTCTCTTAGATCGACACCTCCCGCAGTAACGAACTCGTCTTTAAACGTACTCTTACCATTGACTTGATATTCCCCTTGAGTAAGTTCGCCACATAGTATATCTAACTGTTTATTCGTCACATCTGCCCATTTAGTGTCTTCTGAGATACCTGAGATTACTACCATACGTTCCCATAAGCGATTAGGTAGATCTAGCTCTATACGCTTAATGACATTCTTCTTAGCATGGTCTTTACGGATGCGTTGCAACTCTTCTTTTAATGATTCGAAGCTGTGCTGAGGCATCCAGTTAACCGTGATGTGAAACTGATATTTCTTCTCTGCTAAGATACGTGCTCCCCATGCTGATAGACGCAATATACCTGGCCCACTCATCCCCCAATGGGTGATTAATAATGGTCCTGATGCTTCTAGCTTAGTTCCCTTTACACTTACCTCAGCAGGTGTAGCTACTCCCATCAAATCTTTGATGCGTTTATCGCTAATATTAAAGGTAAATAGGGATGGTACAGGCTCGATAATCTTATGTCCTAACTCTGATACAATGTTCCACATCTTAGGATTGCTACCTGTAGTCATGATTAGGTAGGTCGCTTCATAATTACCAGTCGTAGTATCTAGTTTCCAACTATTCTCTTTCTTAAAGATTCCTTGTACACTACTACTCGTAATAACATCTATCTTCAACTCGCGAACTGCCTTCATAAAGCAGTCTATAATAGTCTGAGATGAGTCTGTGTCTGGAAACATTCTTCCGTCTTCTTCTATCTTCAGTGTTACTCCGTGACGATCAAACCACTCTATGGTGTCGCCTGAACAGAACTGATGGAAAGGCCCTAACAACTCTTTGGCACCACGAGGATAAAACTGTGTCAACTCCTTAGGATCAAAACAAGCATGGGTAACATTACATCTACCTCCTCCTGATATTCTCACTTTAGAGAGTACCTCTTTACCGCGCTCTATAATTGCTATTTTAAGTCCTTTATTTTGTTCTGCCAGATTGATAGCTGTAAAAAAACCAGCTGCTCCACCTCCGACTAATATGACGTCATAATTCATCTAATATTCTATTTTAACGTTTAAGACTCCTCCTTACAGTTTTTTTATTGGCTGTAAAAAATTATCTTTACAGCAACAAAGATACTTACTTACGATCGCATCACTATCATTGTTAAATTAAGAATATGAAAAAATTACCTTTCTTAGCTTTAATCGTTTTATTCTCCATGTGTAAATCTGCATCACATGTAGCCACCACACCGCCTAAAGAATTAACCGTTGATGAGCGTATCGAAAAAATTAAAGAGGAAGAAAGACTTCCTGAAGAAAAAGATGTCCTTGACTTACCTGACTATGCACAAGTAAGAGATGACTTTAGATCTGTAACAGACAAGACTAAAGACAACTACCTAAAAAATATTAAGGCTACTGCTGATAACTACTCAGTAGTGATACTAACTAAAGGGTATAAAGGAGAGAATATCTCTGTAAAAGGGGATAGTAAATCGTACTACTACGGAATGACTATGAGTGACCTAAGATCAGGTATAGCAAAGTCTATTCGTGTAGAGAACACACAGAACATAGTATTAAAAGACAGCTACACGGGTGGCTCACTTACAATAGAGAGTGATCACGCAAAGATGTTTAAATTTATCTATGTGATGAAGAATAACGGCAATAAACAAACTCCGTTTAAAGTTACGTTTAGCAATACCTTACGACCTATACGATAGTCTACCGATATGGAAAGAAGAGACCTCGTACTTAGAATGATACAACAAACGGCTCAATTACTAAGAGCCGTTTTTAATTCATTACCTATCGATGACTTTGAGACGGAACAGCAAGTACAAGACTTCACCTCATCTCTTAAAGATAATCTACTCTTAGATATAGACTCTCTTATACAAACTACTGATGAAGAAGCTTTAGCCTACCTACTTCGTATAGATGGGATGGACTTAGAGAACCTAGAATCATTAGCAGATATCTTAAAACTAATGGCACTAAAATGTAAGGGTGACCTAAACGAAAAAAGTGCTCTCCTAAACAGAAAAGCACTTCTATTATATAAGCATATAGCTGATACTTCTAAAACGTATGATTGGGGTAGAGAGAATAAGATCATGAGCTTACAGAAGCTATTGTCTTAGGTTTTCTCATTGATTAAATTTTAGAAATCTTATAACTTATACAGTTATCATATTTCTGATTTAATCTATCTACTAAATTTTTATAAACTCCTTCAATTAAGTTCTGACGCACTACAAAGTGCTCTTCCTCTATTTGTTTTTTTATCTCCCCTAAAGATATAGTCAAATCAAACTCTTTCTTTAAATCAAAGATAAACTTAGTCAATTCAGCAGGTTTCTTTGTAACAATAATATCAAAATAATTAAACTCTTCCTCTTCTTCTAAGGTAGGGTCATTTTCTATCCACTCAAAAAAAGAAATACCCAAAGACTCAAAAGGTAATGAGCCCAATGCCCCTAAACCTAGATAGTAAACAATGAATTCTTTATCTCCTCTTTTCAAAAAGATACCAGTACCTCCACTATCATTCCCTATCATATAATAATCTGGCACATAATCATTCACCTCATATGTACTATTTCTTTCAATAGCCTCATCAAACCCAAAAAGAGCTATCCCATTATTATAAAGTAAACATTCATAAGTATTCCAAAACTTCAAAACCTCATCTTCTATACCTTTTCCAAATACTTTTTCAACTTCTTCCTTGGTTATATCACGAGTTACAGATGTAATAATACAATGTTCCATACTACTTTTTAGTATTGCGTTTTTCTTTAATACTGATGCCTAACGCAAATAGTAACACTACTACTGCTGAGATAAGTAAAAATAAACCTATTCCAAAGTTTTGCATTGCTACTAAGCTCGTTCCTATAGATATCATTAATAGACCTACTATTAATAATCCTTTACTTCTCTTCATTTTTTCTTGTTTTACTTAGTACCTAATTATTTCTATATCTCCCAAAACTTCACCACTCGTTTCTAAATGGAAGTCTACGTTATCTTTTGATTTACCTACTTTTACCTTCACATCACTCAACCCAATAAAACTTGCAACTATAGTTAATCGTTTAGTATTATATTTTTCTGGAACAACTAATTCATATTCTCCTGCTAGATTACTCTGAGTACCTATATCAGTCCCTTTTATCATAATAGTTACACCTGGCAATTCTAATCCACCTTCATAAGTCTTTCCTTTAATCACCCTTGTATTCTCGTTCTTAGTTGTACTCTGCACTAACGTTGCTAAAGGAGTACTCGTCTTAGTATCTTGACATACAGATTCTACTTTAGGTTTCTCTTGAGCTACAGCTGTACTTATCGTTGTTAGTGCTAATAAGTTTACCATTGTAGCCACCATACCATTTAGCCCAAAAGACTTTCTGATCTTCTCCTCTTCTAAGTTTAGTCCTATATACTGACGTGGAATACGCCCACATATCTTTCCCTCTTTCTTTATGTGATTAATGATCTCTTGCTTACTTGCTTTAGAGAAGTCAACGACTACTTTATCACATACAGCACAGTGTCTCCCTTTATCCTGAGGGGTCATTAGGTTCCAGTCTTCATGACATGGCTCTGGTATTTCGATTCTGTATTTCATAAAGAGTTGGCTTTAAAAGTTAGATATCAATCACTACTTATTACCAAATATAATTAAGAAAACATATATACAGTACATTATGTCACAAAAACAATTATAATTCAACAAAAAAGCCTCATTGCATTGCAATGAGGCTTCTACTATAATATTATAAATCTTACAAGTTTATCTTTTCTTTATCCCATGAAGCTACTACTACACCAGGAGAATAATGTTGACTAATCACATTATCTTCTGTCAAGTGTAACTCTCCTATACGATAGTCAAACTCTAAAGTTTCGAATGAGATGGTATGTACTTCCCATTCTTTGTGATGTATCTCATAGCGGTAAAGCTCTTCATCTACATAAACATAAAGACAATAGCGCTCTGTCAACCATTTATCTAAAGACGTCTTGGTCTGAACTACATCACCTATCTCATACTTTGCTCTTAAAAAGAAACTCTTTTTTTCATTTAAAGACATATAAGTATCAGTAGTTCTTTTCATTTCTGACTTTTCATAAGGAAGACCGGATACTGTACGAGATACGAATGCTGATAGGCTTTTTCCTACTTCTATATTCAAGAAGTAAACACCTGGTTTACCTTCCATCTTCACATAGGTCCGTACATTAATCTCATCGAAGTCAGAGATAAAGCTTACTGCAGGCAAACTACGAGGGCGTATATTCTCCATCGTAAATGGTACTATAGATACGTAGTGTTTACCATCTAAATCATCGATCTCTAGATCTTCAGGTACCAATGCTCTTAGTACATCATAAGGAACCTCAAAATGAAGAAAGATAGCTCTATTCCACTCTTGATAGAATAACCATTGTTCTTCTGGTAAAGCCCATGGTCTATGGGACACAGACTTTAATACATCTTCTAGTACACTCATAATTACAATTTTACAGCAATTTACGGATTTTATCAGTTACCACACTCATAATAAACTCTTTATATTAGTTCACTTCAGCAGTCCACTCTAATCCACTGATATCTATTAGACGAAGTACAACACTCTTTCCTGGATGTGGTATTTCTGGATTAAAAGTCATGATAGCTTTCGCACCTAATGGAATAACAAGACTGTGTTTTCCAGGAGCTACCTTAGCCACATAGTGATTATTGATATTGTCCTTCTCCATCTTAGCAAGTGCTTCTCCATCCCATTTATAAAGAATCTCTCCGTCAGTAGTTTCTAATTGTACTCCGATCAAGAATGAGCCATAAACATCGGCTCCTTCTACTCTATATACTTCAAATTCTAATTTATCACCATGCCAAGTTACATCTGCTAATTCAAGTTTAGGTTTCACAGACTTATTGTGTAGTGTACCAAATACACCCCCATGAAAAACTTGATTTGTGTATAATGTCAAAAATAAAATAGCAAATGAACCAATGAATACAATAGGTTTAAGGTTCTTAATATAAAGTTCGCCCGAACCTAGGTAACTAAACCATTTCTTAGTAGTAAATGCTTTCCCCTTTTTAGAGAAATAATAGTCAAGAGAACCATAACCTCCTCCTGTAAGGAACAACATAAAGCCTGATGCAACACCTAATACTCCTATTTGCCATTCGTCTAAACAAGTCGTTCCGATCCATCCTGATCCCAATAAGATTCCCATAGCGAGGAAGAAGACACCTACAGACATCAAACGAGTAAATAGCCCAAGCATGATAAATAACCCAACAATGGCTTCTACAATAGTAAAGATTACCATAGACCACCACAGGGCTTCTGGATGAGTAACTAAATACTCTATAAGTGGTTTAATACCTAAAGCATTTGGTAAAAAGTGATTAAACTTCACTCCAATATACCCAGCTTCTTCTTCTATAAGTTTGTTCTCAAGAATTAATCTACGCCAAAAAGCAGAAAAGTATGTCCACCCTATAACTAACCTAAGTCCTAGAGTAAAGAATCCAGCCGTAGTATACGACTGCTTATTAAATATTTGCATGATTTTAAATTAAAAATATTGTAATCAATTTGTTTTAAATAGTCTACCAAGACAAGTACTCTTTATTATATAAGAGCTTGTCTCTATTCTTTTTAAATTGATTAAGCAATAGCTAATTTAAACTGCTGATACAACACGTATTTAGGAGGATCAGTACCTACTACATTAAGGATATAATCAGGTTGTACTCCAGTCGTATGATGGAATAAAGCTAAGTCTATCTCTGCTGTATGAAACAGAGAATGTGCTAATATTCCTTTTGCTTTTTGTTTTAACTGTTTTGAAGAAACAGTTAAAGATGAAGTCTCTATATCACAACTAGTAGAAGTGTTTATTCCTAATGCTTTATTTGCGTTTAAAGGACTACCTACTTCAATACCTGATACCTCAAAGAAAGCTTTCTTAGCCGAACATCCTACTGTAGTAAATAACAATAGCGCTACCCATAGGTAACATTGTATTTGTACAGCTATTTTCTTTTTTAAGGTTAACACTTGATATATATTTTCATCTTTAAAAGCTCAAAAATAGCCCTTTAAGTTTAATTTTAACAATTCTAATTGACAAAGTATTGTTAAACCCTGATAGTTAAATGTAGGATATAATTCTCTTCATCAATAAAATCAACTGTAAAACGAACAGGAGTACCAGGATACATTTGTTCACTAGGTACGACTTTAGCACACTGATCATAATCAGCTAATCCATAGAACGGTTCATTTAGCTTAATCACAACTCCCTGTGGGTAGAAACAACTTATCTCTCCTTCACATAAAGACATTGCTCTTGACTTAAATTCTATCCACTCTGTCTTAAAACTAGCTTGACTTAATTGAAGAGCTTTGGTAAATTCTACTCTACTAATCTCTGTTAGGAATTCTTTGTCTTCTTGTTCTAATATTGCTTCTGGTAAAAAGAACTCACCATCTTCTACTTGTATATAACTATTGGTCCAAATACCTTTATTACAAGTAATACTGCACAAATAAACTCCTTCTTCAGATACTTCATAATAACTCTTGCAATCTTCTCTTCCTTCTAAGTCTAAATGATCATAACTGTAATATCTATTCATACTTTCTTTTTTCAATTCTTCATTATACGAATTCATTTGACATACAAGACAATGTTTCTAATTTTCTGACTAACTCCCGTTCTGTTTCTACATAATAGGTAATGGATTTCTCTATATTATTTGAATGGATAATGGCAGTTCCTTTAGTAATACTGTGCTTTACTCGACCTAATATAATTTTAAACAATTGTCGTTCATAGGCTACTTCTAAAAACAATTTATCTGTACTTGCGAAATATAGTAGCTCTCCATCTTCATAATTACTATATCCTGCCATTAACTTATTAGTCACTACATACCAATAACCATACTGAATAAACTTAAGTAAGTTCTCATCACCTGGATTCAGAATACCTTGTACTGTATTTTCTATTTCATTTAAATTATGACTGTGACAGATAATCGCATATTTCTTAAACTCCCCTTCATAGTCCCATCCACCAAGTGTTCTATTGTATTCCATATACTCAACTTCATATCCAACCTCTTCATTGCGATACATTACATATAGACCTCTCCCTTCTATTGTATTCTCAACAGTAAATAATAACGTATCTTCTAAGTATCCATTCCCTTTAGGGTTATTAATACCTATAGCCCAATGATTAGATACTCCTAATGCCCAAGACCATTGAGTATACTTCTGTACTTTATCTACAATTGCCTTTTTATTTTTATATAGTTGAGTAAGATATTTACTATCTCCTGTTCTAGTATGATCTTCTTTAATATAGACAAACCAATCATTAGCTAATTCTAAAAACACTAGCTCCCCTTCTTCCGTTAGCATTTCTTCATACAGCACTCTGTCTGTAAGAAGCTTTCCATCTTCATTAAAAAAAGTTTCAGTCACTAAGCGTTTATTCTCAGCAAAACTCAAAAGCGTCACTAAACCTTCTAAAAACTCGAAGCCTTTCTCCTGTAAAAACTTAGTTATATTAATTAGTTCTCTATTGGCCATAACAATTGATTAATCTACAAAACGAAGCTACTAAAAAACAATAGCAATTAAAATATTGACAAATATCTATAAAATAAAAGAGGCTACCAGTTACGGTAGCCTCTCGTTTGTCTTTCTCTCCAATTTGCTCATAAAGTTCCAGACACTCTTTACTTAAAACCTACATTAAGCATTAGTAGAATCTAATAATCATTACTTAAATCAGTACTCAAAACATAGCACTTATGCCTCTTCTTTAATTAATGATAGACTTACTTAAACATCAAATCCTACTAATGAATCTAATAAGTTGTAATCTTAAAAATACTATATTATGAAAGCTTAAAAGTACTGCATTTAAATCTAAAATAGAAGTTAAACTTCTAAAAAATTATCATATCTGTGTATTTTATCATTATTTCATATCCTTTAGATTTGAAATAATCTTTTGGATTCTCAGTGGTAGCAACCATTACGAAGTCACCACCCCATCCTCCTAGGCTTTTAATAGAACCATTGAAGTCGTTAAATAAGCTTTCTTTCACAGTAGGTACTTTTAATATTTGACTCATAACAGCCTCATGTTCATTCATAAGGTTCATAAAATCAATTAGCTCTGTACACATACTCATCTCTACACTGATCTCTGAAATGCGTTTTACTTGTTCACTAATCAAAGATTTCTGTGCTCTAAAGTTGGCTATTGCCTCCTTACTACTCTTCTTTTGATTGAGATAAACGAAATATATATTATCTGCAAATGGAGGTTTAAAGTCTATTAATTCAACTTTGGGATTATATAAATCTGTTAGGGTGTAAAAAACTCCTGTATTATAGCGAGCACATGCAATATCATAACCACTGCCTCCAAAGGATTCTTGTAGTAATTGATAAGGATTTATATCAAACCATTGAGCTACATTATTGATCCAAGTAGAAGATGTACCTAATCCCCACAAACGAGGAAAGGTAAGCTTAGAAACTACCTCATAACCTTTGCTCTCTACACATATAGCAGGATTCTGTTTATGAGCAGCTCTCAATACTTCTACTAAGGTTTGATAGTAATTACTTCCATCAGGTATACTCTCAGTACCGTATATATCAGAAATCGCTACCTCTTCCTTCATCCACACTTGTCCATCTACATCATAGCTAGTCCAAGAAATTATATTACTACTATTCTCTTTAACTGATAAAGATTGACCATATTGAGTAGGAAGAGCAAAAGCCTTTGCTCCTTCTAGTACTACATACTCTCCTGATATAAGAAGCTTACCGTTGCTATAATACTCTTGTATCATTATTTACGAAGACTTTCTAATAATTCAACTACTGCACTGTGAGTTACTACGTGTTTCTCGAAGTGAGCTACTACCTTTACTCGTTCAGCATCATTAGCTTTAAATTGGTTTAATATATTCATTAAGTGCATTTTCATATGTCCTTGCTGAATTCCAGTCGTTGTAAGTGATTTTACAGCTGCAAAGTTTTGTGCTAGACCTGCAACTGCTATAATCTGCATTAATTCAGTAGCAGAAGGGCTTTGAAGCATTTTTAGAGCTACCTTTACCATAGGGTGTAAAGAAGTTAATCCTCCTACAGTTCCCAATGCTAGTGGTAGATCTATCCAAAATCTAAAGATACCATTCTCTATACTTGCATGTGATAAACTACTGTACTGCCCATTACGTGCAGCATAAGCATGTACTCCGGCTTCGATAGCTCTAAAGTCATTACCAGTCGCTAACACTACAGCATCTACACCATTCATCACACCTTTATTATGGGTTACTGCTCTAAAAGGTTCTACTTCTGCAATACGCACAGCTTGTACAAACTTCTCTGCAAATAATTGTGGTTCTTTAATATCTTTTCCTTTAAGATCCTCTATAGGGCAACTCACCTCAGCTCTAACCACACAATTAGGCACATAGTTAGACAAGATACTCATCACTACATCTATTGCCTTCTCCTCATCAGTAAATGCAATATGGTTAAGAGCTTCAGATTTTAAAGTTTTAGCGATTTGCTCAAGACAAGAGTTAATGAAGTTTGCCCCCATACTATCTTTTGTCTCAAAAGTAACATGCAGTTGATAGTAATTATCTACATCCGCAGTTTTATCTCTCAGTTCTATAGCAGAGATACCTCCACCGCGCTTTTGCATGTTTTGCGTAATAGAAGTGGTATCTTCATAGAACTTCTTATCTATCGATTTGATAAACTCAACTAGTTTATTCTTATCACCTTTATATATAAAATGTACTTGACCTATTTTCTCAGTTCCAAGAATAGTTGTTTTAAAACCTCCTCTTTCAGACCAAAACTTTGCAGCTTTAGAAGCTGCTGCCACTACAGAACTCTCTTCGATAACCATAGGCACAGTGTACCATCTATCGTTTATCTTAAAGTTAGGAGCAACACCAAAAGGCAAATAAAAATTCGTGATTGTATTCTCTATAAACTCATCGTGGAGTTTCTGTAATTCTTCATCTGAATTCCAATATTGTTCTATTAATTCAACGATATCTGTAGAATTAGAAAAATACGTTTGTGCTATCCAATTGATTTTGTCACGTTTACTCAGCTTAGAGAATCCATTAATATTACCTTCCATCTTTATTTTTGTTTATGCCACAAAGATAACTCATTCTTACAAGGTTAAAAAAACTAAAAAAACAGCTATTAGTACTTTTTGTTTATCATATTATGAAATTTATTACCAATATAGCGTCAATAGAATTAAGCTTTTTTTGCCTTATTCAAAAAATAAATTGGTGTAAATCATATTTTTTCATTAAAATTGGAAGTTTTTTCGATTAAATACACAATGAAACACCTTAACCTAACCTTACTATTTTGTATCATCGCCACACAAATTGGAGTTGCTCAGAGGCAAATTCAACAAGAAGAAATTTGGAATGGTACATTCAGAACTAAAGTAATGCAATCTGTCAATTCGATGGAAAAATCAAATCAATACACTCGTATTGAACGCATTGCTAAAGACCAACAAGAAATCAACTTATACAATTTTGAAACATTAGAGAAAGCAAAGACTATCTTCTCTACTAGTGCTTTTCAAAATATAAAGTCTATCGACACTTATGTGTTTGATCACAAAGAAGAGCAAATATTGATAGGTACTAACTCTACTTCTATCTTCCGTCGTTCAGCTTTAGCAGACTTTTATTTGTACAATCCTACTAAAAACACATTAGTAAAAGTAGCAGACCATAAAATTATGGAACCTACATTCTCTAATGATGGTACTAAGATCGCTTATGCATATCAAAACAACCTTTTTGTATATGACGTAGCTTCTCAAAAAACACAACAAATCACTAATGATGGTAAGAAGAATCATATCATTAACGGTATTTCTGATTGGGTATACGAAGAAGAGTTCAGTATCGTACGTATGTTTGATTGGAACAAAGATGGAGACAAATTAGCCTATGTAAAATTTGACGAGACTGATGTACCAGAATATTCAATGGATATCTATGGAACTGGTCTATATCCTACTCAAGATAAATTTAAATATCCTAAAGCAGGAGAAAAGAACTCTTTAGTATCGATTCACATCTTTGACCTTAAATCAGGTAAAACAGAGAAAGTAAACCTAAGCGAATTCAATGATTTCTATATTCCTAGAATTAAATGGACGAATGATAGCAAGTACTTAAGTGCTCAGGTTATCAATAGACATCAAAACGACCTTAAGATATTCTTTATCGACGGAACTACATTAGACAAGAAACTTATCTTAAACGAAAAAGATAAAGCTTATGTAGATGTAAATACACTTACTTTCTTAGACAATAACGACTTCGTATGGCAAAGTGAGAGAGATGGATACAATCACCTATACTACTATAACAAAGAAGGTAAATTAGTAAACCAAATTACTAAAGGTAACTGGGAAGTAACTAATTACTATGGTATAGATGCTAAAAACAAGAAATTATACTACCAATCTGTAGAAGAAGGTTCTATCTATAGAGGTATCTACTCAATAGACCTTAATGGTAAAAACAAACAAAAATTATCTGATAACTTAGGAACTAACAACGCTATCTTTAGCCCTAACTTCCAACAGTTTATCAATATCTATTCTTCTAACACAACTGCTCCTACATACACTTTAAAGAATTCTAAGAGTGGTAAAGTGGTAAAAGAAATTCTTAACAACAAAGAATTAGAAAACAAACTAGTAGAGTACAACTTACCTACTAAAGAGTTTATCCAAATCCCAACTGTAAACGGATTACAATTAAATGCTTGGGTAATGAAGCCTAAAGACTTTGATCCTTCTAAGAAGTATCCAGTATTTATGTATCAATACAGTGGACCTGGTTCACAGTCTGTAGCAGATAAATGGAATGACTCTAATGACTACTGGCACGCTATGCTTACTCAAAAAGGATATATAGTAGTAACTGTAGATGGTAGAGGAACTGGATTTAAAGGAGCTGACTTCAAAAAAGTAACTCAAAACCAATTAGGTAGATATGAAGTAGATGATCAAATCATCGCTGCTAAATACCTAGGTACTCAATCTTATGTAGATACTAACAGAATTGGTATTTGGGGATGGAGTTACGGAGGATTTATGTCTTCAAATGTTCTTTTACAAGGAAATGATGTGTTTAAAATGGCTATCGCTGTAGCACCAGTTATTAATTGGAGATACTATGACAGCATTTACACAGAGAGATATATGACTACTCCTCAAGAGAACGCAAAAGGATATGATGATAACTCACCTATCACACATGCTGAAAAGCTAAAAGGTCGTTACTTACTTATCCACGGTACTGCTGATGATAATGTACACGTACAAAACGCTATGGCAATGATCGAATCATTAGTTCAAAAGAACAAAGATTTCGATTGGTTAATCTACCCAGACAAAAACCATGGTATCTCAGGAGGTAACACTAGATTACAATTATACACTAAGATGACTAATTTCATCTTAAACAATTTATAAGCCAAAACCTTACAACCAAAACCAACCAAAGTACTATATCACCAATATGTACGAACTAAAACAAACTAATATTTACTTAAATGTCAGCAGAAACAGCTAACTCAGATCTATTTAAATCAAAGGTGCTTGGTCACCCAGCAGGTCTATTCGTTCTGTTCTTTACAGAAATGTGGGAACGTTTCTCTTTCTACGGAATGAGAGTCCTATTAATTCAATTCTTAACTGCTAAAGTTATCTTCGGAGATGCATTCTCTGGATGGGGCTGGTCAGCAGAACAAGCAGGTGCTTTATATGGTACTTATGCCATGTTATTATACCTTACTCCTATCTTAGGAGGAGTGATTGCAGATAAATACATCGGTTCACGTTGGGCTGTTATTGTAGGAGCAATCATTATGACTTTAGGTCACGCATCTATGGCTGCAGAAGGAATTTCTAAATTATGGTTCTTCGTAGGTCTTGCTTGTCTTGTGATTGGTACAGGTTTCTTTAAACCGAATATGCCTTCTATCTTAGGAGAGATGTACAAATCATTACCAGACAAAAAAGATGGTGCTTATACTATTTTCTACATGGGAGTTAACTCAGGAGCTTTCTTCGGAATGATGCTTTGTGGTTACCTTGCAGAAACACAAGGATGGCACTATGGATTTGGATTAGCAGGTATTTTCATGCTTTTAGGTACTATTCAGTTCTGGTTAGCAAAACCATTAATGGGAGACTTAGGTGAACTTAAAAAAGTAGACACTACTGTAGCTAAAACACCAGAGCAAATCAAAGAAGATGAAGAAACTAAAAACCCTTACACTTTAGTTGACTACATCTTAATTGGTATTGTATCAGTTATTGGTTTACTATATGCATTTAATGACCCATTATCTAAAAATGGTGTATTAGACTTATTTGCATTCTTAGATACCGAAGCGTTAAGAGGACAAAACATGATGGCTATCATTGCCTTAGTTACCTTCTTATACTTGGTGATTTCACGTATTTTACGTTACGGAAAAGTAATTAGAGATAGAATGTTTGCAGTAATCTTATTAGCATTCTTCCTAATGTTCTTCTTCATGAGTTTCGAACAAGGAGCTACATCATTAGTGTTAGTAGCTAGAGACTATGTAGATAGATCTTTAGAAGGAACAGCATTACTTGCATTCAACATTATCAATACATGTTTAACAGTTATTCCATTACTTATTATATCTTGGGTACTAGTATTATTAGCTAAAGCTACATGGTCTAAAATTGCAATGTCTAATGTGATTTTATTCATTTGTTTTGCTGGTATCTGGGCTATGGCTATCTATATGTTGAACGCAGAATTCAATAAAGAGGTTTCTGAGATCACTGTATCTTGGTTCTCTATCTTGAACTCATTCTTCATTATTTCTTTAGCATCTACAGTATCTAAACTATGGGATTCTAAATATAATCCACCAGCTGCATTCAAGTATGGTATTGGATTAATCTTCGTAGCTATCGGATTCTTAATCTTAGGATTAGGTTCTATGGGAGCTACTGAAGGAGTAAAAATGTCAATCATATTCCTAATTTTAACATACTTATTCCATACCTTAGGAGAATTATTTATCTCACCTGTAGGACTATCTTATGTTTCTAAATTAGTACCTGGTAAAATGCTTGCATTTATGTTTGGTATGTGGTATTTAGCTCTTGCTATTGCACAGAAATTTGCAGCTATCTTAGGGGGACAAATCGAAAATATCAAAGAAGAATACTCTCTTAGTCACTTCTTCTTCTTATTCACTTTAATTCCAGCTGCAGCTGCAGTAATGGTAATGTTAGTGAACCCATTATTGAAAAAACTAATGCATGGTGTTCGATAAGAACACTGTGCATTGCACAATAATAAATTAAATAAAAAAATGAGTCAAACACAGACATTAGAAGAGATTCAGAATTTTTCGGGTAAGTACCCGAAACAAATATGGAGCTTATTCTTCTCAGAGATGTGGGAGCGTTTTAGCTTCTATGGAATGAGAGGAATGTTGGTTTTCTTTATGATCGACCAACTACACTTTGGAGAAGCACAAGCTAACTTACAATACGGAGCTACACAAGCATTCGTGTACGCATTTACTTTCTTAGGAGGTATCTTCGCTGACAAAATCTTAGGTTTCCGTAAATCTCTTTTCTGGGGAGGCTCAATGATGATCTTAGGTAGTATCATTCTTGCAATTGACCCACACGCATACTTCTTTGTAGGTATTGCTTTTACTGTTATTGGTACAGGTTTCTTTAAACCAAATATCTCAACAATGGTAGGATACTTATACAAAAAAGGAGATGAGCGTACAGACGCAGGATTCTCATTATTCTACGCAGGGATTAACTTAGGTGCACTTATCGGAGGATACGTATGTATCGCTATTGGTAAAGGTCACTTCTTTGCAGATACTATCGGACACGACCACCGCTGGAGTGTTGCTTTTGGTTTAGCAGCTTTTGTAATGTTGATCAGTTTAATCAACTTCATCTTTACTAAAAGACACTTAGGTCCTATCGGATTACAACCAAAACAAGTTGCTAAAGATGGTACAGAAACAAGAATGCCTTTATGGAAAGAAGTAGGTACATATATCTTAACTTTCTGTATGGTTCCTGTTATTGTATTTATGATTGATAACACAGAATATACAGCTTACTTTATGTACACTGTAGGTCCTGCAGCATTAATCTACTTATTCTACGAGATGACTAAATTAAATTCTTCTGAGCGTAAGAAAATTATCGCTGCTTTAGTATTTATTTTCTTCTCAGTATTATTCTTTGGTATCTACGAACAAGCAGGAGGGTCACTAAGTATCTTCGCAGCTAAAAACTTAACACCAGAATTATTAGGTATGCATTTAGATCCTAATGGAGTGAACAACTCTGGAGGAGCTTTCTTCATCATCTTTATCGCACCTATCTTAGGTCTATTATGGATCTGGATGGCTAAGAAAAAGATTGAACCTAATACAGTAATGAAATTCGGTCTAGGATTTATCCTATTAGGAGCTGGATATTACGCACTATTCGCAACAAGATTATTTGCTGATGCTGCTGGTATGACTTCTTTAGATTTCTTTACATTTGCCTTATTAATCATCACATTAGGAGAGTTATGTTTATCACCAATCGGTCTTTCGATTATGACTAAACTATCTACTGCTAACTTACAAGGAATGATGATGGGTATGTGGTTCTTAGCTAGTGCATACGGACAGTATGTAGCAGGAATTATAGGAGCATCTATGTCTTCTCACCTTAGTGAAGAAGCAACAGGAAATCACCCTAACTATGACGCATTAATATCTTATACAGAAGGATATAAAGACTTAGGTCTATATGCTGTAATAGCAGGAGTTGTGTTAATTGCACTTTCTCCATTGATGAAAAAACTAATGCAAGAAGTTAGATAATACTTCTACTCACTTATCATATAAAGCGTCTTAGGTAACTAAGGCGCTTTTTTTATATCTAAATACATTATCCTAATTACTCCGATTACATCAATATTTCTATTTGAATAGCAAATTTTTGGTTCTCATCCATTGCAGAATAGAATATAGGACTTAACTTAACCCCTTTAAATTTTAAACAACCTAATCCCATGTCGCAGAATAATAAAACATTTGGACAAACTGTAAGATCATTCAATAAAAACTTCTGGATAGCCAGTTTTATGGAACTGATGGAACGGTGGGCATGGTATGGTATCTACACTTTATTAGGCCTTTATTTAGTAGGTTCTACTGACATGGGAGGACTTGGGTTTGACCACGTACAGAAGGGTAGTATCATGGGAGGTGTAGTAGGTATCTTATACTTTCTCCCTCTATTTTTTGGAGTTATCGCTGACCGTATAGGCTACAAGATTTCATTGATTATTTCCTTTATCATTATGATTGCTGGTTATTATCTTTTAGGAGAAGTAACAGCATTTACTAATGTTTATGCAGCATTCTTATTAGTTGCAGTAGGAGCAGCATTCTTTAAACCTGTAGCATCAGCAATTATTGCGAGTAATACAGATGAATCTACTGGTACATTAGGTTTTGGTATCTTCTATATGATGGTTAACATCGGAGGGTTTATCGGTCCTGCAATGTCATCAGGATTACGTACTACTTATGGATGGAAAATCATCTTTATACAAGCAGCCATTGTAATTGCTATTAATCTAATTGTGGTATTATTTTTCTACAAAGAATCGAAAGTAGAAAAGCCTAAAGACTCTATCGGTAAAGCTATTAAAGATTCTGTATTAGGTATATTCGAAGCTCTAAAAGATGTACGTTTAGGAATTCTATTATTGTTAATGATTGGCTTCTGGACCATGTTTAACCAGTTATTTAATACACTTCCTAACTTCATCGAAGACTGGGTTAACTCTGCTGTGTTAAGTGAATGGATTAATGAAAATGTACCTTTCTTAGGGACATTACTTACACAAGATGGTCAAGTAAAACCAGAGTGGTTTACTAATATTGACTCGTTTATGATTATCATTTGTCAAGTCTCTATTTCATACTTCGTGACTAAGATGCGTCATATCAATGCTGTAATCAGAGGAGCATTAATAGCAAGTATTGGTGTAGGTTTAACGTTCTATACACACAATCCTTTGTTCACAATCTTAGGGACTATGATCTTCTCTATCGGAGAGATGATGTCTAGTCCTACAGTATCTTCATTCATCTCGTTGATTACACCTAAAGGAAAAGATGGTTTATACCAAGGAACATACTTCTTACCAGTTGCTGCTAGTTACTTCGTTACAGACTTTATATCAGGAAACTTATACCAATCTTGGTCAGACAAATTATCTCTACTAAAAACAGAGATGGCTACTCGTAATGTTCCAATGCCTGAAGTAGTAAGTCATGAGCAGTTTATCGAACAAGGTGCTAAGACCCTTAATATGTCTATCTCAGCATTCGAAAAACAGTTTAACCTTAAAGCTGAATCTGTAGATTGGCCTACTGTTATACAATCGTTCAAAGACTTTGCGGTATCAAAGAGTATTGATATTAGCCAAGTACACTTCCCTTTCTCTAAGAACGAATATTTCGCTTTAGCAGAACAAAAACTAGGTTTATCTCACTGGGAAATGGTAGATATGCTGTGGAATACTTATAACCCTAATAAAATATGGTATGTAATCTTCGCTATTGGTATCTTCTCAGTAATCACTTTAGTGATCTATGACAGGTTGGTTATTAGACCTATCGAAAAGAAAAAAAAATAATCTAAAATTCTAGATATATAAACACCTTAAGAGACTAAGGTGTTTTTTTATGCCTATATCTCAAAACAATAATTCAAAGAACGTTGGTGAATTAATCACTACACAAAACTACCTCTTCTACCTCAACACTATTCTAATAGTGACCTCTTTGAGCTACTATGAATGTTTTGACCATTTATGGTCGCAACTATTGGACTCTTCCAAAAAATAACAGCTCCTTCTATAGTTTATTTGCATATAGACTACCTCTATTCACTAGGCCATCATTAAAAAAACACAACTACTTAATTATTATCATATTATCAGTTAATCTCTTTTCTGATTTACACTTTTCTTGATACATCACCGATTGCAAGCCTAAAATTGTCAATAATCAAATAAATCCAGCAAAAAATATCATTCTGTCAATAAAAACCGCTTATAATTTTCACTAAAACAATTAAACTTAAGTTTATTTTACTATTTTTAGCCATTATGACAAGATTACAACATCAATAGTAATCGACTATTACTAACTTAATTACACTATTTATTAAACACATGGAAAACTCTACTTCTGCACGACCGAATTTCTTCGATAGCAAAGTTCTGGGACATCCTTCAGGATTATTCGTTCTATTTTTCACAGAGATGTGGGAGCGATTTTCATTCTACGGAATGCGCGTATTACTTATTCAGTTCTTAACGATGTCAGTTATTGGGCTTAATCCTGGATGGGAAATGAGCGTAGTAGATGCTGGAGCTATATTCGCTACTTATGCAATGCTACTATATATTACTCCTATCTTCGGAGGTATACTAGCTGATAAATATATAGGCTATAGATGGGCAGTTGTTGTAGGTTCATTAATAATGACGCTAGGACACGCCTCTATGACATTAGAAACAGAATTCTTTATGTATCTAGGATTAGTACTACTAGTAGTAGGTACAGGATTCTTTAAACCAAATATGACTTCTATCCTATCAGAGATGTACAAATCATTCCCTGAGAAAAAAGATGGAGCTTATACTATATTTTACATGGGAGTTAATGCAGGTGCATTCTTTGGTATGATGCTATGTGGATACATTGGAGAGCGTATCGGATGGCACTATGGATTTGGATTAGCAGGTATCTTCATGTTACTAGGTACTCTACAATTCTGGTTTGCTAAACCTATATTTGGAGCTATAGGCGATGTTCCTAATAAATCTACAGAAGTAAAAGAAGAAACATCTATAGACACAAAAGACTTAACTCCTGCTCAACAGGATGAACTTAAACGCAATCCATTTACAACACTAGACTATATACTAATAGCTATTACCACTATCATTGGATTCTTATATGCCTTTAGTGATGTATTCTATATCGTAGGTAAGATTAGATTGTTCCCAGCAGAGATATTTGGGATGGATGGTAAAGCAGTTGTAGTTGTCACAGGACTATTAATATTGATGTGGTTAATTATATCGCGTATAGTGAGATATGCTAAAGTAGTTAGAGATCGTATGATTGCGGTTATCATCTTTGCTTTCTTTACCATATTCTTCTGGATGTCGTTTGAGCAAGGAGCTACATCGTTAATCATCTTCGCACGTGATAACACACAGCGAGTTCTGTCTGGTGACAAAGCACTATTATTTAACTCAAGTTTCGCACCAATTTACTTTCACGTAGTAGCCTGATATTTAAAGTGATAATTATTGGATAAAAGTCCAAAAGATTCAATATTATCAATTATTTTAGTTGTAATATCATGAATATCAATAGACTCTACTAGTTTTTCCAAAACATCAAGTATTAAGGCTACTACAGCTAATAATCTAACGTTCAATTTGTTTTCAATATAATCTTGCTTGAGGTCTTTAAATAGACCTCCAATAGTTTCATAAGCTTCCATTCTATAACGGATACTTATGAGTAAATACTGTATAAACACAATAGTTGTTTGCGCTATCTGAATATCAAA